>NZ_CAMFJS010000005.1 GCF_945956965.1 uncultured Roseateles sp.
TGGAGGAGAGGGGGGGATTCGAACCCCCGAGACCTTTCGGTCCGCCTGATTTCGAGTCAGGTACATTCAACCACTCTGCCACCTCTCCGGTATTCGGCAACTCGTGAAAAGCGTTTTAACTTGTCAGCGAGTGAAGCCCTAGATTCTAGCGCAAATTTTTAGGAATTTGCAAGAGCTCGAATTTCATTTCGTGTTTTCTCGTCCCAGCGCTCGGCTGGCGAGGCAGAACTTCACACAAGTCATCAAGACTGCTCATCAAGAGGTGACGCGTCTCATCGGGCGCAGGTAGAAACCGCGCTCAGGCTCGCGCGCGAGCACGCAAGCCCTGCCCCGATCGTGGAGGCGGCACCAACAAAAAGCCCGCCGGTTCAAGGGCGGGCTTCTGGCTTGGGTCCGCAGCGGGTTCAGCCGCGCAGCACCTCGGCGCCCTTCAGATAGGGACGCAGCACGGCAGGCACAGTGATGCTGCCGTCGGCGTTCTGATAGTTCTCAAGCACGGCCACCAAGGTGCGGCCAACGGCCAGGCCGGAGCCGTTGAGCGTGTGCACCAACTCGTTCTTGCCAGCAGCGTTCTTGAAGCGCGCTTGCATGCGGCGGGCCTGAAAGCCTTCGCAGTTGGAGCAAGAGCTGATCTCGCGGTACACGCCTTGCGCGGGCACCCACACTTCCAGGTCATAGGTCTTGGTGGAACCAAAGCCCATATCACCGGTGCACAGGGTCAGCACGCGGTATGGCAGTTCGAGCTTTTGCAGGATGGCCTCGGCATGGCCGACCATTTCTTCCAGCGCTTCGTAGCTCTTTTCCGGATGCACGATCTGCACCATCTCGACCTTGTCGAACTGGTGCTGGCGAATCAGGCCGCGGGTGTCGCGGCCGGCGCTGCCGGCTTCCGAGCGGAAGCATGGGCTGTGCGCGGTCAGCTTGATGGGCAAGTTAGCCAGATCGAGCACCTGCTCGCGGACCGAGTTGGTCAGCGAGATTTCCGAGGTGGAAATCAGGTATTGCTCGGCCGCCTCGTCATCGCCGCCACGCAAGACCCAGAACATGTCTTCCTTGAACTTGGGCAGCTGGCCGGTGCCTTCCAGCACCTCGCGATTGACGATGTAAGGCGTGTAGCACTCGGTGTAGCCATGCTCTTCGGTCTGCACATCCAGCATGAACTGCGCCAGCGCGCGGTGCAGCTTGGCCACTTGGCCGCGCATGAAGGTGAAGCGCGAACCGCTCAGCTTGGCGCCGGTTTCAAAGTCCAGGCCCAGCGGTGCGCCGAGGTCGACATGGTCTCGCGGCTCGAACTCGAACTGGCGCGGCGTGCCCCAGCGGCGCACTTCCACATTGCCGGTTTCATCCGCACCCACCGGCACACTCTCGTGCGGCAGATTGGGCACGCTCATCAAGAGCGTGGTGAGTTCTTGCTGGATCACATCCAGGCGCTCGGCGCTGGCCTTCAACTCATCGGCAATGCCGCCCACTTCGGCCATTTGAGCCGAGGCGTCTTCGCCCTTGCCTTTCAATTGACCGATCTGTTTGGACAAGCTATTGCGCTTGCTTTGCAGTTCTTCGGTGCGCACTTGCAAGCCCTTGCGCTCGGTTTCGAGCGCGCTGTAGCGCGTCACATCCAGAAAGGTTTGCGGGCTCTTGCGGGCATTCAGGCGGGCAACGACGCCATCCAAGTCTTTGCGCAGCAGGGAGATGTCTAACATTTGGGTGATCCTTGAAACTGTCTTGATTCTATGAAAGCAAAACGGCGCCGGATGTCGGCGCCGCGTCAATGCGTTGGCGCCAGGCTCAGGATCGAGAGGCACTCACTTCCGCCATGGACTTGTCACCCAGGCCCATGGGCAGGGGGAAGCGCACATGCTCTTCCACGCCTGGCAGGCTGCGCACCGTGGTGGCACCCAGTTCGCGCAGGCGCTTGATGACGGCCTGCACCAGCACATCGGGCGCCGAGGCGCCTGCGGTCAGGCCCACTTTGGCGCGGCCTTCCAGCCACTCGGCCTGCACCTCTTCGGCGCTGTCCACCATATAGCCGGGGGTGCCCAGGCGCTGCGCCAATTCGCGCAGGCGGTTGCTATTGGAACTGGTGGGGCTGCCCACCACGATGACCACATCCACTTGCGGCGCCATCACCTTGACGGCGTCTTGGCGGTTCTGCGTGGCGTAGCAGATGTCTTGCTTCTTGGGCTCACGCACCAGCGGGAAATGCTGCTTCACGGCCGCCAGAATCTCGGCCGCATCGTCCACGCTCAAGGTGGTTTGCGTCACCACGGCCAGCTTGGCGGGATTGTTGACCCGCACATGGGCCACATCCTCCACCTCTTCGACCAGGTAGATGCCTTCGCTGAGCTGGCCCATGGTGCCTTCCACCTCGGGGTGGCCCTTGTGGCCGATCATGATGAATTCATAACCCTCGCGGTGCAGCTTGGCCACTTCCACATGCACCTTGGTGACCAGCGGGCAGGTGGCATCAAACACCTGGAAGCCGCGTTGCGCCGCTTCTTGGCGCACTGCCTGGCTGACGCCGTGAGCGCTGAACACCAGGGTGGCGCCGGGTGGCACCTCGGCCAGGTCTTCAATGAAGATGGCGCCGCGCGCCTTCAAATCATTGACGACATAGGTGTTGTGCACGATCTCATGGCGCACATAAATCGGCCGGCCGAACTTGAGCAAGGCACGTTCAACGATTTCAATGGCCCGGTCCACGCCGGCGCAAAAGCCGCGCGGTTCGGCCAGGATGACTTCTTGAGTTTGCAAATCTTGGCTCATCTCTTGACTCATCTCACAGCACGCCGATGACATGGACTTCAAAGCTCACCGGCTGGCCCGCCAGCGGGTGATTGAAGTCAAACAGCAAGGCGTCCGTGCCGACCTCACGCACCACGCCGGCATAGCTGGCTTGACCATCGGGCGTGGGGAACTGCACCACGTCACCGACCTTGTAGTCCTCGTCGGCCGCGCCCAACTCACGCAGCAGGCTCAGCTTGACGCGCTGCAGCAGCTCGGGGTTGCGGTCGCCAAAGGCTTCACCCGCCGCCAGCTCGAATTGGGTGCGCGTGCCTTCGGCTAGGCCCAGCAGGCGCGCCTCAATAGCGGGCGACAACTCGCCCGTGCCCAGCGTCAGCGTGGCGGGCTTGTCAGCAAAGGTGTTGATCACATCGCCCCCATCGGGGCCGGCCAAGCGGTAATGCAAGGTCAGAAAGGAGGCGGCTTGAACGGTGGGATTCATTGGGAGAATATTGGCTAGACTGAGCGGATTTTAGGGCCAGCTCGCCCCACCCCTTCTGCGCACTGCCGCAACATGCCTCTTAGCGACCTCCCTCCCGACGCCCGCCCGCGTGAAAAGCTCCTGGCCCGTGGCCCCCAAGCCCTGGCCGATGCCGAGTTGCTGGCCCTGCTGCTGCGCACCGGCATCCAGGGTTTGCCGGTGCTGCAGCTGGCCCAAAGCCTGCTGGATCAGTTCGGTGGCTGGCATGGGCTGCTGCATGCCAAGGTGGCCGATCTGGCGCGCGTCAAGGGCTTAGGGCCGGCCAAACGAGCGGAGATTGCCGCGGTGCTGGAGATCGCCCGACGCTCGCTGCTGCAGGAATTGGCACAGCGCCCGGTGTTTGACGCGCCAGATGCGGTCAAGCAATTCCTGCGACTCAAGCTGGCCGGCCTTTCGCACGAGGTGTTTTGCGTGCTGTTTCTGGATGCTCAACACCGCCTCATTGCCATGGAAGAAATGTTCAGAGGCACGCTCACACAAACCTCGGTTTACCCACGCGAGGTGGTCAAACGCGGGCTGGATCTGGGCTGCGCCGCGCTCATCCTGGCGCACAACCACCCCTCGGGCGCGGCCGAGCCTTCGCGCGCCGATGAGTTGCTGACCCAGGCGCTCAAGAATGCCCTGGCCCTGGTGGACATGCGGGTGCTGGATCATTTGGTGGTGGGCAGCGGCGAGGTGATTTCCCTGGCCGAGCGGGGCTTGATATGAGCCACAAAACCCCCAGCAGCTGGCACAGCCTGCAAGACCTCAAACAGCTGCAGCGCGAACTGGCCCTGGCCCGCAAGCTCGAAGAAGAACGACGCGAACGCTTGGCCGCCGCCCGCCGTTTGGCCGAGCAGGAGCGGCGCATCTTCGAGCTGAGTGTGGGCCAAGTCACGCCCCTGAACCACGCCAGCCGCGCCGAGCACGGCCTGGCCAAGCCCGAGGCCCTGCCCTTGCAACGCGAGGCCGACGAACGCCAAGCTTTGCTGCAAGCCTTGTCGGACGACTTTGATGTGGACTCGCTGCTGGAGACCGACGATACCCTGTCCTTCCGCCGCCCCGAGATCCCGCCCGAGGTGCTCAACAAGCTGCGGCGCGGCCACTGGAGCCTGCAAGCCCAGCTGGACCTGCACGGCCTGCGCCGCGATCAAGCCCGAGAAGCCCTGGGCAACTTCGTGCAAGACAGCGCCCGCCGCGGCCTGCGCTGCGTGCGCGTGGTGCACGGCAAAGGCAATGGCTCGCCCGGCCGCGAGCCGGTGCTCAAAACCAAGGTCAGGCGCTGGTTGGTGCAAAAAGAACAGGTGCTGGCCTTTGTGCAGGCCCGCGCCAGCGATGGCGGCTGCGGCGCTTTGATGGTTTTGCTGCAGGGCGGCAGCCAAAACAAGGGCTGAGCAACACGCATCTGCGGCGAAGCTGCAGCAAGCCATCGCAGGCTTGCGGCGCCAGCTGATCGGACTTGAGCAAGCCACGCTACGCGGCTGCTTATGGCAAGGCCCGACCCCCGCCTCCAGCCCACGCTCAACACCACTTTCACGGCATCGCGACCTAAGCCGCATGCCAAGGTTTGACCGCGTCCGATTTCTTAATATATTATCCATATACAAATTCAAAACCACGTCCCGCCAGCGGCGTGGACCAGCTCTGCAACACAAGGAAACGCAAGGTCTATGTGTACCGTCATCGCCGTCGGACGACTCGCCAGTGCCGATGGCAGCACCTTGCTCAGCCATTCAGACACCGGGCGCGATTCGCGCATCCGCAAAGTGCCGGCGGCCGACCATGCGCCCGGCGCCAAGGCGCCCGTCCACTTCGGCATCCAGGACAGCTTCTCCGCTGACCTGGCGCATTACGGCGAGGTGATCGGCGAGATCGAGCAGGTGGCCCACACCTACGCCTATTTCCACTCGGCCTACTCGCACATCAACGAGCATCAGCTGGCCATCGTCGAGAGCACCACCTCGCAGCGGCCCGAACTGCGCTGCCTGCGCGGCGAAGGCGAACAGATCATGACCATCGAACAAGCGATGGTCTTCGCCCTACAACGCTGCCGCCACCCGCGCGAGGCGATTGCGCTGATCGGCGAGTTGATGGAGCGCTACGGCTTTTTGTGCTCCTGCGGCGAAGGCAGTGAGTTGCTGTGCATCGGCGACACCGAGGAGATCTGGGTGATGGAGGTGCTGGGCGTGGGCAAGGGCTGGACCCGTGCCAGCGGCGAGCCCGGCGCCATCTGGGCCGCCCGCCGCATGCCCGACGACCATGTGATGGTGGCCGCCAACTGGAGCGTCTTACGAGAACTCAATCAGGGTGACCTCAAGCTGGACGACAGCGAAGACACCCTGGCCTGCGCCCATGTCGAGCGCTTTGCCGCGGAGCGCGGCTGGTTCGACCCACAAGCCGGTCGGCCTTTCGACTGGCAAGAGGCCTACATCCCCCTGCCGCGCGAATGGGCCACGGCGCGGCTGTGGTTGTTCTACAGCCAGGTGGCACCCTCGCTGCGCGCCTGGCCCGAGCGACAACTGGGCGAGAACCGCTATCGCACGCTGGACGCGTACTCGCAAGTGGTGGAGCCGCTGTCCATCTACCCGCTGTCGGTGCGGCCCGAGAAGCCGCTGTCCTTGCAGGACCTCATGGCCTTCCACCGCTCGACCTTCGAGCAGACCATTTACGACATCAGCGAACAGCCGCAGTGGTATGTGATGAATGAGCAAGGCGGGCTGGAGAAAAGCCCGCTGGCCACGCCCTTCCCCACGCCGGAGCTACGGCGCTTGCTCAAGCTGACACCGCGGCGCACGGTGGCGCGGCACTTCGGCTTTTACGCGGTGATCTGCCAGCTGCGCAGAGGCTTGCCCGAGGACATGGCCGGGGTTTACTGGGTGGCGCTGCACAACCCGCATGTCAGCACCTGGCTGCCCTGCCCCATCGGCACCCTGAGCATGCCGGCCAGCTTTTGCGAGTACGACCCGGAACAGTACAGCGACACCTCGGCCCGCTGGTGCATCGACTTCGTCGACAACCTGATGCAGCTGGCCTACCAAAAAGCCCTGCCGCTGCTCAAGGCGATTCGCGACCCTTACGAGGCTGAGCTGCATGCGCGCTGGCAGGCGCTGGATGCGCAGCTGCAAGCCATGACAGCGCCGCACGATCAGCCACAGCGCCAGCAGTTGATCACCGAGTTTGTGCTGCGCGAAGGCGCCGCCATCCCCGGGCTTTACATCGGCATCCGCAACCGCCTGATCGTGGCGCTGACCCATACCCGCAACAGCTGATCCCGGCCACCCTATCCGCAGCAGCCGCTGACTTTGAACATGCACCTCATCCAACGAATACTGGCCCTGCTGGTCGCCACATGGCTGGCGGGCTGCGCCAGCATCGCAAGCAAGAGCCCAGAAATCGGCACCGCCCCGGTCGAGCAGGTCTTGAGCCGTCAACACCGCTGCAGCGCCAGCCTCACCCTGCGCTCGCAAGCCCTGCTGCCCGCGCAAGAGGCCGCCATCTGCCAGGACCTGGCCGCCATCGAGCAGCGCTTTCACCAGCTTTTTCAAACAGCAGGCAAGCCAGTCGCCCATGATTTGAACGACTCGCTGCGCGCCAATATCTACGCCTCCAGCGATGCCTTCAAACGCCACGCCGGCGCGCATTTCAATATGCCCACCAATAACGGCGGCATGTATCTCGAAGGCCTGCCGGACCGCCCCGGCAATCAGGCCGAATTTGTGGCCAACCAGAACAAGGACGGCTCGGTGCTCAATCTGGGCCACGAGTTTGTGCACTATCTGGACGGGCGCTACAACCTCTACGGCGACTTTTGCGCCAATCTGCATGACTCCCACGATGCGCCCGAGAACTGCCCCAAGCCGGCGCCCTTGACGCCTTATCTGGTCTGGTGGACCGAAGGCATCGCCGAGTACATCTCACGCGGTGACAAGAACCCCAAGGCGGTGGCTTTAGCCCTCGATGAAAAGCGCTATGCGCTGAGCGACTTGTTCGACACCGGCTACATCAGCAATGGCGGCTCGCCCCGCGTTTACAGCTGGGGCTATCTGGCCGTGCGCTTCATGATGGAACGCCACCGGGCCGAGCTGGAGCAGATGCTGAGCTTCACCCGCCGCGGCGACTATCCGCGCTACCAAGCCCTGCTGCGCGGCTGGGGCAGCCGCTTCGATGGCGAATTCAGCGAATGGCTGCAGCAGATTCAGCCCGGCGCGACATCGGCTGGCACGGCCGGCGCCGGCGCCGACAACGCGCAAGCCAAGCCCGCGCACTGATCCCTCGGGCTCGGTACTGATTTTTCCCTGTGTTCCTCTGACCTCTCTCTGTCTCACTCTTTCATCCACTCCCAACAAGGATTCCCCATGTGGCAAGGCGTCATCCCCGCAGTAACCAGCAAATTCCACGCTGACGGTTCACTCGACTTCCCCGAAATGGAGCGTTGCTTCCAGTTGCAGATGGACGCGGGCTGTGACGGCCTGATCGCCTGCGGCTCCCTGGGCGAAGGCCCCATGCTCTCGCACGAGGAGCGCGTGGCCGTGCTGAAGACGGCCAAGCAGATCAGCGGCAGCAAGCCCGCAATCCTGACTGTGGCCGAGGCCTCCACCCGCGACGCCTGCGCCCTGGCTCGCAAAGCCGCCGATGCCGGCGCCGATGGCCTGATGGTGGTGCCCAGCACCATCTATCACACCGACCGCCGCGAGACCGTGGCCAATCTGCGCGCCATCGCCGCCGCCGGTGATCTGCCCATCATGATCTACAGCAACCGAGTGGCCTACCGTGTGGATGTCACCACCGACATCCTGGAAGAACTGGCCGATGACCCGCGCTTTGTCGCCGTCAAGGAAAGCAGCGACGACATCCGCCGCAGCACCGAAATCATCAACCGCCTGGGCTCGCGCTACGACGTCTTCACCGGCGTGGACAACCTGGCATTCGAAGCCCTGGCCGTCGGCGCCGTGGGCTGGGTGGCTGGCCTGGTGGTGGCTTTCCCCAAGGAGACCGTGGCCATCTACAAGCTGATGCAAGCCAAGCGCTACGAGGAGGCCTTGGCCATCTACCGCTGGTTCCGCCCGCTGCTGGATCTGGATGTGTCCAGCTATCTGGTGCAAAACCTCAAGCTGGTGGAAGCGCTGGTGATCGACTCCAATGACCGCGTGCGCGCCCCGCGCCTGCCGCTGGCCGGTGAGCAGCGTGCCCGCGTCGAAGGCTTGGTGCGCCAGGCTTTGGCCACCCGCCCCACCTTGCCCACCCTGGCCTAAAGCCTGAGCCGCGAGCGCAGCATGGATTTCAATAGCTTTATCGGCGGCGAGTGGCTGACCACAGCCCAAGCCACTTTCGCCCAGCCCAATATCAATCCCTCGGACACCAGCGACCTGATCGGCCATGCCCATCATGTTGGCGTTGCCGCGGTGGACCAGGCCATTGCCGCGGCAGCCGCTGCCGCGCCAGCCTGGGCGCGCAGCACGCCGCAGCAGCGCTTTGATGTGCTGGACCAGATCGGCAGCGAAATCCTGGCACGCCGCGAGGAATTGGGCCGCCTGCTCTCGCGGGAAGAAGGCAAGACCTTGCCCGAAGGCATTGGCGAGGTCACCCGGGCCGGCCATATCTTCAAGTTCTTCGCCGGTGAGGCCTTGCGCCAAGCGGGCGAATTACTGGCCTCGGTGCGACCCGGCATCGAAATCGATGTGCGGCGCGAGCCGCTGGGCGTGGTGGGGCTGATCGCGCCCTGGAACTTCCCCATTGCCATCCCCGCCTGGAAGATCGCCCCGGCCCTGGCCTATGGCAATGCGGTGGTGTTCAAGCCCGCCGATCTGGTGCCGGCCAGCAGCTGGGCCTTGGCCGAGATCATCTCGCGCTCGGGCCTGCCTGCCGGCGTGTTCAACCTCGTGTTCGCGCGCGGCTCGGTCGTGGGCCCGCGCCTGGTTGACAGCCCGCTGGTCAACGCCATCAGCTTCACCGGCTCGGTCGCCACCGGCCGCGGGCTGGCGGCGGCTTGCGGGGCCAAGCTGAAAAAGCTGCAGCTGGAGATGGGCGGCAAGAACCCGCTGGTGGTGCTGGACGACGCCGACCTGGGCCTGGCCGTCAATGCCGCGGTGCAAGGCGCGTTCTACTCCACCGGCCAGCGCTGCACGGCGTCCAGCCGCTTCATCGTCACCGAAGGCATTCACGACCGTTTCGTGAACGCCTGCGGCGAGGCGCTGGCGGCCTTGAAGGTCGGCCATGCCCTGGAAGCCGGCACGCAGATCGGCCCGGTGGTCGACGCGACCCAGCTCGAACTGGACTTGGCCTATGTGGCCATCGCCCAAGACCAAGGCGGGCGCCTGGTTTGCGGCGGCGAGCGCCTGCAGCGCGCGACCACCGGCTTCTACATGAGCCCGGCCCTGATCAGCGACACCAGCCCCGAGATGCGCATCAATCGCGAAGAAGTGTTTGGCCCGGTCGCCAGCGTCTGCCGCGTCAAAGACTACGAGGCCGCACTGGCCATGGCCAATGACACCGAGTTCGGCTTGGCCGCCGGCATCTGCACCAACTCGCTCAAGCTGGCCAGTCACTTCAAAGCCAATGCCCAGGCGGGCATGGTGATGGTCAACCTGCCGACGGCCGGCGTGGACTATCACGTGCCCTTCGGCGGCCGCAAGGGCAGCAGCTTCGGTTCGCGCGAACAAGGCCGTTATGCGGCCGAGTTCTACACCGCGGTGAAAACCAGTTATGTCTCGGCCTGAAGACGCCAAGCCGGCGTGGGGAACGACTGAGCCGGCCCCTCACGCCCAGCTCAATGAAGCTGCGCTGCCGCCGCTGGGAGCGCAGGAGCACACGGCCCAGGTGCTGGTGATCGGCGCCGGCATCATCGGCCTGGCCACCGCCTTGCGCCTGCTGCAAGAAGGGCATCAGGTCACGGTGATTGACCGCAGCGGCGTGGCCGCCGAGGCCAGCCGCGGCAATGCCGGGGCCTTTGCCTTCTCGGACGTGCTGCCTCTGGCCTCGCCAGGCATTCTGCGGCAGGCACCCAAATGGCTACTGGATCCCCTTGGGCCGTTGTCCCTGCGGCCCAGCTATCTGCCACGCATCGCCCCCTGGCTTTGGCGCTTCTGGCGCGCCAGCCAGCCCAGCCAGGTAGCAGCCAGCACCACGGCTCAGGCCGCGCTGCTGCGCTTATCGGCCCAGGAGACGCCGGCCATGCTGGCCGCGGCAGGAGCTTCTGCCCTGCTGCGCGAAGACGGTGCCTTGCATCTCTACGAAAGTGAAGCCGAATGGCAGGCCAGCGCCGCCGGCTGGGCGCTGCGGCAAGAACATGGCATCGCGTTTGAACATCTGCATGGCCAGGCCGCGCTGGCACGCTTGCAGCCGGGTTTGAGCGATCGCTTGGTGGCCGGCACCTTTGTGCCGGGCTGGAAAACCATTGCCGACCCCTTGCAACTTTGCCTGCACCTGGCCCAGGCCGTGCAAGCGGCCGGCGGGTGTTTGCGTCAGGCCCAAGCCCTGAGCCTGCGCGCCGGCCCGCGCGCCGTGTCCGTGCAACTCCAGGGTGGCGGCAGCGTGCAAGCCCAACAGCTGGTGTTGTGCGGTGGCGCTTGGTCCCACCAACTGGCCGCCACGCTGGGCGACAAGATTCCGCTGGAAACCGAGCGCGGCTACAACACCACCCTGCCCGCGCCCGGCTTTGAGCTGCGCCGCCAGCTCACCTTTGGCGCGCACGGCTTTGTGGTGACACCGCTGAGTTGCGGCATTCGGGTCGGGGGCGCGGTAGAACTCGGAGGCTTGCGGGCACCGCCCAACTTTGCGCGAGCGGACGCCTTGCTGGCCAAGGCTCAGGCCTTCATGCCTGGCTTGAACGCGCAGGGCGGCAAACAGTGGATGGGCTTTAGACCCTCGCTGCCGGACTCCTTGCCGGCCATCGGCTATGCCCCGGCGGATCAGCGCGTGATCTACGCCTTTGGCCACGGCCATCTGGGCCTGACCCAAAGTGCGGCCACGGCCAAGCTGGTGGCGGAGTTGGTGGCTGGGCGGCGCGCGAGCCTGGACTTGAAGCCCTTGCGGCCGGGCCGCTTCTCAGGGAACTAAAGGACCTTGCTGACGCCGGGCTGGTTGACCATCCAGTCCGCCGTGCCCTGAAAGGACTCACCCAGGCGCTGCTGCAAGACCGGGTCAAGGGCGCAATCCGCCATCGCCTGGCGCATGCAGCTCATCCATTGGTCCCGCTCCAGCGGGCCGATTTTGAAAGGCAGGTGGCGCGCGCGCAGGCGCGGGTGGCCGAAACGCTCCACGAAATAGTCGGGCCCGCCCAGCCAGCCGCACAAAAACCAGTGCAGCTTGTCACGCGAACCTTCCAGCGTCGAAGGGTGCAGGCTACGCAACTGGGCGTAGCCGGGCTCCAGATCCATCAAGTCGTAAAACCGGTCAACCAAGCCGCGCACGGCGGCCTCGCCACCGATCCAGGCGAATGCGGTCTTGGCCGCCTCAGTACTGTCCTGGCTCATTTTTCAAGCAATTTGGCGGCCAGGGCCTTGATGCACTGGGCGGCATCTGAGCCGGGAAAATGCTCCAGCACCAGCTGGCGTTTGAGCACGGCTTGGCGCACCGCCACGTCCATCTTGACCTCGCCCATCAGCTCCAGCTTGAAGGTCTGGCCCGGCTTGGGGCCCACAAAGCGCTGCAAAACCTGCTGCAACTGGCCGCAGATCAGCCGGCCCTCACCGACCCGGTTGGTCTGGTTCACCACCAAGCCCACCTCGCGGCGGTCTTGCTGGGTGGCCAGCACCTTGATGGTAGCGTAGGCATCGGTCAGCGATGTCGGTTCCGGCGTGGCCACCACCAAGACTTGAGTGGCCAGCGAGACGGCAAACAGCACCACATCCGAGATGCCCGCGCCGGTGTCCAGCAAGATCCAGTCAAAACGCGGCCGCACGGCCTCGACGATGTCCAGCAGCTTGTCGCGCACCTCAGGTGTGAGGCGCGAATACTCCACCATGCCGGAACCGGCCAGCAGCACATGGAAGCCGCCCGGCGCAGGCAAAATCGCCTGCTCCAGCGTGGCCTTCTCGGTGAAGACATCGTGCAGCGTCAGTTTGGGGTGCAGATTCAGCACCACATCGAGATTGGCCAGGCCCAGGTCGGCGTCCAGCACCAAGACCCGCTCGCCCCGAGCCGCCAGGGCGGCGGCCAAATTGGCGGTCACAAAGGTTTTGCCAACACCGCCCTTGCCGCTGGTCACGGCCACGGTGCGTGCGCCGGCGCCGCGGGCCACCGGTTTGCGGGTCACAGAAGTTGCCGGGTTCACCGGCACTGGGTTTGCAGCAGGATCCATGCTCGTACTCATTCGCTTTCCTGTTGCGTGACGGCAAACAACATGCCCTTTTCCTCGGCGCTGACCAAGGAGTCGACTTGGGTCTCCAGGCAAGCGCGGTTACGACCTTCCGCCTTGGCGCGGTACAGCTGGCGGTCGGCTCTTTCCATCCATAGCAGCGATGACGAACGCACCCATTGCGGCGCAAATGCACCACCCAGGCTGATCGTCACCGCAAGATTTTGTCCAGGTGCGACTTCCACCTGCAATTCAGACACCCGCTCGCGCATGCGCTCGGCCACCATGGCGCCGAAGCTGGCGGCACAGCTGGGCAGCACGATGGCAAACTCTTCACCGCCCACCCGGGCCACCGTGTCCATCGGCCGCACACCTTGGTTGAGCGCTTGAGCCACGGCCCGCAACACCATGTCGCCGGCGGCGTGGCCGTAGGTGTCGTTGACCGCCTTGAAGTGATCAATGTCCACCATCAGCAACAGCGCCGACTCGCCGGAGCGCGCCACCCGGTCCACCTCGCGTGACAGCGCCATCTCGAAGCTGCGGCGGTTGACCAGCCCGGTCAAGGCATCTTTGCTCGACAGATCGCAAAGCGCGTCAATGACGTCTTGCAGCCACGCTTGGCTATACGGCTCGCTGTCGGGCAGCAAGGCTCCGGCCTGCTGCAAGAGCTTCAAAGCCATGTCCAGCCGCAATTGGCGGGTGTCCAGCAATGGGGTGAGAGGGGTGGGTTCCAAAGGGGTTCCAAGCTTGTGCGTCAGCAGTCTAGCAGCGGCACATGTAGGCCTCAGGCGTGAACAATGGCCCATTGCCCGCCTTGTTTGCCCTATGCTTGGCTTGAATCAAATGCAAACTAGGTGACGGAGCCGGATCCAGGCCAGAACTCAGGCAAGTTGCCCGCGAAGCCTTGTGCGCCTCGCGACCCTCATCTGATCGTGATGTGTTGTTTGCGCCTTGATCCGAATTGATAGCCAGAGAGACCAACCGAGCTCAATCCATGTCCGCAGTACCCAATGCCGCTGGTGGCGATTCGATTGACCATGAATTCAGTTTCAGCAAAAGCGACTTTGACCGCGTTCGCGCCCTGATCTACAAACATGCGGGCATCAGCCTGCATGAGGGCAAACACGCCATGGTCTACAGCCGCTTGTCGCGCCGCTTGCGCGACACCGGTCACAAATCATTTGCGGACTATCTTCAGTGGCTGGAATCGACCACGGGCACCCAGGCCACCAGCGAATGGCAGGAGTTCGTCAACTGCCTGACCACCAATCTGACCTCCTTTTTCCGCGAGGAGCATCATTTCCACGCGCTCAAAGATGACCTCAAGCCCCTGGCCGGCAAGCCGGTGCGGATCTGGTGCTGTGCCGCCTCCACCGGCGAGGAGCCCTACTCCATCGCCATGACCTGCAGCGAGTCGCTGGGCAGCAACGCCAACGTCTCCATCACCGCCAGCGACATCGACACCAATGTGCTGAACACCTGCCGCCGCGGCGTCTACAACGCCGACGCACGCGGTCTTGACCAAACCCGGCTGCGCAACTTCTTCATGAAGGGCACGGGTGCCAATGCCGGGCGCATCCGCGTCAAGCCTGAGTTGCAGAAGTGGATCGACTTCCGCACCCTCAATCTGATGGACCGGCAATGGAACCTGGGCGAGCCCTTCCACATGGTGTTCTGCCGCAATGTGATGATTTATTTCGATGCGCCCACCCAGCGCAAGGTGCTGGAGGGCATACACCGCGAAATGCGACCCCACGGCCTGCTGTTTGTGGGCCACTCGGAGAATTTCACCGAGTCCAAGGACTTGTTCCGCCTGCGAGGCAAAACCATCTACGAACGCGTCTGAACGCTGGCTTCGAGTAGCTAGGTCAAGACGCCCGCCTAAAGACTTCAACCTCAAGGCCGATAGACATCCATGAGTAATCCCCCAGCCTCTTCCGGAGTTGGTGCCGCTGCAAGAGCAGGTGCGTACGCGAGCGCGATGTCGTCCAGTTCGGCGGGGGCGGCGCGCGTGGCGCAGCTCAAGTCGGTGCAGCGCAAAGCCGGCGAAGCCTCCTTCTTCTTCTACGACGCCCACTTCAAGAACGCCGCCGTCAAGATCTTGCCCGGCGAGTACTACGTCGACAACGAAGACCTGCTGGTCATGACCACGCTGGGCTCGTGCATCGCCGCCTGCCTGTGGGACCGCCACGCCCAGATCGGCGGCATGAACCACTTCATGCTGCCTGATGGCGCCGGTGACTCAGGCCGCTACGGCTCCTTCGCGATGGAGCTGTTGATCAACGAGATGATGAAGCGCGGCGCGGCCAAGAGCCGCATGGAAGCCAAGATTTTTGGCGGCGGCGCGGTGATCGCCGGCATGAACACCATCAACGTCGGTGAACGCAATACCAACTTCGTCATCGACTACCTCAAGACCGAGCGCATCCCCATCGTCTCCAAGGACGTGATGGACATCTACCCGCGCAAGGTCTGCTTCCTGCCTCATAGCGGTAAGGCCATGGTCAAGCGTCTGGCACCGGCCAGCACCGAAGCCCTGGTCCAACAAGACCGCCTGGCCGCGCAAAAGGCGCAACCCGTGGTCGCCACAGGCGGCTCGGTCGACCTGTTCTGACCCAGCAGGATCCGGAAAGAAACGACATGGCAAAGACAAAAGTAGTAGTGGTCGACGATTCCGCGCTGGTGCGCAGCATCCTCACCGAGATCATCAACCGCCAGCCCGATATGGAGTGCATTGGCGCGGCCGCCGACCCCCTGGTCGCACGCGAGATGATTCGCAACCTCAACCCCGACGTGATCACGCTGGACATTGAAATGCCGCGCATGGACGGGTTGGACTTCCTCTCGCGCTTGATGCGCTTGCGCCCCATGCCGGTGGTGATGGTGTCCACGCTGACCGAGCGCGGCGCCGAAGTGACGCTGAAGGCGCTTGAGCTCGGCGCGGTGGACTTCGTCGCCAAGCCCAAGATCGGCGTGGCCGATGGCATCCGCCTGCTGGCCGATGACATCACCGACAAGATCCGCATTGCCAGCAAAGCCCATATCCGCCGCGCCCCACCCGGCCCGGCCGCCGCCGCAGCGCCGGGCGCACCACCCGCCGTGCCCCACAAGCCGGTGAGCATGGCCAGCCTGGGCCGCTTGTCGACCGAGAAAATCATCTTCATCGGCGCCTCCACCGGCGGCACCGAGGCCACCAAGGACGTATTGGTGAATCTGCCGGCCGACTGCCCGGCCGTGGTCATCACCCAGCACATGCCGCCCGGCTTCACCAAAAGCTATGCGGCGCGCCTGGACGGCCTGTGCCGCATCCGCGTCAAGGAAGCCCAAGACGGCGAACGTATCCTGCCTGGCCACGGCTATATCGCCCCCGGCGGCCTGCACCTCAGCGTGGAGCGCTCCGGCGCCAACTACATCGCCCGGGTGCAAGACGGCGAGCCGGTGAACCGCCACAAGCCTTCGGTTGAGGTGCTGTTCCACTCCGCCGCACGCGTCGTCGGGCCCAATGCCCTGGGCATCATGCTGACCGGCATGGGCGCGGACGGCGCCAAGGCCATGAAGGTGATGAAGGACGCGGGCTCCTACAACCTGGTGCAAGACGAGGCGAGTTGTGTGGTCTTCGGCATGCCGCGTGAAGCGATTGCGGCCGGCGCGGCCGACGAAGTGCTGCCGCTGAACCAGATCGCGCCGCGTTTGATCGAGAAGCTGCGCAGTTCGGGCCTGACCCACCGGGTCTGAGGCCTGCGGGCAGTGCACTGCACGCAGTGCGCTCAGCCCCCTGTTCGCCCTAACGTCACCAAGGCACCACAGCGCCACGGCACTTGTTCACGCCGGCGCTGTTTTTCTTGGCTCTGCCGCCGAGTTCAACACCCTGTCACCTTGGGCGGGCAGCATGGCGGCATGACGATCACGCTTGCCCACTCCCACAGCTCAAGCCTGCCCAGCCGCGGCACTGAGCGCCCCGCCCTCCTGCGGGTGCAGACCCTGATCAACGAAGACCTGCTGAGCACCTTGTTTCAGCCGGTGACCCAGATGGACTCGGGCCTGATCTACGGCTACGAAGCCCTGGTGCGCGGCCCTGCCGGCAGCGCCCTGGAATACCCCGACGCCTTGTTTGCCGCCGGGCGCCGTGAAGGCCTCAGCGTGGCCCTGGAAGTGCGCTGCGCCAGCCAGGCGCTGAAGGACTGGAGCGCGCAAAAGCTGCCCGGCAAGCTGCTGATCAATATGAGCGCCGCCGCATTGGCCAGCGCGGTGGGCCAAGACCAGGGCGAGCGCAGCCTGAAGTTCTGCGACCAACTGGGCCTCAAGCCCTCCGACATCGTAATCGAGCTGACCGAGCATGAGCGCGTCACCGACATCGGCAGCCTGCGCAATGCCATCAGCCATCTGCGCCGCCAGGGCGTGGGCATTGCGCTGGACGACTTCGGCGACGGCCGCTCCTCGCTGCGCCTGTGGTCCGAGATCCAGCCCGATCTGGTCAAGATCGACAAATACTTCACCCACGATCTGCCCGCCCACGCCGAGAAGCTGCAGACCTTCCGCGCCCTCTTGCAACTGGCCGAAACCTTTGGCGCCCAGCTGGTGGCCGAAGGCATCGAAAACGCCGAGGAATTGCGCGTGCTGCGCGACTTGGGCGTGCGCTACGGGCAAGGCTGGTTTATCGGCCGCCCGGCCAAGCAAGCCGCGGCGGAGGCGCTGCCGGCGGCGCGCGCGGTGCTGGCAAGCAATGACATCGCCGTGCTGCCCGAGCTGCGCCGCGCGTCCAGCAACGGCGTGACGGCCGAGCACCTGATGAAGGACGCCATCGCCGTCACCGAAGACACCACCCACGAGCAGCTGTTCCGCCTCTTCAACGAACAAGAGCAGATGCAAGCCATCGCGGTGCTGGATGCGCAGGGCGTGCCGGTGGCCCTGGTGGACCGCTCGCAATTCCTCAATCGCTGGGCCAAGCCCTTCTTCCTGGACCTCTACGGCCGCCGCCCCTGCACCCTGTTCGCCAACCCGACGCCGCTGATCGTGGACGCCGACACCGGCATCGAGGCCCTCACCACCGTGCTGACCTCGGCCGACCAGCGCTATCTGCGCGAAGGTTTCATCATCACCCGCGAGGGCCGATACCTGGGCCTGGGCACGGGCGAGCAGTTGGTGCGCTCGGTCACCGAGGCCCGCATCGAAGCGGCGCGTCACGCCAACCCGCTGACCTTCTTGCCCGGCAACATCCCCATCAGCCAACACATCGGCCGCTTGATTTCCAGCGGGCGTGAGTTCGTCGCGGCCTACGCCGACCTGAACCACTTCAAGCCCTTCAACGATGAATACGGCTACTGGCGCGGTGACGAGATGATCCGCCTGGTGGCCCGGGTGGCCAGCCAGCATTGCGACAGCCAGCGCGACTTTCTGGGCCATGTCGGCGGCGATGACTTCGTCATCCTGTTCCAGAGCGACGACTGGGAGCACCGCTGCGAGCAAATCGTCGAGCGCTTCAACGAGTTGGCACGCAACCTCTTCGACGCGGCAGCGCTGGAAGCCGGCGGCATCATGGCCGAGGATCGCCATGGCGATTTGCGCTTCCACCCCTGCACCACCTTGAGCATTGGCGCGGTGCGCATCCGCCCCGGCTCCTTGCAGCGCGCCGAGGAAGTGGCTACCGCCGCGGCCAGCGCCAAGCGCCACGCCAAGCATGAGCAGCTGAGTGTTTACGTGATGGCCGCCTGATCGGCCCTGGGGCGGGGCATCCCGCCGCACGCCAGGGTCAGGCTCAGTCCGCTAGGAACAGGGACTGCAGATCGTTCAGGAAGTCGAAACCTCGGGGCGTGGCGGCGATGCGCGCCGGGTCGGCTTCCAGCAAGCCTTTTTGCCGACCCTGCGCCATCGCCTTGGCGATGCTCGAAGGTGGCAGGCCGGTGCGCTCCAGAAAATGCGTCAGCGGCACGCCCTCTCGCAAGCGAAGCGCATTGAGCATGAACTCGAAAGGCAGCTCGGCACGGCTGACCTCGTTCTCATTCGACACCGCCGCGCCCTCGCCGGCCTTGGCCGTATAGCTGGCCGGCTCACGCCAACGCACCTGGCGCAAGACCCGGTGCGGGAAAGAGAGCTTGGTGTGCGCGCCGGCGCCAATGCCCAGATAGTCGCCAAACTGCCAGTAGTTCTGGTTGTGGGCGCAGCGGTGGCCTTCGCGCGCGAAGGCCGAAACCTCGTAGCGCGACAGCCCTTGCTCGGCGGTACGCGCCGTGATCAGGTCCAGCATCTCGCTGGCCAGATCGCCATCGGGCAAATTGGCCGGCGGCGCGATAGCGAAGCGGGTATTGGGTTCGATGGTCAGGTGATAGACCGACAGATGCGGCGGCTTGAAGCTCAGCGCGGTCTGCAACTCTTGATCCAAATCGGCCAGGCTTTGCTGCGGCAAGGCATACATCAGGTCGAGGTTGAAGGTATCGAAGGCTTGCGCTGCTTCTTCGATGGCGGCGCGCGCCTGCGCACCGCTGTGCACACGGCCCAAGGCCTGCAGCTTGCGGTCATCAAAGCTCTGCACACCGATGGACAAACGGGTCACGCCGGCGCTGCGAAAGCCTTTGAAGCGCTCGCGCTCGAAAGTGCCGGGGTTGGCTTCCAGCGTAATCTCGCAGCCCGCCTCCAGCGGCAGGCGGGCGCGCAGGTCAGAGATCAACTCGGCAATCTGCTCCGGCGCGAACAAGCTGGGCGTGCCCCCGCCGATGAAGATGCTGACCACCGGCCGGCCCCAGATCAGCGGCAGCGCCGCTTCCAAATCGGCCCGCAAAGCGGCCAGATAAGCGCGCGCTGTGGCCAGCGGCAATTGCTTGGTGGCACCGGCTGACTCAGCCACTGCAGCCTCAACACGTTGGCTAGGCAACTGCGGCTGGATGGCCGCCGGCAACTCATGCGAGTTGAAGTCGCAGTAAGGGCATTTGCGCAGACACCAGGGCAGATGCACGTACAGCGAGAGCGGCGGCAAAGCCGCCAGGCTCAGGGTGCCCGGGCGCATCAGATGCTGCAAATCAGCCAAGATGCCAGACCTCACGCATTTGACGGGCCAGGTCGGCGGCAGCCAGGGCGCGGTGGCTGAGCGCGTTCTTTTCCGAGGCACTCAGTTGCGCCACGCTGCGGCCAAGCACTGGGATGAAGAGCAAGGGGTCATAGCCAAAACCGCCCTCGCCGCTCAAGCCAGGCAAGATCTGACCCTGCCAACGGCCCATGGCGATCAAAGGCTCGGGGTCGCCCGCACTTTGCACCGCCACCAGGGCGCAAACAAAGCGGGCGCCGCGCTGCTCAGCCAGTGGGAACGCGGCCATCTGCTCAAGCAAGACGCGGTTGTTGTCGGCATCCGTCGGGCGGGGCGTGAGCTGCCCTTCAGCCGCAGCCGGCGCAAACAAGCCGGCATAGCGCGCCGACAGCACGCCCGGCGCGCCCTTCAGGGCTTCCACCGCCAGGCCGGAATCATCGGCCAGCGCCGGCAAGCCGCTCAGGCGCGCGGCATGGCGCGCCTTGACCAGGGCGTTCTCGACAAAGCTGTGAAAAGGCTCTTCGGCTTCCGGGATGCCCAGGGAGCCTTGGGTCACCAGCTCAACACCCAGGGGCGCAAACAAAGCCTGCAACTCGGCCAGCTTTTTGGCATTGTTGGAGGCCAGAACCAAACGAGTCGGCATTGCGCTAGACATCTGCAAACTCACAAGCTCAGGGCCTGGCGCTGGGCGGCCAGCAGCTCGCCAATGCCCTTCTCGGCCAGGTCCAGCAAGGCATTCATTTCAGCGCGGGTGAAGGCCACGCCTTCGGCCGTGCCTTGCAACTCGACCATGCCGCCGGCAGCGGTCATCACCACATTCATATCGGTGTCGCAGCCGGCGTCTTCGGTGTATTCCAGATCCAGCAAGGGCGTGCCCTCCACGATACCCACCGAGATAGCGGCCACCGCGTCCTTGATCGGGCTCTGGCTGATCTTGCCCTGGGCCAGCAACCAGCTCACCGCATCATGCGCGGCCACATAAGCGCCGGTGATGGCAGCGGTGCGGGTGCCGCCGTCGGCCTGCAGCACATCGCAATCCAGGGCGATGGTGCGCTCGCCCAGCAGCTGCAAATCAAACACGCAGCGCAGTGAGCGGCCGATCAGGCGCTGAATCTCCTGCGTGCGGCCCGACTGCTTGCCGCGTGCGGCTTCTCGGTCGCTGCGGGTGTGGGTGGCGCGCGGCAGCATGCCGTATTCGGCCGTCACCCAGCCCTCGCCAGAGCCGCGCTTGTGCGGCGGCACTTTCTCTTCCACCGAGGCGGTGCACAAAACCTTGGTGCCACCGAACTCGATCAGCACCGAGCCTTCGGCATGGCAGGTGTAGCGGCGCGTGATGGTGACCGGGCGCAGCGCATTGGCAGCGCGCCCACCCGAGCGGGCAAATTCAACAGACATGGACAACTCTCTCTTCAGGGTTTCTTGCGGCGCAGACCCGGCATGGACGAACGCAGGGCCTGGGCTGGCGCGACACTGAGCTGGGGTGCTGGGGCGGCCTGGACATTTGCCGCGCTATTGCGGGTGCCCGCCAGCTTGATGGCCTCATTGATCTCGCGCACCGAGCGTTCGATCTCGGCCTCATCCATCTCGAAGCGGCGCTCGTTACCCAGGTCCAGGCTCTGGATCGTGGAGGAATAGCCCTGGTCGCTCAGATCCTGCGTGGAATCCACGCCGGCCTCGCCCACGCCCTCCCACTCCACCGCCAGCACCGTGACATTGTCGCAGCGGGGGCCGCCATTGCGCAGTGCCTGCTCCACCAACTCAGGCACTGCATCGGCGACCGGTCGGGTCGCCAGCTGAATGGTGATGGTTTCGTCCGACACCGTGCCCCACAAACCATCGGAGCACAGCATCAGGCGGTCACCCGGCTCCAGCTGCATGGGGCCGGAGCAATCCACCATCGGCCGCCCCGGGCTGCCCAGACAAGTGAACAAAACATTGCGATTGAAATTCTCACCCGCTTGCGGCGAACGGCCCAGCGCCGCCTGCAGCTCCAGATAGGAATGATCGCGGGTGCGGGCCACCAGGCGGCCGGCGCGCAGCATGTACAAGCGCGAATCGCCACAATGCGCCCAGTGCGCGGTGCTGCCTTGCAAAATGCAGGCCACGACCGTGGTGCGCGGGGTATCGCTCAGGCCTTTGTCGGCGCTGTAGCGCAGGATTTGCTGGTGCGCGATCTGTACCGCGTCTTGCAGAAACTTCTCGGGGTCAGCCAACATGGGCTTGGCTTCGCGCTGAAACATCGCGGCCAGGGTTTGCAAGGCCAGCTGCGCCGCCACCTCGCCTTCTGGGTGACCGCCCATGCCATCGGCCAGGGCAAACAGGCCGGCGTCACGGGTGTAGCAGTAACCCATGCGGTCTTCGTTCTTCTCGCGCCCGCCGCGTCGGCTCACCTGATAGGTGCTGAACCTCACGCCTTGGCCCCGGTCTTCAAGTTCTCCAGTTGCAACTTGAGGCGCTCGCTGAAGCTGAGCTTGGTGTAGCGCCGCTCGGTTTCACGCGACAACTCCTTTTGCAGAGCGAACACGCTTTGCGGCCGCGCCAGCGGGTCCAGCGACATGCACCATTCGGTGACTTCGATCAGATTGTCGGAATAGACATTGCGCAAACGCGACAAGCTCAGCGCCAGCCGGTCTTTCTCAAGCCGCTGAGGTGCATCGTTAGGCGGATAGCCCTGCATGCAGGCGTAGATGCAAGCGCCAATGGCGTAGATGTCGGTCCACGGCCCCAGGGCTCCGTCGCGCCGGTACATCTCGGGCGCGGCAAAGCCGGGCGTGTACATGGGGCGGATGAAGTTCCCTTCCTTGCTCAGCACCTCGCGCGCAGCGCCAAAGTCCAGCAAGACTGCCTTGTTTTCATTGGTAATGAAGATATTGGCCGGCTTGATGTCCAGGTGCAGCATCTTGTGCTGGTGCACGATGCGCAGGCCGCGCAGGATTTCGTCGAACAGGCTGCGAATCGTGGACTCGCGGAAGACCTTGTCGCGCTTCAAGTCCCGTGCGGTGACGATGAAATCCTGCAGGGTGTCGCCCTGCAAATAGTTCATCACCATGTAGACGGTTTCGTTCTCGCGCAGGAAGTTCAGCACCGAGACCACGCTCGGATGCGAGATCTGCGCCAGCGAACGGCCTTCTTCGAAAAAGCTTTTCAGGCCCAGGCGGTAGAGCGGCTGCTTCTCGGGTTTGACTCGGGGCGTCAGCTCACCCGGCGAGCGCTCCGCCAAGCTGGAGGGCAGGTATTCTTTCAGGGCCACCAAGTGGCGCTCGGGATCTTCGGCCAGATAGACAACGCCGAATCCACCGGCAGCCAATCGCTTGATGATCTGGTAGCCCCCCACCACAGTTCCTGCGGGCAGTGGGGCCGGTTTCGGCTTTGACATAATCGACTTTTATTTCCACACCGGACGCTAGATGCCAGTCTACAGCATGACCGGATATGCCAGCGCCAGCTCGCAGTCCAAACCCACGGGTTCGCCCAGTGACAATCAAGCCCAGCAGACCACGGCCAACGCCTCGGTCAGCGTCGAGATTCGCTCGGTCAACGGGCGCTTTCTCGACCTGGGCTTTCGCATGCCCGAGGATTTGCGCGGCCTGGAGCCTGCCCTGCGTGAGCTGCTGACCGCCAAGCTCAAGCGCGGCAAGATTGAACTGCGCATCAACACCCAGCGCGAGGGCGACAGCCATTGGCCGCAGCCTCAGCCGGATCAGCTCAACAAGCTCTCACGCCTGCAAGACACGGTGCAGGGCTGGCTGCCCAAGGCGCAAGCCCTGTCGGTGCATGAAGCTTTGCAATGGTGCAAGGGCAGCGGCAATGCCAGCGAGAAGCTGGACGAGCCGGCCATGGAAGCCGCCCGCGCCTGTATTCAAGGCCTGCTGGAAGCCCGTGAGCGCGAAGGCGAAAAGCTGGTGGCGATTCTGCTGGAACGCATCCAGCACCTGCGTCAACTGGCCGACGCGGCCGAGCCCATGCTGCCCGCCATCGTGCAACGCCAGCAGCAGCGCTTTCTGGAGCGCTGGCAAGAAGCCCTGGTGACGACCGGCGCCGGCCAGACCATCCCCGAAGAAAACCTGCGCGAGCGCGCCCTCAACGAAGCGGCCGCCTACGCCATCCGCATCGATGTGGCGGAAGAGCTGGCCCGCTTGCGCGCCCACCTCGAGGAAATCGCCCGCCTGCTCAAAAAGGGCGGCGAGATCGGCAAACGCCTGGACTTCCTGATCCAGGAACTGCACCGCGAAGCCAACACCCTTGGCTCCAAGGCCGCGGCGCTGGAGCTGACCAATATCTCGGTGGAGATGAAGGTGGCGGTGGAACAGCTGCGGGAGCAGGTGCAAAACATCGAATAAGCCTGGATCGCGACGCTGCCCGGCTGATATTGCGCCGGCCAGCGCGCATAACAGCATGGCGCCGCAAGCCCAAGCCAGCCTGAGTCAAGTCAGGCCGGCTTAGGCTTGCGGCGCCATGTTTTTTTCAGACCGGACTGGCCGCGCCGAACTGCAAGGCCGACAAGGCGCCCCGCATATTCAGCGCCGCCAAGCCGCCTTTCGAGCCCGCGTGAAATGCCGGAAGAAGCCGGAAGAGGCCGGACTAAGCCGGCACTCATTTCAGGGCACGAAGTCCAGTTCAAAGGCCTGGGGCGCTTTGTCCTTGGCCGCTTGCAACTGCACCCGCACCCGGATGGGCTTGGCCAGATCGGGTGGCACCAGCCCGGCAAATTGACGCTTGTTGGCGTCGTAATGCAACCAGGCTGGCAGCTCAGCGCCATCGGCCACTTGCAGCTTTTCAAGGCCGGCGGGTGTCTGCCCCAGCAAGGCGGCCACATCGCTGACAAAGCGCTGACCGGCCTGCAACTTCACCGACCAGGAGGTTTGCAGACGGCTGCTGTCTTGCGCCAGAGGCGCTTGCTGAAGCCCAAGAGCCGCATCCGTTTGCGACCATGCCGGGCCACTGAGCGAGGCCGCCAGCGGACGCGAAGCGCCAATGTGCGTGGCCAGATTGCCCGAGTTCTCAGCCTGCGTCGTGCCGCCCACCAAGCGCGCGAACTGCTCCGGCGGCAGCAGCTTGGCCGTGGTCAGGTAGCCCGAACCTTGGCCCAGCACCTCTTGCGGTGGCAGGTTGGCCAGCGTCACGCCCGTCTGCATGAAGGCGAATGGCAGGCCGCCCAGGCGGCTCAGGTCCAGCGCCGGGTTGTCGTCATAAATCAGCCAACGACCCGCATCGGCCCGAACCGCTTGCGCGCCGGCGCGGTTGCGGAAGGCTTGGGTCGCGGCCAGAACAACGGCCTGTTGCGAAGCCGCGCTGCTGCGCACTGCCGCATCCAGCCCCAGATCACCCGCCGCACGGATGTAGACCTCACCACCGGCCTGCACGCCCTTGGTATTGCCCACCTCGGCCACGTTCAGGCTCTGCGCGTTCTCCAGCGCGAAAGCACCTTCGGTCTGTGCGGCCACGCCGCTCAGGCGGTTGGCCTGACGCAGTTCCACCGCCTCGGCACCTGTGGCCTGGACGCGCAGCTTGTCAGCGTTCAAGACGCCGCCGGTCTGGCGGATGCCGCCGCCCTGCACTTCCAGGTTCAGGGCGCCCTTGCCCGCCAGGAGCTGATCGCTCAATGTCAGGCCGCCTGTGGCCTTGATCAACTGATCCTTATTGCCCGCCGCGGTGTTGACCACGCCAACCGTCAAGGCCTGCGCGTTGGCGAAAGACAGCGCGCCATCGGCGAGCACCGCGCTGAGCGTGCCCACGCGGTTGGCTTGCTGCATATCGGCATTGCCCGTGCCTTGCACCGCTACATTGAGCTTGCCGGCCTTCACCAGGCCCGCGGTCTGGCTGATGCCGCCAGCGGCACTTTCCAGATTCACTGCGCCACTGCCGGCGTTGACGGCATCGCTCAGGGTCAGGCGACCGGCGCTGACGATGCGCTGATCCTTGTTGGCGGCCGAGGTATCGATGGCCGCCAGCTTCAACTCAGCCGCATTGCGGAAGTTGAGGCCGCCGCCGGCCACGTTAGCGGCCAGCGTACCGACCCGGTTGGCCTGCTGCAGATCAGCATCACCACTGCCCTGGGCACGCAGGTTCAACTGGCCAGCCTGGACGCTGCCCGCCGTTTGGGCGATACCGCCGCTGGCGCTTTCCAGGCTGATGCTGCCGCTGCCGGCTTGCATCTGCTCGGTCAGCGTCAGCTTGCCGCCGGAGCGGATGCGCTGCGCCTTATTGCCTGCGGCCGTGTCAACCGTAGCCAGGGTCAGGGCCCCGGCGTTGACGAAGTCCAAATCGCCGGAATTAACCTTGGCGCTGAGCGTGCCCACCGCATTGGCTTGTTGCAGATCGACATTGCCGCTGCCCTCGGCCGTCAGCTTGAGCTGCGCCGCAGACACGCTGCCGCCGGTTTGGCTGATGCCGCCATTACTGGCCAGCAGTTCAACCGTGCCTTTGCCGGCCTTCAGGCCTTGGGCCAGGGTCAGCGCGCCGCTGCTCTGAATGCGCTGGTCTTTATTGGCCGCGCTGGTGTCCAGCCCGGCCAGGCTGACGCCTGCATCGGCACCGACAGTGCGCGCCAGCGCCGCAATCGTCAGGGCTTGGGCATTGTTGAATGCCAAGTTGCCGCCGTTGACTTGAGCGGCCAAGTTAGCCACCTGATTGGCCTGCTGCAGCGTCACATCGCCGCTGCCTGTGCTCAGGATGCGCAGCTTGTCGGCGCTGATCACACCTCCGCTTTGCTGGATGCCGCCGTTGGCAACTTCCAGGCTGAGGGTGGCGCTGCCGGCGCTCAGGGCTTGCGTCAGAGTCAGCTTGCCAGCACTCTTGATCAACTGCTCGCCATTACCGGTCGAGGTGTCCACACCGGCCACGGCCACGCCAGCGCCCTGCCCCACGCTGCGGGTCAAGCTGCCCACGCTGAGGGCTTGCGCGTTGTTGAAGGCCAATGTGCCGCCCTGCACCTTGGCGGCCAGCACCTTGACGGCATTGGCCTTTTGCAGATCCACCGCACCGCTGCCACCGGCCAGCACACGCAGGCTGTCGGCGCTGATCACGCCACCGGTCTGCTGAATGCCGCCGTTGGCCGCTTCCAGATTGACCATGGCCGTGCCGGCCGCGAGGCCTTGCTCCAGGCTCAGCTTGCCTGCGCTCTTGATCAATTGCTGCTGGTTGCCTGCGGCGGTGTTGACGCCTGCAATCGTTGCATCACTGCTCGCCGCGCCGAGGCTGCGGGTGACGCTGCCCACTGTCAAGGCGGCCGCGTTATTGAAGGCCAAGGTGCCGTTTTGCACCCGTGCCGCCAGCACACCCACCGTATTGGCGTTCTGCAGATCCACCGCGCCGCTGCCTTCGGCCAGCACACGCAGCTTGTCCGCCTGAATGACGCCGCCGACCTGGGCAATGCCGCCGGTCGCGCTCTCCAGATTCACCACGCCACGGCCTGCCGCCAGGTTCTGACTCAGCGTCAAAGCACCGCCTGTCTTGATCAGCTGGTCTTTGCCGGTCGCAGCGCTACTGACACCCACTGTGCTGCCAGCCAGGCCACCCAAGGCCACCGTCACGGTACCGACTTCCAAAGCATCCGCATCGCGGTAGGCGATGCTGCCATCGGCGGCCGAGGCAGACAGCACGCGCACACGGTTGCCCGCTTGTTGCAGGTCGATGGCACCGCTGCCCGTTGCCAGCACGCGCAGGCGATCGGCGCTCAGGCTGCCGCCGCTCTGCTGCACGCCGCCAGCACCTTCCAAGCTCAGCACCGCCGAGCCGGCCGTGATGGACTGATCCAGGCCGATGCGGCCTTGCGCCGTGCGCAGGGTGATGTCCTGGTTGTTCGTACTGACGCCTTGCAGCGGGCCGCCCGCAAGCGCATTGCCTGCCGCCGTGCCCACGCTGCTGACCTGCAGCGCCGCATTGTTCAGCACATTGACGCTGCCGCTCGCGCTGGCAGCGGCCAGCTTGCCAATAAGGTTGGACGGCGTGGCGCCCGCGCCCAGATCAAGCGTGATGGCACCACTGGCTTTGGCCGCCAGGCCGCCGGCCTTGACCGCCTGGGTCTGGGTGATCGTGCCGTTCTTGGCTTGCAGCCAGGCATTGCCGCTGACATTGAGGCCGTCCACCTGGCGACCGCCGATATCGCTGACGCTGTCGATGAGCAAGCCGTCCTTGGCCACGAAGGTGAAGTCCTTCGCTGCACCCGCCATATTCACGGCGAGCACGCCCACCGCGTTGTCATTGCTGAGGTCGGAGTGGTCCTGTGCGGACACCTGCAAACGCCCGGCGGTGATGATGGGAGCCATGGTTTCGGGGCCATTGGCCACGTGCAACTCGTTGACCCCGCCGGTGGTGGCGCTGAGGCTCACGCTGGCGCTACCGGCATTGACGCTATTGGCCAGCACCAGATTGCCATTGGCCACGTCAACGCGCACGCCACGGGCCGCGCTGCTCGTGTCAATGCCTGCCAAGGTGTTGCCAGCGGCTGCAGTGCCCACCGCGCCGATGGTCAAAGCCTGACCGTTGAGCAGCTTGAATTCACCGTTGGTGCTGCGAGCCGCCACGGTGCCCACCCGGTTCGGGGCCACGCCATTGCGCTGCAGATCCAGGGCGATATCGCCTTGGGTTTGCAGGCCGAGCTTGCTGGCTTGCACCGCCTCGGTTTGGTTGATGCCGCCGGTCTGGCTCTCCAGCCAGGCCGTGCCGCTCACGTTGACGCCGCTGACTGCTGCCACATTGATGGACGGCGTGGCCGCCACGGCTTCCAGCGTCAGCGCACCCTGATTCTTGAAGCTCAGGTCCTGGTTGCTGCCGTTGACGCGCACCGCCAAGCCGCGAACCGTGTTCGCATTCATCAGGCTGCCGCCGTTGAGGGCTTGCACCGCCAACTGATCGGCGCTGACGATGGCGCTGCCGGTCTCATTGACGGCACCGGCCAAGGCCTGCAAGCTCACCCGCCCTTGGCCCACTTGAATGGATTGATCCAGGCTCAGATTGCCGGCACTGCTGCTCAGGCTAACGGCCTTGTCGTTGATGGTGCTCAGGCCCACGGCCGGCCCATCGGCGACGCCGTAGCTGGTCGAACCCACGCTGCCCACGCTCAGCGCCTGTGCGTTGTTGAAGGCCACTTGCCCATCCAGGCCATTGCCGGCCAAAGTGGTGACCAAATTGGGGCCGCTCAGCACAAAGTCGCCCTTGCCGATCAGCTGCAGCTTGTCCACGCTCAGCAAGCCGGCGCCGGCCGCACCCTGATCCACGCGCAGCGAGACCGTGCGCTTATCGGCATTGGCCACGCCGCTGGCGCCTTGCACCGTCAGTGCGGCATTGAGCTGCACCTTGCCGCCGCTGCCCTGCATGGCCAGATTCAGGTTGTCGCGCACGGTGGTGGCCGCGTCCACCGTCAGCGTGCCCTTGCCGGCCACCGGGGTCTCGGCCGCGCCGCCCACGGTGACATGGCTGAAGCCGCCTTGGAAGATGGCATTGCTGCCACTGAACCAGCTGCTGGACAGGCCCAGGGCGCTGCCCCAGCCATTGCTGTCGGCGCTGCCGAGCAGGATGTCGCGGCTATCCGTCCAGCTGCGCAGGCGCAGCTCACCGCTGCTGGCCGCCTTCAGGCGTGCCGAGCTGCTATTGGTGAGGAAGAGGCTGTCGGCCACCAGATCGATATTGCCGGTGGCGCTGCCGCCATCCAGGCGGCCCAGCCACATGGCATTGCCTGCGGCGAACACGCCGTAACTGCCCATCTTGCCGCCGGCCACGCCGCCGATCAGGATATTGCCGCTGTCGGACAGCACGCGGGTATTGAGCGTGTCCAGGCGCACGCCATGGTTCTGGTCCGACACATAGTCGTTCCCGCCACCGCCCTTGCCGATCACGCGGATATTGCCGGCGGCGGTTTTCACCAACGCGCCTTGCGAGATGATCACGCCGTCATAGCGCGAGCCGGAGGTGACATTGCTGCCGACACCGCTGGCATCACCCTGGATGCTGATCGCGCCATTGCCGCTGGCCAGCAGCGACACCTGCGAGGAGCTGCCTTCACCGATCAAGACCGCATCTTTATTGCCGGCACTGGAGGCTTGGTTTACCGCGCCCTGAATGCTCAGGGAGCCGCTGCCACTGTCCAGGGTGCTGAGGCCAAAAATATGCACACCGGCGCCGCCGGCCAAGCTGTCCGGCGCACGCGCGTTCAGGCTGATATTGCCGCCCTTGGAGGCGATCTGGCTGTTGAAGATCTGAATGCCGTCGGTATTGCCATCCGGGTCATTCGCCGTGCCCACCGCCGCGCCATTGGCCGCTGTGCCACTGCCGCCCAGCTGCAAGGCGCCGCCATTGGTCTTGAGGGTGGCGTTGTTGAGATGAATCGCGCCACCGCCGGCTGCATCGGCCTGGTAAGACTTCAGGTTCAGCGTCAGTGTGCTGGCGCCGGCATTGGTTTCGCCGTCAATGCTGCGGTTCTTGATCTTGATCGAGCGATCCGACGTGATGGTCAAGGTCCGTGCCGACGCATCGTTGACGCCAATGTCAAAGGTTTCCTGCTTGTAGTCGGCATAACCCGTCACGCCATTGACCGTGCCGCCGGTGACGCGGATATCGGTGGTCGCTGCACCCAGCACCAGCTTAGGCGTACCCAAGGCGGACGAAGCCGTCAGCACATCACCAGAAGTGGCGCGCAGATTGACTTCAGCCGCATTCAGCGCCACTTCGGTAGGCCCGGCCAGCACCAGCTTGCCCAGTGGTGCTGCCACCGTACCCACGCTATCGCCCAGGGTGATGGCGCCCGGCACGGTGCCGGTGGTGTCCAGGGTCAGGCCTTGCGGCACCAAGCTGCCGATGCTGGCGACCACGCCGGATTCGATCTTGCCCTTGAACTCAATCAGGCCGCCGCTGCCCACATAGGTCGAGCCGCTTTGCGCGCCCTGGCTGCTGATACTGACCCCCAAGGTCGAGGATGCCAGAGTCACATCTTTGTGAAAGACGACATCGCCCGAGGCGCCCGAGCTCACGCCCAGCAGCTTGGTCGAGATTGGCGCCGAACTGGCCAGGGTGGTGTTCTTGTAGAAGTTGACACTGCCGCCATTGGTCGCCAGCTGACCGGCCAGATTGACACTGCCGCCGCCTACCGTGCTGCAAGCCCCAGTGGCACTGCCGCAGAAGTCGATATTGAGCTTGCCAACCAGAGATGAAATCGCCTTGCCGCTGACCAGGCTAACGACACCATCGGCCTTGAACTGCAGCGTGGCGTCGCCACCGGCGGTCTTGGACAGGTCGTCGTTGATGTTGATGGTGTTGTCGGCCTGCACCAGCACATTGCCGCCCGCATTGAGCTGGCCTTCATAGACCGCCTTGTTGCTGGCGTCGATGGTCAGCGATGCCGGATCCAGCAGCCAGGTGCCGCCGGCACCGGTCTGCACCCGGCCGCCCACATCGAGCTGGCCACGGCTGGAGGTTTCGATGAAGCCGCCCTTGGCGCCGCCCGCACCCTTGGCGCTGATCTGGCCGGCCAAGCTGCTGCGCTCGGCGGACCACACCACCACTTGGCCGCCCTGCCCGCTGCTCAGCGCATCGGCCGCCACCACACTGTTCGCACTCAAGCCAAGCCGGCCGGCTTCGCGCACGCTGGCGTCTTTGCCCTGCACGCCGCCGCCCAGCAGCACCGTACCGCCGCCCTGCTGGCCGGAGGCATCCACACGGCCATCCACCGCCACCTGCGCAGCCGTGGCGACGATCTTGCCGCCGCTCAGGCCGGCGCCGCCTTGCGCCAGGGTTTGGCCTTGCAGCTCAACGCGACCGCGGCCGCCGTCCAGCCAAATCTCGCCATTGCGCTGCTGCAAGCTGTCTGCGCGCACCGTGCCGCTTTGATTGATGGCCGCAGCCAGTCCGGGTGCGGCAGCTTGCGCGCTCATCAGCACGCGGCCGCCGTCGGCCAGGATGGCACCGCTGTTGTCAATGCGGGCGCGCGTGGACGCATCCAGTTGCACCGACACCAAACCCTCGGCATCCAGTTGCAGCTTGGCGCCGCTGCCAGCCAGCAAGCCGACTTGACCCTGCGCCGCCTCGATGCGGCCGCTGTTTTCGAGCTCTGGAGCGACCAGCACCACATAACGGCCTTGAATCTGGCCCTCATTGCGGATCAGGCCGGCCTGTGCGGCATCGATGGCGCTGCCACCGAACTGGTAATTGCCACTCAGGAAGTCTTTGTCTGCCATCGGCAGCGAGGACACCATCAAGCCGCCAACATCGACCCGTGCCGTGTTGCCAAAGACAACGCCTTGCGGGTTGATCAGGAAGACCTGCCCATTGCTGCTGAGCTTGCCCATGATTTGCGAGGCATCGCCCGCCAGCACGCGGTTCAACGCCACCGAGGCATTGCCCGGCTGCTGGAACACCACGGCGGCCTGGCTGCCCACATTGAAGCTCTGCCAGTTCGTGATCAGCTTGGGGCTGTTTTGCTGCACCAGCATTTGCTGGCCGGTTTGCGTGATCAGCGCCTGGCCGGCCACCACCTGGCCACCCACAGGCAAGGCATTAGGTGCTGGCGGCGCGGCCTGGGCCGACAGCAGCCACAGCGGCTGGAAAGCCAGGGACACGGCCACCGACAAGCTGCTCAGCGGATGGGGGAAATAGGCCAGCGCCTTGCGGCAGGCCATTTGCGTAGGGTGAGAATTCTTGCTCATTGTTCTTGTCTCGCGCGTAGCTGCTTCAGAAGGCGATGTTGCCGATGACCCAGATGCGGCTGTTCTTGGACTGACCATCGCTGTCTGTGTTCGATGCCGTGGGGTTGGGGTTGCTGCCCAGCTTGTTGGCAAAGACAAACCTGACGCTGCCTTGGTCTTGATAGCTGACTTGAGCGCCAAAGCCTGCGCCATTCAGTGTGAAGTAATTGGGGCGGCCGGCCGGCAGCGCGTTTTGCCACAGATCCTTGTACTGGCGTAGGCCGCCGGCATCGTAGAAGGCGAACAGCTGCATCTGGCCCTGAGGCAAGGGGAAGCTGTAGCGCAGCTCGGCCGTGCCCAGCCAGCCCTCGTCACCCAGGCCCTCACCCACGGGGTAAGCGCGCACGCCGGTCGGGCCGCCGAGCTGGAACTTCTCGGCGCCGTCAAGATTGCGGCTCGCCAACTGCGCGGACAAGCTGGCGTAGAAGGACCAGGCCGGATCCGCCGCCAGGCGGGCCAAGCGGCTGAAGCCCGCATTGAGCTTGCCGAAGGAGCCGATGCTGCGGGCCGTCTGCCGGTCCATAGCGGCCAGATCCGAGCTCTCAGGCGCGCTCAAGCGGCCCAGCGAGGCGGTGCCATTCCAGGCCCACTGAGCGCCGCTGCCATCCAGCGCATCGCCCATCCAAGTCAGGCTGCCCACGTCGAGCGAGCGCGTCTGGCGCAGCGTGCCGACCACGCTGTTGTCGAGGCGCTTGATATCCAGATTTGCAAGCAGCGTGCTGTTGCGGCGCACCGAGCGCTCCAAGGGCTGGCTGCCGAACAGCGAGAAGATGGTGCTGCGGCTGTTCAAGTCCAGCGCCGTCACGTCCTGGCCCAGGTTCATGCGCATATTCGACCAAGAGGCACCCAGCTTGCCGCCTTGCGGGCCCACCAGCATCTGCGAGGCCAGCTTGACGCTGTCCATGCCCGAGGAATGGCTCAGATTGAGGCTGTACTGCTCGCCCAATCCGGCCGGGCTGTTGAGGTTCACCAGGGCATTGCTGCGACCGGTGCCCACATAAGGGCTGCCATGGTTGTCCGCCCAGACCGAGCCGCTGACCAGACGCGCCTCTTCCACCGTGGCCACGGCCTGTGTGCTGCCAGGCTGCTCGCCCGGGCTCAAAGCGGCGCGTGCGGACTTGATGCCCGGCACCTCGGCCGCCAAGCGCAAGGCGCGGTCCAACTCCTGCGTGTTCAGCGGCTCGCCCGGGCGCACTGCCGGCGCCAGAACGTCTTCAATCACCTTGGCCTGCACACGCTCGCCAGCACCCTCGATCTTGAGCCCGCGCTGGCCCGGCGTGGCATCCACCACACCTTGTTGCACGGCAATCGTGACTTCGCCGCTGTCGATGCGCTGCGGCGGCAAATAGGCTTGCGCCAGGCCATAGCCCTTTTCTTGCAGCAGGCCAGCCACCGCGGCCGTGGCCTGATCCAGTTGCTGCAGTGTCAGGGCGCGCTCGGCAAAAGGCTCCAGCTTGGCCTGAATCTCGGCTGCCGCGACCTGCACCACGCCGTCCACCTTGAAGGTTTTGACGAAAACGCGCGGCTCGGCTTGTTGCGGCGCCACCTCGGGCACGGCGGACGCTTGCGCGAGCCGGGTGGATGAAGCCGCTGGCGACAGGCCTTGAATGGCGATGGCCACTTGGCCGCCCTGCACCTGCGCGGTCGAGACCTTGACCTCGGCCTGCGGGTGGCCGTTTTCACGCAAGTACTGCGCCACCGCATGCACGGCGGACTCGTATTCCGCAAAGCTCAGCTCACGCCCGGCCCAAGGTGCCAGCACCTTGTTCAGCTCGGTGCTGGACACGCCCGAATCCCCCTCAAAGCGCAACTCACCCAGGGACATGCGCAGGCCGCTGAGCCCCGTTTGCACACGCGGCTGATTGGCGCGGATCACGGTCTTGGCTGCAGGGCGCGGCAAGGCCGGACGCTCATCGGCGCGGCGCAGGCTTTCCGCCACCACACCCACATCCGGACGCTCCACTTCCGGGTTGGCTGCCGGCGCCAGCACCGGTGCAAACATCAGCAAGGCACAAGTCAGCTTGGCCTGCGAGTTAGCTTGTACTCCCGTTGGACGGTTCAATGTTTTCATAGTTTTTAGGATCTAAAGCGCTTGTCTATGTCAGGCTCAGCTGCGCGGGGCGCCGAACTGGATCTGGCAACGCTGGCCAGGAGGAATCAGATGATTGGGATTGGCGAGCTTCAGGCGCACGCGAAAGGTGTTGCTCGCGGCGTCAATGACACGATCCACCTGGGTCGCCTGAGCGCGTACGCGCCCACCGGCGAGCAGCAGTTGAACGTCGTAGCTTTGGCCGACCTGAATGCGGCCAAAACGGCTCGCCGGCACCACGGCCTCCACATGCAAGGGGTCGATCTGGGCGATGCGAAAAATCCGCTCTTGCTTGACCAAATCGCCGCGGTTACGCAGGCGATCGACGATGACGCCGTTGATGGGGCTGACCACCGCGCGCAGCTTGAGCTGCTCTTGGCGTTCCTTGAGTTCCAGCTCGGCGATTTGCAGCTCGGTGCTGAGCTCATCGAGCTCATGCTGAGAGATCAGCTCCTTGCGATGCAATTCCTCGTTACGTGCGCGCTTGCGGGCGCCAAACTCGGCCTTGGCCGCTTGCAAATCGGCGGCCGCCTGCTCCACGCCAGAACTCAAACGCGCCAGCACCTGGCCGACGCGAACCATATCGCCGCGGTCGGCATAAATACCCTCCAGCACGCCATCAACCGGCGTTCCCACATTGACCTCTTGCGAGGGCTCGATCAGGCACAAGGTCTCCGCAATTGGCATAGGCGCTGCAGGCCCAGCCGCATTCAGCCGGGCCAGATCCGCAGGGCTCAACATCGGCTGCGCCTGCGAATCCGGCAGGGGCCCAAAAGACAAGCCCACAGCCAGCGCCAGCAAGGCCAGGCTGCGCGACAGCACGCGAGCGCCCGGCAAAGCTGGGGCCAGTTCGCTGGCGGAAGAATGACCCGCAGGGGTCGGAAAATTCATCATCGTCACTCCATTTGTCCACTGAACGACAGCGACTGCCGCGTTTGGAAATCGGTCTTCAAAAGATTGCGCCGCACGCGGCCATGTTCACGTTCTTTGCGCGCCTGGGCGCGGCGATACAGCCACAAGCCAAGACGCTGAGCCTGGCGCTGACCCGGGTGCTTCAAAAGCACCTGGCGCAGCGCATCCAGCACGCGGCTAGGCCGCTGCGCCAGCAACTCATCGTCCAAGCTGAGCAAGGCCTCCCAGCTGCCGGGATCGCCCTGGCGGGCACAGCGGCCGATCAGCTGGCGATCAACCCGGGCGTTGTCATGGCGCTCAGTCAGGATGGTGTGCAAGCCACCTGCCGCGCGTGCGGCCTCGCTGAGCGGCACATCGGTGCCGCGCCCGGCCATATTGGTGGCAATGGTGATGCGCCCGGCCTGGCCTGCGGCCTCGACGATGGCGGCCTCGTCGGCATCTTGCTTGGCATTGAGCACCACGTGCGGCAGGCCATGCGCATGCAAAACGGCGCTGAGCGCTTCTGAGGCAGCGATCGAGCGTGTGCCCACCAACACCGGCTGACCCTTTGCCAAGCGGCACCGCACGGCTTGCGCCACCGCCGCCCACTTCAAAGCCATGGTCGCCAACAACTGCTCGCCTTGCGCCTGGCGCAAAGAGGGCTTGCGCGGCGGCACCCGGGTGACGGCCGGGCCGAACACCGCTTCGATCTCGGCCGCCACTTCGCGGCAAGTGCCGGTCATGCCGGCCAGGCGCAGATAGCGGCGAAAGAAGAGCTGATAGCTGATGCGCGCCAGAGTCTCGCGCGCCGCAGACTGCTCGACGCCTTCTTTGACCTCCACCATCTGATGCAAACCTCGCTCCCAAGAGCGATCCGCCATCACGCGGCCGGTGTTCTCGTCAACGATCTGCACCTTGCCTTCATGCACGATGTAATGCACATCGCGTTGATAAACATGCAGCGCGGTGAGCGCTTGCAGCACCGCTTCCTCGCTGCGCAAAGGCGCATGCCAGACCGGCGGCAAGACCGGCAGGCAGGCGCGCAGATGATCGCGACCCGCCGGCGTCAAGCGGACCTGGCCGGCCTCCAAAAACGCATGCTCAGGCAGGCGCAGCTGCTCGGCGAGCGCCATGGCCTGAATCGCATAGGCTTGGGCGGCGGGGTCGGCGCGCTGGGCCGACAGAATCAGCGGCGTGCGCGCCTCGTCGATGAAGATGCTGTCCGCTTCGTCGACGATGGCAAAGTGCAGGCCGCGCAAGGTGGTTGGGCGCTGGCCTTGCAGCTTCAGCATATTTGCTAGCGCCATGGGCAGAGCCTGCATACGCTCTTCCAGATGCTGGCGGTCGCGCAAATAGTCGAACACCACGGTCTTGTTGCTGCAGTAGACGATGTCGGCACGGTAGGCGACGCGGCGGGCGGACTCATCCATGGCCTCCAGCACCACATCGCTACTCAAGCCAAGCGCCTCGTACAGCGGGCGCAAGCTGTTGCGATCGCGTTCGGCCAGGTAGTCGTTCACCGTGATCACATGCACCGCCAGGCCACCCAAGGCGGCGGCTGCGGCGGCCAGGCTGGCAGTGAGCGTTTTGCCCTCGCCCGTGTCCATCTCCAGCACGCGGGCGCGCAGCATGACGTAAGCGCCCTTGAGTTGGGTGTCGAAATGCGCCAGGCCCAGGCTGCGCTGAGACTGCAGACGAATCAACGCAAAGGCTTTGGCGCACAACGCTGGCGTAAAGCCTTGGCGACCCAGGGCAAGGCGAAGCTCCGCGATCTGCGGGCCCCACGCTTCAGCGGGCAGGCCTTGCAGTTCCGCTGTGGCACGGTGCACGGCGGCGACAAAGCGATTCAAGCTGCGCGCCGACAACTGATCGCGGCGCAGCAGATGACGCGCGCACCAATCGGCCGCGCGGTCCCAGACCGAGATCTCGCCCCAGTCGCGGCGCTGTGCATAAGGATCGGCCCGGAAGCCGAGCGCAAAAGGCTGAGTGCGCTGCATCAGGTGGCGAAGCTACGAAGGAAGAGTTGACGCAGCGGGCGGTACCACTGGCGCGCCAGCGGCTCATGCGGATGCACGAACTGCACATGCACGCGCTGCCCCACCGCACTGGGCAATTCATCGCCCAGCAAGCGCAATTCAAACTGGAACAGGCTGTTCAAGGTCTGCGGGCCTTGGCCCGCCTGATCCTTGGCCGGGTCAAGACCGATGCTGCCGCCGCCCTGCAAGGCCAGGGCCATGCTGGGCAGCTGGTTGGTGGCCGCAGGCACCTCACGGTCCAGGCTCGCAGCCAATAAGCGGCCCACATTCTCAACACTGCGCAGCTCCACGCGGCGGGTGCGGGTGCGCACCTGATCCACATCGCCTTGCCCCACCACGGCCAGCAAGCTGAAGCTGCGCGGCTGCAGCACATAGGCAAGTTGCTCACCCCGATCGAAGAAGCGGCCTGGGTAATCTTGCGGCGAAGCCATCACAAACTGCCCGGCCACCGGGCTGGTAATGGCGAGCTGCTCGCGACGCTGGCGCAAATCAGCCAGGCGCTGGCGCACATGGCGCAACTCGGCTTCTTGCACCTGGGCTTGCAGCCGATCCATGGCCTGCGCCTGCGACAGCCGGGCCTCAATTTCCCTGCGCTTGGCATCGGCCTGGGCCAGCTGCGCGTCCAGCTCAGGATCGCTACAGCCCAGCAGCGCTTGCCCGGCAGCCACCTGGGCGCCGGGCGCCACCAAAAGCTCGGTGCCAAAACAGGCATGGCTGGCGCGGGCGCGGGATTGCTCGGGCATCCAGATCACGCCCTCGGTATTGGTCCAGGACGGCACGGGCACGAGGAAGACGAACGCTGCCAAGCCGGAAGTCAAACCCAGGCTCAGCGTCCAGGCCCAGCCGCGCCGCCCGTCCAGCGAAGGATGGGCCCAGAGGTATTTGAGGTGCTTGAGCAGCGGCGCGCCCACCGTGCCCCAGGCCGACCAAAGGGCCAGCAGCACGCCGATAAAGAAGAACTGCTGCGCCACCATCAGCACAATGGCCACGGCCACCGTCATGCGGTAGACAAAAGAGCCCAGGCAATAGCTCAGCAACCAAGGTGCCTCGCGCTGCGTCAGCGGCGGATGGAACTGGGTGGCAGGTTGATCCGCACCGATGCGGAACAAGTGGCGCTTGATCAAATGGCCGAGGTATTGATTGGCGCGCTGGCCGAGGTTGGGGATCTCCAACCAGTCCGCCAGCACGTAATAGCCGTCAAAACGCAGCAAGGGATTGGCATTGAAGATCACCGTGCTGACGCCGGCGGCCACCAGCACCTGATGCAGAAACGCTTTGCCCACACCCGGTTGCGCCTGCACCCACAGCCACAAGGCCAGCGAGGCCACCGCCATTTCGGCCATCATGCCGGCCAAGCCCACGATCATGCGCTGGCGCTTGGACACCAAGGCCGTCGACTGGCTGGCGTCCACATAAGGCACGGGCACGGCCACCAGAAACATCAGCCCCATTTCATGGCAGCTGTTGCCGAAAAGCTTGAGCGCCAGGCCATGGCCCAGCTCGTGAATGATCTTCAGCACCGGGAAGGCCACGGCCAGCAGCAGCATGTTTTCGCTGGTGAAGATGCGGGTGCTGATGTCGGCACTGAGTTCTTCCCAATGCAAGGCCGCGCCCACCAGGCCCGAGCCCACCAAGGCCAGCCACGCCAGCCCCAGCCAGGGCAGCAGCCCGGCCGGCAGGCAGCGCGCCACGGCACTCAAGAAACGATCCGGATCCCAGAGCGGCAATTTCAGCGACAGCGGATTGCCTAGGTATTGCTTCAGCCGCGCCCAGCCAAGCTTGCGTCGGCGCGTGTCCAAATCCTCTAGGTCAGGCTTGCGCTCGCTCAGCAGCACATTGGCCTGATGCAGCTGGGTCAAGAGCTGCAGGACTTCATCTTGCGTCGGTGCGGTATCGCCCAGGTTCTCGCAGCACAGCGCCCAGATCTGCGCCAGGGTGCGCTGCCCGTCCATCAGCGCAACAATCCGATGCGCCTCCGGGTTGAGGCGCATGAAGCGTCCGCTGGCCTGGTCTTGCAGCACATACCAGCGCTTGCCGCGGTAGTGATGCCGGGTCAGACGGGCGTGGCCGCGCAGCTGCGGGCGCATTTCGGCCACGCGATACCAGGCGGATGAAAACAGGCTTGAGCTCATGCTTTGCTCACAGGCCCAGCCATTGCCACAGCTTCAGACGCAGCCAGTCCGACATGCGGTGGGTCCAAATCCAAATCAGGCGGCGCTCACCCATATCGATCTTGCCCAAGCCTTCCATGCCCGGGCGCAGCTGGGCTTGGCGCACGGCCTCGGGCGGCAAGTCCAGCACGGCTTCGACGCGGAACTGATTGTGGCCGTCCTTGGCCTGAGCCACAGGCGTCAGCAAACGCACGGTGAAGGGATAGGTGCGGCCAGGCATGGCGGTCAGCATCAGCTCACCCCGCTGCCCCACCGCCACCAAGTCCACATCGGCCTCATCCACCAGCAGGATCACGCGATAAGCGTCCAGCGGCGAAATCTCAAAAAGGCTCTGCCCTTTCTTCAGCGCCGCGCCCAGGCTTTGCGAAAGGTCGCCGCTGACCACCAGGCCATCCAGCGGCGCACGAATGGCGCTGCGCGCGGCCATGGCCTCGGACAAGCGGCGCTGCGCAGCGGCCTGAGCAATCTGCGCCATTGAAATCTGAATCTGCGCCAGGCTGTGCTGCGCTTGCGCCTCTTGCGCCTGCTTGGCGTACTGGGTTTGCTGGCTGCTCCACTTCTCGGCCTCCAGGCGCATATCGCGGTCATCCAGCGAGGCCATCACCTGCCCCTGCCGCACCACATCACCGGCGCGCACCAGGGAGCTGGCCACAAAGCCATCAAAGGGCGCGGCAACCACACGGCGGACTTGGCCCTCCAGCGCCGCGTGGGAGGCCACGCGGAATGGACCGGTGGCCGTGGCGAGGAATAGCGCCGCCACCGCCAAGCCCAGCGCGCCCAGTTTGCGCAAAGCATGGCGCGGGCCAAACAGAGCACGCGCCTGCGATTCCAGGCCATCGCGCCAGCGCAAATACCAGGCACGCCGGGCATGGCGCTTTTCCAGCAAGAGCCGGCCCAGCAAAGGCGGCAGGCCCTCGGCCATTTGCAAACTCAGGGGATCGGGCGTCTTGCCCGCCCATTCAAACAAGATCACGCCATAAGCGTGCCGGCCCAGCTCGGCTTCCTTGGGCTGGAAAAAGGGCACCGACAGCAGCGTGTCCGTACCGAAACCGCGGCCCAGTTGTTGATGCTCGCGGTGCACAACAGCAGCGGCGGATGGGTCCGGCGCTGCTTGAGAAATAGGGTCGCCTTCGCCGGCATGCTCGCCACGCCAGAGAACCGGGCAGGCTTGATCGCAAGCCTCATCCATGGCGGCCTCGATGGCATGGGCCAGATCCAACCGGCGGGAAAAATCCGCCGCGTTGGACAGGGCTTGCAGACGCACGCGCCGGCCATTGCCAAAGCCGATGGAGACGCGGTCGCAGCCCAGGCGCTGCGCGGCTTCGTTCACAGCGGTATTGCAGGCCGCCTGTGGGTCGCTGCAGCTCAGCACCGCCACCAGCAACTCCAGCGCGAGCAGCATGCGCTCGCGCAAGGCATCCTGCTCATGCTCGCCAAGGTCGGGGCGCTCGCCCGAGGTGGCGCTGCCATGGCCCTGACCCAATAGCCAGCCAAAGCCCCAGCGCAACCAGTCTTGCGCATGCCGCGGCACCTGCCCGGCCGGGAAGACCAGGCCCACCACGCCGTGCAAGACCGGCGCAGCAGCACCCTGCTCTGGCACCTTCACGCCCAGCTGATCCAGCAGCGGCACAGCCAATATGCCCTGACGATTCAGCGGCATGCGAACGGCCAAGGCCTCCTCGCACAAACTAGTCAGCGCCGGGCTGGGGGCTTGTTGCAAAGGCCACAGCGCGGCGGGCTGCAGCTCGCCAGGGTCTGCGTCCAGATGGCGCCCATCGAGCACCAAGACAGCCTCGCTGACACCCGGCTGCAGGCCTTGCACCAAGGTATGCAACCAGGCGGCGTGAAAGGCCTGGCGATCGCCCGCACGAGGGCCGTCCAGCAGCAATTGCCAGACCGGTGCGGCGACGAAGGAAGAGGACGCGAGCATGAAGACCGTCAGAAAGGGAATGGAAACAGGCCAGAACAGGCACTCGACTGAGCGAGCGCCATTGGCCTCAGGAGCTGCGTCTTCAGAGCTTGAGTTCGCCGTAGCGGGTTTCGTATTCGCGCAAGCCCAGTTCCAGCAAGGTCATCAGACGCTTGGCGGCATAGGGGTTCAGCACGATGCGGTTGGACAAAGCGACCTTGACCTCGGACTGCTGCGTCTGCCAGGCTTGGTTGGCCCCGAACAGCAACATGATTTCCTCACGCGTGCCCAGCACATTGCAGACATTGGCGTAGGTGGTCTCCATCTTGGAATCGTCCCAAGTGATTTGGGGCATGGCTTCGACTGGAGATTTGTTCTCGGTGCTCATTCAATAGTCTCGTTTCTTCGTTCACAAAAAAAGGGGATCAAGCTTGGCGCTGCAGGCAGCGCCTTACTTGCCAAAACGGTTGTTTGCACTGGGTTTGCGCGGCCCGGCTGACATGCCGCCCGGCATGGCATCCCAGCGCACTTTCGGTGTGGTGCCGGCTGCGGCGGAAGCTGGACGCGCCAGCGCCGCCAGGCCAAAGCCGGCCGCCAACAAGGCTTGCGCATCGGCAGCCGCCCGCGGTGCCACCGCGGCCTCGCCCTTGCTGGCTTTGGGCAAAGCCATCGCTGGGCCAACAGCTGCCGCATCGGTCTCGGGCGAGCTTGACTCAGCCGCCCCGTCCCGCAGCGGCTGCGCATTATCCCCAAGCAGTTCGGCAGTGGTGCTCACCGTGGCGCTTTGCAACTCGTCCAGCCCAGCCATCCCAGCCATCGCGGCCTGGTAAGCACCGTCGAAGGCGTGAGCGCGCAAGGCGTCCAGGCCGCCACGACCAGCCGACTGAACCGCGGTCTGAGCGTTCCAGAACAGCTGCGCGCCCAGGGCATAGCTCGTCACCAGAGGGGCGTTTGCCGCCACTGACGCACCTACAGGCGCAAGCTCAGAGGACTCGTTCGCGGCCAGGCCCAAGACGCTTTGCTCGCCACGCTCTTGCAGCGGACTACTGAGTTCGGCGGCGCGCAGGGTTTGCTGCAAGCGCTCAAACGCGGTCGGAGAAGCCTGGCCCATCGCGTTCGCGCTTGCGGCCTGGAACAAGTCCAGCGCCACAACAGCGCCCGCGCCGGGCTGCGCCGCGGCCTGGTTGCCCAGCAAGCTGCCCATCTCCTGGCTCACTTGCATCGCCGCTTGGCTCGGGGAGCCGCTTGCTGCAGCCGTGGTCATGCCGATTCCGCTAACACCACCGCGCTGCGCGTTAGAAGACCCGGCGAGCAGCAAACTCGCCGCATCACCCGCCTCGTTGCGCGCTTGCTCCAGTTCGCGGGCGATCACATCGACTTGGCGCGACACCGTGCCCCGCACATCGATCAAGACCGACACCGCACTGCCGTCCAAGCTGAACAGCTCGAAGCGCTCCTGCTTCAGATCGCCTTCGCGCAAGGCCTGAACGGCGCTGGACTCGGCATTCAGCACGTATTGCCATTGGCCGTCCGCCTTCAAGCTCAGCTGACCATACTGGCCCTGCTGTTGGCTGGCACGGAAGGCAGACTGCGCGGCATCCACATCCACAACGCTCAGCTGGCCGAGCACCGCCTGGCTGTCGCCTTGCAATGCCACACCGGTCTGCTTGCCGCTGATCTGCGCGGCGTTGTTCACGCCGGTCAAATTGATGCTGATCGCCACGACGCTGCCGTCGACACTACGGACCTCAAAGCGGTCGACCTGCTGCTGGCCCTCGACCAGCGCCTGCAGCGCGGTGGACTGAGCATCGAGCTGATACACCCAGCTTCCGTCAGCTTGCAAGCTGAGTTGGCCAAAGGCGCTGCGCTGCAGGCTTGCCACAAAGCGGCTCTGAGCCGTGTCGGCATCGGCAATGCTGAGTTGGCCACGCGCCAGCTCACGGCTGTCTTCCTTGAGCCCCGCGCTGGTGTTGCCGCCAATCACAGCGGCATTGTTGATGCCGCGCACCGTGATCACGACCTGCGTCTTGCTGCCATCGGCGCTGAAAACGTCGAAGCGATCCAGTTGTTCCTCACCCTCGGCCAAGGCCTGCAGTGCGGCGGAGCCGTAATCCAGCTGGTACTGCCAGCTGCCGTCAGCCGCCAAGCTGAATTGGCCGAAGGCGCTGTTCTGGCGCTTGGCCACAAACAGGCTTTGACCCGCATCAGCATCCAGAACGGTGAGCTGGCCGCCCACGGGCTGCTGGCTGCCATCTACGGCCACAGCAGCCTCGCTACCGCCAAACACGGGCGTGTTGTTGACGCCAGTGATGCGAATGCGCAGCAAAGCCACCGTGCCATTGCTGGCGCGCAGTTCGACCGTGTCTTCGATCTCCTGCCCGGCCAGCAAGGCCTGCACACTGGCCATTGCCGTGTCGAGCACATAGGTCCAGGCGCCACCCTCGGTCAGAGTGAACTGGCCGTAACTTGTGCGGCGCTGCAAAGCCTGCAAGAGCAGCAAGCCGGCATCGGCATTGCTGAAGCTGATCAGGCCCGACAAGGTCGCCCCATGGATTTCGCTAAGGGCCGCCTGCAAATCGCCACTGAATTGCGTGACGTCATCCTGGCCCTTGACGGTGATGCTCACCACGGTGCTGCTGCCGTCCAGGGTTTGCACGATGAAGCTGTCCAAGCGGGTTTCGCCGCTCTTGAGCGCCTGGACTTGCGCACTGGCGTTGTCCAGCACATAGGTCCAGCTGCCATCGGCCAACAAGCTCAGGCGGCCGTACTGACCCACCAAAGTCTGCACCGGGAAGGTCGCCGCCCCGCCGCCCAAGGCCTCCAGGCCGAGCTTGCCGCTGGCGCTGAGTTGGCCGTCCTCGCCCACCTGGCCTTCGCCGCTGGGGCTGCCGGTGATGGGGTCGGTATTGCCGCCGCCACCATTCGGATCGGGCTTGGTCAACGGCCGGCCGAACAGGCCAAGCTCACCGTACTCACCCAGCACCGTGACGCTGATCACCGTGTTGAGCGGGTCGCGCAGATCGATGCTGCCGTTGCCCGGCAATTGGATGTCGCGCGCAGCGACGCCGCCCAGGCGCTGATCCAGGCCATTGCCGCCCAGCAAGACCTGGCTGCCGGTGGCCGGCAGCACAAAGGTGTCGACGTTCAGCGTGAGGTCGGCCACATCCGGCCCGGTGCTCTGCACAAAGCTGGGCTGACCGGCCAGGAAATCGATCTGACCGTTGTCGCCCACCAGAATGCGGCGCTGCGCATCGCTGGCGTTGACCGTGATCACATCGCTGCCGCGGCCGCCCAGCACATAGCTGCGCCCGCCGCCGACTTGCAAGCGGTCATTGCCGCCCACCAGGGGCTGAGTGGAGAAGATCTGCTTGAGGCGGCCGGAACCGTCGGACTCAAACACCACGCTGCCGGCGTCGCCGAGCATGACGCTGTAGTCATCGCCGCCCTGGGTCTGCGTTTCCAGCTTGTCATTGCCGGCACCGCCCAGCACGATCTTTTCGCCCGCGCCGACGCGGATTTCATCATCGCCGCCCACCGCGCCGTAAATGGCCTCGGCATAGAGGTTTTGATAGCGCCGCGCCGGGTCGGCCGCGCTGCCATCGGTGCGATGGAATTCGAGGTTATCGCCGCTGATCACATCGCGGCTCCGGCTTGCGCCGGTAACGGTGATGCGGTCATTGCCCACACCGCCGGCCACGATGTTCACATCGGTCAAGGCCGTGGGGTTGAGGGCCGAGCCACTCATCACGATCTGGATATCGTCATTGCCGCCGGTGGCGGGGTCGGCATCCAGGGTGATGAAGTCGGTCAGGCGGCCGGCGCTGTCGAACTGCAGCGCGGCGTTGTCGCCGGCCACCGCACGCTCGGGGCTGGCTGCCGCGCTGGCACGCGGTTCGGCCAAATTGCCGGAACCACGCACCGACTGGATCAGGATGGTGTCGGCACCACCACCGCCGATCACCACCTTGTCACCGTCTTGTGTGGCGCCGCTATTGCCCAAGGCGATATCGTCATTGCCACCCTGGGCAAGGCCCAGGCTGATGGCCTGGCGCAGGGCACCGGAGCCGGAAGCGTCGAAGACGAAGCGGCCGGAGTCACCCAGCACCAGGCTGTTGCCGCTGCCGGCGCGAATGGTGTCGCCACCCACGCCGCCAATCATCACCACATCACCTGCCACGGTGCTGAGGACATCGCCCGCGCCCTGGTCCAGACCCAAGCTGCCGATGGACAGCAACTGGCCATTGGCATGGCGATGCAACTCGACGTTATCGCCGGCCATCACCACCTTGGCGCTGCGGCCGCTGACATTGATCTGGTCCGCGCCCATGCCGCCCACCAAGATGGCTTCGCCCATATCGGCCTGGTCAGCACCTGCCACGCCGACCTGGATCAGGTCGCCGTCACCGGTGGAGATGCTGGCGTCGGAGCTGACCAAATCGGCCAGGCTGCGCTCGCCAGGTGTGGCACCCGCAAAGAAGCGCAGGTCGGCGTTATCGCCTACCACCACCCGCATATTGCGGCTGTCGGCATTGATCTTGATGCTGTCACGGCCATAGCCACCCAGCACCACGATCTCGCCAGCGCCCAAGGTGATCAAGTCGTCGCCACCGAAGCCCAGCTCTCGGCTGTTGACGGTTTGCAGATTGCCATTGCCGGTCGGGTCATAGGCCAGCGCGCCGCTATCGCCCAGCACGATGCTGTTGTCGCTGCGCTCACGCGTGGCCACATCGATGCGGTCGCCGCCCATGCCGCCGAGCACGATCTTCTGACCGGCGCCGGTGCTGATGCGGTCGTCACCGCCCTTGTCAGAAGCCAGGCTGTTGATGGCCAGCACGCCGTAGCCAAGCGCTTGGCGCTTGTACTCGCCCGAGTCACCAAAGATCACGTCCTCGCTGCGGCTGCCCGAGCGCACGCTGATCTGGTCGCTGCCCATGCCGCCCATCACCACTTGCAGACCGAGGTCAGCCGTGGTGTCGCGCGCACCGAGAGTGATTTCATCGTCGCTGCCGGTGGCGCTGATGGCATCCGTGGCACCGAACTCGATCAGACCGCCCTTGGCATCGAACAAGGCGCGGGCGTTGTCGCCGGCCACGAAGCGGCCGGTACGGCCACGGTTCTCGGTTTGCGCGGCCTTCAAGGCGGCGCCACTCAGACCCGTGGTGTTGATGAGACCCGCAATGCCGGTGACGAAGGCCAAGTCGGCCGCCACACCTTGACCCGTGGCGCTGACCTCGACCGAGTCGCGGCCGAAGCCGCCGATCAAGAGCTTGTAGCCTTCGCCAAAGCCCAGGCTGTCATTGCCACCAATGGCTTCGTCAATGCTGTGCGCCTGACGCAGCACGCCGTTCTTGGCCAGTTGGTCGTAAATGAGTTCGCCGTTGTCGCCGATGGCAATCGCCGTGCCGCTGCCGCCTTGCAGCAGATCACTGCCGAAGCCGCCCAGCATCACCTGGGCGCCGTTGCCGGTCACGAGGCGGTCGTTGCCGCCCTTATCGGTTTCGGTGGAGCGCACGAGCAGCATCTTGTTGCTCAGCGCGGCACGCTGAATCAGGCCGTTATCACCGATCAGCACGTCTTCGCTCAGACCGGTGCCGGTCAGGACCCGGCCGGTGTTGGCCTCGATCTCTCCAGCGATGAAGATATCGTCGCTGCCCATGCCGCCGATCACAAAGTTCAGGCCCAGCGCCGTGCTGCTGCCGACCTTGCCGATGCGAATCACGTCATTGCCACCGGTCTCGGCGCGCAAATCAGTGGAGACCATCTCGGTCATGCCGCCCGCGGTGTCGAAGCTGAAGCGTGCGTTGTCGCCAGCGATCAAACGCGTGGCCTGAGATTGCGGCGAGCCCACCACCGCATCCGCGCCATATGCCGCCACCGTGATGGTGTCTTCGCCAGCGCCGCCGATGATGGTTTTGTCGCCGTTGCCGGTGACGATCAGGTCCTTGGCAGGGATGCTGGTGTCAGCAAAGTCCGTGGACTGAACGCTCTTGAGTTGGTTCCCAACTGCCGCCACACTGCCGGCAGCTGGAACGCTGTCATAGCGCTCGATGCGGCCGTTGTCGCCAATGATCACATCGCTGCTTTGGGCGCGGCCATAGACGAGCGCGCCGGTTGCGGCGTCGACTCCGGCGCTGATCAGCACCGTGTCGCTGCCCACGCCTGCAATGATGAAATTGCTGCCGAGGAAACGGTCGGAGGCGTCGCGTGGGTCGCCCACCATGATCAGGTCATCGCCGCCGGTCGAGCCTTGTGTGTCCAGGCTGTAGAAGGCCTTGACGCCACCACGGGCGTCGGTCTCCACGCGAGCGTGGTCACCGGCGATGAAGCGGAAGTTCTTGGCGGTCGAAGATCCGGCCGAGAAGCCGATCTGGTCCTTGCCCGCGCCGCCGATCACCAGGGCCGAACCATTGGCCAAGGAGATGGTGTCGTTGCCACCGCCGGTTTCGCCCACCACGCTGGTGGCGTAGTCCAGCATATGCTGGAAGCCATCCATTTCGGTGAAGGTCCACTTGCCCTTGGCATTGAGGGCGCGCTTGAAGCTGACCTCGCCGTTATCGGCCAGGATGATGTTGCTGCTGCTGGCCGTGTCTGCGCCGACGATGGTGTCTCCACCATTGCCCGCCAGCACCAGATTGCTGCCGCCACCCAAATAAATGGTGTCGGCGCTGCCGCCGAGGCCACCAAAGGTTTTTGCGAACAAGGCCTGGCGCGATTCGAAGTCGACCATGATCTGGCCCAGATCACCCATGATGGTGTCATTGCCTTCGCCGGTGCCGCCGATATTGAAGGTGTCTGAGCCCAGAGCGCCCATCAGGATGTCGTCGCCGCTGCCGCCCTTGAGGGTCTGCGTGGCGCCGCTCAGGCTGAGGTTCTCCAGTGTCTGGCCCTTCCAGATCCAGGTGCGGTTGACGCTCTGCCCCGCCATGCCGAAGCCTGCCAGGCCGCCGGCGGTTTGCAGGCTGAGGTAGTCGCTGATCGCCACCAGACCATTGGGCTTGGCTGCCTCGTTCTTGTAGCTGATGAAGTTGTCGGCGATCAGCAAATCATTGCCCGCCTGGCCTTCCAGCACATCGGCGCCGCCATTGCCGACCAGCAGATTGTTGCGACCATCACCGGTCAGGCGGTCATTGCCAGCACCGCCGAACACATTGTGGAAGCCACGCACCGTGATATTGGTGAGACCACCGGTACCGAAGGCGCTATTGCCCTCCAGATTGACGGTGACACCGCGCTGGTACTCGGAGAAGTCCAGGGTATTACGCTGATTGGGCAGATCGCCCTGCGTGGACTCGCCAGTCAGGCTGCCGCTGACGCCAGCGCCCTCGCGAACGCGGAAGACATCGCTGCCGCGGCCGCCGATGATGTGCTCCATGCCCTCGAACTTGTAGCCGAAGCCGGCGTTATCGCCCGCCAAGGTCTGCGCCTGACCGGCGACCAGGCCGGTCTGCACCATGCCGCTGGCCGAGTTCTTGACCCAGCCCGCATTCATGCCGGTCAGTGTGATCAGCAGATCGGCTTGGTCGGCCGAGAAGTCCACCAGATCGGCGCCCTGCCCGCCCTTGACCAGGTCGATGCGATCGCTGGCACTGAAGCTGGCCTTGTTGGCGCCTTGGCTGACCTGATGCAGGCCGTCGTTCAGCACCACGCCCTGGGTTTGGGCGCTGAAGTCCAGCACATTGGCGCCGCTGGCATCACTGATGGTGGCTTGGCCCCAGCCATTGAGGAAGCGGTAGGTATCGTTGCCGTCACCGCCTTCCATCTGGGTGACGCCACCGCGGGCGATCAGGCGGTCATTGCCGCCGCCGCCGTACAAGGTGGCCTGACCATCCAGAGAGCCAATCAGCACATCGTCGCCCGCGCCGCCCATCAGCACGTCCCTGCCACCGCCCGCCACGAAGAGCACGGAGACACTGGCAGACAGCGCCGAGGCGTCGATCTTGTCGTCGCCCGCACCGGTATAAGCCTTGACCTTGCGCACGCCGGCGAAGGTCTTGTCATAGGTCTTGCCATTGGGCAGCTTGGCGGACACCTTCAGGCCGCCCTGCTCGGTCAGCGTGAATTCTTCGTTACCGTCGGTGGTGTCGCGACGCTTGCGGTCGGCCGCGCTCTTGTCGATGGCCGCATTGCCGTCGATACCGGCCGTGCCCGAACCCATATGCAGGGTCAGCACATCACCGTCCATGGAGCCCAGCACGGGCTTCTTGGACGCGGGGTCATGCTCCCACTCGAACAGCGTGGCTTCGACAAAGGTGTACTCAAACACCCGCACATACTTCACCAGGGCGAAGACGTCGAGATAGGCCGCGATATAGGCCGTGCCCTTCAGATGCATCTCGACCACGTCGAATGGATCGTCGGAGGCCGCCGCGATGATTTCCGAGGCGCGGAACTTGTTGTCCCGGTTCTCGTCGTAGAGGTCAACCGTGCCGATCATGCGGATGCCGCCTTCGACACCGCCGCGGATGATGCCGCCGTTGAGCTCGGCAAAAGCCGCCAGCTTCATCTGCAGCACCACTTCGGGCATGTCCTTGCCGCGCACGATGTTGTCGCCGACGTAGAAGCCGTTGAAGATGTCGGTGATCTTGTGGCTATCGAGGAACTGGGCAATACCAAAGGTGTCGAAACCGAAGGTCAGATTGGCCTTCAGATTGATCTCGCCCTTGAGCCCGCCGAACAGCGGCGGGTAGATCGGGAACTGCTGGCGGAAGCCCACGTCCACCTCCAGCTTGGGCGGCGTGAAGGTCATCAAATCCGCTGGCTTGCCGCTCAGCATATTGATCACCGCGCCCAGCGGATCGTCGAGCACCGGGAACTTCAGCGCGCTGCCCGGCTTCTTCAAGGCCGCCTTGAAATTGGCCATCCCTTGAGCCGGGCCGATGGACACCTGGCCAGGCAGATCCGGCACCGAGATGCTGGGGATCAGGTTCTTCAGGAAGCTCAAGTCCGGGAGGTTGAAGTCAAAGTCCGGCAGGAAATCCGGCAGATTCAGGGTCGGCAACCAGACATCAGGCAGAGCGACGCTGACCTTCTGGCCCGAGCTGAAATCGATCAGGCGCGCATAGGTGGTGTTGAACTTGCTCGCAGCGGCGCTCAGGTCAAAGGCATTCCAGACATGCTCCTTGCCCATCAAGTCCCAGTGCACCGTCATCGGCTTGAATTCCACCGGCAACAAGAAGGGCTTGATCTCCGGCAGCGCGATCGAGGCGCCGCTCAGGTCCGCGATCTGGTAGCGCGGCAAGTTATTGTCTTGCAGCAGCTTGAGCGGGCCGGCCCATTCCACATTCAGGTATCCGTTGGCATCCGCACCGGCAATGGTCCACTCATAGTCCTGCCCCAACACGCGGGCAGTGATCTTGGGCACCTTGATCTGCAGCGGCGGCAGAGTGCGCAGATTGAAGTTGATGTCAGAGCATGTGACCTTGACGTCGAACTGCGGCGCGATATTGCCGCTCAAGATGTCGGACACCTTCAGGTTCTGCCAGCCGACCCCAATCTCCATCTTGAACTTGGCATTGGCACCGGTGGTGTCTTTGAGGCCAGGAATGCTGAAGTCGATGACCTTCCAGGTCTCGTAAGGTGCGGGCACCTTGGCATCGGCGCTGAGCTTGAAGTCGAAGCTGAAGTTGGGCAGATTGCCCTTGATGGCATCGCTGAGCTTGAGGTCCTTGTCAAAGCCCACGCCCCAGTCCAGATCGAAATGCGTGGCGCCGTCGCCGGCGTCAACATGAACCGAGGGCAGTTCCTTGTAGGGCAGCTTGACCGTGACATCAGGCACCGGCAGCTTGGCGCCGAAGTTCAACTTGCGATCCTGCTGGCCAATGATGATCATGGACTTGGCCACCGGCAGCAGCAGGCCGTCGGAGTTCGGCAGGTTCTGCAGCACCTTGATCATGTTCGCCATCGCAATGACGAAGTCGACCTTGGCATTGCCGCCCGAGATCTTGGCCATGTCCGAGGCCAGGTCCAGCGCGCTGTAGTCGCGACCCATGAATTCGCTCAGGCCCGGAATCGGTGTGGTCAGCGCATCGATCACCGGCATGATGGGGCCGGTGACCTGATTGACGACGCCCACCACCGGCTTCAGGAACTGCGAGAAGAAGGTGCCCGCATCCAGATACATGTCTGTCATCCAGACACTGGGCTGGTAGTGAATCAGCTTGTCATAGCCTTCGGCAAAGAAGCCGTCGATCTTCTTGGCCACAGCGCTCTTGCTGCTGTCTTGCCAGGTCAGATGCAGGTCACCCTTGACCTCGGGCAGATAGCCCGTTCCGCCCAGCGAGCTGCCGAGCTTCATATGCATATTGACCTGGGCTTGCGCGGCCCAGTCCACCTTCACCAGATCGCTGAGCTTGCCCGCGCGCAGGTCCGAGTAGGTCAGGCGGCCATTGGTCAGCGTGCTCAGCGCCGCCACACCGAAGAGGCCGCGATCCTTCAAGTCCACCGAGAAGGCGCCGTGGAACTGGGTGCGCGAGCCGTCCTTGCCGGTCTGGCCGCGGAACAATTCTTCCGTGCGGCCGTAGTTGGCCTGCATCTGCTGGCCGGTCACGCTGTTGACGCCCGAGCCCCAGATGCCGCCGTCGTTGTCGCGGATCCAGCCGTCCCAGTTGTCGGTCAGCGTGCCGTTGAGGGTCAGCACCTCGGCATTCAAAGAGGCCGGGCCGCCGTTGCTGCCACCCTTCAGATAGGCGTCCAGCGTGAACTGCAGTTCCTTGACCGCATTGGCCTGCGTGGGCTTACCCACCAGCCAGAGGTTGTTGATATGCGAGTCCAGCGGGTTGGTGACGAAGGGGCGGCTGGCATCTACCGTGCCGTCATTCTTCAGATTGGTCAGCTCGCCGATGCCGGCCGTGCCCGGCATATTGGTGACGACGTAGAAGCCGTCGTTGATGTCAACACCGAAGCCCAGATAGAAGGTCCAGCCCAGACGCAGATCCAGGCCGCCGTCGAGCTTGAGGTTGAGGCCGGGCATGCCGATGTCAAAGCCCAGATCCAGCTTGGGCGTGTAGGTCTGCCCCAGCTTCATGCGGAACTGGATGGCGCTGCTCTGCCCCAGGGCCACATTGGTGGCCATGGTGCTGGCGCGCTTGAACACCGCTTGCTTGAACTCATTGAGCAAGGTGGCGGGAATGTCGTAGCTGCCGTTGGCGAAATCGCGCTTGAGCGTGTCGGCCGCGTCCTGCTTGGCGGCATCGCTGGGCTTGAACTTCTTCGCCACCTCTTTGGCCGCGGCCATGGCCACACTGCCGCCGAACAAGTCGCGCAGCAGCGCGTCGTAGTTGTAGCCCGACTTGTTGACGTCCGCCGCCGCCTTCACCACGAATTCGGCGATCTTCTCGATGGTGTCGGGGTAGCCGTTCTTCTTGAAGTCGTCGTTGGTGGCCTTGAGCTTGTTGAACAAGGCCTCCAGCGTGGCGCCCGAGCTGGTCATGGCGCCCACCACATCGTCAACGATCTTGCGCAAGCTGGCGTCCATCACCACATTGCCAGCGGTCTGGGTGTAGACCTGCGAGCCATCGGCATTGAGCTTGGGGATCTTGGCGCCATTGCCGTCCAGCAAGGGCGTGCCATTGCTGTCGGTTTCCCAGACCGGCGTGTTGACGCCGGCTGTCACCCAGGCCGTGCGCTGGCCCGGCAAGATGGCCGGGATCACCAGCTGGGTATTGCCCTGTTCCACGCCCAGATACTTGGCCAAGCGCGGGTCCAGCGGGCGCTGCGGCCCGGCGATGTACTCCACCACCACATCGTCGGCCGTGACCTTGCCGTCGCCGTTGTAGTCCTGCAAGAAGTTGCGGAAGGGGTTGGCGGCCAGATCGATGGCATTGATGATGCCGTCCGAGTTGGTGTCCAGCGTCAGCTGCTTGAACAAGAACATGCGCAGGGCGTTGTCCAGGCCACCGTACTCCGCCACGGCGGAGCTCAGCGCGTCCTTCAAGGCATCGATCAGATTGCCGCGCAGGTCGGCAATGAACTGCGTCGCATCCCTGAGCTTGTCGCCGATGATGGGCAGATTCAGCACCGAGCTGAAAGCGTCCAGGCCTTTTTGCACCGTGCCCAGCAAGGTGTCGACCGTGTTGACGATGATGGTCGGGTCGCGCAGCAGGAAGATCAGCGAGTAGTTGATCGGCTTGTCGTCGGTGGACGCACCGCCGCCGGCCTTCTCGATCACGCTGGTGATCACGCTCTGCCAGTTTTTCAGATTCGGCAGCACCAGGCTGAGATCAAAACCGGCCGAGCTGGGATTGATGCCGCCCGAGCCCCAGGGCGAGGTGCTACCCGGCGCTTGGCCGCCTGGCAAGGCACCCGAGGTGCTGCTGCCCTGCCCGGCCGTGCTGTCCTGGTAGGGGTTGAGGTTGCTGCCGGGCGGGCGGGCATCGGCCGTATCCACCGGCGCGCCTTCGGGCGTAGTGTTGCCCGAGCCATTGCCGGTGCTGGGCGGACGCGGCGGCTTGGCCGCCTCAATCACCTGGGCGTTGATCAGGCCTTGGGAAGTGTCGCCGCCGATGAAGGCGAAGCCCTTGGCCAGATTGGCAAAGCTCAAGTCCAGCGTGCCCAGGAGCATGGGGTTGACGAAGCCCTCGATGTTCTGGATCGCCAACTGGCCCAGATCATCGGACAGCAAGAGCTGCATCGGCAGCTTGGCCGTGGCCTTGCTTGCGCTGTCCACCCAAACATCGAAGGCGTCTTTCTTGATGCTGGCCAGTCCGTCCGCGCTCAGCGGCGTGCTGGGGCTCAGATAAAGGCGATCGGCGTCGCTCGCCTTGTCGCCAGCGTTGAGTTGCCAGTTGGCGTTCTCCACCACCGTGGCCGAGCCGTCGCGCACGGCCAAGGAGTAGAGGCCCTGGTTGCTGTCGAAGGCCATCTTCTCGCCCACCGCCGTCAGGCTGAAGGTGGCGAAGGTGCCGGTGTCATCGTCCAGCGTGGCCGTTTTGGCCGCGTCGGCGCGGTGGTCGTAAAGGAAGAGCTTGCCGCGATTGGCGCCGCCGGACAGGTCAATGCCCAAGGCCAAATTCAGGCGGAAGCTGCCGCTGACGGTCATCAGCGCCGTGCCGTCCACATCGCTGAGCTGATTGAGGTTGCCCGCCAGATTGGCCAGCGCGGTTTGCTGCGCCGGGCTCAGCAGCTTGAGCAGATCCGGGTCCTTGACCAGCAGCTTGAGTGGCAGCTTTTGGTTGATGTTCAGCGTCAGGGGCAGGCGGATGGTCAGCGCCTCGGCGCCGGCCGCGTTGTCTAACCCCAGCTGGATGTCGCCGGCGCTGGCGCCGAAGGCGGCGGCCAGCAAGGCCTGCATATCCTGCAGGCTGCCGCTGCTTTGCTTTTGCAGCTGCGACACCACCTTGGCGAACAAATCCTTCAAGCCGAACAATTCGCCCAGACTGCTGCCCAGCAGCGGCACCAGGCGGCCCAGCTCACCGAACTTGCCCATGCCTGCGAGGTCGCCGATGAAGTGCGGCAGCAGGCTCAGGTCGCCCACCAAATTGCCCCAGTTCATCTGGCTCAAGGCCGTCAGCTGGCCCAGGCCGTCGCTCGGCACCAGCACGGTGTCCGCGCGATTGGCCTCGCCGCTGAGGGCCGCCACCAGATTATTGACCGTCACGCCCAGCGTGGTGCCGGCGGTGACCGTGGTGTTCACACCGGCGGGCGTGAGCACCGCCAGATTGCCCAAGGTCAGCGACGCGCTCGGGCTGCTGCCGGGCGTGCCAGCGCCATTGGCGAAGACCGGGCTGCTCATGAAGTCAGCCAGCAAGGCGCGGCCGACGATATCGAGGTTGGTGAGCGTCAAGGCGCCACTGGCCATCGCCAGGCCACGGTCGCTCTGCAATTGCAGCTGATTGCCGCTGATTTGCATCGGCAGGCCGTCCAGCGCTGCCTGCATGCCGTCCAATTTAGCTGTTAGTGCAGCATCGCCCGGAGCTGCTGTCTTGGCGGCCACCAGGGCGGCGCGCAGCTTGGTGTTGAGCGAGGCCAGCAGATCGTCCATCGACTGATGGGACTGGCTTTCCGCCACGCTCAGCGTGAAGCTGACCTTGGCGCCGTCATACACGGCCTCCAGCGTCAAGTCCTGCAACAACTGGCCATTGGCGCTGTTGTAGAACTTCTCGGGATTGCGCTCCAGAGACGGGGCCGTGGCGGCCAAGCCGCTTTCATTGCGCGAGATGCTCAGCAGGCCGGAACTGCCGGTCAGCAGCAGACCATCGGCCACCGCCATCGGCTGCACCGTGCGGGCCAGGATGATGTTGAGATCACGCAGGGTCTGCGCATCGCTGGTGTTGGCGATCTTCAGGCGCGCGGCCTCGGCCACCGCCGTGCGGATGCTGTCTAGCAGCTGCGCCATCGAGCTATTGCCCGCCGTGCTGGCCGCATTCACCAACACATTGAGCTGGGTGGCGCCTTGGCTCAGCGTCAAGGGCAAGTCCACCAACAATCGGCCGGTGCTGGCATCCAGCATCTGGGCCGCGTTCTGCGCCAGGGTCAGGGTGGAAGTGGCGGCTTTGAAGCTCAGCTTGTCCTTGCTGGTGCTGTCCACGCCGACAAAGGCGTGGCCGGCATAGGGATCATTGCCCAGCTTGGCCAGCACGGCGGCATGAATGGCCGCATCGACATCAGCGGCCAGATCGGCCAGGCTGGTATTGCCCGCGGCATCGGCTTGACGCACCACCACATCCAGGCGCAAAGCACCGATGGTGACTTGCAGGCCCACATCGCGCAGCAGACGGCCGTCTGCCGAGGCCGGGGTCAGCGTTGCTGCCAAGCCGGCGCTGGTGTCATTGGTGTTCAAGGAACTGCCCAGGCCGAGCTGGATGTCCTGCGCAGCGACGGCATCAAACAAGCTGTTCAGGCTGATCCGATCACCCGCCTGGCCATTGACGCCATTGCGCAGCTGGAAGCTCAGGCTGCCTTGGTAGTCGGCCTTGAGCGCGCCGAACGTGAGGTCCAGCAAACCCAGACGGGCGCGGCCGGCTTGGTCCAGCACGGCGGCGTTATTGCCCACCTGGCCGTGAACGACGGCGCTGTACTGGCCGCCCAGGCTGGCGTTTTGCAAAAACACTTCGGCCCCGCCGGTGCGGGCGAACTGGCCGGGCGTGAAGCCCAGCTCGGTCGTCGCCGGATCAGCGCCGCTGCTGCGAATCTGCAGCGAGGCGATGCTGCGGCCGGTTCTGATCAGCTCGATCTGGTTGTTCACCAGGGCTGCGCGCACAAACTGGCCCAGATTGTTGAAGCCCTTGCCTCCCGCGCCCAGATAGGCATGGCTGCTGACGTCGGTCTGCGCCAAGGCCGCGTTGATGTCGTCCAGCAAATCCTTGAGCGTGGCGTTGCCGCTGTCGCGCAGCACCGTCACCGACACCGGGCCGGACTGGTCAAACACCAGCTCGAAATTGGCATCGGCGCTCAGGCGGCCAGTTTCAGGCAGCTTGACCGCTTTGATCTGGGTGTACATGGTCGTGGGCTTGAAGCCCAAGGCGGTGCCCATCGGATCGGTATCCGAGGGAATGCTCAGCTGGAAGGCCTCGCTGCCGGCCAGGCTCACCAGGCTCAGCTTCTTGCCGTCCAGGCGCACCTTGACCGCATCGCCCACCTTGGCAAAGCCCAGGCTGGCAAGAACACCGCCACTGGTAGCCGCACGGTCGTTCAGAAGCCTCTGCAGCTGCGCGCGCATATCCTCTGCCGTGGCATTGCCGGTGGTGTCGGCCCAGGCCAGGGTGAAGTCATAACGCTCACCGTCAAAGCTCAGGCCGAAGTGGGCATCGGCATTGCCCAAAACGAAAGGCAGCTGCGCCGGCGCATCGGCCGTGGACTTGATCGTGGTTTGATAAGCACCGCCGGCCCGCAGCGAGAAGCCGTTGACCTGGCTCAGGTCAATGCCCACCGTCGTCTTGAAATAGCTCTTGCTGCTGAGTTCCAGCGCGGCTTGCGTGCTGAGGCCCGAGAGGCTGCCCAAAGCGCTTTGCAGTTGCAGGCGCACGGCTTCGGTGCTGCTGGCCGGACGCAGGTCCAGATCGAACAGCAAGCTGGTGCTTGCCGGGTCGAAGCGCGGGTTGACCGAGAAGCTGGTGCCGGTGCCGGCCAGGCTCTCATTGACCGCCTGCTGGAAGCGCTGCATCAAGTCATTGAAGCTGCGGAAGCTGCTGCTGCGGTTGTCCTGGCTGTCCTGTCCGGACAGCGCGAAGCCCAGATTGTCCAGGGCCTTGAAGCCGCTGCTGGCCGGCCCGATCAGGCCGCTCAGATTGAGCTTGAGCGCGGGGCCGGCACCACCGGCCCAGGGGCCGGCGAACTGAATGTCCCAGGTCGAGGCGCGACCCGCCACCTGGCTGACCTGCAGGCTGTCGGCCGAGAAATTGGCGTCCCATTGGCGGAACATGTCCACCAGCGCGGTCTTCAGCGCGGCCTCGCTGCCAGCGCCTTGCAGCACGCTCCAGCTGACGGGGTTGGACTCATACACCTTGCCGCCCACCGTGACGCCAAAGCCCAGGCTGCCCGCCGTGGCCTGATCCAGCATCAGGCGCTGGACCTCGTTGCCTGCCGGCGTATTGCCCAGCGCCAAATGCGCCTGGCTCAAAACGGTCAAAGCGCCCTGCGCCTCCAGCTTGGCCAGGATGCCGCGGCCATCAACGGCCAGCAGCGCCTGCGCCTTCTTGGCCACGGCCGCGCCACTGAAAACAATGTCGAACACCTGCACGCCTTGATTGACGCTGATGGTGTCGCTGGCCACCGGGTTGACGCTGACCGAGCCGGCGCCCAACACCGCATTGAGCGCATCCGCAATCGGCTGGCTCCAGGTGCCGGCATTGCCGGGCCGGCTGATCGCGCCGGTCGTGAACTTGCTGCCGTCGGCCTTCGTGCCGCCCAGAATGAAGGAGCTGTTATCGCCCGCATGCACCAGGGTCAGGCGCTGAACAGCATCGGCAGTGTCCTTGCCGGCGGTAACTTCGCTGACGCTGGCACCCGCCGTGGCCGAGACCCGCAAGTCGAGATCCACACCCGGGCGAGCCTGAACAATATTCAGGCGGCCCCAGACATTGCCGTCGCTGCCTGTGCCCAGATTGCTGCTGATCACATCGACCAGACCACCGGCATTGGCCGCACTGCTGTCGCTGAGGCTGGCCTTCAGCAGATCCATCGCCTGCCCGGCCTTCTCGCGCACGAAGGAAACGATGTAGTGCTTAGGCCCACCGCTGACCAGCACATTGCCCTTGCCGATTTCAGGCAAGGATTCCAGTGCTTGCTGCACCTCGATGCTGCTGGACAGCACCGACAACATGGCCGTCGCCGTGCCGCCATTGCCGAGCTTGAGGCTGAAATTGCCGCCGGCAACCAGCAGGTCAATGCGCTGCTCTTCGCTGCTGCGCAAGGCGCTGTTGAGCGCCAGGCCGCCGGCCAGGCTTTGGGTGACGATGGCTTGCGCCGTGGCCTGGTCGGCCTGCCAGCGCAGATTGCCGTCCAGTGCCGCAGCCAGCTTGCGATTGATCAGCTCGGCGAGCTGATTGATGTGGGTGAAGCCACTGGTCTCAGAAGCGCGCACGCCCACGCTCACCAAAGTGGGCGCGGTGTCGCCGGGGCGCTGGATTTGCAGATCGAAACTGGTGTCGGCTTGCAGCACCGGCGAGATCAGACGGCCACCGACGAGGGTGGCGCCGCCATTGTTCTGCAGCTTCTCGTTCAAGACCTGGTTGAAGAGCTTGCTGAAGTCCAGCACCTCGCCCAAGCGCTTGTCGGTGAAGGGAAGCACGGCATCGAAGGGGCCGGCATCGCGCAGCTGGCGCAAATAAGTGCCCAGGTCCTGCATCATCTGCGTCAGAGCCTTGGCATCGAGCGCGGCAAAGGCCTGCAGCTTGACGAAGTTGCTGCTGCTGACTTGCAAGGACTTGCTCTTGACCTCAGACCAGAGCGCCGCATTGCCGCCGTTGAAGCTGATGTCCACATGGGGCGTGCCGCCTTCCAGTGTGCTGAAACTGGTGCTGCCGTTGGCACCCGCGCCGATCAGGCCTTCGATATCAAAGCTGGCGGAGGCCGTCACTTGCGCGGCCGTCTTGACCGCCCAATTGCCCTTGGTGATGGGATCAAAGTCTTGGCTGCTGACTGCCAAAATTTCATCCGGATCCAGGGCATCGGCGCCAGACTGAACCGGCGTCGTGCCCAAATGGCTCAGGGCGTACTCGGTGCTATGACCCGCCCGCATCACCAGCGTGCCGGTATCAAAATTCAGGCTGCCACGGGCACGCGCCTCCAGCATGCCCAGGGACATGGCCGCATCCAGTGCGCCGGTGCTGCGCACACGCGCGTCGAGCTGGGTGATCTCCAGCGACTTGGCTGTGCTGGTGTCATAACGCAAGCCCAGACGGACGGTGGCGTTCAGGGGCACGGCGCTGCCGGGCAGGAAGTCCAGGCCCAGCGGTTGGAGCTTGTCTTTGAAGGTGAAGCGCCGCGTGAAGTCGCGCGACAGCGTCAGGCCCAGCTCCAGCATCACCTTGCTGCCTGAGCGCGCACCGCTGCCCAGGATGTCCATGAAGTCGGTGCTGAAGTCCGGTGCCACCAAGGCTTCGAGCTGGCTGTAGCGGCCTTGCGCCGTCAGATAGTCACGCAGCCGGGACAGCAGGCCGCTGAGCGTCTTATTGCCCGCCTCGGCCAGATAGTCGTCCAGCACGGTCGTGCCCTGCAGGGTCTTGAAGGCCAAGACATCGCCGAGGCTGCGGCCGTCAGACGTTTTCAGCAAGCTGGCCATGCCGGTGTCGGCAAAGGGCAGCGCTTGGCTGAGCACATCTTGCAAATCGAGCTGCCCGCCGAGCAGCTTGCCGGCGTTGAACACGTCCTTCAGGCCGTTGCCGGTCGCGTCCAAATTGCTGTCGATGAAGGCTTGCAGGGTCAGCTCGCCGCCCACCACCTTGCCGAAGAAACCCGAGCCCGAGGCCGCGCCATCGATGCTGGCGGTGATCTGGGGCAGCTGCAGTTGCGCGGCACTCAAACCGCCGATGTCGGCCAGGGTCAGGCGGCCCTTGTTGTCGCTATTGTCCGGATCGCGCAGCGCGGTCTGCACGCCTGCCTGCAAATGGAAGGTGTTCGCGCCGGTCGGTGTCAGCTCCAGGCTGACTTCGCAACGCTCCAGCTTGAAGAAACTCTGGGCCGCACTCGGCGCGGCCAAGCCGGGCAAAGCCGCGGGCTGGGTGTTGGCATTGACACCGTCCAGCACCAAGCCGGCGCTCAGGGCGATATGCACACCGGCTTGCGCGGTGCCGGTCCAGGCCTCGCTCTTGTCAAGGCCGCCCAGCTTCCAGTCGAGGCTGAAGTTCTGATTGCTTCGGGTCCAATCCAAGTCAATCGTCAGCTTGAAACCGGCCACCACCTCGGGCGCCGCAGCATCAAATGTGGGCGTCAGCGCCACCGACCAGGCCTGGCCGCTCTTGCCGGCATTAATTGCATCGGTCTTGGCCTTGACGGCGGCTTGCAGGGCGATGCTCAGTCCGTCCAGCGTCGAAGCCGCGCCCTGGCTGGTGAAATAGCTTTGCGCCGCGGTCTGCAGGCCGAATAGCGTGGTGGTCGCCCCTGCGCCGTTCTGGCTGCTGAGGCCGATGAATTGGTTGACGCTCTCACTCAAGCCCGGCAAGGCCGTATTGATCAAGCTGTGCTTGAGGGCCTGGGTGCCATTCGCATCCACCTGCGCAAGCACCGCCAGCATCTGCGCTTGCACACCGGCGTTCAGAGTCAGGGTGGCGGCAGTCAGTTGCAGGCGGCCGGCATAGGTTTGCCCGGCGCTGAAAAGAGCCTGGGCGTCGATTTGGCCGGTCTGGCGCTCAAGTAACCAGTCACCGCCATGGGCTTGATCGCCGGTGATATTGCTGGACGCCGCCACATCGGCACCGGTCAGCGCCGCCAATTGCTCGATGAAAGCCTGACCGCGTGCGCTGGCCGCGACATCGCAGCCGTAGACCAGGATGTCGGCATCCGCCGCCAAGGCGGCGCGCCACTGCTGCAGCGACTCGGCTTGCGCCGTCAAGTTGTCAGCGTTGAGTTCCCCGCGACCCAGGCCAATGCGGCCGTCTTCGCCGTGCGAAATCAGGTGAATCGCCGCCAGCCCCTGCCGCTGAGACAACCACTGGCTGATCTGCTGCACACCGTCTTGCTGGGGGTCGAGCACCACCACCTCAACCTTGGCCGCTTGGCCCGGCTTGCGCTGGCCCAGCGCGTCTTGCAACAAGGCCTCATAGCCCTGCACCGACGGGTCGACAAACACCACCTCATCGGCTCTCTGCACAGTTTGCGCCGCGCCCTGGCCGGGCCGCCAGGCATCGCCGGTGAAGCCGGGCGTGCTGGCCGCGACTTGCTGGAGCAAGTGCTCGATGGGCAGCTGCAGCTGCTGGCTTTCCAGCGCCGAACGTTCAGGCGTTGGCGGCAGGATCAAGCCCTCCCCCGAGAGCAAGTGGCGCGGCTCCAGCGCCTCGATATGCAGACGGCGCTGACGGCTAGGCGCCGGCACACTGAGGCGGCTCACGCCCAGGGCATTGCGCAAGAGTTGGGCTGCATTGAACTTGCGCTTGGTCTTGGAGGAGGAGTTGTTCACTGGTCAATCCCGCTGAATCTTGTTTGAAGTCGCCGCTACGCCCAAAGGTCCTGGCGGCGCTCTCATATCCCTAGCGTCTCAATGGCCTGCGCCATTGAGACCGATCATGGCCGCCCTGGTGTGGGCGGCGCAATCAGGTGATTACTGCACTTGCAGCAAGGCACCCAAATCGTCCAAGTCGTTCCGACTCAGCACGCCCACCGCTTGCTTGAGCTTCAAGCGGTTCAGCAAGTAGTCGTAACGGGCCTGCAGGAACTCACGCTTGGCGGTGAAGAACAGGCGGTTGGCATCCATCAACTGGACGGGATTGAAGAGGCCGGACTTCAAGCCTTCCTCGCGCGCTTCCAGCGCGCTTTGCTGAGCCAGCACGGCTTTGCGCAGCGCCTCTACCGAATCAACACTGGCCAACACGCCGTTGAAGGCGGTGCGTGCCAGGCGGTCGCTGCGGCGCAGCTCCTGCTCTTGCTCATTGAGGGCCTTTTCCTTGCGGGCCACAGCCTCGTTCACCAAGGATTTGGTCATGCCGCCTTCGAACAGCGGTACGTTGACCCGCACACCCACTTCCGTGTTGTTGTAGCGCTGACCGCGGCCGAACAGCGAGCCGCCGGTATCCTGGTTGGCCGTCGAGGCCACCAAGTTGATGCTGGGCGCATAGCCGGCTTGCTGACGTCGAATCTCCAAACCAGCAATCTCAACGGACAGCTTGCGCGCCTGCAGGGCCAGGTTTTGCTCCAGGGCCGCACCGACCCAGGGGCCGACTTCAGCAGGCATGGGCTCCGTCGGCGCAAAGTCGCCCTTGAAGCCACGCAACTCACCTGGGTCTTCGCCCACGATTTCCTTCAGCGCCAGCCTTGCATCTTCCAAGCGATTGCGCGCCTCACGCTCACGCGCCCGCGCCTGCGCAAACCGAGCCTCGGCCTCAAAGAGCTGAGGCACATTGCCCAGGCCGGTGGACTTGCGCGCCTTGGCCAATTCGTACTGACGTTCGGTGCTGTCACGCTCGGCCTGTGCGAGGTCCACCCCGTCGGTGCCGGCAAGCACATTCAGATAGGCGCTGGCCACACGCAGAATCAGCTCTTGCTCGGCCGCCAGCAAATTGAAGCGGGACTGATCGATAGACAGGCTTGCCTGGCTGTACTTGATCGCCGCCGGCAAGCGCAGCAGCGGCTGAGTGATGGTCAAGGACAAATTGGCGCTGGGATAACGCGTCACCCCCGTGGGGAAGGTGATGTTCGACGCCTGCTGGATATCCTGACGCAGATAAGACTTTTGATAGTCGATCGACGCCGTTGGCAGCAGGGCGGCGCGGGCTTGCGGCACGGCTTGCTGCGCAATTTCAAAGTCAGCTTTGGCGCTGAGATATTTGGGGTCCCGGTCCAGGGCAGAGCTGTACAAGCGGCTCAGGCCATTATTGTCTTCAGGACTTGGCGCGCGCTGCTCAGGCGGCAAGAGCAGCAAGGGGCGCACGACCAGCAGCGGCGCCTTGGGGTCCAGGCGCTCGTCACGGCGTGCGAAGGAAGTCGCGGGGCGTGCTTTGCCTGCATCAAAGGCGGGGGCAGCAGCACTCGGCAGACGCAGGGCCAGGGCATAACGATCCGCGTCAGCAGCACCGTGCGACAGCAAAGGCGCAGCGGCCGTCAGATCAAACACCAGGCGCGCCGAACCCAGGCGGCTAGATTCCACCCGCAGCGCGCCAATGCTGGCATGCGGTGAAACAAAACGCGTAGCGGCGTCGCGCACCTGGTCAGGGCGCCAGCCCAGCACATCCACCACCAAGCGCGGCGGCTCGTCCAGCGCATAGGACTGCAGGCGAGACACCGGAACACCGGGCAAACTCAGCTCAATGGCACGCGCTGACAACTTGGCATCAATGCTGCGCAGCTGCACATCGCTGGCCGCGCCACCGGCACCCAGCCGGGCCTGAGCCACGGCGCGGTCTGCCGCCAAGCTGATACGAATCAGGCCCTTGCCGTCGCGCACCTCACCCAGGCTGTCCACCAGATCGATGTCTTCGTGGAAGGTGAATTCCAGGCGCGGAACACCGCCCTGCTGAGCCGCGCTGACGCGCGCAAAAAGTGGCACGGCAGGCGCTTTGAATTGGCTAGCGAGCCGTTCGACGGAGGCCAGGCTGGCACCGGGGAACTCCAGCACCAAGCGCCCAGGCTGATCCAGAACGGAAACTTCCGCCGCCAGCTCTGCCGTTCCGGTCAGATGAATGTCCAGCAAGTCATCCCGCGCCGCCAGCCGCAGCTCACGCAGCTCAACCGGGGCCCCAACAATCGCGGAACTCAAAGGCGCCTGGGCCTGCAACTGCAAGTCCCAGCGCGACAGCCCCGCGGCCAAGGTGGTCAGCGTCTGGTCGATCAATTGATAGTTCGGCGTGAACTCGACCCAGAGCACCGCGTCCTGGTTCGGCTGCACATCGGCACGCGCAGATTTCACCAAAGCCGGAACGGCAAGCAGTTGGCGCACCATGCCGTCCAGCTCGGCACGCTCCACTTGCTTGAGCATCAAGCGCACACCGCCGCCATTTTTCGAGGGCAGCATCTGGGTCAAACGCCCCTGCGGCAAAGTCAGCTGCAAGACGGCACTGCCATTGGTCACCGACTGGGAGGAAGCCGTGTAAGCGGCGGGAAGGCCAAAGGCCCACATCGGAGCGGCAACAACACAAGCGGCCACCGACAATTGAACGGCCGCAAGGGCCAAACGCTTCTTCATATCTGCAGTTGCGCACCCAGCCAGGTGCACCCTCCCAACATAGGCCAAACTCAGAGTCGAGTTCAGCAAGGTATTTTTTTAGCCCTCGTTCCAGGCTTCAAGCCAGCAACGCACGAACACTCTTTTAATTCTCAGAACTTAAAAACTCACGCTCCAGGTCAACACCAAGCCCATCCATTGCGCGGGCTCGGAATTCACGGCAATTCAAAATCGAAGCCTCGCTATCGCCACACCCTGCGCCGCCAATTTGAGCAGCCAAATCTGTGGAATATTCCCCTTGGGATGTTAACTGAGCCCCTGTTGCGCAAGCCCTGCAACTCGGTGATGAAACACGTGCTTTATTGGTCCTTTTCGCGGAATGTTTTTGATTCCTCGCGCGGCGTTGACCAAGCCACGCAAACTCGCCCAGAGTCGAAGCTTCCGATTAGAAAAGCCGCCCGTCGTTTCAGCAAAGATTCGGCCGCAGCCTCGCCTTGATTAAGACAGTTATGTGAATATCTCAGCCATTTTCAGGCCGAGCGAAAAGGATCGACACAGACAGCCGCCAGCCTCCAGCGCAAGTCGAATTCCGTGCGATATACGCACACATCGCAAACGTAACACTCTGCCCAGGCGCCGCCGAGTGTTGGCTCAAAGGCCGCCGTTCGGGGATTTGCGGGCCCAGCAGCATGAGCATGAGATTTGGCTCGGCCGGGGCCGTCGAGCTTGCAGCCACGCGCAGGAACAAAGACTCGCCACAGCGATCCGAGGCGTCCATCTGCTGGCAAGATGCTGGCGCATATCAAGAACCAAGGCCTTGCCCCAGTTTTGTACCGACTTCAATTGGACCGCCCCATGAGCCTGAAACCCCAAGACCTGCAAGCCGCCATCCCCAAAATCTTCGCGCCCTGGATCGTGGACTTGGGCCTGGAGGTGATCAGCGTCGACGCTGAGGGCATTCAGCTGCGGCTGCCGGTCGGCCCGGCGCTGGTGCATGTGGGCGGGGTGATGTGCGGGCAGGCGGCGATGGCGGCGGCGGACACGGCCATGGTGCTGGCCATGATGGCGCAGCTGGGTGAATTCAGGCCCATGACCACGGTGCAATTGCAGACCAGTTTTTTACGCCCGGTCAGCGCGGATCACTGCATCGTCACCGCGCGCGTCTTGCGCAGTGGTAAAAGCTTGGCTTTTGGCAGCATCGATATTGCCAATCCGGACGGCCGCTTGGCCGCTCAATCCACCACCACCTACGCCCTGCTTTAATTACGCCCCATGCCGCTGGACTACCGCACCGCTTTTGACCACGCACCCATCGGCCTGGTTCTCTCCGCAAAACGCCTGATCAAAGATTGCAACCGCCAGCTGCTGGCCATGTTCGGCGCAGAACGCGAGCAGCTGATTGGTCAGAGTTTCGAAGTGCTCTACCCCAGCATGATGGAGTTCCAGCGCACCGGGGAGCGCATTGTCGCCAGCTTGGATGCGCAAGGCTTTTATGCCGACGATCGGGTGATGAAACGTGTGGCCGGCCCACAGGCAGGCCAGCTCTTCTGGTGCCATGTTTCGGGCCGGGCCATCAACCCGGCTGACCCTCATGCCGAAGGTATCTGGAGCTTTGAAGATTTGTCGGCACACCGCCAGATCAAGGCCGAACTGACGGCACGCGAGCGCGAAATTGCCGCCTTGCTGATCGAGGGGCTGACCAGCAAATCCATCGGCAAGAAGCTGGAAATCAGCCCGCGCACGGTCGATGTTTACCGGGCCCGCTTGATGAAAAAGTATGGTGCCGCCTCGACGCCGGAGCTGATCCACAAGCTGGTGGTGAAGTAGTCAGCCCGCAGCGGAACTCTCATGTCCGCCATCGCGGCAAGCCACCGGGCAGCCCGGCCAGGCGCCAAGAGCCAAGTGGCAAGAGCAGGCAAACGTCAGCAAAAAGAAGAATGACAACAAACCGCACCAACACCCTACTCCCGCTTGGCTTTGTGCTGCTGTGGTCCACAGGCTTCATCGGTGCGCGCTTAGGCCTGCCACATGCGCCGCCGCTGACTTTTCTTTTGCTGCGCTACCTCGCCGTTGTCCTGCTGATGACCCTGCTCGCGCTGGCCACCGGCGCGCCCTGGCCGCGCACTGGCCGCCAATGGCTGCACCTGGGCATAGCCGGCCTGCTGATCCACGGGGTCTACCTCGGCGGCGTTTTCATCGCCATCTCACGTGGCTTGCCGGCAGGCGTCACCAGCCTGGTGGTGGGCTTGCAGCCCTTGCTGACGGCTGTTGCCGCCGGGCTGCTGCTCAAAGAGCGCGTGAGCCGCAATCAATGGATGGGCCTGATGCTGGGCTTTGTGGGCGTGGCCATGGTGGTGGCGGGCAAGATCGGCAGCGGCTTTGGCCTGCCAGCGCTGCTGGCCGCATTGGCCGCGCTGCTGGGCATCACCTTGGGCCTGATTTATCAAAAATCGTTTTGCGCCAGCTTTGACTGGCGCAGCGGCGCAGTGGCGCAGTTCATTCCCACCGCGCTGTTGACCGGCCTGCTGGCCTGGGCCACGGAAGATATGCGGGTGGACTGGCAGGGCGAATTCATCTTCGCGCTGGGCTGGTTGACCCTGGTGCTGTCGCTGGGCGCAATCAGCTTGCTGAACTGGCTGGTGCGTCGGGGCAGCGCCGTCAACACCGCCAGCTGGTTCTATCTGGTGCCGCCCTTCACCGCGGTATTCGCCTGGCTGCTGTTCGGTGAAACGCTCAGCGGCCAGGCTTTGCTGGGCATGGGCTTGGCGGTGCTGGGCGTGTATCTAGCGCGCCCGCCAGCCAAAGCCTGATGGAAGGAATCGCCGGCTAGCCCCCTGCTCAGTAATGCGGGGGCAGCTCATCGCGCAGGCTGCGAAAGCCCGGCGCACCGCCATCGCCGCTGTAATTGCGCTGTTCTCGCAGCTGCAGCAGCTCGCGTGTCAAAGCCTCGATCTGCTGCTGTTGCCGCACGACGACCTCGTTGAGTTGCTCCAGCAAGTCTTCGGCATAGCTGGCCTTGATTTCGAGTTCCGTCAGGCGTTTTTCGTTGGTATCTTGTGCGTCCATCGCCGTATTGGACGCGATATTTGGGCCGCCGCTCCAAAGCAGAGCCCGGGGGCTTGCCTACAATCCCACCCCTGACCATGGAAAACAACAGCGCCTCCCTCCCCGTTCTGAACATCTCGTCCTACAAGTTTGTGGGCCTGCCGGACTGCCACGCCCTGCGCGAGACTTTGCTGGCGCACGCCCAAGCGCTGGAGCTCAAAGGCACGGTGCTGCTGGCCGAGGAAGGCATCAACCTGTTCCTGGCCGGCCCAGGCGAGAAAGTCCGCGCCTGGGTGGATGCGCTGAAGCAAGACGCGCGTTTCGCTGACCTAGCGCCCAAGGAAAGCTGGAGCGCGACCGTGCCCTTCAAAAAGCTGCTGGTCAAGGTCAAGGGCGAGATCATCCGCATGAACCACACGGCCATCCGGCCCGATGCCTTGCCGCGCGCGCCCGCCCTGCCGGCCGCCACCTTGGCGCGCTGGCTGGATCAAGGCCATGACGATGAAGGCCGGCCAGTGGTGACGCTGGACACCCGCAATGCTTTCGAGGTGGATTACGGCACTTTCGAGAACGCCATAGACTGGCGCATCGACAAATTCAGCGAATTCCCCGCCGCCGTGCAAGCGCACCGCGAAGAATTGATGGGCAAGACCATTGTGAGCTTTTGCACTGGCGGCATCCGCTGCGAGAAAGCGGCCATCTATTTGCAGCAGCAAGAGCTGGACGGCGCGGTCTACCAACTGGAAGGCGGCATCTTGAAATATTTTGAAGAAACCGGCGGCCCGCATTACCAGGGCAGCTGCTTTGTCTTCGACCAACGCGAAGCGCTGGACGCCGGCCTGGCGCCTGCGACTGAGATTGCCCGCCCGGCCTCGGAAGCGCATCGCGCCAAGGCCGCTGACTCGGCCCACTGACCCGGTGCCTAAGCCATCTGACGCCGAAGCGCCAGCGGCGCCCGCCAGCGAAGGCCGCGGCTGGCGCTTGCTGGGCATCGCCCTGATGCTGGCGGCGCTGGCCTTTGCCGCCACCAAAGCCCCCGACCGCCCACTGGAAACCCTGGTGCAGCGCTGGGCGCTGCCGCCCTCTGAGTTCATCGAGCTGCAAGGCCAGTTGGTGCATCTGCGCGATGTCGGCCCGCGCGGCGACCCCACGCCTTTGCTCCTGCTGCACGGCACCTCAGACAGCCTGCACACCTGGGCCGGCTGGGTTGATCGCCTGCAAAAGCAGCTGCCCGATCGGCGCGTGATCACGGTCGACTTGCCGGGTTTCGGCCTGACAGGCCCCTCGGCGCAAGAGGACTATCGCAACGAGGCCTATCTGGCCTTTCTGCAGCGCCTGCTGAAAAAGCTGGGCGTGAACGAGGTGCTGCTGGGCGGCAATTCGCTGGGTGGCGAGTTGGCCTGGCAATATGCCCTGGACCACCCGAAGCAGGTGCGCGCGCTGATCCTCGTGGACGCCGGTGGTTACGCCATGGCGCCGCTGGACGTGCCCCTGGGCTTTGCCCTGGCGCGCACGCCGGTCTTGAATCGCATCGGCGATGTGGTGCTGCCACGCGCCCTGGTGGCGCGCAGCGTGCGTGCCGTCTACGGCGACCCCAGCCGCGCCAATCCTGAGGTCATCGATCGCTTTTTCGAGCTGACCCTGCGCAGCGGCAACCGCGAAGCCCTGCGCCAGCGCCTGAGCCAGATGACGCCCGGCAGCCGCAGCGCGGAGATCAAGGCCTTGCGCATGCCCACGCTGATTCTTTGGGGCGAGCAAGACCGACTCATTCCGCCGCGATTCGCGCAAGACTTTGCGCAAGACATTCCCGGCGCCCGCCTCGCCCTGCTGCCCGGCCTGGGTCACACGCCCCAGCAGGAAGACCCGCAAGCCAGCTTGGCCCCCGTACTTTCCTTCCTGACTACGCTCAAACCCTAAGGGAAATCGCGTGTCACCGTTGCAAGATCCTGACCTGACTTGCGTAGATACTTGTGTTCCCATGTTCCCAAAAGGAAAACCCATGCAAAGCCGTTCCCTGATCGCCCTCACCGCAATCGCCGCGCTGGCCTGCAGCGCTTTCAGCGTCCAGGCCCAAGCGCCGGACTGGAAGAAAATCCGCATCGGTGTGGAAGGCGCTTACCCGCCCTTCTCCGAAGTGGGTGCCGACGGCAAGCTCAAAGGCTTCGAGATCGAGCTGGTGCAAGCCTATTGCGCCGAAATGAAGGCCGAATGCACCTTGGTGCAGCAGGACTTCGACGGCCTGATCCCGGCCCTGCAAGCGCGCAAGGTTGATGCCATCTTCGCCTCGGTGTCCATCACCGACGAGCGCAAGAAAGCCATCGCCTTCTCCAACCCCTACTACAACACGCCCGGCCGCTTCGTTGCCAAGGCCGGCGCCAAGTTCGACCTGACGCCTGCGGGCCTGAAGGGCAAGAAGATTGGTGTGCAAAGCGCCACCATTCACGAGGCCTATGCCGCCGCCATCTTCAAGCAAAGCGAGATCGTGCGCTACCAAACCCAGGACCAGGTGTTTCTGGACCTGAAGTCCGGCCGCATTGACCTGACCCTGGCCGACACCCCGGCCGCCGACTTCGGCTTCCTGAAGAAGCCCGAGGGCAAGGGTTTCGCCTTCATTGGCCCTGACTACGACGATGTGAAGTACTTCGGCGTCGGCTCCGGCGTCGGCATGCGCAAGGCGGATGAAGCCACGCTGGCCAAGAAGTTCAACGCAGCCATCGCCGCCGCACAAGCCAATGGCACTTTCAAGAAGTTGAACGACAAGTACTTCGACTACGACATCTCCATCAAGAAGAAGTAATTCCGTTTAAACATGCTGCATGGCTTTTTACCCAGCCTGCTCGAAGGCGCCGGGGTCACGCTAAGCGTGGCCCTGGCCTCTTTGGCGATGGCAATGATTCTGGGGCTGCTGGGCGCCCTGGCCAAACTGTCGAAGTGGCGGCTGGCGCGCGGCGTCGCGCAGCTCTACACGACGCTGATCCGCGGCGTGCCGGACCTGGTGCTGATGCTGCTGATCTTCTACGGCGGCCAAGTCGCGGTGAACAGCATCGCCATGTCCATGGGGCATGAGGATTACATCGACATCAATCCCTATGTGGCCGGTGTGCTGACCATCGGCTTCATCTTCGGCGCCTACCTGACCGAAGCCTTCCGCGGCGCCTTCCTGGCCGTGCCACCGGGCCAGCGCGAAGCCGGCCTGGCTTTTGGCCTGAGCAACTGGCAGATCGCCCGGCGCATCACCTTCCCGCAGATGTTCCGCCATGCCTTGCCGGGCTTGTCGAACAACTGGCTGGTGCTGATCAAGAGCACGGCCATCGTTTCGGTGATCGGCCTGCATGATTTGATGACGCGCGGCCAGCAAGCGGCCGGCGCCACCCGCGAGCCCTTTGTCTTCTACCTGGCGGTCGCGCTGATCTATCTGGCCTTCACCAGCTTGTCGGAACTGTTGTTCAACTGGCTGCAAAAGCGCTTCTCCACTGGCGTGCGCCGAGGTGTGCTGTGATTGCCTTCGACACCATCATCGACAACCTGCCGCTCTACCTCAGCGGCGCCTGGGCCACGCTGCAGTTGCTGCTGATCAGCTTGGGGCTTGGCCTGCTGCTGGCCGTTCCGCTGGCCGTGCTGCGCAGCCTGCAGGGCAGCTGGATCTCACGCCTGATCTGGGTCTACACCTATGTGTTCCGCGGCACCCCCATGCTGGTGCAGCTCTTCCTGATTTACTACGGCCTGGCCCAGTTTGAGGCGGTGCGCGAAAGCGTGCTGTGGCCCTATCTGAGCTCGGCCTGGTTCTGTGCTTGCCTGAGCTTTGTGCTCAACACCGCGGCCTACACCACCGAGATCATCGCCGGCAGCATCCGCGCCTTGCCGGCGGGCGAGATTGAAGCTGCCAAATCCATCGGCATGAGCCGCTGGGTGATGTTCCGCCGCATCGTGCTGCCCTCGGCCCTGCGCCGCGCCTTGCCGGCCTATAGCAATGAGGCCATCTTCATGCTGCACGGCACGGCGCTGGCCAGCATCGTGACGATTCTTGACCTCACCGGTGCGGCCCGGCGCGTCAACGCCACCCACTACATCCCCTTCGAAGCATTCATCACCGCGGCTTGCTTCTACTTCCTGCTGACCCTGGTTCTGGTGGCGCTGTTCCACAAGGCCGAGGCCAAATGGCTCAAGCCCCTGATGCCCCGTTGAAAACGACCATGGCCACACAAACCCATCGCCTGATCTCCCCCGCCCCCGGCACGCAACGCGAGCTGATCTCTCTGCACTACGGTCAGACAGGCGGGCAAAAAGCCTATATCCAGGCCTCGCTGCACGCCGATGAATTGCCCGGCATGCTGGTGGCTTACCACCTGCGCAAAAAGCTCGACGCCTTACAAGCCGCCGGCCGCATCAGCGGCGAGGTGATTCTGGTGCCCATGGCCAACCCCATCGGCTTGTCCCAGCATCTGCTGTACATGCATATGGGCCGCTTCGAGACCCAGACCGGCGAGAACTTCAACCGCCACTACCCCGAGCAGACTGCGGCGGTGGCCGCAGCCGTTGAGGCCGAGTTGAGTGCCGACCCGGCGCATAACGTCAAAGTCATTCGGCGTGAGCTCAAAAAAGCCGTGGACGCCTCCCCGGCCCACACCGAGTTGCAATCGCTGCGCCGCACCCTGATGAGCTTGAGCTGCGATGCCGACATCGTGCTCGATCTACATTGCGATGCCCAGGCCGTCATGCATCTCTATACCGAGACGCCTTGCTGGCCCGAGTGCGATGCACTGGCTCGCTTCCTGCGTTCTCACCTCACACTGCTGGCCCAGGATTCAGGCGACAACCCCTTTGACGAAGCCTGCTCACAGATCTGGTGGAAGCTCAAGGCCAAGTTCGGCGAGCGTTTTGCCATTCCCCAAGCCTGCTTGTCGGTCACCGTTGAGTTGCGCGGCGCCGTTGATGTCAAGCACGAGTTGGCCGAGCAAGATGCGCAGCACATCATCGACTTCCTGGCCTATCGTGGCCTGATCAATGGTGAAGCGCCAGCGCTTCCTGAGGCGATCGGCGACGCTCGCCCGCTGGCCGGCAGCATGCCCATCCAGTCCACCAGCACCGGCGTGCTGAGCTTTCTGCGCGAGGTGGGTGAAACCGTGCAGGCCGGCGATGTGCTGGCCCATGTGATCTGCCCCATTTCGGCCACCGTGACCGAGCTGAAGAGCCCGGTGGACGGCCTGTTCTTCGCCCGCGACTTCCTGCGTTTTGCCACCGCTGGCATGAACGTGGCCAAGGTGGCCGGCAAAGAAGCGACGCGCACCGGCAAGCTGCTGAGCGCCTGAAAGAACGAGAAGCGAAACCATGACTGCCAGTTTGATTGTTGAGGACCTGCACAAGCGCTACGGTGAGCGCGAGGTGCTCAAGGGCGTTTCCCTGTCGGCCAAAAAAGGTGATGTGATCACCTTGATCGGCTCGAGCGGCTCAGGCAAGAGCACCTTCTTGCGCTGCCTGAATTTGCTGGAGCAGCCCTTCGAAGGCAAGCTCTCGCTCAATGGCGAAGTGCTCAAGCTCGCGCGCGACCGCGACGGCAGCCTGAAAGCCACCGATGCCAAGCAGTTGCAGCACTGGCGCTCGCGCTTGGCCATGGTGTTCCAGAACTTCAACCTCTGGGGCCACCGCACGGTGCTGGAGAACGTCATCGAGGCCCCCATCCACGTGCTGGGTCAGCCGCGCGCCGAGGCCATCGCCAAGGCCGAGGCCTTGCTGGCCCGGGTGGGTGTGTCGCACCGCAAAGATGTTTACCCCGCGCAACTCTCCGGTGGTGAGCAGCAGCGCGTGGCCATCGCCCGCGCCCTGGCCGTGGACCCCGAGGTAATGTTGTTTGACGAGCCCACCTCGGCGCTGGACCCCGAGTTGGTGGGCGAGGTGCTCAAGGTGATGCGCGACCTGGCTGCTGAAGGGCGCACCATGATTGTGGTGACCCACGAAATGGGATTCGCCCGTGAAGTGTCCAACTACACCTTGTTCCTGCACCAGGGCCGGGTGGAGGAAGAAGGCAATCCGCGCGAGGTCTTGCTCAAGCCACAGAGCCAGCGTTTGCAGCAGTTTTTGAGCGGTGGATTGAAGTAAATCCCTAGGCTGTAGCCTAGGTTTACCCGTGCTGACGGGCCTGGATGTTCGAGGCCAAAATCCTAGAACAATCAGCAAGGTCCCAGTCAGTGTCTGTCAGCCCAACTTGCCTAAAACCACGGGCGCAGACGGTATCCATCGAGGGTCATCCACATGAACTTTCTCAAGCACCGGGCCATTGGCCTGAGCCTGCTGGCCGTTTTCACGGCCACCATGTCGGCTTGCAGCAGCAATGCTGTCGCCGTCAATAGCGACAGCAATCTGGACGACAAGTCCTATGTGACAGGCTCACGCCTGCCGCGCAAGGGAGCACAGCCGGTCACCCCGGCCGACCAGGAATTCGCGCGGGAAGCCCTGCGCCAACAAAAGCTGGAGCAGCTCGGCACCGTCAAGTAACGCTGAGGCCCCTGCCAGCACAAAGCCGCTGCCCGCCTGCTCAAGCAGGCGGGCAGTTTTCATTTCTGGCTGCGCGGCTCGTCGCTTTGCAAAACGGCCAGCACATCGGAGCGGAATTCACGCTGGTACAGCACAAAGATCACGCCCAACGTGCCCGCCATAAAGGCCCAGGGCGAGAAGAACCAGGCAATGGCCGCAAAGGCCAGGTAATAAGCACGCAGGCCGTCATTGAAGGTTTCTGCCGCCATGCCCATCAAGCGCCCGGCACGATCAGCAAAGTCCTCACGCGACAAGTTCTGCTCGATGAAGGCTTCTGATGAAGGCGCAGCCGCCACCAGCAGGGCGCCAAAGGTGTACTGGCGCATGCTCCAGGTGAAGCGGAAGAAGGCATAGACAAAAATGCCAATCAGCAGCACCAGCTTGAGGTCAAACACCAGATTGGAGGTGCGCGCTGCGAAAGGCAGCTCATGCACCAACTCGGTTGCCTTTTCACTCGCGCCCAAGCTGGCCAGCAAGCCACCGATGATCAGAATCGTGGTGGAGGCAAAGAACGATGGGCTGGTTGACAGGTTCTGCACCACCACACCGTCGATCACCCGCACCTCACGGTAAGTGGTTTGCAGCATCCAGCGGCGCCGCTCGCGGTTGGTGGCCGCCAGCAAAGTGCCCTCGAACTGGCTCTGCCGCTTGGCGAATGCCGCATACCCGAGCCAGCCAACAAAAAACACCAAGAGGGCTAGCCAGTCAACGGCGGGCAAAAAATTCAGAACAGTGAGCAGTGCTTTCATGCCCGCAACTTTACCCGTGGCGCCCTCGCTTGAGACCGACCTTGAGGTAGGGTCGGCAGGGCCATGGAATGAAAACCGTCGCAGAGCCACGCGAAGGCAACCCGGCCAACGCAGCCCGAAATCCACGCGCAACAGGCCTTGGCATAGCCCTCAGCGTTCTGAGCCTGAAGCAAGCGCATGTTCTGGCTTGACGAACAAGCATCCGTGGAATTCAAGAACAATCGGCCGTAACTAGTTCCCTGTACGGCAGCTGCTGAACTTTTGAGAATTCTCCTTGTTCAATGAACTCGCTTATCGGCGCGTGCATTTGAACCAGGAGATTGCCATGACAGCAGTACGCCTTGCAATTCACTCCATCACCGCGCTGGCCATACTCATTGGAAGCGCGCCTATCGCTCAAGCAAAACCACCTAGCGACGCGGCCGGCCTCGCGATTCAGAAGCAAATGGAACGTCACCCGCCCTCCGCCGGCATTGCCAGCGCAGGCGAGCTCAATTACGCGAACTGCATGGACGCGCCTGGCGCCGACGGCTCGCTCTACGACTGCGCCGCCTTCAAGCGCAAGGGACTGAAGGCAGACAGCCACAAACCCTCAACGGTCAAGGCCAAATCGGCAGCGCCCAGCCTCAATTATTTTGGTGAAGGCTGCGAGAAGGGCTGCGCCCTGCCCAACTGAGCGCCTTGGGGCCAGCCCGCTGGCGCGGCCTGGCCAAGCATCAGCGCCTGTCACTGCCAACAGGCTCAATCAGCGGCTAGGCACACTGCAGAAGTCACCTTGCTAGCCACCATCAAAGGCGGCTCGCAAAGCACTTCATGCGGCGCCTCTCTACTCCCTAGCGAATCACTTCGCCCAGCGAGCCACCGCTGCTGCCACACGTTGGCCGAAGGCCTGCGCATTGGCCAAGTCGCCGGGCACCATTTCGTCCACCGAGGCGTCCGAAGGCGTGCTGGTCAGCAAGCCGGTGCTGTAGCCCAGATTGTTGGGCAGGTCACGGTTGGCAGCCTTGCTGTTGGAGGGCATGACGCCTGCGCCCACCCAAACGGCGCCATGCTGCTGCGACAGGGTGAACAGGTATTGCACGGTGTTGAACTTGTCACCGTTGAGCGAAGCCGAGTTGGTGAAGCCTGCCATCATCTTGTCCTTCCAACCCTGGCCGAACCAGACCTTGCTGGAGGCATCGGCAAACTTCTTGAACTGCCAGGACGGGCCGCCCATATAGGTAGGCGTGCCCATGATGATGCCGTCAGCGGCGGCCAGGCTGGCCCAGTCCGCTTCGCTCAAATTGCCTTCGGCGTCGATGGCAGCCAGGCTGGCACCGGCGCCTTGCGCCACGGCTTCAGCGATCTTCTTGGTGTGGCCGTAGCCGCTATGAAACACAACAACGATTTTGCTCATGGTTCTACTCTCGGAGTGGGTTGGGTTGAAGGGGAAAAAACTTGATTACGCGGCCAGGTCGAACACCAGCACCTCGGCTTCAAGGCCCTGGCTCAGCTGCAGCGCGGGCTCTTGGCTGAGTTGCAAGGCATCACCCGCAGCAAGGGTCTGGCCATTGACCTGCAAGCTGCCGCGCACCAGGTGCACATAGCTCAGGCGGCCCGGGGCCAGGGACAAGCTCAGCTGCTCGGCGCCGTCCACCAAAGCGGCATACAAGCGGGCATCGCTATTGATCTGCACCGAGCCCTGCGCACCGTCCGGTGAGGCCACCAAGCGCAGCACGCCGCGCTTTTGCTCTGCAGGGAAATGCTTTTGCTCGTAGCTGGGCTTGACGCCGCGCTGGTCGGGCTGAATCCAGATCTGCAGGAAATGGGTTTCCTGGCCTTTGGCATGGTTGAACTCGCTGTGCATCACGCCGGTGCCCGCACTCATGCGCTGCACATCACCGGGGCGGATCACACCGTCGGCATGGCCGGCGCTTTGCGCATTCGCCTGGCCATTGCCCATGCTGTCCTTGTGCGCCAACTCGCCCGCCAGCACATAGCTGATGATTTCCATATCGCGGTGGCCGTGTGTGCCAAAGCCAGTGCCGGCGGCAATGCGGTCTTCATTGATCACACGCAGGGCGCCAAAGCCCATGCGCCGGGGGTTGTGATAGTCGGCAAAGGAGAAGCTGTGATGCGACTTCAGCCAGCCGTGATCGGCGTAGCCGCGTTCAGAGGATTTGATGAGTTCGATCATGGCTTGTGGCCTCCAGCTAGTTGCGCCTGCTTGCATGCTTGCTCGTCAGCGCGTGTTGCAATGAACTCACTGTAGGTTTGCACGCCCTCGCGGCGGCTGCAGCCGCTTGATGACTACATTCAAATAAGATGAAGGGATGGCCTCCAGCAGCACCCCCATCTCCCACAGCCCTTCACAAATCCCCAAGAGCCGCGCCCTCTCGCCGGAAGCCTTGGCCATGATGGACAGCATCGCCCGCAGCGGCAGCTTTGCGGCGGCCGCACGCGAAATGGGCAAAGTGCCTTCGGCCCTGACCTATAGCGTGCGGCAGCTGGAAGACGCTCTGGATGTGCTGCTCTTTGACCGCAGCTCGCGCCAAGCGGTGCTGACCGCGGCGGGCCAGGAATTGCTGATCGAAGGCCGCCGCCTGCTAAGCGAGATGGACGCCGTCGCCAACCGGGTGCGCCGCATCGCCACCGGCTGGGAAAGCGAGCTGACCATTGCGGTGGATGACGCCATCGCCAAGCGCGCCCTGTTCGACCTGATCGACGCCTTCTACCAACTGCCCTGCGAAAGCGCCACCGGCGAGCGCACCGCGCCGCCTACCCGCCTGAAGCTGCGCACCGAGGTCTTGTCGGGCACCTGGGAGGCGCTGACCTCCGGCCAGGCCGATCTGGCCATTGGCACCTCCTCGCAGCCGCCCACCGCCGGCGTGCAATGCGAATTGATTGGTGATCTGGAGATGGCGTTTTGCGTCGCCCCCCACCACCCGCTGGCCAAGGTGGCGCAGCCGCTGACGGCCGAGGTCATTGCCGCCCACCGCGTCATCACCGTGGCCGACACCGCGCGCAGTCTGGCGCCGATGACCTTCAACGTCATGCCGGGCCAGGATGTGCTGACCATGCCCAGCATGGCCGCCAAGCTCGAAGCGCTGCTGCGCGGCCTGGGCTGTGGCAATCTACCCGCCACCATGGTGCGCCGCCATCTGGAAGCCGGCCGCCTGGTGCAAATGGCCACCGACCAGGGCCGGCGCAGCTTCCCCTCCCATTACGCCTGGCGCAGCAATGCCAATGGCGGCCAGGCCGCAGGCCGGGCGCTGAGCTGGTGGCTGCAGCAGTTGGCCAGCCCCACCACCCGGCGGGCGTTGCTGGAGCAGCACGAAGGGCTGATTCTCTGAACCGGGCTGCTGTTTTGTCCCCTGATTTTTCTGCCCCATTGACTGCCTCCAAGCCCTACGTCGGCCGCTTTGCGCCCTCGCCCACCGGCCCCTTGCATGCCGGCTCCCTGGTGGCCGCGCTGGCCAGTTGGCTAGACGCCCGCGCCCACGGCGGGCGTTGGCTGCTGCGCATCGAGGATGTGGACGGGCCGCGCTGTCCGCCGGGTGCTGCCGAGCTGATCCAGCAGCAACTCAGCCAATGCGGCTTGCTGCCCGACGCGCCGCCGCTATGGCAATCGCAACGCGGCGACTTGTATGCGCAAGCCCTGAGCCGCCTGCAGCAAGCCGGTTGGGCCTACCCCTGCGCCTGCACCCGGGCCGAGATCGCCTTGATGCAAAAGCAGAGCCCGCAACGCCATGGCGAGCTGGTCTACCCCGGCCGTTGCCGCCACGGCTTGCAAGGCCGCCCGGCGCGCGCCTGGCGCTTGCTCAGCACGGCGGATCTGCAAGGCAGCCAGGATTTGCAGATCGACTGGCATGACCGCCGCCTGGGCGCGCAAACCCAAAACCTGAGCCAAGCGGTAGGCGACTTCGTACTCAAACGCGCCGACGGGCTCTGGGCCTACCAGTTGGCCGTGGTGGTGGACGATGCCGAGCAAGGCATCACCGACATCGTGCGAGGCCAAGACCTGGCCGACAACACCCCGCGCCAGCTCCGCCTGCAAGAACTCCTGGGCCTGCCCCGGCCCCGCTATCTGCACACGCCCCTGGTGCTGGGCGAGAACGGCGAAAAGTTGTCCAAGCAAAACGGCGCCGCCGCCCTGGATCTGCATGACCCAGCCGCCGCCCTGCGCGCCGCCGCTGGCCATCTGGGCCTGCAAGTGCAGGCCAGCCAGCTGGGCGATGTGCTGGCCCAGGCCCTCAATGCCTGGCGAGGATTTATGATGCCCGCCTCGCCATCCCTCCTTCCTCGGGATGGCTCCGCAATAAAGGAATAGCGATGAACACCAGCCCCAGCGGCCTGCAATTCGAAGACACCGTGGTCGGCGACGGTAAAGAGGCAAAGTCGGGTCACGACGTCAGCGTGCACTACACCGGCTGGCTGTACAAGGATGGCGTCAAGGGCGCCAAGTTCGACTCCAGCAAGGACCGCAAGCAGCCCTTCAACTTCGAGCTGGACGGCGGCATGGTCATCCGCGGCTGGGACGAAGGCGTGCAAGGCATGAAGATCGGTGGATCGCGCACCCTGGTGATCCCGCCCGAACTGGGCTATGGCGCGCGCGGCGCCGGAGGCGTGATTCCGCCCAATGCCACGCTGATTTTTGAAGTGGAACTGCTGGGCGTCAGCGGTGGCAATGAGCCCATCAGGCTGAACCTGACCACCCTGGACAGCGGCCTGCAACTCGAAGACACCAAGCTGGGCGAAGGCGCCGAGGCCAAGGCCGGCCAGCGCGTCACCGTGCACTACACCGGCTGGCTCTACAAGGACGGCGCACGCGGCAAGAAGTTCGACTCCAGCAAGGACCGTGGCGACCCATTCCGCTTCGGCCTGGGCGAAGGCGAAGTCATCCAGGGCTGGGACCTGGGCGTGCAAGGCATGAAGGTCGGCGGTACCCGCATGCTGGTGATCCCGGCCGAGCTGGGCTATGGCGCCCGCGGCGCCGGCGGCGTGATTCCCCCGAACGCCACGTTGCTGTTCGAAGTGGACCTGCTGGCCGTCTGAGCCCGCAGCATGCCTGTGCCTGCCTGACAGCAGGCAGGGCTGCACGCACAACAGGCCCCGTTTGGGGCCTTTTTTCTGCCCGCTCAGGCCCTGCAGGGGCGTAGCATCAAAGCGGCTAGTGCAACTCATGCAGCCAACGCAGGAGGGCTTTGATGAACCTACTCGACCTTGAGCATCTGCTGCGCTTTTGGACCGCCGAGCAATGGCAGGCCAATGTGCTGATGCTGCTCCATCTCGCCGGCGCCATGGTGCTGGGCCTGGTGCTCGGCTACGAGCGCACCTACCACGGCCGCGCCGCCGGCATGCGCACCTACGCGCTGGTCTGTATGGCCTCCACCGGCGTGATCATCCTGCTGGCCTATCCGCTTCAGTGGTATGGCGGCCTGCAAGGCGGCAGCCTGCCGCCGCCGTTGGCCGACCCCACCCGCGTGATCCAGGGCGTGGTCACCGGCATCGGCTTTCTGTGCGCCGGTGTCATCATGAAGGAAGGCATGAATATCAGCGGCCTGACCACCGCTGCCTCACTCTGGGCCGCCTCCTCGATTGGCATCTTGCTGGGCATGGGCTTTTACTTCGCCGCCATCATGCTGACCCTGCTGTGCGCCAGCCTGATGATGTGGGGCGCCAAGTTGGAAGCCCTGCTGCCCTCGCACCCGGCCATTGCGGTAATGCTCAGAGGCCAGCCGCAGCGCCAGTTTCAGCAGGCCGAGTTGATCAAGTTTTCCAATGACTTGGGTTTTCGCTTTGCCCCTGGCTCGCTCAGCATCGAGCTGACCGGCGGCCGCGAAGAATGGCGCTTTGTCTGCACCGCCAAACGCAATTTTGGTGGCGAGACCCTGACCCGCTTTGCCAGCCGGGTGCACGAAATTCCCGGCGTGGCCGAATTCCGCGTCACACATGCGAGAAACTGAGGCGAGCAACCCGCACCGCCACAACACGACAAGAACAAGCTGCCGATGACGCCACGCGCCCCCAAGTTCCTCGCCCCCACATTCAGCTTTCTGAGCGCCCTTCTTCTTCTCGCCTCCTCCGCAGCTACCCACGCACAAACCCACGCCCAAGCTCAATGGCAAGCCCCTGCTTATGACTTGCTGCTGCGCCCCGATTTCAAGCAGCAAACCCTCAGCGCGCAAGCCAAAATCCGGTTGCAGCGCGCACCGAGGGCCAATGCAGATGCCAACACCGAAGCCAATACCGACCCCAGCGCACCGCTGCTGCTGATCAACGCGCCCGACATCGACATCCTGACCGCTTCGATCGACGGTCAGTCCCTGAGCGTCCACAAGCAAGACGGCGCGTGGGCGATCACGCTAGCGCCCACGCTGGCCTCCAGGCAAGACCTGACCCTGACGCTGGACTACAGCGCGCGGGCGGGCGAAGGCCTGGTGTTCGGCGCCGACTATGTCTACACCGCCTTTCACAGCTGCCGCTGGCTGCCTTGTGTGGGCGCGGACCTGGGCCGCGCCTCGCTGAGCCTGGCGCTTGATCTACCCGATGGCATGAACTCACTGGCCAGCGGCCTGGCACTCCCGCCCAGCCAGGCGCCCGGTGCGCCCAAGCTGCAGCGCTGGCAGCAAGCCCAGCCCTACCCGCTCTACACCCTGGGCTTTGCGGCCGGCCACTTCAAACATGCGCAGCAAAGCAGTCTGGCTCACGACAGCAGCGATGGTGCCGTCAAGCGCGAAGCCACCCTGCACTACCTGGGCCTGGCCGATCAGCCGGCCTCCGCGCTGCTGGCCAAATTCAAGAGCACGCCCGCCATGCTGGCCTTCTTCAGCGCCAAAGCCGGCCTACCCCTGCCCCACGCCAGCTACAGCCAGTTGCTGCTGCCCGGCGGCGTGGCCCAGGAGGCCAGCAGCTACGCCTTGATCGGCCGCCGCATGCTGGATCCGATTCTGGAAACCGAGCAAGAAGACTGGGTCATTGCCCATGAGTTGGCCCATCAGTGGTGGGGCACGCTGATCAGTTGTGCGAGCTGGAGCGAGTTCTGGCTCAACGAGGGCATCACCGTCTTCATGACGGCCGCCTGGAAGCAGCAACGCTGGGGCGAGGCCGCTTACCAACGCGAGATGGCCATCGCCACCCGCGCCTGGCAGCGCGCCAAAGACGCCGGCTTCGACAAGCCCCTGAGCTGGCCCGGCGACTATCCCCACCTCAGCCTCAAACGCGCCATCCACTACAGCAAGGGCGCGCTCTTCATGCACGCCCTGCGCCAAGACTTGGGTGAACAGCAGTTCTGGGCCGGGCTACAGCATTACACCCAAAGCAATGCCGGCCGCCAGGTGCGCGCCCGCGATCTGCAAGTGGCGATGGAAGCTAAAGCAGGCCGCAGTTTGCAAACGCTTTTTGAGGCCTGGGTGTATTGAATACCAGAGCGGATTCAACCCAGAATGCAGACGCGCAGCGCCTCAAGCCATCCATCTTGCAGGCAGAAATTGACAGCACGGTGGAAACACGATTTCTTCAGGAGCAATCGCCATGTCTCTCGAACATCTGGCCTATGTCAGCTCAGCCACTGGCCTGCTGAGCGAGCAGTCCTTGAAGGAAATGCTGGAATCCGCCGCCCGACATAACGGCGCCAACGGTGTGACGGGCATGCTCTTGTACAGCGATGGCAATTTTTTGCAGATTCTCGAAGGCAGGCCCGCCGCGCTGGGCGAGACCATGGCGCGCATCCACCGGGACCACCGGCATCACGATGTGTTGGAGTTGTTCCGCGAGCCCATCACCGAGCGCGACTTCTCCGGCTGGAAAATGGGCTTGCGCATCCTCAGCCACAGCCAGTTGGCCGAGCATCCCGCGTGCATCCCCTTTTTCAGGCCCAACTACGACGCCTCCAAGATCGTGAATCCCAAGAGTGAAGCCCTCAAATTCCTGCTGAGCTTTCGCTCAAGCAACTAGGGTGGACTGGATGCTCGGCGTCCCGCAAGGCACCGTGTCCAGCCCCTGCTGGATGCAAGCTGCTGCCCAGCCCCGCCCCGGGCCAGTTGATGACTGCGGCGATTATTTGACCCACTGCGGGAAATAGCCCAAGCGATCCTGCACCGCGCTGTCATGCGCGGGCAGCAAGATCAGCCCCGGCTCTTGCCGCATCAAGATGCGCAATTGCTCAAGGCTGCTGTGGGTTTGCTCGGCATGGCCGTCCACCAGGGCCGCGGCGGCCCAGAACTTTGCCGCGCCGGCCTTGACGGCCTCAACCGTCCAAGCCACATCACCGATGAAGAAGTAGACCTGGCCGCTGCCCACCGTCAGGAACATGCCGATCGAACCCGGCGTGTGGCCGGGCATGGGCACCAGCACCACCGTGCCATCGCCAAACAGGTCGAGGCTTTGCGCATAGCCCCGATAGGGCTGCGGCTGAAACTTCAGCAAATCCCATTGAATGGACGCGCTGGAGATTTGCGAGGCCCAGCTGCCGCCGGGCCCGCGCGTCGGGTGGCGGATCACATCCATTTCAGCGGCGGCCACGCTGATCTTTGCCTCTGGGAAGTCCAAGATGCCACCGGCGTGATCCCAATGGCTGTGGCTGAGAATGACCCGGCGCAAGGGCGGGATGCCGGCAAGCTCAAGCTGCTCGCGGGCCGGCAGCACGGGGGCCTCGTACTTGAAGAATGGCCGCCACCACAGCGGCATATCGGCACGGTACTGCTGATCGATCTGCCGCCCCATGCCGGTGTCGAACAGCAAGTACTCATCCCTGTGCTTGATCAGAAAGGCGGAGAAGTTGGAATCGATCTGCTTGCCGAAACTGCCACCCGGCAGCAGCAGGCCTTCCATCACCGCGACACGCGAGGTCTTGATGATGGCAAAGCCGATCTCGGGGAGCTGCAACGCCTGACTTTGCGCCGCGATTGCCGGGCGGGGCCACAGGCCTGCGGCCATGGAGATGTGCAGGAGGAGGAAGAAGAAGACAACTGTTCGCATGAGCGGCTGAGCTGAAAGCTGTTTGAGGCTGGTGGAGGAGACGAAATCCCAGCTTAAAGATTGGTCTATGCTCCAAGGTCAAGCCCCTGACCCACTTTCATCCGTTCGTCCCACCTTCGCTCGTTCATTCACTGCCACCATGAACATCAGTCAGCTGGCACGGGCCTGCCAGATCTCCACCGATACCGTGCGCTACTACGAGAAGCAGGGTTTGCTGGCGGCGGCGGCGCGGCAGGAGAACGGCTATCGCAGCTATGCGCCCGCCCAGGTCGAGCAACTGCGCTTCATACGCGGCGCGCAGGCCCTGGGCTTTTCGCTGCAAGAGATTCGCGCCATCTTGCCCCTGTTGGCACAGGGCAAACTGGACCGCGCCGAGATCGAGCAACAGTTGCAGTCCAAGATGGCGCAGATCGACAGCCATATCGCGCAACTGCAGCGACTCAAGACCGAGCTCGCGGCCACCTTCGCCTCACTGCGCTGCACGCCCGAGCGCACGCTGGTGACGGAAGACGCCGTCGCCCCCGACAGCGGCAGCGGCGCAGGGGCTGCCGTGCGCAAGCGCAGCTTCAAGCCGCCATCGCCCAGGCAGCGCGGCTAGCCCTTGACAGCTTTGGGCGCGGGGCTGGCGATGGGCGGGGTCAGCAATTTCCCACTGAGTGAGCCCTGGGCGGTTTTGATCAGCACCAAGAGCCATGCCGCCAGCAAAACAGCAAACAGCACGACGGCCGCCCACTGGAACAGTGGCAAGCCCGTATTGTGAGCCAGCTGACTGGTCCCGGTTACGCAGGTGCCGATGGGAAAGGTGAAGGACCACCAGGTCAGGGCAAATCGCATTTGCTTTTTGCGGGCGCGAAGGGTGAGCAATAAAGCAATCGGCAACCAGAGCCAGATGAAGCCCCACATAGGTATTCCGTACACCAGCGCGAAGGCCTTGAAGCCCATGGCAAAGGGTTCAGGGATGGCGATGGTGGCCACCATGCCTAAGCCACTCGCTGCCGTGATGGACTGACCCACCGGGCCCAGCACAATCCACAGCGTGGGCACACGTGCCGAGCCGGATGAGCCGAAATGCGCCAATCGACTCCAGATCATGGTGATGATGATCAATGAGGCCATCAAGCTCATGCCGAACAGCCCATAACAAACCACCAGCATGCTTTCACGCCAGACCCCGTACTCCACAAAGGGGATGAGCAAGGCGCCCGCGGCAGCCGACACCATGGGTGGCACGACCGGCATCAGCCAGCCGCCAAACGCTGCATCATTGCTCACCCCTAACTGCGTAAACAGGCGGTAAGGCACGGACACGGCGGTGATGAAGCCCAACACTGTGCCCAGGGTCCACAGCAGGGCATCGATGGCCAGCGCGACGTCCTTGCCCAGATAGTGCGAGCCCACCAGCAAAGTGGCTGAGCCGACCGTCATCAAAGCCATGGGCGGCGCGCCGAAGAACTGGATCGAGATGGGGTCATTGGCAATAGCCTTGAAGGTCTGAGGCTGCCGAATCCAGTGCAGAGGAATCACCACCAGCAAAACCAGCAAGAGCACAAGGGCCAGCGCCCAGGCGACCGTCGCGATGAGGAACAGGCCCGGAAACTTCAGCGGTAACAGGGCCGCAGCAACAGCAATAATCCCCGTGCCCATGACCGACGCAAACCAGTTGGGGCCAAGCACGATCTTGCCCTCGATCGGCGACGAGAAAGCCGCTGCCCAACGGCCAAAGCCGGTGGCAACACCACTGCCGGCTTGCTCGCTCGTCTTGCCCGCGTCGGCTTGGTTGGACTGCAAAGACATATGGTGAATTCCCGAGCGCAAGAGTGAGTTGGAGAGAAATTTGATAGCGCCTGCCGGCTTCTTTGTCGCGCCTGAGTCTACCGGCCACCTGGTCCCGGGCGCAGCACCCTGCTTGCCTGGCGTGCACATCCCACAAGCTTCAGCCCGCCTCAAGATGAACAAGCCTAGCCGCGCCGAAAACTTGGCACCAGATCGGCACAGTGACAGCTGGCGCGCCCGTGTGCAACACAGGCATTTTGAGCCTGCCCCTTCAGAACTGCAGATCAAGTGCGCCACGCTTGCGCAAGCAGGCTGCCATTTTCTCAAAGCGGGCCAGCCCCGCGTGCGCCAGGCGGCCAAGCGCCTGCACAGTGACCGCCATGCCATGCCGATGGGCCTCGCCTTGGCTACCGGCACACAGGCATGGCGCGGCGCCCGCCTGCTGAGCAGAAGCCTTGCTCACCTGCTGCTTTGGGCCACGGCAACGGTACCGCTGCAGGCGCGCGCCTGGGGCGTTGACGGGCACAAACTGGTCGCCAGCCTCGCTGAGGCTCAGCTAAGCCCCGAGGCCAAGGCGGAGGTCTACCGCCTGCTTGCACTTGAGCCCGGTGCCTCGATGGCCTCTGCGGCGAACTGGGCCGATGAGGTGCGATCGCCAGCCGACACCAAATGGCACACCGTCAGTTTTCCGCGTGACAAGGACTGCCGCTATGACGCCGCGCTTTTGTGCCCCGAGGGGCAGTGCGTTGTCGCGGCCATCGAACGCCAGACCGCCATCCTGCGCTCAAGCGCAGCAGACGCTCAGCGCCTGGTGGCGCTGAAGTATGTGATTCACTTTGTGGGAGACATTCATCAGCCCTTGCACGGCGGCTATGCCGATGACAAGCGCGGCAGGCTGCACTCGGTGCAAGCCTTCGGGCAGCCCACGGACATGCATGCGCTGTGGGACTCGGGCCTCATTCGCCACTGGCCCGGAGGCCGAGCAGCACTGCGATCCGCCGTGTTGGCAGACACCTCGCCGGGCACTGGCTCAGCCCAGAATTGGGCAGAGGAGTCCTGCCGCATCGTGCGCAGCCCCGGCTTTTATCCGGCTGAGCCCGATATGGATGTGAGCTATCCCGGGCGATGGCAAACGACGGTGGTTCAAAGGCTGGCCCAATCCGCCCGGCGCCTCGCCGCGGTGCTGAACAGCAGCTTGGGCAAGCCGTGATCGGCCAAGCACGGCCGGAGTAGCCGCAAGGGTCGCGGACGGCTCAGCCCCCTGCTGCTACCCCCATCGCTTGCGCAATCAAGTTCATATCCTGCGCGCTGATTTCAAACAGGCCGAAACGCAGTAGATGGCCCCAGCTCTTTTGCCCCCGCGAAAACTCAAGCCGGTCGAGCAAGGGCTGAATCGGCGCCTCGCAAGCCTCTTGCCAAGCCACATCGCGGCGAAAGGGGACAAAGCCGCCGCCCATCTCAAAGGCATAGGGCGGGCGCTCAAGCACCCGGCCCAGGGCGGTGAAAGCCTGCCGCTTGTCCTTGCCGCCGAACTGGCTGCTGGGCGAGTAGTAAGCCACCCGGTCACCGGGGCGCAAACGCCGCAGTGGTGCGGCCTTGCCATGGCAGACCTGCATAAAGCCCTGCGCCCGGCCCAGCCGCACATGATCGGCGCTGGCCACGGCAATCCAGCAGCGCGGTGAATTGGACGTTGGCGTGTGCGCAGGTGCGAGCGGCTGAACCGGTGCCGGCTTAGCGTCCATCACCGGCAACTCAAAACCCGGCAGAAAAGCGTTTTGAGGCGATGGCCGTGCTGCCATCTTCATTGCCCACCCGGCGCATACACGCGCAAGCGGTGGCCGTCGGGGTCGATGGCGGTGAAGGTGTAGCCGAAATCCATCGCCGTGGGCGGCTGAATGATGGCAATGCCTTGCTGGCGCCAAGCGCTGTGCAGGGCATCAACGTCGGCATTTGAAGCTTGGGCAAATGCCAACTCCCCAGTGGCATGGCCCGCGGCACCCTCCACCGCAGGCGCCACCTCCTGGCGCGCCCACAAGCCCAGCTTCAGGCCGTTATCCAGCGCAAACATGGCGAAGCCTGGAGAGGCCTCGACGGGCGCGCGGCCCAAGAGGCGGGCGTAAAAGGCGGCGCTCTCGGCCGGGCTGGCGACGTAGAGCAAAACGAAATTGGGCTGCTGATTCATGCGATGCACTCCTGATGGGGATGGGGAAGCGGCCACGGCTTGTGGACCTGCCTGCATGCATGCATCGTAAAAACCGGCACTGTCAGTTTCTGGCAGCAGCGAAGGACGGTATGAGTGGGCGGGCGGAGCCCATCAGCTCACTACTGGGGCGCAATGCCTTCTTGCGCGCGCCATTCGGCCAGCAAGGCCTGGCGCGGGCGGGGGTAGCGCTCCGGCAAGACCTGCATGGCGGCGATGCGGTCCAGCCGGAAATGCCGCGTGGCCTGCCGCAACTCACACCAGGCCACCAGCACCCGCACCGAATCAAAGAAGCCCAAGGCAAAGGGCCAGACGATGCGCTCGCTGGCCGCGCCTTGCAGGTCTCGATAGCTCAGCGACACCTTGCGCTCATTGCGCAGGGCCGAGCGCAAGCCGGCCTGCACAGCATCACCACCCGGCAAGGCCTCGCCCGGCCCCACCAGCAAGGCGGCACTGTCCAGCTCGAACCTCAACTCGGGCGGCAAGACGGCGGAGATCTTGGCCAAGGCATTGCGGGCGGCCTCGGCCAGCGCGGCGTCTTCAGCGCGGCCCGCCACCCAGCGCGAGCCCAAGACCAAGGCCTCCAACTCATCCGCACTGAACATCAGCGGCGGCAGCACAAAGCCGGGCTTGAGCACATAGCCCATGCCCGCCTCACCCACGATCTGCGCCCCTTGCGCCTGCAAGGTGGCGATGTCGCGATACAGGGTGCGCAGGCTGATGCCCATCTGCTGCGCCAGCGCCGCCCCGGTGACGGGCTGACGGTGGCGGCGCAACGCTTGCATCAGCTCCAGCAGACGGGCGGCGCGGGACATGCGAGGCGCGGGGCGAAAGCCGAACAGCCGCTCAGTCGTAAACCGACTTCTCCGCCCGGCGCGCCAAGACCGCGATGGGCGGCGCCCAGCGCTCGCCGCGCGCCTTCTTGCTGGTCACCAAGGTGATCTCGGAGGGCTCAAACACTTCCACGTTGTGGGTGATGGGCGTGGTCAGCAAATACTGGGCGCGGGTGGAACGCAGGAAGTGGCCCACCAGCTGGATATTGCGCACATCCAAGTGGGCAAAGGGTTCGTCGATGAAGACGAAGCCGCCGGCGCTGTCGTCGTCCTTCATCAGGCCCACCAGCAAGATCAAACTCTTGAGCACCTGCTGGCCGCCCGAGGCTTCGCCGTCGTTGAGGCCGACCTCACCCTTACCGTCGAAGTTGAAGCGCACTTGCAGGCCGGCTTGCGCCAAGACCATATCGTCGTTGTCCAGATGCGGCAGCTCGGCCACGGCGATCACGCCGGCCAACTCGCCCAGCTCCTGCACATTCTTTTTGTAGCGGCGCACGGTGGCACGCAGCACGTCGATATAGCGCTCGCGGGCGTTGAAGGCGGCGATGCGGGCCATCTCATTGCTGGCGCGACGGTCGTCCAGCTGGGCGGTTTGTTCCAGCACGGCCACGCTCATGCGGGCATGGCGGTCTTGCACCTGCGGGTCGGTTTCCCACACACCGTTGTCCAGCTCGGCCTGCACATGGCGGCCAGCAATCTCGGCCTGCTTGGCGTTTTCAAACTCGTCGCGCAGGGCTTGCACCGTAGCAGGCTGCACCCAGCTGGCGGGGAAGTTGGCCCGCGCCTCTTTCGAGGCCTTGGCCGCCTGCGCCAACTCAGCGCGACGGGCACCATGCTCACGCTGCACGCGGCTGACGTTGTCTTCGCTGGCCTTGAGCGAAGCCTGGGCGGACTCGTAATCGCGCTCGCTGCGGGTGTGCTGCGTCAGCGCGCGGTCATGCTCGGCTTCCAGCGCCGACATGCGGGTGGCGGCCTCGATGCGGGCTTGCTTGAGCGCGGGCAGGCGCTCACGGCAGGCGGCGAATTCATCCGCTCGCTCACCCAGCTCCTGGGCGGCTTTGTGGCCTTGAGCGGCGCGTTGCGCGTCCTTGAACTGGCGCTCCACCTCGGCCTGTTCCTTGGCCAGGCGGGTCAGCTCGGCGTCGTAACGGGCCAGCTCGCTTTCCAGCGCTTTGCGGCGCGATTCCAGCGCGGACACGCCGAACTGGAACTCACGCGGCTCCACCCACAGGCTGCGGCCGCCACGGCCGTCGCGGTAATAGGCATCGGGCGTGATCCACTCGCCGCCGGCCTTGGCGCCAGCCTCGGTGTCCTTCACGCGGCGGATGGCGCCGAGCTGGCGCAGCAGCCAGGCCGGCAGCTTGGCATTGATCTTCAACGCGGCCAACAGCGAGTCCGGCGGCACCGAGCTGGGCAATGTTTCAGCTTCCGCCACCACGTAATGCCGGTAGCGCTCACGCGAGGCCAGGGCGAAGGCGTGTGATTCATCCTTCGCGTTTTGCAGCACCACCACCCAGCGTGAGGGGCGCAGCATGCCTTCGGCGGCGGCACGCCAAGCCTCGTCAGCGATGTCGATGCAATCGGCCAGCACATGGTGGTGAATGCCGGCATCGTCCAGCGCGCGGCGGAAGCGCGTTACCTCCACCGGTGGCGGCGGCAGGCGCTGGCCGCTCAGGGCTTCCAGTGCGGCCTGGGCCTTTTTGCTTTGGTCGTTGGCGCGGGTGAAGCTTTCGCGCAGGCTGTGCTGGCGGCTGCTCAAGTCCTGCACGCGCTGGGCCAACTCCTGCGCATCTGCTTCCACCGCGGCCAGGGTACGCAGCTCTTCCTCGCGCTTGGCCAGCAGCTCCATCGGCCGCTCGGCCTCGCGGGCGGCGTCGAAAGCCAGACGGTTCTGCTTGCGCTCTTGCTCGATCTCGCTCAGGCGGGTCTTGGCCTGGGCTGAGCTTTCAAACAGCTTGAGCAGATCGGCGCGGCGCTGGGCCAGGGTGTTCTCATCAGCCCGCGCAAACAAGCGCTGGCGATGCAGCTCACGCAGGCCCTGGGCGGTGCGCTGGCGGGCCTCGCTCCACTGCAGCACCGGCAGTACCTCAGTGGCCAGGCGCTCACGCTCGCGTAGGCGCAGCTGGTATTGCTGGTAGCTGGTGACGCGGTTGGACAAATCAGAGAGCTGCGCCTGCGTGTGCGAGAGCTCATGCGTGGCCTGCTCCACTTCCTTGAGCAGATGCTGCTGATGGCTGCGGGCTTGGTCGTAGCGGTCCAGCACCTCCTGGTCGCCAAACACCTCGAACACCAGGCGCAGCAATTCCTTCGGGCTCAGCTCGCACAGGCGGTCGGTCTGGCCTTGCTCCAGGGCCAAGACGCGGCCGATGGCGCGGGTCAGGCCGGCGGCTTCCAGGCGGCGGCGCCAGGCTTCGATGCCCATCCAATCTTTCTCGCCCTTCTCGGCCACGGCTTCCACCTCGGCCACGCCGTCCAGCATCATGTAGCGGCGCTGCCAGTCGCCACCATGGCGCTCGATGCGGCAGACCAGGGTCACCTGATCGGCATACAGCAGCGAGCTGGCAAAGGGCCGCGAGCTGTTCTGGCGCCCACGCGGGCGGTTGTCCACCAGGGCGCGCAACCATGCAGTTTCGGCGTTAGCGTGGCGGGCATAGGTTTTGTAGGTGCGCCCGCCCGAGCATTCCAGGCCCAGCAAGGTGCGCATGGCATCCAGCAGCGTGGTCTTGCCCGAGCCGTTTGGGCCGGCGATGGTGATGATGGCGCCGTCCAGCGGCATGGTGACGCGCTGGATGTAGTCCCAATGCAGCAGTTCGAGAGATTGCAGGTGAAACATCGATCAGGACTCGCTATCGGATTCTGTTTGGATTTCTTCTTCCGGCTGGCGCAGCGTGGCCAGGGCCGGCGCCACCAGCGGGTCGGTGCTGCGCGCCAGCACATCGCCCAGCGCGCCGTCAAGAATGCGCGGGGCCAGGGTGTCGTAGTCCAGCAGCAGGTCCAGCAGCGGGCCTTCGGCTATGTCTTCTCCGCGCCGGGTGATGAAGCCGTTGCGCTCCAGCAGCTTGAGGTTGGAGTCCAGGCGCATCTTCTTGCCCAGCTGGTTGCCGAAGTCGGCCAACAGGCTGCGGTAGGAAATCGTTGGGCTGACGCTGATGGCCATGGGCACCGGCTTGTCAGTGGCAAAGAACTCGCCCTGCCCTTCTTCCTTGGCCTCGGCACGCGCCACCTGGCGCTGGCGCTTGGGCAACACAATCAGTGACCACAGCACCACCAGCAAGGCAACGCCGTCACGCGGCAAGTCCAGATTGTTGTTCGCAGCTAGGCCGGTTTCGCCAAACACCGCGGCTTCCGCCGGGCGCAGCATGGCCAGGCTGATGTGGTCGGCGTAGAGGTTGTCGATCACCCGAAGGCCCACGGCGGCGAGGCGCTCACCCAGAGCGGTCCAGATATCGGTATCAATCAAGGCGCGGCGCACCAACGGGTGGCTGCGCGGCAGCCAGCGGCGCGCCAGCAATTGCGCCGCCAAGGCGGCGGCATCGTCCAGGGCTGAACTACTACTCATTCGGATTTATCCTCGTTCTTCTCTTGCGGCGCCGGGGTGGCGGCGGCAGCGGCCGTGCTGCGCAGCACGCCGGAGCTCATCCAGGCGATGTGCTCGTCGTCAATCTCACCCTGCTCAGCCGACCAATGCACGCGCCAGGGTTGGCGCGCCATATCGCCGGTGGCGCCACTCAAATGCTGGGCCTGCGGGTCACCCAGCAAAGGCAGCAGCTGGGCGCGGTAGGAGGCGCGGGCATAACTGCCACCCAGCACGGCGGGGGCCAGGTCTTGCTCGACCTCACCGGCCTCACTCCAGCGCGCCAGCAAGGCCTGCATCAAGCCCATCTCGGGCGGCAAGCTCATCACCGCCAGCTCACCCAGGGCGGCAGCCTGCGCGCTCGGCAAGGCCTCGGGCACGGGGGGCTTGGGCCGGTCGCGCTCAAACTCGGCCTCAGCGGTGTCCAGCAACTCATGCTGGGCCACAAAGATCGGATGCACCGGGCGCGACAAGGCGCCCAAGCTGAGGTTTTCCAGGAAGTGCACGCCCTGCAACCAGCGCCGTACATCGGTGGTGGTGATGCCGGTGGAGCCAAGCGTGACGCGCTGGCGATCAGCCTGCTGCAGCGCACGGTTGAACTGGCTGGCCATGGCCAGCAAGCGCGCCTGCGCCAGGCCCAATTCGCGCGCCAGGCGCTCCAGCTTGGCATTGCCCTGCTCTTGCGCCTGCACCATGATGGCTGAGAGCGCCTCGCTGGCCTTTTCCACCAGGCTGAGCGCACGGCCGAAACGTTGGCGGGCACGGCGCAGGTGAAATTCGGAACCGCTGGCAATGGCGTCGGCAAACTCGTCGTACAAGCGCGAGAGCTGGGCCTGCAAATGCTGCAACTGCGCCGCGTCCAGGGTGCCAAGCTGGTGGGCGCCGGTGACGTTGGTCAGCAAGGCGCTCAGGTCGGCGTCTTGCGCGCTGGCGGTGACCAGGGGCGTCAGCAGACCCAGCAGTTGCTGGGCCAAGGGCGTGACGCTGTATTGCTGGTTGGAGGCATCCCACAACAGCAGCTCCGCCTCGCGCAGGCGCTTGAGCACCAGCTCGAGCGGCTCGTCGCGCAGCATATGGAAGTGCAGATTGAAGGTTTCGCGGCTGATGCGCGAGGCCGGCATGGCCATCACTTCCATGAACACCCACACCCGCAGCTTGACCAAGCTGGCCGGGCCGTGGAACAGCGCGCGCAAGGCGGCCGTCAAGGCTTCTTGCCGCTCTAGTTGCCAAAGGAGCTGCGCCTCATTGGGCGCAGCAGCATCGCGAAAAAAATCTTCAAAGCGAGCTTCGTCTTCGCTCGCTGGGTGGTTGGGCTCCCGCATGGTCTGGATTATCCCCGCTCCCACCAGGCCCGCAGCCATGGCGAGCAGATCAAGACGAACAAGAGCCAATTGCCCAGCACGGTGAGCCAGAAAACCCGCCGAAAACCCGGCTTGGCCGACTTGTGCCGCAGCAGATGCTGGGCCAGCAAGGCGCCGGGCCAGCCACCGGCCAGGGCCAGCAGGTGCAAGGTGTTTTCCGCCACCCGCCATTGACCGCGCGCGGCGGCCCGCTTGTCACCGACATAGACAATGAAGGTGGCCAGGCTCAGCGCCATGTACAAACCCCACACGCCGGGGCGCAGATCCCAGGCGATGTGACAAGCCAAGTAGAAGGTGGCGAAGGCCGGCACCAGCCACAAATGATTGGCGCTGCGCCGGGCTGCCGCAGGCTTGGCCGCCGGCACCCGAGTAGACAAAGGCCGCACCTTGAGCGCGCGCTTCTTGCCTTGCGCGTCGTGCCCGACCTCAAAACTCAGGGCCATGCCCTGCCGCGGCCGCTCTTGCTGCAGGGCGAAAGCCTTGATGTGGACAAAGAGCTTGGGCGCACCGTCCCGCGGGGTGATAAAGCCATAGCCTTTGGCGTCATCCCATTGACTCAGCAGTCCTTCAAATCGCATTGCCACGCCTCGCATCGCCTCAATTCACGCCACAAGCGTGCCGCCCCCAACGAAAAAAAGCCCGCTTGCGCGGGCTTTTTTCAACCTTCAGGAGGCCATCTTATCAGCGACCGAAGCCGCTGCGACGCGGGGCGCCGCCGGGAGGGCCGGCGCGCTTGGGGCCGCGCGAATCAAAGCCACCGGGACGACGATCGCCGCCGAAGCTCGGCTTGTCGCCAAAGGACGGACGGTCATTGCGGGGAGCAAAAGCCGGCTTGTCGCCAAAGGCGGGGCGGTCGTTGCGGGGTGCGAAACCACGGTTGTCGCCATGGCCGCCACGGTTGTCGTAGCCGCCGCGGTCATTGCCACGATCGAAGGCAGGACGGTCATTGCCAAAGCCAGGACGATCGTTGCCGAAAGACGGGCGGGCATCTTGACGGAAGTCGCCGCCACGGGGAGCAAAGCCCTCCGGACGCGGGCCACCTTCACGCACAAAAGGCTTGCCGCCGTCGCGATGGAAGCTGGGCTTGCCGCCGAACTTGCTACCGCCGCCGCCAAACTTGTTGCCGCCGAAGCCAGGCTTGTTGCCCCAGCCAGGACGGGGACCACGGTCTTCAAAACCACCGGCGCCAGCGGGCCGAGGCGGGAAGATGCGCGGTTCTTGCGTCTTAGGCTCCAGGCCTTCGATTTGCGCCGAAGGAATGGTCTGCGTCGTGAACTGCTGAATGCGGCGGATCATGGACACATCATCACGCGTAGCCAGAGTCACAGCCAGGCCAGAGCGGCCAGCACGGCCGGTACGGCCGATACGGTGCACATAGTCCTCAGCCTTCATCGGCAGGCCGTAGTTGATCACGTGGGTGATGGTGGGCACGTCGATACCGCGGGCAGCCACGTCGGTGGCAACCAGCACGCGCACTTCGTGACGGCGCAGGGCCATCAGCACGCGGTTGCGGCGGCCTTGCGGCATGCCACCGTGCAGGGGAGCCACGGCATGACCCAGCTCTTCCAGACGCTCGGCCAGCCAGTCAGCGTCACGCTGGGTGCTGGTGAAGACAACAGCCTGGTCCAGATCTTTGTCGGCCAGCAAATGCTCCAACAATTGATCCTTGTGGTTGTTGTTGTCAGCCCAGTGCAGACGCTGGGTGATGTTCTCGTGGGTGTCAGTGTGCGAAGCCACGTCGATGCGCTGCGGATCGCGCATCAGTTCATTGGCCAGGCGGCCCACATGGCCAGCGAAGGTGGCGCTGAACATCACGGTTTGACGCTCGGCCGGGATGCGGTCGGCCACGAACTTGATGTCGTCGATGAAGCCCATGTCCAACATGCGGTCGGCTTCGTCCAGCACCAGAATTTCAACGTTATCCAGCACGCACTTGCCGGATTGCAGGTGGTCCATCAGACGGCCAGGGGTGGCGATCAGGATGTCCAGCGGGCCGCTCAATTGGCGGATTTGCAGGGCGTAAGGCATGCCGCCCAAGACGGTGGCGATCTTCAGGCCAGGCACATGGCGGCCGTAGGTCTGCGCGGCCTTGGCCACTTGCATGGCCAGCTCACGGGTGGGGCACAGCACCAGCACCTTGGGGCCGTAGTTCTTGCCACGGACGCGCTCTTGCTGAGTCGCACGGCCGGCCAGAATCTTGCTCAGCGCGGGCAAGATGAAGGCGGCGGTCTTGCCGCTGCCGGTACGGGCGGAAACCATCAGGTCCTTGCCGGCGATACCAGCGGGGATGGCCAGGGTTTGAACTTCGGTGGCGGTTTCGTAACCGGAATCCTTGACGGCACGCAGAATGGACTCGTGCAGGCCTAGATTTTCAAATGTCATAACTTCTTTCAACATGGCTGTGCCCTGCCTGCCAAGATTGCAGACGAGCGCACATGCTTGAGTACGTCAATGATGGAGACGCATCAAGCCAATAATGTCGCTGGGAGAAAGCTCGCGTCGTGCGCCAGGTCTTGCGAAATCGGCAAAGCAAAGCTTGGCCGATGGGTGCCTGGGGCGGCGCCGGGGGAACAGTCAAAGCGACGGCATCGCCGCCGACCGAACCCGAAGGGCGCTCAGCGCATCACCCGGTGAGGGTGCTCAGCAAAGCATTCGATAGGAATGTGTTTGCTGTCACTGCGCACAAGCTTCATGAATGAAGAACTTGGGCAGCGGCCTGAACATAGGTCAGAGGAGACGTACGAATTACCTGGAACAGAGCGGGTGTCATGACCCCCAGGCAAGACCGCAACTATAGCACACTAGGGTTTTCACGGGAGCTTTTTTTACAAGCCGATGACGACAAGGCCCCCGCGCGCGCATTTCTGCACGCTCGGGGGCCTTGGGGCCTGCTGCTGCCGTGGGCCTGATTGGCTGGCCAAGGCAGGCTTGGCAGCCGTCAGACCCAGTGAGTTCTTACTGAGCCTCGGGCAGCATCAAAGCCAGCGCCTGCATGAAGGCGCGCAAGTCTTCGCCATGCATCAAGCGGCGGGCGATGTCGCCGTCCAGGCTGCAGGGCGGCAGTTCGGGCAGGCTGTCCAGCGCCAGCAGCATTTGCTGCTCCAGGCCTGGCTGCGCAATCAGCTGAATCATCGGCAGGCCGGCCGAATCCTCGCGGCAGACGCTGGCCAAGCGCTGCTCCAGCAAGGCTTCGCCCCAAGGCAGTTCCAGATTGATCAAGCCCAGGCCGAGGCCCGCCGCAGCACCCTCTCCTGCTGAGTCAATATGAAGATCCAGGCCGGCCGCGGCAGCATCGCTGCACAGCAGGATTTGCAGGCTGGGGTCATCGCGCCAGCGGCGCGCCTGATGCTGACGCTGCACCAGGCTCTGGCCGTCGTGCAGATGCAGCAGCTTGAAGCCGGCCGCTTGCAGGGGCGCTACCGCCAAGGCCAGGGCATCGTCCCACTGGCAGAACACCACCAAGCGGGCTGCGGCGCGGCCCAACAATTCGCGCGCCACCTCAACCACCGCCGCCAGCTTGGGGCTAGGCAAGTCAGCGGCATCAGCAGAGGAAGCTGCAACAGCGCCAGCCAGCAACTGCGGGCTGATCGCCACGCGGCGCAAGGCTTGCAGCTGCTGGGTGATCTGCAGCAACTCGGCGTCAGACAGATAGTCGCTGCGCTGCCAGCGTTGCACCGCCCGGCGCAGGCCTTGCCACAGGCCGGCTTGCGCGTCTTGCTGCTGCGTGTTCACGCTCACCTTGCGCAGCTGCAGCAGCGCCGGCGGCAGCGTGGCCACCAAATCGGCGCGGCTGCGGGCGAACATCAGGCGCTCCAGCGTTTGATCCAGCGCGTCCAAGGCCACAAAGCCCTGCACGCGACCTTCTTGGTCACGCTTGGCGTGGTAGCTCAGGAAGCGGGCGTAAGGGCCGCTGCGCTGGCGATCCAACAACTCCACCAGGGGCAACAAGGCCTTGGGGCGCTGATTCAAAAGCTCGCCGCTCAAGAGCAGCAAAAGGCCCTGATCCAATTGCTTGAGCTGGCTGAGCATCTGCTCGTCCAGCAGCGCCGCGTCATCCACGATGATCAACTCGGGCGCGAAGGCCTGCAGCGGGGTCAGGTCTTGCGTCAGCGCCGTGTGCGGGGCAATGCCGATCTCGGCCGCGCTTGGCGCCACGCCGGCCTGCAGCATTTGCACGCCGCGCGGGCTCAAGGTCTGCGCCTCGGCCTGCCAGCGGGGCAAGGCGCTCGTCTCGGCCAGCACCAGCACACGCTCCACGCCCATATGGCGCATCAACAACTCGGCCGCAGCCAAGGCTTGTGCGTGCAGGCCAAGCCCCAAGTCATCGGCCAGCAGGCTGCGCCCGGCGCAGACGGCAAACAAGGCCGCTTCCAACTGATAAATGGGCAAAGGCAGCTTGAGCAAGCCGTGCAGAGCGGGGCTTGCCAGGCCTTGCGGATAGGCTTGCTCCAAGCGCTCCACGCGCTGGGCGGCGTCACGGCGGTGCGCCAGCAAAGGCCACACGCCCTCTTCCACCCGCAAGTCATGGCCCAGCGTGGCGGCCAGATTCAGCAACTGGCTCAGCGCACCCGGCGCCTCGGCACGCAGGCGGCCGTTCTCGTCCAGCAAAGCCTGGGCAGCCTCGGCCAGCGCATCGGGGCAAGCACGCCCCTGGCGCCAACGCAGCTGACGGCGCGCGCCAAAGCGCAGCAAGACCTCGCTGTAATCCGCATGCCAGCCTTGGCGCAGCACTTGCGCGGCCTCGGGCTGGCTCAAGAGTTCTTCCAGCACGAAGTCGATGTGCTCGCAAGCACCGCGGTTGCTGAAGGCAAAGCCTGCACAGCTGCAGCGGCAGTCGATGGCCTGGGCGCCATGGACCGTCACTTGCCAGTGCGCGGCCGCATCGCTCAAGGACGTGACGCGGTAGGCGCCGAAATGGCTGCTCACATCCTCGGCCTGCAGGCTAAAGCGTGCGGGGGCCTTGTGCGGCTGAGGCGAAGCCACTGGGGCGGGAGCCGGGGCCACACTAGGCTCGGCAGCGAGCTTCGTCTGCTTGTCAGCTGGCTTAGCAGCGGACTTGCCCTTGGATGCTGCGCCTGTGGCGGTCGATTTGGGCTTTGCCGGGCTGACAGCGGCCGGTGCGGCGGCTTGGGCCTTGGGCTTTTTCGCCTTGGCTTTGGACGGGGCGCTGGGTGCGGGCACAGGCGCAGCGACAACAGCAGCTTCCACCGCGGGCTTGGCAGACTGCTTAACTGCAGGCTTCTTTTTCGCAGGCACTGCGGCAGTTTCGGGTACCACAGGCGCGGTAGCCTTCTTCGCCGCCGTCTTCTTTGCAATCGGTTCGACGGCCTTGGCGGCCGATTTCTCAACTGGCTTCTTCACAGCCGCTTTGACTGGGGCCTTTGCTGGCACTTCCACCGGCGCCATTGCCACAGCCTTCACAGCCGCTTTCACTGCCTTGACGGGCGCTGCCGCAGCGGCCTTCTTGCCTGCAGCAGTTGTCTTGGCGGGAGCGACTGCAGCCACTGCCTTCTTCTTGGCCGGCGCCTTCACCGCAGGCGTCGCTGCCGACGCAGCTTTGGCCTTGGCCGACGAGGCCTTGACCGGCGCCGCTGCCGCCTTCACCGCTGGCTTCGCAGCTGGCTTAGCCGATGCCTTTGCGGCCGGCTTGGCGCTGACAGGCGCAGCCACAGGGCTCGCCGCCTTGCTCGCGCGTTTGGCGGGTGCCGCTGCAGGGCTGGCCTTGACGGTCTTCTTTGCAGCGCTGACCGCCTTCACGGTGGGTTTGGATTCAACCGTCTTCACAGCTTTGACGGCCTTGGCGGCTGGCTTGGCCTCTGCCTTGGCGGCAGCGCTTGGCTTGGCGGCGGTCTTGCTGGCCGCGGGCTTCTTGGCTGCGGTACTGGCGGGCGCGGCAGTGGTTTTGGCACTGCTGGCGGCGGATTTCTTGGAGGCTGTAGCCATGAGATGTCGTATTCGGTGAGGATGGGCGTGGCGGCTAGCAATCGCCGCCCAGCGCATCCGGGCTGCCCAGCAGGCTGGCTTGGCACCAGCCGCGCAGGCTATTGATAAAGGCAAGGTCTTGGGCGCGGCACAGATCGCTTTTCAGCAATCGCGCTTCACTCACGCGCCCCAGATGCAGGAGTTCTTCTCGGTAAACGCCGGGCAGCAGCCCGGCTTGCAAATGCGGGGTCAACCAGCGGCCGTCCAACTTCACGGCGATATTGCCGAAGGTGCATTCGGTCAGCTCGCCGTCTTCGTTCCAAAGCAGCACGTCGAAGGCCTGAGCCGGCTTGGTGCTGGTAAAAAAATCATAGGCTTCGCGCCGCGTGGTTTTGTGTTGAAGGAATTCAGCGCCGGGGCCGCGCGTTGCGACGGCTTGCTCAGCGAGCGCGAGTATCACGCAATTCGGGGTCTGCGGGAGCGCAGTCAGCTCAACATGCACACGCCCTTGTTCGCCAAGCGTTGCTCGCACACGCCATTGGCCTTGCGGATTTTGCTGAGCTACGGCCTGCAAAGCGGCGCGCAACTCCGCCTGATTCAGGCGCAAACCGAAGTGCTGGGCCGTGCGCTGCATGCGGGCGATATGGCCGTTCAGGCGCAGCAACTCGCCGTCTTGCAAGCGCAGGGTTTCCAGCGCCGCCACCGGCGCCTGGGCGCGCAGCAGGAAGCGCGACTTGGCGCGCCACTCTGCAACTTCAGCCGCTGCTTGCGAATCGAGGGTGATGGCGCTGCCCACGCTGGCGCGCAACTTGGCGCCCCCGCCCTCGCTGTCAACCTGAGCCTCCACCGTGCGAATCGGCACATTGAAGGTCGCCACCCCGCCCGGCTGCAGCAGACCCAGGGCGCCGCAGTACCAGCCGCGCGCAGCAGGCTCCAGCTCGGCAATGATTTGCATGGCGCGGATCTTGGGCGCGCCGGTCACCGAGCCACAGGGGAATAGCGCGCCGAACAACTCGGACAATTGCAGCTTGGGCCGGCTCACCGCCGTCACGGTGGAAGTCATCTGCCACACCGTTGGCAAGGCGTGCAGCTCGAACAATCGCGGCACCCGCACGCTGCCCAGCTGCGCGACCCGGCTGATGTCGTTGCGCAGCAGGTCAACAATCATCAAATTCTCGGCGCGCTCCTTCTGGCTGGTGTGCAGATGAGCTTGCGCCGCCTCGTCCTCCACCACATCGCGGCCGCGCGCCGCCGTGCCCTTCATGGGCTGGGCCGCCAGCAGCCAAGAACTGGCCGCACCCGGCACCGGCCGCCAGTCGAAGAACAACTCCGGCGAGACGCTGGCCACGCCGGCCTCGCGCAGAAAAATCGAAAAGCCGCCCGGTTGGGCGCGGTGCAGGGCCAAAAAGTAGGCGGCCAGATCCACGCCCTCGGCCAGTGCGGAATGCAGCGGCGTGGTCAGATTGACCTGATAGCAGTCCCCCGCGCGAATCCACTCGCGGATGCGCTCGATCTGCGCGCATTCGTCTAACTCGCTCTGGCTGTCTTGCCAATCTTCGCAGCGGCGTTCGGCGGCCTTTGCGCCGGCGATCGCATTCGCAGCGCCATCCTCGGGCCAGGGCTCGGGCGCGGTCTCGAAAACCGCAAACTCAGCCAAGGGCAAAGGCGTGTCACGCACGCACAGCGCCGCGTCAAAAGCCGCAGCCGCTTCGTAGCGCAGGCCGCCCAGCACCCAGGCGCCGGCCCGGCTGGCCGCATGCGCTTCGTCCAGCACCGCATTCAGTTCGGCGGCAGAGTGGGCGCGCAACCAGCGGGCCGGAGGCGCGTAGAAGGCACCCCGCACGCGCTCACCATCCTCCCGAGCCAGCGGATGGCGCGGGAAGTCGAAGGCGGCATGCAGGGTTTGCGGCGCCGGCGCAGCGCCAGGGGCTTCAGTGACTGCAGGGCTCAGGTCAGACGACATGGCTGGCCTCTATGCCCGGCTCAGAGGCTGAGGAAATGCTCGCGGTAATAAGCCAGCTCGTCGATGGACTCGGTGATGTCGGCCAGCGCGGTATGGGCTTGCGCCTTCTTGAAGCCGGCCAGCAGCTCAGGCTTCCAGCGCTTGGCCAATTCCTTCAGGGTCGAGACATCCAGATTGCGGTAGTGGAAGAAGGCCTCCAGCGCCGGCATGGTCTTGGCCAGGAAGCGGCGGTCTTGGCAAATGCTGTTGCCGCACATGGGCGACTTATTGGCCGGCACATATTGCTTCAGGAAGGCAATGGTCTGGGCCACGGCCTCGTCCTCGGTCACGGTGGAGGCCTTGACGCGGTCGATCAGCCCGCTGCGGCCATGGGTGCCCTTGTTCCAGGCGTCCATCTTGTCCAGGGTGGCATCGCTTTGGTGGATGGCGAACACGGGGCCTTCGACGCGCTGGGTCAGGTTCGCATCGGTCACCACCACGGCAATCTCGATGATGCGGTCGGTCTCGGGGTTCAGCCCGGTCATTTCCAGATCGATCCAGATCAGGTTTTGTTCATTCAAGGCCAGCGCGGGCACGGCGCTTTCGTTGTCGGTATCGGGGGTGATGCTCATGGGGGCAGGTGTTTCGCGGAGACTTTATGTGGCCGGTATTGTCGCAGCCCTACACTTCGGACCATGCTTTCCTCTCTGAATCCGCAATTTCTGGCCTTGGCATTCGCCATCGCCCTGGTGCTGACCCTGCTGGCCAAGTTCTGGCTCACCGGCCGCCAAATCCGCCATGTGGCCCAGCATCGCAACAAGGTGCCGGCCGCATTCGCCGCCACCGTGCCCCTGGCCGCCCATCAAAAAGCCGCCGACTACACCATCGCCCGCAGCCGCTACGGCCTGCTGAGCCTGGCCTTCAGCAGCGCCGTGCTGCTGGGCTGGACCTTGCTGGGCGGCTTGCAAGCGCTCAACACCCTGCTGACACCGCATTTCAGCGGCATGGGCTATCAGCTGATGCTGCTGCTGAGCTTTACCTTGATTGGCGCCCTGCTGGACCTGCCCTGGGAGCTGTACAACACCTTTGCGCTGGAGCAGCGCTTTGGCTTCAACCGCATGACGCTGAAGATGTACGTCGTCGACGCGCTCAAGGGCATGCTGGTGGGCGCCCTGATCGGCCTGCCGATTGCCGCCTTGATTCTGTGGCTGATGGGTGCCGCCGGCAGCCTATGGTGGCTGTGGGCCTGGGGCGCCTGGATGGGCTTCAACCTCTTGATTCTGGTGCTCTACCCCACCGTGATCGCACCGCTGTTCAACAAGTTCGAGCCCCTGCCTGACGACAATCTGAAGGCCCAGGTCGAGACCCTGATGCAGCGCTGCGGCTTCAAGGCCAAGGGCTTGTTCGTGATGGACGGCAGCCGCCGCTCGGCGCATGGCAATGCTTATTTCACAGGCTTCGGCCCGGCCAAGCGGGTGGTGTTTTTCGACACCTTGCTGGAACGCCTGAACGGCGCCGAGGTGCAGGCCGTTCTGGCCCATGAGCTGGGTCATTTCAAGCACAAGCATGTCACCAAGCGCATGGTCTTGATGTTTGCCATCAGCTTGGCCGGCTTTGCGCTGCTGGGCTGGTTGTCGGCCCAGCCCGGCTTCTATCTGGCCTTCAATGTGCAGCCGAATATGACGGCACCCAATGACGCCCTGGCCCTGCTGCTGTTCTTGCTGGTGGTGCCAGTGTTCGGCTTTTTCTTCACCCCGCTGGGCAGCTATTTCTCGCGCCGCGATGAGTTCCAGGCCGATGCCTATGCCTGCGCCCAGGCCAGCGGCGCCGATCTGGCCTCGGCCCTGCTGAAGCTGCACGAGGACAATGCCGGCACGCTGACACCCGACCCGGTCTACGCCCGCTTTTACTACTCGCACCCGCCGGCCAGCGAGCGCCTGGCGGCCCTGTCACAAGCCTGATGAAGCACCCCAGCTGATGCCTAGCACCACCGAATTACTGAGCACGAACTGCCAACACGCGCCCACCGCGCTGGCCGCTGCCACTTGGCCCGAATGGCTGGCCTTGGTGCCGGGCTGGCAGCTGATCAGCACGGATGCGCAGGCGCAGCAAGCCGGCATTGAAGCCCGCTTCGAATTCCAGGATTTTGATCAAACCATGGCTTTCGCCAATGCCGTGGCCGCGATGGCCAAGGCACAGGACCATCACCCCGATATGCATATCTCCTTCAAGCACTGCGTCCTGCGCTACACGACCCATTCGGCCGGAAGCCTGACGCTCAATGACTTCATCTGCGCGGCGCGGGTCCACGCCCTGCGCCAGGCCGGTGGCGCCCGCGCATGAGCCGCTTCAGCGACTTGGATCTCGGCCTGGTGGTGCGCGGCCATGGCCGCCACTACATCGTCGAAGACAGCGAGGGCCTGCGCCGGGTTTGCCACCCGCGCGGCAAGAAGAGTGATTGTGTCGTCGGCGACGAAGTGCGTTGGGCGCCCAGCGGCTCAGACGAAGGCGTGATCGAAGCGGTGGAGCCGCGCCGCAATCTGCTGTTCCGCCAGGACGAGTGGAAGACCAAGAGCTTTGCGGCCAATGTCGATCAGCTGCTGATTCTGGTTGCGGTTGAGCCGGTGTTCAGCGAGAGCCAGTTATGCCGCGCCCTGGTGGCCGCGGAGGCCGCTGGCATCCACACCACCATTGCCCTGAACAAGACCGACCTGCCCGGCGCTGCCGCCGCGCGGGAACGCCTGGCGCCTTACCGGGCCATGGGCTTGAACATGATGGAGATTGCGCTGAAGGCCGAACCGGCCGAGTCCATCGCCAAACTCACGCCCTGGCTGACCGGCAAGCGCAGCTTTGTGATGGGCCCCAGCGGCACCGGCAAGAGCACCTTGATCAATCTCCTGATCCCCGATGCCAAGGCCCAGGTGGGCGATATCTCGGTGGCGCTCAACTCCGGCCGCCACACCACCACCACCACGCAGTGGTACTGGGTCGACGCCGAGCGCCAATCGGCGCTGATCGACTCCCCCGGCTTCCAGGAATTCGGCGTGCGCCAGATCGAACCCGCGCAACTGCCGCTCCTGATGCCCGATCTGCGCGCCCATGCCGACCATTGCCGCTTTTACAACTGCACCCATCAGCACGAGCCCGGCTGCGGCGTGCGCGATGCGGTGGAGGCGGGTCTGATCAGCCCGGCGCGCTACCGCATCTACGGCGAAATCCTGGCCGAGCTGACCAGCAAGCGATGGTGATGGCTGCCGGCCGGCCCGAGGCAACTCCGGGCTGGCGGCCAGCTGCGCTCACTCAGGCCTGCTTGAGGCAGTAGACGTAGTAGGTGCCGTCCTTCTCGATGGTGCCCTCCACTTCCTTGGCGAAGCCAGGGAACTCTTCCGCCCAATGCGCCAGCACGCGCAGATAGCTGAGCCAGGCGCCATCGGCCGGGCCGATGTTCTCGCCCGGCATGACGATGGGAATGCCAGGTGGATAGGGAATCACGCCCACGGTGACGACGCGGTTGGCCAGTTGATCCAGCGGCAGCAGCTCGACCTCATCGGTCATCAGCTTCTGGAAGGCCAGGCGTGGCGTGCAATGCGGCTGGGGCAACTGAGCGTAAGCCTCGGCCTCCCAATAGCCCATGCGGCTGGCGCGCATCTCGGCCCACATGGCGTCACCCAGATCCTTCATGCCCATGCCGGCATAACGTTCAGGCGCAGCGGCCAGCACACGCGGTAAGGCTTTGGCCAAGGGCACATTGGCGTCGTAGTCGCGCTTGAAGTCCAGCATGGTGTTGATCAAGGTGCCCCACTTGCCCTTGGTCACGCCCATCGAGAACAGGAACAGCACCATATGCGCCGTGGTGCGCGAGGGCACGATGCCATGCTGAGACATATAGGCCGTCACCAGATCACCCGGAATGCCATGCTCGGCCAGCGTGCCGTCCTCATTCATGCCGGGGGCAACGATGCCGAACTTGATCGGGTCGAGCAAGCACCAGCCGTCCGGGATGTCGTCAAAGCCATGCCAGCGCTCACCCGGGTGCAGCACCCAGCATGAAGGCTCGTGCGCCAGCAGCTCGGCCGGCGCGTCAGCAAAGGCATAACGCTTGCCCGTGGCGGGATCCGTCACCTCGGGCGCATTCCAGGGCGTGAAGAACCATTCATCCTTGGCCGCCAGTTCACGCGCCACTTGGGCCACGGCCTGGCGGCAGGCGACGGCTTCGTCGATCACGTCCTGCGTCAAGGCCTCGCCCGAGGGGCCGGCCATCATGGCCGCAGCCACCTCGTTGCTGGCGATCAGGGCATAGAGCGGCGAGGTCGAGGCCTGCGCGCCATAGGCCTCGTTGAAGCGGCCGTGGTCGATGGCGCCCTTGCCATCACGCACATGGATGAAGGAGGTCTGCGACAGCGCCGCCAGCAGCTTGTGGGTGGAGTGCGTGGCGTACACCGTCGGGCCATCGTCCGGATGGCTGGCGGCTGCGCCGCGCATCGCATAACGCTCACGATACATGGGGTTGAAGCGGGCGTAGCCGAACCAGGCTTCATCGAAATGGATGCGGTCCACGCTCTGGCTCAGCAGTGACTCAACGCCCTTGGCGTCGTAACACATGCCGTCATAGGTGCAGTTGGTCAGCACGCTGTAGACGGCGCGCTGCTGCTGCGCCTTGGCGGCCAGTGGGTTGGCGGCAATCTTGGCCGCGATGGCAGCGGGCTGCAGCTGATCGGGGTGGATGGGACCAATCACGCCATAGCGATTGCGCCCGGCTTGCAAAAAGACCGGAATGCCCCCGGTCAGCGCCAGGCCTTGCTCGATCGACTTATGGCAATTGCGGTCACACAGCGCGATTTGCTGCTCGCCGATGCAGGCCGACATGATGGTGCGGTTCGAGGCCGAAGTGCCGTTCAGCACCGAGTAGCTGCGGTCACTGCCGAAGACCTCGGCCGCATAGCTCTCGCTGGCACCAATCGGCCCGGTGTGCGAGAGCAGCGAACCCAGCGCGCCGCGCTCAATGCCCATATCGGTGCGGAACAAGGTCTCGCCATAGGCTTCAACAAACAACTGCCCGATGGGCGACTTGCTGAAAGCCACGCCCCCCTGATGACCCGGCGCGGCCCAGGAATATTCAGCATCCCGGTTGTAATTGACCAGGGCGCGGGCAAAGGGCGGCAGCAGTTGCTCCAAATAACGCGCGACGGCCGCTTCGATGCGGCGGGCGATGAAGGCCGGGCTGTCTTCCAGGGTCCAGATGAACTCATCGGCCAGGCTGGCCACCGTCACCGTCATTGGCCCGCCGGCTGACTTGCGGTCGGCCATCAGGAACACCGGCACGGTCGCATTGCGGCGGCGCAGGCCTTGCAGCAGCTCGGCCGCCGCAGCATGGCTGGCATCGTCATTGGCGCCGAGTGACCAGTCGATCAGTACGCAATGAATGGCCGCGTCCGAGCGCAAGTTCGCCTCGCCATCGGCATAGGACAAGGCCTCGACCACCTCGACGCCGCGCTCACGCAGGGCCGCCAGAATGGCCTGGATGCGCCGGCTGGCGGTGGTGGACTGACCGGCCAGATCGTCGTCGATGCACAGCACGCGGGAGCGAAAAGGAATTGAGTTCGCCATCGGTTGATCTCCTCAAAAGGTCTGGCCAAGTGCACTGCCTGATTGCCGCGCCACTCAGCACTGAAGGAATAGGGGCAAGGCGTTGCGCGGCCGAACAGGCGCTGCGCAGGACACGCCACTCAAGGCTCAAACCATCAAGGCCGCACCCAGCCGTCGAAAGCGGCCTTGGTGGGCTCATCCCAGTTGCCGAAGTAGCGCGTGTACACAGCGGGGAAAGTCTTGCTGAGATAGAGCTGGCTCAGCGCGCGGTCCACCAGCAGACGGAAGTCATCATCATTGCGCGCCATGGCCAGGCCCAACAGCTCGGTATTGAGCACCCGCTTGGCCACCAGCAACTCCTTGCCGAGCTGATTGCGCGCCACATACTGCTCCAGCAGCACCCGCTCGCCGAAATAGGCATCGGCCTGCTTGGCCTGCACCAGGGCAATGCCCTTGGCATCGTCCTGAACCTTGACGGTGCTGACGGTCACGCCTAGCAGGCGCGACTTGGCACGCGCCCAGTCCTCGGCCAAAGTGCCTTCACGCACCGCATAGGTGTGTTTGACCCGCCCCCCATTGGCAGTGGCGCGCCAGACCGGCCCGGTCACCGGCGCTTGACCATTGACCACATCGCGCAACTGCTTGGGCGCGTCCTGCCGGATCAGCACCGCAATGCCGCCATTGAGCACCGGGATGGAGTAAGACACACGCTCACGGCGCTTCAGGGTTTCGGCCGTGGCGGTGCACAGCAGATCAACCCCGCCGCCGGCCACTTTGTCGACGGCCTCTTCCGCCACCACCGGTACATAACGCACCGTCACAGCGCGCTGCGGCAGCTTGGCTTTGACGGCATCGGCCACGGCCTGGCACAGATCGGCCCCGTAACCGGCTAGTTGACCATCGGCCCCGCGGCTGGACATGGGCGCCACATCGTCGATATAGCCCAGGGTCAGCTGACCGCTCTTGGCGATGCGCTCCAGCGTTTGCGCCGATGCCTCTTGCATGGGCAGGGTCAAGCCGGCCAGCAGGCCGGCCATCAGCAAGCCGGATTGAATGCTTGGGTGAATTGCCATGATGGGATTCCTCTTTCTTGTTGAGCCGCTGGCGGCGTGGCGCGCTGAAATCTTCAACAGGATTTCGCGCAAGCGCCGCACAGTCCTCGGCCGTTCAGGCCATTCAGCCTTTTGCCGCGCCAACGGTGGGCGCGACCTCGATGAAACGCTTGGCGATGAAGCCGTAGATCAGGAAGCCGATGGCCATCACGATCATGCCGCCGAAGACGGCGTCCTTGCCCGAGGCGTAAAGGGCGTAGAAGCTGTACAGCATGGCCACCATCAAGACCACCACATTGCGGGTGAACACGGCGCTGCTGACTTTGGCCTTGTGCATGATGATCATCAGCGCCGACAGCGCGGTGACGTAAGGCACCAGATTGGTCACCGCCGCCAGATTCACCAGCTTGCCGAACTGCGCGGCCGCATCCGGCGACATGGTGGACACCGCCATCAAGGTCTGGATCACACAGGCCACCACCATGCCCACGATGGGCGCTTCTGCCGCCGTGATGCGGGCGAAAAAGGCTGGGAACATGCGCTGCTCCGCCGCGGCCTTAGACACCTGGCTGAGCGTGAACTGCCAGCCCAGCAGCGAGCCCACACACGCCGCCACCGCCAGGAACAGAATCACATTGCCGACCATGGGCGTGAACATGGTGGCATAGACCAGGGCAAAGGGCGCGGTGGACTGGGCCAGTTCCGCATTCGGAACAATGCCCTGAATCACCGTGGTGGAGAGGATGTAGACCACGGCCGCGCCGCCGGTGCCGAACAAGCAGGCCAGGGGCACATTGCGCTTGGGGTTCTCCACCGCATCTGAGTTCGCCGCGGCCGACTCCATGCCCAGAAAAGCCCACAAGGTCAGCGGAATGCTCGAGGCAATCGCCTCGCTCAGCGGCGCGCCATGCGGGTTCCAGGCCTCGGCAAAGACCGAAGACTTGAACCAGAACCAGCCGATCACCGAGAGGCCGGCCACCGGGATGATCACGCCCCACACGGTGATGGCGCCGATCTTGCCCGTCACCTTGGGGCCGCCGAAATTGGCCACGGTGGTCAGCCACAACAAGCTGACCACGCCGACGAAGAGCGGTGTCGAGCCAGTGCCCAGCCAGGGGATGAAGGGCGTGATGTAACCCACCGCCGAGATGGCGATGGCCACATTGCCGATGGCCAGCGAGAGGTAGTACAAGAAGGAGGCCATGAAGAAGCCCGACTTGCCATGCGCTTCTTCCGCATAGGCTGACATGCCGCCCGAACGGGCGCAGAACAAGCCGCATTGGGCAAAGCTGTAGGCAATCGCCATCGAGCCCACAGCTGTGATCACCCAGGACAGCAGCGACACCGCGCCGAGTTGGGCCATATTGGCGGGCAACATGATGATGCCCGAACCCATCATATTGACCGCGACGATGGTGGTCAGCCCCATCAGGGACATTTTCTTGCTGGAATCAGCCATTGCGGGCTCCTTGATGTTTGGTCTTGCGCGGCAGGCTGGGCAGCACTGCCGCTGCAACTTGGGTGGCCGCGCGCTTCAAGCGGCGCGGCCCCGAGAGGCCCGGAATTACTTCAGGCACTGCACAAAGTAGCGCCCGTCCTTGACCTCGACACCGTGGGTGTCACGGCCAAAACCAGGGAAGCGTTCGCCCCAGTTCTGCAGGCCACGCAAATAGCCGATGAAGGGGCCATCCGCCGCGCCGGCCGACTCACCCGGCATCAACATCGGAATGCCAGGTGGGTAAGGCACGATGGCATTGGCCAGCACGCGCCCGGCCAGATCGTCCACCGCCACCTCTTCGATCTCGTTGTGCACCAGCTTGGAATAAGCATCGGCCGGCGTCATCACCGGCTCAGGCAGGGAGGAGAAAGCCAAGGCTTGCAGACGCAAGATATCGCTGCTCTTCATCTGCTCAAACATGGCGTTAGCCAGGTCCTTCAGGCCAACACCGTTGTAGGCCTCAGGCACCGCCTCACCGTGGCCGTAGAGCACCTCGGCCACCGGCGTGTTGGCGTCATAAGCTTCCTTGAAGCGCAGCAAGGCATTGACCAGGGTGCCGAATTTGCCGCGCGTCACGCCCAGCGAGAACAGCACCAGGATGGTGAAGTCGGTGGTCTTCTCGACCTGAATGCCGCGCTGGCTCAGGAAGGCCGTCACCAGCATGGCGGGGATGCCGCTGGCCTCGAAAGAGCCATCCTCCGCGATGCCCGGCGCCACGATGGACACTTTGATCGGGTCCAGCATGCAGTAGCCCGCTTCGATGTCCGCAAAGCCGTGCCAGCTCTGACCCGGCTGCAGCACCCAGCAGCTGGGCTCGGTGGCCAGCAAATCTGTCGGTGCATCCTCAAAAGCCATGCTTCTGCCGCTGGTCGGGTCGGTGACGACATCGGCATTCCAGGTGCTGAAAAACCAGTCGCCGCGGGTCTGGGCATCGCGGCGCATGCGCCAGACGGCCTTGCGGAAGATCACCGCCTCCTGAATCGAATCATGCGTCAGCGTCATGCCGCCCACGCCGGTCATCATGGCCGCCGAGACCTCGTTGGACGCGATGATGGCGTACAGCGGCGAGGTCGAGGCATGCATCATGTAGGACTCGTTGAAACGCGCATGCGGTACCGGATTGCGCCCGTCACGCACATTGATCAGCGAGGACTGCGAGAGCGCAGCCAGCAGCTTGTGGGTCGAGGTGGTGGTGAAGATGGTGGGCTTGTCGCGCGGATAGTCCTTGGCTTCGCCATACATGCCGAAGCGGTCGCGGTAGAGCGGATTGAAGCGGGCGTAGCCGTACCAGGCTTCGTCAAAGTGGATGCGATCCACGCTCTTGTCCAGCAACTCCACCACCCGCGGCACCAGATAGATCAGGCCGTCATAAGTCGAGTTGGTGACGATGGCGTGCACCGCCTTTTTGGCCTTGTCCGTGGCCAGGGGGTTGGCCTCGATGGCGGCCTTCACGCCCGCCTCGCTGAGCGTCTTGGCATGGATGGGGCCGATGATGCCCAGGTGATTGCGCGAGGGCACCAGATAGGTGGGCACCACGCCAGTCATGGTCAGCGCCTGCTCGGTGGACTTATGGGCATTGCGGTCGCACAGGGCGTAGTCACCGCGCGTCACCGAGGCCATCATGATGACCCGGTTGGACATCGATGAGCCGTTGGTGACGCTGTAAGCGCGATCGCCGCCAAAGATCTTCGCGCAGTATTTTTCGCTCTCGCCGATGGGGCCGCTGTGATCGAGCAGCGAGCCCAGCTCGCCCACCGAGATCGACAAGTCCGAGCGCAGCAGGTTCTCGCCGAAATAGTCGTGAAAAGCCGCACCTACCGGCGACTTCAGAAACGCCGTGCCGCCCGCGTGGCCGGGCGTGTGCCAGGAGTATTCGTACTTGCTGGCAAAGTCGATCAAGGCACGGGTGAAGGGTGGCGCGATCGCATCGCGGTAGCGCTTGATGGCGGCAAACACGCGCCCGGCAATGAAGGCCGTGGTGTCTTCCAGGAACCAAATCAGCTCGTCGACCTGACGCATCACTTCAGCGGACAGCTGCGCCCCGCCGCTGCCCGCCATCATCATCACCGGCACATTGGTATTGCGCGAGCGGATCAGGTTCAGGGTTTGGGTGGCCCCGGCGTGGCTCTCGTCTTCCTCGCCCATGGACCAACTCAGCAAGACGCATTGAATGCCGGGGTCCGCGTGAATCAAGGCCTGGGCATCTTCCACCGTGCTGGCCTCCAGCACCGTGATGTCGCGCTCGGCCAGGGCCGCGCCCAAGGCCCGCACCGCCCGGCCAACGGCCGACTGCGCATTGAACTCTGCGCTGACCAGCAGCGCCTTCATTTCAACAATCCGCACACCATGACTCATTCACTCGCTCCCTGTTAGCCAAGGTCCGTCTTGGCCCCTTGAATGCAGACTTGAGGCCTGCTTGAAAAATGGCTTACAGGGTATGCCTAGGGAAAACGAGCCACAACACCTAACTTGGTAGCGAAACAAGCGCTGTTTGAGTTTGCGCAATGAAGCGCGCAGAGCCAGGCTGCTGAGCGAACAAGCAAATCACATGGCGTTAGCGCGCTGCTGGGTCGCTAGGTGCCAAAGGCCAATTGAGCGACAAGCAGCGCGAGGGCGGGCATTCGGCCTAGCGCTTCATGTTGTCACGAAAGAGTCGCAAGACCGCCGCCGAAAAACCGGGGCAAGACTTGACCCCATATCAGGCCGGAGGGGCCACGCCCGGGCGGCGCGCGGCATCGGCCGCAGGTCAAAGGCGCCGACAGCCCATCGATCATCCCGATCGATGGCGGCCTCCTCGGCTCACACCCACGGCTGCGGGTGAAATCAGTTCAGTCGCGAGCCCGGCGTAGGCACTTCACGGGCCTCAACGTCAACCACCTCGCCCACGGGCGCACGGCGCGGCGACATCGAGCTGCGGCCGGCGCGGAACTGCCCGGCGCGCTTGAGTCCCGAGACATCGATCACCGGCTTACGCCCGCGCAGCAGGCTCCAGATCACCACCCCTAGGAGCGTGAACAAGGCCAGCGCGAAAAAAGCCAGCACCAGCACCGCCGTGGCCACACCCAGAACCAGGCGGGTCAACAAATTCACGAATGCAGAAATCATCTTGCTCTACCCCTTCCGCCCTCTTGCAGGCCCCAAAACTGAGCAATTTGGGGCGGCAGCGCCGATTTCAACCCCGGCCCACCAAGGGCATATGGCTGGCCATCACCGTCATTTGCTGCACATTGGCGCTCAGCGGCAGGCTGGCCATATAGAGCACGGCGCTGACGGCATGGGCCACATCCATGGTCGGCTCGATGGCGATCTGACCATTGGCTTGGCGCACGCCACGCGTCATCGGCAGGGCCATCTCGGTCAGGGCGTTGCCGATATCGATCTGGCCACAGGCGATGTCAAAAGCCCGGCCATCCAGCGCCAGCGACTTGGTCAGGCCGGTGATGGCATGCTTGCTGGCCGTGTAGGGCGCGGAATTGGGGCGCGGCGCCTGGGCCGAGACCGAGCCGTTATTGATGATGCGGCCGCCGCGCGGCAACTGCGTCTTCATCAATTTGAACGCCGCCTGTGCGCACAGAAAACTACCGCTCAGATTGACATCGATCACCGCCTGCCATTGCTCGAAGCTGAGCTCGTCAATCGGCACGGCCGGCGCCGACAGGCCGGCATTGTTGAAGAGCAGATCCAGCCGACCGAATTGCGCCTTGACCTGCTCAAACACCGCCGCCACGGCCGAGGCCTGGCTGATGTCCGCCGCCAGCACCAGGGCAAGATCCGGCTGGGCCGCTAGGGCCGCCGTTTCACGCAAAGCCGTCTCGCGCCGCCCGACCAGGGCCACGCGGTAACCCGCTTGCATCAGCGCCAAGGCCACGGCCCGACCGATGCCCGAACCGGCGCCTGTCACCAAGGCAAATTTGCTCACTGCGCTCATCGCACCCGCCCTTCCCTCTTGAGGTTTTTAGTCCTGCAACAAGCCCCGGCCCTTGAGCATGGGCGCCACTTGGGGGTCGCGGCCACGGAAGGCGCGGAAGGCCTCGCCGGGCTCGCGGCTGTTGCCGCTGGAGTAAATCGTCTCCAACAAACGCTGCGCCACCACGGGGTCGAAGATGTCGCCAGCCTCGACGAAGGCCTGGTAGGCATCCATCTCCAGCACCTCGGCCCACATATAAACGTAGTAGCCGGCGGCGTAGGAGCTGCCCGAGAACAGATGCTGGAAATGCGTCAACCGGTGATTCAGGCCTACCGCTGCGGGGAGACCGTAGTCGGCCAAGGTTTGCGCCTCGAAGGCCACCACCTCGGGGCCTTGCGCATCGGTGAGCGAATGCACGGCCAGGTCGACCAAGGCGCTGGCGGTGTAGCGCACCGTTTCATAACCCTGGTTGAACAGCGCGGCCGCCTTGAGCTTGGCCAGCAGTTCTTCAGGAATCGGCGCGCCGGTCTTGTAATGACGGGCGTGCTTTTTCAGCACCTCGGGCTCAGCCATCCAATGCTCGAACATCTGCGAGGGCAGCTCGACAAAATCGCGCAAGACCTGGGTGCCGGAAAGCCGCTCAAATTCAACGTCAGACAACAAGCCGTGCAGGCCGTGGCCGAATTCATGGAACAAGGTGCGGGCATCGTCAAAGCTCAGCAGCGTGGGCTCGCCCGCCGCGCCCTTGGCGAAGTTGTTATTGTTCAGGATGATGGGCAAGCAGTCCAGGCCGTTGCGGGCCTGCCAGCGCAGGGCATTCATCCAGGCGCCGCTGCGCTTGATGCTGCGCGCGAAGTTGTCTTGCACGAAGAGACCGCGCGCCTGGCCGTCAGCGCCGCGCACCTCGTAGACCTTCACATCGGGGTGATAAGCCTTGATCTCAGGCTGGTCCACAAAGCTCAGGCCAAACAAGCGATGGGCGCAGTCAAACAAGGCCTGCACCATCGCGTCCAGCGGGAAGTAGGGCTTGACCTCGGCCTCGTCCAAGTCGTACTTGGCCTTGCGCACCTTCTCGGCGTAGAAGCGCCAATCCCAGGCCTGCAAGGGCAAGGCGTGGCCCAGGCTTTGCATCATTGCTTCCAGAGCCTCTTGCTCCAGCGCGCAGGCGGCCTTGGCCGGCTCCCACACCTGATCCAGCAGGCCCAGCACCGCTTGGCGGCTGCCGGCCATGGTGTCGGCCAGGGCGTAATCGGCATAGCAGGCGTGGCCGTGCAGGCGCGCTTGCTCATTGCGCAAGGTCAGAATCTCTTGCGCGATGGCGCGGTTATCGCTGGCGCCCGCATGCTCGCCGCGGCTCACCCAGGCTTCCCAGGCTTGCTGGCGCAAATCGCGCCGCTCGCTGAAGGTCAGGAAGGGCACGATCAGCGAGCGCGACAGCGTAATCACATGAGCCCCGCCCACGCCACGCTCAGCGGCCGCCTGCGCCGCAGCCTGGCGCACAAAGTCCGGCAGGCCGGCCAGATCGGCCTCGCCTTGCAGCAGCAGCTGATAGCCGGTCTCATCCGCCAAAACGTTCTGGCCGAACTGCGTATTGAGCTCAGCCAGTCGCCCCATCACCTCGGCATAACGGCGCTGTTCAGCAGCACCCAGCTGGGCACCGGCGCGCACGAAGTCCAGATGCACACGCTCCAGCAAGCGCAGCTCTTGGGCGGTCAAACCCAGGCTCTGGCGCTCACGATAGATGGCGGCGACGCGAGCAAACAAGCCGGCGTGCATATAGGTCCAGCTGCTGTGCGCGGCCAGCGGCGCGGCCAGGGCGCGCTGCGCGGCCTGCAGCTCCGGCGAGGTGGCGGAGGCCGCCAGGGTGCCGAACAAATGCTCCAGCCGGGTCAGCAAGCGGCCGCTGCGATCGAAGCTGGCCAAGGTATTGGCAAAGCTTGGGGCCTCGGTCTGCGCCGCGATGGCATCGATTTCAGCCCGGTGCTGGGCCAGGGCAATCTCAAACGCTGGGGCGAAGTGCTGGGCTTGGATCTGGGCGAAGTCCGGCAGGCCCAGCGGGGCGGGCCAGTCTTGCAGCAAGGGATTGGAAGCGGGGTTGGGGCTCATAGCTTGATGGCTGGATAAAGGGGAAGAAGGGCCGGCCCAATGAAAAAAGGCGCCAGCTGCACAGCTTGGCGCCCATTCGGCTCATTACACCGGGAAGGAGTTCACTCGCTTACTTCGGCGCCGCAGCGGCGGCAGCAGCGCGTTCCTTCTTGATGGCGGCTTCGTCGGCTTCGTCGTAAGCCTTGTTGCCGCACTCGGCCTTCCAGTTGTCGATCTTGTCGAGGTGGGCTTCGGTGCGCTCTTCCAGAGCCTTGAAGCTGGCGTTGAAGGGGTCTACCTTGTCAGAGAAAGTCTTGCGGCGGGCTTCCAGCGCCTTGCCCTTTTCGATCACCGGCGCGGCAGCCGCGTCGAACTTGGCAGCGCGGGCTTCATATTCCTTGCGCTTGGCTTCGAGCTCGTCCTTCGTCATTTTGGGCGCGGCGGCCTTGATCTCGTCGTTCATCTTCAAGATGCCTTCGCGCTCGGCCTTGAACTGGGCCACTTCGGCGCTATAGGCCTTGTCGGCCTCATTCAGCTCTTCTTTTTCCTTCTTCAGCGCCACGCTCTGGTCTTTGTAAGCCTGCTGAGCTTCCTTGATGGCCAGGGCTTCCTGGGTGTTGGCCTCGTACAAGGCCATGCAGGCGCGCAGCTCGTCGCGGCTCATGACTTTTTGCTTGGGCTTTTCCACCACGGGCTTGCCGACCTTGTTGTTCTTCGGGTCGACCTTGGCGTTCGGGTTGGTCGTGACATTGGATTGGGCCACGGCCTGAAACGATGCAGGCAAAGCCAGGGCCAGGGCGAGAGAGAGGGCGAGAAGTTTCATGGTGGAGACTCGGCTGAATGCACCCTGAGGATGGGGGTGCGGACAAAAAATCAGGCGCCCATCATGCCATGCAGGGCTGATGGGCTGTGCGAGAGGCGTGCAACAAAGCGTCACACCGCGCTGCAGCCTAAGCCGCAGCGCCGCCCGCAATTACAGCAAACCCTTGCGCAGCAACTCGGCCACCAGGGCGTTGATGCCGCCCTCATGGCTGGCCGCCTTTTCGCGCAGGGTCTGGGTCAGCTCCGCAGGCAGCTTGCAGGCAAAGGGCACCAGACCGGCGGCGCTGTCGAGGCGGCGCTGCTCCTTGCGATCGGGCAGCTGGGCTGCGCCCTGACCGAAGCGGCCGGGAACAGGCGCACCTCGCATCTGGGTGTCAAGTTTCAGGCCGGCGAGGCGGTCGAGGTCGGTTTTCTTCATGCTCATGCCCTGGATTGTCCCTCATCGCCTGGGTTGATAATTCGCCACCCCGCCGACCACCACCAGAGAAACGCGCCCACATGGCAATCAAGGCCACCATCCACAAAGCCCAAATCCAAATCGCCGACATGGACCGCAATGTCTACGGCGAACACAATCTGACCATCGCCCGCCAGCCCTCGGAAACCGACGAGCGCATGATGATCCGCATCCTGGCCTTCGCGCTGAATGCGCAGGCCGATGATCTGAATGGTCAGCTGGAGCTGAGCAAGGGCCTGGCCGACGCCGACGAGCCCGAGCTGTGGCAGCGCGACCTGACCGGTGACATCAAGCACTGGATCGACCTGGGCCAGCCCGATGACCGGCGCCTGCTCAAGGCTCATGGCCGATCGGGCCATGTCAGCGTCTACGGCTATGCCTACAGCACGCCCATCTGGTGGGCCAATATCGAGTCCAAGCTGACGCGGCTGAACCGCTTATCGGTCTGGCAGATCCCGCATGAGCAGTCGCAAGCCCTGGCCAAGCTGGCCCAGCGCAGCATGCAGTTGCAAGTGACGGTGCAAGACGGCGGCATCTATGTGTCGACCGCCACCGACTCGATTGAGATCAACCCCATCGCGCTCAAGCGCCCGCAGGAATGATGAAGCCCGCACGCCCCTTTGCCGCCGCCTTTGCCACCGCCTTTGCCAGCATGGCCCTGGCTGGCCTGACCCTGATGTTCACGGAGACTGCCTTGGCCCAAACCAGTTCATCTGCCGCCGCAGCGGCCGCGCAGCAAAGCCCTGACCCCTATCAATGGCTGGAAGAGGTGCAAGGCGAGCGCGCCCTGGCCTGGGTGCGTGAGCGCAATGCTGTCAGCGCCAAAGTCTTGCAGTCGCGCCCCGAATACAAAGGCCTGCGCCAGGACCTGGCCGGCGTGCTCAATGCCAAGGACCGCATTCCTTATGTGAAGCGCATGGGGCCCTGGCTGTACAACCTGTGGCAGGACGAGCAGAACAAGCGCGGCCTGTGGCGCCGCACCACCCTGGCCGAGTACCAGAAGGCTCAGCCGCAATGGGAAACGGTGCTGGACATCGACGCCCTGGGTGCGGCCGAGAAAGAAAACTGGGTCTACGCCGGCAGCAGCTGCCTCGGCCCCGACTACCGACGCTGCCTGATTTCGCTCTCGCGCGGCGGGGCGGATGCCCATGTGGTGCGTGAGTTCGATACCCAGACCAAGACCTTTGTCGACGAGCAAGCCTTTGTGCTGCCCGAGGCTAAATCCTCGGTGGACTGGGTGGATGCCAACACCTTGTATGTGGGCACCGATTTCGGCCCCGGCAGCCTGACCGATTCGGGCTACCCGCGCGTCATCAAGCGCTGGCAACGCGGCACGCCGCTGAGCGCAGCCACCACCGTCTTCGAAGCCGAAGCCCAAGACGTGGCGGCCGGCGTGACGGTGGACCACACGCCCGGCTACCCGCGCACCTTGTTCAGCCGCGCGCTGGACTTCTACAACCAGGCCAGCTTCTTGCTGCAAGACGGCAAGTTGATCAAGCTGGACCTGCCCAGCGACGCACAGCCGCATTTCTGGGGCGACAAGCTCTTGATCGAGCCGCGCAGCGACTGGCAAGTCGGCACCCACAAGTTCAGCGCCGGCTCCCTGCTGCTGACCGATGCGGCCGCCTTCCTGCGAGGCGAACGCGCGCAATTCCAGGTTTTGTTCGCGCCCACCGCCACCCGCTCGCTGGCGGGCTACACACTGACGCAAAAGCACCTGATCCTGAACGTGAGCGATCAAGTCGCCAGCCGGCTGGAGGAATGGAGCTTTGCGGGCGCAACGCCCACGCACCGCCTGATCAAAGCCCCCTTCCCCGGCACCTTGAGCCTGGCCAGCTTGCATGACAACGAGTTGCCGCAAGACGAACTGGCCAATAACTACCTGGTCAATTACGCGGACTTCCTGACCCCCGACACGCTTTACCTGGCCCAAGCCGGCAGCGATGAACGCCAAGCGCTGAAAAGCCGCGAGCCGCTGTTCAACGCCGGCGGCATGAAGGCCGAGCAGTTCTTCGCCACCAGCCGCGATGGCACCCGCGTGCCCTACTTCGTGGTCTGGCCCGCCGGCGCCAAGGCCAATGGCAAGAATCCCACCTTGCTCTATGGCTACGGCGGCTTCGAAGCCTCCATGCAGCCCGGCTACTCGGGCGGCCGGGGCCGCGCCTGGCTGCAGCGCGGTGGCGTGTTTGTGCTGGCCAATATCCGCGGCGGCGGCGAGTTTGGCCCGGGCTGGCATCAGGCCGCCGTCAAGGCCAATAAGCAGCGCAGCTACGACGACTTCATCGCCGTGGCCGAAGACCTGATCAAACGCAAGATCACCGCGCCCAAGCACCTGGGCATCATGGGCGGCAGCAATGGCGGTCTGCTGATGGGCGCCACTTTTGTGCAGCGCCCCGAGCTCTTCAACGCCGTGGTCTGCCAAGTGCCCCTGCTGGACATGAGCCGCTATCACAAGCTGCTGGCCGGCGCCTCATGGATGGCCGAATACGGCGACCCAGACAAAGCCGAGGAATGGGACTTCATCCGCAAGTACAGCCCCTACCAGAACGTCAAAAAGGGCGTGAAGTACCCCAAGGTCTTGTTCACCACCTCGACCCGCGATGACCGCGTTCACCCGGCCCATGCCCGCAAGATGGCCGCGCTGATGCAGGCCCAGGGCCACGACCTGCTGTACTTCGAAAACATCGAGGGCGGCCACGGCGGCGCCGCCGACAACGAGCAGCGCGCCACCCTGCAGGCGATGGAATACGCCTATCTGTGGCAGCAGCTGAGACGCTAAAGCCAGAAGACGCAAGAAGAGGCGAGAAGATCAGGCCATGAGTGATTTGCACATCCAGCACGACCCGGCACGCGGCCGCTTTCATGCCGAAGTCGAGGGGCACAGCATCGAACTGGACTACCGCCGCAGCGGCAGCCAACTGGTGTTCCACCACACCGGTGTGCCGCCCGCGCTGGAAGGCCGCGGCCTGGCGGCCAAGCTGGTGACACATGGCCTGCAGTGGGCCGCTACGCAAGAAGGCATGCAAGTCGTACCCGCTTGCAGCTATGTGGCCGCCTTCATCCGCCGCCAGCCGCGCTGGCAACGCCTGCTGCTGGCAGCCCCCATTCAGGCGGTGCTGAACTATTGGTTCGGCGCCCTGGGCAGCGCGGAAGACGATCAGGTCCGCTCGCTGTGGTTCACCAAAAGCGCGGCGACTGATGCCGACATCAGCGCGCGTTTCACTACGCTGATTGAAGCCGCCATGGCCGGCGACTTGCAGGACTGGGCCGCCACGGCGCAAGGCCGCCTGGCCCGCATCCTGCTGCTGGACCAATTCACCCGCAATGTGTTCCGCGGCCAGGCTCGCAGCTTCGCAGGTGACCCGCTGGCCCTGGCAGACGCCCTGCATTTGCTGGACCAGGACCGCAGCGGCTTTGAGCAATTGCCGCCCCTGCAGCGCTGGTTCGCCCTGATGCCGCTGGAGCATGCTGAAGACGCCGCCATGCAAGCCCGCTGCGTGGCCGAGTTCAAGCAGCAGGCAAGACTTGACCCCCGCTTGCAAGGCGCGCTGGACTATGCCCGCAAGCATGAGGCGGTGATCCAGCAATTCGGCCGATTCCCGCACCGCAACCCCATCCTGGGGCGAGACTCCAGCCCGGCGGAGTTGGCCTATCTGGCCCAACCAGGGGCGGGCTTTTAAACAGCCCAGCCGCTGGCGGGCCGGAAGGACTTAGGCGCCGTGCTCTTCGCGCTCCTGCAAGAGCCGCCACATCACCTTGCCTGAGCCCGATTTGGGCAGGCTGTCGGCAAAGGCCAGCTGCTTGGGCGCTTTGTAGAGCGCCATATGCTCGCGCGCCCAGGCCATGATGTCTTCTTCACTGACATTGCCTCTGGCCTCGGCCCGCAGCACCACGATGGCCTTGACGGTCTCGCCACGATAGGCGTCCTTGGCAGCGATGATGCAGGCCTCCTGCACCGCAGGGTGCTTGTAGAGCAGCATCTCCACCTCCGAGGGCCAGACCTTGTAGCCGCTGGCATTGATCATGCGCTTGAGCCGGTCGGTGATGAAGAAATAACCCTCCTCATCCATGCGACCCAGATCACCGGTGCGGAAAAAGCGTTTGCCCTCGATCTCAATGAAGGCCGCCGCCGTGGCGTCAGGTTGCTGCCAATAGCCACGAAACACCATGGGGCCATGGGTGATGATTTCGCCCACCTCGCCGATCGGCAATTCGCTCAGGGTGTTTGGATCAATGACACGCGAATCCACCCCGAAGATGGGAATGCCCAGGCATTGCAGCTTGGCCCGCTCGGGCGGATTGGCGTGTGAGGGCGCGGCCGTTTCGGTCAAGCCATAGCCCTCGGCAAAAGTCAGGCCGAACTCTTGCTGCAGGCGTTCTGCCACGGCCTGCGGCATCGCCGCACCGCCGCCGCTGAGGTAGACCAGGCTGCTCAAGTCAAAGCTCTTGTAATTGGGGCTGCCGAACAGGTCGATGATCATGGTGGGCACACAGGTCCAGTGCGTGACCCGGTAGCGCGAGATCAAGCGGCCCGCCAACTCGCGGTCCCAGCGCGGCATGATGACGATGGTCATGCCCTGAAACACGGGGCCCAGCACACCGTACAACATGCCGGTGATGTGGAACATGGGCACCACCGCCAGGCCCACCGCTTCGGGCGAGGCATAACCCCACAGCCCACCGCCGCAGGCATTGGCCATCAGCGTGGCATTGCTGTGCATGCAGCCCTTGGGCAGGCCGGTGGTGCCCGAGGTGTAGGGCAGCAAGGCCAGATCCTCCGGGCCGGCCGTGTGTGAGCCGGGCTGCAGGCCTTGGGCCAGGGCATCGCCCCACAGCGTCAACCCGTCCATGACGGGCAATTCGGGCCGGGATTGCAAGAACTGCTGCAAGGCCTCAGGCACGGCAAGTTCGGCCGGGATGCCCTGCGCCGGCAAAGCATCGGCATAGTGCGCCACCAGCACGGCCTTGACGCGCTGGGCTGGCGGCAAGGCCTGATTGGCGGCGTGAACAATGCAGGCCAACTCGGCGCTGCAGATCACCAGCTTGGTGGCGGGGTCGCTGATGTAGTGGCCGAATTCCTCGGCCCGGTTCATTGGGTTGACCGGCACCAGCACCGCGTTGGCCCGGTTCACTGCGTAAAACGCCACCAGGTACTGCGGGCAGTTCTGCATATAGAGGGCGACCCGGTCTCCCGCTTGCACGCCCTGGGCCTGCAACCAGCCGGCCAGCACTTCGGCCTGGGCCTTGAGTTGCGCGTAGCTGCATGACTGGCCGCAGAAAATCGTGGCCGCCTTGTCGGGGAAACGCTTGGCAGACACCTCCAGGTTGAACCACAAAGAGGTTTGCGGCAGGTGCAACTCACGCGGCAGACGGCGTGGCCAGTGGCTGCGCTGAGCCTGTTGTTGCGGGGAAATCAGAGCGTCTGCGGGCATTCGTCGGTCTCCTTATGTTTGCGCCGATTCTGGGTGGAGCCGTGCGCCAGCTGCTGTCCCTGACGCGACAAAGCCATCGCGACCGGGGACTCACCGCCATCTCCGACCTTCGCCCAGATGCCCCAGCAGTACCGAAGAAATCGCATTTCAACCACGTTGAAATTGCGCAAAAACAGCCCGATGCGGGTTTGGCCCTAAATTTGCCTGAAAATGCCGGCCAGCACTTCACTCCAACAGCCCATGTCCACCATTCTTCAGCACATCCCCGCCGGCCAGAAGGTCGGTATCGCATTCTCCGGCGGCCTCGACACCAGCGCGGCCCTGCATTGGATGCGCAACAAGGGTGCGATTCCCTACGCCTACACCGCCAATCTGGGCCAGCCCGACGAACCCGATTACGACGAAATTCCGCGCAAGGCCATGCAGTACGGCGCCGAGAAGGCCGTGCTGGTGGACTGCCGCGCCCAGTTGGTGAACGAAGGCATTGCCGCCCTGCAAAGCGGCGCCTTCCACATCAGCACCGCCGGCATCACCTACTTCAACACCACGCCCATCGGCCGCGCCGTCACCGGCACCATGCTGGTGGCTGCGATGAAGGAAGACGATGTCAATATCTGGGGCGATGGTTCCACCTTCAAGGGCAATGACATCGAGCGCTTCTACCGCTACGGCCTGCTGACCAACCCCGCGTTGAAGATCTACAAGCCCTGGCTGGACCAGGCCTTCATCGATGAGCTGGGCGGCCGCAGCGAGATGTCGGCCTTCATGACCAAGGCCGGCTTCGGCTACAAGATGTCGGCCGAGAAGGCCTACTCCACCGACTCCAATCTGCTCGGCGCCACCCACGAGGCCAAGGACCTGGAAAGCCTCAGCGCCGGCATGAAGATCGTCAACCCCATCATGGGCGTGGCCTTCTGGCGCGAAGACGTGGAAGTCAAGCACGAAACCGTGTCGGTGCGCTTCGAAGAAGGCCAACCGGTGGCGCTGAACGGCATCGCCTTCAGCAACCCCGTTGACCTGCTGCTGGAAGCCAACCGCATCGGCGGCCGCCACGGCCTGGGCATGAGCGACCAGATCGAGAACCGCATCATCGAAGCCAAGAGCCGCGGCATCTACGAAGCCCCCGGCCTGGCCCTGCTGTTCATCGCTTACGAGCGCCTGGTCACCGGCATCCATAACGAAGACACCATCGAGCAATACCGCGAAAGCGGCCGCAAGCTCGGCCGCCTGCTCTACCAGGGCCGCTGGTTCGACCCGCAAGCCATCATGCTGCGCGAGGCTGCCCAGCGCTGGGTGGCACGCGCCATCACCGGCGAAGTGACGCTGGAGCTGCGCCGTGGCAATGACTACTCCATCCTCGACACCGTCTCGAGCAATCTGACCTATCAGCCCGAGCGTCTGAGCATGGAGAAGGTGGAAGACGCGCCCTTCTCGCCGCAGGACCGCATCGGCCAGCTGACCATGCGCAATCTGGACATCAAGGACACGCGTGAGAAGCTCAGCACCTATGCCCAGGTTGGCCTGCTGACGGCCGGTTCGGGCAGCAATCTGCCCCAGCTCAAGCGAGACGGCGGCGACAACTGATGCGCACCCGGGGCGGTTTTGCGTGGCTGACCGGTCCGGCTCGACAAGGGCTGACCGCCTTGGCACCGGCGGCACTGTCGGCCGCTTTTGCCATCGCCATCACCACCTGCCCCGGCCTGGCCATGGCCCAAGACCCGCCGGCGCCGGCGGGCTGGGCCAGCGCCTCCGCCACGGCCTCCGGCCGGGCGACTGAGCCCAAGGGTCGCATCGTGCTGACCCTGTCCGGCAAACTCAAGCGCCCCAATGCGCAGGACCGCGCCGTGTTCGACATGGCCATGCTGGCCGCTCTGCCGCAACACAGCTTCAAAACCAAAACGCCCTGGTACGCCGAGCCGCGCAAATTCACCGGCCCGCTCTTGCGCGATGTGCTGGCAGCTGCCGGCGCTGAAGGCAAGAGCCTGGAAGCCATTGCCATCAATGACTACAAGGTCAGCATTCCGGTAGAGGATGCGCTCAAGCACGAAGTCATCGTCGCCCGGCTGATGGACGATCAAGCAATGCCTCTGCGGGACAAAGGCCCTTTGTTCATCATCTACCCCTTCGATGACGAGCCTGAACTGCGCAGTTCGCTGCACTACAGCCGCTCGGTCTGGCAACTCAAGGCCTTGGTGATCCGCTAGCCACGCGCCGCCCCAGTAGCCACCGATGTCTTCGACCTTTTTTCTGCAGCGGCGCCGCTGGTCTGTGTTGGCAGCCAGCATGGTGCTGGCCTTGGTCACGACCTTTGGCGGCGTGGCCATGCTGCAGCATCGGCAAACCGAGTTGCTCAATGCCACCGGGCGCTACGAAGAAGACTATCTGGCCTGGAGCTTGTTCCAGCTCGAAGCTGAATTCCTCAAGCTGCAACTCTCACTGCAGCAGGCGCTGGACAGCCCCAGCCGCATCGACGCTGAACAGGTGGAGCAACGTTTCGAGATTTTCGTCAGCCGCATCAATCTGATCGAAAGCGAATATGCCGCCAAGATGCTGCAGGCCAGCCCCAACTACGGTGTCACGCTGGCGCGCTGCAAGCGCTTTGTGCAATGGGCCGATGCCCTGCCGCTGAATGCTGCCACGATGCGCGGCCATCCCGACCAAATGCGCCTGGCGCTAGCGCAGATGTCGGGCATGGGCGAAGCGATCCGCGATCTCTCGCTCACCGCCTCGCACCATGTGGCCGCACGCACGGTGGAGCGCAATGAGTTGGTTCGCTCCCAAGCCCGGCTGAGCATCGCCCTGACCTTGCTGCAATGCACCTTGACCCTGGCCCTGGCCGCGGTGGTGATCAGCCAATTCAGGCGCTTGGCCCGCTATGGCGATGAGCAGCTTGAACACGCGCAGCATCTGCAACAGGCCCGCCGCGAGGCCGAGGCCGGCAGCCGCGCCAAGAGTGTTTTTCTGGCCAATATGAGCCACGAGTTGCGCACACCCATGCATGGCCTGATGGGCATGTTGGGCCTGCTGCGCGACACCCCGCTGGACAGCTCGCAGCGCAGTCTGCTCAAAGCCGCGGAAGACTCCAGCCGCCATCTGCTGAGCGTGCTGAACGATATTCTGGATGTCTCCAAAATGGAGGCCGGTGGCATCACCGTGCACCTGGAGCCCGTGGCGCTGCAAGAGTTGCTGGCCGAGCTGCGTGAGCTCAGCCTGCCCAGCGCCCAGGCCAAGGGCCTGGCCCTGCGCATCGACGCCGAAGCCGGCCTGCCCGCTTGGGTGATGAGCGACCCAACCCGGCTGCGCCAGATCCTGCTCAATCTGCTCAGCAATGCGATCAAGTTCACCGAGCAAGGCAGTGTCAGTCTGCAGCTCAGCCGGCAAGCGGATGCCCGCGGCTTGCCGCTGCTGCGTTTCGAAGTCAGCGATACCGGGGTGGGCATGGACGCCGACACCCAGGCCAAACTCTTCCAACGTTTCAGCCAAGGTGATGCCAGCAGCTCGCGCCGCTTTGGTGGCGCCGGCCTGGGCCTGGAGATCTCCCGCAATCTGGCGCGCGCCATGGGGGGCGACATCACCGTCACCAGCGAATTGGGGCGCGGCGCCACCTTCACCCTGGACCTCAACCTGGTGGAAAGCCGGGCCCAGCTGAGCGCCAGCCCGGCCAATAAAGACGCACAAGCCTTGGCCCTGGCCACACAGCGGCTACACATTCTGGTCTCGGAAGACCATGAAACGAACCGCACTTTTTTGCGCGCCGTGCTGGACAAGCTGGGGCATAGCGCGCAGTTCTGCGAAAACGGCTATGAGGCCGTGCAGCGCCTCAAGCAAGAGCCCTTCGATGTGGTGCTGATGGATTTACACACGCCGGTGATGGACGGTTTCGAGGCCGCCCGGGCGATACGCGCCATGGCGCCGCCCCGTTCCGCAACGCCCATTTACGCACTCTCGGCCGATGCATTTGAAGAGACCCGCCGGCGCGCGCTCGATGCGGGTATGAACGAGTTTTTGGCCAAGCCTGTCAGCGTCGAATTGCTGGCCCAGACCCTGCAGCAGCTGGCAAGCAAACTCGCCCCCGCCGCGACCGAGCCCGCCGGCCCAACAAGCCTGCACATCGACCACGCAGCAGCAGCGGATGCCCATGTGCCAAAGCCAAACCCAGCTTCCCCGCCGGACCGCCACCTGGATACGCGGGTGCTGGCCGACTTGCGCGAACTCTTGGCACCAAGCGCCGTGGCCCATCTCTACCAAAGCTTTGCGCACAGCCTGCCGCAGACCCGCGCCGAACTGCAGCAAGCCTTGAACGAGCGCCAAGCCTTGCAACTGCGGGGCATTGCCCATGCGGTCAAAGGTGCGGCCGCCAATCTGGGCCTCTTGCTGGTGGTGGAGCCTGCGCTCAGCCTGGAGCTGAGCCTGCGCACGGCCATCAATACCGGGACTTTGGATTGGCCGCAGATCGGCCAACAAAGCAGCACATTGCTCGATGCCTTGGATCTCAGCTTGATCCTGTGCCGTGAACACGGGCTGGTGGAGCCCGCGTCAACGCTCAGTTAGGGCGCTTCACAACAAGACCGGCTCCGGCTCCAGGCGAATGCCAAAGCGGCCGTAAACACTTTCCTGAATCGCCCGCGCCAGGGTCACGACTTCAGCGCCACGCGCTTCGCCACGGTTCACCAACACCAGCGCCTGCCGCTCGTAAACCGCCGCGCCGCCCACGGCCTTGCCCTTCCAGCCGCAGGCATCAATCATCCAACCCGCGGCCAGCTTGATCTGACCATCGGGCATTTGATAGTGCACCACGCTGGGGTCGCGGCCGATGATGTCGCGGCATTGTTCGGCCGTGACCAGGGGGTTCTTGAAAAAGCTACCCGCATTGCCGATCACCGCCGGATCGGGCAGCTTGGCGCGCCGAATGGCGCAGACCCAGTCGAAGATCTGCCGGGCCGTGGGCGCGGTGATGCCGGTCTCGCTCATCTTGCGTTCCAGCTCCAGATAGCCCAGCACCGGCCGCCAGGGCTTGGGCAGGGCGAAGCGCACATAGGTGATGACGCTTTTGCCGGCCAGCCCTCCAAAATCGCTGTGCTTGAAGACGCTGTCGCGATAGCCGAACTTGCACACCGAGGCCGGCAGGCGCACCGCGCGGCCGGTCACCAGGTCCACCACTTCGACGCTCTCGATGCGGTCTTGCACCTCCAGGCCGTAGGCGCCGATGTTCTGCACGGGTGCCGCCCCCACCGTGCCAGGAATCAAGGCCAGGTTCTCCAGGCCGGGGTAGCCCTGATTCAGGGTCCAGGCCACCAAATCATGCCAGGGCACGCCCGCGCCGGCCTCGATAATCCAGGCGTCGTCGCGCTCCTCCACCAAGCGCATGCCAGGGATTTCCATCTTCAGCACCACCGCCTCGATGTCCTTGGTCAACACCAAATTGCTGCCGCCACCCAGCACAAACTTGGGCGCGCGGCCGAATTCGGGGTGGTCCACCACGCGGCGCACATCGGCGGCTTCACGGATGCGCACCAAGCGCCGGGCTGTTGCCGGCAGGCCGAAGGTGTTAAAAGGCTTGAGATTGACGTCGAGTTCCAGCGCCAGTTTGGCACTCGAAACATCGTCTTGATTGACCGCTTTTTCATCCATGGCAGAATTTTCCCAGATCAGGGGTGCGAATCCGCGCCCTTTCACCTCACAAGACTGAATAAACCTCTATGCCTAGCTTTGACATCACCCTCGAACCCGATATGGTCAAGATCAAGAACGGGATCGAGACCAGCTCCAAAGAAATCGGCACCCGCTTCGACTTCAAGGGCACCAGCGCCAGCGTCGAGTTGAAGGAAAAAGAGAAGGAAATCCACGCCATCGGCGACAGCGATTTCCAACTCGAGCAGATCGAAGCCGTGGTCTACGGCAAGCTGACCAAGCAAGGCGTCGTCATCAGCTTCCTGGACAAACAAGACAAGGTCGAGAAGATGGGCGGCGACAAGGTCCGCCAGGTCTACAAGATCAAGAACGGCATCGAGGCGCCCTTGGCAAAAAAGATCACCGGCTTCATCAAGGAAACCAAGATGAAGGTGCAAGGCTCCATCCAAGGCGACACGGTCCGCGCCACCGGCAAGAACCGCGATGACCTGCAAGTGGCCATCAATGCGCTGAAGAAAGAATTTGCCGACACGCCGCTGAGCTACGGCAACTTCCGCGACTGAACCGCCATGGCCACGCTCAGCATCAGGCTCGTCCGCCGCCTCCTCTGCGGCGCCAGCTTGGCGCTGATGGCCGGCCTTGTTAACGCGCAAAGCAGCGCCAACACCGGCGCCGCAAGCGCCGGGCCCACGCTGAGCTTCAATGGCAGCCTGGGCCAAAAAGCCGCCCTCTTGCTGATCGGCGGCGAAGCCAAAACCGTGGCGCTTGGTGCCACGGTGCAAGGCGTGCGCCTGATCTCGCTGGATGAAGACCGCGCGGTGGTAGAGGTGAACGGGTGGCGCCAGACCCTGGTGCTGGGCGCCTCGCCCGGCCGAGTCGGGGACGCAAGCAGCAATGTGCGCAACGCCCGCCAAATCGTTTTAAGTTCTGGGCCGGGCGGCCACTTCACCAGTGGTGGCAGCATCAATGGCCAGACCACGCAATTCCTGGTCGACACCGGTGCCACCGCCGTGTCCATCAGCCAGGCCGAAGCCGAGCGTTTGAACCTCAAGTACCGCGAGGGCCGGCGCATCATGACTCAAACCGCCAACGGGGTGGTACCCGCTCACCTGCTTCAGCTCGCGACCGTTCGTGTCGGCGAAGTCGAGTTGCGCAATGTCGATGCCATCGTCACCCCAGGGCAGATGAGCCATGTCTTGCTGGGCAATACATTTCTGTCGCGCTTTCAGATGAAACGCGAAAACGAAATCATGACCCTGGATCTGCGCTACTGAAGCCGGGTGGTTTTCAGCCTTCGGCTCCCCCGCAAGCAGGGGGTTAGGGCCTGAACTTGTATGAACAAAGTCACCACGCGTTGAAGGCAGCGGCTGCAATTGCCTCCGAGTTGCGGATACTGTCGGGATGACTGAACCCACCAAGCCACGCCTGCTGCCCATCACTTCGCCCGCAAGCGCATTGCGCCCCTTGCTCATGGCCATGCTTTTGGGCGCCAGTCTGGGTACCGCTCAAGCCTCGCCGGAAAAAGCCGCCAAGTTTTACGAAGACGCCCTGCAGCGTTTTGAAAAAGGCGATTTGAACGGCGCCAGCATTCAACTCAAGAACACCATCCAGGAAGACAAGCAGATGCTCGCCGCGCATCTTTTGCTCGGCAAGGTCTTGTTCAGGAGCGGCGAGCTCAAAGGCGCCGAGGCAGCGTTCGAAGAGGCCGTGCGCCGAGGCGTGAATCGCAGCGAAGTGGCGATTCCCATGGCGCAGCTCTATCTGCAGCAAGGCGAACGCAAAAAGCTGCTGGAGCAAATCAACACCACCGGCCTGGGCCCCAGCCAACAAGCCGAGTTGCTGACGCTGCGCGGCACCGCCTATGCCCAGAGCGGCAACACCACCTTGGCGAGCAAGAGTTTTGCTGAAGCCAAGGCGCTGGACCCACGCTCTGCCCTGCCCCTGATGGCCGAGGCCCAGATGCTGCTGCGCGCTGGCGAGCGCGACAAGGCACGCGCCACGGCCGTGCGCGCCACCGAACTGGCCCCCACCTTGGGCCTGGCCTGGTACACGCTGGGCGCCATTCAACAAGCCACTCAGGACAATAAAGGCGCCCTGGCCTCGCACGAAAAAGCCTTGAGCATCAACCCCAGCCAGGTCGACGCCCGGGTGTCTCACGCCGCTTTGCTGATGAGCATGGGCCGCCAGAAAGAGGCGGAAGACGACCTGGCCTTGCTGGCAGCAGCCAAGCAAGAGGACCCTCGCGCCTCCTACATCCGCGCCCAATTGGCCAGCCAACGCGGCGACGCGGCCGCCGCCAAGAAGTCCTACACCGAAGCCGCGGGCATGATCGACGTCCTCCCTCCAGGGCTCTTGATTGGCAACGAGCCCTTGCTGCTGTCGGGCGCCCTGTCTCACAAAGCCCTGGGCAATAACGAAAAGGCGCGGGCCTATCTGGACATCCTGATTGCGCTCAATCCGCGCAACTACACCGCGCAGGTTTTGCTGGCGACCATATTGCTGGACACCCGTGACTACGGCAAAGCCCAGCCCCTGTTGGAAAACCTGATTCGCGCCAAACCGGATGACCCCCAAGTGCTCTATCTGCTGGGCTCGGTTCATCTGGCGCGCAAGCACTACGCGCAGGCCAGCGACGCTTTTGAAAAAGCGGCACAACACAGCAACTCGGCCGATGCCTTGCGCGAACTGGGCTTCAGCCAGCTGGGCCTGGGGCAGGACAAAGCGGGCTTGGGCAATCTGGAAAAGGCCTTTGCCGACAATCCCAAGGACACCCGCGCCGGCGTCCAACTGGCCATGATTTACGCCCGCGATGGCCAAAGCGCCCGAGCCCTGCAAACCGCGCAAGCCATCGTCAAGCAAGACCCCAGCAACCTCACCATGCTCAATTTCCTGGGCAATATCAAAGGCCGCATCGGTGACAAAGCGGGCGCACGCGAGGCCTTCAGCCAGGTCTTGGCCAAAGACCCGGCGTTCCGCCCGGCGGGCATCAATCTGAGCTGGCTGGACATCGAGGAGAAAAAGTTCGAGCCCGCCCGCGTTCGCCTCAAGCAGATGCTGACCCGCGTCAAGGACGACCCCGATGTGCTGTTCGAACTGGGCGTGCTGGAGCTGCGCGCCGGCAATCCCGCCGACGCCATGGCCCAGTGGCAGCGTGCCGAAGACGTGCAGCGCGCCGACCCCAGGCCCGGCCTGGCGATGATTGACCTGTTGTCCAACCAGAAGCAGTTCGACAAGGCGCTTGCCACTGCCAAACTGCTGGTGGCCAAACACCCCACCAAATTGCCCGTTCAGCTGGCCATGGGCCGCGCTTACCTGGCCGTGGGCGACAGCACCAACGCACGCCTGTCCTTCCAGGAAGCGACCCGTCTGGCTGAGTTCGACGCCGAGAAGCAGGTGATGATCGGCCGCATGCAATTGATGGCCGGCAACCCAGACGGCGCGGCCTACAACGTCCAAAAGGCCTTGCAAGCCCGGCCAGACGATCAAGCGGCCTTGGTCTTGCAGGTGGAAGTGGAGGCGCGCCGTGGTGATATGGCCAAGCTCGACGCCGGGCTCAAGCTGCTCAACAGCAAATACCCCGGCACCTTGCCCACGCTGATGACCAGCGCCAATGTGGCCATGATGCGCGGCCAGATTCCGCAGGCCGTGAGCGCCTACCGGGCCGCCATGGACAAGGCTCCGAACACCGGCACCGCCCTCCTGCTGGCACGCGCGCTCATCGTCTCGGGCGACACCAACCGAGCCCTGAGCCTGCTGGAAGACTGGTCCAAGAAGAATGCCGAGGACCGCAACCTGCTCAAGGCTTTGGCCGAAGTGCAGTTCCAGGCAGGTAAGACTGAAGCGGCCCGCGCCAGCTACAACAGACTGCTGGCGGCCGAGCCCGACGACGCCGACACCTTGAGCGGCTTCGCCTCTTTGCAGCAACGCATGGGCGACCCCGGCGCGGTGGCCACCGCCGAAAAAGCGCTGAAGCTCGCTCCCGGCAACCCCGAACTGAGCGACCAGCTCGGTTGGTTGCTGGTTCTCAACGGCAAGGCGGAAGCCGGATTGCGGCATCTGCGCGAGGCTCGCTTGCGCAACCCGGGCAGCGGCGAGATTCGCTTCCACCTGGCTTATGCCTTGGCAAAAGCAGGACGCAAGGCCGAAGCCCGCGAGGAATTGACTGCCGCGCTCAATGCGCCAGCCAGCGTTCAAGCCAGCCCGGAGCTGACCCGACTCAAGACCGAACTCGGGTTATGAGCGTTGAACACGCCCTTGTTTTGGCAACTTAAACAAATCATTCGCGCGTTTTGCCACACCAAGGGAAACCACCCCCCAGGTTCACGGGGTTGTTACAAAATGCACCGCTGCTAACCTACTCGCCATAACTTCAAACTTGTTTCCATTCAACAGGGATAGGCCAAAATCATGACAAACATTGATCTGCGCGCCAAGGCGCCTCTCGCAGCGATGGCACTGGTGGCTAGCCTGGGAATGGGCCAAGCCATGGCAGCCTCCACGGTGCTGAACACCAACAATGTCAGCGCGACCACCTCGGTCAATACCGAGTTTGGCGGCAGCACCGCGACTGCAGCGAACACCAACGCAGGCGCCTTCCAGGTGACGGACAGCAGCAACACGTCCTTCTGGGTTTATTGCCTGGATCCCCTGACCACCTACAAGGCAGGCGCCACCTACAACACCGCCATGCTCACCGACTTTCTGAGCTTGGGGGGCAGCAGCAGCAGCTACAACCAGCTGTTCACCAAGTCCGCCTACACCGCGGTGGCGTCGCCCAATGTTTCGGCGGCCAACTCCTACCAGGCTCAAAACACCACCACCGTGCTGAACAAGTTGGTGTCGCTGTACTCCCATGCTTACAGCGAATCTTTGACCAGCAGCACCAAGTCGGCCGCCTTCCAGTACGCCGTGTGGGAAATTGAAGGCGACTCCAGCTACTCCAGTACCGCTGGCGGCCTGAAGACGGCTTCAACAGGCGCATTCAAGACTCAGGTGGATGCCTACTTGAGCGCACTGACCAGCGGCAACTGGAGTTCGGTCAATGGCGTCAATCTCAGCGCCACCAAGAACTACATCTACACCGCTTACGCCTCGGCCCCCATCGGTGGCTCGCAATCTTTCCTGCGCGTGACCGACGCACCCAACACAGTGCCCGAGCCTGGCTCGATTGCCCTGGTGAGCTTGGCCTTGTTTGGTGTGGCCTACACCCGCCGCAGCAAGCGCAGCTGATCAAGCCTGTTTGGCAAGACAAGACAACGGCCCTGCGGGGCCGTTTTTCATTGGGCGCAGCGAAACCACAGACCTGTCCGCGTCAACTCTGGCCTGTCTCTGTCGGGACAGCAAAAAATAGCACGGCCGTGCTAAAAACAGCGTCAAATGAAGCCACCGCCGCATTGATGGCCCGACCGCCAGGAGACGCCCGATGAATTTGAACTTCACACCCGAGGAACAGGCCTTTCGCGCCGAAATCCGCGAATGGGTGAGCAACAACCTTCCCGCTGACATCAGCCAGAAAGTCCAGCAGGCCCAGCGCCTGAACAAGGACGATCTGCAGCGCTGGGCCAAGATTCTTGGCGCCAAAGGCTGGCATGGCTGGGCCTGGCCCAAAGCCTTTGGCGGGCCGGGCTGGAATGCCGTTCAACGCCATTTGTTCGAAGAGGAATGCGCCATGGCCGGCGCGCCGCGCATCGTGCCCTTCGGCCCGGTGATGGTGGCACCGGTGATCATGGCTTTCGGCTCACGCGAGCAGCAAGAGCGCCACCTGCCCGGCATCATGAGCGGCGAAGTCTGGTGGAGTCAGGGCTATAGCGAGCCAGGCTCGGGCTCGGACCTGGCTTCGGTGAAAACCAAGGCGGAGCGGGTGGGCGATAAATACATCGTCAACGGCCAGAAGACCTGGACCACCCTGGGCCAATACGGCGACTGGATCTTCTGCCTGGTGCGCACCGACAGCTCCGGCAAGCCGCAGACCGGCATTTCTTTCTTGCTGATCGACATGAAGTCACCCGGCGTCACCGTGCGCCCCATCATTATGCTGGATGGCGAACATGAGGTGAACGAGGTGTTTTTCGACAATGTCGAAGTGCCGGTGGAAAACCTCGTGGGCGAGGAAAACAAGGGCTGGACCTATGCCAAATACTTGCTGGCCCACGAACGCACCAATATTGCCGATGTGAACCGCGGCAAGCGCGAGTTGGAACGGCTCAAGCGCATCGCCAAGGCCGAAGGCCTGTGGGAAGACCAACGCTTCCGCGACCAGATCGCCCTGCTGGAGGTCGATCTCGTGGCGCTGGAGATGATGGTGCTACGCGTGCTGTCAGCGGAAAAGAGCGGTAAGCAGTCACTCGATGTGGCGGGGCTTTTGAAGATTCGCGGCAGCGAGATCCAGCAGCGCTACACCGAGTTGATGATGCAAGCCGGCGGCCCCAACAGCCTGCCTTTCATCCATGAGGCGATGGAAGCTGGCTGGCAAGGCGACCATGTCGGCCCGGCCCACTGCGCGTCACTTGCCAGCCATTACTTCAACTACCGCAAGACCACCATCTACGGTGGATCGAACGAAGTGCAGCGCAATATCGTCGCCCAGACGGTGCTTGGTTAAGAGGACACAGACATGGACTTTGATTTCACCGAAGACCAAGAATCGCTGCGCGAAGCCCTGCGCCGCTGGGTCGAGAAAGATTACAGCTTCGAGCGCCGCCAAAGCATCGTCAAGGCCGGCGGCTTCAGTCGCGAGGCCTGGGACGGCTTGCTCGGCCTCGGCCTGGGTGGCCTGCTCATCCCCGAAAGCCAAGGCGGCCTGGGCTTTGGCGCCGTCGACGCCATGGTGGTGATGGAGGAATTGGGTCGCGGCATCGTCATGGAGCCCTTTGCGCAAGCCGGGCTGATGGCGCCCGTGGTGCTGGCCCATGCCCCTGCCGCCACGCAAGCCGCCTGGCTGCCGCGCATGGCCAGCGGCGAGGCCTTGCTGGTGCTGGCGCATCAGGAACAAGGCGCGCGCTATCGGCATGAGCAGATCAAGACACTGGCACGCGATCACAAACTCACTGGCAGCAAGACGCTGGTAGCAGCAGGCGATGTCGCCGATGCCTTCATCGTGCCGGCCCGGCTGGAAGCGGCTGAAGGCGGGGGCATTGCGCTCTATCTGGTCGAGCGGCAGCAAGCGGGTGTCAGCACCCGGGCCTACAGCTTGCAAGACGGCTCGCGCGCGGCCGAGTTGGTTTTGCAAGACGCAGCCGCCACGTTGCTGGTGGGGCGTGAGCAAGGCCTGGCCGTGCTGGAGTTGGCGCTCGACTGGGGAATTGCCGCCTTGTGCGCCGAGGGCGTGGGGGCGATGGAAAAGCTGTTGGCCATCACGGCCGACTACCTCAACACGCGCAAGCAGTTCGGCGTCGTCATCAGCAGCTTCCAAGCCCTTCGCCACCGCATGGCCGATATGAAAATGCAGCTGGAGCTGGCCCGCTCGATGAGCTATTTCGCCACCCTCAAGCTGGGCGATGCGCCCGATGCGCGCCGCATGGCGCTGTCGCAAGCCAAGCTGCAGCTGTGCAACTCCATGCGCTTTGTCGGGCAGCAGTGCACCCAGCTGCACGGCGGCATTGGCGTGACCGACGAGTACATCAGCAGCCACTACTTCAAACGCCTGACCGTCATGGGCATGCAGTTCGGTGACGATCTGCACCACCTGGGCGAAGTCAGCCAGCGCATGCAGGACAAGGCCGGTGTATTCACCTGAAGGCGGCTGAGGGACAATGGCGGCATGAAAATGCGCCTGTCCCAAATCCTCTTCTCCCAAGGCTTCGGCACCCGCCGCTTGTGCTCGGGCTTGATCTACAACGAGCAAGTCAGCGTCGCTGGCGAGATGGTCGATGACCCGGACGCCGAGTTCGAAACCGAGGGCTTCAGCTTTGAAGTCAGCGGCAAGACCTGGCCCTTCTACGACAAGGCCTTGATTCTGCTGAACAAGCCGGCCGGCTACGAATGCTCGCGCAAGCCCAAGCATCACCCCAGCGTGATGAACCTGCTGCCCGCCCCCTTGCGCGAGCGCGATGTTCAGCCCATTGGCCGGCTGGACGAAGACACCACCGGCCTGCTGCTGCTGACCGATGACGGCACGCTGATCCACAAGCTCACCAGCCCCAAGCACCATGTGCCCAAGGTGTATGAGGCCCAGTGCAAGCATCCGGTCACGCCCGAGATGGTGGCCAAGTTGCTGGAAGGCGTGGAGTTGCGGGAACCTGAATCCACCAGCGCCAACAAGCCGGTGCGCACCACGCCTTATGTCGGCGAGGTGGTCAAGGCCGAAGGCGCCGAAAGCTTTGGCACGCACGGCCTGCGCTTGACCCTGGTTGAAGGCAAGTACCACCAAGTCAAGCGCATGGTGGCGGCGGCCGGCAACCGGGTCGAAAGCCTGCACCGCCCGCGTTTTGGCGCCCTGGACTTGCCCAGCGATCTCAAGCCAGGCGAATGGATCTGGGTCAGCAGCCCCAAGCTCATCACACCCTGAGCGCGCGTCGACTCGCCAACTCACGCTCTCTTGACCCCGCGCAAACCCCTAGTGGGTTTGCATGAAATCTGCGGCGCCCATGCGACGCTCTAGGGTTCATACCGGGTAATTTGTCACATCCGGCAGGTACAAACTCTCCCCTTGGAGGATGGGCGCAGCACGCAGAGGCTGCCCCGCTAGCAGAGCGCCGGCATCAGCCGGGCCAGTGGTCGAGGGATTGAGAAATGTACACACAGCCATCTCCTGGTTCGCCGGGTGTGGGTGATGAGGGCGCATGCCCCAATATCGCCAGCAGCGTCAAGCTCGAGCAGCTGGCCGCCTTGCTGGGCCGAAGCGTCACCCCCAGCATCGCCGGGCTGGCGTACAGCATGGTGCCGGTGCTGCTGTTCTGGCCGCATCTGTCAAAAATCATGCTGCTGAGCTGGCTGGCAATGCGGGCGCTGATCGTGTCCCTGCGCTGGGCCGATGTGCTGCGCTTCAAGCGCATGAAGCCCGCCACCTTGACCCTGGCGCAAACCGACCGCTGGCGCCAACGCCACCTGCTGCTGCTGGGCCTGGACGCCTTCAGCTGGGGCGTGATGGGACATCTCTTCTACCTGCCTGCCGCGCCTGAACTCAATGGCCTGATCCTGGCCTCGGTGCTGGCCGTGATGGCCATCAGCCTGTTCTCGCTCGGCAATACCTTCAGCGCCAACCTCGTGTGTTCATCCCTGGCCGTCCTGCCCATGGTGTTGCACCAGTTCAGCCTGGGCACGATGACGGCAAGCTTCACCGGACTGGGCCTGCTGATCTTCCTGGGCCTGGCCCTGAGTGAATCGCGCAAGATGGAGCAGCGGCTGACCGAGTTGCTGCGCCACCGCTTCGCCAATGCCTGGGTGGCCGAGCAGCGCCAGCAAGCCCTGCAAACCGCCGAGCATTCCAGCACCAGCAAGAGCCGCTTCGTGGCCGTGATGAGCCATGAGATCCGCACCCCGCTGAACGGCATCCTGGGCATGACCCAGTTGCTGGAGCGCTCCAATCTGGACGGCACGCAGCGCGAGCAGGTCAACATCATGCGGCGCTCCGGCCAGCACTTGCTGGCCCTGGTCAACGACATCCTGGACCTGGCCCGCATCGAATCCGGCAAGCTGGCAGTCGACACCGGGCCGGTGAATCTACGCGAAACGGTGGACGATGTGTGCCAGCTGCTGTCACAAACCGCGCATGAGAAGGGCCTGGCCTTCGATTTGCGGCTCAGCCCGGCCCTGCCGCATTTCGCGCTGGGTGATGCCTCCCGCATCAAGCAAGTGCTGCACAACCTGATCGGCAATGCCATCAAGTTCACCGAGAAGGGTCATGTCCGCGTGGAAGTGGCCACCGTGCACGATATGCGCGCCGGCACCATGCTGCGCTTCGCGGTGCACGACAGCGGCGAAGGCATTGCGGCTGACCAACTGGAGCGTGTTTTCGCACCCTTCGAGCAAGCCCAAGACCTGCGCCGCAAAACCTCCAGCAAACGCAAGGACGGCACCGGCCTGGGCCTGACGATTTCGCGCGAACTGGCGCGGGCCATGGGTGGCGATCTGCGCTGCAGCTCGGCGCCGGGCCACGGCTCGCTGTTCGAATTCACCCTGCCGCTGCAGCCTTGCGAAGCCAGCAACAGCGATAAGTCGAGCGAGGCCGCAGCGCCCGCCACAACGCCCTCGCCCGCTCCTGCGGCAGAACCGGCGGCCCAGGCCTTGGGCGGCAACCTCGGTGACCTGCTCGCAGCCGCAACCAGCACACCCTCGCCGGAGGAACCCACAGTTGCAGCAAAGCCGGTCGCGCCAACAGCCAGCAGCCAGCCCACCGCCCAGGCGAAGCGCCCTGCGCGCCAGGTGCCGCGCCTGAGCGGCCGCGTGCTGCTGGTGGACGATAGCGCGGTCAATGTGCTGGTGGCCTCGTCCATGCTGGAGCAATGCGGCTTGCAGGTCGACCAGGCCGAAAACGGCCAAGAAGCGCTCGATCAGCTCAAGACCAAGGACTACGACTTGGTCTTGATGGATTGCCAGATGCCGGTGCTGGACGGCTTTGAGGCCACCCGCCAATGGCGCAGCATCGAGCGCCGCGAAGCGATGGGCCATGTGCCCATCGTGGCCCTGACTGCCAGCGCGGTCAACGGCGACCGCGACCGCTGCATCCAAAGCGGCATGGACGACTATCTGGTCAAGCCCTTCGAAATGGATGATTTGCTGGGCGTGGCCCAGCGCCATTTGTCTGCAACACAGGCCGCCTGAATGCCGGCGCCCGGGCTGCAGCCGGTGGCCCGGCGATAATCCACGCATGCAGGTTTTTCGCGGTTTTCATCATCCCGGCATCGCCAGCGCTTGTGCGCTGACGATTGGCAATTTCGACGGCGTCCACCGCGGCCATCAGGCCATGCTGGCCTTGCTCAAATCGGAGGCCGAACATCGTGGCCTGCCGAGTTGCGTGATGAGCTTTGAGCCCCATCCGCGCGACTACTTTGCCGCCAAGCTCGGCAAGCCCGAGCTGGCGCCCGCCCGCATCGCCTTGCTGCGCGACAAGCTCAGCGAACTGGAGCGCTGCGGCATCGACCAAGTCATCGTGCTGCGCTTCGACGCCGCCCTGGCCGCGCTGAGTGCCCAGGACTTCATTCAACAAGTGCTGGTCCAGGGCCTGGGCAGCAAATACGTCTTGGTCGGTGACGACTTCCGCTTCGGCGCCAAGCGCCTGGGCGACTACGCCACCCTGGACGCCGCCGGCCGCGCCCAAGGCTTCGATGTGGCCCGCATGATGAGCTATGAGGTGCATGGCCTGCGCGTCAGCAGCTCGGCCGTGCGTGAGGCCCTGGCCGCTGGCGATATGGCTGCCGCCACCCGCTTGCTGGGCCGGCCCTACGCCATCTCAGGCCATGTCGTGCATGGCGCCAAGCTCGGCCGCAGCCTGGGCGAATCGGCACCTGCCGCGGGCGACGGCTTTCGCACCCTGAACTTGCGCTTCACCCACGACAAGCCGGCCGCCCACGGCATCTTCGCGGTGCGGGTGCATGGGCTGGGGGGCCAGGTGCTGGACGGTGTGGCCTCTCTGGGCGTGCGCCCCACGGTGGAAGACGCCGGCCGGGTGCTGCTGGAGGTGCATTGCCTGGATTGGCCCGCCGAGCTGGGTGCAGCGGGCGGCTACGGTAAACTCGTGCGGGTGGAACTCCTGCACAAACTTCGCGATGAAGCCCGTTACGACGGGCTGGCTACGCTGACGGCCGCCATCGCCCAGGATGTTCGCGACGCACGCGCTTTTTTTGCTGGCGCCCAGGCGCCCGGCGCCCACGCGGCCTTGCGGCGCCAGACCACCCGCGACCGAATTTGAGGCTGACAGCAGGATCTGCCCTGCTTCGCTGAATCGCCTCTTTCTCCGCTTCAAATCCCCCAAGGCTGCGCCTCCCGCCTGGCCTCACCGAGTTTTGCCATGAGCACCACCAAAGACTATCGCGCCACCCTCAATCTGCCCGACACCCCCTTCCCCATGCGCGGCGACCTGCCCAAGCGCGAGGCCGGCTGGGTCAAGGAATGGGACGACCACGGGGTCTACAAAAAGTTGCGCGATGCGCGCTGCGGCGCGCCGAAATTCGTTTTGCATGACGGCCCGCCCTATGCCAATGGCCAGATCCACATCGGCCACGCCGCCAACAAAATCCTCAAGGACATGATCGTCAAGGCGCGCCAGCTCAAGGGCATGGACGCCGCTTACATCCCGGGCTGGGACTGCCACGGCCTGCCGATCGAGAACCAGATCGAAAAGACCTTCGGCCGCGGCCTGCCGCGCGATGAGGTGCAGGCCAAGAGCCGCGCCTACGCCGGCGAGCAGATCGACGCGCAGCGCCTGGACTTCAAGCGCCTGGGCGTGCTGGGCGAGTGGGACAACCCTTACCGCACCATGAACTTCGCCAACGAGGCGGGCGAGATTCGCGTGCTCAAGCGCTTGTTCGAGCGCGGCTTTGTCTACCGCGGCCTCAAGCCCGTGTACTGGTGCTTTGACTGCGGCTCCTCGCTGGCCGAGTTCGAAATCGAATATCAAGACAAGCAAAGCCCGGCCGTGGACGTGGCCTTGCTGAGCGCCGAGCCCGAGAAGCTGGCCGCTGCCTTTGGCCTCCCCGCGCTGAACAAAGAAGCCTTCACCGTCATCTGGACCACCACGCCCTGGACCATCCCGGCCAACCAGGCGCTGAACCTGAACCCGGAGCTGGTCTACGCCCTGGTGGACACGCCGCGCGGCATCTTCATGGTGGCCGAAGCCCTGGTGGAGAAGTGCTTGGCGCGCTGGAAGCTCGAAGGCGCGGTGCTGGCCACCACCGTCGGCAAAAACCTGGCGATGCTGAAGTTCAAGCATCCCCTGGCCCATGTGGATGCCGGCTTCGACCGCACAAGCCCCGTCTACCTGGCCGATTACGCCACCGCCGAAGACGGCACCGGCGTGGTTCACTCCGCGCCCGCCTACGGTCTGGACGACTTCCAGAGCTGCATCAGCCACGGCATGGCCTTCAAGGACATCCTCAACCCCGTGCAAGGCAATGGCCAGTACGAGGCCGAACTGCCGCTGTTCGGCGGCCTGCACATCTGGAAGGCCAACCCCGTCATCGCCCAAGCGCTGGAAGACGCGGACCGCCTGCTCTCGCACGTCAAGATCACCCACAGCTACCCGCACTGCTGGCGCCACAAGACACCGGTGATCTACCGCGCCGCGGCCCAGTGGTTTGTGCGCATGGACGAAGGTGAAGGCTTGTTCGCCATCGATGCACCCGCGAAAAGCTTGCGCCAGACCGCACTGGAAGCCATCGAAGCCACCGGCTTCTACCCCGAGAACGGCCGCGCCCGCCTGCGCGACATGATCGCCGGCCGCCCCGACTGGTGCATCTCGCGCCAGCGCAGCTGGGGCGTGCCTCTGCCCATCTTCCTGCACAAGGACAGCGGCCAACCTCACCCCGACACCCTGGCCTTCATCGAGCGCGCCGCCGCCCTGGTGGAAGCCGGCGGCGTGGAAGCCTGGGCCAAGCTGGACCCGGCCGAGTGGCTGAGCGAGCAAGCCGAGCACTACAGCAAGGGCAGCGACATCCTGGACGTGTGGTTCGACTCCGGCTCCACCTTCGAGCATGTGCTCAAGGGCAGCCACAAGGGTGCGGCGCATGAGAGCGGCCCCGAGGCCGATCTGTATCTGGAAGGCCATGACCAGCACCGCGGTTGGTTCCATTCCAGCTTGCTGATCGCCTGCGCCCTGCACGGCCGCGCGCCCTACAAGGGCTTGCTGACCCACGGCTTCGTGGTGGACGGCAAGGGTCGCAAGATGAGCAAGTCCGAGGGCAATGTGGTGGCCCCGCAAGCCGTCAGCGACAAGATGGGCGCCGAAATCCTGCGCCTGTGGTGTGCCTCCACCGATTACTCGGGCGATCTTGGCCTGGACGACAAGATCCTGGCCCGCGTGGTGGACGCCTACCGCCGCATCCGCAACACCTTGCGCTTCTTGCTGGCCAACGTCAGCGACTTCGATGCCGCCACGCAAAGCGTGCCGCTGGAGCAGTTGCTGGAAGTGGACCGCTTTGCCCTGGCCCGCGCCGCCGAGTTGCAGGCCGACATCCTGGCCCACTTCGAGCGCTATGAGTTCCACCCCGTGGTGGCCAAGCTGCAGGTGTATTGCTCGGAAGACCTGGGCGCCTTTTACCTCGATGTGCTGAAGGACCGCCTCTACACCACCGCCCCGGGCTCGCTGGCGCGCCGCTCGGCACAGACCGCGCTGTGGCACATCACCCAGGCCATGCTGCGCTGGATGGCGCCTTTCCTGAGCTTCACCGCCGAGGAGGCCTGGAAGGTCTTTGCCGGCGCCCAGCCGGGTGAGAGCATCTTCACCGAGACCTACTGGCAGTTCGAAGCCGCTGACACGGCCTTGCTGGCCAAGTGGGGCCGCATCCGCGAGATCCGCGAGGCGGTCAACAAGGCCATCGAGGATGTTCGCTCCGCCGGTGGCGTGGGCTCATCGCTGCAGGCCGAGGTGGTCCTGGGCGTGAACCCGCAAGACCTGAGCCTGCTGCAGTCCCTGGGCGAGGATTTGAAATTCGTGCTGATCACCTCGGCCGCCAGCTTGGTGGCTGCGGATGAGTTGAGCGTCACGGTCACGCCGTCCACCCAGCAAAAGTGTGAGCGCTGCTGGCACTACCGCGATGACGTCGGCAGCAATCCCGAGCACCCGACCATTTGCGGCCGCTGCGACAGCAATCTGCACGGCACGGGCGAAACACGCCTGGTGGCCTGAACGACTTTTGGCGCAAGAGAAGCAATAACACCCCCTTCATGGCAACAAAAAAAACTGCCGGCGGCAATCGCCTGGGCCTGTGGCTGGGCATCGCCCTGATCGTCATCTTGCTGGACCAGTTCACCAAGGTGCTCATCCTCGGTAACTTCCAGCTCGGCGACAGCCGCTATGTCACCAGCTTCTTCAATGTGGTGCGGGTGCACAACTACGGCGCCGCCTTCAGCTTCTTGCACGATGCCGGAGGCTGGCAACGCTGGTTCTTCGTCGGCCTGGGCGCGGCGGCCACCGTCTTCATCACCGTGATGCTGCGCCGCCATGGGCAGCAAAGCTTGTTCGCCTGTGCGCTGAGCCTGATTTTGGGTGGCGCCATCGGCAATGTGGTGGACCGCCTGATGCACGGCTATGTGGTGGACTTCATTCAAGTCCACTGGGGCGCGAAGTACTACTTCCCCTCTTTCAACATCGCCGACAGCGCCATCACCATCGGCGCCGTGCTGCTGATCCTGGATGAGTTGCGCCGGGTGCGCAAAGGGTAAAACCGGCTAGGACAAGTCCCCTGGTGGGCGCTTGGCGCGTGGCCTACGCTGCGTGGCATGACGCCTATCGAAGCCCCAGCGACCAATCATTCGGCCCAGCCAACAGCGCCCCCCTCGGCCAGCCCGGCCGAGAACGAGATCCCGGCCGACAGCGTTTTCGCCATCCAGCTGCGCACGCTCAGCCTGGCCGCCCCCTTCCATTGGTTGGCCTTGGGCTGGCGCGACTTCAGGCGTGCGCCCCTCATCGGCGCTTTTTACGGCCTGTGCTTCATGCTGATGGGCTGGGCGCTGGTGGCGGTGTTCAAACATGCGCCGGTTTACACCCTTGCGCTGTCGGCGGGCTTCTTGCTGGTGGGGCCGCTGACCTGCCTGGGTCTCTACCAAGTCAGCTACCGCCTGGAAGTGGGTGAGACACCGCGCTTGCTGGACTCGCTCACCGTCTGGCGGCGCCGCACCGGGCAGTTGGCCATCTTCGGCTTTGTGCTGCTCATTCTCGAAATGCTGTGGGCACGCTCGGCCCTGGTCGTGTTTGCGGTGAGCTTCAACGGCATGCCCGATTTCGCAGGCTCGCTGAGCAAATTGGTGGACAGCCAGAACCTCGGCTTCATCGTGGCCTATGTGGCCGTGGGCGGCTTGTTCGCCGCGCTGATCTTTGCCGTTAGCGTGATCTCCATGCCCATGCTCTTGCACCGTGAGACCGACGCCATCAGCGCCGGCCTCACCAGCATGCGCTTGGTGCTCACGCAAATGGGCGTGATGCTGGTCTGGGGCGCGGTGATCACCGTGCTGGTGGTGCTGGCCCTGCTGCCTGGTTTTGCCGGCCTGATCCTCGTCGGCCCGCTGCTGGGCCACGCCAGCTGGCATGCCTACCGCGAGGCGGTGGTGGACAGCCCGCCGCCCAAGCAGGCCTGAGTGCAGGGCGCGGCCGGTGATGCCAAGGACCAACGATTTGCGGAATTAGGCCGCAGGCGAGCCGAGACGCAAGCCGATGGCAAGCCGGCCACGCCACAATGTCGCCTAGCGCCCATTGACCGCCTCCCGCCGCCCCATTCAACGTCCATGCTCGACTTTTCCTGCCTGACCCACTACGACTGGCTCGATGTGCCCATGTGGGTCTTCGACCAAGAGCGTATGCGCAATGTCTGGGCCAATGCCGCAGCGCTGCGCTTCTGGCAGGCCGAGAGCGCCGAGGCCTTTTTGTCGCGCAGCCATACCGACACCGCCGAGGCCGTGCGCGAACGCCTGGCCGTGACCGCGGCCGACCATGCGCAGGAAAAAATCGTGCGCGAGCAATGGACGCTCTACCCCAAGGGCGTGCCCACCACCGTCATGCTGGTGTCGCGGGGTATCCGCACGCCGGACCGCCGTCAGGTCATGCTCTTCGCTGCCGACTCGCTGGCCAGCGGCGAAGACTTAGGCCTGCGCCGTGGCGTCGAAGCCTTGCAGCACACCTCGGTTCGCATCGCCGTGTTCAGCTTGAAGGACGGCAGCTTTTTGATGCGCAACCCCGCTGCGGCCCTGGCCTTCAAGAACGATCACAGCGGGCCCGGGCTCAAGCCCAGCGACTTCGGCAGCGTATTCCTGGACCTGGCGGATGCGGCCAAGATATTCGCCCAGGTGCAGGCTGGGCATAGCTTCAAGGACGATGTGGAGTTGCTGACTGAGCAAGGCCGCTGCTGGCATGCCGTCAACGCCCGCCCCATGCGCGACCCGGTGACTGGCGAGCAGGTGCTGCTGCTGAATGCCCGCGATATTGCCGACCTCAAGGCCAGCCAGGCCGCGCTGGAAGTGGCCCGCGAAGTGGCCGAGGCTGCCAGCCTGGCCAAGAGCAGCTTTCTGGCCAATATGAGCCACGAAATCCGCACCCCCATGAACGGCGTGCTGGGCCTGACCGAGCTGGTGCTGCAGACCGAGCTGGATGACAAGCAGCGCCGCTTCATCGAGCTGGCCCATAACTCCGCCAAGGGGCTGATGGTCATCATCAACGACTTGCTGGATGTGGCCAAGATTGAATCCGGCCGCGTCATCATTGAGCAAGCACCCTTCTCACTGCACGATTGCTTGCGCGAGGCCTTGCACCCGCTGCTGCTGCAGGCGCATGAAAAAGGCATTCAGCTCAATGCGCGCGTGCAGCCGGGCGTGCCTCAGCATGCGGTGGGCGACGCCTTACGCCTGCGCCAGGTGCTCGTCAATCTGGTGGGCAATGCCCTCAAGTTCACCGAGAACGGCGAGGTGCGGGTGGAAATCCAGCGCGTGGATAGCAATGACAGCAGCAATGAAAGCAAGGATGCTGACGGCAGCCAGGATAGCGAAGCCCAATCTGCGACAAGCGCCTCAGCCAGCAAGCCCGACCCCGATCTGCTGCGCCTGCGCTTTGCCGTGCATGACACCGGCATCGGCATGACGCACGATCAGATCGCGCATATTTTTGAGCCCTTCACCCAGGCCGACGGCAGCATCACCCGCCGCTTTGGCGGCACCGGCCTGGGCCTGACCATCGTGCAACGCCTGGTGCTGCTGATGGGCGGTCAGGTGCAGGTGGAAAGCGCCGCAGGGACCGGCTCCTGCTTCAGCTTTGAGGTCCCGTTGCGGCGCGCGCCCAGCCCCGCAACGCCGGCAAGCAACTAAGGCTTTTAGACCAGCAAGATGCCACAGCCCACCGTCTTGCGGGCTTCCATATCGCGGTGCGCTTGCACCACCTCGGCCAGCGGATAGCGCTGCTCCACGGGGATCTTGACCTGGCCGCTGAGCACCATGGCGAACAAGTCGTCAGCCATCAGCTGGCTGCTTCCACGCGTGGCCAGATGGGTGAATAACGTCGGCAGGGTCACATAAAGCGAACCCTTGGCCGCCAGCGTGCCCAGGTTCAGCGGCGGCGCCATGCCCGAGGCATTGCCAAAGCTGGCCAGCAAGCCAAAGGGCGCCAGGCTGTTGAGTGAGCCTTCCCAGGTATCCGCGCCCACCGAGTCGTACACCACTTTGACCCCGCGGCCGCCGGTGATCTCACGCACCTGGCTGGCGAAGTCGGGCTCCCGCCGGTAGTTGATGACATGGCTCGCCCCGGCCTGCAGCGCCAGCGCGCATTTCTCATCCGATCCGGCCGTGCCGATCAATTGCAGCCCCAGGGCCTTGGCCCATTGGCAAGCGATCAGCCCCACGCCACCGGCGGCCGCATGAAACAGCACATGGTCGCCGGCCTGCAAGCCACCCTGCGGCAGGGTGCGGCGCAAGAGGTATTGGGCCGTCAGGCCCTTGAGCATCATGGCCGCGCCGGTTTCAAAATCGATGGCATCGGGCAGCTTGCACACCGAGCGTGCCGGCAGCACCCGCGCCGTGGCGTAAGCCCCGGGTGGCGGGCTGGCATAGGCGGCGCGGTCGCCCACGGCCAGATGCGTCACGCCCTCGCCTACCGCCTCCACCACGCCCGCGGCCTCCATGCCAAGGGCGGCAGGCATGGGCAGCGGGTAGCTGCCGTTGCGGTGATAGATGTCGATGAAATTCAGCCCGCAGGCCTTGTGCCGGATGCGCACTTCGCCGGGGCCGGGCATGCCGGTCTCCACCGCCACCAGCTTCATTTGCTCGGGGCCGCCGACTTGGTCTATGCGCACGACCTGCTCGGTGCTGGTCCAAATACTCGTCATGGTGTCGGCCCTTTCAAATGTGTGGCGGAAGAATGCGCCATCCTGCCAGGATTGCGCGCTTCGCGCCGAGAGTCGCGCCATGCTGATGCCCAGTCGGCTAGAACGCCCCGGGGTAGGCGCCGCCGTCCAGCAAGATGTTCTGGCCGGTCAGATAGCTCGCCTGCGCGCTGCACAACATGGCGCAAATGGCGCCGAATTCCTCCGCCGTGCCAAAGCGTTGGGCCGGGATGGCCGCGCTGCGCTTGGCTGCGGCCTGGGCCACGTCCATGCCGCTTTTGGTCGCGCCGACGGCAATGTTCTTCTGCAGCCGTTCGGTGTCAAAAGCACCGGGCAGCAGATTGTTGATGGTGACATTGCGCCCGGCCAAGCCCGGTTGGCGCGCCAGGCCGGCCACAAAGCCGCTCAAGCCCGAGCGCGCGCCATTGGACAGACCCAGGATGTCGATGGGCGCCTTGACCGCCGCCGAGGTGATGTTGACCACCCGGCCAAAGCCGCGCGCAGCCATCGCATCCACCGTGGCCTTGATCAGCTCGATGGGCGTCAACATATTGGCGTCCAAGGCGGCCAGCCAGTGTTCGCGCTGCCAGTCGCGGAAGTCGCCGGGCGGCGGGCCGCCGGCGTTGTTGATCAAGATGTCCACCTGCGGGCAGGCGGCCAGCGCGGCCGCGCGGCCCTCGGGCGTGGTGATGTCGCCCACCACAGCACGCACTTCGACAGCGGGGTTCAAGCCCCGCAGCGCCTCGGCCGTGGCCTGCAAATCGGCCGCGCCGCGGGCGGTGATCACCACATTCACGCCTTCGGCCACCAGGCTTTGCGCGCAGCCGCGCCCCAGCCCCTTGCTGGCGGCGCACACCAGCGCCCAGCGCCCTTGCAGACCCAAATCCATGGCATTACCTCCAACGCGTCAAAAGCCACACGCCGCCCAGCACCAGCAGCGTGCCCGCGGCCACCATGGGCGTGAAGGGTTCCCCCAGAATCACCACGCCCATCAAAATCGTCGACATGGGGCCGATCATGCCGGTCTGCGCCGCCAGCGTGGCGCCCAGCCGCTCAATCGCCATCATCACCATCAGCACCGGCGCAAACGTGCAGGCCGTGGCATTGAGCACCGACAGCCAGATCACCTCCGGCGCCACCGCGCCCAAGCTGCCCAGCGGCCGCAGCAGCACAAACTGGCCGATGCACAAGACGCAGGCCACGGTGCTGGCGAGGCCCGTCAGGCGCATCGCCCCCAGGCGCTTGACCTCCTCACCGCTGAACACCAGATAGAGCGCATAACTCACCGCGCTGCCGAACACCAGGGCCGCGCCCAGCAGCACATGGGCGCCTTGCAAATGCAATTCCTGGCCGAACACCAGCAGCACACCCGAATAGCTCAGCGCCAGGGCCAGCAACTGCCGCGTGCTCACGCGCCGCTTGAACAGCACCCAACCCAGCAGCAGCACGATGGTGGGGTTGAGGTAGAGAATCAGGCGCTCGAAACTGGCGCTGACATAGGCCAGGCCCGCGAAATCCAACATGCTGGCCAGGTAATAGCCCGAGAAGCCCAGGCCCAGCACGGCGATCCAGTCACGCCGCGTCAGCGCCCGCTTGCCGCGCCCGGCCCACCAGGCCAAGGCCACAAACAAGGGCAGCGCGAACAGCATGCGCAGCATGATGAGCGTGACCGCATCAACACCATGCCGATAGGCCAGCTTGACGATGATGGCCTTGCCCGAAAAGGCCACGGCGCCCAAGCTGGCCAGCACAAGCCCGGGCCAAATCGGTTTCGGGTGGGAGGGAACGGGGGCGGAAGCCGGGGCCGGAGCGGGCGCCGGATCGGGCGCGTTGGAAGCAGAACTCATTGCACTGCATTCTAGAAGTCAGCCCTGCGCCCTGCTCGGCGGCGCTCGCCAAGACCCTTCTTGGCTGAACGAGTCAGCCTTTGCGACTTTCCTCGCTGGCTCGCTGGCGCGAAGCGCTATTGCACGGCCCTTCGCGCCGCGAGCTCAGGCCTGCTTAGGTAGCAAAGGCGCGCCCAGCAAACGCATCATCAGATCGCGCGCCGAGCGAATCTCCGCACCAAAGGGCAAGGCCCCGGCGCCGCGGAAGAACAAACCCTTGGCGACATCGCCGCGCAGCGCTGCGGCGAGCTGGTTGTCGATGCAGAACTGGCCCCAATCCTTGAAACCATCGCGCAAGCCGCATTGCGCCAGGCAATCAAAAGCCTTGGTGCAACGGCTTTTCACCTGCGCCACGGCCTGCAGCTTGGGCGCGGCGCGCAGATAGTTGCGCAACCAGGGCGTGTTCACCGCGCGGGCGGGCAGACCGGCCACGCTGGTGAACTCCACCAAGTCCGCATCGCTGGCCTGGGCCAGCACTTGTTTGAAGGCCTCGTGGGCATCGCAATCGCTGGTCACGGCGAAAGGCGTGCCCAGTTGCACACCGGCCGCACCCAGGGCTTGCAGGCGCTGAATGTCCTCGAAGCTGCGCACACCACCGGCCACGATCAGGGGGATCTTGCCGGCCAGGCCGGCCTTCTCGAAATAGGCCAGGCATTCGGGAATGACCCGCTCAAAGTCAAAGCGCGGATCGTTCAAATCCTCCACCTTGGCCGCGCCCAAATGGCCGCCGGCCAAGCGCGGGTGTTCGATCACGATGGCGTCGGGCAAGCGCTGCTTGCGCTCCCACTTGCGCACGATGAGCTGCACACCGCGAGCATCGCTGAGGATAGGAATCAGCGCCACCTCAGGATGATCCACAGCCAGTTCCGGCAGATCCAGCGGCAGGCCCGCGCCCACCACCACGGCGTCAATGCCGCAAGCCAGCGCGCGTTTGATGGTGGGCGCGTATTCGCTCACTGCACGCATCACATTCAGGGCCACCAGGCCGCGGCCGCCGCTGCGCTCACGGGCGCCAGCGATCTCACGCTCCAGCGCAATCAGGTTCACTTCATCGATCAAAGCCTTGGCGGCAGCGCCGGCGCTCTGCCCTTCCGTGCGAGCCATCAAATCGGGATGATGGCGGCGCAGATCCACCGAGCTCAGCGTGCCCACACCGCCCAGTGCGGCAACACTGCCAGCCAGACGCTGAGCACTCACGCCAACCCCCATGCCGCCCTGCACCACCGGCAACAAGCGCCGCCCTTTGAGCATCAGGGGCGCCAAGCCGCTGCGTGCAAACAAGGGCTCAAGATCAGGGGCAATGGCGTTCGAATTCATGAGGTCGGCGGGTCGAAAAATTGGCAAGCCGCCACACTAAGCCCCTCAGCAGCGGCATTAGTTGACAAAAATCACGGCCAGCGCAAACGCACTGTGCAAATTCCCCTTTGGTGCTGACAGGCGCGACCGATAGCTGCTGCGTCAGGGGCTTGACGCGCACATCAAAAAGACCGGTCAACGGCCATGGCGTCAAGGGGAGAAACGGTTCTAGCAACAAGCGGTCTTGCGGACCGCCGCGCTAATTCGGTTTGTCCCGCCCAAGCAGCGCAACGCATCAAATGGTGGGTTGCGGCGTAGTGGAAACAAACGAATTGCGCCCGAAGGACTTTGATGAGATACCCAGACAGCATGTCGCGTAGCGCCGAACATTTGCGCGCCGCTCTCCCGCTGATGACTCGCCAACGCACCGCCCTGCATCCGATCAGTTACGCCGTTTGGTACGAATTCGTCACCAGCCGAAATCTCCCGCTCAACCAGGCGCTGCTGGCGCAAACGCGCGACGGCGCCACCCTGGATGAGGCACAAACCTGGGAGCTCTACCGCCAGCACATTGGCGACGGCATGAAGGCCGATGAGATCGCCAAGGCCAAGCAGATCGGCGAAGGCCTGTCCAAGGTGCTGGACCACATGGCCGTTACCGCGGCGGAAGCCGGCCAGGAAACGGCGCGCTTTGATGATTCGCTAGGCACATGGGTGGAGCAATTGCTCGCCGGGCCGAGCGAGCAGACCCAGTCCGAAGTCTTGCGTGAATTGCTCAGCGGCTCGCGGGAAATCCGCGCCGCCATGGCGGTGCTGCAAACCCATCTGAGCCACAGCCAGCAAGAGATCGACAGCCTGCGCAAGGAAGTGCAAAAGGCGCGCGGCGAAGCGCTGGTGGACGCGCTGACCGGCCTGCCCAACCGGCGCGCCTTCGACCAGCAATTGAGCGCCTGCATGGCCGAGCAGCATCAGCGGGGCAGCGGGCCAAGCACACCGGCCAATGCCATGGCGCCCTGCCTGCTGCTGGGCGATATCGACTTCTTCAAGCGCATCAACGACAGCTTCGGCCACAGCTTCGGCGATCAGGTTTTGCGCGCCGTGGCAAGAACCCTGCAATCAACGCTCAGCGACGGCGCCTTGGCCGCGCGGGTGGGTGGCGAGGAATTTGCCATCCTGCTGCCCAGCAGCAGCCTGGACCAGGCCCAGCGCCTGGCCGAGAACCTGCGCAGCAAGGTCGCAGCCGGGCGCATCCGCCGCGGAGAACGCGTGCAAGAAGCTGAGAACGTCACGATCTCTTTGGGCGTGACCCGGTTGGCCGCAGGCGAAAGCGCCGCTGACTTTTATGGCCGCGCCGACCGCGCCCTCTACGCGGCCAAGCATGGAGGTCGCAATCGAATTGCCGCGTTGGCGCACTGATCGATTGATGGCCGTGCCATTCCCCATACGGTAAAAAGAACAAGGCGGGGGCGCTCGGTACAGGGCGCCCCCGCCGCGTTGCCTGCCCGGCACAAAGCCCTTACGCGAACGGAAAAACCAAAGCGCCAAGCCCGTCACTTGCCCCTACACTGGCGGCATCGCGCAAATGTGCTTCCTCGACCGGCCATGACGCTTTACCACCTGCCCTTCTCCTGCTCCTCAAGCCAGCTTGATCGGCAGTCCGATCAAGTCGTGATTTAGGTCCAGCCATGCGATCCTCCTTGCGCTTTGCCGTGGTGGTGGCCTTGTTGCTGGGCTTGCTGGTGCCAACGGCGGCCGTGCTGCTCTTCGACTTACAAAAAACTCGACTGGTGGCGCTGGAGGATGTGAGGCGAGACCTCAGCCGCAGCGTGGAAGTGATGGCCCTGTCCTTGGCGGCGCCGGTGTGGCAGGTCTCCCCCGATCTAGCCGAGCCCATGATCAAAGCGCAATTCGATGACCCTCGTTTTGTGTCAGTGGTGGTGCTTGAGCCGGCCAATAGCAACCCATTCCAGGAACACCGCCGCGCGCAAGCGTCCGGCGAGCAAGACCTGACCCTGAGCGCCACCCGCCCCGTGGTGCGTGATGGCCGGCAAATTGCGAGCGTCACGGTGGAGATGAGCGCGGCACCACTGCTGGCAGAAAAGCGTGCCGATATGGTGCGCAGCCTGTGGCGCAGCGCGGCCACGCTGACCTTTTCCCTGGTGCTGATTCTGTTTGTGATGCAGCGCCGTGTCTTGCGCCCGATGACGCGCTTGACCCAAGCCGCCGAGGCCTTGGCCGCCGGCGCCCTGGACAAGCCCCTCGAGCTCAGCGGCAGCGACGAGATCGCGCGCGTGGGCCAGGCCATGGAGCACATGCGCAAAGAGCTGCAGCAAGCTTTCGAGTCCTTGCAAGGGCATGCCAACACGCTGGAAGCCCAGGTCGTCCAACGCACCCAAGAAGTGACCCGCAAGAATGAGGACTTGGAACAGGCGCTCGGCCATTTGCGCACTGCCCAGCATGACTTGGTTGAGTCAGAAAAGCTCGCCTCGCTAGGCCGCTTGGTGGCCGGTGTTGCGCATGAAATGAACACGCCGCTGGGCAATTCACTCACCGTGGTGTCATCGCTGGAAGACCGTTTCCGCAAGCTAGAAGAACTGCTGGCCAGCAACACGCCCATGCGACGCAGTGTGCTGGAAGAACTGGTGCGCGACGCCCGGCGCGGCCAAGACATCTTGCAGCGCAACGTGCAAAAGGCGGCCGACCTGGTCCGCGAGTTCAAGCAAGTGGCCATTGACCAAACCTCTGACCTGCGCCGCGACTTCGACCTCGCCAAGGTGGTGGAAGACGTGCTGGTGATGGTGGAGCCCAGCTTCAAGCGCACCCCGTTTCAAGTTCAGGTGTCGCTGGAACCCGAGATCTTGATGAACAGCTACCCCGGCTCGCTGGGCCAGGTGCTGACCAACCTCATGATCAATGCCCTGGTGCACGGCTTTCACGGCCGCAGCATGGGCGTGGTGCGGGTGCAGACCCGGCGCCTCAGCCCCTCGGAAGTGGAGCTCAGCGTCAGCGACGATGGTGCAGGCATGGACGAGTCGGTGCGCCGGCGTATTTTTGACCCTTTCTTCACCACCAAGCTGGGCACCGGCGGTTCAGGCCTGGGCATGCACATCGTCCACAGCATGGTCACCAATGTGTTGGGTGGCCAAATCGATGTGATCAGCAGCCCCGGCCAAGGCGCCCGGATGGTGATCCGCATGCCTTGCGTGGCGCCGCAGCGCAGCGGCGAAGTCGCCCCCACCGACGAGTAAAGGCGGGCTTCAAGTGCGGCCGGCGGCGCTGCCGCCCCACCCCATTGGCACGCACTAGCTCTTTGCTGGCGCAGCCCGCAGCCCCTCCCCTGCCGCTTTCAGCACTTCACACAGCTTTACGCCTAGGTCAAGGCTCGTCACAGAGCGAACACAGGGTTTGTACTGAGTCTGCGCCTCGGTTTCGCCACAATGAGTCATCGCCGCTAGAGACCCCCACGGGACTAGGCGGCGAAGCCAAATCTCTGGTGAAACGTGAAAGGTATTTCCATATGAACTCGAATAACAAGACCCGCCCCGTCGCTCCCTTGGCTGCGCTCACACTCGCCATGGCCGCATTTGCCGGCAGCGCTTCAGCTGACCAGAACAAGGGCTTCTACGTCGGCGGCAACATCGGCCAGTCCCATGCGGATGTGACGGCCAGCGTCCCCGGCATGACTGTGGACAAGCGCGACACCAGCTATGGCATCCTCGGCGGCTACCAATTCAACCAATACTTCGCGACCGAGTTGACGGTCAATTATCTGGGCAAGGCCCGCCTCGGCGACAGCGAGGCCAAGACCATGAGCTATTCGCTGGACGCCATCGGCAGCCTGCCGGTGAATGACAAGTTCAGCCTCTTCGGCCGACTGGGCGTGGCCCAGAACGAGCGTGATTTCAAGGGCGTTGCCCAGCTCGACAGCCAAGGCAACACCGGCTTCAAGGTGGGCCTGGGCGCCGACTACAAGCTGAACAAGAACTGGTTTGTGCGTACGGAATTGACCCGCTTCAACAACGTGCCCACAGCCGGCATGTTCAGCAACACGATCGACACCTGGAACGTCGGCGTGAACTACCGCTTCTAAGCAAAGCCACTGGCTAAGGCCGGAAACGAAAAAGGGGCGGGGTCGCAATCGCGGCCCCGCCCCTTGTCACGTCCAGTCGACCCTGCTGAGCCGAACCTGTATGTGCGGTCTGGCTTACATCGAAGCCGCCGAAGCCGCTGCACTTGCCGCCGGCAAAGCCTCGCTGGCCGCCGCTGCCGCCACGGGTGCAGAGGCAGGCGCCTCGCTGTGCGGGGCCGCCACATCATGCTTTTCGCCGCCCATATCGATGTCGCCACCGCTCTTGGTCAAGATGTAAAGCGCCAGGGCCGCAAAGACGATGAAGCCAACGAACAGTTTCCACATGATTGATTCCACTCCTTCAATGATTGAATGCCGCGATTGTTGTGCCGCAAGCTGACGCCGAACTGAGCGCCCGGCTCGCGGTGCGGTATGCAGCGTGAGGGCGATCCTGCAGCCATTGGGCCCAGGCAAAGGTCTAGACCCAATGGGGGGCTCGCAAGTGAAGGCAAGGGCCCCAAAGCCTGACTAAGATCAGCGCACAGGAGGGCGTCCATCATGAAAGTCTTGCTCGTCGATGACCACGCGCTGTTTCGCGAGGGCGTTGCCCTGCTTTTGCGTCCCTTGGTGAACGAGCCGCTGGAAATCAGCGAGGCCGGATCCTGCGAACAAGCGCTGGAGCTTTTGGCCACACAGCCTCAAGCCGAAGGGGCCCCGCCCATGGACTTGATCTTGATGGATCTCGGACTGCCCGGGATATCAGGCTTGGACGGCATTGCGTTGCTGCGCGATCGATATCCAGAGGTGCCCGTGGTGGCACTGTCCTCCAACGACGACAAGCAAAGTGTCATGCGAGCCCTGGATGCCGGGGCCATGGGATTCATACCCAAAAGCTCCAGCTCGCCCATCCTGATTCAGGCCTTGCGCCTCGTGATGGCCAAAGGCATTTACCTGCCGCCGGCAGTATTCCTGGGCAGGCACGATTTGACCGAGTCCAGGCCCAAAAGCATGGTCACGGCACCCGCAGCAGGAGAGCCGACCAAGACCGCGCAAGACCTAGGTCTCAGCCCGCGCCAAGTGCAAGTGCTGCATCTGCTGCTGCAAGGCAAGTCGGCCAAGCTGATTTGCCGTGAGTTGGATTTATCGGCCAGCACGGTCAAGGCGCACACCTCCTCGGTGCTGCGCGCCCTCAATGTGACGACACGGACACAGGCGGTTCTGGCCGCCAGCCGCCTGGGTCTGCGTTTTGATCAGCAGGCGTCCTAAGGTCCGCTTGTGACCGCGCCAGAACGCTGCGCATCGCGGCGAGCAAGCGCTCGGTATTGGCGGGCTTGGTCAGCAGCATGGCGCCACATGCGCGTGCCCGGCTACTGACTTCCTCGCTCATTTCCGCGCTCAAAATCAAGGCTGGCACCGGCTCAGCCAGTACATCGCGGATGAAGCAGATCGCCTCATCACCGCGCTCACCATCGCTCAGATGGAAATCACTCAGGATCAGATCAGGCGTACGCAAATGCGCGGCCAATAAGGCCTGCGCCTGCACCCCACCGCTGGCGGCCACACACAAAATCCCCCACTGCACGCACAAGGACTCGAGCACCTCTCGGTTGTCGCGGTCGTCTTCAATGATCAGGACAAAGCTGCCCGCAAGCGCGTCGGCCGGCCCGCCAGGCAAGACCTGACCCTGGATCTGACTCAATCCCTTCGGCACCCCTGCGGCCAGAGGCAAGTCCACCTCAAACATCGAGCCGCACCCGAGCTTGGAGCGCAAGCGCAAGCGGTGCCCCAACAGTTCAGCACTGCGTTTGACGATGGACAGCCCCAAGCCCAAACCTTGCACCGACTGCCCGTCAGCTGGTGTGACGCGGTAGAACTCATCGAACACCGCCGCCAACTCACTGGCGTCTATGCCACACCCGCTGTCCCACACCTGAATGGCCAACCCGTGCTCGCCACGTTTGCGGCAGGCCAACAAGACGCCGCCCCGCTGGGTATAACGCAAGGCGTTGCTCACCAAATTGGACAAGATGGACTCCAGCAAGGCGGGGTCACTGCGCACCAGCGCGCCACATGGGCGCACCCGTAAACGCAAGCCCCGGCTTTCCGCCTGCGCCGAAAAGGCATGCTCGATATGGCGCAAAAGCAGCTCGATCGGAAAGTTCTCAAATTGCGGCTTGACGGCACCAGCGTCCAGCTTCGAGATGTCCAGCAAGCCGCTGAACAAGCCCTCCATCATGTGGGCGGTGGCGCTGAGCTTATCGGCGAGCTCCATGGCTTGGCGGCCACGCAAACGCTCGCGCAACAAGCTCACCAACAAGCTGATGGTGTGCATGGGTTGGCGCAGATCATGGCTGGCGGCGGCGAGAAAGCGCGTCTTCGCGGCATTCGCTTGCAAGGCCTCGTCGCGAGCGAGGGACAACTCCTGCGTACGCGCCTCCACCTTGGCTTCCAATCCGCTGTAAGAGGCCTGCAGCTGGCTGGCCATCAGATTGAAATCACCCGCCAACTGCGCCAATTCATCTTCACCCTTCGTCGCAATTCGGGAGCTCAGATCACCTTGCGCGATACGGCCGGCAGCCTCGCGCAACTGCACGATGGGGCGCGCCAACTGGCGCGCATACCAGCCCGCCACCAGCACCGCCAAGCCGCCTCCAAGACCAAAAAGAACGAGCGTACGGCGCAAGGTGGCAAAGGCTGACTCCAGGGCCTCGGCACGCGGCTGCTCCACAAACACCAACCAGTCCGGCGCGCCTAATGCCACTGCCGTGGCTATGACCGGTTTGCCGTCAAAGTCCTGTGTTTCCATGGCCTTTACCCGTAGGCCAGGGCGGCCTGCGTTTCGCCGCGCGGCCTGCACCGCCGGCTGATCACTCATTTGCAACTGACGCAAGACCTGAGTTGCCTGGGGGTGAGCGATCAGGCGGTTCTCCGCATCCAGCACAAAGGTCCGTCCGCCCTCGCCGACGCGCAGCTTGGACAAGCCATCAGCCAGAAAGCGTAACTTGATCGTGGCAATGACCATGCCCGCAGCCTCACCGCGACCAGAGGGCTGATTCAGGTCCACCAAGGGCTCAGCCCCCTGACCAAAGTAGCTACTACCGAAACCTACAGCGGGCGGCAAAGGCAGGGCCGAACCGCGTGATGCATGACCGCCTACACGGTCCAAGTCACTGCGGGATACAAATAGCCGCTCCTGGCCTTGAGGGCTTAGGTCGCGCATTTGCAAAATGGCTGGGAAGAGGCTCATCAAACGATGAAATTCCTCTCGCTTGTGCTCCTGCTCAAATCCGGGCAAGCCCCAGGGCAGCCGGGTGACTTGATCCAGCCCAGCCTCCACGCTCTGCAAGTATTGCTTGATCTCGCGAGCCGCCCCTTCGGCCTGCGCGGCTTGCAAACGCGCCATCTCGATCTTGGCCTCCCGGAATGAGAAGTACATCTCCGTCACGCCCGAGGCCAAAAGCAGGGACGCTGCAATACCCGCCACTTGCATTGAATAGCGGCGGGCAATAGACCGCCGAAGGAAGGCTACCGATGTCCTTGCAGAAGGCGATTGCATGCGGCGGCCTCAATAGACAAGATCAGCGCGTCGCAGCACCGCAGCACTGAGCGTCTGCCCATCGACGACCTGCCCGGCCCGCACCGCCAATAACACCCGTTTGGGATGTTCTACCGGAATTTGAGCAGCGTCCTCGCCGTCCAGCACCCGCTTAACCAAGTCAGACAAGGCCTCCAGCACAAAACCCGTGTCATGCGCATAGACCATCAAGGCGCCGAATTCCATATCGCGCAGATAGCCATGAATGGCCGGCTTATCCAAACGCCGCAAATGCGCGGCGATCTGCTCACCCCAACGTATGTCGAGAAAACTGGCTGGGATGTACCAAGCATCCAACTGTGCCACCTCAGTCTTGAGCATGGCCTCATCAATTTGCTGAGGATCTTCCACAACGATCAAGCGCACTTGCATGTCAAAAGCAGTCGCGGCCATTTGCAAAGCCTGGCCATAGCGTCTGACCCAAGCCAAGTCAGCCAAGACCCCCAGGTCGCGCACGCTTGGAAAGGCTTGCTGCAAAAGTTCAAGCCGTTTGATGTGTAGGTCATCAGCCTGCGAAACGCCAGTAATGGGCTGAGGCTGCCGGACACCAGGGACGATCAAGCCGGACTCCAGGGGTTCATCACGCGATGCAAACACGATGGGCGTATGCGTCGCCAATCCCTTGGCATATTTGGTGGCGGACCCGGTCGGCGTCACCAGCAACCGCGGCCCATCCGCCACTGTCTCTTTGATACGACTCAGTATGCCCTCAAGGCTCTCGATGGGCACACCCACATAGCGCAGTTCCACCTGCTCCAGCAATGCCGGATGCCTTTGTTGCAGGGTGCGCGTAAAGCGCTGAAAAACGGGATCAGTCTGCGCAGAGAAAACACCGATATATGCGATGAAAGGCCGCAAAGCGGGCGCTTGCCCATCTGACTTCATGCCCAGCAACACCGCCAATACCCAAAAGGTCAATCCTAAAGACTGAGCAAGATGGCGCTTCTTCATCAAGCCTCCAAAGCGTAAGGTGGGCGCACTTGCCAGCGAGCCGTGAAGCAAGCCGTTTTTTAGAAGCAATCAAGCAAGGAGTCAAACGCCATGCCAACGACCTCTTTCTATTGGCTGAAAGTCAGCAATGCACCGAGAGATAGCATCCCTGCTCCGCCGCCTTCTGTCTCTCAGGCTGCGCTGGTAAAAATCACGCAGTTGGCTGTCACCCAACAGGCGGGCACCGACGGCACTTGCGTCGGTAGTTGGGGCCGGCCGCATAACTCAGTGCCACAGAACGCACCCGCGCAGCAACTCAAAATGGCAGCGGCGTTCAATGGTGCCAAGTCCAAAGACAACTGGGTGAGTCAATCACCGGTACATGACAGCTGGGATAGCGCAATCAAATGGCTGGCCGCTAACCAAGACTGGTTGGCCGATGCCACTACCTATGTGCTGATGTCTTTTGAGCAATTCAGCCCTGCCGAGATCGAGGCCAGCAAGCAGCCATTACCGGCGCCGAATTGGCTTGAGCCAAAAGCTGACTGGGTGGCAGCGGCACGCAAAGCATTCCAAACTAGCCCCTTTGAGCTCCCTGGCTGGGACGAAAAGTTCCGCCATCTGGCCGCGCCCATGAACAATTGGCTCACGACAGACTGCCTGGACAATTTCGATTGCCCGATGCCTCTCACCTCAAACGAATGTGCCGAGCTCTTGTCCTTACAAAGAAGCCGCACCCCTGATCAAGAAGCGGAAATCACGCTTCAAGCCGCCTCGATTCTGGATGCGCTGTGGCCGGTGCAAAAGATCTTGGGGGACCCTCACGCATCAGCGACAGGACAGCCTCTGAAACCTGCCACGATCGAGTTGTTTGCCGAAATGCTTGACGCCGTGCAATGGCCTTTGTTCATCCTCAAGCGCATCTTCAATCGTGGCCGCCCTGGTCAATGCTGCGGAGGGGAATTGAGGCCCATGTTCGCCGACTCGCCCCTGCAACCCAAGCACCCATCGTTCCCTAGCGCGCATGCATGCAATGCCTATACGTTGGCGCTGCTGCTGAACCAGATCAAGCCAAAGGCAGGCAAGACAAGTGGCTTATCCGCCTATGAAGAGGCCGCCCTGAAGGTCGCCAGAAACCGCGAGATCGCCGGCCTGCACTACCCCAGCGACAGTGTTGCAGGCATCGCTTTGGCCAAGCACCTCTTTGCCCTATTGAACGCGGCGCCTTCAAGCCAATACTCCGCCTTGCTAGCAAATGCAAAGGCAGAGTGGGCATGAAAAAAGGGCGGCCCACAGGCCGCCCTTTCCACATCAGAATCGCACGCCGAACTTAGTCGTTAGCGTAGATATTGACGTCTTTGGTTTCGCGCACAAACAGCAGGCCGATCACCAGGGTCATCGCGGCGACCCCGATGGGGTACCACAGGCCGTGATAGATATTGCCGTTCTGAGCCACCATCGCGAAAGTGATGGAAGGCAGCAGGCCGCCGAACCAGCCGTTACCGATGTGGTAAGGCAAGCTCATCGAGGTGTAGCGGATGCGGGTCGGGAACATTTCCACCAGCATCGCTGCGATGGGGCCGTAGACCATGGTCACGTACAGCACCAAGATGCTCAGGATCGCCACCACCAAAGGCTTGTTGATCTTGGCGGGGTCGGCCTTGGCAGGATAGCCAGCAGCCTTGAGGCCTTCGGCGAGTTCCTTCTTGAAGGCAGCAATGCCCTTGACCGTCGCTTCATCGAACTTGTAGTCGTTGAGCTTGGTGGCGTTCAGGCCGGTGACAACCTTGTCGCCGAACTTGATGACGGCCACCGAGCCAGCGGGGCCGGACAGGGTCTCATAACTGGCCGAGCTTTGTGCCAGAGCGCGCTTGGCGATGTCGCAAGAGCTGGTGAAGTCCACTTCCTTGGCCACCGGGCTGCCCTGGAAGGAGCAGGTGCTGGTGTCCACCGTCAGCGTGATCTGAGCCGTGGCTTGGGCCTTGGCCAGATCCGGGTTGGCGGCAGCGGTCAGGGCCTTGAACAGAGGGAAGTAGGTGACGATGGCCAGCAGCAGGCCCGCCATGATGATGGGCTTGCGGCCGATCTTGTCCGACAGGGTGCCGAAGACCACGAAGAACGGTGTGCCGATCAGCAGCGAGGCCGCGATCATCAAGTTCGCCGTGGCCGAGTCCACCTTCAAGACGCTGGTCAGGAAGAACAAGGCATAGAACTGGCCCGTGTACCAGACCACGCCCTGGCCAGCGACCAGGCCGAACAGTGCCAGCAACACGATCTTGAGGTTCTTCCATTGGCCGAAAGACTCGGACAGCGGCGCCTTGGAGGTCTTGCCCTCGCTCTTCATCTTCTGGAAAGCGGGCGACTCGTTCATCGACAAACGAATCCACACGCTGATGCCCAGCAGCAGAATCGAGACGATGAAGGGAACGCGCCAGCCCCAGTCGGAGAACGCGGCTTCGCCGATGACGCTGCGGGTCCCCAGAATCACCATCAGCGACAGGAACAAGCCCAGGGTCGCGGTGGTTTGAATCCAGGAGGTGTAGGCGCCACGCTTGCCAGCCGGTGCATGCTCAGCCACATAGGTGGCGGCACCGCCGTACTCGCCGCCCAGAGCCAAGCCCTGCAGCATGCGCAAGCCGATCAAGATGACTGGCGCAGCCGCACCGATGGTGGCCGAGCCGGGCAAGATACCGACGATAAAGGTCGACAAGCCCATGATCAGAATCGTCACCAAGAAGGTGTACTTGCGACCGATCATGTCGCCCAAACGCCCGAACACCAGTGCGCCGAAGGGGCGCACGATGAAGCCGGCAGCAAAGGCGAGCAAGGAGGCAATGAAGGCCGCCTGGGGATCAAGCTGGCCGAAGAACTGCTTGGCAATGATGGGTGCCAGCGAGCCGTAGAGGTAGAAGTCGTACCACTCGAACACGGTGCCCAGCGAAGAGGCGAAGATGACCTTCTTCTCTTCGGCGGACATCGGCGTGTTGGTGGACACTGCGGTTGCAGTTGCCATGTTGAGAAGTCTCCATTTTTTGCTTGAGGGCTGCCGACCGGAAACCCTTGAGCGCGACTATGGAACTCCCCTCTGACCGAACTCTGACGCGGGACTGAATCCAAGCTGACAAAATAGACTGCAACCCGCAGCCCGAATTTCTCAATATGAAATATTAGGGCAATTAAGGGTAAGTCTTGAGCGCTTTCCGCCCCGCTTTTATCGGCCTGCTTTTTGTCGGCCGGCCGCTATCAGCCTCGGTCAGCGTCGACCGCGCCCGCCGCCGCCGCCGCAGCCAATCCTCAGTGCTGCACCCGCTTCACGCTGGGCCGCGACAAGGCCGCCGCTTCCCAATCCCCTTGCTCGAACCAAGGGTCGCCGCGCAGATAAGCGGCCAGCATGTCCAGCGAGTCCTGGCCCCAGAATAGCTTGCCATCCACCTCAATGGTGGGCACGCCGAACACGCCGCCATTGAGTGCGGCCTCGGTGGCGGTGCGCAAGTTCTCTTTCACCTCTTCGCTGGCCGGGTCGCGCTGCGGGCTCAACTCTTGCGTCAGCGCCGCCAAGCGGGGCGCAGCGTTGGCATCGGCGCCCGCGCCTTGCCAGACATGGCGCATGATTTTTTCCACCGTCAGCCGGTTGGGCGTGCCGCCCGCTGGCGCGCAGGCCCAAGCCAGGCGCAGCAAGGGCAGCGGGTTGAAGGGGTGCTGGGCCGGCACCTGCAGCGGGATGCCGTGCTGCCGAGCCGTCCAGGCGACCTGGCGGAAGGTCCATTGCCGCTTGGACTCGATCTCGGCCGGACCCTTCTGGCCAATCGCGTGCAGCAAGGCCGCGAACAGAATCGGCCGGTACTCGACGCTGTAGCTGCAGCCCTTCAGGGCCTCGGGCAGGCGCTCAAACGCCAGGGCGGCATAGGGCGAGATGGGGTCGAAATAAAAACGCAGGTGTTTCATGGTGAGGGGGTGTTCTTCTTGTTGGGGTGAATTCAGGGGCCGGAGCTCTCAGGCGCGGCGCTAAAGATGCCTTGGGCCACGAGGATCTCGCGGCGCTCAGGCAGCAGCGCCAGGATGGCCAAGCGCGTCGCATCGTCCGCCTTGGACCAGATCGTGATTTCGGGAATGGTGCGCGCGCAGCCCTGGCACCAGCCGGTGGCTTCGTGCATTTTGCAAACATTGCTGCAGGGGCTGGGCACTGTCGACACGGGGATATTGCCGCTCATGCCTGCACCACCTCGATCACCGGCGCGCCGGTCAGCGCCTCCAACTGGGCCGGGCTGAGCTGGAACACGCCATTGGGATGGCCGGAGGCCGCCCAAATCGTGTCAAAGCGGAACAACTCACGGTCGACAAACAGCAGGGGCTTGGCCAGGCCAGCCTCAGGGGCAAAGCCCAGCGGCGAAACCCCGCCGATCGAAAAGCCGGTATTGGCCTTCACGAAATCGGCATCGGCGCGGCCCAGCGGCCCGGTGTGGACGGCCAGCTTGTGCTCGTCCACCCGCTTATCGCCCGAGGCAATCACCAGCACCGCAGCCGCGTCCGACTTACGGCGGAACACCACTGATTTGGCGATCTGGCCCAGGCTGACGCCCAAGGCGTCGGCAGCCTCTTGCGCGCTGCGGGCAGAGACCTCCAGCCACAGGGGCGCATGGGGATGTTGGCGGGCCTGCAAGGCAGCCTGCACGCGCAAGAAGCCCTCTGGGCGAGCACTGGTGGATTGGGTGTCGGAAATCATGCCCGCATTGTCTCAGAGCGCATAATGCCGCCCCTTCTCCCGCCGAATTGAAGCTGAGTCCGCCATGAGCAACATCACCGTCCTCGAAGAACTGCGCATCTACATCGACCCGCTGACGCCCGATGAACACCAGGCCCTGGAACGCAGCATCCTGGCCGAAGGCTGCCGCGACGCGCTGGTGCTGTGGGGCGATGTGCTGGTGGACGGCCACAACCGCTATGGCATCTGCCAAAAGCATGGCATCCCCTTCCAGACGGTGCAAAACACCCGCTTCAAGTCCATGGACGACGTCCATCTGTGGATGATCGACCAGCATCTGGGCCGCCGCAGCGTGTCGGACTTCCAGCGCGGCGTGCTGGCCCTGCGCAAGAAGGAAATCGTCGCCGCCCGAGCTATTCCCAGCGCCGACACACCCAACCCCTTCGAAGGCAGCGATGAATTCGCCTCCGCGGCCGCCCTGCCGCCGCCCGAAAAGCTCAATACCCGCGAAGCCATTGCCAAGGCGGCACGCATCAGCGCCAACACCGTGGTGCAGATCGAGAAGATTCAGAAAAGCGCAGCGCCTGAGTTGGTAGAGGCCATCAAGGCCGGCACCATCTCCATCAACGCCGGCGCCACCGTGGCCAGCTTGCCGCAGGAAGAACAAGTCGCCGCCGTGGCCGGCGGCAAGAAAGAACTGCAACAAGCCGCCAAGCGCGTGCGTGAAGGCAAGACCGGCCGCCGCGCCGAGCCCACGGCGGAAGGCGAAGCCAGCGCCGAAGCCCCCGCCGCCGCGGAGTTGACGGCCGAAGAGCGCGATCAGCGCAACCGCGAAGCGCAAGTGGCCCTGCTGCAAAGCACGGTGGCCGAGCTGACGGCCGAGAACAAGGCCTTGAAGGATCAGGTGGCACGCTTGCAGGACGAGCTGGAGCAAGCGAAGCAGCAAGCCGGCGGCGCCGCGGCCTGAGGTCGGGCTAAAGCCCTGATTGCAGGGCCAACGCTGGCGCCGACTCAGGCGGCACAGTCAACGCCGCCCGATGCTGCGCTGGCGCCTAGCGCGCCCCGCTCAGCGCAGGCGCAACTGCCACAGCGGCCCGCCATCGTCGATGCACACATGCTGGGCGTCACCAAAGCCGCTGGCCGCCAAGGCCGCCGCCGCGGCCAAGCCCGGCGCCCCCACCTGGCCCACGGCCGCCTGCGCCGCCTCGCTGAGGAAGGACAGATACAAGGTCTGGCGCGGCAGCAGTGCGGCCAGATGGCTGCGCCAGGCATCACCAAAGCGGGCCTGTGCCTGGCTGGGCTGGCCCTCATAAAAATGCGCCCCCAGCCCGCGCCAGAAGGGCGAGGTGGACGCAGTCTCAGCCCCATCGCTTGGCGTATCGCCGGGCGCGTCGCGCAGGCCCGCCAACTCGACGATCAAGACCTCGCCATAAGCACTTGGTGACTCGGCAATGCGCGCCAGTGCGGCTTGCACCAGTGCACTCAGATAAGCCACTTGCCGCTCAGCGGGCAAGCCCGGGGCAAAGGCCAGATCGGCCAGTTCACTCTCCCCCGTGTGGTCATTGCCCAGCAGCAGAGTTCGCTGGGTGCAAAACAAGCCCAGCTCGGCCGCTGCATGCACCACACGGCCGACGTGATAGCTGTAGCGCGGCAGGCGCATGCCCAGCTGCCGCACCAAACGCAAGCAGGCCAAGGGCTGGTCATTTTCAGCATCGGCCAGAACCAACCACTCCGCCTGATCCGCCTCCGGCGTTTCGGCCACGCTGAGGCCAAAGCCGGTCTGGTTGACCCAATGCTTCAGCTGTGCCTCATCGCTGGCTTGCTTGGCGCGTAGGCGCTGCTTGGGCATGCCCATCAAAGCTTCACTCATACCTGCCCCACTTCCATCAGCGAAGGCTGCAGCGGGCTGACCAATAAGCGCGCCTCGGCCTGCGCCTTCAAGTCCAAACGCTCAAGCAGCTCATGGCCGGGCGCCAGCAACTGCGCGTTCTGCGGAATCTCTGCCAACACGGCCTTGAAGCTGGCACGCTCACCCGTCGCCACCAGATGCCAGTCCGGCGGCGATTCCGTCGCCTGCCCCACGGCTTGCACGCTGATCTGGCGGGCATGCTTCACGGTGCGCAGCAAGCCCAGGCTGGCCTCCACAGTGGGGCCGCCGTCAAAGATGTCGATGTAGGTGTCGGCATCAAAGCCTTCGTCTTGCAGAATCGAAAAAGGCAGCTCCCCGACCGGGTGCAGCTGGCCGATCGCCCATTGCGCGGCCTCGGGCAAGAGCGGCACATAGATCGGCGACTGCGGCATCAGGTCAGCAATAAAGGCCTTGCTGCGCCCGCCGGTCACGGCTTCGGCCTGCGGATAGTCCATCGCAAAAAAGCGACGGCCCACCGCGTCCCAGAAAGGGCTCTGGCCGGCCGCGTCGGCCAGTCCCGGGCTTTCTGCCGCAATGCGGTCATTGAAACGCTCGGCAAACAGCAAGATGAAAAGCAGCCGCGCCCGCGACAGCAGCTGCGGCGCCAGGCCGCTGCTGTAGTCGGGTGCGATGTAGAAGGACGTCAGCAGTGTGTAGCCGGTCAGGTCGTGGCAGAGATGCAAGGTGTGCAGGCGCCGGCTCACGCCTAACTGCGCACTCGCATGCACCACAAATTCATTGCGATAGCTGTAGAAGCGATCATGAAAACCCGCACTGGCGGCAATGCCGCTGGTACCCACCACCTCGCCGCAGGCGCGATCCTCCAGCACAAAGAGATAGGTTTCTTCGCCGCTGGCGTCATCCATGCTGGCGAAAGCGTGCAGCGAGCGTTCGATGCGCGCGCGCAGCTTGGCGCTGTCATTGGGCAGCGAGCTGATGCCGGGCTCACTGGCCGCCGCGATGCGCTCCAGCGCCGGCAAATCAGCCAAGGCCACCGGCCTGAGCATCAGGCTGCGCGGATCCGTGGCGGCATTAGTCATCATGCGTTGTCTCCTGGGGCAGGTCGGCGCAGGGCCGCTGCACGCTGGCTGCGCTCGTCGCGCGGCGTCTTGTCAAAGTGGGTCTTGTAGGCATTGGAAAAATGCGGCCCGGAAGAGAAGCCGCAGCTCAGACCGATTTGCAGAATCGACTGGCTGCTCTGCTGCAAAAGGCGGCGCGCCCGGTTCAGGCGCAGCGCCAGATAGTAGCGGGAGGGCAAGGCGTCGAGGTGCTGCTTGAACAGCCGCTCCAGCTGGCGGCGCGACACCCCTACCAAACGTGCAACCTCTTCGGTGGGCAGCGGCTCGCTCAGATTGGCCTCCATCAGGCTGAGCGCCTCGGCCAGCTTGGGGCTGCCGCCACGCTGCTCGGCCACCGGGCGGCGCTGGCGCTCACCCGGCCCGCGCGCGCGCTCCAGCCCTAAGCGCAGGGTCAGGTCTTGCGCCAGGCGTTCGCCATGCAGGCCACCCAGCCAGGCAATCATCAAGTCCAGGCTGGCGCCGCCGCCAGCGCAGCTCAGCCGGCTGGCTGTGGCATTGATTTCCCAGACATTGCCGGTCCAGATCACATCCGGAAAATCTTCCTGCAGCGCCTCCACCAAGTCGCCATTGACGGTGGCGCGCCCGCCACGCAACAGGCCCGCCTCGGCCAAGACCGCCGCGCCGCCATCCACCCCAGCCAAGGCCACCCCAGCGCCGGCTTCATTGCGCAGCCATTGCTGCAAAGCGGCGCCGTCCCCTTGACCCCAATCGCCCCACTCCCCTTCGGCGCTGAGCACGAACACGGCCCACCAGGCCGAGGGCACAGGCCCGGCCGAGGGCGGCATTTGCACCAAGGCGGTCGTCGGCAGCATCAAGCCGCCGCAATCGACCTGCTGCCCATCCAGTGACAGCAGCGCCGTCGCATAGCGCGCCTCCTGTTGCAGCTCATTGACCTCACTCAGGGCGGACAAGATGCCCGCCAGCGCCAGGAGCGAAGCGCCCGGCAAGAGCAAGACGCCGCAAGCCCGGTGCGGGACTGATCCAACAGCTGGCCCCGAAGCAAGCCCAGTCCCAGGCGCAGACAGCCCCACCCCAGCCGCATGGCTGACGATCTCGGCGGGCTTGGCGTAGGCGGGCATTGAAGTCACGGCCGCACTGTAAAGCAGGCCGCGGCGGCCTTGGTGCTCATTGCCAGTTGATCAGCGCAGGCAGCGCCAGCAAGACCATGGCCATCACCAGATACACCAACTGCAGCGGAATCATCCAACGCGCCCAGCGGGTCCAGGGGATGCCGGCCAGGGCCAGCACACCGACGGTGATGCCCGAGGTGGGGATCATGGGCGTGGTCAGCTCACCGAACTGAAAAGCCAGAATGGCGGTCTGCCGGCTCACGCCCACCAGATCGGCCAGCGGCGCCATGATGGGCATGGTCAGCGCGGCTTGGCCCGTGCCGGAGTGGATGAAAAAGTTGATCACCGACTGGATCAGGAACATCTTCTGCGCCGAGAAGATCGGGCTGCTCGATTCAATGAAGGGCACCAGGGCGTGCAGCAAGGTGTCGATGATGTGACCATCACGCATCAGCACCACGGTGGCCTTGGCCAAGGCGATGACCAGCGCGGTGCTGACAAGGTCCTTAGCGCCGGCCAGAAAGCTGGCGATGAATTGATCGGCATTGAGCCGACCGACCGCGCCCACCAGCAGCGCCATCACCAGAAATAGCGCGGCGATCTCTTCGATGTACCAGCCGAAGCGGACCACGCCGAAGATCATCACGCCCAAGGTCGCCGCGAACAGGGCCAGAACCAGCTTGTGGCGCGGGCGCATGCCGGCAAAGGCCTCGAACTCCGCCAGATTCAGGTGTTTGCGCTTTTCCTGATCCATCTCGAAACAGGGGCTCAACTCGGGGCTGCGCTTGATGCGCGCGGCGTACCACATCAAAAAGGCGAAGGTCAGCGCAGTGGCAATCGCCCAGCAGATCAGCCGGTAGCCCAGGCCTGAGAACATCGGCACGCCGGCAATGCCTTGCGCCACGCCCACATTGAAGGGGTTCAGAAAGGCGGTGGCAAAGCCCACCTGGGAGCCGACGAAGGGAATGGAGACGCCAACAATGCTGTCGTACTTCAGCGCCAGCGCCAGCGGAATGAAGATCAGCACAAACGGTATCGCCTCCTCGGCCATGCCGAAGGTGGCGCCGCCCAGCGAAAACAGGGTCACAAAGACCGGGATGATGGCCACCCGAACCCAGGCCGAGCGCGTATGCGCCTTGGCGACCGACTTGATGGCGGAGTCAATCGCCTCCGTGCTTTGCAGCACCGAGAACGCGCCGCCCACAATCAAGACAAAGCCGATGATCAAGGAGGCTTCAACAAAGCCTTTGATCGGCGCCGTCATCAGCGCCGCGAAGCCCTGCGGTTTGCTAGCCACGGTGTGAAAGGAGTCCGCAATGATGACCTTCTTGCCGGCCACCATTTCGGTCTCGTACTGGCCGCCAGGCACCAGCCAAGTGGCCAAGGCGATCAGCGCCAAGAGGCCGAACAAGAGCACAAAGGTATTGGGGAATTTGAGTTTCATATCTCTTAGCTGAACTTGAATGGGCGAGATGCGTGCCTCAGACCTAGAGCGACAGCAAATTGCCGCTACGAAATGCCGTGCTGCCGGCCACCTTGCAGACCCGCATGCCGGCACTGGCATAACGCCGCGCCACCCTGGCAAACAGCAGGCCGGCCACGCTGGCCCGCAGAGGCGTGCGCTGATCTGTCAGCGGATCAATGACCTCGGCCACCACCTCGCCAGCCGCCACCACATCACCGGGCGCCTTGCAAAAAACCAGGATGCCGTTGTGCGGCGCGGTGATGGGCTCCACGCCTTCCAGCGGCGTGGCCTGACACAACGGTGCGGGCCAAGAGTTGGCTGGATCGGCGGCCTCGGAGCCTGGATCAATATGCCCGCGGTGCTGCAAGAACTGCAAGAGCGCTTGCGCGTCCTGCGCGGCCAGGCTGTGATCCACCTCGACCTCCCCGCGCAACTCCACCGTGGCGGCGAAGCAGGCCAGGGGCACCGGCCGCGTGGGGCCGAAGTGTTCGGCCAGCTCCCACCAGATGCGCGAGATGGTTTCGTCGAAAGGATCGTCCCCCGACACCCGCGCCACCAGCAAGGCCTGCGCCTGCAGCGCCTGCGCCAGGGGCTTGGCCTGCTCGCTCAAGGGCTCACCGGCGTAGACATGCAAGACGGCCTGGTTATCGCAATGCAGGTCCAGCACGATGTCGGCATCCATGGCCAGGGTTTGCAGCAGCTGCTTCAGGCCATCCGTGGCGCTGGCGGGGGCGGCGGCGCCCAACAGCTGAAGACTGGCCTGACGAATCAGCCGGGTGTTTTCGGCGGGGTCCGCGCCCAGCAGCGGCTCCAGCAGCGGAATCAGGGCAGCGGTGAGGTGGCGGTACTGGCGATTGAAATTGATGCCGGTGCTCATATCGAAGCGCCCGCACAAGCTGCCCTGCATTTCCTGCGCCAAGCCGATCGGATTGGCCATGGGCACCAGCACGATTTCACCGGCGATGCGGTCGGCCTGCTCCAGCGCCAGCAATTGCTCGCGCAGATGCTGGGCCACCAGCATGGCCGGCACTTCGTCGGCATGCAGGCTGGCTTGGATATAGGTCTTGCGGCCGCTTTCACCGCGCCCGAAGTGCAGGCTGCGCAGTTGACGCGTGGTTCCCGCGCTGGCGGGGGGCAATGCATGCAGCAGTGTTCGCATGATGGGGAGTTGTCCAGTCTTGAGTAACGCTTCTGGCGGGCAGGCCAGCTGAAAGGCAGGCAGGCGAGCAGGTGCAGGCACGCCCAGATGCCAGGGGCGATCAGTTGCGAAATGAAAGTCCGGCGGGCAAGTCACCCGCGCTCAGTGCTAACGTGGCAGGCCAGCGGCAGCCAGGGGTTTGTAGAACGGCCGGCTGATGATCACCGGCTGCACATCCAGGCGCAGGCGCAGCACCGTGTAGTCCTCGCCGCCCATCGCGGCACTGAACCAGCCCCGGCTGCCCTCGCCCTTGTAGAGCCGGAACTCAAAACCCAGATCGGGTTGCGGCTCGGTGCTGGCACTGCGCCCATCGAAAGCCACGCCCAGCACTTCAGGGAATGGGCTGTCCAGCAACTGCCCCATGGCGTTGACGATGGTGCTGTCGCCCAGGATGTCGAGGTAGAAAGGCTGCTTGGTGAAGAAGGGCTTGAAGTCCTTGGCGGCAGGGTCAATGACATGGCCCGCCAGCTTCTTGGCCGAAGGCGTGGTCTGACCGGTTTTGAGGTTATGGCGATCGCCTCGGTCCAGAAAGCTGAGCTGGGCATTGCGGATATTGAAGGCGGCGAGCGTCTTGTCCTGGCTGGCCTGGCTCAGATCAACCAGCAGCACACCCTTGGCACCCAGCACCTCCACATCGTCCCCGCGCAGCAGCGCGGCGCTGTTCTCCTCCACGCCCAGGCCGAGCTGATAGCCCTCGGCTTGCATCAAGGGCAGCAAGCGCCCGATGCGGCCCCGCTTGAGGAAATGCTGATCGATGAAGAGCTTGGGGCCGACAAAGCCCAGGCCGCGATCCACCTCCTTCCCGCGCCGCATCTGACCTTTGAGCACATGCAGCGCATCCTGCGCATCGCGAAACATCGTCGTGCTCATGATGGCAGCACCCGCGCTGGTGCCGGCAATCAACCCACCGCGCTGATACACCGACCAGATCGCCTGCAACATGGGCGTCACTTGGCCACCGGGCTGAAAGGTGTCGACGATCAACTCCTGCGCGCCGCCCGAGAAGAACACAGCCTGGGCCGCGCCCACTTTGGCGATCAGGGCTGGGTCATTGAGACGCGCTTGCAGATCGCTGCCCGCCAGACGGGGCGCCACCGGGATGTGTTCGGCCCGCGCGCCCTGAGCGTTCAAGGCCTCAATGATCTGGCCGGCGCTGCGTTCGGGGTTGGCGGCAGCGGTCGCAAAGACCGCGATGCGCGCGCCCGGGCCACCAGCCTCGTCCACGATGCGCTTCCAAACCTCGGCGTTATCAAACTTGAGCGCGCCGCCAATGATGACCAGCGCGCCGGTGGCCGCGGGCCGTGCAGGAGTATCGGCAGCATTCGCCGGCGCGGCCCATGCAGGCAGCACCCACAAGCTGCTGGCGAGCAAGGCAAGCGCCAGCGCAGCGCGCCGCCCTGGGCGGGCGGCTCGGCGATGGATTGAGCGGACAAGGTCTGACATGGCAATGGCGTCTTGATGCAAGGGAATGGCGCCAGTCTGTCAGCGACGCTGCGCGCTCGCTAGCGGGTATGGCCTCAAAACGGTGCGAAATGGCTCCGCATCGCAAATGCATGTCGCATCGCTGCAAGCCCTGTTGCGCCTGTTCATCGCAGGTTTACATGCAAGCGACGCGCAATTGCACGCAAGCGACCGAGCCACCAAAACCCCATAGGCAAGTCATCCGGGCCGCTTCTAGAGTGACTCCAAGGCCAAAGCGCCAAGCCCTGATTTCGATCGACGCCCACGCGCCAAGCCTTTGCTCCATAGATGTCCTCGGGCAGCCCCTGCTGCATTTCGTTCTTCTTGCCACTCTTCCCACCTCTTCAGCCAAAGAAGGCCCCACCATGACCCCAACACGCACGCCGCGCCACACCCGTTCGGCCCGCCTATTCAAGATGAAAAGTCTGGCCCAAGCGGCCACGCTCTTGCTGATCGGTGCGCAGGCGCTGCAAGCGCAGGCCCAGACGCAAGAAGCCAAGCTTGAACGCGTCGAAGTGACTGGCTCCAGCATCAAGCGCCTGGAGGGCGAGAGCGCCCTGCCGGTGCAAACCATCAAGCGCAGCGATATCGACAAGACCGGCGCCACCACGGCCGCCGAGATCATGAAGAGCATCAGCGCCAACGCTGCGGCACTGACCGATGGTGCATCGATCACCGACAACACCGGCGGCCAGCGCGGCATGAACGGTGCCAATCTGCGCGGCCTGGGCGTGTCCAGCACCTTGGTGCTGCTCAATGGCCGGCGCATGGCCAACTTCGCTTCGCCTGGCGACAACGCCGGTGTTGACTTGAACAATATCCCGGCCGGCGCCATCGAACGGGTCGAGGTCTTGAAGGACGGCGCCTCGGCCATCTACGGCACCGATGCCATCGGTGGCGTGATCAACTTCATCACCCGCAAGGACTATCGCGGCGCCGACGTCAATGTCTACGCCGCCCGCACCCAAGAAGGCGGCGCAGAAAAGACCGCCGCATCGGTGGGCGGCGGCTTCGGCGATCTGGAGAATGACCGCTTCAACGTCTTTGGTGTGCTGGACATTCAAAAGCTCGGCAGCTTGCGCTCCAGCGAACGCGACTTTCTGAAAGACCGCCCGCTGGCCACCACCCTGCCCTTTTATATGTCGAGCCGCACCTTCCCGGGTAATATCCGCCTGGCTTCGAAGGCGGCGGCGCGCAAGGTGCAACTCGATGCCCTGGCTGCCGCCGGCATGACATTCAACGGCGCGCCCTATAACCAGCGCACCATCAATCTGTATGCGCCGGCCTGCAATCCGCCGGCCACCGTGTACGCCAAAGACAATCTCTCCCAGGCCTGCAGCTTTGACTATATGCAGGACACCGAGCTCTATCCCGAGTCGGACAAGAAGTCCTTCCTTGGCCGCGGCGTGTTCCAGCTCAACAAGGACACCCAGCTCTTCGCTGAAGTGGTGAAGAGCCAGACCCAGACCCGCTACGTCGCCAGCCCCAACCCGATCGAAATCACCGCCGTGCCCACGGCGGCCATCAACCCCTTCCTGCCCAAGCCTCTGCCTTTTGGCGGCACGGTCGATGTGCGCCAGCGCGTCACCGAAGGCGGCAACCGGACCAACCAGGTCAGCAGTGATGCCGACCGCCTGGTTGCCGGTGTCAGCGGCACACTGGGCGGCTGGGACTATGACGTAGCCCTCAACCACGCCATCAATCGCACGGCGGATTCGCTGCGCGACGGCTACTTCCTCTACGACAAGTTCGTGGACGGCGTGCGCACCGGCAAGATCAATCCATTCGGCGCCTCGCCACAAGCCGGCAAAGACTTGCTCAAGAGCATTGCCGTGCAAGACGATGCCCGCAAGTCCAAGGGCAGCACCACCACCCTAGACGCCAAATTCAGCGGTGTGTTGGCCCAGCTGGCCGGTGGTGATCTGGGTGCGGCCTTCGGCGCCGAGTTCCGCCGTGAGGAAACCGAGTTCACGCCCTCAGCCCTGCTGCTCACCAACAATATCCAGGGCGACCGCAGCTCTCGCGGCGACGCCCCGCCCGCCAGCAGCAATAGCCGCAAAGTGGCCGCCGTGTTCGGCGAGTTGAATGCCCCGCTGAGCAAGGAGCTGGAGCTGCAAGTGGCCGCCCGCTACGACAAATACAGCGGCGTCGGCGACACCTTCAACCCCAAGCTGGGCGTGCGCTGGCAACCCAGCAAGGCGCTGATGCTGCGCGGCTCTGCGGGCACAGGCTTCCGGGCGCCCTCGATCGACGAGCTGACCCGCCCGACCTCGTTTGGCTCCAGCTCCGCCTTCCTGACCGACCCCGGCTGCGTGGCCCAAGGCTTCGCGGTGGCGGACTGCACGGATCAGTGGCGTGTTGAGCGCCGCAGCAATGCCAATCTGAAGCCAGAGAAGTCCAAGCAGTTCTCCTTCGGCCTGGCGTTTGAGCCACTCAACGAACTCAGCGCCAGCGTCGATTACTGGAACATCCGCAAGACCGATGTGATCAGCGATTTGTCCGAGCAAGTCATCCTCGGCAACTTGGCCCGCTACGAGAAAGACTATGTCAAACGCGACCAGTACGGCGAGTTGATCGACACCATTTTGCTGAAGAAGGAGAACCAGGGTGAGCTGCGCACCTCGGGCATCGATGTGGACCTGCTCTACCGCCTCAAGACGAATGAGCTGGGCCGCTTCACCGCCAGCCTGACCGGCACCTATGTCTTGAACTACGAGCGCCAGTTCGGTGACGGCGAGCCCTTCCTGAACAACGCCGGCCAGTTCCTCAGCGACCAGGTGATTCAGAAGTGGCGCCACCGCCTGGCGCTGGACTGGGACATTGGCAACTGGGGCCTGACCGTGGGCAATACCTATTTGTCGGGCTATCGCGACCACAACACGGCCTTCAACCCCTACACCGACCAATTGCTGGAGGCGCGCAGCGTCAGCAGCTACTCGCTGTGGGATCTGTCGGGCTCGTGGCGCGTGAACAAGGACATGAAGCTGCGCGCTGGCGTGCAGAATTTGTTCAACACCCAGCCTCCCTTCTCCAACCAGGGCTACTACTTCCTGGCCACTTACGACCCGACCTACACCGACCCGCGCGGCCGGACCTTCTACGCCAGCTTGAACTACTCGTTCCGCTGATTCAGAGGGCTTCAGTAAAACGGGGAGTTGGCGCCACGGCGCCAACTCCCCGAACTTTTTGTCAAAACGAAATCAGGAACCGTCGCCGCGCTCCACCGCGCTGGCCGCCGGCACTACGGTGCGCGCGCCAGAACCCTGCCAGGGCGCGTAAATCGGCTGCGGCATGCGCACCGGCGTCACATCCAGGTAAAGGTTGACGACGGTGTACTCCTCACCGCCCATCTCATCCGTGCTCCAGCCATAGCTGCCGCGGCCTTTGTAGAGGCGGAACAAAAAGCCCAGATCGGCCACTTGATCGCCCGGCTTGGGCAAGGCGTCGAAGCTCAGTCCGCGCACCTCGTTGCGATTGCTGTCGATCAAATAGCTCATCGCATTGGAGATGGTGGAGTCGCCCAGCATATCGATGTGGAACAGCTCCTCGGTGTAGTAGGGCTTGAAGTCGGCGGCCAGCGGGTCAAGCTTATCGCCGCGCAATTTGAGCGCGGAGGGCATGGTGACTCGGGTCTTCAGATTGAATTTATCGCCATGGTCAAGATAGCTCAGGCGCGCATTGGTGACGTTGAAGGCGCCCAGGGTCGGGTCGGTCTTGACCTCGCTAAGGTCCACCAGCAAAGCCCCCTTGCCACCAATCACCTCGACCTCGTCGCCGTGCACCACAGCGGCCGTGTTCTCATCCACGCCCAGGCCCAGCTTATAGCCCTTGGCCATCATCAGCGGGATCATGCGACCGAAGCGGCCGCGCTTCAAAAAATGCTGGTCCACAAACAGATCCGGCCCGACAAAGCCCAGGCCGCGGTCAATCTGTTTCCCCTCGACCCATTTGCCTTTCATGATGTTGATGACGCTGGGTGCATCCCGGAACATCACCGCGCTCATGATGGCCGCCCCGGCCGAGGTGCCCGCCACCACGCCGCCACGGCGGTAGACATCCCAGATCGCCTCCAGCATGGGCGTGGCATTACCGCCGGGGGCCAGCACGTCAACGATGCGCTCTTGCGCGCCACCGGTGAAGAACACACCGCGGGAGTTCTTGATCTTGGCAATCAACGCCGGGTCACGCACCACCTTGTTGAGATCCACCCAGCTGAATTTGGGCGCCACCGGCAAAGCCTCGGCCACCGCGCCACGCCGCTGCAGCAACTCAATCGCCTGCTTGGCGCTGGCCTCGGGGTCTTCCGAAGCAGTGCTGAGCACCACAAAGCGAGCACCCTTGCCGCCGGCCAGACTGACGATGCGGCCCCAGACCTCTTCGTTGTCGGACTTCAAGGCGCCGCCGATGGCCACCGCATAGCCCTTGATCAACAAATCCCCTGCCGCGGCGGACGAGCCCGGTGGCAATGCCCCCAAGGGCGCGGGTGTTGTGGCACTGCTCGACGGCGTGGCCGTCGCCGGCGCGGGCTTGGTGGCGGAGGCGCCCGAACCGCGAATCACCGTCCACACACCGGTCTTGGGATTGGTGGGCGTCTGCACCGGGCCGCTGGCCGCATTGGGGCCTGTGCCGAGTACCGAGTCGGCCGCCTGCAGCGCACCGGCGCCGCACAAGGACAGCACAACAAGGCCAGCACCCAGCCAGCGTGAGCCGCTTGATGCGAATGGAGGAACGATCTTCATGGGACGCAGACGCTGTGGCAACTTGCTTTGAAAAAAAACGGTGGAGGCTGACGCCGCAGCACGCTGAGCCTTTGGGGCAGCAGATGCTCATCACCAGGGACGATGCATGGTAGCCCAGGCATGCGCGGCCCGCGCTGGTCTGCTCCCCCTAGTTCCAAGTCAAAAACCCAGCCGCAAAGTTGTGTGCACGCGACTTTGTGCGGTTGACCCCACTGGCCCCAGCCCGGCGGGCTTCCTAGACTGGACCAAACACCTGTAGCCACCAAGGGAAGCCATGAAGATCAAACGCCGCCAAGAACTGCCGATCAGCGCGTGCAACAAGCGCCCGCTTTTGCGCAGCAGCCTGCAAGCCGCCCTGCTCGCCCTCATCAGCCTGCCGGCCGCCGCACAGGAAAGCGCCGACGCCAAGAAGCTGGAGCGGGTGGAGATCACCGGCTCGGCCATCAAGCGCATCGACTCCGAGGGCTCGCTGCCGGTGCAAGTCATCACCCGGGCCGATATGGTCAAGGCCGGCATCACCACCGCCGCCGAGTTGGTGGCCACGCTCAGCGCCGGCAGCAATGCGCTGACCGACGGCGTTAGCATGGCCTTCGGCGGCTACAAGGATCAGCAAGGCCTCAACTCGGCCAATCTGCGCGGCCTGGGCACCTCCTCCACCCTGGTGCTGCTGAATGGCCGGCGCATGGCCAATTTCGCCTCGCCGGGCGACGACTCCGGCGTGGACCTGAACAGCATCCCGGCCGCCGCCATCCAGCGCGTGGAAGTGCTGCTGGACGGCGCCTCGGCCATCTACGGGGCCGACGCAATTGGTGGCGTCGTCAACTTCATCACCCGCAAAGACTACCAAGGCTTTGAAGCCGAGGTCTATGCCGGCACCAGCCAGGAAGGCGGCGCGGGCAAACGCACCATCTCACTGTCCGGTGGCTTTGGCGACATTGCGCGCGACCGTTTCAATGTCTTTGGCGTGCTGGATGTGCAGCGCACCGACGCGCTGTCCACCTCGCAGCGCAAATTCATCGATGATTTGAAAATCCCAGAGCGGCTGCCGCATTTGCTGTCCTCGGCCGGCTTCCCCGGCAATATTCGCCTTAGCGGCGACCAGCGCGATTACCTGGAAAGCCAGAACTTCCAGATCAACGGCACGCCCATCAGCAGCCGCACCATAAACCTGAGCGCGCCCAAATGCCAGCCGCCGCACACGCTCTACCTGCCGGGTGGCGTTGGCGGCACGGATGGCTGCACCTTCGACTACATGCGCGATGTGGAGCTCTACCCCAAAACCGACAAGGCCGATTTCCTTGGCCGCGCCGTGCTGCAACTGGGCGACAAGCACCAGCTCTTTGCCGAGGTTTCGCTGACCCAGGCCAAGAGCTTCTACACCGGCACATCCAACCGCATTGACGGCGAATTGGATGTGTCGATGATTCCCGCCCTGGCCGCCACCGGCCTGGGTGACGCCCTGCCAGACGACCGCAGCATCACCGTACGAACCCGTTTGCTCGATGCCGGCCGCCGCACCAGCGAGGTCACCAGCACCGGCAAGCGCTTTGTGCTGGGCCTGACCGGCAATGTGGCCGGCTGGGACTACGACATGGCCTACAACCACAGCGAGAACAAGGTGGCGGAGCGCGATGTGGCCGGCTACCTGCTCTACGACAAGACCATGGCCGCTTTTGCCAACGGCACCGTCAACCCCTTCGGCGCCCAATCCGCCGCAGGCCTCAAGTTCCTGCAAGACAATCAGCTGAATCAGGAAGTTCGCAATGCCAGGGGCACCATGGATGCCTTCGACATCAAGGGCAGCGGCGTTGTGGGCCAAACGGCCGGTGGCGACATTGCGATGGCCGTGGGCGCGGAGTTCCGCCGCGAGGCGAGCAAATCGGCCGCGTCCGATCTGCTGATCTCCGACAACATCGTCGGTGACCCTTCGCCGGGCGACTCGCAGTTCACCGACCACTCACGCAAGGTCTGGGCGGTGTATGCCGAAGTGATCGTGCCCCTGAGCAAGCAGCTTGAATTGCAAGCCGCTGTGCGCCACGACCACTACGATGTGGTGGGCGGCACCACCAACCCAAAGCTGAGCCTGCGCTACACGCCCATGAAGGAAGTGGTGCTGCGCGCCTCCGCCGGCACGGGCTTCCGCGCCCCCTCATTGAACGATATGTACCGCCCCACCAAGGTGAGCGAAACCTCGGTGTTGCCGGATCCGGTCTGCATGGCCGAAAACGGCAACGACCTGGGCTACTGTGCCGACAACTGGAAGACCCGCACCTACGCCAACCCGAACTTGAAGCCCGAGAAGTCCAAACAGTTCTCCTTCGGCGTGGTGGTCGAGCCGCATCCGCTGATCAGCCTGGGCCTGGACTACTGGAATATCGAGAAAAGCGATTTGATCAGCACCATCGGTGACGACGTCATCCTGGCCAATCTCGACAAATACGGCAGCCTGGTGCACCGCTTCAATATGGACGAAGGCCTCAAAGGTTGCGACTACGACGCCGGTGATTCAAGCATTTGCTTCATCGAGTTGCGCAAGGAAAACCGCGGCAAGCAGCGCGCCTCGGGCCTGGACTTCACGGTGGATGTGCGCTCACACGCCACGAGCCTGGGCAAATTCGGCGCCAAGCTGGTGGGTTCTTTGACGCTCAAGTCTGAACGGCAAACCGGCTTTGGCGATGGCTTCATCAGCAATCTGGGCCAGTTCGTCACCGACGGCGTGGTGCAGCGCTGGAAGCACCGCCTGAGTGTGGATTGGGCCAGCGGCCCCTGGAGCCTGGCGCTGAGCAATAGCTACTCCAGCGGCTACACCGACCAGAACTCCGCCATCGACACCAATTCGGGCACCGTGGTGGGGGCCAACAAGGTCAAGGCCTATTCCTTGTGGGATCTGTCGGCTGCCTGGGATGTCAGCAAGGCCATCACCTTGCGCGCCGGCGTGAAAAACCTCCTGGACACGCCGCCGCCCTATTCCAACCAGGCCTACTTCTTCATCTCCGGCTACGACCCCAGCTACACCGACCCTCGCGGGCGCTTTGGCTACCTGAGCGCGAAGTACAGCTTCTGAAAACGGGGCGTCAGCGCTGAGCAGCGCTGCCCTTGACCAGCCTGGCGCGGCCGCATGGCCGCCGCGCCAGGCTTTTTTGCGTGCAGACCTTATTTGCTGCCGGGCGTGCCCGGACCAACGCTCTTGTTGAGCAGGTCTTGTGCAGCGTCCTTTTCCAGCACCTTGACGTTCATGGCCTTGCCATCCCGCTTGGGCAGATTGGAGCCGGTTTGGGCGCCAGCCACATAGCTGGGCTCGGCGGTGTCGGCCGGCGGCAATTCGGCGCAGGCCGCCAAGGTCAGGACCAGCAAACCAAGAGCCGTGCCTTGCAGAACACGCGGGCCAGCGGCCTTTGAAAAGCGCAGAGTCATATCAGCTTCCCCGGAGTAGTTGAAGCCCGGCATGCTAGGCGCTGCCCCTGCGGCTGGCAAGGCAAGATACCCCAGCGCGCGTCCCCGAATTCCGGCTCCGCCGCCGCCCTGCACGGCAGAGGCGGGCGGCTTAGTCCGAGCTCAGCCCTAACTCGGCAGCCATACGGTGCACCAGGGCCTTGAGTTGAAGCAACTCCGCATTCATGCGCTGCTGCTCGGCGCGCAAAAAAGCCAGCTCTTCATCCCGGGCCATCTGCGCTGACCCCGCTTGACTCGTCTCGGGCTGGCTGACCTCACCACACAGCAGATGCGCCCAGCGCGGTTCACGCGCGCCCGGCGCACGCGCCAGCTTGACGGCCAGGGGCGGCGTGCGTTCGGCCAGCTCATTCAGAAAGCCTTCGACCGAGGACACATCCGCAAAGCGATGCAGGCGCTCGGTGTTCTGGCGCAACTCGGCCGCGGTCTGCGGGCCACGCAGCATGAGCAGCGTCAACAAGGCCAGGGCCGCACCCGGCACTGCCAGGCCGCGCGCGCCGTTGTGCTCGAAGCGCACCACGCGGTTGCCACTGACGGAACTCACCAAGTGCATGGCCTTGAGTTCTTCCAGCGCCTCCAAGACATCCGCCTCGCTGGCGGCCATCACCGGGTCGCGCGCGGTTTTCTGGTTGCAGCCCAGGGTCAGGGCATTCAGGGACAGCGGGTAGCTGTCAGGCACCGTGGATTCTTTTTCCACCAACACGGCCAGGACGCGCGCCTCCAGCGCGCTCAAAGTACGAAGCGACATGCTTTCTTTCTTTTCAAACACCAAATCCGTCATCAGCCTGAATCACCGCACCATTGATGAAGTGGCTCTCGTTGGCGCACAACATCAACAAGCTGGTATCCAGATCACGCGGCTGCCCCACCCGCTTGCGGGGCAGCAAGTCCATCAGTTTCTTGCCTTGCTCGGTGCCCCAGTGGTGGTGGTTGATCTCGGTATCGATATAGCCCGGGCAGATAGCGTTGACGTTGATGCCGTACTTGCCCCACTCCAAGGCCATGGCGCGGGTCATGTGAATGACTGCGGCCTTGCTCATCGAATACACGCCGATCTGACTCAGCACCCGCAAGCCCGCCATCGAGGCGATGTTCACGATGCGCCCACCAATGAAGGTGCCCGGCGCCGAGCCACGCGCCCGGCCCAGCATGCGCTTACCCACCTCTTGCGCAACGAAGAAGGCGCCGCGCACATTGGTGTCCATCACAAAGTCGTAATCATCCGGGCCCACATCCAGCAGCGGCTGGGTGCGGCTGACGCCGGAGTTATTGATCAGGATGTCGAGCGTGCCCACCTCGGTCTCGGCATGCGCCACCGCCGACTTGATGCTGTCCAGATCGGTCACGTCCAGATGCACCACATGGGCATCCCCGCCCGCCCCCTCGATCTCGCTGCGCAGGGTCTTGAGCCGCTCGGTGCGCCGGCCCGCCAACACCACACAGGCGCCGGCCTGCGCCAGGGTCTTGGCAAACTGCGCGCCGAGGCCGCTAGAAGCGCCGGTGACCAAAGCCACCCGGCCTGACAAGTCAATGCTGTAGCTCATGGGGAAAACCTCTAAAAAGTTCTGGCTTGACGATAGCATGCCCGCCCCCGCCAGCCCCCACATTCTGGTCAAAAACCAGGCTCAGGCGGGCCAGCGCCTGGCGCGAAAATGCCAGCGATTGGCCGAACTTTTAGAGCTTGCTCAAGCGGCGTCCACCCTGCCGCTGCCGGTGCATTTGCATCAAGGGCGCGGTTCGCGCGTGATGATGGCCAGCGGAATCAGGATGGGCGCCAGCACCGCGAAGTAGACCAACAAAATGCCGTCGCTGCCGACGGTCAACGGCGTGGCCAAGCTGTCAGCCATGGCGCTGCCACGGCTCTGGTCCACACTGATCTCTACCGTGTAGCTCTTGTTGAGCGGCTCCAGCTGACGCCCTTCGCGGAAGGCGCCCTGCAAAAAGCGTTGGCCCTTCAGCTCGCCGCTCGCCCGCCATGGCCCGCCGTCTGCCGCAGGGCTGAAGCCAAGTTCGCGTGCCGCTTGTGCTTGCTGCTCATCCAGGGGTTCAGCCAGGCTGAGCTGGTAGTGGCCGCTGATGCCGTTTTCCGCATCCACATGGAGCTGGGAAATCTCACCGTCCATGCTTTGATGCAGGGGCGACGCCAGGCTCGCCACCAATTGCGCCGGGGCGTCCAAGACATAGTGGTAGCTGCGGCCGATGAAGACGATGTGCTTGCCGTCCCGCGAGATCAGCAAGGCCTTGACCGTCTCGGTATAGGGCTTGATGGGTGCCTTCAAGCTAGCACTCTCGGCACAGCCGCCCAGCGCAGCCAAACCGCTCAAGGCCAAGGGAGTGGCGCCAGCCAAGCGAAGCGTCTGGCAAAGGAAATGACGGCGAGGCAGCAAGCGTTGGGTCATGGCAAGCACTTAAGTCCTGAGCGATGAGGAGCGCGCAGGCTAGCAGCATGTGCGCTTGGCGGACCCTTTCGGCGGCGATTCTAGAGTTGCGCTTCCAAATTGCGACGCTCAATCTCGCCGCCCATTGCCCAGCCACAACGCTGGCTTAGGTCGGACTGCCTACAAAATCGAACGACCGTGCTTTTTATGCCAGAGGCTGGCTAGAATCGCTGCCAATTCGACGCTTACTTTTTCAGGACCTTCAGCAATGACCCCACAGGACATCCTCGCCCAATACGGCCCGCGTGAATCTATGGACTATGACGTGGTCGTGGTAGGCGGAGGCCCCGGCGGCCTGGCCACCGCCATCCGTCTCAAGCAGCTGGCCGCGGCCAAGGGCAGCGAGCTGTCCGTCGTGGTGCTTGAAAAAGGCTCCGAGCCTGGCGCTCACATCCTCTCCGGTGCGGTGATGGATCCGCGCGCGCTGACCGAGCTGCTGCCCAACTGGAAAGAGCTGGGCGCGCCGCTGAACCAGCCCGTGACCGAAGACGAAGTGCTGTTCCTCAACGAGACCGGCGCGCACCAAACCCCGCAATGGCTGATTCCCGGCTGCTTCCATAACGATGGCAATTTCGTCATCTCGCTGGGCGCCGTGACCAAGTGGCTGGGCGAGCAAGCCGAAAGCCTGGGCGTGGAAATCTTCCCCGGCTTCACCGCTGCTGAAGTGGTTTACGGTGAAGACGGCGCCGTGCGCGGCGTGGCCACCGGCAATCTGGGCGTGGGCAAGGACGGCGAGCCGACCGAGAACTTCCAGCTGGGCATGGAACTGCTGGGCAAGTACACCATCTTTGCCGAAGGCGCTCGCGGCCATTTGGGCAAGCAGCTGATTGCCAAGTACGCGCTCGACGCGGGCAAGGATCCGCAGAGTTATGCCATCGGCATCAAGGAGCTGTGGGAAGTGCCCGCAGACCAAGCCAAGCCCGGCCTGGTGGTGCACACCGCCGGCTGGCCGATGAATGCCGACACCTACGGCGGCGGCTTCCTCTACCACCTGGAAGGCAATAAGGTCACGCTGGGCTATGTGGTCGGCCTTGACTACAAAAACCCTTGGCTCTCGCCTTTCGAGGAAATGCAGCGCTGGAAGACCCACCCCAGCATCCGCAAGCACATCGAAGGCGGCAAGCGCATCAGCTATGGTGCGCGCGCCATCACGGCAGGCGGCTTGCTGAGCCTGCCCAAGACTGTGTTCCCGGGCGGCGCCCTGGTGGGCTGCGACGCCGGTTATCTGAATGCCTCGCGCATCAAGGGCAGCCACGCCGCCATCAAGAGCGGCATGCTGGCCGCTGAAGCCGCGTTTGAGGCGGTGACGGCGGGCCGTCAATACGACGAGCTCAGCGCCTACCCGGCCGCGTTTGAGCAAAGCTGGTTGCACACCGAGCTGGACCAGGCGCGCAACTTCAAGCAATGGTTCAAGAAGGGTAATCGGGTCGGCACCTTGATGACCGGCATCGAGCAATGGCTGCTGCCCAAGCTGGGCTTCAAGAGCCCACCGTGGACCATCCATCGCCCGCAGGCCGATCATCTCTACCTGCGCCCCGCGGCCGAGATGCCCAAGATCGACTATCCCAAGCCGGATGGCAAGCTGACATTTGATCGCCTCTCTTCGGTCTTCGTCTCGAACACCAACCACGAAGAGAACCAGCCTGCCCACCTGACGCTGAAAGACGCCTCGGTGCCGGTGGCGATCAATCTGGCCAAGTACGCCGGCCCCGAGAGCCGCTACTGCCCGGCGGGTGTCTATGAGTTCGTCAAGTCAGAAGCCGGTGAAGACCGTCTGCAAATCAATGCGCAGAACTGCGTGCATTGCAAGACTTGCGACATCAAGGACCCGACGCAGAACATCGTCTGGGTCACGCCCGAAGGCGGTGGCGGTCCGAACTACGCAGGCATGTAAAGCCCTTCGCGTGGCGCGCCACTTCAGCGCGCGCCACCGGAATGCGGCGCTGCGGCCGGTGGACTGGCCCAGCGCCTGTCAGCATCAGAGCCTCTCAGCGCAGCATCCCCGCCAACCGCGCCTTCACCTGCGGCCATTCGCTTCGGATGATGGAAAAGTAGACCGTGTCGCGCACCCGCCCATCCGGGCAGATCACATGGCTGCGGAACACGCCTTCCTGCGTGGCGCCGATGCGCGCGATCGCGGCGCGTGACTTAGCGTTGAGAAAGTCCGTCTTCAGCTCCACCCGCAAGGCGTCAAGAACCTCGAAGGCATGGGTCAGCAACAAGGTCTTGGCCTCGGTGTTGGCGCCGCTGCGCTGATGTGAGGGCGCCACCCAGGTCCAACCGATTTCCAGGCGCCGGTCCTTGGCCGAAATGCTGCCAAAGCGGGTGCTGCCGATGATGGCTTGGCTGCGCGCATCCTGAATCACAAAGGGCAAGGCCACTCCCTTGGCCTGCTCTTGCAAAGCCAGCTCCACATACTGCTGCATATCGGCGCGATCCCGCATCAAGGTGGGCACCCAGGTCCACAGTTGCGGCGCCAAGCCGACTTCCGCCAGCGCATCCACATGCGCCAGGCTCATAGGCAGCAGGCGCACATGGCGGCCCTGCAAGGTGCAGGTCTGCAATTGCAGGTGGCGCACATGGGTCATGGTCGGGGCCGCAACAGGGGCGTCGGCGGCGGTTCGAATTTGCTCGTTGGCGCTCATCAAATACTCATGGTCTCGTGGGGTTGATCAAAGCGAAAGCTCCGGGGGCAAGCGATCAAAGGGCTGTCTCGCGAAGACAGTTCACAGGGCGAGGCGCAGCATCCAGTCGGCCACCGCCTGCTCCTGCGCCCCGCCTTGCTGGAAGGCCTGGACAATGCGCGCGCGTTCGGCCGCTGAGCGGTTCTGGCTCAGCTTGGCCTTGGCCTCGCAACGCGTCACGTGCAGGCGAAAGCCCACAATGGCGCCAAGCAGCTTGGCCTGGAAGTCCGCCGGCAAGCCGCGCCATTGCGCTGCATAAGCCGGCTCATGCTGCGCAATCAAGCGTTTGAGCAGACCGTCCTTGGCCTGCGCATCATCCATGAACTCCAGCCGGCCATGCACATGCACTGCCAGGTAATTCCAGGTCGGCACATTGCGCTCGTGCTCGTAATGGCGTGGCGACACATAAGCGCTGGGGCCACTGAACACGGCCAACACCGAGGCCTGCTTCTGCAGCCAAGCCCAATGGGGATTGGCACGCGCCATATGCCCCTCCAGCAACCAGCCGCCCTGGCCATCATCCATGGCCGTCAAGGGCAGATGGCTGACAAAAGACTCTCCCGCGCCGTCCGGGCCGACCAGCATGGCCAATGGCTGCTCGGCAATCAGCTGTCGAATTTGTGCGGCATGGTTCCATTCGAAATGTGCGGGGGTATACATGGCCAGAACATCGTGTGGGTATCGGAGCTGCCAAGCATAAGGCGCAGCAAAGCCGCCGCTTTGGACGCGTCCCTATTTTTCGCGATCACCCCGGGCAAATGCGGTGATCTAACGTCTATCGTCCACGTTAAGCTCGCGACTCCATCGCTAGCTCAACAGCAGGCCTGCTGGCGAAATTTTGGACTCCGTCCCTTATTTGCGGCTAAAGCAAAGGCAGTGGTCTCATGGTGTATCACTCCCGTGTGAGCAGAGTCATCTGGCCGCAAGGCGTTTCTTGCCAGTGCGGCTGTGGCTTGCGTTGTGCCGCATCAAGCATGGCGGCAGCAATGCGCAAGTCCGCGGCCACATGAAAATCAACAAGCCCAGCTGGGGCACTTTTTTGGTGGTTTGCATTGTCTTGATGATATGCACCACGGCCTTCTTTCTGCTGCGCGAGCGGGCGCAGATTTGGTCTAGCGCGACGCAGAACAGTCGTGATGCTGCCATCAGCCTGCAGACATCCATGAGCAGCCTGCTGGCCCAATCGGTCGCCAGCATCGAAGGCATTCAGCAGCATCTGCAACTGGATGAAAACCTCGGGGGCAACGAAGCCATTCGCATCACCCGCAGTGCAATGCGGTTTGACCCGCTCTCCAGCTACCTGGGCTTCAGGGATCGGGTCAGCGGCCGCTACTTCGTCATGGACCGAGAGGGGCATCTGGTCAATACGGCCGTGGGCCGCTAACTGGCCACGCAATGGAGCAGCCCGAATTCCGATCGAGTCGAGATCCTGCCACTGGTGCAAATGCCAGGGGACTCGACCTGGTACATGCCTCTGCTGCTGAAGATTGAGGGGAGAGAGGTCGAGTCTGACCTCACCTTTTCGCTGGTTTCGGTCAATCGCTTGGTGGCGGGCACCTCACATTTGAAGAGCATACCCGGCAGCTTTCTGGTCATCATCAACACCAACGGCCGCCGCCTGCTGAGGCTCAAGAAGCTGGATGAGCCACAGGACGTCAACGGCCCACCCGTGACCCAGGACATCATTGACTTAATCAAAAGGCACAAACAAGGCAACTTCGAACGCGTTAGCGCCCTTGACGGCGTGCGCTCGATCTTCGGCTATTCGGTTTCTGACACCTTACCCTTCCAAGTCGCCATCGGCGTTCCAGTGAGCCTGCTGCAAGAGCGCTGGACCACGCAGTCCCTGGCGCCGCTGATCGTGCTGCTGGTCTCCATTAGCTTGATCGCTTGGCTGGGCTCACGGCTGAAAGAAGCCTTTCGGCAACTTCAAGCCACCACCACAGAGCAGGCGTACGCAGCCAGGCATGACAAGCTGACCGGCCTGCTCAGCCGTGAAGCCTTTATTCATGACGTCAGCCAACAGATGGCCGCGGCCACCTCGCAGGACGAGAGGGCCACCGAGCCCGCCACCGTCATGTTGCTGAACCTGAATCGATTCAAGGACATCAACGACACCTTGGGCCATGAAGCGGGCGACAGCCTTTTGGTCGAAGTAGGTCGCCGCCTCACCGACTCCTTGGCCGGCAGTACGGCCCTGGTCGCACGCCTGGGCGGTGACGAATTCGCCGTCTACATGGCCGAGTCGACAGCCATCGAGTGGCTATCGCAAGCGCCTCACTCGGGCTACGCCAGAGTGTCCAGACGCTTGCAAGTCCATCGCAGCGAATTGGAGTTCTCCGCCAGCATCGGCTATGCGAACTGGCCACAAGATGCAGCCAGCACCGATGAGCTGCTGCGCTGCGCCGATGTGGCCATGAATTTCGCCAAGCAGAACCTCAAGCCCATGAGCGCCTACCTGGCCGCCTTCGACAGCTTCTCGCCGGACATGCTGGACTTGCGCGTCGACTTCATCAAAGCCTTGCGCAGCAACGGGCTGAGCCTGGAATACCAGGCCAAAGTCAGGCTCAGCGACGGCGCTTTGATCGGCGTGGAGGCGCTGTCGCGCTGGGTCCACCCGAGCAAGGGCAATATCCCACCTTTGACCTTCATCCCGCTGGCCGAGAACTCAGAGCTGATTCACGACTTCACGCATTTCGTTCTGGAAGCCGCCCTGCTTCAGGCCAAGGCCTGGGCGCAAGAAAGGCATCCGCTGCCGGTGGCAGTCAATCTGAGCGTGAACAACTTGCTTGACCATCGTTTCGTTGAGCGCCTGGATGCACTGCTCAGGCGCATCGACCTGGCGCCTCATTTGCTGGAAATTGAAGTCACCGAAAGTGCTGTGATGCGCCACCCCGAGCTCACGCTCAAGACCCTGCACGCTATCCGGGACATGGGCCTGCGGCTTGCCATTGACGACTTCGGCACCGGCTATGCCTCGTTGGCCTATTTGAAGCAGCTACCCGTTCACTGCCTCAAGATCGATCGCGCCTTCATCGACAACTTGGAAGGCGACGATGCCAACCGGCGCATCGTCAAGAGCTCCATTCAACTCGCCCACGAATTCAATCTCGATGTGGTGGCCGAAGGCGTTGAAGACGCGGCCGCTGCCGCATTGCTGCTCGACTATGGCTGCGAATATGCCCAAGGCTACTTTTTCGCGCGACCCGTCAGTGCCGCCGCGTTGGCTGAGCGCTGGTGGCCGACCAAGGAATGAGCGCTTCTACAGGCTGCAGCCAAGCCTCAAACTGTGAAGGACAGGACGATCCGCGCCGAGGAAGCAATCGCGCCGGCAAAAAGGCCCAGGCGCCGCTGAGCCAGCCACACAAACTTCAATCCGAAAAATTCGGAGCCCACAACGCAAAAACCCCTGAATCGCAAGCAGAACTTGCAAATCAGGGGTTGAGCGTATTACTTGGAGGAGACGGAGGGATTCGAACCCTCGATGCGGTTTAAAGCGCATACTCCCTTAGCAGGGGAGCACCTTCGGCCACTCGGTCACGTCTCCGGCCTAGCCTTGCATTCTATACGAAGAATTTGGGGCGTTTTGGAAAAACCCAGAAGATTTCTAATATTTCTGGAATTTCAAGCTGAAATTTTAGACCGGGTCCTTTTCCAGCTCGAAAGCCTTGTGCAGCGCACGCACGGCCAGCTCCATATACTTCTCGTCGATCACGACGCTGGTCTTGATCTCGCTGGTGGAGATCATCTGGATGTTGATGCCCTCTTCGCTCAGCGCGCGGAACATCTTCGACGCCACGCCCACATGCGAGCGCATGCCGATACCGACGATGGACACCTTGCAGATCTTCGGGTCGCCTTGCACCTTGGCTGCTTGCGTGGCCGGGCCGACGGTCTTCTCCAGCAACTCCATGGTGCGCGCATAGTCGTTGCGATGCACGGTGAAGCTGAAGTCGGTCTTGCCTTCTTGCGAGACGTTTTGAATGATGACGTCGATGTCGATATTCGCATCAGCCACCGGGCCCAGGATTTGGTAGGCGATACCGGGCTTGTCCGGCACGCCCAGCAGGGTCACCTTGGCTTCGTCGCGGTTGAAGGCAATGCCGGAAACGACGGCTTGTTCCATTTTTTCGTCCTCTTCAAAACTGATCAGGGTGCCAGACTTGGCTTCTTCTTCGATGTCGATGTCCCAGGGCGTGAAGCTGGAAAGCACACGCAGCGGCACGCGGTATTTACCGGCAAACTCCACCGAGCGGATCTGCAAGATCTTGGAACCCAGCGAGGCCATCTCCAGCATCTCTTCGAAGCTGATGGTGTGCAGGCGGCGCGCCTCTGGCACGATGCGCGGGTCGGTGGTGTAAACGCCGTCCACATCGGTGTAGATCAGGCATTCAGCCGCCTTCATGGCTGCGGCAATGGCCACAGCCGACGTATCCGAACCACCGCGGCCCAGGGTGGTGATGTTCATCTCATCATCCACGCCCTGGAAGCCGGCGATCACCACCACTTTGCCAGCCGCCAGATCTGCGCGCACGCGGCTGTCTTCGATGCTCTCGATGCGTGCCTTGGTGTAAGACGAATCGGTATTGAGCGGCACTTGCCAGCCGGTGTAGCTGACGGCCTCCAGGCCTTCGGCCTGCAGAGCGATGGCCAGCAAGCCCACCGAGACCTGCTCGCCGGTGGAGGCAATCATGTCGAGTTCGCGATTGAGCTCAGCGCTGCCGCTGCTGGGTGCCAATTCCTTGGCCAGGCCCAGCAAGCGGTTGGTTTCGCCACTCATCGCCGATGGCACAACCACCATTTGATGGCCGGCGCGGGCCCATTTGGCAACGCGCTTGGCGACGTTGCGGATGCGGTCGGTCGAGCCCATCGACGTGCCGCCGTATTTATGAACAATCAGGGCCATAGTAAGTCGCTGAGAAGCGAGAGTTGAGGCGTGAAAAAAGGAAACGTTCGTTCGTCTGTTCACGGGCCTTGCGGGGGTGGTCAAGGCGCCGGCACCGTTGGCGGGTGACGCCAGGGCTGCAACCCTTGATTCTAGCTGCTGCGTTGCAGCAATATGAAAGCGCGCAGCTAGCGCTCAAGTAGCCAAGTGCCCGGCTTCTTCAGGCTAGTCAGACTGAGGCCCTAGGCCGGAGTCCACAGTTGGCTCCCAGCTGACACTCAACTGAGCCTCGCCCGGCGCCGCCCATTGGCGCGCATCCAGGCCCAGCCCCGGCGCAAAAACCAGTTGTTCCGAGCCTGGGCTGAGCAATAAAGGCCCTTCGCGCCGCCAGGCGGGAATGCCCGCCTCTTGGTAGGCCTTCTTCAAGCTACGCGGCGGACATGCCGCTGCTTTCTGAAACTGCTCGCCGCCAGTGCGTGCGCGCACCAGCAAGCTCACCAAACGATTGGCCGCAACGCCGCCCTGCAAAACCGGCCGAACGCGCCAAACGCCGCCCCATGCCGCCTGGGGATAGTCACCCGGTTGACTGAGATCCAGCTCTTTCGCACGCTCAGCACACCCCTCTGTCGCGGCGCCCTCAAGCGCAGGGCCCCAAGTCAGGTGACCCCGATAAAGCCTCAGCACCCCATCGGCACAAGGCCATTGCCCGGCCTCCTGACCGAGGGCTTCCGTCAACAAGCGTCTCACCAGACTGGCCCGCGCCGGCTGGCCTGACACGCCACTCAGCCAGGCCCGCAAAGCATTGCTGGCACGAGCGGAGGACAGTTCCTTCAGCGCATGCAGATCCAAGCCCTCCGGCCTGAGCACGGCCGCCAGATCGTCCTGCGCCACTTCCTCTTGCAAGGCCAAGGCTTGCTGGGCCCAGGCACTAGCTGCCGCCAGGCTGGCTTCGGCTTGCGGGAAGGCTTGTGTCAATGCCGGCCAGACCTGCAAGCGCAGGCGGTTGCGGGCATAGCGCGGATCGCCATTGCTGTCGTCGTCGACAAAGCTCAGGGCATGCGCCTGCACATAGGCTTCAATCTGCTGGCGCGATTGCGCGAGCCAAGGCCGGGCCCAGCACAGACCTTCGCGCCATTGCTGCCCTGGCATGGCCGCCATGCCAGCCACACCAGCGCCACGCAAGGCCTGCAGCAGCAAGGTTTCGGCCTGGTCGCGTTGATGGTGAGCCAGCAGCAGCAACTGGGCGCCATTGGCACGACAGAGTTGATCCAGCGCCGCATAGCGCTCCCCGCGCGCCCAGGCTTCAATGCTTTGGCCCGCTTGGGGCTGGGTCGCGACGCGATGAATGCATAGCCGCACAGGCAATCCAGCAGCAGCCCAGTCTGCGCACTGCGCTTGGCAATGCTGCAGCCAAGCCTCGGCGTGGCGACTCAGGCCATGATGAATATGCAGGGCCAGCACCTGCAGGCCCGCATCCGTTTGCGCATTGAGCGCCGCGGCTGCTCGCGCGGTGGCGTGCAGCAAGGCGGCGGAGTCACGGCCGCCGCTGTAGGCGACGGCAATCAGGCGGCCGGGCTGAACTTCAGCTGGCCTTGGTGTCGCCGAAGCGGCCATAGGCTTGCAGGCGCGCATAGCGGCGGTCCAGCAATTCCTTGGGCTTCAGGTCGCTGACTTGACGCAGGGCGTCGCTCAGCGCGCGCTTCAAATTAGAAGCCATTTGCTTGTGATCACGGTGGGCGCCACCGACCGGCTCATTGACGATCTTGTCGATCAAGCCCACCGCCTTGAGACGGTGCGCGGTAATGCCCAGGGCCGTGGCCGCCTCGGGCGCACGCTCGGAAGACTTCCACAGAATCGAGGCGCAGCCTTCCGGCGAGATCACCGAATAGGCCGAGAACTGCAGCATCAAGACCTGATCGGCCACACCGATGGCCAGGGCGCCGCCCGAACCACCTTCACCGATGACGGTGGCGATGATGGGCACTTCCAGCTGCGCCATCTCGAAGATATTGCGGCCGATGGCCTCCGACTGGCCACGCTCCTCGGCACCGATGCCGGGGTAGGCACCCATGGTGTCGATCATGGTGAACACCGGCAGGCCGAACTTCTCAGCCAGCTTCATCAGGCGCAGGGCCTTGCGGTAGCCTTCCGGGCGCGGCATGCCGAAATTGCGCAACTGGCGCTCTTTCGAATCAGCACCACGCTGGTGGCCGATCACCATGCAAGCTTGGCCATTGAAGCGGGCTAGGCCGCCGACGATGGCTGCGTCGTCAGCGAAATGACGATCACCGTGCAGTTCCTGGAACTCGGTGAAGACCTCGGCGCAATAGTCCAGGGTCTGCGGGCGCTGCGGATGACGGGCGATTTGATAGACCTGCCAGGGCGCCACATTGGCATAGACGTCCTTGGTCAGTTGCTGGCTTTTCTTCGAGAGGCGGTCGATCTCTTCGGAGATGTCAACGGCGGACTCGCTTTGCACATAGCGCAGCTCTTCAATCTTGGTTTCGAGCTCAGCGATCGGCTGTTCGAATTCGAGGAAATGTTTTTTGCTCATCCTGCTGACTTTTCTTCAGTGTTGAGGTCGGTGAACCGGCTCCGGGCACCATTTTTGACGATGCGCCACAGCCGAGCACGGGAGGCTGTCAAGCCGCCGGCAAGGGGTCGAGGCTGCGCCAAATGTACCATGTGGCTACCGAGCGGTAAGGGGCCCAGGCATCGCCCACTTCGCGCGCTTCGGCGCGCGAAACAGGCTCGCCGGAGAAGTAGTTTTCACTGATGCCCTTGAGCAAGCGCGGGTCATCCAGCGGCAAGACGTTGGGGCGCATCAGGTGAAAGATCAAGAACATCTCGGCGGTCCAGCGGCCAATGCCGCGGATGGCCACCAGCTCGTCAATGATGGCCTCATCATCCATCTGCGTCCATTGGCGCACATGCACCTGGCCGGCTTCGAAATGCCGAGCCAGGTCGAGCAAATAGTCGATCTTGCGCACCGGCAGGCCGGCACCGCGCAAAGCCTCCACCGACAGGGCCAGGACGGCCGCCGGCTGGATCTTGCTGGCCGAGCCGCCCATCAAAGCGACGAACTTTTCCCAGGCACCTTGCGCCGACTTGACCGAAATCTGCTGCCCGATGATGGAGCGGGCCAAGGTGGTGAAGGCGTCGGCACGGCTTTGCAGGCGCGCCTCACCAAACAAGGGGATCAGCTTCTTCATCACTCGGTCGCGCTTGGCCAAGTGGCGGCAAGCCTCGTCCCAGTACTCCGGGGTGACCCCGGCCGCATTCACTCGCACCACAGTCAGGCCCGCGTCCAGGTCGTGCCGGTGGGCGCGTCTTGCAAGACGATGCCGGCGGCCAGCAAATCCTTGCGGATCTGGTCGGCCGCAGCGAAATCACGCGCCGCTTTGGCGGCCGCACGGGCCTCGATCTTGGCCAAGATGGCGGCTTCATCCAAGCCGCCCGCACTGGCGCCGCCGGCTTGCAAATAGTCGCGCGGCGTCTGCTGCAAAAAGCCCAGCACGCCGGCCAAGGCCTTCAGCAAGGCCGCGTCAGCGAGGGAGCGGCTGCGATTGACCTCGCTGGCCAGCTCGAACAGCACCGCGATCGCACCGGGCGTGTTGAAGTCGTCATCCATGGCGGTACGGAAAGCGGCCGCCTGGGGCTGCGCCCAATCGATCTCCAGCGCAGGCACGGCCAAGCCGTCGAGTGCCGTGTACAGGCGCTTGAGCGCGGTACGGGCATCGTCCAGATTGACGTCGCTGAAGTTGAAGGGGCTGCGGTAATGGGTGCGCAGCATGAAGTAGCGCAGCGTCTCGGCGTCGTAGCGCTTGAGCACATCCTGGATGGTGAAGAAATTGCCCAAGGACTTGGACATCTTCACATGGTCCACATTCAACAGACCGTTATGCGCCCAGATGGTGGCCGGCGGCTTGCCGTTAGCCCCTTCGCTCTGCGCGATTTCGTTCTCATGATGCGGGAACTGCAGGTCGGCGCCACCGCCGTGCAAGTCAAACTGCTCACCCAGCAAGGCGCAAGCCATGGCCGAGCATTCGATATGCCAGCCCGGGCGGCCAGTGCCGTAACTCGAGGCAAATTTAGCGTCTTCAGGCTCTTCGGGCTTGGCCGCCTTCCAGAGCACAAAGTCGAGCGGATCTTGCTTGCCGTCGTCCACAGCCACGCGCTCACCGGCGCGCAAATCGTCCAGCGACTTGCCGGACAGCTTGCCGTAACCCGGGAAGGCACGCACCGCGTAGTTCACATCGCCATTGCTGGCCCGGTAGGCCAGGCCCTTGGCTTCGAGCTTGCCGATCATGGCCGTCATCTGCGGCACAAACTCGGTGGCACGCGGCTCATGGGTGGGCAAGAGCACGCCCAAAGCACCCAGATCGGCATGCATGGCAGCAACCATCTCATCGGTCAGCTGGCGAATCGGGATTTGGCGCTCCAGGGCCCGACGGATGATCTTGTCGTCGATGTCGGTGATGTTGCGCACATAGGTGACCCGGTAGCCGGAGGCCTGCAGCCAGCGGTAAATCAGGTCGAACGCCACCATCATCCGGGCATGCCCCACATGGCACAGATCGTAGATCGTGATGCCGCACACATACATGCGTACATGGCCAGGTTCAATGGGGACGAGCGGCTGGACCGCACGGGTCAGCGTGTTGTAGATGCGAAGAGACATGGAGCTTGTTGGGCCAAGGCCAAAGCGCCGACCTAGAAGGTCAAACGCAAGGGCTTGCGGTTCACTGAGCGACTGCGGCGGCCGGCTCGAACCCGCGGTTAGCGGTGGATCTTTGTCGCGATCCGAGGTCGGGCAGGCACCGTAGAATGAACCTCAGTATACCGGCTGGCCCATCTTGGCCGGCTTGGCACTGACCCTGCCCCCAGCTCGCCACCGTCCCGCCAAGCGCCAACAGCCCCTCCCGGGCAGAGCTCAAACCCATGCCAGCCAGCCTCATGTCTCTACGCCACCCAGCCCTGTTGCAAGTGCTCAGCAGCACCGCCCTCGCCGCTTTGCTGCTGGTGATGACGCCCGCCCAGGCGGCCGAATCCGACGCCGCCCAGAAGCTGTGGATGGGTGGCAAACGCGCCGAGGCCGTGGCCATGCTGGAAGACTCGCTGCGGAAAACACCCAATGATTTGGAATTGCGTTTCGCCCTGGGCGTGATGCGCATGGAGCTGGGCGAGCTGAACGCCGCCACCACCATCTTCACCCAACTCAGCCAGGACTTCCCCGACTTGGCCGACCCCTTGAACAATCTGGCCGTGATCCACGCGGCCCAAGGCCAGCTGGATCTGGCCCAGGCCGAGCTGACGCAAGCGCTGGCCCTGCAACCCGAACATGCGCAAGCCCTGGAGAACCTGGGCGATGTGCTGCTGCGCCAGGCCGAGCGGGCCTATCAACGCGCGCTGAAGGCGCAAGTGGCCCCCCAAGCGAGCACGCAAGCCAAGCTCAAGCACGCGCAAGCCCTGCTGCGCCAGCTGGATGCCAAAGCCCCTTAAACAGCCACAGCCGGCCAGGTCTTGACCGGGCTGAGTGACAATCGGCGCCCGCAAGCCACTTCTTCACCCACAAGAAACCATGCAAGCAAGCTCAACTTCATTCACGTTTATGCGCCAAGCGCTGGCCACCGCGGCGCTTGGCTTCGGCCTGGCCGTCGCCGTGCAGGCGCAAACCGTCAAACTCACGACCACCGAGGGTGTGATCCGCGTCGAACTGAACGCAGAGAAGGCCCCGAAGAGCGTGGCCAATTTTGTGCAGTACGTCAAAGCGGGCCATTACGACGGCACCATCTTCCACCGCGTGATCGAGAACTTCATGATCCAAGGTGGCGGCTTCACCGACAAAATGGCGCAAAAGCCAACCAAGCCGCCGATCCCGCTGGAAGCTGGCAATGGCTTGCTCAATGTGCGCGGCAGCATCGCCATGGCACGCACCGGCGACCCGAACTCGGCCACCGCACAGTTTTTCATCAACACCGTCGACAACGCTTTCCTCGACGCCGCGAACGCGCGCGATGGCCGCGGCTACGCCGTCTTCGGCCAAGTCATTGAAGGCATGGATGTGGTCGACAAAATTCGCGCCACACCCACCGGCAATTTGGGCGGTCAACAGAACGTCCCCCTCACCCCCATCATCATCACCAAAGCCATTGTGGAGTCCAAAAAATGAGCGCAACGACCAACAAACAAATCGAACTGCACACCAATCACGGCCTGATCGTGATCGAGCTGGATTTTGAAAAGGCCCCGATCTCGGCCGCCAACTTCCTGGCCTATGTGAAGAGCGGCCATTACGACGGCACGGTGTTTCACCGCGTCATCAAGAAGTTCATGATCCAAGGCGGCGGCTTCGCCGTCGGCATGAAGCAAAAGCCCACCAATGGCGAGATCCAGAACGAAGCCAATAACGGCCTGACCAACGATCACTACACGGTCGCCATGGCGCGCACCAATGCGCCGCACTCGGCCTCCAGCCAGTTCTTCATCAACACCACCAATAACGGCTTCCTGAACTTCAAGTCCGAGACCCCTTCGGGCTGGGGCTATGCCGTGTTCGGCAAGGTCGTCGCCGGCAAGGAAGTGGTTGATGCGATCGAGAAGGTCCGCACCGGCAACAAGAGCGGCCATGCCGACGTGCCGGTTGAAGACGTCATCATCGAGCGAGCCGTTGAGCTGGCCTGATGCCACAGCAGTTCCGGCTTTTGCCGAACTGACAGCGCCGCCCGCGTGGCGGCGCATTGATTTCCTGTCCGACCTGCACCTGTCCGCAGAAACGCCGGCCACCCTGGCGGCGCTTGAGCAGCACTTGCACGAGACGGCGGCCGACGCGGTGATGCTGCTGGGCGATATCTTCGAGGTCTGGGTCGGCGACGACGCACGGCTGGAAGATGGCTTCGAGGCACATTGTCTGCAGTTGCTGCGGGCGGCGAGCCAGCGGCGGCCGATCTATTTCATGGTGGGCAATCGCGACTTCCTGCTGGGTGAAGCGATGTTGGCCGATAGCGGCATGCAGCCTCTTGCCGACCCCACCGTCTTGACGGCCTTCGGCACGCGCTATTTGCTGACGCATGGCGACGCCTTGTGCTTGTCGGACCTGGCCTATCAAGGCTTTCGTGCGCAAGTGAGACAGCCCGCGTGGCAGGCCCAGTTCCTGGCCCAGCCGCTGGCCGTGCGCCGCGCCCTGGCCCGCCAGATGCGCGACGGCAGCAAGGCCCAGCAGAAAAGCGAACACGCCAGCTACACCGATCTGGATGAGCCCGCCTGCGTCGCCTGGCTGCAGGCTGCGGACAGCCAAACCATGATCCACGGCCACACCCACCGGACGGGCGAACATGCCCTGGGCGGCGGCCTGCACCGCCATGTGCTGTCCGACTGGGATCTGGAAGACCCGGCACCGCGCGCCGATGTGCTGCGCCTGCGCCAAGCCGGCTTGCGGCGCATCTCACTCGCCTGATGTGGTGGTCGCGGCTGCAAAGCGCTTGGGCGCAGCGGCGCGAGGCGAGAGCCTTGCGCCGCCACGCCATTCCTGATGAGTTGTGGCAGCTGACGCTGCTGCGCTACCCATTCTTAGCCCAGCGCAGCCCGGCCGATCTGGCCGAGCTGCGGCGGCTCAGCTCGCTGTTCTTGGCCAGCAAGGAGTTTCACGGCGTCGGCGACTTCATCGTCAGCGATGAGGTGGCGCTGGCCGTCGCCGCGCAAGCCTGCCTGCCGGTGCTCAAGTTGGGTCTGAGTTGGTATGAGGGCTTTGTGGGCATCGTCTTGCATGCCGACGAAGTGCTGGCGCAGCGCGAATACATGGATGAGGACGGTATCGTCCACCAATTCGAAGAAGCCCTGGCCGGCGAGGCCATGGAGGGCGGCCCCTTGATGCTGACCTGGACCGCCGTGAACAACAATGATCCCGCCGACCTCGCTGCCAGCCTGGATGAAGGCATCTTCAATGTCGTGATCCATGAGTTCGCCCATGTGATCGATATGCGCGACGGCCTTGCTGATGGCGCGCCGCCCATGGCCGATGCCGGCGCACGGGAGCGCTGGCTAGTCGTGATGGAGGCCCAATGGCAACGCTTTTGCCAACGGGTAGATACAGGCGAGGACACGCTGATCGACCCTTACGGCGCCGAAAGCCTGGAAGAGTTCTTTGCCGTAGCCGTTGAAGCCTTTTTCGTCGCCCCACGGGAGATGCGGCAAGAAGAGCCGGCGCTGTACGCTTTGCTGAGCAGCTTCTTTCTGCAAGACCCTGCCGCCTGAGCTCGGCGCCAGGCCAGACACCGGAAAAGGGTGTTATCACGCTGATGGCCCTGAGTAGTCACTAACGTGTCTGCCCAGGGCCTTTTTGCTTAGTTTTTGAGCAGCGTCAGTAGCTTCACAAGGGTATGTTCTTTGACGACCCTTATGAGCTACGACCATCACCCCACCACCGTCATCCAAAGACGGCACACGTCTCCGCAGGCCAAGTGGCTTCTCAATGAAGCTGCAGCGCTTCGAGGAGAGCTTCGTCGTGTTGTCGCCAAACAGAAGCACCTGGCGCAGCGCGAAGCTGAAATTCGTAAGACGCTTGCAGCGTTAGAACTCGTCGCAGCACCCCTGCCCGTTCCTGCCGGCGTAACTGCCCCAACGGTTGTGAATCCCAACAACCGATACGGACCTCGTGGCCACCTGACAGACCTAATCCTAGAGCGGCTCCAGGCGGCCTTACCTCTCGGCGCAGACATCCACTCCTTGGTCGATTGGGTCGCTGCAAGTTGTCAGATTGAGTTTGCGAACATGGCCGAGCGCTCGTTCTGCCGACGCTCCGTGCGCAATCGACTCGTGGTTCTAGTGAACCAAGGCAAGGTCGTACGGCTGAACAGCATCGGGCACGAGTCCAATGGCGCCGGGGTATGGCGTCTTGCCACCAAAACGGGACCTTCGCTTGGCGAGCTTCAGCAGCAAGCTGCGGAGGTGGCAGCTAGGTCCGCTGAGGCTGGACCTGGAGACATCTGATGGCGATGACACGGAGCCGCGTAAGAAAGCAGACCACGCTGACGTTTCTGGCGGAGCAACTTGTGGCGGTCGAGAGGGAGTTGGCGCGGCTGCCTGCGCAGCAAGATGTGCGCCGGCAGGGCCTAGAAGCGCAGCGAGATGCCCTGAGGGAGACGCTCGCTCAGTTTGACCCGGAGCTTGGCTCCCGACTCGCTGCTGCGGATGTCGAAGAGCAGTCGGAGGCTCCTCCCGGAGTCTAAGAATTGCATGAATAGCCGCGATATAAAACCGGTAGCTATACAAGACTACAGCGCAGCCTCGAAGAGGCTGCGCTGTAGTCGGTGTTATCGACCCAACTAACGGCGGCGCTTCAACTGTTTGCGCTGCATCCCTCGCTGCGCAACTAGGGTTGGCGGGGGATTGGGCTTAGTTGCTAGCTCCACCACTTTTTCGCCTGGTCTTCGCGTCTGACTGTTTGTTGGCGTTGATGAAAACGGCGGCTAGGGAGACGACCGTCGCCGTAGCAAGGCTGATTGCCACTGCGGTCTGCCCAATTCTCATCCCATATACCGTGGTACCGAGGACAGCTGCGACGGCTAACAAAGCAACGAGTAGCGTCACAATATGCGACGTGAACTTGAGCGTATTCGTACGGCGGATTTCTGACCTACGAAAATCGGCCTCCTTGGCTGTCTGCTCAAACACCCAGTCGATGCGGTCTGGTGCGATAGCCCGCAATTGCTCAAGCTGTGCAATTGGCAGAACCGGCGAGTCGGTTGTCGTTGTCTGCAACGAAAGCTCGCCCCCGTGGGGCGAGCTGGCGCGGATGTTAGTTTGCCGCGATGACATGTCGGGACAGTTCAGCGTTTGCGACGTGGGTCAGGTCCCGATACACCGGGCGAAAATCCTCAGCAAATCGTGCGACGTCACGCAGTTGGTCACCCCTGGCCGGAACGATATACGCTTCATCAAAACGGAAGGGATTTTCAATCGCAGCCAACTGCGCCAATAGGTTGTGGATGAAGTTCATTGAAGTGCCTTTTAGATGAGTTGTTGCACCTCGTATAGCTACCGATTTATCCCTCGCCAATTGTCTGCTCCCGCCCGCTCCTTTCGGGCGGCTCAGCCAGTAAGCGTCACCTAGGTGGCTTTGGCTTCCACCCCTTCTTCTTCCCGCGCGTTTTCGCCTCCTGCTCGCCCTCAACCAGCAGCTCGACCGTTCGATGGTGACCCTGCGTGTACCCACGCCACCATTCCGACAAGCCGACACGCAACGCAACCCCGAGCAAGTGCCTGAGCTTCTTGCCAGTCGATAGACGCCTCGTGTCCTCTCGCCAGGCCGCCTCTGCAGCGTAGTCCGCGAGGTACTTATTGGACGGGCACAGGTAGATGCCCTCGACGGCTCTCCGCATGCGCCAGTTGAAAGACTCGGCCAGGTTGTTGCTGACGCCGCCCGGCAGGCTGTATCCCTTCGAATGGTTAACCTTGGAGTGGTCCGCAAAGAGCTTCGAGAACGCGGCGTACGACGGGTCTTCATCGGTCATAAAGCCGGACTCTGCGGACACGAATCGCTTTGCCATCGAGGTGACCGTCGCAGCTGACTCAGTTAGCGCCACTGCCACACGAGTTGCAACGCCTCCGCGCCCTTTGGATACGCCGCGCTGGCGAATCACAAGCAGCAAACGACGGTCCAACGGCATCTTTGCCTTCTTGTCGTGCTTAAAGGGCTTCGGTGGGCCGACGAACAGAATCTCGCCCGTCTCCGGGTCAACCGGCGGCGCCAACAGATGCGCAGGAATCGTAGGCTTCGGCACACCGCCACCGCCCAGTGGCTTGTTCCGCTTCTCTCGATATCGACGGCCATTCACGTCGGCACCATCCATCTCGTGGACGCCGGCAAGCACGCCAACGTTGAAGCCTCGCATCAGGCCCTCGCGCAGCTTGTGGGCCATCGTGAAGGCCGTGGCGTAGGCCACGTTCCATTCGCGTCGAAGTTGCAACGCGGGCTTGCCGCTCGCGCCGTTTATCCACGCGAACACCATCTTGATGAGCTTGCGCAGCGGCAGCTTGTGGTCCGCGAACACCGTGGCGGAGGTGACCGAGAAGCGTTTGTCGCAGCACTTGCACTTCCAGCGCAACTCCTTCACGGTCCAGTAGTGCGAGTCCAGCGTGCCACAGTGTGGGCACTGCATGTAGGTCGTCGAGCCCCAAGCCACTTCGGCCAAAAGCATCACCGCCTGGCGCTCCGTCAGGTTGTTGAGTTCGTCATAGCCGAAGCCCACAGCCGCTTTGGACATGTGGAAGCCCGCCGTCCCTGTGGTCTGGCGTAGTGGGAACAGCTTTCGTTCGTTAGGGTCCAGGCCCGGCTTTGATGCAAGCGCTGCGGTGCTCACGTTAGCCCTCCATCAAAAACTGGACGTAGTCCTGGGCTCTTGCCATCTGTGCTGGCTTGGCGGTTGGCTGTGTCGCCGCAAGGTGGCGAGCAAATCCTGTTCTTGCTGGCTCTTGCAACGTTGCAACTTCGAACTGGTCTTCGCCACCGATGTTGATGCTCGTCGGGACGATGAGCTTGGGCCGCTGACCGGGGGTGTCCTGCCCATACAGGGCCCAGCAGAGCGCACGGAACAGCAGGTCCAACGGGTTCAGCCGCTTGCAGCCGTAAGCGAACTGGCCTGTGCGCCTGCCCAGGATGTCCTCGTCGAGCTGGACCGTGTAATGCCCCCGTTCAGGTCCCTGCTGGAACAGCTCCGCACTGCCCAGCAGCACGGCGCTGTCGTCGCGCGTCGCCTTCTCGATGACCCCGCACAGGCGGGTCGCATACGCACAGCGCCGGTCGGGCTTGGCTGCCGAAGGAACCTTGCCGTCGCGATACAGCGAGAGCGCGATGCCGCGCGCAATCAAATCCCAGAGGCTGGCTGACCATCGCGGGTAGCCCTGCAGCACAACAGGAGCTTGCTCGCCAGCCTGGCGCTGGGTTAGCGCCACCACGTAGTCAGCGAAGGCCTCCTGCTTGGCATACGCGATATCGAGCGTGGCGAGGACGTTGGCCGCATTGCGCTCGGCCAGCAGCCCGGCGTGGAGGTGGACTTTCAGCATTTGTCTTGCTCCACCGCCCACATCTGCGCGTACTCGGCCTGGTCATTGCGTTCCGTGCCAATCAAGCGCATCTTGCCGTCCTCGACATAGAGCAGCCGCGCGTCGTTGAGCTGCGGCAGCACGTCGACTTCGATGCCCGAGGTGCGGTCCAGCAGTCGAGCTTGCAGCACGGGCCTGGACTGCATCGGGTCTCGAGCCTCTTTGACGCTCAGCAGGCCGACACGCACCGGGCAGCTAAGCAGTTCCCGGCGGGTTATAGGCACGCCGTTGCGGCGAAGTATTTGGACTCGGACTTGCATGGGAATACTGGTTTTGAAAATGCAGCAGCCGGAATTGGAACAAATGTGATTTGCCTAAAAATCAGCAACCTATTTACTAATTAGTTTTGCCGCCGCTAAAAATCGCCTTTCCGAACATCGAGATACTCTTCTCAGTTCGTTATTGGCGCAGCCAGTTCTGCAGGCCTTTGAAGGCGGGTTCTCCGCGCAAGCCCATGACCGGGTCGGTCGCAATCAGCTTGCGACGTGCGCGAGCCGGCCAGTCTCGGGTGTTGTCATCGAGAGCGGCCCAGCACCGAAGGCCTCGGCGCTTCACGTCGGCAGCAATTTGGTAGCCCCGAGCGACACTGCCGAAGGCGTGGTCGTCTCGGTCTGGGTCGAAGGTTGCGCCGATGACTCGGTTGCGCAGGGCTTCAGGTAGCGGAGCCCGTGCTGCCGCCAGGCCATAGGCGAGCACCCAAGAGGTGGACAGCACCACCTGCACTTCCGGATAAGGCTCGAGCATCAAGGTCAGTAGCTCGGCGTTCTCGAACAGTCGATGGTGACTGACGTACTGCTCGGCTAGGACGGGACCTTTGCCCGGGTTGTGGAACACAGGGTCCGGGTGCAGGACACCGTCATAGTCCAGGTACAGGTGCGGGGTCAGGTTTTCCTTGGGCATGACATCTCCCTTGCGCCCGGCGCATCCGAGCTGCAATTTTTTGAGGCAATGGAAAGCCAGGCGCCTTCGAATGCGAAGCGCTTAGTCTGTGGATTGAGCGGCTATGCCGCTAGTGGCAGTGAGGTGCTCAGTGGGTCACCTCCGTCGTCGAAAAGAGCCGACCACGACACCGATGACCTCGAGGTCGCCACTTGGGCGGATAGGCTCGAACTCAGGGTTGGCAGCTTCAAGGAACCAGCCTTCGGCATCACGCTGGAGGTACTTCACGGTGAGGCCGCCGTCGGCGACTGCAACGACCACGTCACCCGGACCGTAGGGCGAGTTGTGCTCCACGATGGCGATGTCGCCGTCCAGCATGCCTGCGTCCTTCATCGAGTCGCCCCGGACCCTCACGAGGCTGGAGCGCTCCGGGTGCGGCAGCAGGTAGTCGTCGATGGTCAGTAGCTCGGCGGCTTCTTCTTGGACCGCTGGCTGCGGCAGGCCGGCGCGGACGGAACCCAGGATGGCGCGGCCGAAGAACTTGGTCGTTGGCGCAATACGACCGTCCTGGCGTTCCAGGTAGCCCGCTTCGGTCAGCCGGCCTACTGCCGCGAAGACGGAACTAGTCGAAGACAAGCCCATCGCCCCAGCAAGCTTGGCCATGGAGGGAAACGCCCGGTTGAGCTTCCAGTGCCGCTGCAGGGCTGCGAGGTGTCGTGCGTCAGGGCTGGTTTGCATTGCGGTGGCCATCGAATGTGTGTTCGCTGGATGGTACTGTACGGATATACAGCATTCGGTGCAAGTGGTTAGCCGTTCACTACAAAGAATCTAGTAGATTCCCTAGCGAAGTTTCTTCGGACAATATCTTTGCTGAGCCGAATCTCTACAGCACAGAGAATGCCGGGCCATCGCGGAGACTGCCACAATGGCCCGTCATCATTTAACAAGAAAAGGCGCAGTCGAACTGCCTAGCCCCTGTGTCAGTTATGCCAACTTCATCAGCTGGAATTCATTCGTGGCGAGTGAGAAAAGTGCTGAACTGGCGGACTCGCCCCGCATCGCCTGCCGCGCATCAGCTGCTACAGCCCACTCGACAGATGCCTCAGGCCTGCCAAAAGCAGAGCTTACGGCGTACTCAATCGCAACGTCAGCCCAGGTGCTACCTGCGTGCGAAGCCTCACCGCTAATTGAGGGGGACCTTGCCGGGTCCAATAGGGTCAACTCATCCCAGTGCGAAGGAAGAAGCCTCCCCAACGGCACGCGGTCGTGCGGCGCAGAGCCTGCGCTAGGCTTCGATTGCAGCGCGTCCCATAGGTCCTCTGTGGTATTGAGTTCTGCCACCAGCAGCTGTTCAGGAACCATCGATACAGCCGTAGTGCCCAGCAGGTCATCCCATACGGTCAACGCAGTTGCTGCGCTGACTGCTTGTGGCTGTGCCCCTGCCAACAGGTCAACTGAGGTGACCGCAGATTTCGTTAGTTGCCGAGTGGGTTGCCACGAATAGTTAATTCGATACTGCTTCGGCACCGTGTCATGCGTATCAGTCCAGCCATCCCCGTCAGTGTCTCGGTAGTTATAGGTTTGACCGCCAATTCCGGCGCTTTCTGAAGTTATCGAGAACTGATAGGCACCAGATGTCACCGACCGGCATATTGGAGCCACTCCATGATCGGCGTATAGGCGCCACC
>NZ_CAMFJS010000006.1 GCF_945956965.1 uncultured Roseateles sp.
TGGTTGATGGACTTCCTCTCCATTACGCTGGTACGGCTGGGAGGGTGCAGGTCAGAAGTTCCAGCCGGCCCTGGCTTGGTCGGACAAAGGTGATTTGTGGCGCAGCAGCCAGAAGGAGCTCTTGATCAACACCTATGACAACAGCGTTCTTTACACCGACACCGTGCTGAATCAGGCGATTGAACTGCTGGCGCAAACCGGCCGAATTGCCAGCCTGGTTTATGCGGCCGACCATGGCGAAACATTCTTTGACGGCAAGTGCCCGCGTGGCGGGCACGGCTTTGCGGCTGAAAAGAACTACCGTGTGCCGATGTTCATCTGGCTGTCACCCCAATGGCGCGATGCGCGCGGCGCTGCATATGCCAGCTTGACGCAAAACACCCGTCAAGCGATCAGTACGCTTTCGATATTTCCGAGCATGTTGGGGCTGGCCGGTATCGATATCGAGAAGCCCCATGCCCACCCCGATTTGACGAGTGCAAACGCTGGTTCCGCCAGACGCTTGCTCACGCACTTCGGAGACTTTGACCGCGGTTTCAAGCAGCATGCCTGTGATTGGCAGGGGCCATAAGTTCAAAAGCCCCGGATGACCGCTGCCTAATCTTTGTGCGGGGTGGCCGGCAGCCAGTTCTCCAGCAGGCCGAACAGGGGTTGCCGGCCATGGCGAAACTCGGTCAACAGGTTTTGGTCTTGGATGGCAGCGGGCGCGGGATTGCGCGCCTCATGGGCGAGAAACTCGGCCGCACTTTCCAGCCGATCATGCGCCAAACGATGGCCCAGCGATTTTTCATTGAATAAGTCGGCCGAGAATGCGGGCAATTCGCCAAGGCGGGCCTGCCGCAGCACCTGTTCCGCATCGGCCCGCTTCTTCAGCGGCATTTGGCTCATATAGGCGAAATTGCTGTAGCGAACCACATGTTTGAAGTTCTGCTGCGCGGTGAAAAATACGTCCGCGCTGCCGGTGGTATTCATGGCGAAAATTCCGCCCTCATTCAAATGGCCACTCACTTGCTGCATGAATTCGCCTGACAAAAGCAGCGTCATATAGGCGCGCCAATGAAAGGTGCTGTTCATGAAAACCAGGTCATAGCGTGCTTGTGGATGGGCGCGCAACCAGCGCCGCCCGTCATCGATATGAATGCTGATGCGCGGATCCTTGAGCAACCCGGCGAATTCTTCATAGCGTCCGATCAAATCGAGATAACCGGGGTTGATCTCGATGACGTCAATACTTTCGACGTCCGGCAAGCCCGCAATCACACGAGTCCATGCGCCGCTGCTGAGACCGATCACCAGCACGCGTTTTGGCTTGGGGTGCATCACGGCCATCAAATAGGCACGGTCCAGGCGGTTTGAATTGACATGCAGATCGGTGCTGATCTTGCCGTCATACATATTGTTGCCAAAGGTCACATCGCCGCCGGGATCGCCTTCGCTCGATTTCACATGAATGATGCCGTGCTTGTTTTGAATAATATGTTTGATGCTGCTGCCGTCGGCCGCCAACAAGTCATGGATAACGGGCGGTGGTGTGCTGGCGACGTAGGCAGTTAGCCCGCAAAACAAGACCGTGGCTAGCCACCAGGCTTTGGCGCGATTGCGTGTCGCCAGCAGAGTGATCAAGGCCAACATAGCGCCCGCGCAAGCAATCAAGGCAAAGGAGCGTTCGACCGAGATCCGGTCGAGCAAGACAAAGCCGGTCATCAGCGGACCAAGAGCCGCACCCAGCACATTGGCCATATACACATGGGACACGGAACGCCCGATCCGTTCGGCAGCGGCTTGACTGCCCATGTGATGGACCAAAGGGAAAAGCATGCCCTTGAACATGGCGCTCATGGCGATCAAGCCGAATAAGCCCAGCAATTGAAAGGGCGCATAGGTCAGCGCCGCGGCGGCAATAGAGAGGCAAAGCAAGTCCAGTGCGGCGGCTTGCAGTAACAGGCGGGTGGCGGCCCGAGCTAAATCGGGCTCACGCTGGCAGATTTTCTTGCCGGCAATGGCACCCAGAGCGATACCGATTAAAAAGGCTGTCAGCACAATCGAAAAAGCCTGCGGGCGACCATGCTGGCTGAAGCTCACCAGGCGCACCCAAAGGATTTCTTGGCTCAAACTCAGATAGCCAACGCAGAAGGACAGGAAGATGGACAAGGCCTTCATGTCAGCGCTTTCCAATCAATGTGCTGGCCACAATCAGGCTGGCGAGTAAATTGATCCCGGCGGCGATATGGATGGTTTGTCGCAGGTCCAGCCAATACAGCAGAAAAAATCCCATGCCAACAGCACCTAAGGCAGCACCGAGGGTATTGATGAAATAGAGGGAGCCCGTAGCGACGCCAACGCTGGCGGATTGGCGAACAGCATGTGCCACCAGCATCGGCAAAGTGGCGCCCATGCACAGGGTGGGCAGCAGCAGCAGGCAAAAACTCAGCGCGGCAGCGTCGCCCCGGCTGAGTTGGCTGAAGGCCAGGGCGCTGGCGTTCAGCAGGTCGAAACTGAAGCAGCCATAGCTGCCAATCAGCAATTCAAACAAGCAGAAAATTGCCAATACCTGCTTGGGAAAACGGTCGGCCAGCCAGCCGCCGAGCCAGGCGCCGAGGCCTAGCCCCAGCATGAAGCTTGAAACGATGATGGTGATGGACTCGATGTCAACGCCGATGATGACAAATAGGAGCCGCTGCCAAGCAATTTGGTAAATCAGCGCCGACATGCCAGATAGGAAAAATGCCGCTGCGATCTGCGATTGACCTAATGTTCTGTTTGTCACCGTGCATCAGCCATTTAAAAGCAATCGCCGATTGTCTTTGAAACATTCGCTGGCGGCTTGCCGGTTTGCCTGCAATTCCCGGCAGAGTTCACTGAATGGCAGAGTGATCACTGTGCTGTCCATTTGCCCGGAACGCGGAGGAACGAAAGCGTTGCTTTGGAATCAAGCCAATTCAAGCTCCAGAAACAGGCGCGCATCCGCATCCATATCCTCAATGATGAGCAGCCCTTGGCTCAATTCATAACTTGAGTCAAACCAGCCGCAACTGCCGAAGCGATCGTCCTCCGTCGCTGCTTTGGCCTTGAGTTGTGACGCTGCGGCGGCGCTGACCATGATGGCTGTGTGTGCAAACTGCCGGCGTTGACCGAGGTTCTGGAACAGGCTCTGAAATCTCATTTTGAGCTCCATCATTCCTGAAGACATGTGGGCTGACGGTGGGCTTGACGGTTGGGGGCGTTGCCTCGTCAGTGGCTCAAGTATTCGGCGCTGGGCAGCGCACTTTCTATCACTCCGGTGGGGGAGTGATGGGGGATACGCGGGGGGTGTCGCGGCGGGTTCCCTCCAATGGGGGGATGTGGAAGTCGGTACCTGTTTTTGCTATGGCAGGGGCCTAGCCAACATCAGTCTGAGCGATTGACTCGGTGACAACGGCGGCAGAGCAAATACCGTCCGTCTCAGCGCCTGGTCGGCAAACGCCACAGCCAGGTGGCCACGCAGGCGCAACACAGCGCCGGCAGCCAGGCCCATTGCGTGGGCATGGTGATGGCGGCCCATACCGAGCCGATGGTCATCATCACACTGGCCAGTTGTTTGGCGCGCAAGGGCACGGCGCGGGTGGCCCGCCAGTCGCGCACCATGGGGCCGAAGACGCGGTGATTGAGGATCCAGGCTTCGCAGCGGCTGCTGCCGCGCGAGAAGCAAAACGCCGTCAGCAAGATGAAGGGCGTGGTGGGCAGCAGGGGCAAGAAAATGCCCGCGATACCCAGTGCCAAGCTCAGCAAGCCGGTCAATAACCAGAGCAGCCTCTGCCACAGGGGCCGGGCTTTCAGCAGGGCTTGGGTCGGCGCGGCGGCGCTGGCAAGAGGCGTTGGTTCATCAGGCATGGATCAATGCGTAGCGCCGGCAATTGGGGCCCGCCATTGTCGCCGCCCTTACCTCATTCGGCAGCCCGTGATGCCAGGCATCAGCGGGGCGATTCGACCTTGAAGAACCACTTGCGCAAGCCCTCGGCTTCAAAGGGCTGCCAGTCCTCGGGATGCTGGGCCAGGCGATCGGCTAAGACGTAGAAGGCCAGCGGATTGAGCCCCAGGCCGATGTGGCTGGCCGGCACCTCAATGTTCTCGCACAGCGGGCCTGCTTCATTGAGGCTGCAGCGCCAGGAGACGATGCCGTCGCTGCGCGAATAGATGGAGGTGGTGGGCACGGGCGGGGCGCGGCGGATCTGTGCCATCAGGGCCGGGTCACCGACCTTGTGCCCGCTGACAAACTCAAAAAAGCGCCAGGCATTGGTGGCCCGCGGGTGGCCGGTGAAAGGCGTGCCCAGGGTGACGACGCTGCGCACATGGTCTGGCAATTCCTTGGCCAGCTCGCGGGCGTAGATGCCGCCCAGGCTCCAACCCACCAGGCTGACCGGCTGGGCGTGGTGCTTGAACAGGCGCTTCACATCGGCCGTGCATTGCTCCAGCACACCGTGGCGCGGGCCGAAATTGAAGCCCTGACCCCATGGGTGGGTCTCATACCCCAGCGCTTCCAAAAAGCTGCGCAGCGGGCGGGTACTCAGGTCGTTCGCGCCCAGACCCGGAAATACGATCACCGGGTGGCCATCGCCGCGCGGCAGTCGGCGGAGCCAGGGGATGGACGCCAGCAGGCTGGCGAACTCCCAAGGCGCACGGGCCTCCAGCATCAAGAGCAGCGCATTGGGCGCCGTCATATGCAGATGATGGTCATGAGCCGAGTGCGGCTGCGCCTGCGCTGGCGCGGCATCAGCAACGCGAGTCGATCGACGACGCGGTTTTGATTTTTGAGGCGTGACGCTCATGCGGTGTGCGGGGCTGTTGCGGGCGGAGGGGCGGGATTGCCACTGACGCTATGGTCCCAGATCGTAGCGACTGCGCACCAGACAAGTGCAGGGATTAGGGGCGGCAATCCATTCCACACGATAAATCGACTCTGACCCCCATTCAGGGCTTTTAAGGCTTTTTGCTCAGGTCGATGTCGACGAAATGCCAGAACTCATTGCGGAAGATGGGGCGGCGGTAGCCCAAGAGCCAGGGCTGGGTGATGTCGCTGCGGATACGGTGCACATGGGTTTTGATGGGCAGATAGGCGGCCTGGATGCGCTTGGCTTGCAGGAACAAGGCTTCGCGCTCGGGGCCGTCGGGCATCACCAACATGCGCTCGTACAAGGCATCAAAGTCCTTGTTGCGAAAGCGGGAGATGTTCTGGTTGCCTGATTGCGGCCCGTACAGGTACTGCAGCGCTTCCAGGCCGTCGGGTGATCCGGCGGAATTGCCCATCATCCACAGCATTAGCTTGCCGGCGCGGGCGGCCTTCATTTGCTCGGGCCATTTGCCGGCGAAGAACTTAACCTTGATGTTCAGTGCATCGAAGGAACGCTGCCATAACTCGTCATATTGACGGCTTTGAGCGTCGGGCTGGGTAGCCACCTCCAGCACCAGGGGCGAGCCATCGGGCATCTCGCGGTAACCGTCGCCATTGCGGTCGATATAGCCGTAGGCGTCAAGCAAGGCGGCTGCGCGGGCGGGGTCGTAAGTGCTCATCTCCGAGCGGTACTGCGGGTCGTAGCCCGAGGTGTGCGGCACCACATGGCTTTGCGCCACCACGGCCTGGCCGCGCCGCACCTGGCGGATCTCGCGCTCCACATCCAGCCCCAGTGAGATGGCGCGGCGCAGCGCCACCTTCTCCGGGGTGTAGCCGCCCACCGTGGGGTTCTCCATATTGAAGAAGGTGAAGGCCTCATCCGCCGCCAGCACCCGGTGCAAGACCATGCCGCGCTTGGCCAGATTGGGGGCCAACTTGTTGCCGGGCAAGGCGGTGGTGATGAATTCGTTGGGGACGATGTAGCAAAGGTCGTGCTCGGCGTTCAGAAAGCTCAGCCAGCGCGGCTGCGACTCCTCGATGATGGAGATCTCCACCCGGTCCACCATGGGCAAGCGTCGGCCCTTGAACTTGGCCAGCAAGGCCTGACCCTCGACATCGTCGGCGGCGGGTTGTGCCTCGTAAAAGCGTTCGCGGTAGCCGGGGTTCTTCTCCAGCACGATCAGGCTGGAACGGCGCCATTGCTTGAGCACAAATGGCCCGGTGCCGACCGGATGCTCGGCAATATTGCTGCCGTAAGCCTCCACCACCTCGCGCGCCACCGCCCCCAGCAAGTCGGAGGAAGAGAGGTTTTCCAGCAGGCGTGGCCGCGCTTGTTCCAGCTCGATGCGCAGGGTGTAGCGGTCCAGGGCGCGAAGGCCTGCAATGGGCTTGTCGTAGTCCAGCGCGCGCTTCTCGGCCATGGCCTGTTTGCGCAGTTCCAGCAAGCCTTTGATGCCGAGTTCTTCGACGCCGGCATACAGCGGCGCATTGATCTTGGGGTCGGCAAAGCGCTTGAAGCTGTAGACGTAGTCCTCGGCCGTCAACTCGCGTCGCTTGCCTTTGAAGGCGGGGTCTTCGGCGAAGAAGATGCCCGGCTTGATCGGGATGGTCCAGGTCTTGTAATCGTTGCTGACCTCGGGCAAGGCCGCGGCCGTCAGCGGCACCGACTTGACCGGCATGGCCAGGTAGTCGAATGCGTACAGCGCCTCGAAAATATGCGGGGTGATGGTGCGGGAGTAGTCGTCGCTGACCTGCGCCGGGTCGAAGCCCGTCTCGGCGATCTGGAAGGCATAACGCAGGGTCTTGACGGCAGCGGCGCCCTCGCCTTTACCTGGCACATCTGTCGCATGGGTGGGCGAACTGGCGGCTGCACTCAGCGGCCACAAGCCCAGCGCTGCCGCACCAGCCCCCGCGGCCAGGAGTTGGCGCCGCCCGGTTTTGCTCTTGGGTGCTTGTGCTTTCATCTCAGGGCCGCTTGCTGTTGTCAATGTCCACGTACTGCCACCAGTCGAGTGCAAAGGCCGGGCGACGGTAGCCGCTCACCCAGGGCTGCGCCAGGTCGGTGATGATGCGGTGGCCGCGTGCCCGGTAAGGCGCGTAGGCCACGCCTAGGCGCTTGGCGGCCAGAAATACGGCATCGCGCTCGGGCCCATCGGGCAGGCCATTGGTCTGCTCGTAGAGCCGGTCCATGGCGGGCAGATTGAAGCGGGCGTAGTTCTGGCCACCGATGCGCGGGCTGTAGAAAAAGCCCAGCGCGTCTTGCCCATCGGGCGTCGAGGCGCTGCTGCCCAGCGACCAGATCTGGAACTTGCCGGCGCGCAAGCTCTTCAGGTTCTCCGGCCATTTGGCGGACTTGAACTTCACCCGCAGGCCGATCTGCGCCAGGCTCTTGGACCAAATCTCATCGATCTGGCGCTGGAAGCTCTCGGGCGTGGTCAGGCTCTCCAAAACCAGCGGGCTGCCATCGGGGCGCTCGCGCCAGCCGTCACCGTCGCGGTCCACAAAGCCGTAGAGGTCCAGCAAGGCGCGGGCGCGTTGCGGGTCGTAGTCACCGTTCTCGCTCTTGAACTCGGGGTCGTAGCCGCTGGTGTGCGGCAGCATGATGGACTGCGCGCTGATGGCCTGGCCGCGCCGTGCGATTCGCATTTCGCGCTCAGCATTGGTGGCCAGTGAGATGGCGCGGCGCAGTGCAATCTGCGCGGGCTCGAAGCCGCCCACCACCGGGTCTTCCATATTGAAGACGGTGAACAAAACGTCTGAGGCCACGACGGTGTGCTTTTGCATGCCCTTCTTGGCCAGCGTGGGCGCCAGCTTGCCGCCCGGAATGGCCTGGGCGGTGAAGTCCTCGGGCAAGGTGTAGAGCAGGTCGAACTGCGCGTTCAGGAAGGACAACCAGCGCGGCTGGTTCTCTTCGATGATGGCCACCTCAACGCGGTCAATCATGGGCAAGCGCCGGCCTTTGAACTGCGCCAGCATGGCCTGACCCTCGGCGTCGTCGGCATTCGGCTCGGCCTCGTAATAGCGCTCGCGGTAGCCGGGGTTGCGGCGCAGCTCGATCAGGCTGCTGCGCCGCCAATCGTTCAGCATGAAGGGGCCGGTGCCGACCGGGTGCTCCATGCTTTTGTCGCCGTAGGCCTCAATCACCTCGCGGGCCACCGCGCCCAGCAGGCTGCCATCGGCCAGGGTTTGCGGCAGGCGGGGCCGCGCTTCGGCCAGCTTGAACTGCAGGGTGTAGCGGTCCAGGGCGCGCAGGCCCTCGATGGGCTTGTCGTAGTTGAAGGGCTTTTTGCTCTTCTCGACCTCGGCCCGGTATTCGTTGAGGCCCAGCAGGTGCAATTCCTCCAGCCCGTCCCAGGTGGGGCTATTGGTCAGCGGGTCGGCAAAGCGCTTGAAGCTGTAGACATAGTCGGCCGCCGTCAGCTCGCGCTTCTTGCCTTTGAAGGCCGGGTCGTCGGCAAAGAAGATGCCGGGCTGGATGCGCACCGTCCAGGTTTTGAAATCGGCGCTGTGCTCGGGCAGGTCCGCCGCAGTCTGAGGCTTGAGTTTGTAGGGCCGGGCCAGGTAGTCGTAGGTGTAGAGGCCTTCGAAGATATTGGCAGTGATGATGCGCGAATACAGGTCTTGCACCTTGGCCGGGTCGAAGCCGGTCTCGGCCACTTTGAAGGCATAGCGCAGCACCTTCTCACCCGCGGGCTTTGAGCTCACGGTACTGTTGGCAGGGGCTGTATTGGCAGCTGGGGGGCTGGCGGCGCCGGCTTGGTTCAGCGCCAGACTGCCCAAGGCCAGCAAACTCAAGAACAGGCCGCTGCGGCGGGTGATGCGGCCGGTGATACGGAAGGAGGAGGCGCGGGGAGATGGGCTCATTTTTCGGGGTGACGCTCGCTGGCGATGTCGACGAACTGCCACCAATCCAGCCAGAACAGCGGCCGGTAGTATCCGATCAGCCAGGGCTGGCTCAGGTCGGTGTAAATCCGGTGGACATGCGGTTTGTAGGGCGCAAAGGCCGCGCCGATGCGCTTGGCCTGCAGAAACAAAGCCTCGCGCTCGGGGCCGTTGGGCAGGCCTTGCAGACGATCGTAAATGGCATTGAATTCGGGGTTGTTGAAACGTGCCAGGTTTTGCCCTTTGGCCGTGCCGTACAGGCGTTGCAGGGCTTTTTGGCCGTCCAGCTGTTCGGCGCGTGAGCCCACGCTCCAGATCATGAAGCGGCCGGCGCGTGCGGCCTTGAGGTTCTCGGGCCACTGGGCCACCTTCATGCTGAGCTTGAGGCCCAACTCGTTCATGGCTTTTTGCCATTGCTCATCGAGCTGGCGTGAGGCTGCGTCGGACTGGGTATTGCGCAGCAGGACCAGCGGACTGCCGTCGGGCTGCTCACGCCAGCCGTCACCATTGCGGTCCACATAGCCGTAAACATCCAGCAGCGCTTTGGCGCGCGCCATATCGTGGCTGGACAAATCACTCCGGTAGTCGGCCGCGTAGCCGGTGGTGTGGGGCGCCAGATTGCTTTGCGCCGGCACGGCCTGGCCGCGCCGCACCAGGCGGATTTCGCGCTCAATGTCCAGCGCCAGTGAAATGGCGCGGCGCAGCGCCACCTTCTCGGCCGTCATGCCGCCGACCAGCGGGTCTTCCATATTGAAGACGCTCAAGGTCACGTCCGAACCCACCTGGCGCCGGGGCTGGATGCCGCGCTTGGCCAGTGTGGGCGCCAGCTGGCCGCCGGGCATGGCTTGGTCGATGAAGTCTTCCGGCACCTGCTCCAGAAAGTCTTGCTCGGCGCTCAGAAAAGACAGCCAGCGCGGCTGCGCCTCTTCGATGATGCTGACCTCGACACGGTCCAGCATGGGAATGCGGCGGCCTTGGAAGCGGGCCAGCAAGGCCTGACCCTCGGCATCATCCGCCGCGGGCTGGGCCTCGTAGAAACGCTCACGGTAAGCGGGGTTGCGCGCCAGCACGATCAGGGAAGAACGCCGCCAGCTTTTGAGCACAAAGGGGCCGGTGCCGACTGGATGCTCACCGACCTTGCTGCCGTAATGCTCGGCCACCTCGCGCGCGACGGCGCCGAACAAGTCATTGCTGCTGAGCAGCATCTCCTGCAAGCGCGGCCGCGGCTGGGCGGTTTGCAGCTGCAAGGTGTAGCGGTCCAGGGCGCGCAAGCCCGGCACAGCGGCGTCGTAGTTGAAGGGCTTTTTGTCCCGCAGGGCGCGCTGGCGCAGCTCGGCCAGGCCGATCAGGCCGGCCTCCTCCACCGTGGTCCAGTTGGGGCTTTTCAGCGCGGGGTCGGCGTAGCGCTTGTAGCTGTAGACGAAATCTTCGGCCACCAGTTCGCGCCTTTGGCCCTTGAAGGCGGGGTCGTCCGCGAAGTAGATGCCGGGCCGCAGGCGCACGGTCCAGGTTTTGAAATCGGCGCTGACCTCGGGCTGGCCGGCCGCGATCAAGGGCACGATCTTGGCGGGCCGCGCCAGGTGGTCGTAGCCGTAGAGCGCTTCGAACACATGGGCGGTAATGACGCGCGAGTAGATGTCGTTGATCTGGCTCGGGTCGAAGGTGGTTTCGGCCGTGCGGAAGGCGTAGCGCAGCACCTTGGGCTCGCTTGCAGCGGCAGGTGCCGCGTTCTGTGCCTGCCCCGGCGCGGGCTGCATGAGCGCAAGGGCCAGGGTCAGAACCCCCAGGCAGGACAACATCGTCATCTTCTTTTCCATCAAAAGACAAATCCTGTTGCCAGCGCCTGGTGCTGCAGGCGGCGCCGGTGAGGGTTGCGGGCGGACCATGCGGCCCGGCGGTTGCGCCGGGGTGAGCGCTACTACTGCTGCGCCGCCTTTTGTGCCACGGGGTCGATGTCTACATAGTTCCAGTAGGTGCGGACGAAGACATTGCGCTCATAGCCCTTGACCCAGGGTTGCGCCAGGTCGGTGAAGACGCGGTGCACGTCCATCTTGTAGGGCATATAGGCAATCAGCAGGCGCTGGGCCTCGCGCATGACGGCCAGGCGCTCGGGGCCGTCGGGCAGGGCTTTTTGTTTTTGGTAGAGCGCGTCATAGGCCGGCAGATTGAAGCGGGCCTTATTGCCCTTGCTCTTGCTGTCGCCCAGGGCCAAGAAGGTGTCGTTGTCGGGCGTGGTTGCCACCCAGCTCACGCCCCACATCTGCAGCTTGCCGGCATTGGCGGACTTGAGGTTCTCCGGCCATTTGGCGGACTTGAAGACCATCTTGACCTGCAAGGCGTCCAGGCCCTTGTTCCACAGTTCGATCAGCTGGCGGCTGGTGCTGTCGGGCTGGGTCGCGTACTCGATGCGCAGCGGCGAGCCGTCGGGCATATCGCGCCAGCCGTCGCCGTTCTTGTCGGTATAGCCATACAGATCGAGCAAGGCCTTGGCCTTGGCCAAGTTGTATTCGCTCATCTCCGACTTGAAGGCCGGGTCATAGCCGAACACACCAGGGATGGACGGGCCTTGCACCGCGATGGCCTGGCCGCGCCGGGCCAGGCGGATCTGCTTGTCCACGTCCATGGCCAGGGAGATGGCGCGGCGCAGCGCGATCTTCTCCGGCGTGTAGCCGCCCACCGTCTTGTCTTCCATATTGAAATAGGAGAAGGCGATCTCGGGGTAAATGAAGCGCGTCATCTGCACGCCCTTCTTGGCCAGCGTGGGCGCCAGCTTGTTGCCCGGGAAGGCGATGCCGGCAAACTCAAACGGCACTTCGGGCAGCACATCGGCCTCGTCGCCCACGAAGGACAGCCAGCGCGGCTGGTTCTCTTCGATGATGGCGATTTCCACCCGGTCGATCATGGGGATGCGTTTGCCCTGCAGCTCCTTGGCCTGGGCGGCCAGTTCGGGCTTGTCGGCGGGGGGCTGCTCGCGGTAATACTCCTCGCGGAAATTGGGGTTCTTCTCCAGCACGATCTTGCTGCTGCGGCGCCACTCGGTCAGCGCCCAGGCATTGGTGCCGACGGGATGCTCCATGATCTTGTCGCCATAGAACTCCACCACCTCGCGGGCCACGGCGCCCAGGAAGGCGTGGTCAGCAAATTGGTAGATGAAGCGCGGGTCGCCCACCCCCAGCTTGACCTGGAATTTGTAGCGGCTGAGCGCTTGCAGGCCTTCCACCGGCTGGTCGTAGTCAAACGGCTTCTTGGCCTTCATCAGCTTCTGGCGCAGCTCCGAGAGGCCCAGAATCTTGACGTTTTCCAGCAGATAGAGGTTCTGGCTCTTCCAGCGCGGGTCGTAGTGGCGCTTGATGGTGTAGATGTAGTCGGCCGCGGTCAGCTCGCGCTTCTTGCCATTGAAAGCCGCATCGTCGTTGAAGTAGATGCCGGGCTTGACTTCAAAGGTGAGGGTCTTGAAATCGGCCGAAATCTCGGGCATGGCCACCAAGGTGTTGGGCTGCAGCTTGGGCGTGCTGGACAGGTACTCGTACTTCAGCGGCGCGTCGAAGATGCCGGCGGCCACGGTCTTGGAATAGGTGTCAGAGATTTGTGCCGGGTCAAAGCCGGTTTCCGCCACGCGGAAGGCGTAGCGCAGGACTTTTTGTGGCGCGGCGGGCTTGGCCTGGCTTGGTGCATCGCTGGCTTGTGCCTGAGCGTTGCCGCTGGACAGTGCGCATAGCGCGGTGGCCATGACGAGGGCCGGGACGGTGGCGAAGGCGGCCAAACGCTGGCGCAAAAGGAAAGGCCGGGGCCGGGCCGGATGGGCCGTGGTGGCGTGAATCACGATGTTCGGTTCCTGGAACGACAAAAATGGAGCGGGCATTCTTTTGGACCGCCTCGCCAAACGCGCAGTCTACGGCGGCGCCGCCGGCGAAGTGGGCGCACTACGCCCGCCAGGCCCTTTATTTGCGGGCTACCGGACAAATGCCAGGGCAGCTCGCGCGCTCATTCGACTAGACTCGCGCCACATTTCTTTCCCGACCCCCTTTGTCGAGCTCAGGGCCCATCACAAGCGGGTTCAGGCTCACCGCCGTGTCAGCGCACGGTTGTTTCTTGGAGATCCGTAGTAATGGTGGCCTATCTGTTCAGGCGCCTGTGGCAAATGATTCCGACCCTGTTGGGGGTCGTGCTGCTGGTGTTCTTTCTTTTCAAATTCTTCGGCGGTGACCCGGCCGAAATCATGGGCGGCTTGAATGCCAGCCCCGAGCAGATCAATGCCATCCGCGAGCAGCTGGGCCTGAACAAGCCGCTGTGGGAGCAGCTGTGGATCTTCATCAAGCAGATCGTCACCTTTGACTGGGGCAAGAGCTGGGCCACCAATGAGCAGGTGTCGAGCCTGTTCGCCAGCCGCCTGCCGGCCACGCTGACGGTGATGCTGCCCATCCTGATTCTGGAAGTGCTGCTGGCGATTCCCTTCGCCCTGGCCGTGGCCTATGTGCGCGGCAGCCTGACCGACCGTGTGGTGATGATCGTCAGCACCGTGGCGGTGTCGATCTCGCTGCTGGTTTATGTGATCGTGGGCCAATACCTGTTCGCCTTCCGCCTGGGCTGGTTCCCGGTGCAGGGCTGGACGGACAGCGTCTGGACCAACCTCACCACTTACGCGCCCCTGCCCATTTTTGTGGCGGTGGCGGTGGCGATTGCGCCTTACACCCGCTTGTATCGCACCTTCTTCCTTGACGAAATCGGCCACGACTATGTGCGCACCGCGCGCGCCAAGGGCCTGACCGAGCGCACGATTCTGCTCAAGCATGTGCTGCGCAACGCCATGATTCCCATCATGACCAATATCTCGGTGGCACTGCCGGGCGTGTTCGTGGGCAGCTTTTTGCTGGAGGTGTTCTTCTCCATCCCCGGCCTGGGCCGTGAGATCTTGCTGGCGGTGAACCGCAGCGACTACCCCGTGATTCAGGCCTTCGCGATCTACATCGCCTTCCTGACCATGGTGGTGAACTTGATTACCGACCTGCTTTACAAGCTGGTTGATCCACGGGTGGTGCTGAAATGAGTGCGGTTTTGTCATCCAATAACCAGGCGGCGCCCAAGGCCGTGAATAAGTCTGAGGGCGTCTGGCACGCCGCCTGGCGCCGTCTGCGCAGCGACAAAGTCGGCATGGTCTCGATGGTGGTGGTGGGCTTTTTCCTGCTGCTGGTGATCGCCTCCAGCACCGGCATGGTCGCCAAGAACTGGCAAAAGGAAGTGGGCGTGCCGAATGCGCCGCCAACCATCATGGGCCCCGCGCCCGCTGAGGCGCAAGGCGCCCTGGTGGCGCCCAAAGGCCCCAATGTGGACCTGAGCGATATCGACCCGCTTGCACCGAAATACGCCGAGTGGGAAGAGCGCGCCAAGGCCTACAAAACCGAGGTGACCGTCAAGGCCGAAACCCTGCCCCTGGGCGGCGACCGCCTGGGCCGCGATGTCTTGGCCAAGGTGATCAAGGGCGCCGAAGTCTCCATTCTGGTGGGCGTGTTGGCGGCCGTGGTGGCCACCATCATCGGCACCGTGTTGGGCGCCCTGTCGGGCTTCTTCGGCGGCAAGGTGGGCGACTTCCTGGAGTGGGTCTACAACGTCTTCACCGCCATCCCCAGCATCTTGCTGATCTTCGCCTTCGCGGTGATCTTCGGCCGTGGTGTCTTGTCGGTGGTGATGATTCTGGGCCTGGCCGGCTGGACCGGCATTTACCGCCTGATCCGCGCTGAATTCATGAAGCACTCGGTGCGCGAATATGTGCGCTCGGCCGAGGCGATTGGTGCTTCCAAGTTCTCGCGCATGTTCAAGCACATCCTGCCCAATGTCTCGCACGTGGCGCTGGTGCAGCTGAGCTTGCATGTGGTGGGCTTCATCAAGAGCGAAGTGATTCTGTCCTACCTCGGCCTGGGCGTGGGCGTGGACCAAGTGTCCTGGGGCACCATGTTGAGCGAGTCGCAGAGCGAGCTGATCCTGGGCTACTGGTGGCAGCTGGCGGCGGTGACGGCCGTCATGGCCATCTTCGTGACCGCCTTCGCGCTGTTTACCGATGCCTTGCGCGACGCGCTGGACCCCAAACTGCGCGGCCTGGAGTGATTTGAAAATGTTGTTGAGTATTCAAGACCTCAAAGTCGCTTTCCGCATGGGCCGCGCTAACGGCCAGATGCAGCGCACCCTGGCCGTCAAGGGCGTCAGCTTTGACGTGCCGGAAAATTCCACCGTCGCCCTGGTGGGCGAGTCGGGTTCGGGCAAGAGCGTGACCGCCATGTCCATCCTCAATCTGCTGCCCGAGAATGCCGAGCGCCAGGGCAAGATCTTGTTCCAGGGCCGGGACCTGCTGCAGACCTCGCTGAGCGAGTTGCAAGGCATTCGCGGCCGTGAGATCGCCTGCGTGTTCCAGGACCCGATGAGCTCGCTCAACCCGGTGTTCACCGTGGCTGACCAGATCATGGAGTCCCTGATCAAGCACATGGGCATGAGCAAGCGCCAGGCCCTGGTGCGGGCCGAGGAACTGCTCAACGAAGTGGGCATCCCCGACCCCAAGCGCCGCCTGCACAGCTACCCGCATGAGATGTCGGGCGGCCAGCAGCAGCGCGTCATGATTGCCGTGGCCCTGGCTTGCTCGCCCAAGCTGCTGATCGCTGACGAACCCACCACTGCCTTGGACGTGACCATCCAGCGCCAGGTGATGGAGTTGCTGGCCAAGCTCAAGGAAACGCACAAGATGAGCTTGCTGTTCATCTCGCATGACCTGGGTGTGGTGGGTGAGATCTCCGACCAGGTGGTGGTGATGCGCCATGGCGAGATCCGCGAGAAGGCGCCCGTGGCGCAGATCTTCAAGAGCCCACAAGACAGCTACACCAAGGCCTTGCTGGCCTGCCGCCCCTCGCTGGACGAGAACCCCGACCGTCTGATGGTGATCGACGACCACATCGCCGGCCGCGTGGCCACGGCGGCCGTCAATCGCAAAGACCCCAACGCGCCGGTGATTCTGGAAGCCAAGGGCCTGAAGAAGAGCTTTTTCTTCAAGTCCGGCCTGTTCAGCAAAAAGGAGTTTGTGGCGGTCAAGGACGTCAACTTCAAGCTGCGCAAAGGCTACACCCTGGGTGTGGTGGGCGAGTCCGGCTCGGGCAAGACCACCATGGGCCTGACCCTGCTGCGCTTGCATGAGCCCACCGGTGGCGAGGTACTGTTCGAGGGCAAAGACCTGTTGAAGATGAGCGGCCCGGACTGGCAGCAGATGCGCCGCCGCATTCAGGTGGTGTTCCAGAACCCCTATGCCTCGCTGAACCCGCGCTTCACCATCGCCCAGACCTTGGTCGAGCCGATGGAGATCCACAATATCGGCAAGGATTACGAGGAGCGCCTGGCCCGTGCCAGCGCCTTGTTGAAGAAGGTCGGGCTGGATGAATCGGTGCTGGGCAAGTACCCGCATGAGTTCTCGGGCGGCCAACGCCAGCGCATCGCCATCGCCCGCTGCCTGACGCTCAACCCCGAGGTGCTGGTGCTGGACGAATCGGTGTCGGCGCTGGACGTGTCGGTGCAGGCCCAGGTGCTGAATTTGCTGAAGGATTTGCAGGACGAGTTCGGCCTGTCCTATATCTTCATCAGCCATGACCTGGCGGTGGTGAAGTTCATCTCCGACGAAGTGCTGGTGATGCAAAACGGCGATGTGGTGGAGCAAAGCGAAACCCAGGCCCTGCTCAAGCATCCCAAGCAAGAGTACACGCGCCGCCTGCTGGGCGCCGTGCCGCGCGGCTACCAGCCGGCGGCGGAGATGGCCGCCAACGCGGCCTGAGTCCTCCGGCACGATCTGTGATCTCGATCAAAGGCGGCACCCGTGCCGCCTTTTTTGTGGTTTGGCCCGGTGTTTATTCGAGATAAACCCGTAGGCGCACGGCCGGATGCCGATATCCGTTGCTGGCGTGGCCTACCATGTAAGTGGACTCCTTTGATCATTACGTCACGGTTGAGCGCATGGGTGGGTGATCAAGATTCAAGCATCGCTGCCGATAAAACTGCGAATGAGCATGGCTTGCTGGGACTTTGTATCGATTGGCGCGCGCGCCTCGGGGCAACCGCTGCCCCGGTGGGCGAGCCGTGGCCTGGGCGTTGCCATGCTGGGCCTGGTCTTGCTGAGCACCGCTTGCGGGCCTCAAGAGGCGCAGCCAGAGGGTGGCGCCCAATTGCAGCAAGGGCAGCAAGGGCAGCAAGGGCAGGCAGGGTCCTCCGTTTTCAATCAGCCGGGCGATGCGGAGTTGCAGCGTGAGATTGAAGCGGTGGAGCGGCTGGGCGCCAGCAACTACGCCCGCAGCGAGTCGCTGCTCAGTGAGCTGCAAGCGCGCAGCGCCCCTGGCAGTGCCGAGCGCCTGCGCATCCTGACCCTGCGGGGTGACCAAGCCGCGGCGCTCAAAGATCAGCAACTGGTCGAGCAGATGCTGTCAGCCTTGCGCGCCTGGCCCGAGGCCTCCAGCCGTGGTCTGGCCGAAATGGCGCACAGCTATTTGCAGGCTGCGGTGATGTCGAAACAAGGCGAACGGCTGCAAGCCATTCGGGCCATGAGCGCCTTGCCTGCCTTTGTGGACAGCCAGATGCCCAAGCCCATGCTGCAGCGCTTTCATCAATTTCTGGCCATTGAGAAGGCCGATGTGGGTGATTTCGACGGCGCCATCGCCGCAGGCTTGGAAGGCTTGAAAATCGCCGACCGGATGGGCCAGCCTTGGCGCCGTGCGGTCAGTTTGGCGGTGCTTTCCACCCTGTGCGCCAATGCTCAGCAGTTCGATCGCTCTCAACAATTGGCCGATGAGGCACTGACTGAGGCGATGAAGGACCCGACCCCGGTCTTGCTTTACTCCGTCTACAACGCCCGCGCCATTGCCTTCACCGAGCGTCATGATCTCGAACAGGCCAGTCAGGCCTCTGCTCAGGTCATTGCGAATGCGCGGTTGGCAGGCTCGGAAAAACTACTGGCCTTGGCCTTGGCCAATAGCGCCGACGTGCTGCTGAGCATGGGGCGCTATGTCGAGGCCATCAAGGCCGCCGAAGAGGCTTTGCCGCTGGCGCTGGCCAGCCATGACCAGACCGCCGAACTGGTGGCGCGCTACAACATTGGCTTTGGCAAGATCGCTTTGAAGCATGTGGAGGAAGGTCGGCGCGAAGTGCTTCAGGCCATTGCCCTGGACAACAAGACCGGCTCAGTCTCCGGGGCGGCCAGCGGCTGGCTGGAACTGGGCGGTTACTTGGACCGCGCGGGCGATGCCAGCGGGGCCATCAATGCCTATCTGCAGCACAGACGCTGGTCTGACGAAGCATTTCGGGAAGACACCCGCAAGGCCATGCTGGAGGCGGATGCCCGCTACGACGACGAGCGCCGCAGCAAGGCCTTGGACCTGCTGGCCCGGGATAACAAGCTCAAGGACGAGCGCTTGCGCGCGCGCGATCTGCAGCTCAAGCTCTGGGCCGCAGTGGGGGCCTGCGTGGTCTTGTCCTCGGTCCTGCTTGGCTTGGCCTACCAGCGCATTCGCAAGACCAATCAGGCGCTGGCGCGCAGCAATGAGGCCTTGAAAATTCAAAGCGAGCGCGACCCTCTGACCGGTTTGGCGAATCGGCGTCACTTCCAGGCCGTGATCCGGCGTGGCGAGGATGAGCCGCAGTTCAGCGGCGCCCTGTTCCTGATCGACATCGACCATTTCAAGCGCATCAACGACGTGTTTGGCCATGCGGCGGGTGATACGGTCTTGATCGAAGTGGCCAAGCGCCTGACGGCTGCCTTGCGCGAGCTGGATCTGGTCGTGCGCTGGGGCGGCGAAGAGTTTTTGATTCTGGTGGCCGCTCATGAAGCCACGGATGCCAAGCTGCTGGCGCAGCGACTGCTTGATCTGATTGCCGGCCAGCCCATCAAGCATGGCCGCGACAGCATTCACGTCACCGCCTCGATCGGCTTTGCCAGCCTGCCGGTACAGCCGCACGGCTTGCTGCCAAGCTGGGAGCGCGCCATCGACTTGGTCGACACCGCCATGTATATGGCCAAGGCCCATGGCCGCAACAAGGCCTACGGCATCGAAAGCATGCAAGCCAAGGACGAGCCCGAGTTGCAAGCCCTGGCAGCTCAGATGGAAGCGTCCTGGCGTGCAGGCCAGATCAGCCTGCAGACTTTGCATGGGCCCATGGCCTCGCCGGAGGTGCCGGCATGAGGCGAGCCGTGCAAGCCTGCCTGCGCGCGCGGCAATTGGCCTGCGCCCTCTTGCTTTGGCCTGCTGCGCTCTTGGCGGCAGTGCCCGAGCCCGCAAGCGCCCCGGGCGTGAGCAGCAGCGCCAATCAGGCCAGCGCCGCGTTGCCACAGCCAGTGGCTGAATTGCGGCTGGAGCCCGCGCTGGAGGCCCAGCTCTTGCGCCTGGTCTGGCGCGCCTATGACCGGCCGGAGGAAGCGCTGCGGACTTTGCAGTTGCTGCCGCAAGAGCCCGATAACCCTCGCCGCGCCTTGCAACTGCGTTTTGCCGAGGCCCGCATTGCCGTGTTCGGCGGCAACTTTGCCAAAGCCCAAGCCTTGGTGACCGAGCTCGCTGCCGTGCCTGGCTTCTCCGGCCATGTGGCCTTGCTGCGTGCCGAGTTGCTGGAGCGGCAAGGCCAACCGGAGCAGGCCGTCGAGTTCGCGCAGATGGCAGTGACGACGCTGGAGCGCGGCTGCCCTGCCGATGATTTGCGTGCCAGCGTGGCCAGCAGTGCCTGCGACTTCCGGGCCATGTGGGCCGCGCTGCGCATCTTGCAACGCAAGCAGAACCAACAAGGGGCGCTGCCCTTTGCCGAGGCCACAGAGATGCGCGCCTTGGCCCTGGCCGAGTTGGGCGACAGCACCCTGCTGCGGGTGCTCAGCCTCGGGGGCTTGGCGCGCAATAGCCAAGCGCAGCAGCAAGTCGCTGCGGCCCGCCGCTGGATGGTGCGCGCCTTGCAGACCGCGCAAGGTGACCCCGTGGCCATGGCGCACGCGAAGATTTATGAAAGCTCCTTGGCGGCCCAGCAAGGCGACGCCAAATTGCAGCTTCAGGCGCTGGAAGAAGGCCTGGCGTTTGCACAGCAGGCCGACGCCGTGCGGGTGGCGACGCGGATCCAGGTGTCGATGGCCGACAACTATTTGCACCGCGGTCAGCCCGAGCTGGCGCTCAAATGGGCTTATGAAGCTCTGCCGCTGACCTTGCAGTTCCAAGACCTGGCCGCCGAACGAAGCCTGCGCCACAACCTGGGCGTGGCCTATATTTTGTTGCGCAAATTCGATCAGGCGCGGCCGCAAATGGCGCGGGCTGAGGCCTTGCGTCAGGGTCAGACCGACCAGGGCCTGCGTCTGGTCGAATTACGTGAAGAAGGCGAGGCCTGGGCCGCTGCCGGCCAAGCCAAGAAGGCCATCGAGGTCTATCACGCCGAGCGCAAGCTCAATACCGAGGTGCACGCCATCTACCGCGCCGCCGCGCTGAAGCAATTGCAGGTCAAGTACGACAGCGAGCGCAAGCAAAGTGAGCTCGATTTGCTGGCCCGCGATAGTGCGCTCAAAGACAGGCAGTTGGACAACCGCAGCCTGGTCACTCAAGTGGGTGTGGCCGTGGCGGCACTCTTGATGTTGTCGCTGATGCTGACCACGGTGATGGTGCGGCGGGTGCGCGCGGCCAATAAGCGTTTGAAGGCGAACGAGGCCTTGCTGCGGGCGCAGAGCGAGCGCGATCCGCTCACTGACCTGGCCAACCGTCGCCACTTCCTCGGTGTGATGGCCTCGCAGCCGGACGAGCGCTTCAGCGGCGCCTTGCTGATGATTGACATCGACCACTTCAAGCATGTCAACGACGAGCATGGCCATGCGGTCGGCGATGTCGTGATTTGCGAGGTGGCGAAGCGCATCAGCCATGCAGTGCGCCAGGATGATCTGGTGGTGCGCTGGGGTGGTGAGGAGTTTCTGATCTACGCCGCCGACGTCACCCTGGAGCGCCTGGGCCAGCTGGCCGAGCGCATTTTGCAAAGCGTGGGCGGCAGCCCGATCAATGTGCCCAAAGGGCCGCTGCGGGTGACGGCCTCCATCGGTTTCGCCCAGTTCCCCTTGCCGCCAACTGGCCTGGCCCTGCACTGGGAGCAGGCCGTCAACTGGGCCGATATGGCGCTGTACTGCGCCAAAGCCAAGGGCCGCAACCGGGCCATGGGCATTCAAAGCGTGCTGGCCGAGGACAGCAAAGATCTGTCCCAGATCGAGGCCGATTTCGATGCCGCCTGCAGCGCCGCGCGCGTCAGGCTGAGTGAGGTGCGTGGACCCCAGGCCGGATAAAACCGGACAATGGCCGCATGAAACAAAAAATGGCCGCCTGGCGCAGCGGCATGCTCGAAAAGCACAGGCAAACTTGGTCGGCGGACTTGCTGGCCGCCTTTGTCGTCAGCGTGCTCCTGATTCCGCAAAGCCTGGCCTATGCCATGTTGGCCGGCCTGCCGCCGCAAGTGGGCTTGTATGCCAGCTTGCTGCCCTTGTTGGCCTATGCCGCCTTGGGCAGCAGCCCGGCCCTGGCTGTGGGGCCGGTGGCTGTGCTGGCGCTGATGATCGCGCAGACCTTGGGCAAGCTGCCCGACGGGGTCAGCCCCAGCGAAGGCGCGCTGGTGCTGGCGGCCGAGATGGGCCTGATTCTGCTGCTGGCCGCGGCCCTGCGCCTGCATGCTTTAGCGTCCTTGCTGTCGGTGCCGGTGCTGCACGGTTTTGAAACCGGCGCCACCTTGAGCATTGCGCTGAGTCAGATTCCGGTCTTGATCGGCAGCCCGGTGCAGGGCGCGGATGTGCCGGCCTTGCTGCGGGAAGTCTGGTCGCATGGCGTGAGCTGGCATGGCCCGACGCTGGCCTTTGGCCTGATGACTTGCGCGCTCTTGCTGGCCGCGCGCCGCTGGCTGCCTGGCGCCTTGGCGCGGCTGGCGCCGCTGGCGCTCTTGCTGGGCGCGATGTTGCTGGCCTGGCAGTTGGACGCAGTTTCATTTGGTGTTCGCCTGCTGGGCGGCCTGCCACCGCTGGCCTTGGGCCTGAGTCTGCCGCGCCTGGACGGCGCGCTGTGGTGGGACATGCTGCCCAACGCCTTGCTGCTGGCGCTGATGGCGTATGTGAGCAGCCTGGTCGTGGCCGAATCGCTGGCGCGCAAGCGCGGTGAGCGGGTCAATGCCGCAGCCGAGCTGCGTGCCCTGGGCCTGGCCAATTGCGTGGCCGCGTGCACCAGCGGCATGCCGGTGGCGGCTAGTTTTTCACGCAGCGTCTTGCTGCACGATGCGGGCAGCCGCACCCGCCTGGCCGGCGCCTTGGTGGCGGTGTTCATGCTGCTGGCTCTTTTGCTGCTGGCCGATGCGCTGGCCTGGTTGCCCAAGACCGTGCTCTCGGCCACGATTCTGGTGGCCGTGTTGTCGGGGCTCAAGCTGCAGCCCTTCGGCCAGGCCTGGCGTTATGCGCGCCCGGAGGCCTTGCTGATGTTGCTGGTCACGCTGACCGTGCTGGGCGTGAACCTCTCGGTCGGTTTAGGCCTGGGCGTGCTGGGTTCCATCGCCCTGCTCTTGCAGCGCAGTGCGCGGCCCCATGTGGCTCAGCTGGGCCGTGTGTACGGCACCGAGCATTACCGCAATGTCGAGCGGCATACGGTGGAGTTGCAAGCCGACGTGCTGGGCCTGCGCATCGACGAGAGCCTGCTGTTCACCAATGCGCGCAGCTTGGGCGATGTGGTGCAGGGCTATCTGGCCGGGCAGCCGCAGGCGCGCCGGGTCTTGCTGATGATGTCCCCGGTCAATAGCATTGACTTCAGCGGCCTGGAAGCTTTGCGTGATCTGCAAGCCACGCTGAAGCTGCAGGGCGTGCGCCTGGACCTTTCCGAAGTCAAAGGCCCGGTGCTGGACCGCTTGCGCGCCGGCGGCTGGCAGGAGTGGTTTGAGGGCCAGGTCTTCCTCAGCTACCACCAGGGCATGGTGGAGGGTGAGAGGCCCATGCGGGATGACCCGAGCCCGGTGATTTAAGCGGATCGCTGCCTGGCCAAGAACAGCGCGACCGGCCAACGGGCCCGCGCTGCATCAAATCCGCAGCAGCTTGGCCTCGGCCAGGGCCAGTGCTTCAGGCACGCCGGCCAGCACCAAGGTGTCACCGCCGCTGAGCAGCAGCGTGTCACTGGCAGGCACCACCGCACCACTGGCACGCCGCAGCGACACGACCGACACGCCGGTGGCATGCAGCGCCAGATCGGCCAGGGCCTGGCCCGCATAGGCGCTGGCTGCAGGCAAGGTGACCGAGCGTAGGCGGGCGTGATGGCGCTCCTCTGCCGTGTCGTCGTCGGCGCCGTGGAAGTAGCCGCGCAGCAGGCCATAACGTGCATCCCGCGCGTCACGGGTCAGGCGGATCACGCGCCGCATCGGCACACCCACCAGGGCCAGGGCATGGCTGGCCAGCATCAGCGAGCCTTCGATGGCCTCGGGCACCACCTCGGTGGCGCCGGCGGCGCGCAGGCGCTCCAAGTCACCATCGTCAATCGTGCGCACCACCACCGGCACTTGCGGCGCATGCTGCTGCACCAGATGCAAGATCTTCAGGGCCGAGGGTGTGTCGGGGTAGCTCACCACCACCGCGCTGGCACGGGCCAGGCCGGCGGCCATCAAGCTCTGCAGCCGGGCCGCATCGCCAAACACCACGCTTTGGCCGGCGGCTGCGGCTTGGCGCACCCGGTCGGGGTCCAGGTCCAGCGCCATATAGGGGATGGCCTCGCCTTCCAGCAAGCGGGCCAGGTTCTGGCCGCTGCGGCCATAGCCGCAGATGATCACATGCGCATCGGCCTTGATCGCCTTCTTGGCAATGGTGGTGAGTTGCAGCGACTGCATCATCCAGTCGCTGCTGGACAGCTTCATCACGATGCGGTTGCTGAACATGATCAAGAAGGGCGTGGCCAGCATCGACAGCACCATGCTGGCCAGCACCGGGCTCACATACTGCGGCGGAATCAGCTCATGCTGGCTGGCCAGGGTCAGCAACACAAAGCCGAACTCACCCGCTTGCGCCAGATAGATGCCGGTGCGCAGCGCCACGCCGGTGGGCGCGCGGAACAGCTTGGCCAGGCCGGTGATGAGGGCGAACTTGGCCAGAATCGGCAGCACGCTGAGCACCAGCACCAAGGGCCATTGCGCCAGCAGCAAGCGCCAGTCCAGCTTCATGCCGATGGTGATGAAGAACAGGCCCAGCAACACGTCGTGGAAGGGGCGGATATCGGTTTCCACCTGGTGCTTGTATTCGGTCTCGGCGATCAGCATGCCGGCCACAAAAGCGCCCAGGGCCAGCGACAAGCCCGCATGCTCGGTCAGCCAGGCCAGGCCCAGGGTGACCAAGAGGATGTTGAGCATGAAAAGCTCTTCGCTCTTGCGCCGCGCCAGCAGGGTCAGCCACCAGCGCATCACTTTTTGCCCGCCTACCAGCAGCAGGGCCAGCAGGGCAATGGCTTTCAAGCTGGCCCAGGCCAGCGATTGCGCCATTTGCGCGCCGCTGCTGTTCAAGGCTGGAATCATCACCAGCAAGGGCACCACCGCCAAGTCTTGAAACAGCAGCACGCCGATGACGCGCTTGCCATGCTCGCTTTCCAGCTCCAGCCGCTCGGCCATCAGCTTGACGACGATGGCCGTGCTGCTCATCGCCATGGCCGCGCCCAGCACCAGGGCGCCCTTCCAGCCTAGGTCCCAGGGCAGATTGAAAAAGTTGGCCACCTCGCTCAAGAGCCATTGCCCGGCCAGCGCGCCCAACATGGTCAACAAGACCTGACTCAGGCCCAGGCCGAACACCAGGGTGCGCATGCTGCGCAGCTTGGGCAGATTGAACTCCAGCCCGATCACAAACATCAGGAACACCACGCCGAACTCCGCCAGGTAGCGGATGCTGGCGGTGTCGCCCGCGAACGCCAGGGCGTGTGGCCCGATCAGCACGCCCACCACCAGATAGCCCAGCATGGGCGGCAGCTTCAGGCTGCGGCAGGCCACTACCCCCAGCACAGCGGCAATCAGGTAAAGCAGGGCAAGATCGAGAGAGGACGCCATGGGCCGATGTTAAACGGCGTTAGCGCCCGAATCCCGCGCCGGGTGCGCCCTTCAGACCGGGCTGCGTGCCAGCCAATCCGCCCGGCTCACATCGTGGCGGGCCATGTCCATGTCGTACCAATGCTCCATGCCGGTGTAGCGCATGCCCAAGCGGTCCATCACCCGGCCGGAGGCGATGTTGTCGGGCATGCGCACCGCGCACAGCAGCGGGGCGTTCAAGTCATCGAAGGCGAAGCTGGCCATGCGCTGGGCTGCCTCACTGGCATAGCCCTGGTGCCAGCGATCGCGCCGCAGGCGCCAGCCAATTTCAAGCGGGCCGCTGCTCACCCGGCCCAGATGCTGGATGCAGCCCGCGCCGATCAGCTCGCCCGAGTCTTGTTCGATGAAGGCCCACCAGGAATAGCCCCATTCGGCCCAACGGGCCTTGACCCGGTCGATCATCAGCTGGGTGTCCTCCGGCGTGTCCGGTTTGCCGGTGATGTAGCGCATCACCTCGGGGTCGCTATTGAGGCGGTGCAGGCCGTCGAAGTGAGCGTCGGTGATGGGCTCCAGGCGTAGGCGTGCGGTGCTGAGCAGGGTCATGGCGGGCGTTCCTCCGTGTAAGTGCTGGGCCTGACTTTCGCATACTCGTCATTGGCGCCGGGCTTTCAGCCAGTCAAACAGCCCGGGCGGCAATTCGTCGCATGGCGCAGCGCCTAGGCCTGTGTGGCAGAGATACTGGGCGCGCCAAAGCGTGAGGCGGCCCAGTGAATATTCCGCTTTGCCGACCTTGCTGCTTGAAATGCCCGGCCGCAGCCAGACATGCGGCCCAGATCATTAACCCAAGTCCACGCCTGCATGCCTCCAAGCAGCGCAGGCAGGAGAAGCAATTGACCAAGTTGAAGAAGCGCTTGAGCCTCGGCCTTGCCGCCCTGGCCTTGCTGGCCGGTGGCGCCGGATGGATGCAGCAGCAGGCGGGCAAAAGCGCCAAGCCCTCACCCTTTCGGGTCAGTGAAGTGGACGAAGGCGCGATCACCCAGGTGGTGATGGCCAATGGCAATTTGCAGCCGGTGACGGTGGTGACGGTGGGCTCGCAAGTCAGCGGTACCGTGATCACGCGCTTGGTGGACTTCAACGATAAGGTCAAAAAGGGTCAGGTCTTGCTGCGCCTGGATCCGGCCAACTTCGAAGCCCGGGTGCGCCAGGCCAGGGCCAGCATGCGCGCGGCCGAGGCGCAGGTGGCCTTCACCCGCGGCAATTACGAGCGCAACGAGTCCCTGGTCAAGCAAGGCTTTTTGTCCGCCCCGCAGCGCGACCAAAGCCGCCGTGAGCTGGACGCCGCGCTGGCGCAGGTGGAAGTCAGCCGCGCCCAGCTCGATGCGGCGCAGACCGACCTGGCCAATAGCGTGATCCGCTCGCCGGTGGACGGCGTGGTGATCAAGCGCAGCGTGGATGTGGGCCAGACCGTGGCCGCCAGCTTCCAGACGCCGGAGCTGTTCCTGATCGCCAAGGACCTGCGCGAGATGGTGATCCAGACCAATGTGTCCGAAGCCGATGTGGGCCAGTTGCGCGAAGGCCAGCAGGTGCGCTTTGTGGTGGATGCCTTCCCCAGCCGCGAGTTTGAAGGCCGGGTGCAGCAGTTCCGCCTCAACGCCACCAATACCCAGGGCGTGGTCACCTACACGGTGATTGTGGATGTGCCCAATGAAGACGGCGAGCTCAAGCCCGGCATGACGGCGCAGACCCGCATCGTCGTGGCACAGCGCCCCAAGGCCTTGCGCCTGCCCACGGCGGCGTTGCGTTTTGTGCCGACCGAAGAGGAGCTCAAGCTCAATCGGGACAAGGCGGCCGGGGCGGCGAGCGCTGCCTCCGCATCCTCTTCAGCCCCACAGGTCAACCGGCCTGACGACGACGGCGTGCTCTCCACCCTGCGCGGCGGCGCGCGGGTCTACCGCGTCTACACCCTAGACGCCGACAAGCGCCTGCAAGCGCATGAGGTGACGGTGGGCATTGCCAATACCAAGTTCACCGAGCTGATCAGCAGCGGCAGCCTCAAAAAGGGCGATGCGGTGGTGACACGCCGCGCGCCCGTGGACGGCAAGGCGGAGCTGTAATGTCGGCCGTCTTGGCCCTGCGCGGCATCACCAAGAGTTACCGCAGCGGCGACGTCGTCACCCCGGTGCTGCACGGCATTGACCTGAGCGTGCAGCGCGGCGACTACCTCGCGCTGATGGGCTCCAGCGGCTCGGGAAAAAGTACGCTGATGAACTTGATGGGCCTGCTGGACCGCTGCGACAGCGGCGAGCTGCTGCTGCAGGGGCGGGACGTCAGCCAACTCGGCACGGCCGAGCACGCCAGCCTGCGCAACCGCGAAATCGGCTTTGTGTTCCAGAGCTTCAATTTGCTCAAGCGCATGACGGTGCTGGACAACGTGGCCCTGCCGCTGATCTACGCCGGCAAGCCCCGCAGCGCGGCGCGCGCGCGTGGCCAGCAGCTGCTGGATCAGCTGGGCCTGGGTGAGTTTGCCAAGCGCATGCCCAACCAGCTCAGCGGCGGCCAACAGCAGCGGGTGGCGATTGCGCGCTCGCTCGCCAACGAGGCGCCCTTGTTGCTGGCCGACGAACCCACCGGCAACCTCGATACCCAAACCACCGCCGAGGTGCTGGCCATTCTGGCGCGCCTGAATCGCGAGTTCGGCCTGACCATCGTGCTGGTCACGCATGAGCCCGAGGTCGCCCTGCAGGCCAAGCGCCTGGTGCGGCTCAAGGACGGCCGGGTGGCCTTTGACGGCCTGCCCTCGGAACAGGCGCATTTATGAACCCGATTCAAATCTTCATCGAAGCCCTGCGCTCGCTCAATGCCAATCGCCTGCGCAGCGCGCTGACCATGCTGGGCGTGGTGATCGGCATCGCCTCGGTGCTGATGATGCTCAGCGTGGGCGACGGCGTGCGCAACTTCATCGCCAAAGAGTTGTCGGTGCTGGGCAGCAATCAGCTGATCGTGCAACCCGGCACACCGGTGGACGGCGGCGGTGTGCGCCGGCGCAGCGGCGAGGTGCCCAACCTCACTGTGGATGATGCGCGTGCGCTGGCCCAGCTGCCCTCGCTCAAAGGTGCGGCCCCGGCGCTGCAAGGCTTTTTCCAGCTGCAGTACGGCGACAGCAATAGCAACCAGACCGTGCTGGGTGTCACCCCCGCCATGATCGCCCTGCGCAATTGGCGGGTGGAAAGCGGCGTGCCGCTGGATGAGCGCGATGTGCAGGCCGCCAGCCGGGTGGTGGTGATCGGCTCCAAGCTGGCCAGCACGCATTACGCCGGCCGCGATCCGCTGGGCCAGGTCTTGCGCATGGACGGCCAGCCCTTCACCATCATCGGCGTGATGGGCGGCTCGGGCCGCACGCTGGACGGCACCGAACTCGGCGAGCTGGTGCTGGTGCCCATCAGCGCCATGCCCCTGCGCCTGGCGCGGCCCGGCCTGGTGCACTACATCAGCCTGCAAGTCAAAGACGCGGCAGGCATGGCCGACGCCCAGCAAGACGTGGCCGAGCTGCTGCGCGACCGCCACCACATCACCGGCGACAAGCCCGACGACTTCGCCATCACCGACCTCGCCAGCATCGCCAAGACCGGCGCGGCCATCGGCACCGGCTTGTCGCTGGGCCTGGGCGTGATCGGCGCGATCTCGCTGCTGGTGGGCGGCATCGGCATCATGAACATCATGCTGGTCAGTGTGAGTGAGCGGGTACGCGAGATCGGCATCCGCATGGCCATTGGCGCCAAGCCGCGCGATGTGCTGTGGCAGTTCCTTGGCGAGGCGGTGCTGCTATGCCTGGTGGGCGGCCTGATCGGCCTCGGCCTGGCTGCGCTGGGCGTGGCGGCGGTCAATGCCACCGGCAAGTTCGAAATGGTGCTGGCCTTCAAGCACATCCTGGTGGCCGTGGGCTTTGCCAGCGGCGTGGGCGTGTTCTTCGGCTACTACCCAGCGCGGCGTGCGTCCAAGCTGTTGCCAATTGAGTGCTTGAGGCAGGATTGATTTTGGGGACTGATCGGCATGCGGCTGCGGCATTCTGCCTAAGGTCGGACGGCCCACCAGCCAAGCTCGAAACGCAGGGCCGGCTTGACTGGCCGGCGCAGGACTGGGTGCAGAACGTGAGCCGGGCGCTCGTTCAGGCCTTCGTCTTCAAGCTGTCTTTGTCGAACCCCGCCAGGCGCTTGTAGCGCTGCGAGATGGCTTCCAGAGTTTGGCGCGGAATCACCTCATCGATGTTTGTGAAGCCCTGCGGTGCGCGCGATTCGGCCATCTGCATGACCTGTTCCGGCCCGTTCATGCGATTGCGCAAGACGATGCCGGTGGTCTTAGGCAGACGCTCGGCTTCGTACTCGCGCAGTGCGTATGAAGTGTCGGGGTCATCTGCCAGGCAGTCGGCCAGGTAGCGCGCGTCCAGGATGGCCTGCGCGCTGCCGTTGGAGCCGATTGGGTACATCGGGTGCGCGGCATCGCCCAGCAGCGTCACGCGGCCGAAAGTCCAACGCGGCAAGGGATCGCGATCGACCAAGGGAAACTCGTAGATTTCCTTGGCGCCTTCGATGATGGCGGGGATGTCGATCCAGTCCCATTTCCAGTTCTGGAAGGGGGTCGCGAAGACGGACTTGTCGACCTTTCGGTTCCAGTCTGTGCTGGGCAATTCGCCATTGGGTACGCGCAACTCGGCGATCCAGTTGATCAGCGAACGGCCGCCGCGGCGCAAGGGCTCTGAGATCGGATAGCAGACGAATTTCTGATCCTGATGCCCTGCCATGAACATGCTGCGTCCGTCCATATAGGGCTCAGCTTCCGTCACCGCGCGCCACAGCATGCGCCCGGAAAAACGGGGCTGGTCGCCGTTCGGATAGAGGAATTTGCGCACCGACGAATGGATGCCGTCGGCGCCGACCAGCACATCACATTCCGACAGCACCGTGGCGCCGTCTTCACGGCGCGTGAACTGGCCGCTCACCTTGTCTTCGCTCTGTTCAAACGATGCGAAAGCGTGGCCGCTGTGGACTTTGTCTTTGCCGATGCGCTCTTGCACTTTCGCCAGCAAAGTCATCTGCAGTTCGCCGCGATGGATGGAGAACTGCGGGAAGTCGTAGCCGGCCGCGCGGCCACGGGCTTCGCGCCAGATCTCTTGGCCGAACTGGTTGAAGTAAGCCAGGGTGGAGGTCTCAATCGCATTGGCGGCCAAGGCGTCTTCCAGGCCTAGCCTGCACAGTTGCTGGCTGGCGTGCGGCAGCAGGTTGATGCCAACGCCGAGTGGCTTGATGGTGCCAACGGCTTCGAATATCTCCACCTCGATGCCGCGTTCGTGCAGCATCAGTGCCAAGCTAAGCCCGCCGATACCGGCGCCTGCAATTGTGACTTTCACGCCCGTCTCCAATTCATGTTGTTGCTTCAGCATTTCGGAATGACGTTATAGCTGAATTGTTATATCCTATAACAGTTATTTCGCGGAACACAAGCGCCGGATGGGCGCAGACGAGGAGACGGTTTGGCCCAGCACATTCATTTCAATGCCAGCATCGACGGTGTGGCGTACGGTGTGCTCGACGACTTGGTCGGCTATGCGGTGCGGCGTGCGCAGCTGTCCATCTACGAAGATTTCGGCGCCACCATGGGGGCGGAAGAGATCACGCCTCAGCGCTTCTCGTCGTTGGTGATTGTTGAGAACAACCCCGGAATTTCGCAGACACGCCTGGCCGAAGTGATGGGTATCGCGCGCTCCGGCGTGGTTGCGATCATCGACGACTTCGAGAACAAGGGCTTGATCGAGCGCCAGGCTTCTGGCGACCGCCGCTCCTACAGCTTGCTGCTCACCAAAGCCGGCGCACGCCAGCTCAAGCGCTACAAGCAAGCGGTGAAAGAGCACGACGAACGTATCTCTGCCGCATTGAGCCAGGCCGAGAAAGAACAGCTGCTTGCGCTGCTGCGCAAGCTGTGTGCCCCCGAGAGTTGAAAGCAGGCCGCGTGGCGTGCCCTTAGTTCAAACTAGCCAGGAGACATGATGATGAAGAAAAAGTCGATCCGCCCTTTGCTTGCCGCGATATTGAGTGCATTTACCTTCGTCGGCGCCGCGCATGCCGATATCACCATCGGCGTGAGTCTGCCGCTGACCGGCCCGGCCTCGGGCCTTGGCATCCCGACCAAGAACGGCATCTCCTTGTGGCCCGACACTATCGGCGGCGAGAAGGTCAAGCTCATCATGCTGGACGATGCCTCTGACACGACGCAGTCGGTCAAGAACGGGCGCCGTTTCATCACCGAGGACAAGGTTGACGTGATCGTCGGCTCCACTGCGACGCCGGCCTCGATTGCGCTGTCGGCTGTCGCACTCGAAGGGCAGACGGTGCAGATCTCGACCTCGCCGGTCGATCTCCCTGAGGGCAAGGACGCCTGGACTTTCCGCGTGGCGCAGTCCACGCCCTTGATGGCCTCCGCCTTGGTTGAGCATATGAAGAAGAGCGGCATCAAAACCTATGCCTTTCTCGGCTTCTCCGACGCTTATGGCGAGACCTGGCTGAAGGCCTTCGAGGCGCTGGCGGCGAAGGCTGGCCTCACTTCGCTGGCGACGGAGCGCTTCGCGCGGTCCGATACCAGCGTGACGGCGCAGGCAATCAAGCTCACCATGGCGCGCCCGGACGCCATCCTGATCGGCGCGTCGGGCAGCGGCGCCGCGATGCCGCACAAAGCCATGGTGGAGCGCGGCTACAAGGGCAAGATCTACCAGACCCATGGCGCCGCCTCGCGTGACCTGATCCGTTTGGGCGCTAAGGATGTTGAGGGCGCGATCGTGGTGGCTGGGTTGGCGGTGATGCCGGAATCTTTGCCTGCGGCGCATCCCTCCAAGAAGCTGGCGACCGAGTTCGTTGAGCGCTACGAGCAGCAGTTTGGCGCGGGCACGCGCAACCAGTTCTCGGCGCATGGCTACGACGCGCACCTGCTGCTGCAAGCTGCGGTGCCGGTGGCGCTCAAGAAGGGCAAACCGGGAACACCGGAATTCCGCGCCGCGCTCAAGGATGCGTTGGAGAGCAGCAAGGGCGTGACCATCACCCAGGGTGTGATCCGCTACTCGGCCAAGGACCACTGGGGCCTGGAAGACAATGCGCGCGTCTTGCTGACGATCGACAAGGGCGACTGGAAGCTGGCGAACTAAAGCTGTCGGCGCTCAGGCCGGGAGGCCTTGGCGTTTGTGTCCCACAAAGTCGGGCGTAACTTGCTTCCCAGCCGATGCCGCGCTTGGCTTGTCCTTGTGCCGGCCCAAGCGCGCGCTGATCGTGGATGTGCCGATTGAGTTGGCTTGGGTCAGCACTGACCGCGATGAAGGCTAGCGTTAGCAGCACAGCCTTGGTGTAGGCCATCACCCCGATGCAACGCAAGAAGCGGTGATGGGCTTGGCACCTTCCAAGCCCATCAAAGCCGAATAACCCTCGGCAGCTTCTAACAAGAAGTTGCGCTGAGAATTCAAATTCAGCGCCCAGCTTGGGGTGCCACAAAGCCTTCATTTGGCGCCGACACGTTGGTGATATGCTGAATTTGCTTCAGCGCCCTCACCAGCTTTCCAGCTCAATTCGCCCTCGTGATTCAGGCTCGATTCACCGAGTCTCCGCGACGAAAAGACTGTGTCTGGCGCCGCCTGGGGCAGTCGCTTCACCGGAGTCTTGATGATGCTTCGACCGCCTCGCCTCCTTCGCTTGGCCAGACCCTTGATGAGCACGCTGCGCAGCCGTGCCATGGCGGCGATGCCACTGCCTCTGACGGTGCTCGGGAACAAGAATCTATTCTTCAGTTCACCCGCAACTCAATATCGAAAGGGACGTTTCATGAAAGCAAAGTCATTGGCTTTAGCCCTCTTGGCGCTAGCCATTCAGCCCAGCGCCTATGCCATCAGTTCCAAATACGCGCAGCAGCTGGAGCGCTCTGGTTGCACGCAAGTCTCTGAAGGCCAGGGCTGCGACATTCACAAGACCAAAGCGGAAAACGCCAAGGCCGGCTTCGTCAATGAGGCGGCCGCGCCTGCCGCGCCTGCCGCAGCTGCTGAGCCCAAAGCCAGCCCGACGGCTCAGAACCCCTACGCCGGGCGATGGGTGGCCAAGTCGGACAGCGGCGCCACCGTCGCCACCATCCGCATCGACGCCAAGGAGCATGTTTGGGTGAATGGCAAGAAAGTCAAAGCCAAGCGCAGCGATGGCGGCCTAACCTTCAAAACCGGCACCATCACCTACCGGATTCAAGGCGACCGCCGCCTCAAGGGCGAAGACACCTGGACCGACAGTGACGCTGGCACCAAGGGACAGATCGTCAGCGAATAAGGCCATGTGTAAGACAGCCTGCAAGGCCGTGAATTCGGCCATGCACAATGCCAAGCCAAGCTAGATTTCGAAGTAAGTCGGGTGGCGTAAGCCCCCGCAATTCGCACTGCACTGCACCGGCCACCGCCATACCGATTGCACGACCCACCGGAGTGCAGCGCCGTTGCTGCCGCGACCAGCCCCCATACAGGAGTGAGTTCATGCCTCTCGCCTCGAAGCTGATTGCCGCTGCTGCGGCCACCGCCGCCATCACCGCGTTGGTCTTTGACCCTAGTGCCGCATTCGCCCAAGCCGTGCCGCAGCCTGCGGCCGGCGCCGCGGCGCAGCCGGCCGATCCGGCCGCGGTGCTGCAGGGTGCGCAACGCATTGGCGCCGCGCGCTTCAGCGCCTATCGCAAGGGTGCCAGCACTTTGGTCGTGCTGCCGCCTGGGGCTGTTGGCAAGCCGCTGCTCTGGTACACGGAGCTGGTGCGGGTGCCTGCCGGTGCGGTCACGACCGACAAGGGCTTGCAAGTCAACAGCTTGCTGGCCCGCTTCGAGCGCGTGGGCAACATCATCCATGTGCGGGACCTGAGCACGACGCAAAAGCGCCGCGCCGGTGTCTCGCCGGGTGGCCCCACTTTTCCTGGCGCGCAAGCCAACGACCCGCCGGGCGCGGCCAGCGCAGACCCCAAGGTCCGCCCGATCGATGTGGCGCTGAGCAGTTCGGAAACCGGCGCGCTGATCGCCAGCTTTCCCGTGGTGGGCGGCTTGCCCGATGGCAGCACGGTGCTGGATGTGACGGCCACCTTCTCCAACGATATTGGCGCCGCCACAGGCCGCAGCATCCTGGCCAAGGTGGGCGCGGTGCCGGCGGCGGTGGATCCGAGCAAGTCGTACATCGACGGCGTGCGCGTGCGTGGTGATGCGCTGACGGTGCGCTCGCACATCACCTTTCTGGCTGGGCTGAAGTCGGACCCGACGGCGGGGCCGCAGCCGGTGTCGATGGTGCTGGGCCATTCCATCGTGTTCTTGCCCGAGCAGCCGATGGTCGGCCGCCCGGCCAATCCGCGGGTGGGCTTCTTCCAGAACGACTACACCGAGTTTGAGTCCGAGCGCGGCAGCGCCCAAGACAAGCAAGCGCTGATCGGCCGCTTCCGCCTGGAAAAGGCCGACCCGGCAGCGCCACTCAGCGACCCCATCAAGCCCATCACCTACTACCTCGGGCGCGGCATGCCGGAGCGCTGGAAGCCTTATGTCAAAGCTGGCGTGCTGCAGTGGCTGCCGGCCTTTGAGGCGGCGGGCTTCAGCAATGCCATTCGCGTGCTGGATGCGCCCACGCCCGAGCAAGACCCGGAATGGTCGCCGGAAGATGTCACCATTAATGTCATCCGCTGGGTGCCCCAAGAGAACATCAATGCCATGGGCCCGCGCGTTACCGACCCGCGCTCGGGTGAGACGCTGTCGGCTCATATCCAAATCTGGCCGGCGGTGATTGAAGGCTTCGGCCAGTACTACTGGGCGCTGTTCAGCAGCGTTGATGCCGGCGCGCGCACGCTGCCGCTGTCTACCGAAAAGTCGGGTGCCTTGCTGAGCTATATCGTTGCCCACGAGGTCGGCCATACCTTGGGTCTGATGCATAACCAGATTGCGTCCACCGCCCATACGGTGGCGCAGATGCGCCAGCCCGAGTTCGCCAATCGCTATGGCCCGAATAGCTCGATCATGGCCTACGGGCGCTTCAATCAGGTTGCGCAACCGGGCGACGGCATCACCCAGTTGTGGAGCGTGATCGGCCCCTACGATTTCGCCGCCATCAAGTACGGCTACGGCCGCTTCGGCAGCGACCCGGCCAGCGAGCGACGCGAACTGGCCGCTTTTGCCGAGACCTTCGCGCGCGACCGCCGCTTGTTCTGGGCCAGTGAAGAATCGGCCGAGCTGATCAGCCGCTTCCACCTCGACCCCCGCGTGCTGACCGAGAACACCGGCGCCGAGCGGGTGCAAGCCACCCGCCTGGGGGTGGCCAATCTGCGGCGTTCCTTGGATCAACTGGACGCCGCGACCGGTGGCGATGCCAAGCTCTATGCCTCCACTTACGGCGTGATGCTGTCGCGCCATGTCGGCTTGCTGAAGTCCGTCAACCGCCTTTTGGCTGGGGTGATGCCGGCCATGGACGATGGCAAGAGTCGCTTGCCCACGCAGGTGTCAGCGGCCGAGCAAAAGCAGGCGGTGCAATATCTCTTGGGCGAGGGGGCGGCCTCGCTGGAGCCCTATGCGGCGCCGGCGGTGGTGGATCGCGTGTCGGTCTATGGTGGCTACGCCGCCATCGACCGGTTGCAGGCGGGCATGGTCAGCGACTTGATGGCCGGCTCCACCGTGGCCTTGCTGGAGAGCCAGCGCCGCAGCAATCCGGCGGCCTACTCTTCGCTGGACCTGGGCAAAGACATCAACACCGCGGTCTGGGGTGATCTCAAGAGCAGCAGCCCGACCCGGCGCGCTTTGCAGCGCGGCTATATCGACGCGGCCAAGGACTTGCTGAACGCCTGGGCCAAGGGCGGCGCCGACGAGAAGAAGATGGCCGAGGCCTTGCGGGCCGAGTTGCCGCTGACACCGGCCGCCGCCCAGGCCATGGTCGAGACCGGTGACGACACCGTCTTCATCCCCTGGCTACACGCCAGCCTGCCGGCGCTGAAGACCCGGCTGGAGTCCGCCTCGCGCAGCGCCTCGGCCGAGGCCGACCGCCTGCACTTCGCCGATATGGCGCTGCAAGTGGGGCGGCTGCAGAAGATCGGCATGCCCTGAGCGCCGCGGCACTGTTTGCGTTGATTGGCGCCCCGACTATGCCCTTGGCATGCTCGGGGCCGTGCCGCCTCAGGCCAGCAATGCTCGCTGAACGCACGCCCTATGCGCAAGCCGCATAGCGGCATGTGCACTCGGCTTCGGACTTTGGGGACGGATGGGGTCAAGTCTTGATACCGTTCGGGCCACCAAAAGTTACGGAGCATTACATGCCCAACCTGTCCTTTGTCTCGCCCACCCGCAACAGCCCTTGGGGCACTTATCTTTCGCAGATCGATGCGGTGGAGCCTTACCTGGGCAATCTGGCGCGCTGGGTTGAGACCCTGCGCCGGCCCAAGCGCGCGCTGATTGTGGACGTGCCGATCGAATTGGATAACGGCACCATCGCCCACTATGAAGGCTACCGCGTCCAGCACAGCCTGACCCGCGGCCCGGGCAAGGGCGGCGTGCGTTATCACCCCGATGTGACGCTGGAAGAAGTGATGGCCCTGTCTGCCTGGATGACCATCAAGAATGCGGCCGTGAACCTGCCTTACGGTGGCGCCAAGGGTGGCATCCGCCTTGACCCCAAGGCCTTGTCGAAGAAAGAGCTGGAAAAAGTAACGCGCCGTTACACCAGCGAGATCGGCATCATCATCGGCCCGCAGCAAGACATTCCCGCGCCCGACGTCAACACCAATGGCCAGATCATGGCCTGGATGATGGACACCTATTCGATGAACGTGGGCGCCACCGCCACCGGCGTTGTCACCGGCAAGCCCATCGCCCTGGGCGGTTCGCTGGGCCGCGTGCAGGCCACCGGCCGCGGTGTGTTCGTGATCGGCCGTGAAGCCATGCGCCGCCTGGGCATCGAGATGGAAGGCGCTCGCATCGCTGTGCAAGGCTTCGGCAATGTGGGCTCCATCGCGGCCAAGTTGTTCGCGGCCAGCGGCGCGCGCATCGTCTGCGTGCAAGACCACACCGGCACCATCCTGAACGAGCGCGGTTTTGATATGCAAAACCTGCTCGACCATGTGGCCAAGACCGGCGGCGTGGCCGGCTTCAGCGGCGGCGACAAGATCGCCAACGAAGACTTCTGGAAGGTCAAGAGCGATGTGCTGATTCCGGCCGCGCTGGAAGGTCAGATCAACAAGGAACGTGCCGAAGGCCTGCAAACCCGTCTGGTGCTGGAAGGCGCCAACGGCCCGACCACGCCCGACGGCGACGCCGTGCTGGCGGACCGCGGCATCGTGGTGGTGCCGGACGTGATCGCCAATTCGGGCGGCGTGACCGTGTCCTACTTCGAGTGGGTGCAAGACTTCAGCAGCTTCTTCTGGACCGAGGACGAGATCAATGTCCGCCTGGACAAGATCATCACCGGCGCCTTCAAGCACATCTGGGACGTGTCGGAGCAGCATCGCATCACGCTGCGTACTGCCGCCTTTGTGGTGGCTTGCACCCGGGTGCTGGAAGCGCGTGAAGAGCGCGGCCTCTACCCCTGATATCGCATCGGCGCTCAGGCGCCGTCGTGCACAAAAAGGCCACCTTCGGGTGGCCTTTTTCATTCATGGCTACTGACTGACCGACCGTCCGTCCGGTCGGCCGTCAATCAATCAAGAATGCCTGCACGCCGCCGCGGGCACCGCGTAGGGCTTGAGCAAGGCGGCGGTGCGGCCGCTGCTGCACAAGTCGGCCAGCGCGGTATCGAACTGGCGCGCGTCTGCCGTAGTTAAGCGTGCCCGGCTCAGGCCGAAGGAATAACTGAATTGCTTGACGGTGCCGGCGGCTTGCAGGCCAGACAGCTTTTCCGTGCGAATCAAATCCAGCGCCACCGCCTCGTTGATCAAGACCAAACCCTGCAGGCCATAGCGCCCCGCGGCCAGCTTGCGCAGCACGGTGATGTTGTCGTACTCCAGCACCTTGCTCACATCGGCCACACCGTCGACCAGCTGATCCAAGGCATAGGAGCTGCCGGACGGGCCGTAGACGCCGATGGTGCGCCCTTTGAGTGTCTGGCGGTCGCCATCAAAACGGAAGTCCGCGCCGGCTTGGGCGAACAAGGTGTAGCGGGCATCGATGACCGGCAAGCTGATGTGGAAGGCCGCGCGCCGCTCTGGTGTGTCGACAACGGTGAAGATGCCGTCTGCCGCGCCCCTCTGGGCCAGGCTCAGCGCTCGGCGCCAAGGCAGCACCTCGATCTTGCAACTGCGCTTGAGTTGCTCGCAAACCGCCCGCAGCACCTCAACCATGGGGCCGGCGGCTTTGTCGTTCACGGCGTAGGTGTAGGGCGGAAAAGGCTCTGTGACAAAGTGCAGGGGCACATCCTCGGCCAAGGCGGGCGCGTTGGCGACTCCGACCAGCATCCAGACAAGCACCCTCGAGACCCTGCTGCGCATCGAACCCCTCATTGGCAAGAAAGCGAGCGCAGCATAGCAGGCAGCTAGGCTGTGTTTTGACCTGGCCGCATCGGTCTTTCACCGGCGTCAAGCCGACTCAGCGAGCACCCCCTCGATATACTTCCCCCCATGACCCAAGCACCCACATTTGACCCCGCGCGTGCGGTTGGCGCCGCGCGCAAAGCCCTGGCCATCGAAGCACAGGCATTGACCGATCTCGGCCCCCGGCTGGGCGAAGCCTTCGCGCAGGCGGTGCAGGCGGTCTTGAACTGCAGCGGCCGCGTGGCCGTGATGGGCATGGGCAAGAGCGGCCATGTGGGCCGCAAGATTGTGGCCACGCTGGCCTCGACCGGCACGCCCGCCTTGTTCGTGCACCCAGGTGAAGCCAGCCACGGCGACCTCGGCATGGTCACCGCCGATGACGTGGTGCTGGCGCTGTCCAACTCCGGCGAAAGCGATGAATTGAATGTGGTGCTGCCGGTGCTCAAGCGCCTGGGTGTCACCATCGTGGCCATGACCGGCCGGGCCGAGTCCAGCCTGGCGCGTCATGCCAGCATCGTGCTGGACAGCGCCGTGGCCGAAGAGGCCTGCCCGCTGAACCTCGCGCCCACCGCCAGCACCACCGCCCAAATGGCCCTGGGTGATGCCCTGGCCGTGGCCTTGCTGGACGCGCGGGGCTTCAAGCCCGAGGACTTTGCCCGCTCGCACCCCGGTGGCGCGCTGGGCCGCAAGCTCTTGACCCATGTGCGCGACCTGATGCGCAGCGGCGCTGATCTGCCGCGCGTGGCGCTGGACACACCGTTTACCGAGCTGATGCGCGAGATGTCGGCCAAGAGCCTGGGCGTGGCCATCGTGGTGGACGCCGCTGACCGCGTGCAAGGCATCTTCACCGACGGTGACTTGCGCCGTCTGGTGGAAAAGGGTCAGGACTTGCGTGGGCTCAATGCCGCGCAAGTGATGCACGCCAAGCCCCGCACCGTGGCCGCCGAGGCCCTGGCCGTGGACGCCGCCGCGCTGATGGAAGCCGCCCGCATCACCGTGGTGCTGGTGGTGGACGAGCAGCAGACGCTGCAAGGCGCCATCACCATCAATGATTTGATGCGCGCCAAGGTGATCTGATGCTGAGCCCCGCACTGAAATTCCCCACTGACTTGCTCCTCAAAGCGCAAGGTCAGGGCCTGGGTTTGAAGGCCGCCATCTTCGATGTGGACGGTGTGCTGACCGATGGCCGCATCTACATCGGCGAGCAGGGCGAGAGCTTCAAAGCCTTCTCCACGCTGGACGGCCATGGCCTCAAGCTGCTGGATCAGGCTGGCATCACGCCCATCATCATCACCGGCCGTGACTCACCTGCCGTGCGCCGCCGCGTGGCGGATCTGGGCCTTCGCCATGCCAGCTACGGGGCCAAAGACAAGCTCGCCGTGGCCCAGCCGCTGCTGGACAGCCTGGGCCTGAGCTGGGGCGAGGTGGCCGCCATGGGCGATGACTGGCCCGATCTGCCCTTGCTGACTCGCGCCGGCTTTGCCTGCGCGCCGGCGCAAGCCCATGCCGAGGTCAAGGCGGTGGCGCATTACGTTACCAGCGCGGCCGGTGGCCACGGCGCGGCGCGCGAGTGCTGCGACCTGATGCTGCAGGCCTGCGGCCGCTACGCTGATTTGCTCAATGGCCACCTCGATACGCTGGACGGCGGGAGGCTGGCCTAATGTCCACGCGGCCGACTTCGGCCGTGCCCGCCCGGCCGCTGCCGGCCGTCACCGTATTGAGGCCGCCACGCCAGGTGCAGCCGCTGATCTGGCGCATCCAGGCCTTGCTCTCGGCCTATCTGCCGCTGATTTTGATGGCCTTGCTGGCGGCGGGCAGTTGGTGGTTGCTCAAGCACACGCCGCGGCCCGATGAACCCAGCGAAGCCAAGCCGGTCCGTCATGTCTTTGACTACCGCATGCGCAATTTCGATCTGCAGAAAGTGGCGGCCGACGGCAAGCTGCGGGTGCGCATCGAAGGTGCCGAGATGCGCCATTTCGCCGACGACGACACGCTGGAGATTGACGGCATCCGTCTGCGCGCCATCGGCGGCGATGGCAGCCTGACCCTGGCCAGCGCCACCCGCGCGCTCAGCAACGGCGATGGCAGCGAGGTGCAGCTGATGGGCGATGTGCATGTGCAGCGCTTCGAACGCGACAGCCAGGGCGAACTGGCCGCCGCGCCCAAGCTGGAGATGCGCGGCGAGTTCTTGCACGCCTTCGTCAACACCGAGTTGCTGCGCTCCCATGTGCCGGTGCGCATCAGTTATGCCAATGGTGTGATCCAGGCGCAAAGCTTTGAATACGACAACCTCAGTGGCCGCCTGAGCTTCAGCGGCCGCAGCACGGCGCAGTTCACGCCTGTGGCCAAACCCGGAAGCAAGCGATGACGACGACAGGCCTTGCCTACATCACCGGCGCCTCCAGCGGCCTGGGCCAAGCGCTGGCACTGGAGTATTACCGCCAAGGCTGGCGTCTGGCCCTGGTGGCGCGGCGCACGGCCGAATTGCAGCAATGGGCGCAAGCGCAGGGCCTGAGCCCGGAACGTTTTCGCATCTACGGCGCTGACGTCAGCGTGGTCGAGTCCATCGTCGCGGCCGGTCGCGATTGCATCGCCGCCCAGGGCCTGCCCGATGTGGTGATCGCCAATGCCGGCATCAGCGTGGGCATCGACAGCGCGATTTACGAAGATCTGGCCGTGATGCAGCGCGTCTATGCCACCAACAATATCGGCCTGGCCGCCACCTTTCATCCCTTCATTCAGGCCATGAACCAGCGCGGCAGCGGCACCCTGGTGGGTGTGGCCAGTGTGGCCGGCATTCGCGGCCTGCCGGGTCACGCGGCCTACTGCTCCAGCAAGGCGGCGGTGATCAGTTATTGCGAAAGCCTGCGCGGTGAGTGCCGACCTTTCGGCGTCAAGGTGGTGACGATTGCGCCGGGTTATATCGACACGCCGCTGACTCGCGAGAACCGCTACCGCATGCCTTTTTTGATGTCGGCGCAAGATTTCGCGTCCAAGGCTTTTGAGGCCATCGGGCAGGGCGTGGGTTTTCGGGTCATCCCCTGGCAGATGGGTTGGGTGGCGCGGCTCTTGCGCTTGCTGCCTAACGTTATCTTTGACCGGGCACTGGTCGGCCGGCCGCGCAAACATCGCCAGGGCGAGTAGCGGGTCTGTTGCTTTGCGCTGACTTGCGCGGGCGCCAGCCGCTGCCTACACTGCGGCACCCGATCAAAAGCGGTGCACCCTGGGAGCCAGGGTCATCAGGAGGCAAGCATGATGATGAAAGTACTTCACCCCTGCTAGGGCCGTTCGCTGGGGCTTTGCGCCCCGGCCATGATGCCTTTCTCGACCCCGCGTCCCGGCCTGCGCCGGCGCGCTAGGCGTCGCACCATGACCCGGCTGACGCGAGGCGAGCCTCGCTGTTGTCATGCCCTGATCTGTTTGCCGCATGAAATCAATTCTTTCTGGCCTGACCCTGGTGGTCATGACTTGGGCTGCGCCTGCATGGGCAGCTGAGCCGGCCCCGATGGAGGGCCCGCGCGCCCTGCGCCTCAAAAGCACGGAGTCGCCGCCCGTGATCGACGGCCGGCTCGACGAAGCGCTGTGGCAGCGCGCGCCCATTTACGACCGCTTTGTGCAGTTCCAGCCCGAGGACAAAAAGCCCGCGCCCTGGCGCACCACGGTGCAGGTGGTGGCGAGTGCCGATGCGCTGATCTTCGGCATCCGCGCCTACGACCCCGCGCCGGACTTGATCCGCGCGCCGCTGACCCGGCGCGACCGGGTGCGCCGCGACCAGGACTTTGTCTCGGTGGTGATCGACCCGGTGGGCCAGCGCCGCTCGGCCCAGTTTGTGCGCATCAGCGCGTCCGGCGTGCTGGCCGATGGGCTCTTTACTGCCGACGACGATGTGGAGGATTTTTCGCCCGACTTTGAGCTTGAAGCCGCTGCGCAGCGCCTGCCCGATGGCTACAGCATCGAGCTGCGTTGGCCACTGGCCTCGCTGCGTTTCCCGCACAGCGAGGGCCCGCCCTGGCGCGTGATGGTGGTGCGCAATATGCCGCGGGATGAGGCGGCCAGCTTGATGCTCAGCGCGCCACTCACCAAAGAGGCTTTGAGCTTCATCGCCGAACTGCAAGTGCTGGGCGGCCTGGATGACCTGGTGGAGCAGGTGCGCGAGCGCAGCTTCATCAGCATCCGCCCCGAGCTGACGGCGCGCCGCTTGCAAGTCACTGAACCGGGCCAGCCGAACAGCCGCAGCCAAAGCCTGAATGTGGGCGCTGAGCTGAAATGGCGGCCGCGCGCCGACTGGGTGATTGACGCCACCCTGAACCCTGACTTTTCGCAGGTCGAACTGGACGCGCCGCAGCTGACGGGCAATACCCGTTTCGCCCTCAGCCAGCAGGAAAAGCGTCCCTTCTTTTTGGAAAGCACCGACGTCGTGGGACAAAGCCAGCCCGATGACGAAGGCCAGAACCGCGGCCTGGCTGCTTTCTACTCACGCGCGATTACTGACCCCGACTGGGGTTTGCGCGCCACCTGGCGCGGCGCTTTGGCGGAAGCCACGGTGCTGAGTTTGCGGGATGCCGGTGGGGGTCAGGTCTTGCGTGCCAATGCCTTTGGCACGGCCAGCTACGCGCAGCCGGGTGTTTCGCAAGCCAGCTTTATGCGTGGGCGTATGCAGCTGGCGCCGGTCACCTTGGGCGGCTTGGTGTCATCGCGTGACTATGGCCAGGGGCGCCGCAACGAGGTGCTGGGCAGCGACTTCGCCTGGGCCCCGGGCGCCGGTGATGCCGTGCGCGGCCATCTGCTGTGGTCGCGCACGAGCGTGGCCTTTGATGAGCACGGCCAGGCCCAGAGCGGGCCCGCCGCGTCCGGCCATCATCTGTGGCTGGCCTGGCGTCATCGCAGTGAGGATTGGAGCAATCAGCTGCATCTGGAGGATGTGAGTCCGCGCTTCGCCAATGACAACGGCTTTGTCAGCCAGGCGAGCTTTCGTCGCCTCACTTTGAATCTGCACAAAAAGGCCGGCTCGCAGAGCTTGGCGCCACTGGGCGAGTGGTCGCGCTTTCAGGCTTATGAGCTGGATTGGCAGCTCAAGCTGGTGCAGGCGCAAACGCTGGCGGATGCAGAGTTGGGCGTGCCGGGTAATCGCTTGATCGAGCGGCGTTTGCAGCCCGGCTTTTGGCTGGCGAGCGATCGCAACACCGGCGTCTGGGCGCATCTGGGCCTGGATCAGCAGCGCGCCAAATCCGATGGGCCTGTGCATGCGCCGCGCACCGTGCTGCTGGGCTTCGAGTCCAGCCCCAATGCCTGGCTGACCTTCATCACCGCCGAGTTGGAGTTGGGGCGGCGCCTGGATGTGGAGGCCGACCGCCTAGGCCGGGGCGCCAGCCTTTGGTTGGAGGCGCGCCTGCGTTTGCCCAGCCCCAAAGGCTTCGGGCTGGAGTTGGAGCAGCAAGTGGGCCAGAGCTATGTGAATAATCCGCAGGGCCAGCGCGGCTTCACCGACAGCAATTGGCAGACCTTGCTGGTGCTGCATCTGAGCCCGCAGGATTCGCTGCGCGCCATTGCGCAGCACAGCCAGTTTCAACGCCGCGCCGAATTGGGCTTGAACGCGGCGCAGGACAGCAGCAACCATCTCTCGCTGGTCTACACCCACCGCCAAGGCTTGAACCGGGTGTTCAGCCTGGGGCTGAGCCAGGCTGACGAGCGCCCCTCACGCCAGCGCAGCACCGAGATTTTTGCCAAGGCGCAAGTGGGCTGGCAGCGTTGATGCGCGGGGCCGGGCGAGCCCTGCGACCCCGCTGACTTGGCGCTGGCCCGGTTCAGCGCTTGGCCAGCGCCGGAGCAGCGTTGGCGCAAAAGCGGCGCAAAAGTAGTGCAGAAAAAGAAAAAGGCACCCGAGGGTGCCTTTTTATTGCAGGTCGAGAGACCGGGGCTAATTAATAGCCGCCGCCACCCGAACGGCCGCCGCCGTAGCCGCCGCCACCGCCGGAGCGGCCACCGCCACCACCACCGTAGCCGCCACCGCCGCCGAAGCCGCCGCCACCCGAACGGCCACCGCCGCCGTAGCCGCCACCGCCGCCGCCGAAGCCGCCGCCACCCGAGCGACCGCCGCCGAAGCCGCCGCCACCCGAACGACCGCCGCCGAAGCCGCCCGGACGCTCTTCACGAGGACGAGCCTCGTTCACGACGATGGCGCGACCGTCGAGGTCTTGACCATTCATGCCGTTGATGGCGGTTTGTGCTTCTGCATCAGAGCCCATTTCCACGAAGCCAAAGCCCTTGGAACGACCTGTGTCACGGTCCATCATGACCTTTGCGGAGGTCACCGAACCAAATTGCGAGAACGCTTCTTGCAGCGACTCGTCACGCACGCTATAGGCAAGATTGCCGACGTAAAGCTTGTTTCCCATGGGGAAGCCCTTTCAATACCAAGAAAAACCATGTGGAGCTTCAGCCCATCGTGAACCATTCAAGCGAAGGTGCGGCTTCCAAACACAGGTAAAACATTATGGGCGATGGGTCTAGCCAGAGGTCATGCAGGAAATGCCAAGTGTTGTTTTTCGGTTGCTAGAAAAAACCCTGGTGATGATTCCGTGCGAACTGTGAATTAGTTTGGCAAAACTGCTTGCAAAAGAGGCTGGCTATGATCAAGCCATGTCGAGAAAAATCAGTTTGCAGGATTTGAACCGGGTGCTGGCCAGCCTGGATGCCCCACGTAATGGCCAGGCCTTGTATGCCTTGCTGGCGGCTTTTTGCTTGGCGGGCTTGATGCTGGCTTCGGCCGAGTCGGCCCTGGCCAAGGCGAACAATCTGACGGGTTGGATTTGGGCGGCCGGTGCCTTGGTGAGCGCTTTTCTAGGCCTCAATACCACCGGCTTGTTGCTCATGGATCAGGCGCGTGGCCGGCCTGTGCGTGATGTGGCCGATGCCTTGCGTGCCGCCCTGCGGACCGCGCCGCGCGTTTTGCTCTGCCTGCTCTTCCTGCTGATGGCGGTGGCCTTGGGCGTGGGCGCTTTGCTGGCGCTTTTGTGGGCGGCGAGCCTGCCCTGGGTGGGCGTGGCCTTGTTCGCTTTGCTGGTGCCGGTGGGTGTGGTGTTTCTGGGGGTGGTGGCTTTCAGCGGCATCGTGCTGGTGGGGCCGCTGACCGGGCCTTCGATCTGGGCGGGCAATGGCGTGCTGGAGACCGTGCGCATGCTGTGGCGCCAACTGCGCCATGGCCCGCTGGAAGCGGCGGCGCTGATGGCCGCGGCTTTGGCCGTGTCAGGCTTGGTGAGTGCCTTGGTGAGCTTGGTGGTGATGAGTGGCGGGCGCGCCTGGGCCATGCTGGTGGTGTGGCTGACGGGCATTGATGTGCCGGCCCAGCAATTGATGGCCGGCCTGTTTGGCTATGGCTTGCGCAGCCTGGGCGCGGCCGGGGCGCCGCTGGCGGCCACACCGCTGGGCATGGCGGCCTTGGTCGGCGGCGGCACCGTCTTCGCCGTGGCCTTGGTGCTGCCCACCCTGGTCTATTTGCGCGGTTGCTGCGCTGTCTTTCTTGTGTTGCAGGATGCGGCGCAGGCGGAAGAGCGCGCTGCCGGCGGCGCCGAAAGCCGCTTGGTGTGAGCGCTGCCACGGCATTGGCGTCGGCGCCCCGCATTGCCAGCTTGGTGCCCAGCGTCACCGAGTTGCTAATCGCCCTTGGCTTGCGGCCCTATCTGGTGGCGCGCACCGGTTTTTGCATTCATCCGGCCGAGGCCGTGAGCGATGTCCCCAAGGTCGGGGGCACCAAGGATGTGAATTTGTCCAAATTACGCGCCTTGCGGCCCAGCCATGTGATCGTCAATGTGGACGAGAACCGTGCCGAGACTGCCGAGGCGCTGCGCGAGTTTGTGCCGCAGCTCATCGTCACCCATCCGCAGGGCCCGCAAGACAACCTCGCACTGCTGGCGCAAATGCTCGCCGCTTTCGGCCATTTGCCCGGCGTGGCACAGCGCTGTGCTGAGTTGCAGCAGGACTTGCAAGCCGCACTGGCGCGTTGCCGCAGCCAGGTCTGGCCGGCGCAGCGGGTGCTTTATCTGATTTGGCGTGAACCCTGGATGACGGTGGCGCGTGACACTTACATCGCCCGCATGCTGGCCGAAGTGGGCTGGCAGAGCTGGCCCGAGGTCTGGGGTGGCGAGTCCGGCGCCGCGCGCTACCCGGTCTTGCAAGGCACAGAGCCTTGGCTGGCGCAGGTCGACCGGGTGCTGCTCAGCTCGGAGCCCTATCGCTTCGACATCAGTCACCTGGCGGAGGCGCAAGCCTTGTGTCCGCAGGCCAGCGTGCAACTGGTGGATGGTGAGCTGCTGAGCTGGTACGGCCCGCGCGCGGCCGCTGGCCTGGACTATTTGTGCGAGCTGGCGCAAACAGCGGGCTGATTTCGGGGTTTGCGCCAGCCTGAGGGGGCTGCACTGCGCAGACAATGCGGGCCATGGATATCTATAAACCGCTGGTGGCCTTGCTGACCATCGTCAACCCGATCGGGGTGCTGCCCTTTTTCATTCATTTCACCAGCCACCTGACCAAAGATCAGCGCAAGCACACCATCGTGGTGAGCTGCTTCACGGCCTTCATGGTGATTGCGCTGAGCTCGCTGCTGGGTCTGAAGCTGCTGGAATTCTTCAATATCTCCTTGGCCAGCTTCCAGGTCGGCGGCGGCACGCTGCTCTTGATCAGCGCGATTCAGATGCTCAGCGCCAAGCCGGCTGAATCCAGTGGTGAGGAACTCAATGCGGCCGAGAGCAAGGCCGATGCCGGCGCCAGCATCGCCGTCGTGCCCCTGACCATTCCTTTGCTGACCGGTCCGGCCACCATTTCCACCATGGTGATTTACGCCGAGAAAACCCGCCACTGGTGGGAACTGGCCGTGCTGGTGGGCTATGGCGTGGTGGTGGCCTTGTTCACTTATGTGGTGTTCACGGCGGCCGGGCGTATTGCCAAGGTGCTGGGCCAGACCGGCATCAGCATCATGACCCGCTTGATGGGTTTGATCCTGGCGGCACTGGCGGTGGAGTTGTTGGCCGATGGCTTGATGAAGCTCTTCCCGGTGCTGGGCTCGCATCTGGGCTGATGAAGCGTTGAGAGGGCGTAGGCTGCTCTGCCTGGCCACGATTTTTTCGGCTCTCAGTAGCAACGCCCTTGTTCGTGTAAGCCTGCTGCGTCAGCATGGCCGCCATGAGTTTTGACTACATCATTGTGGGCGCCGGCACGGCCGGCTGTTTATTGGCCAATCGCCTCTCGGCCGACCCGGCAAAGCGGGTCTTGTTGCTGGAGGCCGGCGGGCGGGATGACTATCACTGGATCCACATCCCGGTCGGTTATCTGCACTGCATCGGCAATCCGCGCACCGACTGGCTTTACCAGACCGAGCCCGATGCAGGTTTGAACGGCCGCAGCCTGCGCTACCCGCGCGGCAAGGTGCTGGGTGGTTGCTCCAGCATCAACGGCATGATTTATATGCGCGGCCAGGCGCGTGATTACGACGGCTGGGCCGAGGCAACATCTGACCCCGCCTGGCGCTGGGACGCCAGCCTGCCCTTCTTCAAGCAGCACGAGAACCACTGGCGCCTGGACGGCAAAGCGCCCAATGCGAGTGCCGCTTTCAAGGCCACGCACGGCCATGGCGGCGAGTGGCGGGTCGAGAAGCAGCGCTTGCGCTGGGACATTCTGGACGCCTTCGCCAGCGCTGCCGTGCAGGCCGGCATCCCGGCTACCGATGACTTCAACGGCGGCAGCAACGAGGGCGTGGGCTATTTCGAGGTTAATCAAAAGTCCGGCCTGCGCTGGAACACGGCCAAGGCTTTTTTGCGCCCGACCTGCTATGCCCGCCCCAATTTTGAGATGTGGACCGGCGCCCAGGTGCAGCGTCTGCAATTGCTGCCGGCCGAGGGCGGCGGCTTGCGCTGCGCGGGGGCCGAGGTTCTGACGCCGCGTGGCCTGCAGCAAGTGGCGCTGAATCCCGGCGGTGAGCTGCTGCTGGCGGCCGGGGCCATCGGTTCACCGCAGATCTTGCAGCTCTCGGGCATTGGCCCGGCCGATTTGCTGGCCCGGCTTGGCATTGCTGTGCAGCAGGCGCTGCCAGGGGTGGGTGCCAATTTGCAAGACCATTTGCAGATCCGCAGCGTCTACAAGGTCAGCGGCGCCAAGACGCTCAACACCATGGCGAGCAGCTTGTGGGGCAAGGCCTTGATCGGCCTGGAATACGCCTTGCGGCGCAGCGGCCCGATGAGCATGGCGCCCTCGCAGCTGGGTGCCTTCACGCGCAGCTCGCCCGACAAGCGCTGGCCCGATCTGGAATATCACGTCCAGCCTCTGTCGCTGGATGCCTTTGGCGAGCCGTTGCACGCCTTCAACGCCATTACCGCCAGCGTCTGCAACCTCAACCCGACGAGCCGGGGCACGGTGCAGATCCGCAGCAAAGATCCGTCTGCAGCACCCGCCATCGCGCCCAATTATTTGAGCACCGAGGAAGACCGTCGCATCGCCGCTGCCAGCCTGCGGCTGACCCGCCACATCGTCGGCCAAGCGGCCCTGGCCGCCTACGAGCCTGAGGAGTTCAAGCCCGGCCTGCAGTTCCAGAGCGATGAAGAGCTGGCCCGTTTGGCCGGCGACATTGCCACCACCATCTTCCACCCCGTGGGCACCTGCAAGATGGGCCGGGCCGATGACGTGGACGCCGTGGTCGACAGCCGCCTGCGCGTGCGCGGCGTGGCGGGTCTGCGGGTGGTGGACGCCAGCATCATGCCCACCATCACCAGCGGCAACACCAATTCGCCGACGCTGATGATTGCCGAGCGCGCGGCGGCCTGGTTGAAGGCGGGCGAGTAACTCGCCCGCGCGCTCGCTTAAGCCGCGTAGCGCTGTTCCAGATAGCCCAGCAAGGTGCGGATGGTCTGCGCCTCGCCGCCAACGGGGCGACCCGGGCGGGCCACATCGTTCCAGGCGAACAGGTCGATGTGCAGCCAGTCCTGGTTCTCGGCCACGAAGTACTCCAGGAACAGCGCGGCGTTGATGGCGCCGGCCAGGGCGCTCTTGCCGGTGTTGACGATGTCGCCAATCGTGCTTTCGATGCCGGCTTTGTAGGGCGCCCACAGCGGCATATGCCACATCGGGTCGTCCAGCTTCAGGCCGAGGTCGACGAGGTCACGAGCGGTGTCGAAATGCTTGCTGAACAGGGCCGGCAGCTGCGCGCCCAGGGCCACGCGAGCGGCGCCAGTCAGGGTGGCTAGGTCGATGATCAGGTCGGGGCTGCCTTCCGCGGCATAGGCCAGGGCATCGCTCAGTACCACGCGGCCTTCGGCATCGGTGTTGCCGATTTCGATGTGCAGGCCCTTGCGGGTGGGCACCACATCGCCGGGGCGGTAGGCATTGCCGGAGATGGCGTTTTCCACCGCCGGAATCAGCACTTGCAGGCGCACCGGCAGCTTGCATGCCATCACCAGGGCAGCCAGGCCGAGGGCATTGGCGGCACCGCCCATGTCCTTCTTCATCTGGCGCATGCCTTCGCCGCCCTTGATGTTCAGGCCGCCGGTGTCGAAGCAAACGCCCTTGCCGACGATGCTCAGCAGCGGCGCCTTGGCGCTGGACTTGGCGGGCACGCCGGACCAGTTCAGCTCGATCAGGCGGGGTGCACGGTGGCTGGCGCGGCCCACGGCGTGGATGGCCGGGAAGTTCTGCTTCAGCAACTCATCACCCACGACTTGCTTGAACTTGGCGCCATGCTGCTTGGCCACCAGGGCAGCGGCCTTGGCCAGCTCTTCCGGTCCCATGTGCTCGGCAGGAGTGTTGACCAGATCGCGGGTGGCGGCCATCACGGTGGCAATTGCCATGCCGCGCTGCGCCTCGGCGCTGGGCGGCAGCACCAGCTGGGCCGGGGCGCGGCGGCGCGGCTTGTAGAGGTCAAACTGATAAGCGCCCAGCTCCCACGACAGGGCCGCTTGCTCAGGCGCCACCTGAATGCCGGCTTCGCTCAGGGTGTAAATGCCTTCGGGCAGGGCTTGCGGCAGGGCCGCCAGGGCAAAGGGGTGGGCGCCATGCGCCACGCCGGCAAACACCTGGGCCAGCTTGCCGTCTTTGCCGGGCAGCAGGGCATGGGTGTCGGCGGCGCCGGTGAAGCCCACGGCAGCCAGCCAGTTGCGGGTGGCTGCAGGCAATTTGGGGGCGATGGCCTGGAAGGCGGCGCGATCCACCACGGTAATGGCGATGGCGCCGGCGGGGGCGGATTTCTTCAAATGGACGGTCATGGGTATGGCCCGGCAGGGGTTTTGGATGGCGTGATTGTCGCCCGCCCGGTCAAACCCCTGCACAAGACCGCGGACAAGGCGCCTGCAAGACCGCCTTCAAGGCTGCCGATCAGGCCGCGTTCAGCAACTGCTTTGCAAACGCACCAGCAAGGCTTGCGCCGCAGGGTCGGCCGCGCCGGCTTTGGGGCTTTGCACCGCGCTTTCCAGCAGGCGCTGGGCGGTGGCCAGCTGTGGCGTCACCGGCCCGATGAAGCGCAGCTGCTCGCCCACGCCGATCAGCAGGGTCGGGAAGGTTTCCACATCCAGGTCGCCGATCAGCTCTTCGTCATCCTCGGTGTCGACCCAGATGAAACGGTAGTCGGGGAACTGCTGGCGCAGCTGGGCGAAGGTGTCGTGATAGCTGTCACAGGTGCGGCACCAGGCCGCGCACAAGCAGGCCACCAGGGTGGTCTGGGCATGGCGTTGATGGGCGTCGGTGGGGAGGGTGGCGGAACTCATGGCGGCAGCTTAGCGCTTTGTGACAGATGACGAAAAAAACTTCGCCCCGGATTGTCAACCGGGCTGCGAGCCGCTGCGTTGAGATTAGCAGACGGACAGGAAGCTCATGTGGATGAGCCCCAGAACCCGTCAGGAGCAAAGGCCTAAAGCCATGAAAACCCAGCAGCATCAAGACCAACAGCAAACCCGTCGCGTTCCCTGCACCGAGTGGCAGCTCGGTTCGCTCGACAAGGGTCGCAAGCACGAAGCTTTTGAAGCCGGTTTTGCCGGTGGCGACCGTCGCAGCTTGGTGCGCACCGCCCTGCGTTTCGACCGCAAGCGTTAATCGCTGCCGGGCCGACAGTGGCCTTGATTTTTATCAAGACGCTGTTCGGCTCCACGCAGCTGGTGTCGCTCGGGCAGCCCGGGCCGGCCATGCCCAGCATGGCAATCAGCCCAGCGGCGCCAGCAGCAAATCCAGATCCTGGGCCGTGAACTTGACGGCATCCGCCGCGTCACTGCCCAGCACCCCTTCCGCCAGCTTGAGTTTGCGCGCCTGCAAATCCAGCATGCGCTCCTCGATGCTGCCGGCGACCACCAGTTTGTACACAAACACCGGCTTGTCCTGCCCGATGCGGTGGGCGCGCGCGCTGGCTTGCGCCTCCACGGCCGGGTTCCACCAGGGGTCGACGTGGATCACCGTGTCGGCCGCCGTCAGGTTGAGGCCGACGCCGCCGGCCTTCAGGCTGACCAGCATCACCGGCACTTCCAGGGCCTGAAAGCGCCGCACCAAGGCGCCGCGGGCTGACACCGGGGTGGCCCCGGTCAGGCTCAAAAACGGCAAATCCAGGCGCTCCAGCTCCGCCTCGATCAGGCCCAGCATCTCGGCAAACTGGGAAAACACCAGGATTCGGCGCCCCTCGGCCACCAGCTCGGGCAGCATCTCACCCAGCAGTTCCAGCTTGGCGCGTTCCATGCCCGGCGCGATGGCCGTGCCCTTGACCAGCCAGGGGTCGCAGCAAACTTGGCGCAGCTTGAGCAGCGCATCCAGCACCGATATCAGCGCCGCGCCAAAGCCATGCTTGGCCAGCTCGCGGCGCACCTGCTTGTCGGCGGCCACACGTACGCTTTCGTACAAATCACGCTGCGCACCGTAGAGCTGCACCCGCCGGGTGACCGTGCTCAGCGCCGGCAGCTCGGTGGCCACCTCTTCCTTGCGGCGCCGCAAGATGAAGGGGCGTACCCGCTGGGCCAGCAATTGCGCGCGCAGGTTTTCACCGCCCACCTCGATGGGCTTGCGCCACAGGCGCTGGAAGCTGCGCGAGTCGCCCAGGAAGCCCGGCATCAAAAAGTCAAATTGCGCCCACAACTCACCCAAATGGTTTTCCAGCGGCGTGCCGGTCAGGCACAGGCGATGGCGGGCATTGAGCTTGCGCACCGAGCGGGCCGCGCGGCTGCTGGCGTTCTTGACCGTTTGCGCCTCGTCCAGAATCAGCAAATGCCAGGGCTGCGCCGCCAGCGGTGTGATGTCGCGCCAGAGCAGCGGGTAGGTGCTGAGTACCAGATCAAACTCCTGCAGATGCGCAAAGTGCTGGGCGCGATCCGGCTCCTGCAGCACGAGCACGCGCAACTGCGGCGCGATGCGCGCGGCCTCGGCCTGCCAGTTGAACAGCAGCGAGGTGGGCAGCACAGCCAGCGCCGGGCGGTCCAGCCGGCCGGCTTGTTTTTCCAGCAGCACATGGGCCAGGGCCTGGGCGGTTTTGCCCAAGCCCATGTCATCGGCCAGGATGCCGGCCAGGCCTTGTTCGCGCAGGTATTGCAGCCAGGCCAGGCCTTGCAATTGATAGGCCCGCAAGCTCAGGCCCAGGCCGCTGGGTGGCGCCACGGGCTGGGGCGAGCCGGCGGCCTGCAGCTTTTTGGCCATGGCCCGCAGGCCCGCATCGCCGCTGATTTGCCAACGTGTGCGGGCGTCGATGTCCAGCAGCGCCAGGCGGGTGGCGTCCCAGTCGCTCAGCGGGATCGGCCCGTCGGCGCGCTTGGGGTCGGTGAGCAGGTCCACCATCGCGCCGATGATGGTTTTGAGTGTCAGCGCCGGCGCCTCGATGCGGCGCCCGCCGGGGGCGTGCAGCACGACGATGGCATCGTCCTCAATCTCGGCCAGCTCTTCATGTTGCAGCCAGCGGCCGTCGCGCTTGATCAGGTCGGCAATCATGGGCGCCAGATCCAGGGCTTCGCCTTCCACTTCGACGCCCAGGCTCAAGAGCCAGGAGCCCTCGCGCTTGGACAGCGTCAGCCGGTCGATCTGGATGGTCCAGGCCTCTGGCTGCAGCGGCCGGTGCGCAAAGCCAGGCAGCGCCTCTACCGCCCAGCCTTGCGCCTGCAGCCGGGGCACTTGCTCCAGCCAGAAGGCGGCAAAGAACTCTTCCTGCGCCAACGTCCACATGCCCTCAGGCACATTGGCGCCTGCCTTGGGGTCGCGCCATTGCAGGCGCTTGCTCTCGAGCGGAATCAGGTCCAGCGCCCAGAGCTGGTCGCGAGCTTCGGCCTCGCGGATCAGGTCGCGCTGCAGCACTTGCTGATCGTCAAGCTGCACGCTGGCCGCCGGGCGACTGTTCAGCAGTGAGCGCGGCGCGGGGGTTTCCCAGCGCTGGCCTTGGGGTGTTTGATAGGTCCAGTCCACCCAGGCCACGGTGACTTGGTCACCGCGCGGGCCCAGCCGACCAGCGCGTGAGCCAGGTGCCAGGCCGAGCAGACCATCGCCCCGGCCCAGGCTGCGCAATGTCAAGCGCGGGCGGAAGCGGGCCGGTGTGCCGGCTGCTTGGGATGTGACACTGGCGGGCGCTGCGGCGGCTGGCGCTGGTGCAGGCTTGCTGGGCGGCGGCTCGTCCGCCATCAGCAGGTCCATCAGCTTGGCCGCATCCACTTCGGGCAGGCGCGGCAAGCTTTTCAACTCATCCCGCCCGGCCTTGCGGCGCAGCGCTTCCACCCAGCTTTGCAGCAAGGCATTGCGCTGCGGCAGCTCCGCCGCCAGCTGCAGCTTGATCAGCAGCGCGGCGGCATGCTCGCAAAAACGCTGGGTCTTGCAGCTGCACAGGGCGGCGTAATGCGGGCGCCCTTGCGCATCGGCCAGGCCTTGCACCGAGAGCTCAAACACCGTGTCGCCGCCGCCCGAAAAGCGCGCGCTGGCGTGGCCGGCGTCGTCTTCCTTGATGTCGAAAAGCTGACCTTGCAGGCTGCGCCCGCGCTGCAGGCGCTGGCGCTCGAACAGGCGACTCAGGGTGGACGCGTCGGGCGGCCACAGGCGTGTGGGCGAATCGGCAGATTCTGGTGGGGGCGGCGAATGGTCAGGCATTGGGCGGATTGTCTCTGCAGGCCCGCTGCCCGCCACAAATTGCTGGCAGACTGCGCGCCATGAGCTTGACGATGAAACGAATTCTGCTCGGCAGCGTGCTCGGTCTGCTGCTGGCCACCGTGCTGGCGCTGGCCCTGGCCTTGCAGGGCGAGGCCTTGCTGCCCCCGGCCGCCGAGGTGCAAACCAGCGATGTGGCGCGCGCCAAAGACTTTCTCAAACGCAATGATCCGCGCCGGGTCGAAGGCCAGCCGCAGCGCCTGGTGACCATCACCGAGGCCGATTTGAACCTGCTGCTGGGCCAGGCCGCGCTCTATTCGCACGCCGGTGCCGCCCAGCTGCGCTTGCATCCCGGCTTGGCCGATCTGCGCCTGAGCCTGCTGCTGCCCAAGCTGGGCCTGTGGCTGAATGTGCAGGCCCGCCTGCGCGAGACCGGCCGCCTTCCCGAGTTTGAGGAGGTGAAGGTGGGCCGCCTGCCGCTGCCCGCATGGCTGGCGAACTGGGCTTTGCGCGCCGCCCTGCTGCGTCTGCCGCCGGAGCAAGACGTGCAATTCGCCAAGGACCTGATTCGCCACATCGGCTTCGGCGAGCAATACGCGCAAGTCAAATACCAGTGGCAGGCCGACAGCATGGCGCGGGTGATGGCCCTGGTTTGGCCCGCACCCGAGCAGCAGCGCGCCCTGGCTTATCACCAGGCTTTGGCGCAGGTGGCCGCGGCCTATCCGGTTTACGCCCAGGTGTCCTTGGCGCGGCTCTTGCCGCCGCTGTTTGACCTGGCCCGCCAGCGCGCCAAGGGGGATGTGACGCTGATGGCGGCCGAGAACCGCGCCGCCATTCTGACCCTGGCCCTCCATGCCAGCGGCAAGAGCTGGGCCATTCTGATGCCGGCCGCGCGCGCCTGGGAGCCGGTGCGGCCGCTGGTGGTCACCCTGGCCGGGCGGGATGACTTCCCGCAGCATTTTCTGATCTCCGCCGTGCTGGCCATCGAAGGCGGCGGGCCGCTCAGCGATGCCATCGGCGTGTACAAGGAAGTGGCCGACTCGCGCGGCGGCAGTGGCTTCAGCTTCAACGACATCGCCGCCGACCGCGCCGGCACTCGCTTCGGCCTGCTGGCCAAGAACAGCCCCGCCAAGCTGCAAGTGGCGATGAGCACGGGCCTGCAGGAACGTGACTTCATGCCCGATGTGGCCGACTTGCCCGAGTTCTTGAGCGCGGCCCAGTTCGCGCAGCGCTACGGCACGGTGGAGTCCGAGGGCTACAAGGCGCAGATGGCTGAGATCGAGGCCCGGTTGGACGGCCTCAAGCTCTGGCGTTGATGGCGCCAGCCATGAGCGGCAGCGATAGCCCTGCCAGCCCTCGCACCCTGTGCGCCGCCTGCGCGCTGCCCCTGCCCGCCTGCTTGTGCGAATGGGTGCGGCCGGTGGCCAACCGGGTCGAGCTGATCGTGCTACAGCACCCGCAAGAGCAGCACCAGGCCAAGGGCACGGTGCGCTTGTTGAGCCGCTGCCTGCAGCGCTGCCGGGTCTTGGTGGGCGAGCAGTTCGATCCCGCTGATCTGCTGGCGCTGGGCTTGCATGAGGCCGGCACGGCCTTGCTTTATCCCTTGATCGACCCCCTGGATGAGTCGGCCGACGCAGGCGCTTGGCCGCAGGGGAAGAAGCCCGCGCGCCTGGTGCTGCTGGATGCCACTTGGCGCAAGAGTCGCAAGCTGCTGCACCTCAACCCACTGTTGCAGCAGCTGCCACGCCTGGCCTTGGCCGCGAGTGCGCTGCCGCCCTCGCGCTACGCCATCCGCAAAGCACAGCGCCCCGAGCAGCAACGCTCCAGCCTGGAGGCGGCGGTGCTGGCCTTGCAGCAAGTGGAGTCGCAAGGGCAGACCCCGGCTGCAGCTGAAGCAGTTGCCGCCAAGTACGCGCCCTTGTGGGCCGGCTTCGAGGGCTTTGTGGCGCAGCGGCAGGGCTTGGTGTCAGCACGTCCCGAACCCGAGCCTGAGTCCGAAGGCTGATCCTGGCATACGGATCAGCCGCGCTGCTCCAGCGCGCGCGCAATGCGGTGCCGGGCCACCGTCGTCTTCGGCACCTTGACCGTGAACCAGCTGCGCACGTCTTCGTCCAGGCCGATGCCGTGCATATAGTTGTAGATGGCCTTTTTCAGTCCCAGGCCGAGGCGGTCGTGGTCCACGCCGGTGGGGTCGACAAAGCCCACGTCGTTTTGCGCGAATCCGCCGGGCGGCAGCGGCAACAGGCTAACGCCGTAATCCTGCGGGCTCTTGCCCACGGGTGAATGCACGGTGCAGGCGAAGCGGTGGAAGAAGCCGCTGTGGATGCAGCCTTGCTCGAAGAGCTGGCGCACATATTCCAGCGCGTCGACCGTGTCTTGCGCGGTCTGCGTCGGGAAGCCGTACATCAGGTAGGCATGTACCAGGATGCCGGCGTCGGCAAAGCCCTTGGTGACGCGCGCCACCTGGTCGACCGAGACGCCTTTTTTCATCAGCGTCAGCAAGCGGTCGGAGGCCACTTCCAGCCCGCCGGAGATGGCGATGCAGCCGCTTTCGGCCAGTTGCTGGCACAGCTCCGGGCTGAAGGATTTTTCGAAACGGATATTGCCCCACCAGGAAATGTCCAGCTGGCGTGCCTTCAACTCGGCAGCCAGGGCTTTCAGCGCCTTGGGCGGCGCAGCCTCATCGACAAAGTGGAAGCCGGTCTGGCTGGTTTCATTGACGATGGCTTCGATGCGGTCCACCAGGGTGGCAGCGGAAGCACCCTCGTAGCGGGAGATGTAGTCCAGGCTGACATCGCAGAAGCTGCACTTTTTCCAGTAACAGCCATGTGCCACCGTGAGCTTGTTCCAGCGCCCGTCGGACCACAAGCGGTTCATCGGGTTGAGCATGTCCAGCAGCGAGAGGTAGCGGTCCAGCGGCAGGCCGTCCCAGGTCGGTGTGCCGACCTCGGCAAAGGCGATGTCGGCCTCGGCGAAGTTCAGATAACGCACTGTCCCCACGTCATCACGCACAAAGCAGCGCACCAGGCGTTCGCGCGGGCGCTGGCCTCGCAGATGTTCCAGCAGCGCGAGCAGCGGGCGCTCGCCGGCGTCCAGGGTGAGGAAGTCGAAATAGTCGAACACGCGCGGCTCGCTCAGCTCGCGCAGCTCGGTGTTGACGAAGCCGCCACCCAGGGCCAGGGTGATGTCGGGGAAGCGTGCCTTGATGGTCTGGGCGATGCGGAAGGCCGCATACACCGCGCCGGGAAAGGGTACCGAGATCAGCACCAGCTGCGGCTGGTGCTTGGCAATCGCTGCGAGGGTCAGGTCTTGCAGCGTGGTGTCGACCAGATTCAGCGGCGCGGCCAGGGCTTGAGCCAGCGGCTCGAAGCTGGGCTGGCTGGTGGCCAGGGACTCGGCGTAACGCACGAACTCAAAACGCGGGTCCACCGCTTCGCGCAGCACATCGGCCAGATCGTTGAGGTACAGCGTGGCCAGGTGCCGGGCGCGGTCCTGCAGGCCCAGCGCGCCAAACGCCCAGGCCAGCGGGTCGCCGCCTTCCTCGTCCACATACACATCCAGGGTGGCGAAGCGCGCGCCTTCGGGCAGGAATTGGCGGGTGTTGATGCGGTGCGCCAGCGTGGGGTCACGGCCTTGCAAAAAGGCGATGGTGGGGCCGATGGTGGCGAGGTAGCGATCAAACAGCTCAAGAAAGCCCTGCACCTGGGGCGTTGGCTTGGCCACAGCCTGCGCGCAGTCGCGCAGGGCCAGCAAGCCCGGCCGCGAGAACAGCTTGAGCATCAGGGCCAGGGCCAGATCTTCTTGTACGGCATCGACGCCGCGCGAGCGCAGAAAGCCGGTCAGATAGGCCGTTGAGGGGTAAGGCGTGTTGAGCTGCGTCATCGGCGGGATGATGGACAGCACGCGCAAGGCGGGCACGGCAGCACCATCGGCGGGCCGGGCGGGCGGGAAAAAGGACAAGGGGGAGGTCATGGGGGCGCTGTATTGCGCTGGGGCGGCGCGGTGCGCTATTTTGCCTGCCCCGCTATATCCTGGGATTTAGCTGCTGCTCAAGGTGCAGAGCTGCTTGGCATCGCTGGGGCAAGGGCCAAGCCAGCGCAGCTGCGTCGCGTCTGCGGGCGGCAGTGGCGCATTGAGATTTTGGGCGGGCACCGTGCCGGTGCTGAAGCTGGCCAGGCGCACCCAACTGCCGGCCGTGCCGACGCGGTAGTCCAGCGCATAGCTGCTATTGGGTCGCAGGGCGCGGGTGCTGATCTGGTACTGATTGCCTTGCAGCACAAAGCTCGGGCTGTCGGGGAAGGGGCGGGCCAGCGGCTCGCCGACAAAGAGGCCTTGGCCGGGCCACTCCACAGCCTTCCAGTAAGCCTCGATCAGGCTGGCGCCGCGGTAGTACTGATCGATCAGCGTGGATACCTTGGGGAACTTATTGCTGAAGTTGCAGGGTTCTTCCACGGTGCCAAAGCTGGCGGTGGCGCCGGCGTCCAGCCAAGCCAGTGAGGACATCTGGCCGCTCGTCGGCAAGACGCCGCCGTAGGAGGTAAGGTGATCCGCCACGGCGCCGGGCCGGAAGCTGTTCGTGGTGATGTTGGGCACATTGGCGAGGCCGGTGAAATAGAACAGCAGGCCGGTCTTGCCGCTGATGCTGTTGGCGCTGTCTGGCCCCAGGCTGTTGTTGATGTAGTTGAGCGCCAGGCGACCGGCCCAGGCCGCGGGCAAGGGGCTGAGATCGCTGGAGCGGATGCTGCGCGCCGCATCGTTGGTGTTGATCAGATAGCCATCACCACTGGGCAGGCTGCCATCGGCTTGCACGCCGCGGTCGATCAGGGCCTTGGCGGCGGCCAAGTTGGTGGCGCCCAGCATCATGGCCGGGCGTATGCGCAAATCGGTCCAGGGCTGGCGCGACTCTGAATCAAAGTAGGCCGAACTGGCCGTGCTGGCGCAGCCGCCGCAGTACTTGCTGTTGTAGCCAAAAGCCAGGGCGCTGGTGATGCTCATGGCGCAGCTGTCCACCACGCGTGAGGGCGCGGTCCAAGTCACCAAGCTGGCTTGCACGCCGGCCGGCAACTTGGCATCCACATCGGCCTTCAGGCTGGCAAACGCCGTGGCGGAAATCGTCGGGCTGCTGGTGTCCACCTTGACGCGGATGATGTTGGCCGCGGGCACGCCCCGCGCGGTTTGGTAGTAGGCCGCAATGGCTTCCGACAGCGCATCGCCCTCGGCCACGATCACACCCAGCTCGCTGGCGCTCAGGCCTTGGCGGGGCAGGCTCAGGCCCAGGGTGCTGGTGGCGCTGGCCGTTGGCGCAGGGGTCGACGCCGCCACGGGGGCAGGCGTGCTGACGGGCGTGGTGCTGCTGGTGCTGCTGCCTCCACCGCCGCCGCCACAGGCCAGCAAGGTCAAACACAGCAAGGCGGCCCAAGCGCGTGAGCGCAGCGAAGAATGAGGAAGGAGCAACATGGTCGCTAGTTTTGCATCCACGGTCAGGCCCAATGTACCGAGTTGGCCCGGCTTATGGCTTGTACTTGTCCCATGCAGGGTTAAAAAACGCTGGCCGCCCGGCCGACTGAGGACTGGAACAAGCGACTAAGTTTGCCAAAACACAACAAATGTCAAGCTCAAAGCGGCTCAATCCGCATTTAAATGCGACTTGGCTAATCCCAAAAAAGTGCATTGCTTAGAAGAACAAGTGATTGATTTATTGGGAATATCTACAAAGTGAGCGCACGCCAACCGCCCATTACGGTGCAAATTGCCCGTAAAAACCCCAAGTGCGTGCATGCGGGCAGGCCGCCTACATTTGCATCCACGTAATGTCCTTGCTGCGTAAGCGGTATCGACAAAGGCGGGCTGAGGAGACAACTCAAGCAGTAATTCAAGACGAAAAAAGTGACACTGTCACAATCACGAGCGCCTGGAGTGATCCAGGCGCTCGTTTTATTTTTGCCCGGGGCTTTTGCGCCCGGCTCTGTTGTCCCTGCCCCCTCTCCCCGCCCATGTTTGAGTTGTCGATTCTTGCCCTGGCCTCCTTGCTGGCCGGTTTTGTGGATGCGGTGGTGGGGGGCGGCGGGCTGATTCTGGTGCCAGCCTTGTTCGGCGTGTTCCCGCAGGCCGCGCCGGCGACTCTGTTCGGCACCAACAAAGGCGCTTCGGTCTGGGGCACCGCCTGGGCCACGGCGCAATACGCCAAGCGCGTCAGCTTGAACTGGCGCGCCCTGGTGCCCGCCGCAGGGATTGCCTTGCTCGGCAGCTTTGCCGGTGCCTGGACAGTCACCTTGGTGGATGCCGGCTTTTTGCGGCGGGCCCTGCCGCTGATTCTGTTGGCGGTCTTGATCTACACCCTGGCCCGCAAGGACCTGGGGCGCCAGCACGCGCCGCGTTTTGCGGGCCGGGCGGAAACCTGGGTGGCTGCAGCAATCGGCCTGGTGATTGGTTTTTACGACGGCTTCTTCGGCCCTGGCACTGGCAGCTTCTTTGTCTTCTTGTTTGTGCGTGTGCTGGGCTACGACTTTTTGCACGCCTCGGCCACGGCCAAGCTGATGAATGTGGCTACGAACAGCGCAGCCATTGTTCTGTTCGCCGCCAAGGGCCATATTTGGTGGCATGTGGCTTTGGTGATGGCGGTGGCCAATGTGCTGGGCAGTTTGCTGGGCACACGCATGGCCTTGGCGCGCGGCGCGGGCTTTGTACGCAGCATGTTTGTGCTGGTGGTTGGCGCGCTGATTTTGAAGACGGGTTACGACGCTTTTCTGCGTTGATGCAGGGCCTATGGCTGGGTTTGCCCCACCCTGCCGAGCAGCTGACTATTCACCTCCATGAGCATGCGTCGCGAAAAGCCGCTTCAATAGCTGCTGCAATAGGCGCATTGCCCAAGCTGAGAAGCCCAGCGCAGGCGCTAACATCAAGAACAATTCGAGGAATCTGACCATGTCTGTTGATCCGCAGCTTCGTACGCTTGATATAGAAATCCCGACCCAGCCGGAAGTGCTGGTGAAGTTGTCGCTGCTGATGGCGGCCGAAGACATTGATTTGCTGGCCATGTCCGCTCTGGTGGAAACCGATATGGCCTTGGCGGCGGCGGTGCTGAAGGCGGTCAACTCCTCACTCTATGGCTTGCGTGGCAAGGTGCAGACGGTGCATCAGGCGCTGACCTATCTGGGCATGCGCGAAGTTTCGGGCATCACCTTCGAGATGGGCTTGCGGGCCGCCTTTCCGCCTACAGCTGAGTTGGATCCGGTCTGGCGGCGCGCCTCCGAGCGCGGCGTGATGATGGGCCGCATGGGCCAGATGTTGGGGGTGGACCCCTGGGCCGCGCATTCCGCGGGCTTGTTTGAGGAATGCGGCAAGGCGGTGCTGTATCGCCATGCGCCGGCGCATTACCCCGCCATGCTGCGTGCCGCCACCCGGGATGTTGAATTGATCGAATTGGAGCACCGCGCCTTTGGTGTCTCCCATGACGCCTTGGGCGCCGCCTTGTGCGAGAGCTGGGGCCTAGCGCCCGCCGCAGTGGCCAGCGTGCGCCACCATGTGGTGGTGCAAGACACCTTGCTGATGCCTGAAGCCATGCAGCGCCGCGGTGTCAGCGCCATCTCCACCGTGGCCTGGGCCATGCTGATGGCCCCGGACAAGCTGGAACAGGTGGCGCATGAAATTTCGCCGCAAGCCTCGCTGGATGAGACCTTGGTGCTGCGTGCTGCACGCCGTGTCGGCGAGCAGTTGCAGCAGGCGCAGGAACACGGCCGCTAAGAGCGATTAATGCGGCTAAAGCGCTTGAGCCGTTTGCCTGGCTGGTCGGTGTTCAGGCTTTGCGGCCGCCCAGATCGGCCTGGGTCGGCCGTGGCGAGGCCTTGGAAAGTGCCGCACGGCTGAGGCGGTCACGCCCCGTGTGCTTGGCCAGATATAGGGCTTCATCGGCCGCTTGCATCAGCGCTTGAGGGCTCAGATAGGGCTGTTGGGGGCTGTAGGCGGCCAGGCCCACGCTGACGCTCAGCGTGAGGCTGTCGTTGACGCCGCCGGCATGCGCAATCTGCAAGCCACGCAAGTCCTCGCGCAACTGCTCCAGCAATTGCTGGCTGGCTTGCGGCTCAAAGCCCGGCAGCAGGGCCACAAACTCTTCGCCACCCAGGCGGGCGACCAGATCGGTGTCGCGTTTGAAGCGCTCGGCCAGCAAGCCGGCGAAACGTTGCAAGGCAGCATCGCCAGCGGCCTGACCATAGCGTTCATTGAAGTTCTTGAATTGGTCCAGATCCAGTACCGCCAGGGACAGGCAGCCGCGCTGGCGCTGGGCGCGCTTGAACTCGCGCCGCAGGGCTTCCTCGAATTCACGCCGGTTGGGTAGGCCGGTCAGCCCATCCACGCGGCTGAGCTCGCTGAGTTCACGCGTCGTGCTCGCGTGGGCTTGCTGCGCCTGTTGCAAGGCCTCATGCTGCTCTTCGGCTTGTTGGCGCAGCATCGCGCTGCGTTGCCGCTCGGATTGCAGCTCCTCGTGCAGGCTGCGGGCCTGGCCTTCCAGCGCCTGCATAGGCCGCAACAGCATCCGCCTGAGCACGCCGTGCAGGGCCAGGCTCAATAGCAAGACCAGGCTGAGGTCGCGCGCCAGCCATTTCAGCCATGGCTGATCTGGCGCCGTGGCTTGTTGATCAGTGGGCCCAGCGCTGCTGGGCTCAAACTGCAGTTCTTGCTGATTGCTGCGGGCCTGGGCTGGCAGAGCTTGAGCCGCGGTCCGAAACGGCTGCGCCCAGCGCGCGGCTTGAGAGTCGGGCAGATTCAGCCATTCGGTCAAGCCAACGGCCAAGCTGCAAGTCAGCAAGACGACCAGTCCTAAACGCCAACCCAGCGCGCGCACCGGTTTGGCTGGCTGCGGCGTGGCATCAAGAGGGAGGTCGGTTTGAATGCTGGAACTCACGTGGACTCAATACTGCACGGCGCGCCCCAAGCGCGCCCTATGGGCATTGATTCTGCACGTCAAGTGCCACTTTGCGGGCTCGATCTTGCCAGGGTATATCCCTGGCTGAGCCACTCAATCGCGGGGACTGATTCAGCCGTGCACAAACTGCATCTGAGTGCCGGCCAGCTCGATCACGTCGCCATTCTTCAGGGCCACCGATTCACCGGTCAGCGGGCTGCCGTTGACGCTGGGTCGGGCCAGGCCTTCCACATGGGCAAACACATAGCCGCTGGGGCGCTTGGTGATGGAGGCCACCTGCACGCCGGGCTTGCCCACGGTGGTGACGACCTTGGTCAGGCTGACCTCGCGGCCGGCGGCGGCGCCCGTCAGCACCTTGATGGTGGCTGGCAAGGCGGTGGCGGCGGTGGGCAGTGAGGCAAAAGCCGAAGGCAGGCCGAAGCCGCTGGGCGTGGCCCCGGCAGCGCCCGACTTCAGGATCATGGTCTTCTCGTAGTCGCCGTTGTCTTCCAGCAAAAACTTGATCTTGTACTTGCCGATTTCGACCGTGTCATTGTTGGCCAGCAACTGCTTCTTGATGGCTTTGCCATTGATGTAGGTGCCGTTGGTGGAGTTGAGGTCTTCGATGAAGACGTCGGCGCCCACCATTTGCAGTACGGCGTGCTCGCCGCTCACCGCCAGGTTGTCGATGACGATGTCGTTGTAAGGTCGGCGCCCGAGCGTGGTCTTGTCCTTTGTAATCTGGACATCTTTGATCACCACACCATCGAGCGAAACCACCAGCTTGCCCATCTTTGACCTCAAATTCTGTTGTTGCATGCCACGAGTGCGGCGCGCCCGCTCAAGCCGTGGCAGATTTGAGCGTGAAATCTTGCCGGGCGGCGCGCCTGATTCGCAGAGCGTCTACGGCAGCGATGATAGCCGCCCCGAATGTCGCTTCGCAGCGCTTTGACTTCTCGGCAACCCTTGTTGACGCCTGTTAGCGACGCCCAAACGGCCACCAAGTACGACCTTCGGGCTTGAGGCGGCCCTCGACGCGCACCAAGACCAGGGCGATATTGTCCCGGCCCCCCATGTCGTTCGCAGCGTCGATCAGGGCTTGCGCGGCCTCTGGCAAGGTCGGATGAGCGAGCAAGAGCTGGCGCATGGCCTCGTCTTCCAGCATGTCCGAGAGACCGTCGGAGCAAAACAGGTAAACATCACCAGGCTGTACCTCGTGTTGGTGCAACTCCAACATCACGGTGTCTTCCACGCCCACGGCGCGTGTGACCAGGTTCTTGTTGCTGGAGTAAGCGGCTTCTTCCGGGGTCAGCAAGCCGGCGTCCAGTTGCTCTTGCAGCAGGGAATGGTCGCGGGTGATTTGGATGAACTGGCCGCCACGCAGGCGGTAGCCGCGTGAATCACCGACATGGCCGAGCAGCAGTCCGTCCTCGCGGAACACGCCCAAGACCAGGGTGGTGCCCATGCCGGCATAGCGCGGGTTGGTGTTGGCGGCGTTGAAGATGGCGCGGTTGGCGTTGTCCACGCAGATGTCCATGGCGCGCCGCAGATCAACTTGGGTCGCCTCGGCGCTGGACTCTTTCAGCCAGCGGCCCAATTCGGCGCGGATGAAGCTGGTCAGCATCTGGCTGGCCACCTCACCGGCGTTGTAGCCGCCCATGCCGTCGGCCAGCACGGCCAGGCCCACGTTCTCGTCCAAAGCCACCGAGTCTTCGTTGTTGTTGCGCGCGCGCCCGACATCGGTGGCGCTGAAAAACTCCAAACTCATGGCAATTCTGTGTGGTTAGCTGGTGGGGGATTCTGCCCTGCTTCCTTCAGCTGAAGGCGCACAGTTTGGGCGAATCCGGGGTCCAATTTGGCAGATTCGGCGCTGGCATCCTGGCCTTCAAGCTTGGCGGCACTGGCGCCACCGGCTTCGCCGGTTTGTTCCAGCACGGCGCCCAGGTCCTGCGCCATTTGCTGGCCGCTGGCATAACGCAGCTCGGGGCGCTTTTCCAGCGCCAGGGCCAACACCAGGGCCAGGCTTTCCGGCAAGTCGGGCCGGTAGTGGCGCACATCGGCCGGCGGCTCGTTGGCGATCTGGTACATCAGCTGGGCCATCGAATCGGTCTGGTGGGGCAGGCGGCCGGTCAGCAGCTGATACAGCATGGCGCCCAGCGAATACAGATCGCTGCGCCCGTCCACCTTGAGCCCGGCTAATTGCTCGGGCGACATGAAGGAGGGCGTGCCCAGCACCAAGCCTGTGCGGGTGCGGCTGCCGTCGGCAATGCGGGCAATGCCGAAGTCCATGATCTTGAGCACGCCGCGGCCGCGGTCCAGCATCACATTGGCGGGCTTGATGTCGCGATGCACCACGCCTTGCTGGTGCGCATAGTCCAGCGCCAGGGCCAGGCGTTGCCCCAGGCGCAGCACCTCATTGACGGGCAGCAAGGTGCCGGAGCGGGTGAAGTGGCTGAGGTCTTGGCCTTGCACATACTCCATCGCGATCCAGGTGTCCTGCCCGTCCACGCCGGCGTCCAGCACTTGCAGGATGTCGGGGTGTTGCAGGTGGCGGGCGGCTCTGGCTTCGCGCATAAAGCGCTGGCGCACATCGGCCAGGTCTTCGGCCGCGAATTCGCGCTGCAAAGCCAGGCGCTTGATCGCCAGGGTGCGGCCGCTTTTGCGTTCGACGGCCAGGTTCACCACCGCCATTGCGCCGCGCCCGAGTTCGCCTTGCAACTCGTAGGCAGCCAGCCCGTCGCTGGCTTTGGGGGCTTGAGCGTCTGCCGGAGTCAGGTCTTGACCGGCGGCCTCCGTCGCTTGGGGGCGACCGAGTAGGCGTTGCCAGAAGCCGCTCATGCTGGGTGGCCTGTCAGCCGGCTGAGGCCGGTGCTGACTGGCGAGACGCCAGCCATTTGCCCAGGGCCAACACCAGCAATGCGCCAAGGACGCCGCAGCCGTAATGCCACAGCGGCAGCACATGGTTGGGCGTGCCTGGCTGGTCACCCGCTTGGGTGGGCACCCAGGCGGCCAGCGCGGGGTCGCCCACCATCATGGTGCCGGCGATCCAGCCCAGCAACATGGCGCCCACCGTGATGACCACGGGGAAGCGATCCATCAGCTTGATCACCAACTGGCTACCCCAGACGATGATGGGGATAGACACCAGCAAACCGAAGATCACGAGCGGCATCTGGTGTTCGCCACCAGCGGCCTGGGCCGCGCCAGCGATGGCGATGACGTTGTCCAGGCTCATCACAAAGTCGGCCACGATGACGGTTTTGACGGCGGCCCAGAGCTTGTCGCTGGCCTGGATGCTGTCGTGCTCGTCTTCATCCTCAGGCATCAGCAGCTTGACGCCGATCCAGAGCAGCAAGACGCCACCCAGCAGTTTCAGATAAGGCAGTTGCAGCAGCGTCAGGGCAAAGAAGATCAGCACGACGCGCAAGACGATGGCGCCCGCTGTGCCCCACAAAATGCCCTTGGTGCGTTGCGCGTCGGGCAGCTTGCGGCAAGCCAGGGCGATCACCACGGCGTTATCGCCACCCAAAAGGATGTCGATCATGATGATCTGGCCGACGGCCAGCCAGAAGTCCGGGCTGAGGAAATTGTCCATTGGTTTTTCTAAATCGCTGCCCGGCCACTATACCGACAGGCACGGTGGCGCGGACGCCATGAAAAAAGGGGCCTGAGCCCCTTTGGTGTTCCCGATCGAACCGGGCCGCGTTGGCCCGGGTCTGCAGCGGAAAAGGTTTACAGCAAAGCCTTCAGCAGCTTGGCCATTTCGGAAGGATTGCGGGTCACGGTGAAGCCGCACTCTTCCATGATGGCCAGCTTGGCATCGGCCGTGTCGGCGCCGCCAGAGATCAAGGCACCTGCGTGGCCCATGCGCTTGCCCGGAGGGGCAGTCACGCCGGCGATGAAGCCAACGACCGGCTTCTTCATGTTCAGCTTGCACCAGCGAGCGGCTTCGGCTTCGTCCGGGCCACCGATCTCACCGATCATGATGACGGCGTCGGTATCCGGGTCGTCGTTGAAGGCTTGCATCACGTCGATGTGCTTCAGACCGTTGATCGGGTCGCCACCGATACCGACGGCCGAGGACTGGCCCAGGCCGATTTCGGTCAGCTGTGCCACGGCTTCATACGTCAGCGTGCCGGAGCGCGAGACCACGCCGATGCGGCCCTTGCGGTGGATGTGGCCGGGCATGATGCCGATCTTGATTTCTTCGGGCGTGATCAGGCCGGGGCAGTTGGGGCCCAGCAGCAGCGTCTTCTTGCCGCCGGCGGCTTCCTTGGCCTTCATCTTGTTGCGGATTTCCAGCATGTCACGGACAGGGATGCCTTCCGTGATGCAGATGGCCAGATCCAGATCGGCTTCCACAGCTTCCCAGATGGCCGCAGCGGCGCCTGCGGGCGGCACATAGATCACCGACACGGTGGCGCCGGTCTGGTGAGCGGCTTCCTTGACGGTGGCGTAGATTGGGATGTCCGAGAACTTCTCGCCCGCCTTCTTGGGGTTCACGCCAGCGACGAAGGCGTTCTTGCCGTTCGCGTAAGCCTGGCAGCCCAGGGTGTGGAACTGACCGGTCTTGCCCGTGATGCCTTGGGTGATGACCTTGGTGTCTTTGTTGATGTAAATGCTCATTGCGAATTCTTCCTAGTCAGTTGGGGACAGAGCGACTCGCTAATACGCTCGGTCGGTCTGTCCCGCAAGGTCTTTAAGCGACGGCGGCAACGATCTTCGTTGCGGCTTCGGCCATCGAATCGGCCGCGATGATGGGCAGACCGGAGTCGGCCAGCATCTTCTTGCCCAGCTCTTCGTTGGTGCCCTTCATGCGCACCACCAGCGGCACGGACAGGTTCACGGCCTTGCAAGCGGTGATCACGCCTTCGGCGATGGTGTCGCACTTCATGATGCCGCCGAAGATGTTGACCAGAATGCCCTTGACGTCAGGGTTCTTCAACATGATCTTGAAGGCTTCGGTGACCTTCTCGGCCGTGGCGCCACCGCCCACGTCCAGGAAGTTGGCCGGCTCGCCGCCGAACAGCTTGATGGTGTCCATGGTGGCCATGGCCAGACCGGCGCCGTTCACCAGGCAGCCGATATTGCCGTCCAGCGAGATGTAGGCCAGGTCGAACTTGGAGGCTTCCACTTCGGCCGGATCTTCTTCGTCCAGATCGCGGTAAGCCACGATTTCGGGGTGACGGAACAGGGCGTTGGCGTCGAAGTTGAACTTGGCGTCCAGGGCGATCAGATTGCCCTTGGAATCGCAGTTCAGCGGGTTGATTTCAACCAGCGACGCGTCGGTGTCCATATAGCACTTGTACAGCTTGGCGAACAGGTCGACGGCTTGGTCGATCGAGCCACCGCTCAGGCCGATAGCCGCAGCGATCTTGCGCGACTGAGCTTCGGTCAGGCCGGCCAGGGGGTCGATCATCTCGGTGATGATCTTTTCGGGGGTGGAGTGAGCCACTTCCTCGATGTCCATGCCGCCTTCGCTCGAAGCGATGAAGGCCACGCTTTGGGTGCCGCGGTCGGTCACCAGGGAGACGTACAGCTCCTTGTTGATGTCAGCGCCGTCTTCGATGTAGAGGCGGCGAACCTTCTGGCCTTCGGGGCCAGTCTGGTGCGTGACCAGCTGCATGCCGAGGATTTCTTCGGACAGCTTCTTGACGTCTTCCAGCGAACGGCCCAGCTTGACGCCGCCGCCCTTGCCACGGCCACCGGCGTGGATTTGCGCCTTCACGACCCAGACCGGGCCGCCCAGCTTCTGTGCGGCTTCAACCGCTTCTTGCACTGTGAAAGCCGCATGGCCACGCGGCACCGGCACTCCGAATTGGCGCAGGATTTCCTTGGCCTGGTACTCGTGAATCTTCATAGGGGTCTCGCTTTTCTGGAGGAAGTCAGGAAGAGGAAGCAGGCAACGCTTGCGGCTCGGCGGCTTGCGCCGCTTCTGCCATCTTGCGATACCAGCGAGGGTAGTGAGTTTCGACGACCGAGCCGTCACTGCGCAAGGCATGGCAACGGTCAATCTGGAACGGCGGGTGACCTTCGGGCGTGCCTTCGCGGGTGTCGATCACGGTGCCGGCAAAGGCTTGGATCACCGCGGTAGGCAAGACCTGGCACAACTCGGTCAGATGCGTGCAGCCCTTGATGCCGCTGAGGCGGTCTTTGACGCCGAGGCGGAAGCCCCGCATCAGGTTCAGGCCGACTAGCTTGGCATAGGCATCGCCATGCGACTCGCACGCGCCGGGATAAGGCATCCAGCGCGTGGCCGAGCTGGCTTGGCGAATCGTCATCTGACGGTCAATGACCAGACTTAAGGTCATATCGTGGATCGGATCACCGGCGCGACGGATGCCGTCGGCCAGGGGAATGTCCTGCGTCTTGCTGTCGACCAGTCCGGCCTCAACCTCGAACAACTCATCATCGCGTGCAAAAACTTGCACATCGATGGCGCGGCGGTGGATCAGTCGGCGCGAAGAGTTGGGGATGGGTGAGGAGGACATGGGCAAAAAACAGCTGAGCGCAGGGACGAAACCCGGATGAAATAAGTCGACGGGCCGTTCGCTGCGCAGACGGCAATGTAGCATGTTGCGCTGCCGCAAGCCTTTCACGGAACTGTCAGCGGCCCATCAAATGCCCCAAATTGGGCTGATTTCAAGGCGTTTCCGGTGAATTTCAGTCCTCGCCTGCGCCGCTGCTGCCGCCGCCACGCAAGACTTGGCGTATCACCTCCGGCGCGAAGCCGCGCTGCACCAGGAAGCGGCCTTGCTTGGCACGCATGGCGGCCAACTCGGCGCCGCTGGGCGAGGCGCCGTCAGAGTCAGCCTCCGCATCAAGCTCAGCCGCAGCTCCGAATTTGCGCCGCCAGACTTGCCGGGCGCGATCGAGTTCGGTGGCTTTCAGGGTCTGCCACTGTTCCGCGTTCAGGCTCAGGCGATGCTGGGCTAACTCCTGCTTGATGCGGCTATTACCAAACCGGCTGGCGCGGGCATGAAGGCGCGACTCCACGAAGCGGCCTTCATCCAGATAGCCCTGCGCTTGCAGCCAGGTCAGCAAATCGTCGACGACTTGCGGTGCAGCATCGCAGCTGTCCTCGTCCGCCATGTCTTCGCCTTCCTTGAGCCCTTCCTGACGGCGCCGTTCGTGCTCGATGCGCAGCAGTTTGCGGCGCAACTCGCTGGGGCTGTGCTCGCGCTGGGCCAGCAAGGCGATGGCGCGAGCCTTCAGGGAAAGGGGTTTGTGATTCATGGGCGCTGTGCGCACAGGTGGGCGACGATTCGTGGCTAGCAATCGCAGCAACTCGCTGCAATTCGCGGTTGGTCGGCGTGATTCGCTGCGAACGGCCTTGCGACCTCAGTACCGTTCGATGCAAGCGCAGGCGCGCGCGGGCGGCTCGTAAGGTGCTGGCCAGTGGTCGGTGATGCGGGCGATGCGGCCGCCAGCATCAAACTCGAACACCGAAATGCCGGTCTCAGTCGTGCCATCCACATGAAAGGCGATCACCGAAACGGCTTGGTGATCGTCAGCCACGAGTTGCTGGATCTCAGCGCGCCAAAGGCCCGGCCAAGTGCGGTTGAACTCAAGGTAGTGGCCGCGGCCGCGTACCCGCTCGCGGGTTTGCGGCACTTCATAAACGATGTGCTCGGCCAGCAACTCGGCAAAGGCCTGCCAGTCACGGGCGTTGGCCGCCTGCCAGTAGCGCAGTACCTGCTCACGTGGCGTGTTCATGAGGCAGGTTCCAGTGCTGCGACGGGGTGCTGATCCGAGCCCTAGGTCGATTTACTCGGCTTGGCCGCCCGCCAGCAGCGGAACGCCCAGTGAGTCACGCACCTTGTTCTCGATTTCGCGGGCGATGTCGCTGTTCTCGCGCAGGAATTCGCGGGCGTTGTCCTTGCCTTGGCCGATCTTCTCGCCGTTATAGGCGTACCAGGAACCGGACTTCTCGACCACCTTGGCGACCACGCCCATGTCAATGATCTCGCCTTCGCGGCTGATGCCTTCGCCGTAGAGGATGTCGAACTCGGCGGTCTTGAAGGGGGAGGCCACCTTGTTCTTCACTACCTTGACCTTGGTTTCGCTGCCGATGACTTCATCGCCCTTCTTGATCGAGCCAATGCGGCGGATGTCCAGGCGCACCGAGGCGTAGAACTTCAGCGCATTGCCGCCGGTGGTGGTTTCTGGGCTGCCGAACATCACACCAATCTTCATGCGGATCTGGTTGATGAAGATGACCATGCAGTTGGTCTTCTTGATGGTGGCCGTCAGCTTGCGCAGGGCCTGGCTCATCAAACGGGCTTGCAAACCCGGCAATGAATCGCCCATTTCGCCTTCCAGCTCGGCCTTGGGCGTCAGTGCCGCCACCGAGTCGACGACGATCAGGTCCACGGAGCCGGAGCGCACCAGCGCGTCCACGATCTCCAGGGCTTGCTCGCCGGTGTCGGGCTGGCTGATCAGGAGGTCTTGCAGATTGACGCCCAGCTTTTGCGCGTACTGAATGTCCAGAGCGTGCTCGGCGTCAATGAAGGCGCAGACGCCATTGACCTTTTGCATCTCGGCGATGACTTGCAGGGTCAGCGTGGTCTTGCCCGAGGATTCAGGGCCGTAGATTTCCACCACACGGCCGCGCGGCAGGCCGCCAACGCCCAGGGCGATGTCCAGACCCAGCGAACCGGTGGAGACCACCTGGATGTCTTCAATCACTTCGCCCTCGCCCAGGCGCATGATGGAGCCCTTGCCGAATTGCTTTTCGATCTGCGACAGGGCGGCCTGCAAGGCCTTGGCTTTTTCGGCGTTGACGGTGGGTTTGACTGGGGCGTCCATGAATTTCTCCTCGATGAGCTGGGCGGATTATGGCGCAATCTGTATGTTTGTACAGTGGTCTTGAAAACTCTTGCGCGGAACGGTCACCACATTGATGGATGTGGAGATGGGCTGTCAGGCCTGATGCAGGTCCGTCCTGGCAGCTTGCGCAAGAGGGTCGCTGTTACAAGCTGGATTGCAAACGAATCTTAGGCAGTTGCTAGCTCACTGGGTGAGCTAGCAAGATCAGGCGCGGCGCTGGGACCAAAAGAAGTGCGCTGGGTTGCAGAGGCAGTCTGCTCATGCAGCCTATTCGGCGGGCCGCGTTCGGCCCGGCCCCCTCATTCATCACGCCATCGCCAGCCCAGCGCAGGGTGAACAGTCCTGTACTTGCGGGTAGACCCTCAGCCGGGAAATTCAAAGCGCATGCAGCCGGGCTCAGTGGCAAACCTAGAATGCGCTGACAACAAATCGAACTGCCGGAGACCGCCATGCGTATTTTGATCGCCGAAGACGACCAGGTTTTGGCGGACGCCTTGCTGCGTTCATTGCGGGCCTCGGGCTATGCGGTGGACCAGGTGGGCACAGGCACCGAGGCCGACGCGGCCCTGGCCTCGCATGAGTTTGATCTGGTCATTCTCGACCTCGGCCTGCCGCGTCTGCATGGCCTGGAGGTGCTGCGCAAGCTGCGGGCACGGGGTTCGTCGATGCCGGTGTTGATCCTGACGGCGGCTGATAGCGTGGAGCAGCGCGTCAAAGGTCTGGACCTGGGCGCTGACGATTACATGGCCAAGCCCTTCTCGCTGCAGGAGCTGGAGGCGCGGGTGCGTGCCCTCACGCGGCGCGGCTTGGGCACGGCGTCTAGCGTCATCAAGCATGGGCCGCTGTCCTTCGATGCCACCGGGCGTGTGGCTTATATCAATGAGCAGATGGTGGAGCTCTCGGCCCGCGAACTGAGCTTGCTCGAGGTGCTGTTGCAGCGCGCCGGCCGCCTGGTCAGCAAGGATCAGCTGGTCGAGCGCTTGTGCGAGTGGGGCGAGGAAGTGAGCAATAACGCCATCGAGGTCTATATCCACCGCCTGCGCAAGAAGATCGAGCAGGGGCCGATCCGCATCGCCACCGTGCGAGGCCTGGGTTATTGCCTCGAGAAAATTCCCGGCTGATGCGCATTCGCTTGGCAGTGAGGGATTGCCATGGCCGCTGAATCCGGCCAACGCTCGCTGTTCGGCGAGATCCTGGATTGGATGCTGGCGCCGCTCTTGCTGATCTGGCCCATCAGCGTGGCGCTGACCTGGCTGGTGGCGCAGGGCATTGCTGCCAAGCCTTACGACCGCGAGCTGGGCGAGATGGCCCGCACCTTGGGCCTGCAAGTGGCTTCCACCTCGGCGGCGCTGGCGGCTGGCCGCACTGGCCGGGCGCAGTACGCGCTGGCGCCCGAAGCGGCCGCCTTGCTGCGCGCGGACGAGAGCGACACGGTGTTCTACCAAGTGCTGGGCCTGCGCGGCGAGCTGCTCAATGGCGACGCCAAACTGCCGCAGCCCACGGATGACGATCTGATCGTGCCCTGGGAGCTGCACTTCCGCGACGATGAAGTGGGCAATGAACGGGTGCGTGTGGCGTATTTGTGGGTCTCACCCGAAGGCATGGCCGGCAGCAGCAAGACCATGCTGGTGCAGGTGGCCGAGACCTTGGGCAAGCGCGGCAAGCTGACCAATGAAATCATCAAGGGCGTGATCCTGCCGCAGTTCGTCATCCTGCCCCTGGCCGTGCTGCTGGTGTGGCTGGCTCTGGCGCGCGGTATCGCGCCACTCAACGAATTGCAGCGCCGCATCCGCTCGCGCGACAGCTCCGACCTCAGCCCCATCGATGAGCGCCGCATTCCCGAGGAGGTGGCGCCGCTGGTGGGGGCCATCAATGATTTGCTGGCGCGGCTGGATCAGTCGATCAGCAGCCAAAAACACTTTCTGGCCGATGCCGCCCATCAGCTGAAAACGCCGCTGGCGGGCCTGCGTGCGCAGGCGGAATTCGTGCAGCGTGAAATTGATGAGGGCCGCAGCGAGCCCGCTGATTTGAAGCGTTCGCTGCAGCAGATCTCGCTTAGCAGCCAGCGTGCCGCGCATATGGTCAATCAGTTGCTGGCGATGGCCCGAGCCGAAGACCAGGAACATGCGGCGCGGCGCGAGTTGGTCAACCTGCCCGAGTTGGCCATTGAGACGGTGCGCGACTTCGTGCCGCGTGCTTTTGACAAACGCATCGACCTCGGTTTTGAAGGGCCTGACCAAGAGCAAAGCGGCTTGCGCGTGCTGGGCCACCCGCTCTTGATCCGCGAGCTGATTCGCAATCTGGTGGACAACGCCCTGCTCTACACCCCGGTGGGTGGCACGGTGACGGTGCGGGTGGTGGAAGACCCCTTCGGTCAGGTCAGCGTCTTGCAGGTGGAAGACTCTGGCCCTGGCGTGCCCGAGGCCGAGCGCGAGAAGGTGTTCCAGCCCTTTTACCGGGCCCTGGGCACCAATGTGGATGGCTCCGGCCTTGGCCTGGCCATCGTGCGCGAGATCGCGCAGCAGCATGATGCGGATCTGACTTTGGATGAAACCCGGCCCAAGCGCTCAACGCCGCTGGAAACCGATAGCGGCGGCCCGGGAGCGCGTTTCACGGTGCGCTTCCATGCGCAGGCAGCCGACGAGCTTGTGGATCAGGCCTGAGCGGCCTTGTTGGTGCTGGTTCCTGCTTCTACGCGCCTCAGTAACGCACGCGCCGCGTCTTGGCGATGGACATCAAAAGCCCGAGGCCGATGCCCAGCGTCACCATCGCGGTGCCGCCGTAGCTGATGTAGGGCAAGGGCACGCCCACCACCGGCAAGATGCCGCTGACCATGCCCATATTGACAAACACATAGGTGAAGAAGGACATGGTCACCGCGCCCGCCATCAGGCGTGAGAACAGGGTCGGCGCGTCCGAGGCAATCATCAGCCCGCGCAGAATCAGGGCGGTGAAACCGGCCAGCAGAGCCAGGGCGCCGGCCAGGCCGAACTCCTCGCCGAAGGCGGCGAAGATGAAGTCGGTGGTGCGCTCGGGGATGAACTCCAGATGGGTTTGCGTGCCCTTCATAAAGCCTTTGCCGGTGATGCCGCCGCTGCCGATGGCGATTTCGCCCTGAATGATGTGGAAGCCCTTGCCCAGAGGGTCTTTGGTGGGGTCCAGCAGGGTGCAGACGCGGTTCTTCTGGTACTCGCGCAGCACCGGCCACTCCACATCGGGTTGGCAGATTTTTTCCTCGCTCATCACCAAGGTCGTGATGCTGGCCGCGCCGATGACGAAGGCCGGAATGATCAGCTTCCAGGACAGGCCGGCAAAAAAGATCACATACAGGCCGGCCGACATCACCAGGATGGCGGTGCCCAGGTCCGGCTGCTTGGCCACCAGCAGGGTCGGTATGGCCAGCAGCGCGAAGGCGGCGATGAAGTCCGGCAGGCGCAGCAAGCCCTCCCGCTTCTGGAACCACCAAGCCAGCATCAAGGGCGTGGCGATCTTGAGCAACTCAGACGGTTGAATCTGCGTCACGCCGATGCTGAGCCAGCGCGTGGCGCCCTTTTTGGTGATGCCGAACAGCGCCGTGGCCAGCAGCAGCACGATGCCCACGGTGTAGAGCGGAATCGCCAGCTGCATGATGCGCTGCGGCGGAATCTGCGCCACCAGGAAGATCAGGGCGATGGAGATCAGCATATTGCGGCTGTGATCCACAAAGCGGGTGCCGTGGTCGTAGCCGGCCGAATACATGCTGAGCAGGCCCAGGCCCATCATCCAGCCGATTGCCAGCAGCAGGGGCAGATCGAAGCCGCTGAACATGGGCTTGAGGCGTTGCCACAAGCTGGGCTTGTTGAACACGGCGTTCATGGTGTGGAGGCTCCTCGCTGCGGGGCGGAGGCCCGGCTGGCTGCGGGTGCAATTGGGCGGGCCGCGGCAGGTGTCGTGGCGGCCTGGCTTGCGGCGGTGGCGGGCGGCGCTGACGCGGCGGCAGCGGCGGCGGCTGCTGAAGCAGCGGCAGAAGCTGCTGCGGCCAAGGTGGTGGGCGCGCCCGGCAAAGGCACTTCGGCGATGGGGCGGGGCTTGCCGACCGGCAAGGTGCTCTTGCCCGACTGGGTCAGGGCAATGTCTTCCTCACTGGGGTAGACGCCGGTGAGCAAATAGTCGAAGACCCGGCGCGCAATCGGCGCGGCCGAGGTGGACCCGAAGCCGGCGTTCTCCACAATCACCGCCAGGGCCACGGTGGGGGCCTCCAGCGGCGCGAAGGCGACGTAGAGCGAATGGTCGCGCTTGCGTTCGTCGGCCTTGATGTCCTTGTACTTCTCGCCCAGCTTCAGGCCAATGGCCTGGGCCGTGCCGGTCTTGCCGCCGCTTTGGTAGGGGGCACCCACGAAGACCGCGCGCGAGGTGCCTTCCAGCGTCACACCATGCATGGCGTTACGGATCACCGCCACATCGGCGGGCTTGAGCGGCAGTGGCGTCAGCGCGTCGTTGGACATCTGGCGCTGTTCGCGCTTGACCACATCTTCAATCTGCCGCACCAGCCGGGGCTTGTAGCGCTGGCCGCCGGTGGCCAGGGTGGACATGGCGGTGGCCAGCTGCAACATGGTGAAGTTGTTATAGCCCTGGCCGATGCCCAGCGAAATCGTCTCGCCGGCGAACCACTTCTGGTTGGCCGGGCTCTTGGCAAAGTAGCGGCGCTTCCACTCAGTGCTGGGCAGCAGGCCGCCGACCTCGCCTTGCACGTCGATGCCGGTCTTGCGGCCAAAGCCGAAGGGCTCCAGCTCGTCGTGAATCAGGTCCACCCCCATCTCATTGGCCAAGGTGTAGAAGTACACATTGCTGGACTGCACGATGGCCAGGCGCATGTCCTTGGGGCCGGGGCGGTCGGTCTCGGGGCTGCCGAAAGTGCGGCCGCCGAAGCTGAAGGTCAGGTTGTCCTGGATGATGGTGTTGGGCCCGCGCTTGCCCGAGTCCAGCGCCGCCATGGCCATGAAGGGCTTGAAGGTCGAGCCCGGCGGGTAAGTGCCACGCAGGGCGCGGTTCAGCAGGGGCTTGTCGAGGTTGTCGTTGAGTTCGCGCCAGCTGTCGGCATCGATGCCGTCAACGAATAGATTCGGGTCAAAGGTCGGCTTGGACACAAAGGCCAGCACCTCGCCATTGCGCGGGTCAATCGCCACCAGGGCGCCGCGGCGGTCTTTGTACAGCTCTTCCACCAGGGCTTGCAGGCGGATGTCGATCGACAACTGCAAGGTATTGCCCGGCGTGGGCGGCCGGTAGGCCAGGCGGCGCACGGCGCGGCCGGCGGCGCTGGTTTCCATCTCTTCAAAGCCGGTCAGGCCGTGCAGCTCTTTTTCGTAGCTCTGCTCAATGCCGAGCTTGCCGATGTACTCGGTGCCGCGGTAGTTGGCGATGTCTTCCTCTTCCCACTCATCCATGGCCTTTTTCTCGGCCTGGTTGATGCGGCCGATATACCCCAGCAAATGCGCGCCGACTTCGCCCAGCGGGTAGTTGCGGAACAGGCGAGCCTTGATCTCCACGCCGGGGAAGCGAAAACGCTGGGCGGTGAAGCGTGACACCTCCGCCTCGTTGAGCTTGGTGCGGATGGGCAAGGACTCGAAGTTCTTGCTCTCGTCCATCAGGCGCTTGAAGCGGCGGCGGTCGCGCGGCTGGATCTCGATGACCTGGGCCAACTGGTCGATGGTGCTTTCCAGATCGGGCACTTTGGAGGGCGTGATCTCCAGCGTGTAGGCCGAGTAATTGCTGGCCAGCACAATGCCATTGCGGTCTTTGATCAGGCCACGATTGGGCACGATGGGCACCACGCTGACGCGATTGCTCTCGGCGCGGTCCAACAGGCTGTCGTGCTGGATCACTTGCAAAAAGATCAGCCGCGCCACCAGCAGGCCGAAGCAGAACAGCACAAAGCCCGCCGCCGCGATCAGGCGCAGGCGAAAGCGTGACAGCTCCTGTTCGACGTTTTTGAGAACGGTCATTACAGCGGGCGATTGGCGTCGCGATCAGGCGCGCGGCGTTGCGGCGCCAAGAGCAGGATGGTGGCCAGCGGCCACAGCGCCGCCTCAAACAGCGGCGCCCAGGCCAGGGTCCAGCCAGGCCACATGCCGCCTACCAGCATGCGCACCAGCAGCGACACGGCGTGCGCGGCGGCAAACAGCGGCAAGACATGCAGGGCCTGGCCGATCAGGCCGAAGGCCGGAATGCGGCGATGCAGGCTCACCGCACCATAAACCAAGGTGCTGTAGGCCAGAGCGTGCTGACCCAGCAGCGAGCCATGGTGCACATCGATCAAGAGCCCGAAGGCAAAGGCCCAGCCCACGCCGACGCGGCGCGGTTGATGCACGCCCCAGAACACCAACACCACGGCCAGCAGGTCCGGCATCATTGGTGAGCGGCCGATCGGCACCATATCGGCCACCAGGGCCAGGATCAGCGTCAGGGCGATGAAGAGGGGATTGGCCGGCAGCAAGAGCTGGCCCGAGCCACGCGGCATGATCATGGCTTGGCTCCGGAGGCGGGTTTGGCGGCGGCTTTGCCTGCGGGTTTGGCGGCGGCCTTGGGTGCCGCGCTGGCGGCATGGCCTGCCGTTGATGCCGCAGCGGCGGCACTGCTGGCGGCGGACTTGCGGGCCGACTTCGCGCTGGCGGCGGCCGCTGCGGCTGAGGCTGCGGCCTCGGCCGCTTCGGCCTGCGCGGCTTCATGCTGTGCCAGTGGCTGCAGCACCAGCACATGGCGCACGCTGTCCAGGCGCGCCACCGGTTGCAGGCTGACGCGGGCGAAGCTGCTGTCGCCGCGCCGCTCCACTACCGTGACCTTGGCGACAGGCAAGCCGGGCGGGTAAACGCCGTCCAGCCCCGAGGTCGTCAAGGCGTCGCCTTCTTTGACGTCGGCGTTGGCGGCCAGAAAGCGCAGCTCCATGCCGCTGCCGTCGCTATTGCCAAAGGCGGCGTTGCGTTGTTCGGTGCGGGTGTTGAGCACGGGAATGGCGGCGTCTTTGTCGCTCAGCAGCGTGACCTCGGCCGAGAGCTTGTACAGCCGCGTCACCTGGCCAAGCACGCCCTCTTCATTGATCACCGGTGCACCGAGTTGCACGCCGTTGAAGCTGCCGCGGTCGATCACGACGCGGCGCGAGTAAGGGTCCGGTGCCTCGTACAGCACCTCGGCCGAGAGTGAACTCACCTGCAGGGCCGGGCGCAGGTCCAGCAAGGCCCGCAGGCGCTGGTTTTCTTGGTGCAGCTGTTCGGCGCGGGAGAGCCGTTCGGCTTGGCGCACCAACTGCTGGCGGGCTTGGTTCTCGGCCGCCATGGCGCGTTCGGTACCGCGCAGATAGTCCTGGAAAGTCTCCCAGGCATCGACCGGTGTCAGCAGCAAGCGCTGCACCGGATGCAAGGCCAGGGCCAGGGTTTGGCGGGCCGGCTCCACCACCTTGAAGCGCGCATCTGCCACCATCAGAAAAACAGCGGCGGCGGCGCACAGCAGCAGCTTGGTCAGGGCCGAGGGGCCTTGACGGAAGATGGGCGGTGTCGTGCGATCTGGTGGGCCGAGGGGCATGGCGAAGTCGTGCGCCGAAAGAATGTCCGCCTAGCGGGCCGTTGCGAGCGGCCGCGAGCTTGGGGGGCTGCCGCTGCTGCAGCTGCCGCCGTGCTGCTCAGCAGCACAGCAGGGCTGCGCAGCGGGCCACATGGCTTTACTCGTAAGTGAAGATGCTGCCCAGGCGCTCCATGCGCTCCAGCGCCATGCCGCAACCGCGCACCACGCAGGTCAGCGGGTCTTCGGCCACCAGCACGGGCAGGCCGGTTTCTTCGGCCAGCAAGCGGTCCAGATCGCGCAGCAGCGCGCCGCCGCCGGTCAGCATCATGCCGCGCTCGGCGATGTCGGCACCCAGCTCGGGCGGGGTCTGTTCCAGCGCGTTCTTCACGGCGGAGACGATTTGGTTCAGCGGGTCGGTCAGGGCTTCCAGGATCTCGTTGGACGAGATGGTGAAGCTGCGCGGCACGCCTTCGGCCAGATTGCGACCCTTGACTTCGATTTCCTTGACTTCGGAGCCAGGGAAGGCGCTGCCGATGTTCTTCTTGATCGCTTCGGCGGTGGGCTCACCGATCAACATGCCGTAGTTGCGGCGGATGTAGTTGATGATGGCTTCGTCGAACTTGTCGCCGCCGACGCGGACCGAGCCCTTGTAGACCATGCCGCCCAGCGAGATAACGCCGACTTCCGTCGTGCCGCCGCCGATGTCCACGACCATGGAACCGGAGGCTTCCGACACCGGCAGACCGGCGCCAATCGCAGCGGCCATCGGTTCTTCAATCAGGTAGACCTCAGACGCGCCGGCGCCCAGAGCGGACTCACGAATCGCGCGACGCTCCACCTGGGTCGAACCGCAGGGCACGCAGATGATGATGCGCGGGCTGGGGCGCAGCATCTTGGAGTCGTGCACCATCTTGATGAACTGCTTGAGCATCTGCTCGGTCACAGTGAAGTCGGCGATCACGCCGTCTTTCATCGGGCGGATGGCCTCGATATTGCCGGGCACCTTGCCCAGCATGGCCTTGGCCTCATGGCCCACGGCCTGGATGGTTTTCTTGCCGTTGGGGCCGCCTTCGTGGCGGATCGAGACCACCGAAGGCTCGTCCAACACGATGCCCTTGCCGCGGACATAAATCAGCGTATTGGCGGTGCCCAGGTCGATGGCGAGGTCGGTAGAGAAATAGCGGCGCAGGGAGGCGAACATCATGTTTTTGGCGGGCGCGGGGCTGAGCATCTGAGCCTGGGGCTGCAAATCGCTGTGGCCGCTGCGCGTGGTTCAGACAGTGTTTGGTTCTTTGGGGCAGGGTGGCCGAAAAAAGCGCCAACCGAGCCTTCGGGGCAATGGTGTACTTGGGGCATCGCCATATGCAACGAGGCTGCGCGTACCTGGAAAGGACACGCAGCCCCGGTGCTATAGAGATAAGCGGAGATAATAACTGATCACCCCCTAAATTCTCTACCGCAAAAGCCTTATGTTTGCTATTAGCTGAGCCTTGGTTCAGCTCAGATGTGCGAAATCATCGGCCTTTGAAACATCCCGACCCTCGGACAAGACTTGCCATGGCTCTGACCCCTCAAGACGTAAGCCGCATCGCCCATCTGGCGCGGCTGGAATTGCAGCCCGCCGAAAGCGCCGAACTGCTGACCCAGTTGAACGGGTTTTTCAAGATCGTTGAACAGATGAGCGCGGTGGACACCAGCGGTGTCGAACCGCTCTACACACCTCTGTCAGCGGTGCAGGAAGTGTCCCTGCGCCTGCGCGAAGACGCGGTCACGGAAAGCAATCAACGCGAGCTCAATCAACGCAGCGCACCGGCGATTGAAGACGGTTTGTTCCTGGTTCCCAAGGTCATCGAATAATGACAAAGACTTCTAGTTCCCTGCATGACTTGGGCGTGGCCCAACTCAGCCGCGCCCTCGCGGCCAAAGAGGTCTCCAGCCTCGAAGTGACTCAACATCTGCTTGCGCGTGTTACCGCTGCTGACGCATTGGGCGCTTTTCTGCATGTTGACGAGGCGCAGGCCCTGGCCGCGGCCCAAGCTGCCGATGCGCGCCGCGCCGCCGGTGAAACCGGTGCCCTGATCGGTGTGCCCCTGGCGCACAAGGACATCTTCGTCACCCGCGATATGCCCACCACCGCCGGCTCCAAAATCTTGGGCGGCTACCTCAGCCCCTTCGATGCCACCGTGGTGGCGCGCCTGAATGCGGCCGGCACGGTCAGCCTGGGTAAGCTCAACTGCGATGAGTTCGCCATGGGCTCGGCGAATGAGAACTCGGCCTATCGCCCGGTGATGAACCCCTGGGACCACGATCGCGTGCCCGGCGGCTCCTCCGGCGGCTCGGCCGCGGCTGTGGCGGCTCGCTTGGTGCCCGGCGCCACTGGCACCGACACGGGCGGCTCCATCCGCCAACCCGCCAGCTTCACCGGCATTACCGGTATCAAGCCGACCTACGGCGTGTGCTCGCGCTACGGCATGATCGCCTTTGCCTCCAGCCTGGACCAAGCCGGCCCCATGGCCCGCTCGGCCGAGGACTGCGCCCTGCTGCTCTCCGCCATGAGCGGCTTTGACGAGCGCGATGCCACCAGCATCCAGCAGGCGCCGCAGGACTTCCATGCGCAGATGCTGCAAGCGCGCGAAGGCGCCACCGCTGCCCAGCCCTTGAAGGGCTTGCGCATCGGCCTGCCGCGGGAGTTCTTCCCCGAAGCCCTGTCGGCCGACGTCAACAGTGCTGTGCGTCAAGGCCTGGCCGAGCTGGAAAAGCTCGGCGCCACCCTGGTGGACGTGAGCCTGCCGCGCACCGAGCTGGCGATTCCGGTGTACTACATCATTGCCCCGGCCGAGGCCAGCTCCAATCTGAGCCGCTTTGATGGCGTGCGTTTCGGTCATCGCGCGGCCCAGTACGACGATTTGCTGGACATGTACAAAAAGACCCGCGCCGAGGGCTTTGGCGCCGAGGTCAAGCGCCGCATCATGATCGGCAGCTATGTGCTCAGCCACGGCTACTACGATGCCTACTATCTGCAAGCGCAAAAGTTGCGCCGCATGATTGCCGACGATTTCCAACAAGCCTTCACCCAGTGCGATCTGATCGCCGGCCCGGTGGCACCCACCGTGGCTTGGAAGCATGGCGAAGGCAAGGATGATCCGGTCAAGGCCTATCTGGCCGACATCTTCACCCTGCCCGGCTCGCTGGCCGGCCTGCCCGGCATGAGCGTGCCGGTCGGTGTGGGCGAAGGTGGCATGCCCGTGGGCCTGCAATTGCTGGGCAACTATTTCAAGGAAGGCCAGCTGCTGCACGCAGCCCACGCCTTGCAACAAGCGACAGCCTGGCACGCCTCGGCGCCGGGAGGCATCTGATATGAGCAATACCGCAAGCAGCAAACTCGTCCGTGGCTATGAGGTCGTGATCGGCCTGGAAAACCACGTCCAGCTTTCCACCCAGTCCAAGATCTTCAGCGGTTCGTCCACCGCCTTCGGTGCTGAGCCGAATACGCAAGCCTCGCCGGTTGATCTGGCCTTGCCGGGCACCCTGCCGGTGCTGAACCGCGGTGCCGTCGAGCGCGCCATCCGCTTCGGCCTGGCCGTGGGCGCCAAGGTGGCGCCGCTGTCCATCTTCGCGCGCAAGAACTACTTCTACCCCGACCTGCCCAAGGGCTACCAGATCAGCCAGTTCGAGATCCCGGTGGTGCAAGGCGGCCAGGTGGAGTTCTACGTGGGCGAGACCAAGCATGTGGTGCAGCTGACTCGTGCCCACCTCGAGGAAGACGCAGGCAAGAGCCTGCACGAGGACTATCACGGCCTCACCGGCATCGACCTGAATCGCGCCGGCACGCCGCTGCTGGAAATCGTTAGCGAGCCCGATATGCGCTCCGGCGCCGAGGCCTGCGAGTACGCCAAGACCCTGCACGCCCTGGTGATGTGGCTGGGCATTTGCGACGGCAATATGCAAGAAGGTTCCTTCCGCTGCGACGTCAACGTCTCGGTGCGCAAGCCCGGCAACCCCTACGGCACGCGGCGTGAAATCAAGAACCTGAACAGCTTCCGCAACCTGATCCAGGCGGTGGACTTTGAGGTGAACTGGCAGATCGACGAGATCGAAGACGGCCGCACGATTCAACAAGCCACCGTGCTGTTCAATCCCGACACGGGCGAGACCCGCGCCATGCGCAGCAAGGAAGACTCGGCCGATTACCGCTACTTCCCCGACCCCGATCTGCCGCCGCTGGTGATTGCGCCGGAATGGGTGGCGCGGGTGCGCGGCGAGATGCCCGAGCTGCCGGCAGTGATGGCGGCGCGTTTCGAGCGCGATTACCTACTGCCGGCTTATGACGCCAACATGATGACGCAGTCGCTGGCAGTTGCCCGCTTCTTTGAGGGGGCTGTCGTCAAAGTTTCTAGCACTAATGCGGACAAGGTTGGTGGGAACAATGCTTCGCACGCTGCAAAGCTGGTGGCCAACTGGCTGCAAGGCGAGTTCTCGCGCCGCTTGAACGCCGAGGAGCGCAGCATCGAGTCCAGCCCGGTGTCGGCCGCCACGCTGGCCGCACTGATTGGCCGCATTCAGGACGGCACCATTTCCAACAACGCTGCGCGTCAGGTCTTTGAAGCGCTGTGGACCGGCGAAGGCCAGGATGTGGACGCCCTGATCGATGCCAAGGGCTTGAAGCAGATGAGCGATAGCGGCGAGCTCGAGCGCATCCTCGACGAGGTGCTGGCCGCCAATGCCAAGTCGGTGGAAGAGTTCCGCGCCGGCAAGGAAAAGGCCTTCAACGCCCTGGTCGGTCAGGCCATGAAAGCCACCAAGGGCAAGGCCAATCCGAGCGCGGTGAATGAGTTGCTGAAGAAGAAGCTGGCGGGCTAAGGTCAGCAGCGGCCGGGCGTTGACGTCCGGCTGCTGCGCTTGGCTGCCGAGCTGAGGTCAGCGGCCGCTGGCTGCAGCCGTGGCCGCTTCGCCGGCATTGCTGCCGCTGATACCGTTCGTGGCCTTGCTATCGCCTGCCGGCCCAAGCGTTCCGGGGGCGGCGCCGCCCCAGAGCTTTTTCAGGCGCGCCAGTTCGGCGTCAAAGCGGCTGTTGATGCGCACCAACTCGGCCTTCTGGTTTTCAATCAACTGCTGCTGGGCCTCGACGGCCGCGTCATTGGCGTCCATTTGCTGCTTGAGCTTGGCGGGCAGGGGCCGGCCCTTGTAGAACTCGGCCTCGTCCGTCAGCGGCTTGCGCTCTTGCGCCAATTCCTTGATGCGGCGCTCTGAGCTCAGGCGCGCCTTGTTGGCATCGTCCAAAGCCTGGCTGCGGCCTTGCTGATGGGCCGCTTCGTTCGGGAAACGCAGCATCAGCGTGCGGTCACGCCGGATGGCGTCGCGCAAGGTGGCGCGTTCGGCGGCTAGGCGGCGCTCTTGTGCTTCTTGCAGCACCTTTTCTTCCGGCGAGAGCGCCGGTGGCAAGGTCGCGCGCTGCGAGCCGTCGGGGTTCAGGATGCGCTGCTCCCGCGTATTGCATTCGGCAATCGGGCGATCCGAGGTCAGGCGCCGGCCATCGGCGGTGGTGCAGCTGTAGATGCCGGCGTTCTTCTTGCCATCAGCGGGCGGGATTTGCGCCTGCGCCGTCGTTGCTGCCGCAGTCAGCGCCGCGCCACTGAGGCAGGCACTCGCCAACATGCTGCCGCCGGCCAGCGAGGCCTGGCGCCGCAGCAATGTGGCAATCGACGAAAACGCGGCGCAGAGATGGCGCATCAGACCCCGTAGCTGTCTCGGTAAGCTTGAACAGCCGCCGCATGGGCGGTCACGGCACTATCGTCCGCCGAGCTCAAATACTGAAGCAGATCGGCCAGGCCAGCGATGGCCACCACCGGCATTTGCAGCTCTTGTGTGACGTACTGCACCGCGGAGTGAGGCAGATCGACGCCGTTCTCGGCCCCCTTTTCCTGGCGGTCCAGCGCAATCGTGACGCCGCAGGGCGTGGCGCCAGCGGCCTTGATCATGGCGATGGACTCGCGCACCGAGGTGCCGGCGGAGATCACGTCGTCAATGATCAGCACGCGGCCTTGCACCGGGGCGCCGACCAGGGTGCCGCCTTCGCCGTGGTCCTTGGCTTCCTTGCGGTTGTAGGCAAAGGGCTTGTTGTGACCCAGGCGCGCCAGTTCGATCGACAGGGCTGCGGCCAGGGTGATGCCCTTGTAGGCGGGGCCGAAGATCATGTCGAATTCCAGGCCCGAGGCAATCAGGCGCTGGGCATAGAACTGTGCCAGGCGGCCGAGTTTGGCGCCGTCATCGAAGAGGCCGGCGTTGAAGAAATAGGGGCTCAGGCGGCCCGCCTTGGTCTTGAATTGGCCGAAGCGCAGCACGCCGGATTCGACCGCGAATGCGACGAATTCCTGGGCCAGTTGATCGGGGGTTGGTGCAGTGCTCATGGGCATAAGGGCTGAAACGTGTATCTGATTGTAGGGGTGCAAAAAAGCCCGATCCCCCAAAAGAAGGATCGGGCTTTGTCACCCAAAGCCAACAGGGATTGGCTTAGAACAATGCCTTGAACTGCACGCCGTACGTGCGTGGGTCGTTGATGAAGCCGGTCAGGTTGTTGAAGTCAATGGCACCGGTGACGCGCACCTGGTTGGTGATGTTGCGCACAAAACCGGCCGCTTCATACTTGCCTTGGTTCCAGATGTAGCCGGCGCGCAGGCCGCCTTCGGTCAGGGCCTTGCCGGTGAACTCCACCGATTCCTGCAGGAAGAAGTTGACCTTGCTGCGGTAAGCCCAGTCGGTGTAGACGTAGAACTCATTGCCGTCCTTGGTCGGGATGCCGTAGCGGGCCGTCAGGTTGGCGATCCACTTCGGTGCGTTGGGCAGCGGGTTGTCGTAGATGCTGTAGTTGCCGCTGGCATTGATCGGGTCCAGCACGGTCGGGTTGCTGCCGGAGCGTGGCAGGGCCAGGCTGCGATCCTTGATGGCGGTGTCGTTATAGCTGCCGCCCAGGGTCAGCAAGAGGTTGTCGACGGGGATCAGGTCCAGGTTGAACTCAAAGCCACGGCCCTCGCCCTTGCTGGCGTTGAGCAGGGTGTTGGAGTTGTTGGTGCCACCGACGGCGGTGAGTTGCTGGTCCTTGACCGTGTAGGCGAACACATTGGCGGACAAGCGCGCGCGGCGGTCCCAGAACTCCGACTTCACGCCCGCCTCGTAGGAGGTGGTGTTCTCCGGGCGGGCCTTGGACTGCGGGCCGAAGCCGCTGGCCGGGTAGATCGACGCGGCGCGGAAGCCGGTGGCCACGCGGGCGTACAGATTGGTTTCCGGGGTCAGGATATAGGTGGCCGAGGCATCCCAGTTGACCTTGTTGTCGTCCGTGCTGTCGCTGGTGCCGGCGCTGGTGTTGACCTTGCCCACCGTGGCCAAGGTCTTCTTGTCCTGGGTGTAACGCAGGCCGCCGCGCAGTTTCAGATTGGGGCTGACTTCGTAGTTGACCGAACCAAACAAGGCCCAGGCGCGGTTGGTTTGGTGGGTGGACACCAGGGCGTCGGCGGGGGCGGCCAGATAGTCGATGCTCTCCATGTCGTAGCGCTCATCGAACAGATAGAGGCCGGCTTGCCAGCGCAGCGGGCCCGCAGCCGTCGACTCAGCGCGGAACTCTTGCGAGAGCTGGCGGTGGTTCTTCAGCGCGTCAGAGGTCTCGGCGCTCCAGAACACATTGCCTTCGGCGGCGAATGGTGGCGGCTTGACGAAGTTGTTGATGTAGCCGCCATCGACGTCGGCGCGGCTGAACGGCTGCACCGTTTCAATGCCGGTGATGGAGTGCAGGGTGATGCCGCTCAATGCCCACTTCAGGCGCATGCTGCCGCCGGTGGCCTTGAGGGTCTGCTCGTTGGTGGCGTCGATATACATCTTGGCCGGATCGAAGCCGTCCACCAGATCATTGGTGCCGGGCTTGATGATGCTGGAGCGGAACAGGCGCGGGCTGCCCTTCAGATCGCGGTTGTGAATATTGAACAGAGCGCTGAAGTCCTTGTTCGGCTCGTACAGGGCCTGCAGGCGCACGGCGCGGTCGTCGTAGCCCTCGGTGTCTTGGGTGCCCTTGGTGTTGACGTTCTTGACCCAGTTGTCACGGTGCTGAACTTGCGCAGAGATGCGCGCGGCCCAGTCGCCACCCAGCGGCAGATTGAAGGCGCCTTCGATGCTGCTGGTGCCGTATGTGCCGTAGGACAGGTTGACATAGCCTTCTTGCGTCTTGCCGGGCTTGACCGAGTCAAACTTCACCACGCCGGCAGGTGTGTTGCGGCCAAACAGCGTGCCTTGCGGGCCGGCGATCACTTCGACGGCCTTCATGTCGAACACCGGGAAGCCCTTCAGGATCGGGTTCTCTTGCACCACATCGTCGTAAATCAGCGAGACGGGCTGCGAGGCATTCAGGCGGAAGTCGGTATTGCCGTAGCCGCGGATGTAGAAGCGCGGGAAGGCGCGGCCGAAGGAGGATTCGATGTTCAGACTGGGCACGCGGCCGGATAGGAAACGCACGTCCTGGCCGCCGGAGTTCAGCACATCGAGCTTCTCGCCGCTGATGCTGGTGACGGCGGTGGGCACTTCCTTGATGTTCTCGGTGCGACGCTCGGCCGTGATGGTGACGGTTTCCAGCTGAGTCTTGTCGGCCGTCTTTTCCTGGGCCACGGCTTGCGCTGCCGGCCAAGCCGCCAGGGCCATGGCGATGGACAGGGCCAGGTGTTGAGGGCGCCGAGCGGCGGCAAAGGGCGATGAGTGGAAGAGGCTCATGCGGGGCTCCGGAAAAGTTTGGAAAAGGGGAGAAAGAGGGGGAATTGAGCTTGGGCGACGAGCGTGGGCGTTGGATTTGATTCGGGGTGCTGGGTGGCTGCCCACCCGCTCGTCCACGACGCGCATCTTGGCAAGGCTTCGAATCTAGCAAGTCGCGTGCCGGAAAGTTAGAGCTTGCCTTCGATCCGTGGGCTTCTGGCCTTGATTGTTGTCAAAAAACAGCGGACAGCGTGTCCCTCAGCGCTGGGGCTTGCGGCGCGACGCGGCCGCGCCCTGCTGCGATACTGCGCAGCCCCAGTGACCAGCAAGAACGGCTTCTCCACCATGCGCTTCATCACCGCCAATCTGAACGGCATTCGCTCCGCCGCCACCAAGGGCTTTTTTGACTGGCTGCCCCAGCAGCAAGCCGATGCTTTGGGCGTGCAAGAAGTCAAAGCCCAAGACGAACATGTGGCCGGCACCTTTTGCAGCTCGGGCGATCTGAAGGGCCACTTCCACTACGCCCAGAAAAAGGGCTACTCCGGCGTGGGCCTCTACACCCGCGAGACCCCCAGCGAGATCATCACGGGCATCGGCGTGCAGGAGTTCGACGACGAAGGCCGCTACATCGAAAAGCGCTTCGACAAGCCCGGCCGCAAGCTCAGCCTGATCAGCTGCTATTTCCCCAGCGGCAGCAGCGGCCCCGAGCGCCAGGAAGCCAAGTACCGCTTTCTTGACGCCATGCGCCCCCACCTGGCCGCCTTGAAGGCCGAGCGCGAATTCATTCTGGTGGCTGACGTCAACATCGCCCACAAGCCCGCCGACCTGAAAAACTGGAAAGGCAATCTGAAGAACAGCGGCTTCCTGCCCGAGGAGCGCGCCTGGCTGGACCAGCTCTTCGGCAGCAGCGCGGAGCAAGGCGGCCTGGTCGATGTGTACCGCCAACTCCATCCCGACACCACCGACGAGTGCTACACATGGTGGAGCAACCGCGGCCAGGCCTATGCCAAGAACGTGGGCTGGCGTCTGGACTATCACTTCGCCACCCCCAAGCTTGCGGCCCTGGCCAAAAGTGCCTCGATCTACAAAGATCAGAAGTTCAGCGACCATGCGCCGCTGACCATCGACTACGACTTTGCGCTTTGAGGCGATCCGCTGAGGGCGGTCTGCGCCAGTGGCCGCCCAGCCGGGGCGGCATGTCATCAACCGCGTCCCAAGAGTTGCGTGTGCCAGTCCCTCGTTCCCACGGTTTTCTGAGCGTCTTCGGTGCTGCTGTGCTGGTCCTTCTGGGTCACCAAGCCGCTGTGGCCGACGAGGCGGCGCGCGTCCGCAGCGTGGTGGCGCCCATCATTGGCCCCTTGATGGCTCAATACGCCGTGCCCGGCATGGCGGTCGCAATTTCGCTGCATGGGCAAGCCCATGTCCTCAATTTCGGCGTGGCGTCCAAGGCCTCGGGTCAAGCGGTCGGCGACGCCACCATTTTTGAGATCGGCTCCATCAGCAAGACGCTGACCGCCACGCTGGGCGCCTATGCCGAGGCCACGGGCAAGCTCTCCTTGTCCGATCATCCCGGGAAATACATCTCCGAGCTGCGCGGCAAGGCCATCGACCGGGCGACGCTGCTGCACTTCGGCACCTACACGGCGGGTGGCTTACCCTTGCAGTTTCCCGAGGCCGTGGTCGGTCAAAAAGCCATGCTGGCCTACTACGCCGACTGGCGACCGGCGGCGCCACCGGCCAGCATCCGGGAGTACTCCAACCCGAGCCTGGGCCTGTTCGGCCTGGCCGCCAGCCATGCCTTGGGCATGGGCTTTGCCAGCGCGATGGAGTCCCTGGTGTTCCCCGCCTTCGGCATGACGAGCACGTTCATCCATGTGCCCGAGCGTGCTGCCGCCAACTACGCCTGGGGCTACCGCGGTGAGCAAGCGGTGCGGGTCAATCCAGGCCCGATGGATGAGCAGACTTACGGTGTGAAAACCACGGCCGCAGACTTGCTGCGCTTTGTGCAGGCCAATTTGGATCCCGCCACGCTCAGCGGCGCGATGAAGCGCGCGGTGCTGTCGACCCAGGTCGGGCGCTTCCGTGCCGGCCCTTTGGTGCAGGGCTTGGGTTGGGAGCAATACGGCTACCCCACCAGCCGCGAGTGGCTCTTGGGTGGCAATGCGGAGGAGGTTCTCTTCGACCCCCTGCCGGTGCAAAAGGTCGTGGCCGGCCAGCAGCAAGGGCCGCGCTTGTTCAACAAGACCGGTTCAACCGGTGGCTTTGGTGCGTACCTGCTTTTTGTCCCGGCCGAACAGTTCGGCCTAGTGATTCTGGCGAACAGGAACTATCCGATCCCGGCGCGGGTTGAGGCCGCGCATGCCATCTTGACGGCCTTGGTGGGGGAGCGCCCCGAGGCGAAGTGATGGTGCGCTGGGTTGTGCTGCGCTGAACAGGCGCGACGCCTTCCGCATGCCTGAGTTGGCAGTCTTCGCCAAGCACACCTCACGCGGCCAAGTGCCTCCGTTCAGCGACTTTGTGTTGCTGGCGGTGAATCAGGGCTTCGCGCGCGGCGCGGCCGCCTTGGGCTTGCGTGTTGATGCCGCCTTGGTCGCTGGTGGCGCCGCCATCTCAGCGCGTGCGCTCAAGCCATCAAAGCAGGTGCTCAGCACGAGTTCGATGATCTCTTCATCGCTGTACTGGCCGCCCATTTTCAGGAACTCCAGCACCGGGTCGCAGGCCCGCGCGAACAAGGTGTAGAGCACGGCGATGGGGGGCAGCTTGGGGTTCAGGCTGCCTTCGGCTTGCGCCGCTTCGATCCATTCGCCCAGGCGCTCGCTCACTTCCATCAGCCCGTCCATGTAGGGGCGGCAGCCCATCAAGGCGGTGCGCAGGCTGGAGTTCTGGCTCGGCAAGGCCGGCATTTCGCCCACCAGTTTCAGGCCCATGGTCCAGGCCACCACGGCGCGCAGCTGCGCCATCGGGGCGGCCTCGGCCGGCAACTCGGCCAGAAAGGTCTGTGCCCGCTGCATCACCGAGGCCATGGCCGCTGCGGCCAGGTCTTCTTTGCTGGCGAAGTGCTTGTACAAGCTGGCTTTGGCGATGCCGACCTCGGCCGCCACCTCATCCACCGTCATGGCTTCGAAGCCTTTTTCCGCCAACAGGCGGTTGACCACCTGAATGATGGCGCCCTCCCGGGCTTGCAGCATCTGCGCTTTGAAAGAGAGTTTGGGGGCGAGGCGGGTAAGCATGGCGAAATTGTAGTCGAGTCGGTAAAGAATCGAATGCGCTGGCTGTAAAAATACTATACAGTTCACAAAAGACTGATTAGTAATAAATTTAACTATGCCGCTCAAAGTCGCCATCATTGGTTCAGGAATCTCAGGCCTGGCCGCCGCGCACGCGCTCTCGGCCCAGGGCGGCGCGGTGCAGCTGACCCTGCTGGAGGCAGGGGCCTACTTCGGCGGCCACGCCAACACCGTGGACATCACTCTGCCCACGCCGCAGGGCCCGGTGACCCATGGGGTGGACACCGGCTTTCTGGTGCTCAATGAGCGCACTTACCCGAACTTGATCGGCTTGCTGAAGCAGCTGGGCGTGGCCAGTGCCAAGTCCGAGATGTCTTTTTCGGTGCAGTCCGAGCGCGCGGCCGGCCAGGCGCCGCTGGAATGGGGCGGCAGCAATTTGGCCTCTTTGTTTGCCCAGCGTGGCAATCTGTTCAGCCCGCGCTTCTGGGGCATGTTGAAAGATCTGCTGCGCTTCAATGCCTTGTGCACCCGCATTGCCGAGCAAGGCACCGAGCAGCAGCTGAGCCAGACCCTGGGTGACTTTCTGTGCGAGCAGCGCTTCGGCGACGCCTTTTGCGAGGACTATCTGCTGCCCATGATGGCCTGCATCTGGAGCTGCCCAACCCGCCAAATGCTGGCCTTCCCGGTGGCCACCATGCTGCGCTTTTGCCATAACCACGGCCTGCTGCAGATCAGCGGCCGGCCGCAGTGGTACACGGTGCAGGGCGGCTCCAAGCACTATGTTCAGAAGATCGTGGCCGGCATTGCCGACAAGCGCCTGAACACCCCGGTGCGCCGCATCACCCGCCTGAGCGGGCCAAGCGGCGGGGTGCTCTTGAGCCTGGACAGTGGCACCGAGCGTTTTGACAAAGTCATCATCGCTACCCATTCCGACCAGGCCCTGGCCTTGCTGGCCGAACCCACCGCCGCGGAACGCTCCACGCTAGGCAAGATCCGCTACCAAAGCAATAAGGCCGTCTTGCATACCGATGCCAGCGTGCTGCCGCGCCATCAATCGGCCTGGGCGGCGTGGAACTACGAGCGCAGCGCGGTGCAAGCCGAGGGCGCAAAGGGTGTTGAAGCGACCGAGCAGCGTGTTTGCCTGCACTACTACCTCAACCGCTTGCAGCCGCTGCCCTGGACGCAGCCGGTGCTGGTGTCACTCAACCCCCTGCGGCCCATCGACCCGACCAAGATCTTGGGCGAGTTTGACTATGCCCACCCGGTGCTGGATCTGGCCGCCGTGGCCGCGCAGGCCCGCATGCCGCATTTGCAGGGCTGGGAGCATTGCTACTTCGCCGGCGCCTGGATGGGCTACGGCTTCCATGAAGACGGGCTCAAGGCTGGCTTGGCCGCAGCCAAGCAATTGCTGCACGATTGCGCCGTGGCGGTGTACGCATGAACACCGGCAGCCCTGTCGCCATGTTGGGCTTTGGCCAAGTGCGCCACACCCGCTTGCGGCCGGTGCTGCATGCCTTTGCCTACCCCAGCTACTTCCTGATGCTGCCGCTGCGCAGCTTGAAGCGCCAGGCGGCCCAAGCCGAGGGCGAAGGCAAGAAGGGCTGGCGCATCAACCAGCCCGGCCTGCTGAGCTTTTTTGAGGCCGACCATGGCGATGGCCGCCCGCTGGCGCAAGGCGGCGCCCTGGCCTGGCTGGACGAGTTGCTGCAGCGCGAAGGCATTCACGACGCTACCGGCGAAGCCTGGTTGCACTGCTTCCCGCGCGTGCTGGGCTACACCTTCAAGCCGGTGAGCTTCTGGTACTGCCACCGTGCCGCTGACGACCAAGGCGGCGCGTTGCGCGCCATCGTGGTGGAGGTGAACAACACCTTCGGCGAGCGCCATTGCTATTTGCTCGACGCCCCGCGCTGGGGTGCGGAACTGAGGGCGGACAAGGTCTTCCACGTCTCGCCCTTCTTCAAGGTGGAGGGCCACTACCGCTTCCGCTTCATGCGCAGCCAGGATCGCTGCGTCGCCCGCATCGACCTGTGCGAGGGCGACGGTGCTGGCTCTGACGAGCAGCCCGTGCTGCTGCAGACCAGCCTGAGCGGCCGGCTGGAAGCGCTGAACCCGCAGACCCTGCGCCGTGCCTTTTGGCGCTACCCCGTCATGACCCTGGGTGTGCTGGTGCGCATCCATCTGCACGCCTGGCAGCTCTGGCGCAAGAAGAAGCTGCCCTTCTTCAGCAAGCCCGCAGCGCCCCAAGCTTTTGTATCGCGTCAGCTCTCGCCCAACCCTGCCGAACCCAGTTGAACCTTGCCGAGCATGAACACCACCACCCTCCCCACACGCACCCACGCCCTGCCTAGCGATGCTCCCGCTGCCGCCCGCAGCGCCCTGCGTCTGCTGCAGAAAATTCAACATGGCGAGCTGAGCTTGCAGTTGCCCGATGGCACGCTGCGGCGCTTCGGTGAACACCCGCAGCAAAACGCCCTGGCCGGCCACCACTACCCCTGCGCCCATCTGGTGCTGCATAACTGGCGGGTGTTTGGTGCGGCGCTGAAGTCGGGCGACATCGGCTTTGCCGAGTCCTATATCGCCGGCGACTGGAGCACGCCTGACCTGACCGAGTTGATCAAGCTCTTCTCGGTCAACCGCCAGGCGATTGATGCGGTGATCTTCGGCAGCTGGGTCGGCCGCTTGTTCTACCGCGTCAAGCATCTGTTGCAGCACAACAGCCGCGCCAATAGCCGCAAGAACATCCATGCGCATTACGACCTGGGCAATGCGTTCTACAAGCTCTGGCTGGACGAGAGCATGAACTACTCCAGCGCCTGGTTCGAGGGCGACCTGAGCCGGCCGCTGCGCCCGGCCCAGGACGCCAAGGTGCGCCGCGCCCTGCGCATGGCCCAGGTCAAGCCGGGCGACCGGGTGCTGGAAATCGGCTGCGGCTGGGGCGCTTTGGCCGAGGCGGCCAGCCAGGAATTCGGGGCCAGCGTGGTGGGCGTGACCCTGAGCACCGAGCAGCTCAAGTACGCCCAGGCCCGCGTGCCAGATCGGGCCGATCTGCGCCTGCAGGACTATCGCGACATTCGCGACGAGCCCTTCGACGCCATCTGCTCCATCGAAATGGTCGAGGCCGTGGGCCAGCGCTATTGGCCGGTCTATTTTCAAACCGTGGCCCGCTTGCTCAAGCCCGGCGGCCAGGCCTGCGTGCAGAGCATCGTCATCGATGACAAGCTGTTTGAGCGTTACCTCAGCTCCACCGATTTCATCCAGCAATACATCTTCCCCGGCGGCTGCCTGCCCAGCCCGAGTGAGTTCCGCCGCCAGGCCACCGCCGCGGGCTTGGAGGTGGTGGACGAGTTTTCCTTCGGCCCGGACTATGCCGAGACCCTGCGGCGCTGGCGTGATGCCTTCCTGGCGCGCCAGGCCGAAGTCGCAGCGCTGGGCTTCGACGAGCGCTTCATGCGCATCTGGGAGTTCTACCTGGCCTATTGCGAGGCCGCCTTCGATACCGGCGACATCAGCCTGACCCAGTTCACCTTGCGCAAGCCCGCTGCGCACGCAAAGGCTAGGTCATGAAACGCCGCGATGCTGCGGCGCTGATGCTGGCGGCCGTGGCCATGCCGCTGCGCGCCAGCGAGAGCGGCGCTGCCACCCAGACGCCTGAGCTGCGAAGCGCCTTGCCCCAGGCCGAGCTGGCCGGGCAAGCCACGCTGAGCTTCTGGGGCTTCGAGGTTTACCGCGCCCGCCTGTGGGTGGCGCCGGGCTTCAAGAGCAGCGATTACGCCAAACATAACTTCGCACTGGAGCTGACCTATCTGCGCGACTTCAGCGGCGCCGACATTGCTAGCCGCTCGATCAAAGAGATGCGCCGCCAAGGCCCCATCGCCGCCGCACAGGAAGCCGGCTGGGAAGCGCAGATGCGCACGCTCTTCCCCGATGTGAAGACCAATCAGCGCCTCACCGGCATTCATCAGGTGGGCCGCGGCGCGCAATTCTTGTACAACGGCCAGCCCCTGGGCGAGATCCGCGACCCGATCTTTGCCAAGCTCTTCTTCGGCATCTGGCTGGCGCCACAAACTTCGGAGCCCCGCATGCGCAGCAGCTTGCTGGGCGCAGCCGCCGAGGCGCCATGAACACCGCAGGCTTGAGTTGGCGGGACGGCCTGCGCTACGGCCTGCTGGGCCTGCCCTTGGCCTTCTGCGCCCTGCCGCTCTATATGCTGATGCCCAATCTGTATGCGCGCGAATGGGGCGTTCCTCTTGGCGCGCTGGGCGCGCTGCTCTTGGCCACACGCTTGCTCGATGCGCTGGTGGACCCCTGGTTGGGGCGCTGGAGCGACCGCTTGTTCGGGCGCTCGCGCCGCGCCGTGCTGGGCTTTGGCGCGGCGGCTGCCGCCTTGCTGGCGCTGAGTTTTGGCCTGCTCTTCATGCCGCAGGTGCGCGGTGCCACCGCGCTGCTGGTCTGGGCTGGGGCCTGCTTGCTGGGCACTTATCTGGCCTATAGCGCGCTGATGGTGGTGCACCAATCCTGGGGCGCGCGCCTGGGCGGCGGCGAGGCTAGGCAAGGCCATATCGTGGCCTGGCGTGAAGGTCTGGGCCTCTTGGGCGTTTTGCTTGCCGCGGCCACCCCGGCGCTGCTGGGGGAGCCGGCCTTGGTTGCCCTGCTGGTGGGCGGCCTGGCGCTGGGCTTTTGGGCCTGGACGCGGGCGCTTTATCCGGCAGCGCAAGCTCAATCACAGGTGCGGGCGACGGATGCCTGGCGACCCTGGCGCCAAGCCGCCTTCCGCCGCTTGCTGCTGGTCTATTTGCTCAACGGCATTGCCAGCGCCATTCCGGCCACCTTGGTGCTGTTCTTTGTGCAAGATCGCCTGCAGGGCGATGCGGCTTGGCAGTCGGCCAGCTTGGGCCTTTACTTTGTTTGCGCCGCGATTTCCATGCCGCTGTGGCTGCGCCTGGTGGTGCGGCTGGGCCTGCGGCGCAGCTGGTTGCTCGGCATGTTGCTGTCGATCGCGGTCTTTCTCGGCGCGGCGCAGCTGGGTGCGGGGGATATGCCGGCCTTCTTGCTGGTCTGTGCCTTGTCAGGCCTGGCCCTGGGCAGCGATCTCACCATGCCCAGCGCCTTGCTGGCCGGCGTGATCCACGCGGCTGGCGAGCGCGGGCGCTCAGAAGGCAGCTACTTCGGCTGGTGGAACTTCGCCAGCAAGCTCAATCTGGCCCTGGCCGCGGGCCTGACGCTGCCCCTGCTGGCCTGGCTGGGCTATCAGCCCGGTACGCGCGACCCCGAGGCTTTGCAGATGCTCAGCCTGGCCTATTGCCTGCTGCCTTGCTTGCTCAAGGCGCTGGCGGCGCTGGCGCTGCGCTTTTCATTCACGTCCAACACTTAAGGCTTGCCCATCATGAAACGACGCCATTGGCTCACGCTGCTGCTCACGGCCAGCTTGCTGCAAGGCTGCGGCAGCCCGCCGCCAGTCACCCACTACGCGCAGGAAAAGCCGCGCCTGGAATTGCGCGAGTACTTCAACGGCACGCTGGATGCCTACGGCATCTTCACCGACCGTTCGGGCCAAGTCGTCAAGCGCTTCACAGTGGTGATGAACTGCAGCTGGAATGGTGACCAAGGCGTGTTGGACGAGTTGTTCACCTACTCCGACGGCAGCACCCAGCGCCGCGTCTGGCGCCTGCAACGCCAGGCCGATGGCCGCTACACGGGCAGTGCCGACGATGTGATCGGCACCGCCCAGGGCCAGCAAAGCGGCAATGCCTTCCAGTGGGCCTACACCCTGGCCCTGCCGGTGGATGGCCGGGTGATAGAGGTGCAGTTCGATGACTGGATGTATCTGATGGATCAGCGGGTGATGCTGAACAAGGCCGCCATGAGCAAATGGGGCGTCCATCTGGGCGAAGTCACGCTGTCCTTCGTCAAACGCTGAACGACTAGCAGCGCAGAGCGATGTCAAGCAACCCTCGAATCCACGATTGGGCCGGCCGCCGGGTCTGGCTGGTGGGCGCCTCCACCGGCATTGGCCGCGCCACGGCCTCGGCCCTGCACGCTGCTGGCGCGCGGGTGATTGTGTCGGCGCGGGGTGCTGGCGCGCTGGCTGAGTTCGTCAGCGTCCATCCGGGTGCCGAGGCGCTGGCGCTGGATGTGACCGACCCGCAAGCCATGCAGGCGACCGTGGCCCAAGTGCTGGCCGGCGGCCCGCTGGACTGGGTGGTTTACTGCGCCGGTCACTACCGGGCGATGGAGGCCGATCAGCTCGACCTGCCCGATCTGCTGCGCCATAACGAGGTCAACTACCTCGGCGCGCTCTACCTGTTGGATGCCTTGCTGCCGCCACTGCTGGCGCAGCCGGTCAACCCCGCCACCGGTCAGCGCGCCCACATCAGCTTGATGGCCAGTGTGGCCGGTTACCGCGGCCTGCCCAAGAGTCTGGCTTACGGGCCCACCAAGGCGGCCTTGATCAATCTGGCCGAAACGCTTTACCTGGATTTGCATCGCCAGGGTGTGGCGGTGTCGGTGATCAACCCTGGCTTTGTCGACACCCCGCTGACGGCGCAGAATGATTTCAAAATGCCCGCGCTGATCAGCCCGGCCCAGGCCGCCCGCGCGATTTTGCGCGGCTGGGCGCGCGGCGCGTTTGAGATTCACTTTCCGCGCCGCTTCACCGTTTGGCTCAAGCTGCTGCAGCTCTTGCCTTATCCCGCTTACTTCGCCATCACCCGGCGCTTGAATCGCCCTTGAGAGTCAGCCATGACGAGCGCAAACGTATCTACTGCCACCACCACTGCCAACACCGCGGCCATCGACGCCATCGTGCACTTCTTTGAAACCCTCAGCCCCGCACAAGTCGAGCAGCTGGGCGAGATCTATGCACCTAACGCTGAATTCAAAGACCCCTTCAACAGCGTTCGCGGCGTGCCGGCGATCCAGGCGATTTTTCGCCATATGTTCGTCAATCTGGAGTCGCCGCACTTTGTCATCACCGAGCGCATCGTCGACGGCGCGCAATGCTTTCTGGCCTGGGAGTTCCGCTTCCGCTTCAAGAGCTTCCTGCGCGAGCAGGAGCAGTGCATCATCGGCGGCTCGCAGCTGCGACTCGATGCGCAAGGCCGCATCACCGTGCACCGCGACTACTGGGACGCGGCCGAAGAGCTGTACGAAAGAATCCCCGTGTTGGGCGGCCTGATGCGCTGGCTCAAGCGGCGCGTGAATTCCTGATTCAGTCTCCGCCGATCAGGCTGACGATGCGCTCATCGCTCAGGCGCATGGGCAAGGATTGCGCGGAGAGCAGCGCCACCACCGTGTGCTCGCTGCGAGCGCTGTCGCGGGTCAGCGGCTGCTTGCGTGACTCACCCTGCGCATTGGTCAGGGCGGCCACCACCGGGTGATAAGCCTTGGCGCCATTGCGCAGCACCACGCCAATCTCGCCCGAGGCCAGCTTGACCATGCAGCCCGGCGGGAAAATGCCGAAGGCCTTGATCAGCGCGGCAGCCAGCGGGCTGGAGGCGGCCATTTGCAAAATCTCGCGACCGGCTTGTTGGGCGCTCATGGCGGGGCGATTGCTGCGTGCGCTCAGGCGCGCGGTGTAGACATCGGCAAAGCGCAGCAGTTCCGCCAGCTCGCCAATATCGCTGCTGCCGCGCGGGTAGCCCGAGCCGTCGCTCAGCTCGTGGTGCTGCAGCACGGCTTCGAGCCAGTCGGAGTCGTCGATGCCGGCTTGGCTGAGCATCTCGGCCCCCTTCTCGGGGTGCTCGCGAATGGTCTCGCGCTGCAAATTGGTGAGGGCTGAGACCTGATGCGCCAAGCGTGCTTGCAGGTCCAGCATGGCCACATTCATGGTCAGTGCGGCTTGGAAGGCACGGCGCTGCTCGGCCTCGTTCCAGCCCAGGTAGCGGGCCGAGGCCAGGCAGGCGGTGGCGGCATGGATGGAGTGATTGACGCCGTAATGCCCGGCGCCGGCTTCGGGCTGACGCACCACTTGCGACAAAGCCACATCGGGCGAGAGCTCGATCAGGCTGAGCAGATGGTCGGTGCAGTCATCCACCGCCGCAGCCAACTCGGCCACCGGCGCGCTGAGGGCTTGGCGCACCTGCTGCTTGCTATTGTCCCAATCGCTTGGCAAGCGCATCAGGCGCTGCGCCTTGGAGGCCGGGCGCGGCGCTTGCGCTGAGACGGCCAGCTCCTCGATCTCCACCAAGGCGCCGCGCTGGAACAGCTCGGTCAACTGCGCTTCATCGGCAATCACCTGGCCGCGCGCCAGCAAGAGCATATGGGCCGCGTCGCGCACGCTGAAAGGCAGGGGTGCGCCGAGCACGATGCGATTCTTGACCGACGACAGTGAGCAAACTCGCATGGCACGCAGGGACCGGCTAAAGAAGGGTTGGTGACAGAGCGCTGCCTTCGCGCGAATGAAGGCAAGCTCGGGCGGTCTGTCACGCCATCTTGTCGGGCAACAGGCCAAGTCCACCCGCTGACTGCGGCGGCATCTCGCTGCACATCGGCGGAAACTACGCCTAACTTGAGGGTTAGGTGCGGGGCGAGTGTACGCGAGGGCGGTGAGCGCACGAAGTCGATCTGGGGTGGCGAAATTAGGGGGGTGTGGCACTGGAGGAAAATGGCGTGCATCAAAGGCAGCCGCATTCAGCTCAGCGCGGCTCGTGCCCCCGGCCCGCCGCGCTTGCCCGCAGCAAAAACCCATCTCAACCCTTCACGTCCCCCGCTTCCGCCATGTCCTCCATCACGATTTATCACAATCCGGCCTGCGGCACCTCGCGCAATACCTTGGCCCTGATCCGTCATGCCGGCATCGAGCCTGAGGTGGTGGAGTATTTGAAGACACCCTTGACGGCGGCCCAGCTGGCCGAGTTGGTGGCGGCGCTGGGCATTCCGGTGCGTGACTTGCTGCGCGAGAAGGGCACGCCCTTCACCGAACTGGGCTTGGCCGACGCCAAGTGGAGCGATGCCGAATTGCTGGGCTTCATCGAGCAGCACCCCATTTTGATGAACCGCCCTGTGGTGGTGACGCCCTTGGGCGCCAAGCTCTGCCGGCCCTCGGAAGCGGTGCTGGACTTGCTGCCCGTGGGCCCGCTGCCGCCCTTCACCAAGTCGGATGGTGAGCAGGTGATCGATTCAGGCCAGCGCCGGGCTCGCGCCTAAGCCAGGCTTGCGCCGTAAGAATCGCCCGAAGCGCGGCGCCTGGCCCAACTCGGGGTGAGGCTTGTCGTCCTCAAAGGCGATGTGGCCATTGATCACTGTCGCTTTGATGATGCCGTCGTTGCGGTTGACCATGCGCTGCATGCCGCCCATCACGTCGAAGCTGGCTTCGGCATAGGCATCCAGCTTGGCGCGGCGCAAGGCCTCGGGGTCCAGCACCACCAAGTCGGCCTGCGCGCCGACGCGCAGGCGGCCGGCGTCGATCTCATACCAGTCTGCAATCTCGCCGCTCAAGCGCCACACGGCCTTCTCGGGCGATAGGGTGGGCCGTGGCAAGAGGCTTTGCTGCAACATGGCCAAGCCGAAGTTGTAGAACGCCATATTGCGCAGATGCGCGCCGGCGTCGGAGAAACCGACCAGGCTGCAAGGCTCGCGCAGATTGCTGGCCATGCGCTCGGGCCGGTGGTTAGCGATGACGGTGGACCAGCGCAGGGCGCGGCCGTGGTCGATGATCAGGTCCAAAAAGGTGTCGACCTCATGCTGACCGCGCTCGGCCGCGATCTGCTGCACCGTCTTGCCCACCAGGCCGGGCTCGGGGCAGGCGATCACATGGGCGTCGCTGAAGTCACGGTGCCAGACCTTGCCGCCCCATTTGCGCCGGTACTCGGCCTTGAACTGGCTGCGGTAGGCGGGGTCGGCAAAGAGCTTGTTGCGGTCGAAGTCGTGCTTGAGGTGCAGGGCCGCTTCACCGGCCGGGAACTCCTCGAAGATGATGAAGTCTATGCCATCGGCATAGACCTGGAAGGGCTGGGGCAAGGCCTGCCAGCGGAAGTTGGCGCCCAGGCAGCGATTGAAGAAATTGGTGGCCCGGGCGACCAAGCGGTCCAGACCCGGCTTGGCCTTCACGTCCATCAAAGTGATCAAGGTGGTTTTGAGCGTTTTGCGAAGGCCCAGGCTGGCGGAGCTGAAGAGGTAGAAGACCGCGTTGACGGGGTTGTTCAAGTTGGGCGCGCTTTGCAGAATCGCACCGCGCCGCCGCAGCAGCTTGTGCAGGCGGCGGTACTCGCTCCAGCGCGCGTACACCGAGGGCAGTGCGCTGGAGCGGTAGCGCTCGCCGTCCACCTTGTCCCAGGGGTTGGTCATGCCCGACATGCCCAAGAGGCCTTGGCTGATGCCTTCGTCGAGATGGCGCTCCATGGCCTGCATTTCGGCCTCGCTGGGGCAGGCCTCGGGGTCCACCGCGCGGCCCAGACCCATCACGGCGGTGCGCAGATCGGAGTGGCCCATATAGCTGCAGATATTCGGCCCCAGGGGCAGGGACTCCAGTTTGGCGATATAGCCGGCGGCGTCCGTCCAGGTCTTGTCTTTTTGCAGCGTGGGCAACACGTATTCGCGCGGGATGGACTCGACCCGGGTGAAGATGTCCGAAGCGTCTTCGGCCTCGGTGTAAATCATGCTGATGGAGCAGCTGCCGATGAAGGCGGTGGTCACGCCGTGCCGCACCGACTCGGGCAGGCCGGGCGCCATCAGCACCTCGGCGTCGTAGTGGGTGTGGATGTCGATAAAACCCGGCGTGACCCACAGCCCTTGCGCGGGCAACACGCGCGCCGCGCGCTCGGTGGGCAGGGGGGCGCGGCTGATCTCCACCACCTTGCCCTGCCGCAGGGCCACATCGGCCACAAAGGCCGGTGCACCGCTGCCGTCCATCACGGTGCCACCTTGAATGAGCAGGTCGTAGCTGAAGTCCATGGCCGCTGTCTCGCTTTGCTTTTTGAGTGTGGGCGCATTGTTCCCCGGGCGGGTCCGGGCCGATTGACTTGCGACCTCAAACTTTTAACATTTCGCATCACCCGTGGAAGCCCTAGTCTCCAGCCCTTATGACCGCACTTGTCCGCGCCGCCAGCCTGAGCTCTTATGAAAATCTGGCCGCCAGTCTGGGGCTGGACGTGGCGCGCGAGCTGCGGCGGGTTGGCCTCTCACGCCGCAGTCTGGCCCAGCCCGAGGCCTTGATCCCTTATCTCTCCCTGATTCATCTGCTGGAGCATTCGGCGGTGGCCGCCGCCTGCCCGGACTTTGGCCAGCGTCTGGCCCGGCTGCAAAACCTGGACGTCTTGGGGCCGCTGGCGGTTTTGCTGCGCCATGCCGCGACCTTGGGCGAGGCGGTGAGCCTGGCTTCCAGCTATATCTTTGTCCACAGCCCGGCCGTGCGCTTTGTGCTGCGGGACGTGGCCGGCCGGCCCACTCAGGTGGATCTGTGCTTTGCGATTGAAATGCCCGCGCTGCCGCCCCATGCGCAGACGCTGGAGTTGTCGCTGGGGGTGATGCTGCAAGGCCTGCGCATGCTGCGCCCGGGTGAGGCCCAGCCCTTGCTGGCCCTGTTCCCCCATGCCCGGCAAGGGCCGCTGGCCAGCTATGCCGAGAGCTATGGCTGCGATTGCCGTTTTGACGCCGACCGCTGCGCCCTGCGCTTGTGGCGGCGCGATCTGGAGCGCCCCATCCTGAGCCACGACCCCCATGTGCGCGCCATGGCAGAGACCTATCTGGCCCAGCAGTTCCCGGCGCCCGAGCAAGCGGTGGCCGATCGGGTGCGGGCGCTGTTGCGGCATCTGCTGGACGCTGGGCAGGCCAGCCAGCGGCATGTGGCCGAGGCCATGTCCATCCACCCCAGCACCTTGCAGCGCCGCTTGGCGGCCGAGGGCTGGCATTTCGAGCAGATCCTGGACGAGCTGCGGCGCGACAAGCTGCTGGACCTGCTGCGCCCTGCCACCCGCCTGAGCCTGACCCAGATCGCCCTGATGCTGGGCTACTCCGAGCAGGCCGCCTTGACGCGCAGCTGCAAGCGCTGGTATGGCTGCACGCCCAGCGCCTTGCGCAAGGACGAGGCCTACTTGGTCAAGAACGCCAGCATGCGGTCGGCAAACTTGCCATAGGGCGGCATCATGAATTTCAAGCTGGAGAAGCGCGCCTGGTAGAACACCGGGCGCAGCTTGGAGAAGGTGTCGAAGCCTTCGCGGCCGTGGTAATGGCCCATGCCCGAATCGCCCACGCCGCCGAAGGGCAGGTCGTGCTGGCCGACGTGGAAGAGCGCGTCATTGACCGACACGCCGCCCGACATCACCCGGTCCAGCAAGGTCTGCACCTGGCGGGCGTCGTAGCTGAAGGGGTAGAGCGCCAGCGGGCGCGGGCCGCTGTTGATGGCGGTGATCACTTGCTCCAGCGTCGCGTAGCTGTGGATGGGCAAGATGGGGCCGAAGATCTCGCGCTGGTTCAGCGCGCAATCAGCCGGCGCATTCAGCACGATGTGCGGCGCGATCTTGCGGCTGGTTTCGTCAAAAGCGGGGCCTGGGATCAGCTGGATCAGCTCTGCGCCCGCGGCGCGCGCTTCCTCCATGGCGGCCAGCAGGCGGCGGAAGGCACGCTCGTCGATGATGGCGGTGTAGTCCGGCGAGTCCAGGCTGGGGTAGCGCTTGCTGACGATCTCGCGCGCGGCCTGCACAAACTCGGCCACCCGTGGCTGGCTCATCCACAGATGGTCCACCGTGGTGCAGATCTGGCCGGCGTTGAGGCATTTGACGAACATGATGCGTTCGGTCGCCAGGCGCAGCGGAAAGTCGTCCAGCAGCACGGCCGGGGCCTTGCCGCCTAACTCCAAGGTCACCGGGCAGAGGTTTTTGGCGGCGGCGGCCATCACGGCGCGGCCAGTCTGGCCCGAGCCGGTGAACAGCAGGTGGTCGAAGTGCAGCTGGGAGAACTCAACGCCGACGCCACCGGTCTCGTCAAACACCTGCAACTTCTCGGGCGGGAAGTAGGCCGGCAAGCGTTCGATCAGCAAGGCGGCCAGGTGGCGTGAGTTCTCACTCATCTTCACCATGGCGCGGTTGCCGGCGGCGAAGATGAAGCTCAGCGGCACCAGGCTCAGGTTGATGGGGAAGTTCCAGGGCACGATCACGCCCACCACGCCCAGGGGCTGCGGAATCACGCGGTTGCGCGCGCCGAGGAAGTTGCGGATGTCGACGCTGCGGCGCTGCGGCTTCATCCAGCTTTTGAGGTGCTTGAGGATTTGATCGATGCCGTCGATGGCCGGGAAGATTTCGGCCAGCAGGGTCTCGTGCTTAGAGCGGTGGCCGTAGTCGGCGCTGACCGCCTCGCACAGAGCGTCTTTGTTTTCACGGATGAAGCGCTGCAGGGTTTTCAGGTCGCTGCGGCGTTGCGCCAGCGTCGGCACCGGGTCGGCGTGATAAGCCTGGCGCTGCTTGGCCAGGCAGGCTTGCAACTGGGCCTGGACCACGTCGGCGGGAATTGCAAAGTTCTGGAGATTGGGGCTCATGGCGTGTTCCTGGCTGGCGCGCACGCAGTGGCGGGCGCTCTTCATCTCAAGGATGACGGATGGCGACACAGATTGCACGGGCTTTGCCGGACAAATTATTGTCATTTGGCGACAGGCCGGGAAAGTCCCAGGGTGTGCGCATGCCGATCGCCGGCTCCCGGCGAGCGGGGTGAACGGGCTGCGCAAAGCTGGCTGCCAAGGGTTTGACACGGCACTGAATGCTCAAGGCTTGGCGTCTAGATGACAGGTGATGTCGGCCCGGGCCGCGCAGAATGGGCGCACAACACCGGAGACCAAGCCATGAACCAGCGTGCCAGTTTCACCCGCATGGAAGACAGCGTGGCCGCCGATTGGCGCCTGATTGCTGCCGAGTTCATGCAGTTCGCCGGCCAGCTGCCGGATCGTCTGATGGCCCACCTCAAGCTGCTGGAGAACGACTACGGCGGCTTTCCCATCGACCGCTACACCCACTGCCTGCAAACCGCCACCCGCGCCTTGCGTGATGGTCGTGATGAGGAATATGTGGTGTGCGCCCTGCTGCACGATATCGGCGACACCTTGGGCAGCTTCAACCATGCCGATATTGCTGCGGCCATCCTCAAGCCCTTTGTCAGCGAAGAGAACCACTGGATGGTGGCCCACCACGCGATCTTTCAGGGCCACTACTTTTTCCATCATCTGGGCATGGACCGCGATATGCGCGAGCAGTTCAAAGACCACCCGGCTTACGCGCGCACAGCTGAGTTTTGCGAGCTGTACGACAACCCCTCTTTCGACCCCGCGGCAGAGACTTTGCCGATCAGCGCCTTCGAGCCCATGCTGCGCCGCGTGCTGGCCCAGCCCAAGCAGTCGCTTTACAAGGCGGCGCTGACGCAGCGGCAATCGGCCTGAGGCGTTCACCGAACTTTGTACCGCGCATATCAACAAGACAAGAAAGGCCCGCCACCATGAACATCAATGAATCCCTCAACATCCCCTCGCTGCAAGGCAAGGTCAGCCCGGCTGAATGGCAGTTGCGCTGCGACCTGGCCGCCGCCTACCGCCTGGTGGCCTTGTATGGCTGGAGCGATTTGGTGTTCACCCACATCAGCGCCCGCATCCCCGGGCCAGAACATCATTTCCTGATCAATCCCTACGGCCTGATGTTCGATGAGATCACCGCCTCCAGCCTGATCAAGGTGGATCAGGCTTGCAACAAGCTCAGCGCGTCGCCCTTCCCGGTCAACCCGGCCGGCTTCACCATCCACAGCTGCGTGCATCAGGCGCGTGAGGATGCCGGCTGCGTTTTGCACACCCACAGCCGCGCGGGCGTGGCGGTCTCGGCGCAGAAGTGTGGCGTGTTGCCGATCAGCCAGCAGTCCACCTTTGTGCTGGGCGCGCTGGCTTATCACGACTATGAAGGCGTGGCCCTGCGCGAGGACGAACAGCCGCGCTTGCAAGCGGACCTGGGCGACAAGCGCTTTCTGATGCTGCGCAATCACGGCCTGCTGACCGTGGGCAAGAGCATCCCGGATGCGTTCTTGAATATGTATATCTTCGAGTCCACCTGCCGCATACAGCTCGACGCGCAGGCCGGCGGTGAGCTGCATCAGGTGAACCCGCAAATCCTGCAAGGCATGGCGACGGTGATGAAAACGGTGACCGTGGGCATGGGCTCCGACCTGGCCTGGCCGGCGCTGCTGCGCAAGCTGGAGCGCCTGGACCCCAGCTATCGCAGCTGAGCCGCTACGGGCCGGTGGGCCGACTGAGCCGCGTTTTCCTCGGGAAAACCCCAGTTCGGCCCGGCCGGAATCGCGGCAGTGCAGCGGTGACAATGCGCCCTCGCTGCGTGGCCACAAGCCAGGCTGTTGCGTGCTCAACATCAGGGAATTCGGCTTTGCCGCGATGAGTGAACGCTGCGCCATCACGCACACCGCAGGCTCGAGCACACCCAGGCCCGGCCACCTTTCAGACCAAGCACGGAGAATCGCTTGAGCACCAACATCCCAGTTAAGACCACGGGTGGGCAGACCATCCTGGGCCATCCGAACAGCCTGTTTGTCCTGTTCTTCACAGAAATGTGGGAACGCTTTTCCTACTACGGCATGCGCGCCCTGCTGGTGCTCTTCCTGATCTCGGAAACCGCCAAGGGCGGCTGGGGCTGGAGCCGCGCCGACGCCACCTCGCTTTACGCCTGGTACACCATGCTGGTGTACTTCACCCCCATCCTGGGTGGCTATGTGGCCGATCGCTATCTGGGTACGCGTCGCGCCGTTTTGCTGGGCGGCTTCATCATCGCCGCAGGTCACATCTCGCTGTTCCTGGAGACGATTCCTTCCTTCTACCTGGGCCTGGGCCTTGTGATTGCCGGTACAGGCCTGTTCAAGCCGAACATCTCGGCCATCGTGGGCCAGCTTTACGGCAAGGACAACGAAGGCAGCCGTGACGGCGGCTACACCTTGTTTTATATGGGCGTGAACGCCGGTGCCTTCTTCGGCATCTCGCTGTGCGGCTATATCGGTGAAAAAGTGTCCTGGAACCTGGGCTTCGGTCTGGCCGGTGTCTTCATGATTCTGGGCGCCTTGCAGTTCTTCTTCAGCCAGAAGGTGTTCGGCGACATCGGTACCGCGCCGAGCAAGGAAAAAGCCGCCGCCGCTCAGGCCGCTGACGACACGCCCGCCCATGTGGTGGCCGATCGCCTGAAGGCCGTTTTTGTGTTCGCCTTCTTCACCATCTTCTTCTGGTTCGCTTTCGAGCAGGCCGGCGGCTCCATGACCATCTTCGCGGCCGACTACACCGACCGCACCCTGGTCGGCACCAGTGGCCTGGTCTTCAAGATCGTCAACACCCTGATGACGGTGATTCCGGCGGGCGTTCTGACCTGGCTGCTGTTCCAACTGCACCGCGCCACGGGCAAGAGCCAGTGGTTGGGCAATCTGCTGCTGGTTGCGGCCTTCGCCCTGATCTGGGGCTTGGTGATCTGGATGCTGGGCCGCGAGTTCGCCATGGACCAAAGCGAAGTGCCAGCCACCTGGTTCGGCGTGCTGAACTCCTTCTTCATCGTGATCCTGGCGCCAGCCTTTTCCAAGTTGTGGGAAAAGCACTGGAACCCCAGTGGCCCGGTCAAGTTCGGCGTCGGCCTGGTGCTGCTGGGCCTGGGCTTTGCCGCCCTGGCGTTTGGTGCGGCCGGCATTCCTTCGGGCGCCAAGACTGCCCAGGTCAGCATGCTCTTCTTGTGCCTGGCCTATCTGCTGCACACCATGGGTGAGTTGTGCGTGTCGCCGGTGGGTCTGTCCTACATCTCCAAGCTGGCGCCCGCGCGCTTGCTGGGCCTGATGTTCGGCGTCTGGTTCCTGAACTCGGCCATTGCCAACTTCATCGCCGGCAAGACGGGTGCCTACATCGACTACATCTCGGCCACGTATTCGATGTCCACCTTCTTCCTGATCTTCACCCTGATCCCCATCGGCGCCGGTGTGGTCTTGATGCTGTTGACGCCCTGGATGAAGAAGAAGATGCACGGCGTGCATTGATGGCGGCAGTCGCTTGACCCGGCCCAAAACGCGGCCGCGTAAGCTGGCCCGCGCCTTGCAAAAGGCCCCGCGATGCGGGGCCTTTTTTATGGCCTGAGTCAGGTCGATCAATGGCGCGCGCCCCATGCGTACGAGTCGTTCTGAGATCAAGCGAGCATTCAACTCAAGACTGGCATAACGGGGAAAAAGAGCGGATGAACGGTGCGCCCGCCCGATGGCATTTGTCGCCATTTACCCGCCTCTTGCCGCGTGCTTGCACTGAAATGATGGCAAAAGTTTCCGCATGGCCAGTGAATTGCTCACAAAGTACCGCTTGAAGATTTACGGCTTCGCGTGCGAATAGCGCCCTAATCTGTGGCGGCGTTGTGCGAGTCCAAACGCGCACTGAGGAGATCGGTATGGAAGTAGCAATCGGGTCCATGGTGAGTGCTTTCACTCCTGCGCCAGGCAAAACTGAACGACGGCAGGCTGATTCGCTCAGCAGCCACTGGCTGAGCTTGGTCTTGGAGGAACTGGATTACGGCGTTCTGCTCTTGAATGCCTCGGGCCGTGTGCTGCACTGCAATCTCTCGGCGCGGCGTGGTCTGGATGACAACCACCCCCTGGAAATCAATGGCAATCAATTGCGTTGCCGCGATCTGCGCGATGCGGCGCCCTTTTCCGAGGCTTTGCAGAATGCCGAGCGCGATGGCCGGCGCTGCTTGCTGCGCCTGGGTGAAGGCGAGCGGCGAACCAATGTGGTGGTGGTGCCCTTGAATCGCGATGTGTCGCGCGCCGCTGTCTTGCTGGTGCTCGAACGGGGGCAGCTTTGCGGTGATTTGGCCGCGCAATGGTTCGCCCTGCGCTACGGCCTCACGCCCACGGAAACCGAGGTGCTCAAAGCGCTCAGTGCTGGCGTGCGGCCCAATTTCGTGGCGGAGCAGCAGGGCGTGGCCATCTCGACCGTGCGCACCCAGATTCAAAGCATCCGTGCCAAATCCGGTGCTGACAGCATCGGTGAGCTGATGCGCCAACTGGCGATGCTGCCGCCCTTGATGTCGGCTTTGCGCATGGAGTTCAATTAGACCCTTACGTGCCGGGTCGCCCAAGGCTGTCTCTAGGCTTCAAGCCCTCTTATCGACAGCGCTGCTCGCGCCCTCTCTAGCCCAAAACCACCGCCAACGGGCCCTATACCCACCGAATGGGGATAGGGCCTGTTTGTCGCATCAGCGCGACGAGAACGCGGAGGTCTGTCTCGTAATATGCGGGCGCGACCACGACTCTCTTCCGTGGCGCCTTTCGTATGGAAACTGAAGCTTTACAGGCTGCGGCCTCGGATTACACGGACCTGCCAGCGAGCTTGCGCGCCCTGGCTGCGCGCGGCGTGGCGCGCAATTACCGTCGTGGCACTTTGCTGATCGAAGAAGGCTCGCAGGGCGATGCCATCTATCTGGTGCTCTCGGGCAGTCTGCGGGTGTACGGCTGCGATGCGCGCGGTCGTGAAGTCACCTACGGCATTTACGGCGCTGGTGAGTATGTGGGCGAGATGAGCTTGGACGGCGGCGCGCGTTCGGCCAGCGTCATCACCGAACAGAACTCACGCTGCGTGATGCTGACTCGCGCCAGCTTGCTGGCGCATATCAGCGAGCATCCCGAGTTCGCGTTTGAGCTCTTGACCAAGGTGATCCGCCGCGCCCGCGCCGCCACTTTGTCGACCAAGCAGTTGGCGCTCAACGATGTGTACGGCCGCCTCAAGGCTTTGCTGGAAACAGCCACCCTGACGACCGACGAAGTGCAGCTGACCCATCAGGCCATGGCCCAGCGCCTGGGTTGCTCGCGCGAAATGGTGTCCAAGCTGGTGAAGGACCTGGAGCTGGGCGGCTACCTGATGCGGGTGTCCAACGGCCGTTACCGCAAGCTGCGCGCCTTGCCGGCGCGCTGGTAAGCGAAGCGCCCTCGCGCTTCGCTCAGCCCTAGCGGCTGGGCTGAGCCACATCAAAGCGCTGCTTGGGCTTGTCGGCCCGGGCATACAGCGGCTCCACCTTGGGCAGATTGGCCTGAATGTCCTTGATGCGGGTCGGGCCTGCCGGGTGGGTGGACAGCCATTGCGGCGGCGCGCCTTTCGAGGCCGCGCCCATCTTCTGCCACAGCGTGACGCCAGCCTCCGGGTCATAGCCGGCGCGTGCGGCCAACTCCATGCCGACCAGATCGGCCTCGCTTTCATCCTCGCGGCTGAAGGTCAGGGTGAGCAATTGGCTGCCCATATTCAGCAAGGTGTCGCCCACGCCGCCCAGACCGAAAACGCTGGAGATCAGGCTGGCGCCCAAGCGCGTGGCCTGCGTCTTGGCCATGCGTTCGCGGGCATGTTCGCGCAAGGCGTGCGCCACCTCGTGGCCCATGATGGTTGCCACCTCATCGTCACTGAGCTTGAGCTTTTCGAGAATGCCGGTGTAGAAGGCGATCTTGCCGCCTGGCATGCAAAAGGCATTGAGCTGCGGGCTGGCGATCAGGTTGACCTCCCAGCGCCATTGCTTGGCGCGCGGGTTCCAGGGTTCTGATTGCGGAATGATGCGCTTGGCAATCTCGCGCAAGCGGATCAGCTGCGGGTGACTCATCGGGGCCAGGGCGCGTTGGTTGGCGGCCTCGCGCATCATCTGCTGATATTGCTGTGCGCCGGCCGCCTCCACCTGCTCGGCCGGCACCAGCTTGGCCAAGCTGCTGGTGCCACCCACCTCAACGCCTTCGCGGGCGCTGGCCGGGGTCGGCAAAGCGGGCGCCAGCGCCACCGCGCCCAGCAGGCCGGTGAACAAGCGCCGTGAGGGCAGTTGCGGGTGGCAGGCGCAGCGGCCAAAGCCATGCAGGGGCGCGCTTGGCAGAATGGGGTCGGCGTGGGGATCAAATCTTGCGGTCATGGCCTAGAGCTTAATGCCTCGGTGGGCTCCCCTATTTGGGGTTAATTTCGCCCGCTGCAAGACGAGATCGGCTTCAGCCCCGACAATGCGCCATGCTTCAAACGTCTAACCCCAGCCCAGCCGAACAGCAGCAGGAATTCCGTGCTGCGCTGGGCATGTTCGCCACCGGGGTGACCATCGTCACCGCACGCGCGCCTGATGGCAGCCTGGTCGGCCTGACCGCCAACTCGTTCAACTCCGTGTCGCTGTCACCGCGCTTGGTGCTTTGGAGCCTGGCGCAGCGCGCCGGTTCCATGCCCGTGTTCAGCCGCGGCTCGCATTACGCCATCAACATCCTTGCGGCTGACCAGAAAGAGCTGGCCCAGCGCTTTGCCACCCGGGACATCGACCGCTTTGCCGGCGTGTCCTGGCGCGAGGGCGCCGGTGGTGCGCCGGTGCTGGACGGTGTGGCCGCCGTGTTCGAGTGCGCCAACCGCAGCCAGTACGAAGAGGGCGACCACGTCATCTTTGTCGGCGAAGTGGAAAGCTGCGCCTGGCGCGCCGGTGCCCAGCCGCTGATCTTCCACGGCGGACGCTACTTCACCGAACTGCCGCTTTGAGCGCGCGCAGGCGGCCGGCCTAGCCCCAGCGCCCCACCGGCATCGCCGAGCGGCTGCGCAGCACACAGGCCTGCCAACGCCAGCGCCAGAGGGCCAGGCTGAGCAGCACGGCGGCCACAGCCATCGGCCACAAGCTCAGCCCGAGCCATTGCAGCCCGGCCATGGCGAGCGCCAACACCACCACGCCGAAGAACACCAACACGGCCGGGCCTTGGCCCGGCGCGGGCAGCTTGGACCAATCGCGCAGCAACAAGGTGCCCGCCGGCAGGCTGGCCAGCAGCAGATGCAGGCCGGAGAAGCGCATGCCGGCCAGGGCCTCAGGCCCGCCCGCCACCAGCGCCAAGGCGGCAAGCGCGATCAGCCATTGCGCCAGGAATTGGAGCGCATTGCGGCGCGCCAGCAGCGCGTTCAGCGCGCGGCCGCGCGGCATGCCCGGCAGCAGCATCAGCAAGGCCTGCTCACGGCGGGTGCGGTAGAAGTTGGCGGCCAGGCCGAACAAAGGGTTCATGGCCATGCTGACGATGCCGATTTGCAGGCCCAAATTGCCGCCCTGGCGGGCATGCTGCCAGTCGATGGGGCCTAGCCAAGCCTGCATCGCCAGCATCACCAACACCGAGAGGCTGATGACCATGCTCAGCGCGCCCAGCATGGCTGCCCAATGCAGATTGCCCAGGGTCACCAGGTCGGCCCGCGCCATGGCGCTGGCCGCCGTCGGGCGGGCCTGGCGCAGCAAACGGCGGGTCCACAGCGGCACTGGCCAGCTGAACAATTCCCAGAGCCACAAGCCAACGGGGCTGAAATGTTTGGGCGTGTATTTGGCGCCCGTCATTTGCTCGCGGAACATCTGGCGCGCCCTCGCGCGGCGCTGATAGTTGGCCGCGTGGCGGCTGCCGCCCGCTTGCAGCAAGCGGCTGGTGCACCAGGGCAGCAGCAAAGCTGCCGCCAGCGCCAGGGTGGCGGGCTGCAATGTGTACCAAGCCAGCAAGGCTTGCCAGGGCGCCTGCACCCAGGGACTTTGTAGATGCTCGACCACCACCATAAAGCCCAACCACACCAGCACATTCATCTGCCACCAGCGCAAGCAAGTCGCAATCACCAGCATCAACAAGCCTGCACCCAAGCCCCAGGCCAGCGCATGGCCCTGGCTCAAGCCCATCAGCAGAGCGATGGCGGCCGCCAGCGTGAGTAGGCTGGCTGCTACGGTGGCGCGCAAGCTCGCCAGCTGCAGCGGCATCAGACGTGCGTGGTGCGGGTGGTTTTGCAGGCACAGATTGGCGAACAGCAGCGCCCACAGCCCGAGCAAGCCGGCGCTGGCCAGGGCGGCCGCGGTTTGCAGTGCCGCGCCCCAGCTGGCTTTCAGGCCAATGCCGAGCAGCAGCAAAGCCGCCAAGCCGGCCAGCAGCGGCAAAAACAAGCGCCAGCGGCCGTTGCGGTGCTGCTGCCAGGCGGCGAGCAGCACGGGGCGGTAGCGCAGGGCGAGGGCGTGGTGGGCGGCCATATCAAGTCAACTCCATGAACAGGTCTTCCAGATTGACGGCCTGCAGGCGCTCGTCCTGTGCGGCGCTTGTTTCAGCAGGCAAGCGAATCAGGCGGCGCTCTTGGCCGCCGTCCAGCGCATGGCTGCGCAGCACTTGGGCGCCGCAAGCCTGTGTCAGCGCCTGCACCTCGGCCGCTGAGCCCTGCACGCTGCGCACTTGTTCGATCAATTCGTCCAGCGGCGCTTGCACCGCGATGCGGCCGGCCTGCAAAAAGGCCAGGTTGAAGGCAACCCGTTCCAGGTCCGAGAGGATGTGGGTGCTGAACACCACGGTGGTGCCGCGGTCCAGCACCTGATCCACCAACTCGCGCAGAAAGTCGCGCCGGCCGGCGGGGTCCAGGCTGGCCACCGGTTCGTCCAGCACCAGCAGGTCGGGCTCATGCGCCAGGGCGCGGATGATGCTCAGGCGCTGCTGTTGGCCGCCGGAGAGTTTGGCGATGGGCTTGTCGCGGGCAATGTCCCAGCGTGACATCAGCCCCTCCACCTTGGCCTCGTTCCAGCGCGGGTAGAAGCTCTTGAAATAGCTCAGCAACTGCGCGGGGGTGAAGCCCTCGAACAAATCGCTTTGCTGCGGCACATAGCCAATGCGGGCGCGGGTGGCGTCGTCAATCTCGGCAGCGGCTTGGCCGAACAGGCGCACCTGGCCGGCTTGCGGTTCGCGCAGACCCAGCAGGGCTTCCAGCAGCGTGGTCTTGCCCGCGCCATTGCGGCCCAGCAAGCCCACCACTTGGCCGGGTAGCAGCTGCCAACTCAAGCCCCGCAGCACCGGCGCCTGGCCGGGGTAATGGAGTTCAAGCTGATCCAAGGTGGCCGTGGGCTGCGGCAAAGAAGCGTTGCTCATTCCGGTTCTCCCTCTTTGAGAATTTGTTCAAACAGATGCAGGGCCTGCGCAGGCTTGAGTTCGAGCTCACGCGTCTGCGCGGCAGCGCGTTCCAGGCTGGGGCGCAGCAGGTCGATGCGTGAGGCGGTGGGTTGGGCCTTGCTGTGTTGCGGGGCGATGCGCATGGCCAGGCCGCGGCGGCGTTCCAGCAAGCCTTCGGCTTCCAGCAAGCTATAGGCCTTGGAGATGGTCATGGGGTGCACGGCCAGCACCTGGGCCAGTTCGCGCACCGAAGGAATCTCCTGGCCGGCGCTCAAGCTGCCGCTGGCCACGCGCCGGCGCAGCTGTTCCATCAGCTGGCGGTAGATCGGCTCGGTGGAGCCGGTGTTGATGCGAAAGAAGAACGCGTCGCTAGTCAAAGTGATCTCCTTGGTGTACTGGTATCGTAGTACACCTATTCGCTAAAGGTCAACTGATGTGCCGCCTGATGGTTGACGCATTCCTTGAGTGCAGCACCTTTCAGCGGCTCGGCTGTTGCATGCACGATCTCGGCCGGCCCGGCGCCATGTGATGATTCGGCCCATGACACGTTTGAATTCCCCCCACTTTTCCTTGTCACCTGCGGCGGCGGTGGCCATGTTGTTGGCCTGCACCGTGGCGCCCCTGCTGGCCTATAACCTGACGCCGTCGGCCACCTTGTTCAATCAGCTGGCGGCTTTGGCGGCTTGGGGTGGCGTGCTGGCGCTGCTGGCGGCGGCCCAGCCGCGGCTGCGCATGACGGCCGCGCTGGGCGCCATGCTTTTGTTGCTGCTGGCGCCGCTGGTCTCGCATTTCTGGGCGGGCCTGCCGCTGTCGCTGGCGCTGTCGAACACGGCCTTGATTGGCGCGGCGACCTTGCTGCTGCTCGCCGCGCAGGGCTTGCAGGCCGAGGCGCGCTCGGCATGGTTCGAGGTCTTTTGCTGGGGTCTGCTGCTCGCTGGCCTGCTGAGCGTGATCGTTAGCGTGGTGCAGGTATTCGCGCCGCAATGGGCGGACGGCAGCGTGATCGCTCGCAGCGGCGTACCGGGCCGGGCGGTGGGCAATATGCGCCAGCCCAATCATCTGGCCAGCTGGCTGATGTGGTCTTGCGTCGCGGCGGTGTATTTGGCGGAGTCGGGGCGGCGCTGGTCCTTGCGGCCGGCCTGGGTCTTGCCGGCGCTGCTGTTTGCTTTGGTCTTTGCGGTGATGCTGAGCGGCTCGCGCACCGGTGTGATTGGCGTGCTCATCCTCGCGGTTTGGGGCTTGCTGGATCGGCGCTTGAGCCGTGCCACCAAGTTCTCGCTGCTGGCGACGCCCATCATGCTGGGCTTTTGCGGCTGGTTGCTGGCGATCTGGTCGGCCAGCAGCGGCCATGCGCTGGGGGTGGAGTCGCGCTTGGCGGAGGGCGCGGGCTCGCCCTCGCGGCTGGCGATTCTGGCCAATAGCTGGGCCTTGCTCAAACTCAATCCCTGGACGGGCGTGGGCTGGGGTGAGTTCAATCTGGCCTGGACCATGAGCGAATTCCCGCAGCGCCCGGTGGCCTTCTTCGACCATTGCCATAACCTGCCCATGCAGCTGGCGGTGGAGTTGGGCCTGCCCTGGAGCTTGAGCATTCTGGCCCTGCTCAGCTGGTCTTTGTGGCGGGCCTTCCGGCTCAGCATTCAAGAAGCCGATGCGGGGCAGGCAATGGTGCGCCGCAGCGCCTTCATGCTGGTGCTGATGATCGGCCTGCACAGCTTGTTGGAATACCCGCTCTGGTACGCCTACTTCCTCTTGCCCACTGCTTTTGCCTTCGGGCTGGCGCTGGGTGCGCCGCAGCGTGATGGCGCGCGCGCGCCGGCCAAGGTCGATCTCGCGCCGGCCCTGCGTGTGGCGGGCTTGGCTCTGGTGGTGGGCGTGGTGTTCGCGGTGTGGGACTATCACCGCGTGGTGGTGATCTATGCGCCCGGCGAGAACGCCGGCCCCTTGACGGAGCGGATCAGCGATGGGCAGCAGTCGGTGTTCTTTGCCACGCAGGCTGACTACGCGGCGGCCACCAGCTTGGCCCCCGGGCCACAAGCGCTGGTGGCGGCCAAGCGCAGCGCGCATCAACTCATCGATGCGCGTCTGATGATGGCTTGGGCCAAATCGCTACACCGCGTTGGTGACGATGAAAAAGCCCGTTATGTCGTGGCGCGCCTGCGCGAGTTCCGTAATGCCAGCGCAGCCAGCTTCCTCAGCGAATGCGATGAGCCCGATCTGGGCGCTTTCCAATTCTTCCAGTGCGAGCCGCCCAAGCAGACGTTGGCGTGGCGCGAGCTGCGCTGAGGCTCAAGCTGCGGACCAGTCGCCGCTCTTGCCGCCCTTTTTTTCCAGCACGCGGATGGCGCCCATCACCATGCCGCGGTCCACGGCTTTACACATGTCGTAGATGGTCAGCAGGCCGATTTGCACGGCGGTCAGGGCCTCCATCTCGACGCCGGTCTGGCCCAGGGTTTCAACCTGGGCCATGCAGCTGACGCGGTTAGTTGCGGCGTCGATCTCGAAGTCCACCGTCACCCGCGTCAGGGGCAGGGGGTGGCAAAGTGGAATCAAGTCGGACGTGCGCTTGGCGGCTTGAATGGCGGCGATGCGGGCGATGCCCAGCACATCGCCCTTTTTGGCCGTGCCAGCGCTGATCATGGCCAGGGTGGCGGGCAGCATCTCGATGTGGCCGGCGGCGCGTGCCACGCGATGGGTGACGGCTTTGGCCGCCACGTCCACCATATGGGCTTGGCCCTGGGCGTCAAAATGGGTCAGATGTGCGCTGGTCATGGTGCGAGTCTTCAAAGTGCAGCAACAATTGAGTTGCATATGGGGACGATACTGGCCTCATCATAGTGAGTGTGCTCATGGCGGCGCCCTTGGAGATTCTTTCTTGTTGATGCAAACACCTCGCCTTTTTTCGCGCCGCGGCAGCGTGCCGCGCAGCGTTTTGCCGCGCAAACTGGCGCTGAGCGTGCTGGCGGCCTTGATGCTGGTCAGTGGGCCGCGGCCCGGCGTGGCGCAAGTGAATCTGCCCACGCTGGGCGACTCGGTCTCGGCCGATTTGGATGTGGGCGCGGAGCGGCGTTTCGGCGACCAGATCATGCGCCAGATTCGCCCCGACCCCGACCTGCTGGACGACCCCATCCTGCTGGAGTATGTGCAGGGCGTGTGGGCGCCGCTGGTGGCGGCCGGGGTGAGGCTGGGCAATATCGGTGACGAGACCAAGGATCACTTCGCCTGGGAGATCTTTCTGGTGCGCGACAAGACGGTCAACGCCTTCGCGCTGCCGGGCGGCTTTGTGGGCGTGCACCTGGGTTTGATCGCCATGACCGTGTCGCGTGATGAACTGGCCTCGGTGCTGGGCCACGAGTTGTCGCATGTGACGCAGCGGCATATCGCCCGCCGCATTGTTGGCGACTCGCGCAATAGCTTGCTGGCCACGGCAGCCATGGTGGCCGGGCTGATCATCGCAGCGCGCAGCGGCAGCGTGGACGGTGCCAATGCGGCCATTGTTGGCAGCCAGGCAGCGGCCGCCGCAGCGTCCCTGGCCTTCTCGCGTGACATGGAGCGCGAGGCCGACCGGGTGGGCTTCCAGGTGATGACGCAGGCGGGTTATGCGCCAGCCGGCATGTTCAGCATGTTCGAGCGCATGGAACAGAGCTACCACCTGATGGACGCGGGCAACTACCCCTATCTGCGTTCGCACCCGCTGACCAGCGAGCGCATCGGTGACGCCCGCACCCGCATGGGCACCGAGGCCTTTGTGCGCCCGCAGGGCGTGGCCGAGCATGCCTTGATGGCGGCGCGGGCCAAGGTCTTGATGGACCCGCGCGCCGAAGCCTGGGCGGCGTTGCAAAACCTGGACGCCGGCGTGCGCGACACCAGCAGCAAGGACGGCGGCAAGGGCTATGAGCAGCTCGGTGCCCGCTACGCCAGCGCCCTGGCCTCCATCAAGATGCGTGATTTCGCGCGCGCCGAGAACGCCTTGCGCAGCGCCGAACTGACGCTTCAGTTATTGGGCCCCGACGAGCGCGCCAGCCGCGATCTGCGTTATCTGCGCGCCGAACTCGCCACGGCCAAGGGCCAGGCCGGCGATGGTTTTGCGGCACTGGCGGGCCTAGCGGGTGAGCGCTCAAGGCCCATGCTGATGCAGCGCGCTCAGCTGGCCATGGTGGACAGCAGCGGCATCGAATCGGCCCGCCAGGCGGCCGATGATTTGCAAACCTATGTGAGCCTCAATCCCCGCGATCCCGGCGCTTGGGCCCAGCTGGCCCAGCTGTGGGATCGTTTGAACCAGCCCTTGCGCGCGCTGCGTGCGCAAGGCGAGGTGCGTGCCGCCATGGGCGATTTGAATGGGGCGATTGACCGCTTGCGCTCGGGCCTGCGCCAATCGCGTGGCCGTGATGCCGATCAGATCGAGGCGGCGGTGATTGATTCCCGCCTGCGGGCGCTCACCTACGAGCGCCGCCAATTGCTGGCCGAGATGTACCCGCGTGGCGTGCCTCCCGGCGCCGAGTTGCCCTGAGGTCGGCTCAGTCCAGCGAGGGGAACAGCCGCTCCATCAGCACATCGATCAACATGCCGCACAGGCTGTAAATCAGTGAGCCGATCAGCGCGGCGGTGAAGTTGACGACCACAAAGCCATTGAGCAAGTAAGCGGCGGCCCAGAACATCAATGCGTTGATGACGAACAGGAACAGGCCCATGCTGATGACTGTGACCGGCAGGGTCAGCAGCACCAGAATGGGCCGCAGCAAGGTGTTGAGCAAGCCCAGCACCAGCGCGGCGATCAGCGCCGAGGTGAAGCTGGTGACCATCACGCCCGAATAGAGGTGGGCCACCAAGAGCAGGGCTCCGGCCAGCAAAAGCCAGCGTATCAATATCTTCATAGGCCTCCAGCCTGTTTGTTGGGTGCGCAGGGCGCGTGTTGCAAGGCGCAGTCAGCGCCGTGCTGCTAAGCGTACTTCATCTGCCGGCTTGAGCTGGGCATCAGACCCTGACTTGTGGCAAGCGTCACGCAGCGCACTGGCCCGAAGTCCTCATTGGGGGCCAGGTCTTGCGCGGGCTCAGGCATAATCCGGCTTTCCGAAAGGGGAGTAGCTACGCGGCATGGGCCCAATCCATGTCGTGGCGGTGGCCCGTCAACACGGTGTCTGTGAAGATACCCGGGCGCCGCAGCTGGTGAGTGGATGCTGAAAGCCATCCGCGCCCTGTCCCGCAAGACCTTTCGACCTTGGCCTTTTGCGTGCCTTCAGTCAGACTCTGCCTGAAGCACTCGGATGGCATGTCTGGTCGTTTTGTTTTTGCAGGAGATTCTTGATGGATACAGTCGCGCCACTCTGGCTTTGGTACTTTTTCGTGGGCTCGGTCATCGTGGCCCTGTTTGTGGACTTTGTCGTGCTGCGCAAGCAGGGCGCGCATGAAGTCTCGGTCAAAGAGGCTCTCAACTGGTCTTTGGTCTGGGTGGGCTTGAGCCTGGCCTTTAACGGCCTGTTCTGGTGGGCCGTCAAAGACAGCACGGGTGATGTGGTTCTGGCCAATACCAAGGCGCTGGAATTCCTGACCGGTTATCTGATTGAGAAATCACTCGCGGTCGACAACATCTTTGTCTTCCTGATGATCTTCACCTACTTCTCGGTGCCTGCGGCGTACCAGAAGCGGGTGCTGATGTACGGCATCATCGGCGCCATCATTCTGCGCACCGTGATGATTCTGGTGGGCAGCTGGTTGATCGAAGAGTTCCACTGGGTCCTGTACATCTTCGGCGCCTTCTTGCTGCTGACAGGTATCAAGATGTGGTGGGCCTCGGGCAAAGAGCCTGATCTGGAATCCAACCCGGCCCTCAAGCTGCTGCGCAAGACCATGCCGGTGAGCAAGAACTTCGACGGTGAGAAGTTCCTGACGATGGAGAACGGCAAGCGCGTGGCCACGCCGCTGCTGCTGGTGATTGCCTTGGTGGGCATGACCGACGTGATCTTCGCGGTGGACTCGATCCCCGCGATCTTCGCCATCACCAAGGATCCCTTCATCGTGCTGACCTCGAACATCTTCGCGATCCTGGGTCTGCGCGCCATGTACTTCCTGCTGGCGGCGATGGCTTCCAAGTTCCATTTGCTGAGCTACGGCCTGGCGGTGGTGCTGGCCTTCATCGGCACCAAGATGATGTTGATCGATATCTACAAGATCCCGGTCCTAGTGTCTCTGGGTGTGGTGGTGCTGATTCTGGCCATCACCATGGTCTGGAGCTTGAAGACCGCGCCGAAGATCGCTGCCGACAAGTCCTGATCGGAGTAAGCGGGGTAGCAGTGCCATTGCGCTGTTGCCGCTGATGCTCCGCCTGGCATCTCATCGCTAAAAACCCATCCGCTCACCGCGGGTGGGTTTTTTTTTCGTCCATTTGCCGCAGCGCCTGAGCCCGAATTCCCGAGATCCCAATGGACATGAGCGTGAACTTCAAGCCGCCACGCACCCGACCGCCAGCCCCTTTGAGTTCTTGTAATGAGAATCGTTCTTGTTTGTGTTAATATTTGTGTATCGATGACCTCCGCAGCGCGCTGCTCCTTTTCCCCGTGAAACCCCTTCTCGCCTTGTCTGACACTGCACCCTCCGCGGCTTGCGATCCTGTGCCGACGCAGGCCTTGGGTGAGCGGCGTATCGCGGGCGCTCAAGCACCCTCGGGCGCGCGCCGGGCCAAGGTGCAGCCCTTGCATATGGCGCCCCGTCATGACGGTTTGGACCCGGTGGCGCGCCGCAGCTTGGCCATCGTCGTCGTCCTTTTGCACGCCCTGGCGGGCTGGGCGCTGCTGCAGGTGCGGGAAGTGCGTGAGGCGGTGGTGGAAGCCGCGCCCATCATGGTCAGCTTGCTGGCGCCGGTGCGGCCTAATGAGCCGGTCAAGCCCCAGCCGGCACCGCCGCAGCCGCAGCTAAAACCCCAGCCCAGCCAGCCGGTCGCCCGCCCCACCAATTTGTTGGCGGCAGCCCCTCAGCTGTCGCAGCCGACCGACTTTGTCGTTGCCCGTGCGGAGCCCATCGAGGCCTTGCCGGTGCCCGCCGCCAGCAGCGTGCCCACGGCCTTGTCGACCCCGCCGGCGCCAGCGGCCACCGCCGTTGAGCCGCCGGCCGCGAAGAAGATCGCCCCCAATGCCTTGCGCTATCTGACCGAGCCGCGGGTGAACGTGCCGCTGCTGTCGCGCCGCCTGGGCGAAAGCGGCATGGTGCATCTGCGCATCGTGGTCGATGCCAAGGGCAATCTCAAGGAAGCCAGCGTGAAGAAGTCTTCGGGCTTCGAGCGCCTGGACAAGCAAGCCTTGGAAGACATCCGCAGTGCCCGCTTCGTCGCACATATGGAGAACGGCCAAGCGCTGCAGGTGGAAAGCATTGCCGTGCTGTCTTACGAGTTGGAGCGCTGAGCTTCTCCGCGCCACCCTCATCATCAAATCAATCGACTCTGACCCCAATTAAGAAGATATGGAACCTACTTCCACGGTTGGCTTTGGCCACTTCATTGCGCAGTCCGACTTTGTCGGCAAGTTCCTGTTCGGCGTGCTGGTGCTGATGTCGGTGGCGTCTTGGGTGCTGATCGCCTCCAAAGGCCTAACGCAGTATTTGCGCGGCAAGCGCAGCAGCGTGTTTCTGGACTTCTTCTGGAACGCCGGCTCGCTCGATGCGGTGCAGGCCGAACTCAGTGCGAATGGTGCGCGTGACCCCTTCGCCCATCTGAGCGCCCAGGCCTTGCATGCCCAAGCTCACCATGCCCGCCACGGCTCAGCGCGCCTGGCCGAGGCCGGCAGCAGCAATGACTTCATCACCCGCACGATCAAGAAGGTGTTGGACGAAGAGACGACGCGCTTGGAATCCGGCCTGACCACCTTGGCCACCATCGGCGCCACTGCGCCTTTCGTGGGTCTGTTCGGCACCGTCTGGGGCGTGTATCACGCACTGGTGGCCATCGGCATGAGCGGCGCGGGCACGCTGGACAAAGTGGCCGGACCCGTGGGTGAGGCTTTGATCATGACCGGCGTTGGCCTGGCCGTGGCGATTCCCGCCGTGATGGCCTACAACGCATTTAGCCGCAGCAACCGCGTGCTCGGCGGTCGCCTCGATGCCTTTGCCTACGAGTTGCACAGCTTCCTCACCCTGGGCGAAGCACCCGGCGCCAGCGCTGCGGCGCAAGCCCCGAGCGCCGCACAGGCCGCCGCACCGGTGCGCAATCTGCGCGCTGCCACGAACAACGCGGCGGTCTGAGGCCATGGCTTTCGCGTCTTTTGACAATAAGCGCTCGGCCGGCCCGGTGGCCGAGATCAATATGGTGCCGCTGATCGATGTGATGCTGGTGCTGCTGGTGATCTTCATCGTCACCGCCCCGCTTTTGAGCCATGCGGTCAAGCTGGATCTGCCCAAGGTCAGCAGCACGCTCAACCAGGCTGTGCCCGACAAGATTGAGCTGGCCATCGATGCCACGGGCCAGCGCTTCTGGAACGGCGAGGCGCTGAACCGCGCCGAGGCCGCTGCGCGCTTTGCCGCCGAAGGCCTCAAGCCCCAGCAGCCCGAAGTGCATTTGCGCGCCGACCAGGCCGTGCCCTATCGCTTTGTGGCCGAGACCTTGGCCGATGCCAGCAAGGCCGGCCTCAGCAAAGTGGGCTTTGTCAGCGAGCCCGAGCGGCCCTGAGGCGCACGTACGCCCAATTCCTTTCATCTTCGCCAGCCTCCAGCCAGCCTTGTTTTCGAACCCAAGTCCGCCCCTTTGATCGGGCGGCTTCAGGCATCGCCATGCCTGCACATTCCTCCTGGAGTACCACGACCATGCATCCCCGCAATCGCCGCCTACCTACTTCCGCCTTGCTGCCCTTGGGCGCATTGGCCGCCGGCTTTGGCCTGGCCACTGCCGCTTTGGCGCAGACCGCGCCCGCCGCTGAGCCGGTGGAAAGCTCGCTGCCCATCGTGCGCGGCAAAGCCAGCGCCGAGCGCGATGGCAAAGAGTCCTATCAAGCGGTGGAGACCCGCATCGGCAAGGGCAAGCAAGAGCTGCGCGACATCCCGCAATCCGTCACCGTGGTGACCGAAAAGCTGATGGATGACCGCAACCTCGACACCTTGAAAGACGCGCTGCGCAACACCTCGGGCATCAGCTTCATGGCGGCCGAGGGTGGCGAAGAAGACATCCGCCTGCGCGGCTTCGCCCTGCAAGCCACCGGCGACATCTTTGTTGACGGCGTGCGCGACCCCGCTTTCTACGACCGCGACACCTTCTTCGCCGATCGTGTGGAAGTGATGCGTGGCTCGGCCTCCATGCTGTTCGGCCGTGGCTCCACGGGCGGCGCGGTCAATCTGGTGACCAAGACACCGCGTTTGATCGATGAGCATCAAGTCGACCTGAGCGTGGCCAGCCACAACTCGCTGCGCGCCGTGGGTGACTTCAACGTCAAGACCGGCGAGAGCTCGGCCCTGCGCGTGGCCGCCATGGTCAACCGCTCGGACAACAACGGTGCCGGCTCCAGCCTGGACAAAAAGGGCGCCATCGTCGCCTACCGTTTCGGCATTGGCGAGGTGGATGAGTTCACCCTGACCGCCTTCCACCTCAATAACAACAATGGCATGAACTACGGCATGCCTTGGATCGACCCCAGCCTGACTTCGCCGGACAGCGCCGTGACGCTGACCCCGCTCAAGCCCACGGCCTACTTCGGCATGGCCAGCGACTACAACCGCGGTACCGCCAGCCAGCTGACCGGCGCTCACACCCACCGCTTCAGCAGCAATGTGGAATTGACCAGCAAGCTGCGCTTCAGCGACTACACCCGCGACCAACGTGCCGGCACGGTGCGCTTTGCCCGTGCCAATTTGCAGCCCGATGGCAAAGATGTGACGCTGGAAACGCTGAGCGCCAAGACCGTGATTTCGCGCGGCACGCAGCTGAAGATTCAAGACATGCAAACCGTGCACGCCCAAAGCGACTTGACTGCCAAGTTCAAGGGCTGGGGCCTGGGCCACGAGCTGCAAGCCGGTGTCGACTTCGCGCAGGAAAAGAAGCAGGTGTTCACGCCGCGCAGCGCGGCACAAGGCGGCGTCAACCTGACCAAGCCCAACACCACGCTGGGCACGCCCGATGACGGCGCCTGGATTGATGAAGGCTCACGCGTGCTGCGTACCGCCAATGAGTACACCTCGCGTGCGGCAGGCGCCTATGTGCAGGATCTGGTGCAGGTCGCGCCGGCCTGGAAGATTCTGGCCGGCTTGCGTTTCGACCACCTGAAGGGCGATTACGACAGCTACGCGATTCCCGCCAATGCTGCCGGCCCGGTGACCACCTCGTCGTACACCATGAAGGTCAAGGAATGGAGCAAGCGCCTGGGCGTGCTGTTCCAGCCGAACGAGCGCATGTCTTTCCACGCCTCGGCCGCTACCTCTTTCAATACCTCGGGCGATGCTTACTCGCTGGGGGCAACGAATGTGGACACGCCGCCCGAGCAGTCCATCAACCTGGAGCTGGGCGCCAAGATCGACAGCGCGGACGGCAAGTTCAGCAGCCGCTACGCGATCTTCCAGACCACCAAGCTGCATGAGCGCAATACCGACCCGCTGGTGAATCTGGTTGTGCTTTCGGGCAAGCGCCATGTGGCCGGCTTTGAGATGGACTTCAGTGGCAATCTGGCACCGGGCTGGGAGGTTTACGGTTCCTATATGTGGATGCCGATCGCCCGCATTGATGAAGGCATTGCGGCCACGGCCTCGGAGAAGGTCGGTGATCGTCCTTCGTTGACCCCGCGCCACAGCGGCACCATCTGGAGCAGCTACCAGCTGACCCAAAGCCTGCGCATCGGTGCCGGCCTGACCGCCCGCAGCGAGCAGACGCCTAACCGCAATCCAGGCTGGGCTGCACCGGGCTGGGTCACTGCCGATGTGATGGCCGAGTACGCAATCATCCCCAAGCAGTTGCTGCTTAAACTCAATGTCAGCAATGTGGCCGACAAGCTGTATGCCGACTCGCTCTACACCGGTCACTATGTGCCGGGCGCGGGCCGCATGGTCAGCCTGACCGGCAGCTATAAGTTCTAAAGGGGCCGCAAGGCTTGTCACGCTCATGTTGATCTGCATTCCCGCCGTTCTTGATTCCGACGCTTTGCAGCAGGCGCAGGCCTTGCTGGCCCAGGCCAGCTGGGAGCACGGGCGCAAGACGGCTGGGGTGCAGGCCGCCCTGGTCAAGAACAACGAGCAGCTCGCGTCCGGCAGTGAGCTCGCGCGCAGCTTGCAAGCCTTGATCTTGGGCGCGCTGGAGCGCAACACCACCTTCTTCTCGGCTGCCCTGCCCAAGCGGGTGCTGCCGCCCATATTCAACCGCTACAGCGGCGCGGCGAATACCTACGGCAATCATGTCGACCAGGCGATTCGCTACACGCCGGGCAGCGGCCAGCGTGTGCGCACCGATCTCTCCTGCACCTTGTTCCTGGCCGAACCGGCCGATTACGAGGGCGGTGAGTTGGTGATTGCAGACACCTACGGCGAGCAACGGGTCAAGCTGGCCGCGGGCGATATGGTTCTGTATCCCGGCACCAGCGTGCACCGGGTCGAGCCGGTCACGCGCGGCGCGCGCCTGGCCAGCTTCTTCTGGATCGAAAGCATGGTGCGCAGCGATGAGCAGCGCCGCTTGCTTTACGAGATGGACCAAGCCTTGATGCGCTTGCGCGCCGAGCAGGGCGAGTGTGAGGCCGCGGTCGCCCTGACCGGCACGTATCACAACCTCTTGCGCATGTGGGCGGACACATGAGTGGCGACACCCCCATGCGCTTGAGCGCGCTGCAGCCGATTCCGCCTGGCCTTGCCAATCTGGCGGATTTCGAGGCTCATGCGCAGGCGGCCATGAATGCCGAGGCCTGGGCCTATCTGAATGGTGGCGCGGCCGATGAGATCACCCTGCGCGCCAACCGCAGCGCCTGGGACGCCATCCGCTTGCAGCCGCGTGTGTTGCGCGATCTGAGCGGCGGCCATACCCGGGTGAACCTCTTGGGCAGCGAGTTGGCTCATCCCGTTCTGCTGGCGCCGATTGCCTATCAACGCCTGGCCCATGCCGATGGCGAATTGGCCTCGGCTTATGCGGCCGCAGCGCAAGGCGCAGGCATGGTGCTGAGCGCGCAGGCCTCGGTGGCGATGGAAGCAGTGGCGCAAGCTTTCGCGACCGAGCCGCAAAGCGGGCCGCTGTGGTTTCAGCTCTATTGGCGCGATGACCGCGGCTTCATGCTGGAACTCTTGCAGCGGGTAGAGCGCGCTGGTTTCACCGCCTTGGTGCTGACGGTGGACGCGCCAGTGCATGGTGCCCGCGACCGCGAGCGCCGGGCTGGCTTCCAGTTGCCCGCGGATGTGCGTGCCGTCAATCTGGGCGGGCGCAAAAAGCCGCTGGACCTGCAGCCCGGGCAGAGTGCCTTGTTTGATGGCCTGATGCCGCGTGCCGCCACCTGGGCCGAGGTCGACTGGCTGCGCGCCAACAGCCGCCTGCCGCTGTTGCTCAAAGGCGTGACGCATGCCGACGACGCGCTTGAGGCCCGTCAGCGCGGTGCTTGTGGCGTGATCGTGTCCAACCACGGTGGCCGCACCTTGGACACCGTGCCCGCCAGCGCCGAGCTGCTGCCGCGCCTGCGTGAGGGTGTTGGCGCTGACTTCTGCGTGTTGGTGGATGGCGGCATCCGGCGCGGCACCGATGTGCTGAAGGCCATGGCGCTTGGTGCTAACGCGGTCTTGTTGGGGCGCCCCTATGTGCATGCTTTGGCGGCCGCGGGCGCGCATGGCGTGGCCCATGCGCTGCGACTTTTGCGCGATGAACTCGAGATTGCGATGGCTTTGAGCGGATGCAAAACCTTGGCCGAGGCCGGCCCGCATTTGCTGTGGTCAGCGCATAAACCGCCTGGATGCGGCCATTGAGTGATGCGGGTGCGCGACACACAGGGTAAACAAGGGTCATTTCCGTGTGTGATTGAGCCGCGCTCTCCTATGAAAGCCTTCTCAATGCAGGAGGCGCGCAGTACCATTGCCCTCGCTAGGTGCTAGAGAGAATTGAAGGCTTATGCGGTCTTCACCCGGACCCGGCACATCAACAACACTTTGATGGAGAGAATTGAAATGGCAACTGCGAAGAAGGCCGCGCCCGCAAAGAAGGCGGCTGCGGCAACCAAGGCCCCTGCGGCTAAAAAAGTGGCCGTGAAGGCTGCTGCACCGGCAAAGAAAGCAGCCCCCGCTAAGAAGGCTGCTCCCGCTGCAAAGAAGGCACCTGCTGCGAAGAAGGCTGCTGCTCCTGCGAAGAAGCGCACTCCCAACGCTGCCTTCATGAAGGCCTTGACTCCCAGCGCCGCTCTGGCCGCCATCGTCGGCGCAGCTCCGCTGCCACGCACCGATGTGACCAAGAAGGTGTGGGAATACATCAAGAAGCACAAGCTGCAGGACGAAGTGCAAAAGCGCATCATCGTTGCCGACGCCGCCCTGAAGGAAATCTTCGGCAAGGCCAAGGCCGATATGTTCGAGATGACCAAGCTGATCAACAGCCACCTGAAGTAATGCGTCATGGCGCCGACGGGCTTCGCGCTCATCGGCGGCTTGCAAGAAGGCCCGGCTTGACCGGGCCTTTTTCTTTTTCCGCCCGCCTGTCTATCGCTGGGCGGAGCAACTTGGCTCAGTGCGGCGCAGCGTGCTTCAGACGGTCTGCAAAGCCAGGCAAGCTTGCAGTTGCGCAGCGAAGCGTGGCACGGCAAAAGGTTTGATCCAGTAGTCACAAAAGCCGGCCGCCAATGCGGCGTCCACTTGGCGCCTATCGTCATCGGCCGACAGCGCGGTGCAGCGCAAGTCCGCCAAGCGCGGGTCGGCCTGCAAGCGCGCGAACAAGTCCATGCCATTGGTGTCGGGCAGGTTCATATCGATCAGCAGCAGGTCGGGGCGCAAGCCCTCATGCAGCAGGGCCATGGCCTCGGCACCGGTCTCGGCGCAGATCAATTCCCAGCCGGGCAGGCGTCGAAACACTTCTTCCATCAGAACGATGTTGATGCGGTCGTCTTCGACGTAGAGCACTTGGGCGGCTGAATCCTGCTGCATGGCGGAATGTGCGATGGGCGGTTGGACGGGACGGCGCACAGCGTAGCAGTGAAAGTTCCGGCGCTGCCGGTCTTTAAGCTGCAAAAGCTAGAAATTTGCGAATCGTCAAATTGTGCACTTTGTCACATTTGTGCGATTAAAAGCTCTGGCGCGTGAAATTACTCACCTTCAGGGCTTTCACCGCTTGTATCTGAACGTAAATCGACAGGGTGCATTCTTTACACTAGCGATATGGCCGAAGGCGGCGCTCAGGCGGCGTTTTTGGGTCCAAAGAAACATCAAATGGCAGCTTTTTTGCCGATCAATTTCAGCATTTTTGCCGATTGAGATAACCAGGAATCATCATGTCTTTGCTCGCTACTCTTGCACTTGCGGCCTCCGGCGCGGCGTCAGGCGCCGTGCTACCGCATTGCTCGTGGGACAAGCCGGGCGTGAACCCCTTCATGGGTGATGTGGTGGCCGCCGTCGACCGCTACACCGACATTCCTGCGGCGACCCGCGCCAAGTTGAAGGAGCGCATGAAGAAGCGCGACTACGACGAGCTGGTCAGCATTCAGCGCGACGGCATCAAGGGCAATGCCCAGTACGGCAGCGAAATTCGCGATATGCATTTCGGCGCCAACAATGTGTGCAAGACGGTCAGCCGCGCCAAGTGGTCGGCCAAGCTCGAAGAGCGCGGCCTGGTCTACTGCGAAGACGGTCAGTGCATCTTGGTGCCCACCGTGTGCCGCAATGTCAGCCGCATCGATCGCATGCCCGCCAAGGCGGCAGCGCCGGGTGGCGGCAGCAACTCCGCGACCGGAGACTCGCAAGCGCCGCTGGAATTCGAACCCACATCGGCCGGCCCATTGGCAGCACCAGGCTCCTTCGCAGCCGGCGCGGGCGGTGGCTCGGATGTTGCGCCGCTGCTGCCGGGATCGGTCTTTACTTCTAGCGCTCCAGCAGCGCCGCTGGGCTCTTTTGGGCCTGGTGGTGGTGCGAGCCCGATCGCGCCGCCCGGTGCGCCCTCTCTGCCACCAGGACCGGCACCGGTCGTGCCTGAACCCGGCACCTGGGCCTTGCTCTTGGCGGGCTTGACCGCGCTGGGCTTCATCGCCCGCCGTCGCCAACACTGATCACTGATGCGGCGGGCCAGCGCTCGCCGTGAGTCAGCCGAATTGAAAACGGGGCCTTGTGGCCCCGTTTGTCATTCAGCGCAGCAGTTGTTTCAGGTAGCGCCCGGTGTGGCTGGCCTCGCAGGCCGCCAGTTGCTCCGGCGTGCCGGCCAGCAAGAGCTGACCCCCGCCCGAGCCGCCTTCGGGGCCCATATCGATCAGCCAATCGGCCGTCTTGATGACGTCGAGGTTGTGTTCGATAACGACGATGGTGTTGCCCGCATCGCGCAGCTGATGCAGCACTTTGAGCAGCAGGGCGATGTCGGCAAAGTGCAGGCCGGTGGTGGGCTCGTCCAGGATGTAGAGCGTGCGGCCGGTGTCGCGCTTGCTCAGCTCAAGTGCGAGCTTGACGCGCTGGGCCTCGCCGCCTGATAGCGTGGTGGCGCTTTGCCCCAGCTTCACATAGCCCAGGCCCACGTCCAGCAAGGTTTGCAGCTTGCGCGCCAGGGTGGGCACGGCATTGAAGAACTGGTGGGCGTCCTCGATGGTCATGCCCAACACCTGGGTGATGTTCTTGCCCTTGTAGAGTACCTCCAGCGTCTCGCGGTTGTAGCGCGCGCCCTGGCAGGTGTCGCAAGGCACATAAACATCGGGCAGGAAGTGCATCTCCACCTTCAGCACCCCGTCGCCCTGGCAGGCCTCGCAGCGGCCGCCGGCCACGTTGAAGCTGAAGCGGCCGGGGCCATAACCGCGTTCCTTGGCGGTATTCATCTCGGCGAACAATTCGCGGATGGGCGTGAACAAGCCGGTGTAGGTGGCGGGGTTGGAGCGCGGCGTGCGGCCGATGGGCGACTGGTCCACATTGATGACCTTGTCGAAGGCGTCCAGGCCTTCGATCTCGTCATGCGGCGCCGGGTCGGCATGGCTTTGGTAGAGCTTTTTGGCCACGGCGGTATAGAGCGTGTCGTTGACCAAGGTGCTCTTGCCCGAGCCGGAGACGCCGGTCACGCAGGTCAGCAGGCCGACGGGAATCTCCACCGTCACGCCCTTCAGGTTATTGCCGCGGGCATTGACGATCTTGAGCGAATGCGGCTCTTTCATATCGGCCAGCTTGTGGCGCTCCTTGGGGACCTCGATGCAAGCCGTGCCGGACAGATAGCGGCCGGTCAGCGAGGCCGGGTTGTTTGCCACCTCGGTGGGGGTGCCTTGCGCAATGATGTGGCCGCCGTGCACGCCGGCGCCGGGGCCAAGATCCAGCACATAGTCGGCCGCGCGGATGGCGTCCTCGTCGTGCTCCACCACGATCACGGTGTTGCCGAGGTCGCGCAGGCGGCGCAGGGTGGCGATCAGGCGGTCGTTGTCGCGCTGATGCAGGCCGATGGAGGGTTCGTCCAGCACATACATCACGCCGGTGAGGCCGGAGCCGATCTGCGAGGCCAGGCGGATGCGCTGGGCCTCGCCGCCCGAGAGCGTGTCGGCGCTGCGGTCCAGGCTCAGGTAGTTCAGCCCCACATCGTTGAGGAAGCGCAGGCGCGAGGTGATTTCGCGCACCACTTTGTCGCCGATCTCGGCCTTGGCGCCCTTGAGCTTGAGGCCTTCGAAGTAGTGCAGGCAATCGCGCAGCGTGGAATGCTCCACCTCGTAAATGGGCCGGCCTTTGCTGCCTTCGGGCGCGTCCACCGCTTGCAGCACCACATTGCGCGCTTCGCGGCGCAGGCGCGAGCCTTCGCAATGCGGGCAGGGCTTGGCGGCCATATAGCGGGCCAGGTCCTCGCGCACGGCGCTGGAATCGGTCTCTTTGAAACGGCGCTGCAGATTGGGCAGGATGCCTTCAAAGGGGTGGCTGCGCTTGACCGAGCGCTTGCGGGTCGCGCCGCTCGCTTCGGCCTGATACACAAAGGTGATTTCCTCGCTGCCCGAGCCGTGCAGCAGGGCGTGGCGGGCTTGTTCGGGCAGTTGCTCGAAGGGCAGCTCGATGTCGAACTGGTAATGCGCGGCCACCGCCTCCAGCATCGAGAAGGTGTAGGCATTGCGGCGATCCCAGCCCTTGACCGCGCCGCTGCCCAGGCTGAGTGAGGGGAAGGCCACCACGCGCTCGGGGTCGAACAACGTCATCTGCCCCAAGCCTTCACAGGAAGGGCAGGCGCCCACCGGTGAATTGAAGGAGAACAGGCGCGGCTCCAACTCCGACAGCGAATAGCTGCAGATCGGGCAGGCGAATTTGCTGGAGAAGATCTGCTCCACGCCGGTGTCCATATTGACGACCAGGGCGCGGCCTTCGGCCAGGCGCAGCGCGGCTTCGAAGCTCTCGGCCAGGCGTTGGCGCAGATCATGGACGCTGGCATCGCCCTCGGGGCCGGCGGCGCGGATCTTGACGCGGTCCACCACCACGTCGATGTCATGCTTCTCGGCCTTTTTAAGCGCGGGGAAGTCGGGCGCGTCCACCGTCACGCCGTCAACCCGGAAGCGCACATAGCCCTGGGCTTGCAACTGCTCAAAGAGGTCGATGAATTCACCCTTGCGATCGCGCACCACCGGCGCCAGCAGCATCAGCTTGGCGCCCTCGGGCATGGCCAGCACGGCATCCACCATCTGGGCAACGCTTTGCGCTTCCAGCGGCAGGTGGTGGTCGGGGCAGAACGGGGTGCCGGCGCGGGCGTAGAGCAGGCGCAGGTAATCGTGGATTTCCGTCACCGTGCCGACGGTGGAGCGCGGGTTGTGGCTGGTGGCCTTTTGCTCGATGGAGATGGCGGGGGACAGGCCCTCGATCACATCCACATCGGGCTTGTCCATCAATTGCAGAAATTGCCGGGCATAGGCCGACAGGCTTTCGACGTATCGGCGCTGCCCCTCGGCGTACAAGGTGTCAAACGCAAGACTGGACTTGCCCGAGCCGCTCAGCCCGGTGATGACGACCAGTTTGTTGCGCGGCAGGTCGACATCAATGTTCTTCAGATTGTGGGTTCGCGCACCCCGCACGCGGATCATCGGCACATCCGCAAGAGGAGAGGCCGGGCGGGTTTCGAGGTCGGACATGATGGTGGGGGAGCTGCTGCAGGCCAAGGAAAAACAACTGAGCATCATAGGCCGCTTGCCTTCTGAATGTCGGTGCGCAGCGCCCCGGGCACTGGAAAAGAGGGCGATATCGACCCGACATCGTCGCGGCGGACCCGACTTACCGTGTCAATTCAAGCTTAGCTCCGGCCAAGTAAGGTTTAAAGTCAATTCCAAGTTCGCCGATGACCAGCTTGCAGCTCATCATGCGGGGACTGGCGTGTGCATTCTTGTTCGGGATGCGTGAAGCCAATCGAAATGAGGAGAGCCATTTATGGGCGTTGAGACAGGGGCAGGGATGGACCGCGACCATGCGCCTGACCCAGGCCTGCTGCAAATCGCGGCCGCATTCTCCGAATTGGGGGCCTGGCGCCAAGACTGTGGTGCCGCCGGGGCGTTTCACGCCTGCGGCATGAGCTATCAGATTTTGCGCGTGCCGCCGGACAGCCTGCATCGTTTGGCGGACTGCTGGGCGCTGTTGCATGACGCGGATCAGCAGCAAGTCGCCGCCGCCCAGGCGAGTTGCGAAGTCCAGGGCATGGCTTATGCCTTGGATGTGCGATTGAAGCAGGCGAGCGCCGTGCCGATCTGGCTGCGTGTGCAGGCCGAGCCCGTGCGGGATGGCCAAGGGCACATCATCGCCACCCAAGGAGTGTTCCGCGACGTCAGCGCTGCCAAGCTGGCGGAGGCCGCGCTGCAAGAAAGCGAGATGCGCTTTCGCTCTTTGATTGAAGGGGTTGAGCGGGTTTCGGTGCAGGGCTATGACAGCCAGCGCCGGGTGATCTTCTGGAACAAGGCCAGCGAGCGGCTTTACGGCTTCAGCGCCGAGGAGGCGATCGGGCAAAAGCTGGAGGACTTGATCATCCCGCCCGAGATGCGCGAACTGGTGATCGCCGGCACGCAGCAATGGCTGCAGTCCGGCGTGGTGTCGGTGCCGGCCGAGGAGCTGGTTTTGCGTCACAAGGATGGCTCGCCGGTGCCGGTGTTTTCCAGCCATTCCATGCAACGCAGCCGCAGTGGCGAGGCCTTGCTGTACTGCGTGGATGTGGATTTGAGTGAGCGGGTGCAGGCCGAGGCGGTGCGTCATCAGCTGGAGTTGCGCCTGCGTGAAGCCCAGAAGCTGGAGGCCTTGGGCACCATGGCCGGCGGCATTGCGCATGACTTCAACAATGTGCTGGGCGCGATTCTGGCCAATGTCAGCCTGGCCAGCGCCTTGCTGCCTGAGGAACATCCGGCCCGCCAACCGCTGCGCCTGATCAGCCGTGGCGGTGAACGCGCCCGCAGCATGGTGCAGAAAATGCTGGCCTTCAGTCGCCATGCGCCGCACAGCCTGGAAGTTATCCCGCTGGCCGAGCAGGTCAAGGACAACCTGGCGCTGCTGCAGGCCAGCCTGCCGCCACGGGTGAGCTTGCGCATCGTCGAGGCCGATGAAGCCTTGCGTGTCGAGGCCGATGCCAGCGAGCTGCAACAGGTGTTGTTCAATCTTTGCACCAATGCCTGGCAGGCGCTGCCGGCCCAGGGCGGCAAGATTGAAGTCGGCCTGCGCGCCTGCCGCTTGCCGCAGGATAGGCCCGAGCTGGACTTGCCGGCCGGCGACTATGCCCATCTCTTTGTGCGGGACGATGGCAGCGGCATCAGCGAGGAGACGCGCGCGCGCATCTTCGAACCCTTCTTCACCACCAAATCGGTGGAGCAGGGCACCGGCCTGGGTTTGTCGGTGGTGCATGGCATTGTGAGCAGCCATCGCGGCGCCGTGGCGCTGGAGAGCCAGCTCGGCGCAGGCAGCTGCTTCAGCGTCTATCTGCCCAGCTACACCGGCCCGGCGACGCCGTCGCAGTCACATTCGCAGCAGCTCGCGACCCCCGGCCCTGACACTGCTGCTGCGGCTACACCGGCCCAGGCCGCCATACGCCCGCAGGTCTTGTATGTGGATGATGACGAGGTGATGCGCCTGACCGTTGAAGGCCTGTTGCAGCGGGCCGGCTATCGGGTTGAGCTGTGCGCCTCGGTGGATGAGGCGCTGGCCAGCTTGGCGGCGCATGGCCAGGACATTGCCGTCGTGGTGAGCGACTACAACATGCCCGGGCGCGATGGCCTTGGCTTGGCCAAGGCGATGCAAAGCGGCCTCCCGCAGCTGCCGCTGCTTTTGTCCACCGGCTATGTCAGCGAGCATCTGCAGCAGCAGGTGCAGGCCATGGGCCTGGCCCGCTTGATCAAGAAAGAGCATCTGCTCGATGAGCTGGTGCCCAGCATCACCCAGCTCCTGGCCAGCGGCAGTCAGCCCCGCAGCTGGTGAGTGCCGACTCGCGAGCAAACCCGCTGAATCAGACCAATCCGCCCGGCTGACCGACAATGCGCGGCATTGAGAGTCGCCAAGGAGTGTTGGGATTGAACGAAGTGTTACGCCGCCGCAAGTCATGGCTGGACGGCTTCATGGCCTACGACTGGCCTGCGCATTTGAGCGAAGCCGAGGTGCGCGAGCACATCATGCTGCTCGACCAACGCCTCTACGAACTCTGGGATCTGGGCCAAAACCTGGTCTACGGCTGGGCGCCCAGCGCCAGGGGTTTGCGCTTGCTGCTGGCCCCACACCCGATGCTGACCGAGTTTGTGCAGGCGGCTCAAGCTGCTAATGATGAGGCCGAGGGCGAGCGCCGCAGCCGCTTGCTTGACGAAGTGCTGGCTCAACCCGGCCAGTTGCCCGACGCCCAGTTGGATGCCCTGGCCGCCGAATTCGATATCGCGCCCCTGCATGTGGACCTGCCCTTCGAGCCCAAGCTGGGCCTGGGCCTGGAACTGGTGGCCGCCATCGTGGCGCGCTACAGCATCCGCTTGGTGGAAGACCGCGCCGTGATTCTGCTGGACACGGTGGGCTTCTCCCTGCTCAAGCCGCTGCAGCAGGTGGTGCAGCTGGGCAGCTTGTCTTGTTCGGTCAATGCGGCTTACGCCAAGCTGCTGGACCGCGAGATCAATATCAATTTCGCCCGCACCACCACCGGCGACGGCTTCTACATCTGGAACCGCATGCGCGGCATCGAAGCCAATGTGGAGCTCTACCAGCTGCTGCAATTCATCCTGGCCGATAACGCCCTGGCGCGTGAGCGGGCGCTGCGGCCGGAGTCGGTGCCGCGCCTGCGCGCCGCTTTCCATGTCGGGTCGCACTATGAGTTCTATCAGTCTGAGGGCCTGAACCCGACCTCCTTCAGCTATTTGGTGGGTCAGGTCACGATCGAGTTGGCGCGCATGCTGGACCGGGCCCTGCCCGGCCAGATTCTGGTGGGCAAGTTCAGCACCTTGATGCACGACAGCCAGGGCGGCCACAGCCAGCGCATCGACAGCAAAGACTTTGTGGAGCGCGCACGCTCCCCGCTCAAGCAGCTTGACGGCTTGGCCCTGGGCGGCTCGGAGATCGACGAGATCGCCTGCTACCTGACCGGGCGGCGCGACGATGAGAGCCAGTTCGACATCAGCGAATTCGCCATCCGCGACAAGCATGGTCTGGAGCACCGGGTCTACAACGCCAAGATCAATATCCATCGCCGCCAAGGCGAGTCCATTTACCTCGGTTTGCGCGAAGAAGACCTGTCGGACTTCGGTATCCCCCTAGAAAGGTAGTAATTCCTTTTTACCTTCATCAAGCTGTACGATACGCGCCTGAACGTCGGCCAAAGAGCCGCGAGTGATCAAAAAAGGGTTGGCGCAAAGTCGTCTTTCGCAAACAAGCCAGTGGCTTGGGTCTGCGGAGGCGGTGTTTCCTCAGCCCGAAAAAAATGAGAACAGGGGTATGAGCGAGCAGTCCGATTTAGCGCCGGCACTGAGGGCATCCGGTCACAGGCGCAACCTGACCATCTTGTTTGCTGATTTGTCGGAATCGACACGGCTGGCGGGAGCGATGGAGGCAGAGGACTACGCCTTGATGCTGGCCGAGTTGCGCGGCCTCTACCAAGGCCTGGTGGCCAAACACGGCGGCACGGTGGTGCGCATCCAGGGTGACGGCATGCTGGCCATTTTTGGCCATCCACAGCCTGACGAGGAAGCAGGGCGTCATGCCACCATGGCCGCGCTGGAGTTGCACGCGGCGGTGCGCGAGATGCGCCCGGCCTCGGGCCAGCCATGCTGGCCTCACAGGCAAGTCCTGACCCTGCACTCCGGCATTCATGCCGGCATGGTGCTGATGGAAGCCGGCGATGAGGTGCGTGGCAAGTTCGAGTTACTGGGCAATGTGCCCAATATCGCGGCACGCCTGTGCGAAGCCGCCGGCCCCGATGAGATCGTGGTTAGCGAAGCCAGCCTGGGCCTGCAATGCCATTACTTCCAGACCGATGAACGCCGGCCCCTGTTGGTCAAGGGGCGTGCGACGCCTTTGTCGGTCTACCGCATCTTCGGAACGTCGGCCATCAAGCGCCGCTTTGAGGCCAGCCAGCTGCGCGGCCTCAGCCCCTTCGTTGGGCGTGGAGCCGAGCTGAGCATGCTGGAGCAGGCCTTGGCTGCTGCCAGCCGCGGCCGTCCACGATGGATCAATGTGCAGGCCGAGCCGGGCCTGGGCAAGACCCGCCTGACCGAAGAGTTTCTGTATCGCTCTGCCGATGAGGATTGCCAAATCCACCGCGGCTATTGCGAAAGCCATTTGAGCGCCGAGCCCCTGCAGCCCTATCTGCAGATGCTGCGCAGCCAGCGCGCCTTGGGCAGCCAAAAAGCGGCTGAAATCATGCAGCTGCCGGTCAAGGCGCGGGCCGAGGCCATACTGACTTACTTCCTGCAACTGGCGCAGCAGCTGCCGCAGCTGATCTTCATCGACGATCTTCACTGGGCCGACGATGCCAGCATCGCGCTCTTGCACCGCCTGCGTGCCACGGCCGCGCAAGCGCAGTTGCCGCTGATGCTGCTGACCGCCAGCCGGCCGCAGGCGCAATGTGGACTGAACGCGGCCCCCGACTTACTCAGCAACGCCCCTGAACTTTGGCGGGACCCGGTGCAAGTGCATGAGTTGCAGCCCTTCAGCGCCCAGGAGGCGCAAGCCGCCACGGCCCAGCTGCTGCCGCGGGTGGACCCGTTCTGGGCCGTCGAGATTCAGCGTCATGCCGGCGGTAACCCGCTCTTCATCGAAGAGCTTTGCCATGCCCTGGCGCATGAGGGTGGGGCGGAAGATGCCTTGCGCAACTTCGGCGCTTTTGTGTCGCAGGTGTCACCGGCGGGCGCGATGGCGGCCAACCCTTTGGGGCACGGCAGCGCCTGGTTGTCGGCCTTGGTCGAATCGCGCATGGCGCGGCTGGCGGAAGATGAGGCCGAGGTGCTGCGGGTGACGGCGGTGATCGGCAATGTGATTCCTAGCTGGCTGCTGCAGCGCCTGACCGGCTGCGATGAGTCGCACCCCGCAGTGCGCAATCTGGCGGCGCAGGACTTTGTGTTCCCGGCGCAGCGCCCCGGCTATCTGCGCTTCAAGCACGGCATGGCCCGCGATGTGGTCTACGAGGCCATTGGCATGCAGGCCCGCCAGGCCTTGCACCGCCGCATCCTGGCCGAGCTGCACGAACGCATGGCCCAGCCGGGTCAGGCGCCGGTGCATGAGCTCTTGGCCTATCACAGCCGTGCCGCCCGCCAGTGGGAGGCCGCCGCTCAACACGCCGAACAAGCGGGTGACCAAGCGCTGGCCGGCTCCGCCCTGGACCGCGCCAAGCAGCAATACCGTGCGGTGCTGGAGGCGCTGGAGCACCTGCCGCCCAGCGACGAGATTGCCCTGCGCTGGATCTCCATCGCTCAGCGCTTCGGCATGGCTTGTGTGTTTGACGCCTCGGCCGCCGACCTGCGGGTCTTGAAGCACGCAGCCAAGCTCGCGCAAATCAGCGGCCAGCAGGACTTGATCGCCCGTGCCGAGTATTGGCTGGGTTATGTGCATTACGCGCTCGGCCAAGCGCATGTCGGTGCCCAGCATTGTGAGCAGGGCCTGGCCGCCGCTCAGCAAGGCACGGACGAAGGCCTGGTGGCCCAGTTGCGCGGCGTGCTGGGCCAGATCCGCGCGGCCGCCGGCCAGTATGAGCCAGCCCTGGCGCTGCTGGGTCAGGCGATTGCCTATCAGCGCCCACGCCACCGCCCCGGGCGGGTCAATGTGGGCCTGGCCTACTCCTTGGCCGTGCAGGCTTATGTCTTGGGCGACCAGGGGAATTTCGCGGCGGCCCACAGCATCTTCGAGGAAGCACTGAGCGATGTGCGCGGCAGCAATCATGCGGTGGAAGCCTCCATCCAAGGCTGGCGCGCCGCGGTGCTGCTGTGGCAAGGGCGCTGGGACGAGGCGCAAGTCTGCGCCGCTGAAGCGCACCGCATCGGCACCCAGGTGCGCAGCCTGTTCACCTGTGCGATGGGTCATGCGGCGCAAGCCTATGCGGCCTGGAAGAGCACGCGCTCGGTGGCCGCCAGCCAGGTCTTGCTCAATGCCACGCATTGGCTGGCACCGCGCGGTGGCGGTTTGTTCAATTCCTTCAACCATGGCTGGTTGGCCGAAATCATGGCCGAACAAGGCCAGGTCGAGGCCGCCCGCCATCACATTGCCGAGGCGCTCAACCGCGCCCGCCGCAATGATTTGATCGGCGTGGCCATGGCTTACCGGGTGGCCGCGCGCCTGGCAGCCGCTGATGCGGTGGCCGCGACTGATGCCAACCAGGCCGCAGCAGCATCCGCACGGGTGGCGCGTTATTTGACGCGCGCCTTCGGCGTGGCCGAGCGGCGCGGCTCAGCCCATGAGCACGCCGTGACGCTGCTGTGCGCGGCCGAGTTGGCCACTGCCATGGGGCGCAGCGGCAAGCCCGAGTTGGATCAGGCGGAGCCCCTGTTCAGCGCCATGGGCATGGACTGGCATTTGGCCGAAGTGGCGCGGCTCCGCGCCACCCTGGCCTGAAGGCCCGCAGCGCGCTCGCTTAAACCTGCACGCCCAGCACCGTGGGCGATCCAGTGAAGCGCAGCGTGCCGGCCTCCAGCACGGCGGCGGCCACGCCCATCATCACGCCCATGGCCATGGCATAGCCCGGGCAGGCATGCAGCGGCGCGGGCTTGATGGGATCGCGGCGGTCGCCACCGAACATCGTGTAATGCTCGCGCGGGTTTTGTTGCGTGGCCGAGGCGATGCCGACGATCAGGGTCTCGCCCTGCTGCACCTCCACCTGGCCTAACTGATGGGTTTTGCGGGCTGTGCGCCAGACCATATTCGGCACCGGCCGCCCCACCATGGTGGCCAGCAGCGTGGGCCGCAGGGCCGACACAGCGCGGCTGTAAAGCTGGGCTGGCGGCGTGCTGGCCGGCACGGCGGGCCAGTCCTGCTGCACATCCCAGAGCTTTTTGCTCACGACCCATGCGCCCAGGCAGGCCAGGGTGTTGCCATGCACGGTGGGCGGGAAGCCCAGCATGATGCCGGTGAGGGTGCGCGGGATGATGTCGGGGTCTTGCTGGCTCAGCGGCGCCAGGGCGTCGGCAATCGCCTGGCTCAAGGGCGGCAGCTTGGTGCCGGGTTTTTGTGCGGCCAGCCATTGGCGCACGGCGGCCTGCAAGGCCTGACCCTTTTTGCTGGCCGTCTTCTCCACCACCGGGCTGGGGTGGGGGCCGAACACATAGCGCGATACGGCGATGAAGTCGCGCGGGCAGCGCGGCGCCGGTGTGTCGCTGGCGGCATGCCATTCGGTGCCCCACATCAGGCGCTGGTCGGGCAGGCCGAACCATTGCTGGCACAGGGCGGCCAGCACATGTTCGGACAACTGCTCCACGTCCAGCAAGGCCTCTTTGAGTTGCAGCTGGCGGGCGCCGCCTAAGGTCTGCTTGATCACTGCGTTAGCGATGGCGCGCGCGGCACCGAAGGCGCTGGCTTCGTCGATGCGTTCGATGGCGGCGTTGATCAGGGGCGCCTGCTCGCGGTGGCCGCTGTCTTCGTCCATGCCGAGGTAGCCGCGGCCCACCGACTGGGCCATGCGGGTGCCGTAGCCGCTGACGGAGTAGCGCGAGTCCACGTCGCGAAACACATCGCAGACCCGTGCAGCCTCGCCCACCAGCACACCGTAGGCGGTGCGCAAGACGCCACCCGGCTGGCTGCGCACATAGGCCCAGGCGGCGTCGCGGCTATTGCTGTCTTCCAGCCATTCCTGCCAGGCTTTGGCGTCGGCCACATCGGGGGCGCGGGCGGGCACGGCCATCGGCGTGGGGAAGGCCGGCAGTTCCACCAGCATGGGCAGCTGGCGCAGGGCGGTGATGGCGGGCACAAAGAAGTAAGCACCCCATTGCAACTCCACCAGCGGCTGCTCGCCCAGATTGAGGCTTATCGCGCGGCCCTCATGCTCAAAGCGGAACACCCGCGGCGTGGTGCTGGGCAGGCGCTCGGCGGCAGCGGACTTGGGCACAGCCACGCCCAGAAAGGGATCGGACTGGCCGGCATAGCCGCCGCTGCTATTGCCGCCGGAGATCCAGCGCTGCACGGTCTCGAACTGCTCGGCCAGGCTGGCGTTATAGGCCATGAAGATCAGGCCGCGTTCGTCCTTGTCCATGTCAGCCGGCGTCTGGCCCGGCTGCAGTGGCGGGCCGTAGGACATGCCGCGGCGCAGCAGGCGTGGCACCGGTGTGGCCAGGGTGGGGTCGGTGCGCGGGTTGGCGCGCCGGATGTGGGCGTGGAAGGGGCAGGCCTTGCCCTGCGCATCCTGGCTGTAATTGAAGTTGTTGCCGGGGCCGATGGCGGGCGCGGCCAGGGGCACGCCGTCGGGCCAGCGGCCCATCATCTTGGCCAGCAAGGTCTTGCGGTCCAGGCCCAGAGCGGGGGCTTGGCTGTCTAAGGTCTGCTGCAGGCGGCCGGGAAACTGGCGCAGCTTGCGCACCACCAGGAAAGTGCCTTTGTCCAGCAAGGCGTCGGCCTGCTCGGGCACGGCGTAGCGTTCGCGGTCGGTGCGGTAGCCCAGCAGCAGCTCACCGCGCTGCACCGCGTCTGACCAGGGCTGCGCCGGCGTCGGCCCGCTGGGTTCGCCCACCACCGGCTGGCTGATGCCGTCCACAAAGCCAAAGCTCTCCACCGTCTGCTTAGGGTTGCCGGGTGGGCTATTGCGGCGCATGGCTTGCACCGACAGCACTTGCAGGCCGCTGCCTTGCTCCAGCTGCTGGATGGCGGCTTGGCGCGCCGCCTCGCTGACTTGGGCGCCATGGCGCAGCTGAATCAGCACATGCACAGCGTTCAGATCAACCCGGCCACTTTCGGCGTTAGCGTTGGCGGCGGGCCAGTTGCGTTGCGGCAGCTTCCAGTAGCGCGGGTGGTTGTGGCGCAGATCACCCAGCACGCCGGCGCGTGCTTCCATGCCTTCCAAAAACGGTTGTGGCATGCGCTCCAGCCGGCTGCTGCTGACACCCAGCGCCCGCAGGCCGGCCAGGCTCAGCGCCACATTGCGGTAGATGCCATCGGGCGGAGGCGTGCCTTTCAAGGTGTCTTCCTCGCTGCTGGCCGGGAAGGCGGCCAGCCAGGCCACGGCCTGGGGCGCCTGCACCACGCGCAGCAAGACCATGGCGCCGCCGCTCAAGTCGGGGTAGGCCGTCAGCATGCCGCCTTGGATGTCGCTGGGCTGGTAGTCCAGCTGACGGGTGCTGATCTCGGCCACGCGGGCGGGCTTTTCAAACCAGTCCAGCATGCGGTAGTAGGCGGCGCGCAGGGGGCTGCCCGGCGGGAACAGTTTGGCGGTGTCGAGTTGCACCAGCTCAAACAAGATGTCGCGGGCGGCGCGGATCAGGCATTGGCCGTCTGCCACGCTGGGGTCATCGCGCATGAAGTAGCGGTCCAGCGTGTAGAGCGTGGCCAGGGCCGGCAGGGCGCGCACGGCCATGGCGGCGCGGGCGGGCAGGCCATCAGGCAAGGGCGCGGTTTCGCCGGGCACGGGTGTGCGTATGCGGGTGGCGGCCAGGGCGGCGTCGGTCTCGGGGTGCTGGCGCTCTTGCCATTCCAGGGCGGCCAGATAGTCGTGGTCGGCGCTGCTGCGGCCGGATTCGAAGTAGAGGAAATCGCTGGCGATTTCATGCTCGCGCACCCAATCCTTATAGCGCTCGAAGCTGGTTTCCTTGGCCAGGCGGTAGCCCTCGGCGTGGCACAGAATCAGGTCCAGCATGCTGCCAAGCTGGTCCCAGATCACCCGCATATAGGGCTCCCAGCCGCCGTCAAAGCAAACATTGAGCAGCAGCTTGTGCGGAGTGCCGGGTGCAGCATCGGCGGGCGGGGCGATGATGGCCCAGCGGAAGGAGTGCACGATGTGGAAGCGGCTCACCACATCGGTGAACAGGCCCGGCGCATCGCTGGACTCGCGTGCGCCCAGGCGCAAGGCATTGAGTGACTTCAACACCCGGCGCAGCCGGTCTACATAAGTGATGGTCTCGAAGGCGGTGACGAAGCCGGGCTTGATCGGCGTGATCAGCACCAGATCGGTGATGCCTTGCAGCTGGGTTTCGAAGGCTGGCTTGCTCATAGGGCTCCCTGATTTCTTGTGTGTGGGCTGGCGGACCGTGCGCACGATAGGCGGCTTGGCCGCTCTTGTCGTGGCAAATAATAAGGATTGAGTGTGTCAGGCGCTTGGGCTAAAAGCGCTTGTCCTGCGCTGCTGGGCGCCGTGCCTCGCCTTTGTTCATGGCGCCATTCATCGCCTCTCCACGCCGTTCGCGCAGCGCTTTTGCGCCTTCGTCTCGCGGCGCTGGCGCGGGGTGCCGCCTTTGCCGACACTGTGTTCACTGCCAGAAAAGGCAGGCAACACCGAAAGGCCCGTCATCATGAAATCCCAACTCGCTTTGCGCACTTTGTTGACCGCTCTGATCGCAGTCGCCGCCGCGGCGCTGTTGGGGCTGAACCTGGCCGCCTTGTCGGAGTCGCCGCCCGCCGCCACGCCGCGCGTGGTGCAACTGGAGCGCGTGGTGGTGGAGTCGCCACGCAGCACGCTGGCGCCTCTTTCGGCTCAGGCCAGCGGCTTGCAATCCTCTCCTCAGAGTTGATCCGCTCTACTGCGTCACGGCCTCCCATAGGCCACTGCACGCCTGATCCTGCCGCCTTGTAATATGGCCGCCCGCATGGCGGGACCGGACCGAGACAAGGCGATGAAAAAGAACAAAGCATTCAATATGGGCGCGCAAGCATGGAGCTTGGCGCTCTTGCTCTTTTTGGGGGGCTGCGGTGGTGGAGGTGGCGGCGGCGCTGCCGGCAATGAGGCACCGACACCCACACCCACGCCACTGCCCGTCCCCGCGCTCAGCAGCCAATGTGAAGCCGGCTCGGTAGCACGCTTGGCACTTGAGGCGGCACCGCTTGCCGGTCGCAACACCGAGCTGGCCTTGCTGGCTTGCGAGGGTTCCACACTCAGCGCCCTGCAGTGGACGCAAACGGCCGGTCCGGCCCTGAACGCCATGTCCAGCCGCTCGCAGGCGCTCAGCCTTGAGCCTGCGTCGGCGGGGTCTTATCAGTTTGAGCTGCGCTTTGTCGATGCCAAGGGGCGCGCTTATCAAGCGCCGGTGCAGTTCAATAGCAGCAGTGCGGCTGCAGCCCCCGCGCTGGTGGTGCGCGGCGAGCCCTCGGTGTATGCCGGCGGGCAGACCTCGCTGCGCGCCTGGGCGCCTGGTTTTAGCGAGGCCGAAGTGGCCGGCGCCCAAGTGGCCTGGAGCCAAAGCGGCGAGACCAGCGCCACGCTGAGCGCCACCGATGGCTGGCGCGTCATCATCAAAGCGCCCGCGGTGCAGCGCGACAGCAGCCTGAGCCTGAGCGTGCGGCTCACACTCGCCGATGGCCGCACGGCCACGGGCCAGTTCAGCCTGCTGGTGCAAGCCGTGCCGGGTCTGCCGACCGACCCCTTGTTCACCAGCAGCAATCCGGTCAGCCGCACTTACCCCTATCTGGCCCAAGGCCCTTATGCGGCGGCCTTGCGCGATTGCGTCTTCAGCCCTTACTTAAGCCGCAGCAATCCCAATAACACCTGCACCTTGGCGCAACTGCCCATCCTCGGCCAGACCAGCGGCGGCGCGGCGCCGACGGTGGAGCAGGTGATGCAGCGCGTCGTGGTGTCCAACGACTGGATGGCGGAGGTGTTCGAGCGCTTTTTGCGCGAGCAAGACGTCAATGGTGACTTCCGCCGCATGCTCGCGGCCGTCACCGCCGTGGTGATCGGCGGCCAAGTGCGGCCGGCTTTTTACTGGAGCAGCACCGGCGCCATCTATCTGGATGCCAACTATCTCTGGCTCACCCCCGCCCAGCGCGACAGCATCAGCGAAGCCGCCGACCCGCGTTCCGCCAACGGCAGCACGCTGGCCTTCGCCACGCCCTGGCGCTATGTGCTGAACAACCAGCATGCCGTCACCAGCTACGCCATCAGCGCGCGCCAAAGCCGCAGCCTGAGTGAGTTGCCCTACGACTTGGGGCGCTTGCTGTATCACGAGCTGACGCATGCCAATGATTTCCTGCCGCCCCGCGTGCATGCCAGCCTGGACAGCAGCAAGCGGGTCTACCAAGCCAGCCCGTCCAACACCGCCTCGCAGCAGCTGGCGCAAACATTGCCTTTCTTCTCGCAAGAGATGCAGGGCCTGGCCTCGGTGCTGTCCTTCGGCGCCACACCCACGCCGGTGCAAGAGGCCTACCGCCCCGAGGACATCACCCGCTTCTTCAGCCAGGACCGGGTCAATGACGATTACAGCTATTCGGTGCCCAGCGGCGCCAGCGTGCCGCGTGAGGACGCGGCCATGCTGGTGGAGGAGGGCATGATGCAACTGCGCTACGGCGTGCTGCGTGACTTTGCCGTGACCAATCAGTTGCAGCCCGGCAGCAGCAGCGCCGATCTGGTGCTGAACTGGGGCCAGCGCGGGCGCATCGGCGAGCCCAGCATCCGGCCGCGCCTGCAACTGGTGCTGAATGATTTGCTGCCCTGGTTGCCGGCCAACTTCAGCGCCGGCCTGGCCGCGCCGCTGGCCTTGCGGGCCGGGCAGACCTGGGGCGCCAATCTCGATCAGGCCGCGCTGGCGGCGGCGCGGGTCAAACCTTTGACGGCGCAGCAGCGCCTCAATGAGCAGGAGCAGACCACCCGCGTGCTGCGCGCCCGCTGACGCGCGGGCAAGCACTTCTTGCAGGCGCTTGAGGCGGTAGCGACCAGGGGTTTTCCAGTAGTCGGACGTGCGTTCATCCGGCTCTGCTGCAACTCAATCGCCTCTCCTGTCGCTTGATCGCCTGGGCCTGGAAAGCACCGCACTCAAAGCCGAAACTGCATTCATGGGTAGCGCATCTGCTACTCGCAGCAGCAGGAGTTAGTGCCATGATTGCCAGCCCCAAGAATCTCTTCGTTACCGTGTTCACCGCTGTCGGCCTGATCGCCGGCGCCGCCACCGCCTGGGTCGTGCAGGCCAAGCCCGAGGCGTCCATGCGCGTCGTCAAGCTGGAGCGTGTGGTGATCGAAGGCAAGCGTCCCGTGGCCCCCGCCACCGTGGCCCAGCAACTGCCGGTCGAGAAGCTGCCGCGCGTGGTCATCGAAGCCCGCCGCACGCCAGCCGCTGCCGACACCTCTGTGTTGATGGCCAAGGCCAAGGTCTGCAACGCCCCCGTGCAATGCTGAAGCCCGCCCACGTCGGCGCCTGTCGATTGGCGCCGCCCGGCGCACCGTTCGTCGTAATGCCTGATTGATTTTTCCCCCTCATCTCTAAGATCGCGCCACACCAGTTGAGGAGGGCGGTCGATGACAGAGATCTTGCAAGTCCAGGGCCTGAAGAAAGCCTTTGGCGCCAGGCAGGCGGTGCGTGAAGTTTCTTTCCAGGTGCGTGCCGGCGAGTTGCTCGGCTTCCTCGGCCCCAACGGCGCGGGCAAGTCCACCACGCTCGCGATGATGGCCGGCCTGATCCCGGCGGACAGTGGCTCGGTCCAGGTGACCGGCATCAGCTTGGCGGAGCAGGCGAACGCGTTCAAGTGCCGCATCGGCTTGGTGCCGCAAGACATCGCCCTGTTCGAGGATTTGCCGGCCCAGGCCAATATCGAATTGTTTGGCGCGCTCTATGGCATGTCCGGCCCGTCGCTGCGGCAGCGCGCACGCGAGGTGCTTGAGCTCGTCGGCCTGGCCGAGCGCGCCCAAGACAAACCCGCCAGCTTCAGCGGCGGCATGAAGCGCCGCCTCAATATCGCTTGCGCCTTGGTGCACGACCCCGCGGTGCTCTTGCTCGATGAGCCCACCGCCGGGGTGGACCCGCAAAGCCGTAACGCCATCTTCGATCAGCTTGAGCTGCTCAAGCGCGCCGGCAAAGCCCTGGTCTACACCACCCACTATATGGAAGAAGTGGAGCGCCTGGCCGACCGGGTGCTGATCATGGACCACGGCGAGGTGCTGGCCAGCGGCACCCTGCCCGAGCTATACCGCCGCTTGCCCGCCGCGCAAACCCTGCAGCTGGAATTGGCCGAGGGTGCGCCGCTGGATCTGGCCGCCTTGCAGGCCCTGGCCGGCGTCAGGCAGGTCGAGCTGCACGGCAGCCAGCTCAAGCTGGGTGTGCAAGACCTGACCCTCGCCACGCCCCTTGTCTTGCAGGCCCTGGCCGCGCAAGGCCAGCAGCTGCGACACATCAGCTCAGGCCGGGCCAATCTGGAAGATGTGTTCCTGGCCCTGACCGGCCGCCAGCTGCGCGATTGAGAGTAAGGACACCACCATGCACGCTTTTCTCGCTCTTCTGCGCAAGGACCTGGTCCTGCATTTCTCCAACCGGCGCGCCGTGTTGATGAGTGTTGCCGCGCCGATTCTGATTGCGGCCTTTTTCGGCAGCCTGTTCGGCGGCTCGGGCAACAAGCCCGCCCATGTGCCGGTGGCCATCACGGATCTGGACCGCAGCGACTTGTCGCAAAAGCTGGTGGCGGCCTTGCGCGCAGACCCCAGCCTGGCTGTCAGCGAGTTGCCGGCCGACGAAGCCCAGGCGCAGGTCAGGGCCGGCAAGCTGCGCGCCGCCATCGAGCTGCCCAAAGGCTTTGCCACGCAAGCGGGCCGCGCCATCTTTGGCGGCCAGAACAAGCCGGAGGTGGGCCTGGTCTACGACCCCTCGCAAGCCATGGCCTTGCCGCTGGTGCGCGGCCTGCTGACCCAGCATGCGATGGCCTTGGTGGCGCAGCAGACCTTCGGCGCCAACAGCCCGGTGCTCAAAGATGCGCGCGAGCAGGTGGCCGCCGACACGCAGTTGCCCGCCGCCCAGCGCCAGGACTTGCTGCAGATGTTCGACAGCATCAACCGCGTGCAGGCGCAGACTGCGGCGCCCGCCGCTTCAGCGTCGGCATCGGCCGCACTGTCCGGTCCCAGCTTCAGCCCGCCCTTCAGCACGCGTGAAACCGAGGCCAGCGCGCGACCGGAGCTGCACTACAACAGCTACGCCCATTCCTTCGCCGGCATGGGGGTGCAGTTCATATTGATGATGGGCGTGGACATCGGCGTGGGCTTGCTGCTGCTGCGCCGCCAAGGCCTGTGGCTGCGCCTGCGCGCAGCACCCTTGTCGCGTGCCACCTTGCTGGGCAGCCGCATGGCCAGCTGCGCGCTGATCGCCTTGCTGGTGTTCGCCGCCATCTATGCCGTGGCCATCGCCGCTTTCGGCGTGCGGGTGGAAGGCAGCTGGCTGGGCTTTGTGGCGGTGCTGCTTGCCTTCTCAGCGTTGACATCGAGCTTTGGCTTGTTGATTGCCGCGCTGGGCAAAACGCCCGAGGCCACCCGTGGCCTGGCGATTCTGGCCACCTTGTTGATGGTCATGTTGGGCGGCGCCTGGGTGCCGTCCTTCGTCTTCCCGGAGTGGCTGCAAACCCTGTCGATGTTTGTGCCCACACGCTGGGCGGTGGACGGGCTGGACGCCATGACCTGGCGTGCCCAGGGCCTGCAGGCAGCGCTGATGCCGGTGGCGGTGATGCTGGGCTTCACGCTGCTGTTCGGGGCCCTGGCTCTGGCGCGCTTCAAGTGGGAGGAGTGAGCGCCGCGCAGGCCGGCATTCCTATTGCGGCACAAAGTCACAGCAAGCGCGGATGCGCCGGGCAAACGTTACCTTGGCTTACATTCTGCTGGCCTTGAGTGCCCTTCAGTCGGCGCGGGCTGACTAGAGTTCCGACCTCGGCGCTGCCTTTTGTTTTTGGCGCCGCGTGTGGGAGCGCAATGAGAGTCGAATTTGATCCGCTGGCCTTGCGCCAGTCGCCGCCGCAGCAGCTGATGCAAGCAGCTCGGCCGCGCTGGGCCTTGGCCAGCTTGTTGGTGTCGATGTCGCTGGCCGTGGCCGGCTTGACGGCCTGCGGCGGCGGTGCCGGTGGCAGCAGTAGCAGTGCCGGCGACCCCGGCGCTGCGCCCAATGCGGGCACGGCCACCCCCGAGCCCGCTCCCGCCAAGCCCAGCCGTGACGAGGCGCGCCGCTTCCTGCTGCAAGCCAGCTTCGGCCCCACCGAGGCCAGCATCAAGGCGGTGATGGATCAGGGCTATGCGGCCTGGATCGATCAACAACTGGCCCTGCCCCTCAGCTCGCACCGCGCCAACTGGGAAGCTTCAGACGCCAGCCTCAAGGCCGCCAAGGCCACGAACAGCGCGGGCACGGGTGAGGTGCTGGACTCCTTTTACAAAGTTGCCCTCAGTGGCGAAGACCAGCTGCGCCAGCGCTTCGCCTATGCCTTGTCGCAGATCTTTGTGATCTCGCTGGCGCAAGGCGCGGTGGGCGATCAGCCGCGCGGCGCCGCCAGCTATCTGGACATGCTGGCCGCGCAAGGCCTGGGCAGCTACCGCAATCTGCTGGAGCAGGTGGCCCGCCATCCGGTGATGGGCTTGTACCTCTCGCATCTGAAGAACCAGAAAGAAGACCCCGCCACCGGCCGCGTTGCCGATGAGAACTTCGCCCGCGAGGTGATGCAGCTGTTCTCCATCGGCCTGGTCGCCCTCAACCCCGACGGCAGCGCCAAGCTCTCTGCCGGCGTGACAACGCCCACCTACGGCCCCGACGACATCGCCGGCATGGCCAAGGTTTTCACCGGCTGGAGCTGGGACGGCCCCGATACCGACAACGGCCGCTTCTTCGGCTGGTGCCCGAGCTTTTGCTCGGCGGACCGCGCCATCATGCCCATGCAGGGCTATGGCCAATACCACTCGCTGGCCGAGAAGCGCTTTCTCGGCCAGGTGCTGCCCGCACAAACCCGCGCTGACCCGAACGCCAGCCTCAAGCTGGCACTCGACACCCTGGCCAGCCACCCCAATGTGGGCCCCTTCATCGGCCGCCAGCTGATTCAACGCCTGGTCACCAGCCACCCCAGCCCGGCTTATGTGGCCCGGGTCAGTGCGGCCTTTGGGGCCAACGGCGATATGCGCGCCATGCTCAAGGCGGTGCTGCTGGACCCCGAGGCGCGCAACACGCCTGCCGCTGATGCCAACAGTTATGGCAAGCTGCGCGAGCCGGTGCTGCGCCTGACCCAGGCCCTGCGTGCCCTGGGCGCCAGCAGCGATTCGGGCGCCTGGCTGATCCGCAGCACCGACGATCCCGGCTCGCAGTTGGGCCAGTCGCCGCTGCGTTCGCCCTCGGTCTTCAATTTCTACCGCCCCGGCTATGTAGCCGCCGGCAGTGAAACCGGCGCCGCCCAACTCACCATGCCCGAGCTGGCGCTGGTGAACGAGACTTCGGTGGCCGGCTACTCGATCTATCTGCGCAACGGCCTAGGCAATGGCTTCGGCATGGCCGGCATTGACGGCAAAGCCGCGCGCCCCGATGTGCAGCTGGATCTCAGCGCCGAGATCGCCCTGGCCGACAAGCCCGCCGAGCTGGTGGGCGCCGTGGCCACCAAGCTGCTGGGCGCGCGCAGCAATGCCGCCCTACAGGCCGAAATCGTGGCGGCGGTGGAAAGCGTCAAGCTCGACGCCCTGAAGGCCGATGCCAGCAATCAGAAAACCGTTGACGAGCAGCGCCGCAACCGTGCCCGCATGGCGGTCTATCTGAGCTTGCTGGCGCCCGAATACCTGGTGCAGAAATAAATCATGAGCCAAGCCACTTTCCATTCCGCGGCCTCGCGCCGCGCCTTTCTGCGCCAAGCCTCGGCCTTTGCCGGCCTGGGTGTGGCCGCCCCGCTGGGCCTGAATTTGGCCGCCATGGGCAGTGCCAGCGCGCAAACGGCGGGTGATTACAAAGCCATCGTCTGCCTGTTCATGAACGGCGGCAATGACGGCCTGAACATGGTTTTGCCCACCGATGCCGACAGCTGGGCCGCCTACACCGCTACCCGCAACCAGGCACCGGACTCCATCGCGCTGCTGGCGCCGGGCACGCTGCCCAATGCCGGCGCAGCGGCTGGCTCGCCCACGCGGCTGGGCGGGGTTTTGCCGATCAGCCCCATCTCAAGCCAAGGCCGCACTTTTGCCTTGCACCCCAGCATGGCGGCGGCGCGTGATCTGTTCGCGGCTGGCCGCTTGGCGGTCTTGCCCAATATTGGCACCCTGGTCAAACCCACCAGCAAGGCGGACTTGAAGCAGGTCAGCTTCCCGCGCCCGGCCGCGCTGTTCTCGCACAACGACCAGCAATCCACCTGGCAAGCCCTCAGCCCCGAGGGCGCGTCACTGGGCTGGGGCGGCCGCATTGCCGACATGCTGCTGGCCAATAACAGCCAGCCCATCTTCAGCGCCGTCTCGGCCGGCGGCAACGCCGTGTTCCTGACCGGGCGCCAGGTCTTGCCTTATCAGATCGGCAGCCGCGGCGCGGTGCGGGTGGGCGGCAGCGGCAGCAGCTTGTTCGGCTCCACCACGGCCACCGAGCGCTTGCGCAATGTGATGCGCGGCGGCCGTAGCACTGACTTGATCGGCCGCGATCATGCCGCCGTGGTGGCGCGCGCGCTCAGCGCCGAAAGCCTGATCGTGCCGGCCATGCCCGACATCGTTCCCGCGCCCTATGGCTCCGGCGGCCTGCTGGCCGGCGCGGCCGACCCGCTGCTGCAATACGACAACCCGCTCACCGGCGCCAAGGCCAATAACTCGCTGGCTCAGCAGCTGCAGGTGGTGGCGCGCACCATCGGCGCGCGCGGCAGCCTGGGCGTGGGGCGGCAGGTGTTCTTTGTCAGCATCGGCGGCTTTGATACCCATGACGACCAGAACCGCGCCCATGCTGATCTGATGGCCAAGCTGTCGCATGCGCTGAGCTATTTCGACGCCACCCTGGGCGCCATGGGCATGCGCAACCAGGTCACCACCTTCACCGCCAGCGACTTCGGCCGCAGCTTCACCAGCAATGGCGACGGCACCGACCACGGCTGGGGCAGCCATCATCTGGTGATGGGCGGCGCGGTGCGCGGGCGCGAGTTCTACGGCAAATTCCCGCAGCTGGGCCTGAAGAATGCCGGCAACAACCAGTTCGACAGCAGCCCCAATCAGCTCGGCAACGGCGTGCTGCTGCCCGAAACCTCGGTGGAGCAGCTGGGTGCCACGCTGGGCCGCTGGATGGGCGTGTCAGACAGCGGCCTGGCCGACATCTTCCCGAACTTGAAGAACTTTGATGCCAGCGTGCGGGACTTGAAGTTCTTCGGCTGACGGCTTGTTGTTGGCTGAGCGGTGAGCAGTGAGTTGGCTCGCTGCTCAGCTCACATCACCTCATTCCAACTCAGGCCTGATCCAGCACCCGCAGAATCTCCGCCCCGTAGGCTTCGAGCTTTTTGGCACCCACGCCGCTGATGCCCGCCAGCTCATCGAGCGTGCCGGGCCGGCGCCGGGCCATCTCGGCCAGGGTGACGTTCTGGAAGATCACATAGGCCGGCAGGCTGTGCTCCTTGGCCACCTCGGCGCGCCAGGCCTTGAGTTGCTCAAACGCGGCTTGCGCCTGTTCGTCCATATCGCCCAGATCGCGCGCCGCACTGCTGCTGCCGCCAGGCTTCTTGCTGCTTCCCGAGCTTTGCTTGCCGCGCTTGCTGGCCACCGATGGCACGCGCAGAAGCAGCTGCACCTCGCCCTTCAACACCGAGCGGGCCGAGTCCGCCAGCACCAGGGTCATGTACTCGCCCTCGGTCTGCACATGGCCCAGCGCAATCAGCTGGCGCAGCACGGCGCGCCACTGCGTCTCGGGCAGGTCGGCGCCCACGCCCCAGGTACTCAGGGTCTGGTGGCCGTATTGCGTCACCTTGTCGGTGACCTTGCCGCGCAGCACATCGATCAAATGCCCGGCGCCAAAGCGCTGGCCGCCGTTTTGGTGAAAGCGGTAGATGCAGCTGAGCAGTTTGCGGGCGGCCTCGGTGCCGTCCCAGGTGGCGGGTGGGAACAAGCAGTTATCGCAATTGCCGCAAGCCGAGCTGGCCTCGCCGAAATAGCCTAACAAGCGAACCCGACGGCAATCGGTGGCCTCGGCCAGGGCCAGCAAGGCATCGAGCTTGCCGCGCTGGCCTTTCTTGAATTCTTCTTCGGCCGGGCTTTCGTCAATCATGCGGCGTTGGTTCACCACATCGGCCAGGCCGTAAGCCATCCAGGCGTCGGCGGGGGCGCCGTCGCGGCCGGCGCGGCCGGTTTCCTGGTAATAGCTCTCGATGTTCTTGGGCAGGTCCAGGTGGGCGACGAAGCGCACATCGGGCTTGTCGATGCCCATGCCGAAGGCGATGGTGGCCACCATCACCACACTGTCTTCGCGCAAGAAGCGGTCTTGATGTTTTTGGCGCAGGGTGGCGTCTAGGCCGGCGTGATAGGGCAGGGCCTTGATGCCCTCGGCCACCAACCAGTCGGCGGTTTCTTCCACCTTTTTGCGGCTTTGGCAGTACACCACGCCGGCATCGTCTTCATGCTCATCGCGAATGAAGCGCAGCAGCTGCTCGCGTGGTTTGTCCTTCTCGACAATCGCGTAGCGGATATTGGGCCGGTCGAAAGAGGAAATGAAGACGCGCGCCTCTTCCAGGCGCAGGCGGCTGATGATGTCGGCGCGGGTCAGCTCATCGGCGGTGGCGGTCAGCGCGATGCGCGGCACGTTCGGGAAACGCTCGTGCAGCAGGCTCAGCGCCAGGTATTCGCTGCGGAAGTCATGCCCCCATTGGCTGACGCAATGCGCCTCGTCAATGGCGAACAAGCTCAGCAGGCCGCGCTCGTACAGCGAATCCAGCTGGGCCAGAAAGCGCGGGTTGGTGATGCGCTCAGGCGCGGCGTACAGCATCACCAGGCGGCCGCTCATCATCTCGCGCTCGACATGGGCGGCTTGTTCGCCGCTCAGCGTTGAGTTCAAAAAGGCCGCGTGCACGCCGGCTTCTTCCAGCGCGCCCACCTGGTCATGCATCAGCGCGATCAGGGGGCTCACCACCACCGTGACGCCCTGGCCCGCGCGGTGGCGGGCAATTGCCGGGATCTGGTAGCACAGGCTTTTGCCGCCGCCCGTGGGCATCAGCACCAGCGCGTCACCGCTGTCGCCCACATGCTGGATGATGGCTTCTTGCGCGCCGCGGAAGGCGCCGTAGCCAAACACCTCTTGCAGGATGTTCAACAGGACGGGATGATGGTTTGGCTGGCTCATGGTGGCCCGCATTGTCGAGGAGAACGACTTTGGACGAAAAAAGCCAGGCCTTGCGTGCCAAGCTGATCCGCAATCATCTGGACTTGCCGCGTGAACGCTTTGTGCGCCCGCCGCGCTACGACAGCATGATTGGCGCCCTCTCCGAAGGCACGCTGGCGCGCAAACTGGGCTGCGGCGTGGACACCGTGGCGCCGGGCCAGCAAAGCTGCCCCTATCACTTCCACCACACGCAAGAGGAGATGTTCATCGTGCTGGCGGGCGATGGCACGCTGCGCGTAGCCGGTGAGATGCTGCCGATCAAGACGGGCGATGTGATCTTCATCCCCTGCGGGCCGGACTATCCGCATCAAATCCTCAACACCTCGAACGCGCCGCTGAGCTATTTGTCCATCAGCACCCAGGAGCGCCCCGAGGTTTGCGAGTACCCTGATTCCGGCAAGATCGGCGTTTTCGCCGCCCGGGGCCGCAGCTTTGTGCAGCGCCTGGAGAACGGGCTGGACTATTGGGAGGGCGAGCCCTAATCTGGCCTCGTGGCTGGGGCGGCATAATCCGCCCTTTGGTTTTCTCCTTCTCTGCTGTGTTGGGGCAATTTTTCTTGTCCACAAATCACGCGCAAGGGGCAATTTGGATTTGTCCAGAATTGCCAAAGGGAATTTTTTATTGTCCAAACAGCCCTGTTTTTCCTAGGGCAGCTGCCGCTTTGACTGGGCCGGGTGACTCTGCGATTCCACTCCCAAGAGGACCAAAGCATTGAGTCTGAACGACTTGCTCAGTACGGCGGTGCGGGGAGTCCAGCTTGGTAGCCTGAGCAGTCGCCTATAGCTACTGGTAGGCAGCTATGCAGCGGAAGCGGTCATCGTTGAGGCACGCACTCGCTTTGCGCATCATCCTCCCCCGAACTGCATGCCTTCGGCACAAACGAGCCCTCCAAGCCTTCGGTTGGCCTTCAAATTGTTGGGTACACCTTCCGCTCATTCGAAGAACTGTGGTCGTCCTCCCAAAGTAGTCGAATAGAGTGCTTGCTGGCAGAGCCCATCGAGACTGCGGCGATGAGGTCCACCGAACCATGCGGCTGCATGACCTCGAGCGGAAACTTGCTCTCGACATCGCTGGGGATGAAGACGCTCTCGCTGCTTGCATCTGCGAACTCGATGCGAACGTGCCTAGCCGCGGCCTTCCCACGGTTGAATACTCGCAGCCGGTACCCGGATCCAATCTTCAAGAAGTTCGCGTCAAGTTCTGCCTGCCTGGATGCCTTGACCTCGGCATCCTCCTTGCGCTGCAATGTTCGGTTGAGCAGTTCCTGGTTCTCGAAGAACTTCTTCTGCCGCTCGTTGAACCGGTACGTGATGAAGAGCGCGGCGGCGGAGACGCCGAGCGCAAGCAGCGCGACATAGTCGGAGGATGTCATCGTTTATCGAAGCTTGATGAACTTGTTGCCGCGGAAAGCGTCGCGGAGTGTCCGGTGCACCATCTGCTCCAGCTCCTTGTTGGCCTGGCTGACGACCTCTTTCTTGGCAGCCTCAATGAGCTCGGAGTTGTAGCTTTCCAGCTCATCGCGGCGCAGTTGCCTGCGGCAGGATGCGCAAGTGACGATTCCGCTGGGGCTGGCGGCCTCGTCGAACTGAAAGTCGGTCTTGCCGCAGGTAGGGCATTGCAGGCTGACCTGGCGCCGGATGTCTTTCATGCGATTCTCCAGAAGCTTCGTTTGAGCGCGGAGCACTGGCTTAGCGCTTCACTTTTTGCGTGAGAACGCTTCCCGCCACGGATTTCGAAGCGGGGGACGTCCGGGCGCTGTCGAGAGTCCTCGCAGCCTTTGTTGCAACCGCCGGCGAGGTGACCCGGCCGGCTCCTGCTTGAGATAAGGCGCTCCCCGCGACCGAGCGTTCGGTCTTGGTCGACGAGGTGCTACGCAGGATTGAGGAGGCCGTGCTGGCCACCTTCGGCGAGGTCTTTTCATTCTTCGGCATGAGATTCCCTTTCTTCCTTGGCGCGAACGCCACCTTCCATTGACTACAGCTTCAGCAACCGGCGCAGCGCACGCAGCACCCGGCCGAAGAAGCCACCCGATGCAGCGGCACGCTGCTCATCTCGCTCACGATTGATTTGCGCGACCTGGCTTGCCCGGTCGGCAAAGTCCCGCGCCTGAACCCTCTTAATCTGGCCCTTGCTCATGCTGCCCGCCCAGGAGATGCCATTTCGGCGAATCCAGTAGTGCGACTGGCAGGCGTAGTTCCAATTGCCGATAGACGGGTGCAGGCTGACCTTCCCCCCATCCATGCTTAGGTGCCAGTCCGCCGGCGACAGAGGGGTCACCACCTTCTCGCCGCACCCGCATGCGCAGAGGTGCGAAGCGGTGCGGTACTTCTCGCTGACATACAGCACGCCGGGCTCGAGAAGTTTCGGAATGAACTCGACGAACTCCGGCCTGATAGCGCTAGCCTTCATCGCCATCTCCGAGGCCCGCGACCGTCTTCGCAAGCATGTTCTGGTTGACCGAGAACAGCATGTTTACCGTCGCAAAATCTGCCTGGTAGAAGCCGCAGTACTGCTTCCACAGCACCACGGCCATCTGCGCGTTCAGCGCGTTCATGTCAGCTACCTGGATGTTCTGGCGATACAGCGCATCGTCATCACCATCCGCCAGCGGGACGCTGCTGTAGACGTGGTCGTTTAGCTCAGGCGTCACCAGGGTCGCGCGGCAGCTTCCGATGAGGCGCAGCGAACCCTTGACCTGCTGCAAGTTCATGCCGACATCGACAAAGGGAATGCCGCGCGATTGCAGGAACTGGAAGATGACGCGGCGAGCATCCGCCCGGTCGACGCACACGAAGACGAAGCTGAAGTCCGCCAATTCCGAGACATTGGTATCGTCCAAGAAGTATGGATGGCTGATGATGCCGCGGTGCATCGCGCTGTAGCGCCGCTTGTAAATTTCGACCTTGGGAAGCCGCGCGTCGATTTCGGCCTCGGTGGCGGCACCGGGGGAGCGAAACGCGCTGTGCTGCTCGAAGAGGTCGCCGTCGAAGAGCTCAATGCCTGGCACGGGCGTCTTGGCCAGCTGGTCAAGGACATAGCTGCCTGTGCCGCCCAGGCCCACGATGGCGACTTTCCCGATGGCCAACTGGGCCGATGTCATCAGAATCTCCGCCCGGGCCGATGCCGAGTCCGGGTACTGGAAAACCGACTCGTCCTCGCTGCGCTTCACGCCTCCAGCCTGCGCACGCGACCAGGGCTCAAGAACGCCGGCCTGTGCCTGAATCAGGTTGACGTAGTGCATCACCTTCTCGACATGCGTCTGGAAGTGGTCCACGCCGACAGGCTTGTTGGAGAACCGGAAAGTGAACGTGCAACCAGGGAAGAGCTCCTGCCCTTGGTTTTCGTTTTCCAGTTCGGCCATGCGTCGACGGTCTGCATAGCAGGGGTACTCGCCCTGCCACCAGACTTGATGGCTGTCGCCATGATTTGCATTCGGCGGAAGCACTTGGCCGCCGGATTCCACGTACTTGCAGATGACCGTGCCGCGCTTCACTACCCCAGCTTCATTGACGTAAGGCACCTGGTGCACCAGCAAATGCTGCTGGCGCACCTCCACGTCGAACCCGGCCGTGGCGAGCAGCTGCAGGGCCGAATCAGGAGCGGTTGGTTTTGACGACATTGAAGCTCATCCCATCCTTGACGGTCACTTTCTGGCCCGGAGCCAGGGTGCCATCGTGGCCGCGCGGGTTGGCGTAGGTGACGGAGTAGAGGATGTCGAACGGGCCACCCGGGAAGGCTAGGCGCACAACCTGTTCGTACGTCAGGTGGTTGTCCTTCACGGTCTCTTGCTGACCGTTGATGACGATGTTGAACGACTTCTCCTTACCTTTGGAGGCGTCGTCGTGATGAACAGAAGGTTCGATGGACATGCTGGGTACCTCTTGAGTCTGATGACAGTCGTGTGGATCGTGGGCCTGGATGGCCGTCTCGAGAACGTATCGTTATATTAAGTGAACGACTTGTGCCTGTCAACTACAGCGAACGAGTCGTTCGTAGACTAGAATTCCCAGAGTTAAAAACTGTTCGAACGCAGGGGAACGCGCATGTCGCTTGGTGCCAAGCTGGCGGAGCTTCGGCTTCGGAAGGGGCAATCGCTCCAGGACGTAGCAACAGCGGTGGGGGTCTCGAAGACCCACGTCTGGCAGTTGGAAAAGGGCGCAAGTGGCAATCCGTCGATGGACCTGCTCAAAAGCTTTGCGGCTCACTTTGATGTGCCGTTGACCTACTTGGCTGATGCCGAGAGCCAAGCCTCCCTGCAGGACGTGGAGGCTCTGCAGTTCTTCCGTGATTTCAAGTCGCTATCAGAACAAGAGCAGGCTGTCTTGAAGCAAACTCTGGACCTATTCAAGAACAAGAGGGCCCAGGGAGATGGTGGCACTTGACCTCATAGAGTTAGCCGACTTCGTTCGGCCGGAAGACTTGGTCGCGGAAATCATGCGGCAGAACCCGGCGATGCCAGTGCCTGTGCCAATTGAAGAGCTAGCGCGCTTGGCAGGCATCTCGAAGATTTCAGCATTCGAGACCACGGGCTTTGAAGGCACGCTCATCACGAACCCCGAGAAGTCCGACGGGCACATCTTCTACAACTCCCGCGTATCTCGGCCGCGTCAGCGGTTCACGATAGGTCACGAGCTCGGCCACTTCCTGTTGCCGTGGCATCGCCAGGCGACGTTCAATTGCTCGGCGGATGACCTCAAGACCAACAAGGCTGGGTGGGAGCTCGAGGCGAATCGGTTCTCCGCTGAGCTCCTCATGCCACAAGCCCTGCTTGCCCGAGAATGCAGCCCCTCTCGCGAGTTCGACCTTGCCGACGTCATCCGGGTGCGGGACGCATTTGGCACGAGCATGGAGTCGACGATTCGCCGCATCATCGAGCGCAGTGAGCGTGCCTATGCCGTCGTGTTCTCACACGAGAACAAGGTCCGGTACACCAACTTCAGCGAGTACTTCAAGGCCCGGCTGACCGTGCGGAAGGATTCGCCGCTGCCCGCCAAGAGCCTGAGCCGGCTGGGTACCAGCAGCACTGATGACTGGAACGAAATCGATGCGCACTGGTGGCTTGACGATTCCCAACGTGGGGTCACGCTGCCGGAATCTGTGTACGAACAGACGCTAGTACAGGAGGACGGATACAAGGTGACGTTGCTTACCTACGACCCAGAAGACTAGGTCATACAAGCGTGACAAGCTGGGGTGTCCGCTATCAGCCTGAAGCTGCCGGTAAACTGCCGGCCAGCCAAACCTGATTTGCCAGCGCCTCAGCAGACGGCCGACGCCCGTCGAGGTCGATATGTTCTTCATACGGCTGCTCAAAACTCGGCTTGGTACTGCGCCTTCAACTCGTCGTCCTGCCTGCACAGGTAGGGGTGCTGCATACGGACCAAGACCCCACGGGCGCCGGCCGTCAGTCCGTTCGAAGGTAGCGGCACCTTCAGCAGGGCGTCGCAATACAACTCACGCACACATGCCTCCGCGTGTTCGTTCGAGCAGGGATTCAACTTGGCGCAGGCCATCGTCGCTGTACAGCGCCTGCGCCGGCGTGGCGCCATTGAGCTCGGGCAAGGGTTCAGCGAGCCAAGCATGCAGCCAGGGAAAGAGGGCAGCCATGTCAGCTTCGCCACCGCTTTCTTCGATCATCAGACAGAGCTTGTTCAGTAGCGCCGCTTTGGCCCGAGCGTTTTCAAAGTCGGCGAGCTTCAAGGCCGGCTTCTTCAGCGCCTCGCTGAATTTCTCCAGCCGATGAAGCCCCGCCTCCGGTCCATCGTCGTCCGTCCAGCCAGCGTCCGCGGGCGACTTGCTGTAGGCGACGGGTACGCCGTACTCGTAGTAGACCTCGTGGACCGCAAACCAAGTCTCTTCATCCGACGGGAATTCGATGACGCGACAGTTCCAGTGACTGGCCGGCGTCGGACTCGGCCCAGGAGCCGGTGGCTCAGGGCTGGCGCTTGCACGCGCGGCAATGGCCTCCTGCCAGTCTTGAAGCCGGCCGAGCTTGACCACCTCGTCGAGCCCGATGTTTTCCAGCAAGCCGGCCAACAGGGTGAGTCGCTGGGCCTCGTCTAAGCAAAGCTTGCCGCGGACCATTTCAAGGCGACCGGGTAGGCGATTGAGTTTCTCCAGGCCTTCCGGCCCGGTCCACGTCCGGCCCACGCGACCGATGTTCCAACCGTTGTTCTCGTTTGTCATGTGCGTGTGATGTCCATGGGCGATTGGTCGGCGCTCAGGGTGCCTCGTCATACCAGGCGTCCCGCAGGTGTCCGATCTCGGATTTGGCGATGTCGGGCCAATTGCGAATCCAGCCATCGAAGGCTTCACGATCGGCTGCCGTGACACTGCCCCGTCGTGCGGCCACGAAGCCACAGTTGACCCCGCCTCCCAGACTCAGCGCGCGAGGCTCGATGACCTGCTCGAGCAGTTGGTCGATGAATCGATCCTGCAGCTCGATCGACGGCGGCGCCCGCCAAGTCAGTTCGTAATCGAAGCCCAGGGTCTGGAACTCGCCGATGCGCAGCTTCTTGCGAAGCCGCCGGGAGCGCCTGCGCTTCGGTGGCGGCAGCACGATCAAGTCAGCCATATCCATTCCAGTTGGTGTCCTGCATCACCGCGCGTGCTCGCCCCGGGGCTCTGCACAGTGGGTGGGTCAGTATCGAATCCATACAGGCGAAATACGTTAAGTTGTTGATTTCATTGATGTTTATGATGCATCTTGCCGCAGAAAGTGGCGCCCGTCGAGTGTGTGCGGGCCTCACGTGCCTGCGGAGGAGTCGCCTCCGCGCAGCCGTGCCACCAGACATCAAGTCCTCGGAGTCCCCATGCAGATCAAAGATGTGCGTCCATCGTCCTTCGTCAAGCAGATTCGGTGCGATCGCTGCGACCGCCTGGCTGAGGTGGGCGATGCGGAGTTGGAGTATCAAGAGTTCGTCAGCATCGATCTGAAGGCCGGCTATGCCTCCATCTTTGGCGATGGCAACCACGTCCAACTCGACCTGTGCCAGCACTGCCTCAAGGACGTTCTCGGACCGTGGCTGCGGATCGACGACCCGAGCGCCAAGAGCCTGGGCCTGTTCGACCCGAAACGGCACGGCGGCGAGTTTCCGAATGCTGCGGACGCTTCGCTGCAGGAGCCGGCCGACATGCAGGTTCAAGACCGCATGCCACTCAATGAGCCGCCAGCGCTTCGGCGGCGGTTGTCCTCGCTTCAAGCCTTCTTCGGCCACAGCGTTCGGCTCTACTTCGCGCCGCTGACCGGCGCCGTGAGGGGCATCGGCTGGGAGTACCGACGACTAGAGTGGGCCGAAAGGCAACGCCGAAGGCGCCAGGCCGAGTTCGAGCGGCGCGGACGAGAGGCCATCAAACGCACCAATGCTGCTGGTGATGGGATTCCGGCCGACGCAGTCATCGACAAATTGAGAGCCAAAGTCGCTCTGACGCGTGATCGAAAGTTGGGGGAGTAGGCGTGGCACATCTCGCTGGGAGAGTTCTCTGGGCAGGCCTGGCGTGGCTTAGCTTGGTCGCGCCAGTGTGGGCAACCGACACGATTCAAGGGCAGATCGTCAAGGTCGTTGGCGGCGACACCGTCACCCTCATCGATGCGCAACAGCGCGAGCACCAGCTGCGGCTGGCCTTCATCGACGCGCCTGTGCCGGGTCAGCCCTTCGCCGATGAAGCGCAATCGGCCCTGTCTGCCATGGTGCTCGGCAGACAGGTGAAGGCACAGGTTCGCGGGATGGACCGAAACGGCATCGCCGCAGTCGAGGTGGTCGAGCCACATGGCCACGTCGTGAACCTCGAGTTGGTTCGCCGCGGCCTGGCTTGGCGCGACTATTTCGATGAGCAGAACCATTCCGACCGCGAGCAGTATCAGGCCGCCCTGTCCGAAGCTCAGCGGGCGCGACAGGGCTTGTGGTCTCAGGATCGCGTGGAGGCACCTCGGGACTTTCGGGCTCGGGTCAGTCAGTACACGCGCTGGTGGCTGTATGCAGTTGCTGGTCTAGCTTGCTTCACCTTCGTTGGGCTCGTCTTCTCCATCTACGACAGGAGGATCTCGGCCTGGCTCGAACGGCAAGACGAGATCACCAAGGCATCGGCTGAAGCCTACCGCCAGGCGCGCATGCAGGCCGAGGCAGAACAAGCAGAGCGGGACCGGACGCGGGAGATCGCCAATCAGGAGATGGATCGACTCGCGGCCGAGCGCCGGCGTCGAGAGTCCGTGTAGCGCGCCAGCCTACTGCCCTTGTTCGGTCGCTGCAGCCAGGCTCTCACCGACCCGAGGCCACGCCCTGTTGAGGGCATCCAAGCCAACGTCCAAGGCCTTGCGCCAAGCTGGGCCGCGTGCACGTGTCGAGGCGACCATCTCGACGATGCCGTCGGGATCGCGCTGCACGAAGTAGTCAATCAGCGCCGCGGCCTGAGCGATGTCCTTTTTCGTCTTTGATCGGCTGTCCCCGGTCCGTTCGGCGGCCACGAGCAGTTTGCCCACGGCGTAGGTGGCCGGGGCTGGTAGGTTGACGACGATGGCCGAGGTACTGCCCAGCAGGGCCGCCGGGATGGGCGCTTCAAGCGCCAGCTCCATGAAGCGTAGCGGCTGCAGGGTCACGTTCAGCGCACGGCATTCGACCGGTGCGTCACCGGTGCGCGTCCGAGAGGTCAGCCAGTCCAGATCGAAGTCTGGTTCGTCCGGCTTCACGTAGCGTGTTCCAGAGTTCACCGGCACAAAGCCCATCTGCAGGGACTCGATCGCCGAGTGGGCATCGACGCGGGCGTTCGGCGCCACAGCCAATGAGAGGTTTCTGCCTGCGTGGGCGAAGTCCAGGTCAACCGTCTGGCCAGGATCACCCCAGAGCACGCCCAGCACGTTCTGGTAGGCCAGGAAGGCATGGGTGCCGACCACGAGGGCGCCGGCCGAGAACACGCCGTGATCAGCGAGGCGCTTCAGCACGCGGAAATGCTTCGGTGCGACCGTGTAGCAGCCCAAGGCTGCAGCTGCGTTGGACAGCTTGCGCAAGTGCGCCTGGTTCGCAACCGCCGTCTCGTCGTGAGCGGCTTCGATGAGCGCGCGGGTTGCCTCGTCATCCGGACCGACATAGATCTGCTCGAGGCCGGCCGGGCCCTTGCGCTGGTAGTAGTGGTACCGCTTGCCGTGAATCAGCTTCGACGCGAAGCCACCTGGAAGGTCGGCGGGTGATCGATTGAGCTGCGCCATCCGGGCTGCGGAAAGCACGGAGGAGTAGGCGGCCTGAGCTGCCAGGCTGTTGTCGACAAACATGTTTCTATACTACCTTCTATGGAAAAGTAGTACATCAATTTCTGACCAGAGTGTTAGGGCTAGTCGCATGGCCAGTCCAAATTCTGTCCGCATCCTCGGGCGATTCAATCTGGATCTCATCAGCCCCAACGACCTCGAATGGGCGAGGTGCGTCTCCGTATGCATAGCTTCCCTGACGCTCACTGGCCTCGGCGCCGAACCGCCATTTCCAATTGAAGCCACACCCACACACGGCTTTAAAACCCTTGCGGTCAGCCTGAACTCCTCGGGCGGGCACAACGTCACCACACACCTTGCACGTAGCCATCAACTCAGCGGTCTGGAGTGCCGACCACATGTTCGAGATGACACCCTCGCTGGCCCCGGCTGCTTGAATCATCGAGCGCAGTCGCGCCTGATCTTGATCTTCGACAGGCCTGAGTACACGAAGCCCACGCCCCTCCGCCGAAAACGTGCCTGGAAACGCTGCACACAAATCCTGTGCGGATGCTTGAGGCCACGGAGACACGAGCATCGGATACGCGGATGCGAGCCGCGAAATCAGCCAGGCTTCGATCCGAGCTTTCACTCGCTCCACAGAATAGAACTGCAACGGGTTGAGGACTGCATCCCCACCCGTCCCCCACTGAAACGCTTCTTCGGTGGCCGATGGCGGTGCGTGGCAGAAAACGACTTGTCGTTCACTACCATCCATGGACCACTGACCATTGCCTCGCCATACCGGCGCAAAAATCAGCGGACGCTCTACCCCGAAGGCGCCGGACTTCAAGTGGAGTAGAAACTCACCTCTCGTCGCTTCAGAGACGATGAGCGACCAAGGCCCCAATCTGTACTCAGCGGGCTCTTTGCTGGCCTTCAGCAGCTTTGATGAAGACAGCGCGTGCTGGATTAGCAAACCTACATAGCCTCTGAACTGCTGATATTGCCCTTCAGCGGCTTCAACTTTCAGCTTTCCAGTTTGAGCTTGACCACTGCCCACGGCATGAGCCATGGACCACAGCGGCCGCAGTCGCTTGTAATTCTGGTCATGCAGCAGCACATTGGTTGTGCGAAGAGCCTGCGGCACATGCACGCCGTTGGGAATAGCTTGATACAAACGACCGAGTTGAAGCCGCTTGATCTTCTTCAAGAGAACAGTCAACTCCGCAAGGACAGCCGATCCGGCTTTGTTGGATTCCGCATCAGTCGAATAGGCTTTACCCCAAAGCCCGCACAAACGGTACCGAAGACGGTGATCAAGTTCCTCAGCATTGGCGATCGCAGCTGCGTCTGTCCGCCTAGCTTCCAAGGTACGAAGGCTGCGTACCCTTTGATTCAGGTGGATGTACAGCCTGTCCAAGAGACGTGCGTAGACAACGTTCTCATAGATATGAAGCTCGTCCTCACTCACCTCCGCCAGAAGGCGTTTGGGGCTTACGCCCCTAAAGTCTCGTCTGTTCCAATCATCAGAGTGGGATGTCAGCCTCACGAGCGCGCCACTTGCGAGCCTCCTGACTCGTGATGTCGGAGTGAGTTCCGTGTCGTAGCGCATGCTCATGCGAGGCGACCGCTCAATGCTAAAGAGATGCGGCATGTCCTTGGTCAGCCTCTTCTCAAGCTCGGTCAGTTCAGCTTGCTCTTTGAGCTTTCCAGGCATCACCGGAGACAGATTCTCAGTCAGGCCACTTTCATCAAGCTCGTCAACAACGGCTTGCACCGCTCTGACAACGAGATCCTCATCAGCATCTTGCTCAGACGAAAAACCTGAGAAAACATGGCTTTCGGCGACGTCGCCCTTGCGAACCTGCAGATCGCAGCGGCCAGTGCCAGGGGCCCAGAGGATTGCACCAGCCTTGAGTTCGATGCTGTCGTTGAGTTTGGCATCGACCAGAATTCGATAGCGCCCCGACTCCACCACATGTGGAAGATCCGTCTCGCAACCTGTCACGAGATCGAAAGCCCTCATCCACCACGCTCCATGCGCTTGCGGTCACGGTCTAGTGCGGCCACACACCTTACAGGCTCGCCTTCCAGTTCGCAATCTTTCCAAAGCCGATGCAGCGCATCTTCGATTGTGCGGAGATCGTCGAGACCCATGTCATGACGCCCGACAACTTTGCCATCGCGGAACATTCGGCTGTGCAGCATGTGGTCGACCGCCACAGACTCGCTGCCACCCGATTCAAGAACAACCGGAACAAAACGCTTAAATTGAGCTTCGAAGCGATTGCCCCATCCAAGGTGCCATTGGCTTGACAACAAGCGAGTCAGTTCACTGGCGTTGATGAACTGCAGCAGGTCCTCTACCTGTGGCTTCCTACCCTCGAACGCTTTGCTGAAACTCTTCTTGAGGCTGGACACACTCCATTGAGCAGGGGATTCAGGCCTCTTCAGAGCTGCATCCTCACCATCGATCTTGTGCAACTCCATGACAAAGGCACGGTCGTGCGTCTTGTCCGCGAAGCTGTTCGTGGTCTCATCCTGGTTGGCTGTGCCAATGAACCACACGTTTGGCGGAACGAGGATGTCTCGTCCGCCTCGCAGCAGCGCGGGTGCCATGCCTCCAGCAGGAGAGTCCATCAAGTTGATCCATCGATCGGGCTCGTTCATCTCCAAAGCGGACAGGAAGTCGGCAAAGTACTGCTCTGGTCGAGACAAGTTCATCTCATCAAGAAGAACGATGTTGAAGCGATCCTTCCATTGGGGCATCTGTGCTCGGTACAAGGCCTGGAGCGTGTTCTTCTCGTAGTACTTCTTCTCGAACGCGTTGTAGTACCCAAGCAAGTCGTTTCGATCACGCCAACCAGCCTGTACGGCAACGGTGGTGCAGTGGCCCCCAACGGCCTTGGCAAATGCCATCGCCAGACTCGTCTTGCCTGTGCCACTGATGCCCTGCAGGATGTGCAAATGGCTCATCGCCAGGCCACCCAAGAAGATTTGGATGTCTTCGGTGCTGTACTGGAGCACCTTGCCCTCGCCGCCGCTATACGCAATCCGTGAACGCAGCTCCGCCACAAGTTGCGGCAACTTGGGCACAGGATCCGTGTGCGCATCGACGGCCATTTCACGATCCATGAGCATTAGGGCGGGGAAGGCACTCTCGCCCTCACGCTTGTCGAGCAGGCTCTCGACGTCACGACGAAGCCGATCGTTTTGCTCGTGCAGAACTGCACGACTGCGCTCCATGGCGGCCTTGGCGCGCTCCCAGTCTTCTCTCTCCGTCACGCTTCTGCGCCAATTGCCTTCTTGTGACCTCAAGGCCACCAGCTCAGCATCTAGCTCGCGAATCTTGTCGAGATACAAGTCCCTCTGAGCTTTCAGCTCGGCGGGATCATCACTGGCCAAGCGCATATGAGCGTCTTGCAGTTCACGATCCTTCTCTCTGCATTCAAGGCGCAGTTTCTCCAACTCGTCGAGGAGCGCGCGGGGATCGCCGCCAGCGCTGGAGCGCAGGTCTTCCAGCTCGTCGAGTTCCGCCTGCAATCGATCAAATTCGTCAGACTTCTTGTCCAGCCTTTGCTGAAGGCGAGCTTCGCGTTCCTTCGCTGTGCGTTGAACTTGCTCGAGTTCCTCCTGCACGGACTCCACTGCCACGGAGCGCCCCACCTTGAGCAATTCCTCATTCATCTTGAGGCGCTCCTCCCGCTTATCCAGCTCAGCGGACCGCTTGGCTTGCTCAAGCTCTTCAGCCTGAAGCGTCAAAGTACGAGCACGAGCCACGTCAACCAATGCAGCAGCATCCGCTCGCGCCTGGTCCAAGATCTGTTCACGTTGGGCCTGCATCTCGACAGCCAAACGATCACGCTTTCCTTCGAGGAGATCAATCTGCTCTCGAAGCAACTTGAGTGCTTCCTCTCGCTCTGAGACGAGTCCCCCGCGCAGAGCTGCTTCCTGCACTAGCAGTGCCTGCTCCTTGCGCAGCAACTCCGACTGCTTGGCCTCGAGCTGCGCCTGTTGATCTTGAAATGCCGATCTCAATTCCCCCTGCATCTGTTGTTCTTCTGAGAGGGTGCTTCTCTGCGCGCGCAGGTCTTCACGCTCCTGCGCCAAAGACTGTCGCGCTGCTTCGATCGCCGTTTTCTGCTCGTCTAAAGCTTGCAGCCCATTCTTCAGTTGAGTTCCAAAGCTTGCGAACTGCTCGATGAAGGTGCCAAGGCGCTGCTGAACTTCTTGAGGTGCACCGGCCCACAGCTCTCTGACTTCCTGCTCATTCCAGTCAGGAGGAGGGATGTTCAGCAAGGGAGCGGCCTGCAGTGTTGTTGCAAACAGCTTGTTGAGGACTGGCGGAGGTGCTGCTTGCCCCGTTGACCTGCTTTGGGCAGGGATCCGATTCTTCTTTCCCATGTCTGTACTTCTTAAAGATAGCGTTCAAATTGACGGAACCAGTTCAGGGCTGACTGCGTCAGTCGCAGTACCTCGTCCTTCTGGAGGCGATGACTCGTTGCGTGGCTGCTGTCGTTTCGCAGGTCCATCAGCGCCCAATCCAAGCCGTCGTCTGATACCGTTCGAAACGGATGATCCATGTGCACATGTGTGGACAAGAGCGCTGCCACCATCAACGCTTTAAATGGGCGATCTCTGTCCTTTCCGGCAAGCCTGACCTGCTTCGCCACTTGCCCGCTGAGTGCCTCAATGGACGGTTGCGTGAGTGGCTTTGCCAGGGGCAACGATTGAAGCAAATGCTGGAGTTCTCTTCTATGCCAGTTCTGCGGCCAGTCCTGTGTCTCTACGCGCCAGCGACCCAGCATCCACTTCAGCGTGGCCTCCAAAAGTGAACCGCACTGGTTGGCCAGGTTGGTCAGCTCCTCTTGGTACGGACTGGATGCTGCAGTGATGCTTTCCTGCAGCCGAATCACTCGAAGCAAGTACTCTTGCATCATCTCGTGCTCCGGCTTGGTCAAATTGGGCGCCTCTTGCAGTGCCCGAGCTTTTGCCAGCAAATCCAACTGGGCCAACCTGTCCGCTGGTGTCGCACCAGCCAGGTCGGCGTCATCCTGGCGAAGCAGGTCAATGACCTTCGTTGCCAGATAGGGCTCTCTGCTCATGGCGGGGGTCAATGCTTCACGAAGGGGACGCAAGGCGGGCGTCAATCGCCAAGGATCCGACACCAGCCACGGGTACAGGTCTCTTTCCGGCGCGTAGATTTCACAGATGGCCCAAGCCCTCTGGGGCGGCGCGTCGATCAGTTCCAGTGACTGATCGGCGTACGTCACCCAGTCCACTTCCTCAACAGCGGCTGCACGAACATCTCGGCGAAAGTCTCTCCACGCCGTTTGCAAAGACTGCAGGTCGGGCACCAGATCATGTGCACGAAACGGCAAACGATATGGCCTTCTCACACGCCCGGTACCCCGATCATCGACGAACTCGGGACGGTCCCTCGAGCTGCTTTGCGTGGGTCTTACCTCTTCCAAGCTTCGCGCGAACCTGGGGAGCAAGCGGCCTGAAATAGCATCTCTGAACGCATACATGACAGTCAAGGAAGCTTCGGCCTCCTCGCCAGTCAATGCATCGAGCCCTCGTTCCGTGATTCGCTGCCCAGCATCGACCCAGCCCCTGGGCTGCAGTTCCTGCGAGATGATGAACGCGATCAAATCTCGATCCAACTCGAGGTTTGAAGCCAGCTCACTCAAATCGCGCACGCCCGTCGCCAGTAGACCGAGGACAGCCTCTTGAAATACATTGATGTGGTGGCTTGTCTGGGGAGCCAACACCGTAAATACATCCATGGGCCAAAGGATTGGCGTTGCGTTCTTTCGGACCGGACGTCCCCACTGCAGATAGATCTCAGCTGACACGTTTGGACTCCGCTTCACACAGTTCAAGGAAATCGCACATCTCTGGCACGGCCTTCATCGCCGCATCGCCTCGATACATGTCAGCGTCACCCACCACAAGCAAGTACCGCCGTTGACGACTCATGGCCACGTTCAAACGATTGGACGAACGAAGGTGGCCAAACTTGGCGCTGGCTTGCTTTTCAGAGGCCTCAAGCTGTGATTCGTCACCGCCGTCAACGGGGGCAGCCAACTTCATGGTGTTGCTTCGCACCGTTGACAGCAGCACCACATCGAATTCCTTCCCTTGGAACGCATCGACTGTGCCAATTCGTAGCCGCTCGGTGCACACCGCATTCGCGGCCATTGAGGGCTTGATGACCCAACCTGTCTCAGTCTTTTCGGTGATGCCATGCTTGGGTGCAGACAAGGCCTCATTGATGGCATCTCGTTGTGCCGCATAGAACGTGATCACGCCGACGCTCATTTCTGAGGGCAATGTCTCCATCAGCCGCGAGACCTCCTCGGCAACTCTGACGGCCTCAACTTCCCTTAGACGACTTGACCCCTTGCGTTCTTCAGGCCCCCTTGAATGGGGCACATGAATCCAAGAGCAAACTGCTCGGCCCAGACCAGGGACCTCATCCATGAAGTCAGACTCCAACAGCCCCGACTTCACCCGGCCAAGTCCAGGTCTCTCATAGAACTGCTTGCTGATGAAGTCGCCCAACCGTGGGTGCATACGGAACTGGGTGTCCAACATGACGACGCGTGAGAAGCCATCCGAAGCCTCCCGCTTCTGAAACTGGCGCCAGAGTCGTTCGAAAAGGCTTTTCTTGTAGACGTCGCTGCTGATCTGCTTGCCTCTTTCGGCTGTGATCTCGTCCTCAATATCTGCATCCAACAAGTGAGGTAACTGCCGTGGGTCGCCCACCAACACCACTCGACGCTTGGCGAGTGCCATTGGCACAAACAGATCCATGGGGTTGGCTCTCGCAGCCTCGTCAATGATGACGCTGGAGAATCGCAAGGAATCCAGGCTGTCTTCACGCCCATCTTTCAGCAAAGCCATCTGGCGGCTGGCAGACTGCTGGCAAGTTGCGCCCACGATGCTGCTGTATTGCGCCACGGCGCTGCGCACCCTGTTAGGGCTGCTGACCAAGGCATCGACATACTTCTCTAAGACCGCAGCACGGCCATGGGAAGTGGAGATCACCTTCTCTTCGATGAAGTCCTGCAACTCCTTGAGCAGTGTTTTCAAGTTCTCCGATAACTGAAGGCGCTCTTCGTGCGTTCTGACGTCGCTGGCCAAACGATCAAGCAGTCGAGACTTCATCTCCACTAGTGCGGGGAGCATTTCGGCGGGCAACACCTCTGTCGCGCAAGCGCTGTCCAGCGCTTGCAGGTCTTGATCGTCGAGCATTCCATTGATGGCGCTGAGCCTGACTCGCACGTTCATCAATCGAGCCCGTCCGTCATCAGCAGCACCTTCTGGGGTCACCCGGATGGCTCGCACCGCCCTCCGCAGGCCTCTCCGCCGTTCGGCATCCACGCCATTTGAGATCGAAATCACGCGCAGGTTGCCCGTGGAGTCCGTTGCCTCCTCCCAGCGGTCCATCCATGCAGAGGGAACTCGGATGCGTGCCATGACGCCCAAGTCCTCAACCATCGAGGTGAGACGAGCGAACGACTCTGCTCGCTGCTCAGGGGGGCAACCCAGCATCAAAAGGTCATTGATCGACTTGCCGAGGTCGCGCAACAGACCCAACGCAGGGTTGGAAGCAAGAAGTGCATCAAGGTACTGCTGGACTTGCTCCGCCTTGGCCTTGCGCCACCCATCAACTGAATCTGATCGACTGGAGTCTCGTCCCTTTCCCACCTTGATGGCGGGCAGGCCATACACGTCGGTTCGCTCGAGCGCGTTCTCTACGGCATCGTGCTGAAAGCTTGAGATGAGAACGTCTTGTGCAATCGACTGTTTTTCGTTCAGCTCCGATAAGCGTCGCTCAAGGGCTGCAATCACCTGGGTCTTACCTGTTCCCGGTGGGCCGATGATCAATGCGACATCCGGCGTGTTCAGAGCTACGCGGATGGCCTCTTCCTGCTTGTCGGTTGGGCGGCCAGACCGGAAGCTGGCGCGCGCATAGGCTGTCAGGGCGGGCAGCCTGGATGGCCGGACCATCGGTATGGGTTGATCCTGAAGCAATGCCCTCAGACCTCGCACACCACGTCCAGATTCGATGAACTGCCGAGCCTTGATTCTGCGTGACTGCTGTGTTCGGTCCCCTGTCACTGACAAGTAAACGTACCCCCGGGAGGGCGGAGCGTCAGCACTCTGCAGTTCCAGCAAAAGTTCGCCGTCTCGCCACTTTGGTTTAGCCCTCATGGGGCTTCGCCGAGACTGGGCACTACCAGCCAGGTCGTTGTATTGCTCTGAGTTCCAGTCAGGCGCTTCGTCCGCGATCTCAATCTGGTCGTCGTCTTCAGAGAGCTCCCGCCATCGGCGAGCCATGGCCCGCATGGCATCGGGGTCCCCCAATAGGCGCCATCCACCCCCTTCATCGCTGAGCGGCTCACAGCGGGTGTAGGCCAAGGCCTGAATGCTTGCAGCTCGTTTGACAGTACGTTGCCACTCGCGCTCGCCATACGTTTTCCAGAGGTCCAGGTAGGTGCCAAAGGTGCTCGTGACGGTCTCAAGCCTGCCTGTGCTGTTTTCGTTGATGCACTCGCCCTGCTGGGCCTGGTCGATGAATCGGATCTCACCCTCGGCAAGAACCCAGGCAATGTCTGCGCTGATCTTTCTCGTCGAAACCTTCTCGACCCACAAGACTCCCTGCGCATCTTTGCTCAGGTCAAGGACGTGTTTGCGGCCCAACAACTGAAAGCGTCGCTCGTCTGGGCGATCACGCATCGGCATGAATGCACGCACGCTTGAACTACCAGGCACCTCACACAAGAACTCCTCCTGCAGCCAGTCGATCGAATCCTTCACATCTGTGGTGTCGACAACCCGCAGCATCTTCAAGCTTTCGGCGGTTCGCACATCGACGACAAATGCCATGCTGCATTCATCCAAGATGTACTGAACCGGAACAACGCGGAGATACACAAACCCAGATTTCAGGGTGCCTAGATGCCACAAAGCGGTGTTGCTCAAGGCGTACTGAAACATCGCCCCAGACTCAGGAACCAGCTCCAACTCGACGATCCGATCATCTTGTCGGAGGAACACCTGATCGCCTTGCGCCCTGACAGTCACCTCTTCGTGGCGTCGCCAGTCCTTTGCCCTGAAGTCGCGCTGTTTGACACGCGCCATCAAGAGATCAGAAGTGAGGAATGGTGTTTCGTGGAGTCTCATCTCACGCTCACCACTTGAAGTTCCATGCGTCGTGCATGTTTCTCAACTCGCCGACATGCAACGCATGAGCGAGTTCACGACGAGGCAAGTTAACCCGCCCTTTGATCGGTGTCGGCGACTTGTGACCCGCCATTTGCAGATAGAGCGGCTTCTCACCAGAGGGCGTGATGCAAAGCTCTTGGCCTTTGATCACCAATTCCGCAATGACCTCGCTGTCCGCATAGCTGGCAGCGCCTGGTGGGGCGTTGCGCAGCTGAACCGGTTGCTGCCCTACCACCTGGTGTCGTTCTGATTTGATCCAACGATCCTTGTTCACACTGCCATCAGGCAGTTGATCCAAAGGGCAGAACACGAAGTGATGCAGGCGAATCGCCTGCTGTGATGAAGCAGTGCTTTCACAGAACGGGCACTCACCTGTGTCTGACCAGAGGATTGAACTCCCGCAACCGCCGGCGCTTGGCTCACAAACAGTCTGCAGGGCAAGAGCTGACTCAAAGGCTTCAGCCCACTCTGTCATCAAAGGCCGCGCCTCAGGTGTCTGCGCGCCGCCTCGGAAGCAGCGGTCAAAAAGCTGGCTCAGCTCTGGTGTGCAGACCGTGGGCCGGCTGATTCCCAACGCGGTGCTGTTGCGATCATCTCGCGGGTGATCTATCCAAGGCAGTTCTCCACGCAGAGCGGCTGACTCCAGCTCAGGATCTGCGTCTACCATGTCTCCACTCTTGAACGGGTGGAGCAATGACAGCAACTGGAACGCCATCACGGCAAAGCTCCAGATGTCGGTGTAGGTGCTGATGCCAGCATCTTCACGAACCAACTCCGGCGCGCCGTAGTCAGGCGTGTAGAGCTGCAGGGTGCTGTTGCGAACCGCGTAGGTCAGGTTGTCACAGTCGATCAACCAGACCTGGGCGTGCTCCACCGACTCGGATACGAACACGTTCTTCGGTGATAGATCACCATGTGCCAGGCCCAGCCCATGGAGCTTGGCCAGCACGCGCGCCAGCCGTGCCAGCAAAGCCAACCGTCGCTTCAAGCCGCCGGACGATAAGTACCCCTCCAGCCTACGACCTTCAAGACCGGCCCTTTGAGCCTCAATCAGCAAGTCTTCCAGGGGCACCAAGCCGTCCATCAACTCCATCAAGTAGCCCACTCTGGGCTTCAAGATCAAGGCCTTGGGCATCGCAAAAGGCAGGTCAAAGTCTTCGATCGGCAGCCTTTTCACAGCAGCGATTTGTTCCGCCCAGACTTTGGCGCGCGGGTCTGCGCTCGGCCACTTGCACAGCTTGACGAGCCATCTCGGTTGACCCTTTATGGTGACGACAGCCCCTTGACCGCCTTCGGCAATCTTCTTCTCAAGCACATGGATGCGCCCGAGTTCGTCCTGCACAGACTGCGCTTTCTGCCCAGCCCTGGTGCCCACCAATTTCTCCGTGTCCGCCATGACCGTTAACCTCTGAAAATCATTGACATCGTCTTGTCGTCTGTGTGACCCGGTGTTGCCCAATGGGTCATCTCATGCTTCAACCACGCGCGAGCGCCTCTGCGGTTGCGTGCAGCCACTTCCCGATTAACCGCTGTGGCAAACCCGCCGATCCGAGGGGCGTCAATGTCATCGGACACGCCATCGGTCATCAACAGCACAAAGTCTCCCGGGTGGAGTATTTGCACCGAGCCTGTCGTCCAAGCCGACCACGATCGATCCACGCCAAGCGCCCGTGTCTGGTTGCCAAACCCAGTGCGTTCTGGCGTGATGACCTGGACGACGCCCTGGCTCTTGCTCACGATCAGCCCGTCACCCATCTGCAGGTAGCGAACCTCTCCATGTGCATTGCAGGCGGCCACGAGCAGCGTGGTGGCGTAGGCCGCAGGCTCAGGTGAACCCACGCGCGACAACCAGCGTTGATAGATGGCGGTCACCACGGCCCGGTCCGGCAACCCCCAAGCATTGGTTTCACGAAACACCGCTTGCGCGCTCTGCACAGCCAACCGTGAGCCGACTCCGCTGAGGGGTTTGCTGCCCAGGCCGTCAGCAATTGCGGCGATCCATCCACCCCGCCACCCCCGCACACTCAGTGCGTCTTGACTGGGCTGGCATGCCTGCAAGTGCCATGGGCCTGTGACCGATGCCCCAACTGCCCGCAGCACTTACAGTGCATCCAGGTCAAGGTCATCAGAAAGATCGCTGCCAAAGTCCAAAGCCAAGGCCTGGTCTGGGCTGGTGCTGGTGGATCGCGCCACCACACTCATCGTCACGGCCTTGAAGAACTTCACGATATCGCGGGCTCCATCGGCATCGAATACCGGGGTTTCGCGATCATTGACAAACTGGCCCAGCATGGCCCGGTCGGCGTCTGCCCCGATGGCCATCGCAAAGCGGCTTGCTTTTTGCCCGCGCTCGCTGCTTTTTAGCGAGGCCAGTGGTTCTTCCCAGTCGTCTGTGGGCGCGCCATCAGAGACCAAGACCAGCACAGGCCGATAAGAGCGTGCCGGGACTTTCTCTTTGTCTTCCAGAAGCAGGCGGGCCATCTCGAACGCGCTGCCCATGGGGGTGCGCCCTTGGGCGCGGAAGGCCTCCACGCCGGCAATTCGATCTGCCGCCACCAAGGGAAGATGCTCTTTGGCTACTTCGCCGCCAAATGTGATCAATCCGACCTGAATCTCTGCCCGCAGCTTGGACTCCGCCCCGAAGCTCAAGATCATGCTCTTGAGGGCGTTGTTCAGGATGTCGATCTTGCCGTCCTCGGACATGCTGCCACTCACATCGGCCAGCACGATGACCGGCAAGGGACGTGGCTGAGGCATGGCGAAAGCCTTCAGCTTCGTGGCCGGCGCCTCCTTGGTCGGCAGCAGTGCGTCATGCTCTTTGTTGCGAATGACAGTCGCTTGATGAAAGCGACTGGCGTTGTCTTCTTCGTAGCTGGCCCAACCCATGGGGAGTCTCCTGTTTACTGGTGTCGATGTTGAGGGCGGTTCACGCCGGCAGCGGAATCCATACGCTTTCGGTGTCCGCAGCCCTTGCGTTTTCAGGCAGCGAGAGGCCGCACAATCAGTCAATTCGGCTGGCGTCGGAGTTCTTGAGTTCCGCAAACTTCGCCGCCATGGTTGGGTTGCCCTTGGTCAGCTTCTTGATGGTCACGTCCTGCGCTTTGTCATTCGCCAAGCGGAGATTGCGATCAGCACCCAGCAGGGCGTCCTTGGTCTTTTGCAGGTGATCGATGGACTTGTCGATCTCGTCAATCGCAGTCTGGAAGCGCCGGGAAGCCAAGTCGTAGTTCTTGGCAAACGCGTCCTTGAAGCTGTCGAGCTGATTCTCGAAGTTCGTGATGTCGATGTTCTGGGCCTTCACCAGAGCGAGCTCGGTCTTGTACTTCAGCGAGTTCATGGCCGCATTGCGCAGCAGCGTGATGATGGGGATGAAGAACTGTGGACGCACCACGTACATCTTGGGGTAGCGATGGAATACGTCCACGATGCCGGTGTTGTACAGCTCGCTCTCGGGCTCCAGCAGTGACACCAGCACCGCGTACTCGCAGCCTTTTTCGACGCGGTCCCGGTCTAGCTCCTTCAGGAAATCCTCGTTGCGCTTCTTGGTCGCCGTGGTGTCGCTCTCGTTCTTCATCTCGAACATGATCGAGACGATCTCGGTGCCCCCCTCGTCCGTGTCGCGGAAGATGTAGTCGCCCTTGCTGCCACTGCTGGCGTCGTTGTCTTTCTCGAAGTAAGCGCGAGGGAAGGCAGTGGCGCGGATGCGATTGAACTCGGTCTCGCAGTGCTGCTCCAGGGTTTCGCCCACCATCTTGGTGGAAAGCCGAGCCTTCATGTCGCGCAGTCGCTCAATGGCGTCGTCGCGGTCCTTGATCTGGACCTCGTAACGGTCCCTGAGAGATTGTTCGGCAAGCTGTTTTTCCAGGCGCGCACGCTCCAGACTACTGCGCAGTTCATCGCGCTCCTTCTCCACCGCGCTGCGTGCCTCGGTGATGGCCAGCGTCTGCGTCAACTCAGCTGCATCCAAGCGGGCTTTGAGGGACTGGATCTGGGCGTCCTTCGCGGCAGCCGCTTTCTGAAGCTCGTGATCGAGCTTGTCTTCGGCCATCTGCTTCGCCGACTGGCTTTCCTGCCGAGCGCGCTCGAGCTCACCCGCCAAAGCGTCACGCTGCTTTTCCACAGCAGTCAATGCCTGCGTCACGGCCAGTTGCCGGGCCACTTCCTCGGCTTGAAGTTTGGACTTGAGCTCTTGGATTTCGGCTTCGCGAGCGGCCGTCTGCTTCTGCAGCTCGGCAGTCATCTGGGCGCGGGCCAACTGCACGGCAGATTGCTTGTCGCGTTCAGCCAGTTCCAGGCGCTCGTGCAACTGGTGTTCGAAGTCGCTGTCGCGCACCTGCTTGAGGATGTCGGCATATCCAGCTTCGTCGATCTTGAAGGCTTTGCCGCAATGCGGGCAGATGATGTCATTCATGGCGTCCACTCCGAAGGTTGTCGATGCCTGACTCTTCGCGGGAGTCATGCCAGGGCGAGAGATGGCAGGAAATTCATATAAATCAACAACATAGGATCTCGGCCATGTTGATTTGAATAAGAAAAATTATTTACTCGTAAGGTTGTTTGCAAACTTCATCTGCAAATGGCTGGCTAGGCCAGTGCGCGGTCAGTCGCCGCAGGTCAAGCGATGCGGATCGCTCCACGGCCAGTTGACCGTTGCCGCCCTGGAAGTTCGCTCGCAGGCTGCTGGGATGGTGAGCCCGCAACCAGGCAGTCACCTCGTCAAGGTGCTTCTGCGCAACCCCTTCGTCGAACCATACGGACCGAGGGTCGTCAGGCCGGTAGTGCATGAGGCTCTCGCCCGGAGCCGCCATCACCTTCGTTGTGGGCGAGTCCGACCACACCAGTCGCCCCAACAGCTGCAGTTGCCCCTTGCACCCGCGCGGCGTTTTTACTACCCAGATGTCATCCGGGGATCGCTGTCGCAGTTCCTCGAGCTTGTCATTGGCAGATCGGAAGTAGCCGATGCGGCCTTGGCGAATGTCGGACTCGTAGTCTTTCCAGTAGTACAGAACGTCCATGTCAGCTTCTAGGAGTAGCGCGCTGCATCCGCGGCGCAGTGTGAATCGACAATCTCAAGCCAAGGCTGATACCAGTACCAAGTCTTGACTACGAGGGCGCCCAAACCTTTGGAAGGATGCTTTGCGTCCAGTTCCTTCCACAGCTGGGTATGGCTATGCATGGTGAAGCGCGGGTACCCGTTCTCCTGCATCTTCTCCACCACCTGCTTGGGCAGGTACTTGGCCTTCTCGGTTTCCTTGACCGCGGCGTAGTGCTTGTTGACGTCCTTGGCCAAGTCCGAGTCGGCCTTGATGAACTCAATCACCTTGTCCGCCTGCCCTTTGCGGTTCGCGGTCTTGGGCACGAACAGCACGCGGTATGCGAACCGTGGGTCGTTGAACTCGGCTTCGGTCAGCTCAGAGTCGAAGGCATTGATGAACGCTCGGATGTTCGGTGGCAAGCCCTCGGCGTCATGCAGCGCTTCCCACTGATCGGTGTTGATCGCCGAGAACTGCAGGCTGAAGGACAAGTGCTTGTCGATGCCGTACTCGTCCCCGAATTGGCGCTTGATCAGGTCGTTGTAGTTCAAGCAGCAGGCCTGGAACCGAGCGCTCAGGTGCTCGTCAAGCCGACTGGTCATTTGGTGCTCAATCTCGTGGCGCAAGCCGATAAGGAAGCGCAAGTTGTTCGCTGCAGCCTTGTCGACCGGTGAGGCTTTGTCATTCAGGCAGCGCTCAAGTTCCCAGTACTTGTAGGCGCCCTTTGAGGTCTTGTCGAAACGCTTCCGTGTACCGGCGACCTTGAAGTAGCGGTACTCGATCCCTTGCTTACGGAAATGCGCGTGGAGCAAGTAGGTCCACGAGATCACCATCATCACGACGAAGATCTCGGACTTGAACGTAATGGCTGGATTGTTGAAGACCTGCACGGCCGCCAAGGCGGCTTCGCGGGACTTCTTCAACAACTCGTTTGAGACTGAGCCGACTGTTCTGATGCGTTGTTTTGGCTTCATTCTTCTCCCTGGTTCTTTTGCTATCCCCAGCAGGCGACTGGGTCGTCCCCGCTGTATTTCTCCCACTGCACTGACCAGATGGCCGGCTCCAAGACGCCAACTTCGTCGGTCCGGTTGGCGCCGTCGTCGTGGTCATCCAGGCCGGTAGAAAAGAACAAACCTCCGCCTTCGGTGAGTACGTAGCGGTTGTGTAGGGCCGCTTGCGGGCGCAGGTACAGCCGCACTTCGACGCCATCGGGCCGAGCCAACTCAAGAGCGCGCTCAATACCGCGGAACAGATGATCCTGGCGCTTGCCGTCGCCGCAGAAGACGTCGACGCGAGCACCAGGTCTGACGCAGCGGAGAAAGGCGACCAAGGGTCTGCGATGCCGGTTGTTGTTCGCGTCCAGGTGGGGATCGATCAACTTGATGTGTGATCCGGCGCGCAGCAGAGGCGCGCAGCAACGGGTCATCGCTTCAGCCGTGCGTTCGATGTGCCACTGCCGATTGGGCTGCAGGCAGGGATGGGCGGCGTCCAGCTCATGAGCCGGAACAACCGGGCCGTACGCGTCGCCGTCTGCGGCAATGATGGCGTCGAACGGTTCACGTGCATGCTCAGCCTCGGCTGCGGCCAGCCAATTCTCAGCACACCCTTCCCCTGGACGGCCCTGGAAGTAGAAGAGATCGTCCTTCAGACCACGCAAGCGGACTTCGATCTTGGACAGCTCGGCGGTGCCTCGCAGCTTGGCTTGGGCCGCCTGGTAAACAAACTTCTTCCATTTGCTTGGGAAGGCGGCAATCAGCCGTCCTTCAGCAACGCCGAACTTCTCGGTGATGTAGCGAAACTGAAGGTCAGAAGCTGCCACCGCAGCGGGCTCGACAGCAATCTCCTTAAACATCAGAACAGCTCCGCGCCACGTTCATCGAAGAAGCCCTGCGGCCAGGGCTTGGCGAAGTCACCGTCCTTGGTCACCGGGATCTCGTCGATGGTCACGGCACCGTTGCGCTTGCTGAGGCAGTAGACACCGATCAGAGCAGGTGACAGCGGCTGGTCTATCGCCTTGCTGGTTAGTTCCGCGGCTTCGCGGATGCGGCGCAGCAGACGCAGGATCAGGTGCTCGCTGTGCGTCTCGATCAGGAACGACAACCCCTGGTTCACCGCACCGTCAATGAACAGGTCGCCCAGCCCCACCTGCACGGCAGGGTGAATGTGCAACTCGGGCTGCTCGATGCATACCACGCTGGCCGAGCTGTCCTGGGCCGCCACGACAACCGGCAGCACCTGCGAGATGCCGACGCCCACGTCTTGCGGCTGCAAGGTCAGACCAGCGCCGTCCACCAGCTGCGCGCGCTTGCGGATGGGGCCGATGGGCTGTGGAACCGGGTGGTTCGGATCGAACTCCTGGAATGCCTTGCGGGTGACGGCGTAGCCCGTGCCCAGCTTGAGGGGCGATTCCATCCAGTCGCTTACTCGTTCCACTAGGTCTTGGCTGCCCGTGACCAATGTCTCCCACGCGGCCATGCCATCAGACCAGGCCGAGTCGCTCTTGGTGAGCGACACTTCGAAGCCACGCGGCGGAATGCGGCGCAGCGGCCCGATGTAGCGCATCTGGCGCAACTGATCACGCAGCAGCAACGCAGGGCCCACGGTCAGCCACGACAGGAACGCTGTGAACTCGCGGACAAGGTAGATGTTCTGTGCTCCCTGAACGCCAGGGGCTGGGACGAACAGCAATTGATCGAGCCTGGGCAGAGCCCCGCGGAACCCTGAAAGCCAGGCCCGCAAGCCTTGGCCGGGCCGCTGCAAGCCCGCCTCTTGCACCGCAGCCAGGACCTCTGGCAGCACGGACGTCTTCCTACTACCGTTGCTTGACGGTGTGCCGTTGGCGGACTGCCCAAGATCCTGCGGATCAACCAGGTCCAGCATCTCCGCCAGCATGGCATCCGCATCTGGGCGCTCGACCTCAAAGATCGGATTCTCTTGATTCAAGCGCATCTGGGCATCACGCCCGTCGTTGCTGGCAGTGATGCGCGTACACCACTGCCCATTCGCTATCACCTCATAACCTCGAACGACGGGCTGCTCACGCTGTTCATTCCACCCAACGCGCAGACGTACTGCGACATGGGTGACGCGCTTCCGCACATCCTGCAGGGCGTTGTACATCTCCCAGACGCGGTCGTCCCGAACCTCCCATTCCTCAAACGCCTCTGGAACCAGTTCAGGAATGTCGCTCTCTCCAAGTTCGAGACCGACCTCGATTTCGATTTCCTTGCGTGGGTCTCGACCGTGGACGAGGTTCAAGAAGCCGCCCAGGTCAATGGCCTCACCACCTTGCAGGGTGCGATCAGCGTTGACGTTGTGTCGCTCCAGGATTTCACGCACGTACTGCAGAGCCTGCAGCACACTGCTTTTGCCGGCACTGTTGGCACCGAACAGCAAGGTGATAGGGAGGAGTTCAACGCGAACCTCCTCAGAGAAGCCCTTGAAGTTCTTGAGCGATAGCGATTTGATCAGTGATGTCATTGACAGAGGGCTTTCAGGTCAGCGGAGAGCAATCAAAAGGCTCTACGCGTAAGCCGTCTCGGTGCAGAAGAACTGGTTGGCCAGAGCCGCCCGCAGCTTGTCCGCTTGCTGAGCAAAGACGTGATGCTTGGATGCACGGCGAGTAACCTCCTCAACCACTCGCCCAAACTTGTCTTGCAGGTCTTTAGGTGGAAGCAGGAGCGGGATGTCTTGCATCTCCTGGGCGTTGATGTTGGCCATGCCGACGATGCTCTTTGCTCGGCTTACGAGCGTCTGTTTGCCGTGAGCAGAGTTGAGGTACCCAGAGACGTAATGGGGGTTACCTTTTTCATTTATCCGCACCCGAACCAAGTAGCCGGCAATCGCCATTGGCTCGTCTCGCATGTAGACGGCCGTCTTCCCAACCAATTCCTTGCTATTTGTCCGGTTGAACAATAGGTCGCCCCGCTGCGTCAGGTACTTATGCGCCGTCGCTGGTTCCAGATCCACGTACTTCAAGGACGAAAAGTCCCAGCCACCTTGATAGGTGATGTTGTTCATGCGAAGGATGGCGTACTTGCCGGCCTCCTCGCTGGCCTTTTCTGAGGTCCCATAGTTCGCCGATGCGACGAGATCGCGGATGGTGCCGGTTTCAAAGTTCTTTGGGTTTGAACCGGGATCGCCAAACATGTCGATGAACACGGCCCTCAGAAACTCGTCCGCCAGCCGGATGGCCTCCTGACGCTTGCGGCGCAGGCTGTGTGCCTTGTCGAGGATCGTGGCGACACGCTGCTGTTCAGCCTTGCTTGGAACAGGCACGCGGATCTTTGCGACCTCTGATGGGCGCGCTCGGAGTAAAGATCCTCCTACCCCAGAAACAGTCTGCATGAACTGCTGATGGAATCCATCGGAGGTAAGCAAGTGCTTGAGGTAGTCGGGCAGAAAACGCTCGTCTCTGAAGACAATCCACTCGCCAGATGCAATGAGCCGGTGCGATGTTGTGGGCCTTACCACCCATGCCCGGCGAATGTGCGGGACGATCTTCGACAGCAGTACGTCGCCTGGCTGAACCACTTGCTTGCTTGAGCCAATGTCTCGGCCCCGCACGACTTCCGGCCGCCCCGCATCAAATGCGGGGATACTCAGCAACTCGAAGACCTCCTCAGGGAACTTGGAGGGATCTACAGAGCCGTTCTTTCGCGCAATGACTTCCTCTAACGGAATCGAGCTGCTTTGGATCATTTCAGCAGTCCGTTCAGATCAATCAAGTCCCTTTGGATTTCAGCCTCAAGCTCGATGAGGTCACCAAGGATCTTTCGAGGATCGACAGCCGTGCGCACTTCCTGTGGCTTGACCAGGTATCGATTGATCGACAGGTCATAGCCCTGTGCTTGTATGTCGCCTACCGAAACCTCGAAGGCTTTGGCAGTCCGGTCTTCGAGCTTGATGCTGCCCTCACACCACTGCCGGTACTTCGCCAGCACATCCGGCAAGTCCCCTTTGCCATCACCGATCTGAGCCCGCTTGTCGTCCAGCGTGAACCCATCCGACTGCACGTCGTAGAAGAAGACGCTCTCCGTCTTGCCGCCCTTGGCAAAGATGATGATGGCGGTGGAGACGCCTGCATACGGCTTGAACACACCGGACGGCAGCGAAATCACCGCTTCCAGCTGGTTGTTCTCGATCAGGTGTTGGCGCAGCTGTACATGGGCCTTGCTGGAGCCAAAGAGCACGCCATCCGGCACGATGGTGGCGCTGCGACCGCCGACCTTCAGCATGCGCAGGATGAGCGCGATGAAGAGCAGCTCCGTTTTCTTGGTCTTGACGACTCGCAACAGGTCCGGGGCCACGTCTTGTTCGTCTAGGCTGCCCTTGAACGGTGGGTTGGCCAGGATGAGATCGAACGCGCCCTTGGATCCCTTGGGGTGGCGCTCCTCGAAGCTCTGGCTCAACGTGTCTTGGTAGTGCACGTCGGGCTCGCCCACGCCGTGCATCACCAGGTTCATGCTGGCGATGCGCAGCATGGTGGCGTCGAAGTCGTAGGCATGGAACATGTCGCTGTCCACATGCGCGCGATGGCCTTGCTGGGCGAGCAGGTCGCCGCTGTAGGTGATGTGCTCTTCGCCGTCCACCAGCTCCACATGTTTGCCGGCGTCGCTGGTGTGCTCGCGCAGCAGATAGTCGTAGGCCTCGACCAGGAAGCCGGCGGTGCCGCAGGAGGGGTCGCAGATGCGATCCGTGGGCTGGGGCTGCATCAGCTCCACCATCAGGCGGATGATGTGCCGCGGCGTGCGGAACTGGCCGTTGATGCCGGCGGTGGTGAGCTTGCTGAGCAGGTACTCGTAGAGGTCGCCCTTGGTGTCACCTCGCTCCAGGGGCAGGTCCTGCACGGCGGCTACGGCCTTGGAGAGCAGGGTCTCCTTCTGGATCATCAGCTGCGCGTCCTTCATGAAGGACGCGAACAGGCTGCCGGAGCCTGTGCTGCGCTCGGCCAGGCGGCGGAAGTGCGGAAACACGCGGTCGCGCACATGAGGCAGCATCTTTTCGCTGCCGAAGTGGCGCCACGTTTCCCAGCGGCAATCCTGGTCGGCTTCACTGAAGCGGCGAGCAAACGGCTGGCCGGTCAGCGAGGCGCGCTTCTCGTCCTTTCGCTCCTGCATGTCCAGCAGGCGGCTGTACATCAGGAAGGTGATCTGCTCGATCACCGTCAGCGGGTTGGTGATGCCACCGGTCCAGAAATCGGTCCAGAGGCTGTCGATGCGGCTCTTGAGGGGCCCTGTGATCATGATGTGCTTTCTTGTTGTCTACGGCTTCAGCTGGTGGCGGGCGGCTGTAGCGGCTCACCAAAGCCGCGCACCAGCGCCACCACCTCGTCGAGTTGGAGTTGATTGGGGAAGACGCCGCCCAGGCCCTCGGCATGCAGGGTGTTGAACGGTGCGTCGAAGAGTTGCGACACCGCAATGGCGCCGAACTGGCGGATGTGGTCCTTGAGCATGCTCAGGAAGCGGAGCTGCTGACTGCTCAGTGCGTGGGACTGGGCGAAGGCCGTGAACTTGGACTCGACGGCTTCGTGGTCCAGGCCGACGATGGCGCGCAGGATGTGTGCCAAGGGGATGGCGGTGTCGGGATAGAACTCGCGCAACGTGGCCAGATCCACATCGGGGTTGCGCGTGTGGAGCAGGCTGTTGAGCTTGTCCAGTTCGTCCTGGGTGATGGCTTCGCCGTTTCGCACCTTGACGAGTACCGGGTCGCTCTGGAACAAGGGCTCCAGCGCGGCCTGTACCGCCTTGCGGAAGATGACGAAGTCCACGTCCTTGATCCTGGAGGGGCGGTCGTGGATCTGGTACTCGGCCTCGTCTTCGCGAACGTCGAGCACGGCTGTCGGCATCGGAGGCGGCAGGACTGGTGCTTCGGCCAGTGCCATCACATCGCGCAGGGCCACGCGCAGCTTGTCCAGTTCGGCAAAGCTAGGCGATTGCCAGAAGGCGTCGGAGCGCAGGGCCTTCAGCTCGTCGGCCTTGGCACGCACCGGATTGAGATGTGGCGGCAAGCGTCCCACCCATTCCAGGATCTCGGCCCGATGTGGGTTGGGCTTGCCAGGGTCTGCAATCGCTGCAGCCTGGGCCTTGCCCAGCAGAAGGTCCCAGCGCAGGGCATCTCCCTCACCGCGCACATCAACGGCGCTCATCAGCGGCGCGACCGTGTCGACCAGCAGCTGCCGTGTGATGGGTGCGAATTGGTGGATGAGCTTGGCATCGCGCGCTTGCTGCACCGCTTGCCAGTTCTCGCGCACAGCAATGGCACCGTCGGGCAGGGCGGCTGCGTCTTGCTGGATCTGCTGGGACAGTAGGTCGAACGCAGCCAGGTCGGACCGGGCCAGGGCCAGTGCGGCGAGTTCGATGCGAGCTTCGTAGCGGCGCTGGGTCAGGGGCTTGGGTGTGGAGGGTTCGACCTCTTCGGCATTGAGTTCATGGAACTCGAAGTTGTTCCAGTGATCGAAGATGAGGAACTCGCTCTTGTCCTTGCCTGGGCCGAAGAGGTTCTTGCACAGCCGAGTGCCGCGGCCAATCATCTGCCAGAACTTGACCTTGCTTTTGACCGGTTTGGCAAAGACAAGGTTGACCACCTCGGGCACGTCGATGCCCGTGTCCAGCATGTCCACCGAGATGGCGATGCGCAAGTCGCCGTTGGGCTCCTTGAACTGGTCGATCAGATCCTCGGCTCGCGGCTCCTTGGAGTGGATCACTCGGCAGAACTTGCCGGCGAACTGCGGGTACATCTCGTCGAACAGTTCGGCAAGAAGGCGGGCGTGGTCGATGTTGCGCGCGAAGACGATGCTCTTGCCGGGGAGCTGGCCATCGGCATCGCGCAGGCCGTTGTCCATCAAGTTGCGCAGGATGACGCGATTAGTGTCCTTGTTGAAGACGGCGTCGTCGATCTCCTTGGCGTCGAAGTCCAGGGTGTTGGGGTCGATGCCCTGGTCCTCGAGCTGGGCGATCTGCTCATCGGTCAGGTGTGCGGCCTTGATGCCGTCGCGCAGGAACTTGGTGGTGTGCGCGACAACGCGGAACGGAACCAGCTTTCGGTCGGCGATCGCCTGTTCCAGCGGGTAGTTGGCGGTGGGCAGCTTGTAGTCGCACCCGAACAGGCGGCAAGTGCTGCGGCTGACCATCTCGACTGGCGTGGCGGTCAGGCCTACCTGGATGGCGTCGAAGTACTTGAAGAGGTCGCCGTAGAGGTTGTAGATGGAGCGGTGCGACTCGTCGGCAATGATCAAGTCGAAGAAGCCGACGTCGAACGACTCATAGTCGTTGATCAACCCTTGGTAGATGCCGATGTAGATGCGCGCATCCATCTTGCCCACATCGTTGGCCTGGCCGATGACGTAGATGGGCTCTTGGACGAAGTCGTTGAAGGCGTTCTTGGCCTGCTTGCGAAGTTCCTTGCGGTCGCACAGGAACAGCACGCGCTTGACCCAGCGGGCTTCGATCAGCAGCTTGGCCAAGGCGATGGCGACCCGGGTCTTGCCCGTGCCCGTCGCCTGGACCACCAGGGCGCGGCGATGGCGCTGCGTGAAGCGCTCGGCGACGCGGGTGATGCTTTCGAGCTGATGCAGGTAGCCGGCGATGTTGGGGTCGGGCCGAACGTCTTTCAGCAGGTCCAGCTTCTCCTTGCGCTGGAAGCCCACACGGTACTGCAGCGTGTCCTTGGAGAAGAAGCCGAATACCGAACGAGGCGGGTAGCCGCCGGCGTCGTCCCACACCCAGATGTCGTGGCCGTTGGTATAGAAGATCATCGGCCGCTGGCCGTGCACCTTCTCCAGCGCGTCTGCGTAGAGTTTGGCTTGCTCCTGGCCGGCGCGCGCATCGACCAACGTCTTCTTGGCTTCGACAACCGCCAGAGGCTTGCCGTTGTCGTCCCAGAGCACGTAGTCGCAATAGCCCTTGCCGGTGGTGGTGGGCTGGTGCGGGACTTCGACCTCCTGGCCCACCGAATCGTTGCTGGCGGTGCCAGGCGGCACATCCCAGCCGGCCATGCGCAGGTCCCGATCAATCAGCCATTTGCGGGTGTTGTCTTCCGTGAAGCGCAGCTGGCTGGCAGCTTGAGCCGAGGCTTGGCTGACCAGTTGCAGCGCTTGCGCGGTGGGCGGCGCGTTGACGTCTGCCGCATGCGCGGCAAGACGGTCAGCGGCGCGCAGTGCAGCCAGTTCCTCCAGCGCCTGCTTCAGTCGCTCCTCCTTGAGGCTGTTCTCCTCGGCCAGCGCCTTGGCCTTGCGTTTGAACTCGGCCTTGCTGTCGATGCCTTCGACCGGAGGTTGCTTGAACTCGGAGAAGTCCACGACCTTGCCGCCGAGGAAGGTCACATGGAGCCACCGTGCGAGCTGCCATGCTTCCTGTACGCAGCGGACGGCATCTGAGGCTTCGACGTCTTCGCCATGGGCGCCCCGGTTGCCCAGGCGGCGCAGCAGATGGAGCTTGTCCAGAACCAAGGGCTGGGCCACCTCGCGGAAGCTAGCGTTGTGCAGCAGATCCACGAAGTTGGACTGCGGAACGCGCTCGAGCCTGAGCTTCAGGTAGAGCCGATCGACGAGGCGTTCGGCGAAATTGCGCAGCTTGACCAGTGCGCTCTCGGGGTCGGTGTGCGCGTAGTGCTCCGCATACCCGCCCATATTGGCGAGCTCGGGGTAGGCCGCGCGCAGCGGCTCGAAGTTCAGCGATTTGATGTCTTGCATCGACATCTGGCCGGCTTTCGGGGCAATCATGCCTCTTGTGTTGCGAAAGCCGTGCCAGTCCTCCCTAGTCGCTATTTTCCTGTGTTTCGAAACCCAGCCGCTTCATCCAGTTGCCCAGGGTTTGGTGGTTGGCGAAACCCAGCATCTTGGCTGCAGCGGTCTTGCGGTCTCCAGACTGTTTGAGCGCTCTCGCAATGTAGTCTCGCGAGATTTCGTCCAAAACCGCTTGCAAATCAAAGCCTTGCGTTAACGGTCGGCTGAAAAGGCTTTGATTGGCTGGCTGGACCTGGAGCAGGGCGGCCTGCAGGTCTTCCGCTTGAATGACTGGGCCAGAGGACCAGATCGCAGCTCTTAGCAGCGTGTGGTACAGCTCACGGACATTGCCCGGCCAAGGATGTTGCGCAAGAAGTTTTCTTGCGCTGGCGGAAAGTTTCTTATCTTGTGCTTCCGGCTTGCCCTGCGCGTCGGCATTGATCTGGGCTAGGAACGCGTCCGCGAGCAGGTCCGTGTCGCCATCGCGCTCCCGCAGCGGTGGGAGGCGGAGGATGCCAACGGCTAGGCGGTGGAACAGATCTTCTCGGAAGCGGCCGGCGGCAACATCCGCTGCCAAGTCTCGGTGCGTCGCGGCAATGATCCGAGCATCGACCTTGACCGGCTTTGAGTCTCCGAGCGGCGTGACTTCCTTGGCCTGCAAGGCGCGCAAAAGCCGCACCTGGGTTTCGAGGGGTAGGTCGCCGACCTCGTCAAGGAACAGAGTGCCACCATTGGCTTCCTGAAAGTGCCCCTTTCGAGCAGCAACTGCACCTGTGAACGCCCCCTTCACATGACCGAAGAGCTCGGAGTTGGCCAGCTCGGGCGCGATGGCCCCGCAATTGACGGCAATGAAGGGCTTGCCAGCGCGCTCGCTGGCGGCGCAGATGGCTTCAGCGAAGAGCTCCTTGCCCGTGCCGGTCTCGCCAAGGATAAGGACGGGGACATCGTGGGCGGCGATCCGACGGGCGAGCAGCACCTGCTGGCGCACAGCGGCACTCTGGTGAAGGATCTTGCTGAACTCCGGAGCGCCCTCCGTTGGGCCTTGGGCGAGGCGTTCAATCCGTTCCCCGCTGCGCTGCAGGAACTCCGGCAAGAAGTCGTTGGCCAGATCGAACGGGAAGTCCACCGACTCCAGGCCATGTTCCTTCGATGTCTGAATCAACTTGGCCGGGAAGCGGGTCTTGGCCAGCATGATCCAGATCGCCGCCATGGCGGGCGTGCCAGGACTCAGATGAAAGGTGAGTTCGACGTCGGGCCTGGGAAGGCCAAGGTCCTTGAGGTGTTTGCTGACCTCGTCATAGATCGAAGCGTAGTCGATCGGGCTACGAAGGTTGATCTCCTGCAGGTCCACGGCGGCGTCTTCGTAGCCGCTGTGCTGCTCCAGCCAGGCGCAATAGGCCGCGCTGCGCCCATGTGGGTAGTTGGTTAGCAGGCAGACCCGATCAAACCTCGGGGCATGGGTCAGCGCTGTAGCGATTGGGCCTTCTCCCGAGGCGGATGCACCCTCGGAAGCTTGATGGTCGGCATTGCCGATCCAGGAGATGAGCCAACGTTTGTAAGTCACTGAGCGATGATAAACATTTCAACACCTCTGCAAAAAATATTACCGCCATGGATGAGATCTAGCAGGACATCGATGGGGAGAGACTCCGCGCGCCTTTGGCTTCTTGGCAGCTAGCAGCCGCTGCAACGGCGCGGCGGATAGGTCCAGCAATAAGGCTGCAAGTGTCTGGGAGGCGCGGTCCCGCAGTGCTCACAGAATCGCCCTTCCCATCACATGCGTGGTAGCATAAAAGTCTTTTAAATCAATGACTTATAACGCTTACGCATACGCTGGCGGTATTGGACGGATTCATAAAGCATGGCGGGGACCAGCATCTTTGCAGTCCGCGAGCTATTGCTTCCCATGTGGTCCTCGGAGCGGACGACGTCATGGCTGGTAGCCGGAAGCGGCGGCCTACTGTGGCCCAAGTTGCAAAGTGGATCCAAAAGGGCTTCGGACAAGGTGAGGGGGCGCACTACAAGCCATGGTTTTACGTGCGAGATGTCCCGTCGCATGGCACGTCGAGCATGGTGACGAGCCCGATTACCGGGCGCGAACACCACTACCTTTCCCGCATCGAGTGGTACGTGCACCTTCTTTGCGAATACTCCAGCCGCATTATCGACATTCGTGAACAGTACGCGCTGCTTCCCTGGCGTGACACGCAGTGGATTGCCGATCGGCTCGGGATCGCTCACCCGATCATTCCGTACACCGCGACCCCAAGTGTGTTAACCACGGATCTGCTCCTCTCCGTCAAGGAAGCGGATGGTGTTCGACTGGTCGCAGTGTCAGTGAAGCCCGACGCGGAGCTTGATGCCCGCTCTATGGAAAAACTGCTGATTGAGCGAGTGTATTGGGAGCGCTTGGGTATCGCTTGGTTTCTGGTAACGCCTTCTTCCTTGCCAATGACGCGTGCCGAGAACCTTGGCTTTTTCGAAGGCGCGCTGCGCAGCGGAGACGTTGCTATGGCGGGTGTCGAACCCAGTCTGCTGGCGCAGGAGTTTGAGCGCTTGTGGACTCCGGACGCCACCTACGTAGAAATTCTCCAGCGTGCCTGCTTGGCAATTGATCTGGACGACGAATCGCTTGGGCACCGAATTCTGGGAGCCGCTGTGTGGAATCGCCAGAGCCGCATCGATATCGACAGCAGTCTCATGAATCATGACGCCCCTTGTGCATTGAGGCTTGACGCATGACGCGCCAATCTCAACCGTCGACCCCTTTCCAAATCCATGACGTCTTTGCTCCGGTATCGGCAGCGCTGGAAGTCACCGGCGCAGTCCGCTTGCTTGAGGTTCATGGCCTCACAGCGGTGACCTTGATCCATGTGGATTTCAATAGCCAAGCTGGTCCATTTGAAATGGGCTACGAACGGTGGATAGAGCTGCTGGATGATGGGTCCTTGGTCAAGGGTCTGGACCCCTACCTGCCTCTAGTCTCCTTGCCGAAGCAGTTGCCTCCAAAGGCGCTCAAGCGACTCAAGGATGTTGAGGAAGTGGTGGGGGAGATCAGCCAGAACTCAGCCTCCTATCTCCGACCGAAGGCCACGCTCTCCACGCATGTGAGACGCATTGCGGCCGCCAAGGGCAAGAGTGAGCGAACCATTCGCCGCTGGCTCTTTGAATGGCTGCGCGCCGGGCGCAACTCTCTCGCTGTGGTGCGTGCATTCATGGACTGCCCCCTGGATTCGGATGAGGCGCTGGACAAGGGGACCAGGCAACCCAAGCCACAAACGCAGGGGCGCAAGCGCGGCGTCTTGGCCGCAATACCGGAGTTGCATGGCGACTTTCCATCGCACGAACTCCAGCAAGCCATCGAGCGTGCCTGTGATCTCTATGTAGTGAAAGCCGGCATGACTTTCCGGTCAGCCTACTACGAGATGATCATCAGGGACTTCAAGGTTCCGCCGGAATACGTCGTCGATTCGGACGAGCCCGAGCTCTTTCTCAGTCCCGAGCTTATCAGTCGTTTTCGAGTGCCTACCTGGCATCAGTTCCGATACCGGATCAGGGTGAAGCTTCGAGCTCTACGCGCCGATCAAACGGATTTGGACGTGAAGGCGGTTGGCGAGGCCACGGACAAGGTCTTCGGGCCCGGCTTCTATGAGATTGATGCCACGCATATTCAGATCCAGCTGGTGTCGCGCCTCACCAAGTCCAAGTTGGTTGGACGGCCTACCGTCTATCTCATTGTGGACATCTTCACCGGCGTCATCGTCGGCTATGCAGTGACACTGGACAACCCAAGTTGGGCGGTGGCGGCGCTGGCGCTCAACAACACCTTCTCTGACAAGGGGCCGGTTTTTCAGCGTCTGGGGCTTCCCTATACGTCTGCCGATTGGCCGTGCCAAGAGCTGCCAACCGTGCTTCGCGCCGATCGCGCTGAGCTGGTCTCCAACATGGGACAAACCTTTCCCTCCTCCGGCATACGTGTCGAGATCACAGAACCGTATGCCCCCAATAAGAAGGGAACTGTTGAGGGGAAGAACTCCGAAGTGAAGCGCAAGCGACTTGGCCGTTTTGATCTCCCGGGCCTGTTCAAGAAGTACCGAAAGCGCGGCGAAGGGGATGGCAAAGACACCGCGGCGTTGAACCTGTTTCAGTTCGAACGATTACTGGTCGAGATCATTATGGACCTGAACCGTCGACCGGTTCAGCCCAAACGGCTACCCAAGGAAGCATTGTCGGAAGGTGGCCGCGTCGCCTCGCGGATCGGGTTCTACAACTGGGCGCTTCGGAACCGCCCTGGGTTCACGCGTGCCATGGGTCCGAATTTCGTGTTCGAGCATCTGTTGAAACGCGGCAAGGGGCAAGTCACTGGGGCGGGGATCAAATTTAGGAACGAGGTGTACCGGTCTGACCGCCTTTACGAGATGGGCTATATCGCAGAGGGAGCCTCAAACCCCTTCGAGATCGCGGTTGCATATGACCCCAACTTCGCAGCCGAGATCCACGTCTTTGACAGCCAGGCCAACAAATGGATCGTTGCCTACAACATCGATCCGGACGTGGCACGAGTCAAACCTTCCTTTGACGAACAGCGAGAGTTTCGAGCCCGACAGCGCAGGACTGCCGAACAAGCGGATCTCGCTCACCACAAACATGCCCGGGATCGCGAACCCAGCATCAAGCAGGAAGTCAAGGCAGCTGTGGCCGAGAAGAACGCCACCTCAAAACTGCATGGCAAGGGCAAGAGCGACATTCGAAAGCACCGTGCAGAAGAGCGGGCAAGTGCGCGCGGGTCAATCAAATTCGACGCCTGCAAGGAGGGTGCGCACATTGGCGCTCAGCCAAAAGCGGCTGCGCTGCCCTACACGTCAACAGGAACGGAAGTGGCGGCTCAAAAGCCTAACGCGAAAAATCTATGGAAGATGGTAAATGCAGTTCGCAAGTAATTCGCGTAGCCCTGTTTACTGTACGGTTGGCGCCCCTGAGATTGATGGCAATCCGCTGATAGCGCATCTGCCTCTTGCGCCGGAAACGGATGATGATGCCTATTTGGCGCTTGGCATTCGACCCAACTTTCAGCCTAAAGATCGGGAGTTGCGCAATTCGATCCGACTGCTACGCATTAATCAACTGAGACGATTCTTTATCCCCGTCTCCCCAGTCCATCGCCGGGCATTGCGCAGTATCTGTACGACGGTGATGGATGGATACATGGCGCGCAACCCGTTTACGCCGGACGGTCAGCGCTTGCTTCACGGCCTCCAGGTGGACATTCCGATCAAGCCTGCGATCACGATGGTGACCGGCCATTCTGGAATGGGCAAGAGCACCTTGATCGATAGGATCACCGACTACTTCGGAGGGCAGTTGTGGCAACACCAGCAGTTCAAAGGCCAGCCGTTTCCTGAGAAGCAGCTCCTCTGGCTCAGGCGAAATGTCCCACACCGGTGTACGGTAGGCGCCTTGTGCGCCACGTTCGGCGACTACGCAGACCGGGCGCTGGGGTTGAAGCTTTACTCGGGAATTTTCTCCAAGATCCAAGGCAGGAACCAGGCCCAATACTTGGACGAAATTCGGCGCATCGTTACTGCACATCATGTCGGTTTTCTCGTGCTGGATGAATTCCAGAATCTTTCTCTCATGGGGGGCGGAGCCAAGACCATCATCGCGCTGCTGGTCAACCTCCGGGATGAATTGGGCCTGCCCATCATCGTTGTGGGAACCTACAAATCGCTTAAATTGCTCAGGAGCGAGTTGAGTGCGGCGCGCCGATTGGTTGAAGGGGGGTACTTCGATTTGGAGCGGCCTCTCACTGCAGACGATGTCGCTTGGCAAGAGATGTGCGAGGCCGCCTGGGAGTTTCAGTGGGTGCGCGACCCAGTTCCCTATTCCTCGGGGATTGGTACTCAGCTTTATAAGAACAGCCAAGGCATCACGGCCGTCATGCTGGCCAACTTGGCGACAGCTCAGTCAGCCGCAATTGAGGACGGCAGCGAGCGCGTCGATGAGACGCTTCTTCAAGAAGTGTTTGATGAGCGAATGAAGCCGCTTCATTCGGCAATCAGGGCCTTAAGCTCAAGTGACCCCCGACTAATTGACGAGTTTGATGATCTGTTCCGAAACGCTTGGCCCCAAATAGACGGTTCGGCGGGAGCAGCGGCGACGGAGATGCCTGGTCCACAGCCCGAACTGGATGAGCCCTCCTGTATTGCGCCTGCGCCGTCGGCAGTGCCATCGGCAGGCGCTGGTTTGCAGGCTGCAGATCGCAACACCGAATCCCAGCCACAGCCCCCCGGCTCGCAACGAGCCAAGTCGCCTCTGACCGAGGAACAGATTCGCAAAATGGTGACAGCAGGGTCGACCAAGGACTTGCTGGAAATTCTGGGTGCTCCATGAAGCTGCCGAGCTTTCCCGTGCCCGTGGAGGGCGAGACAGTTCGATCAGTTGTTGCGCGATTTCTCGGGCGAACCGCCGGCCACATGACTCGCAAGTTGGAGTTGCTGGGGCTACTGAGGACCGCGTACGGTTCAATAGTTCCGCTCGACGTGGGCAGGCTGGCAAACGTCATGCCAAGCGGTCATCCGTGGCATGACCGGCCTGAGGAGATCCTGCTGAGGCACACGCCGTTCAAGACGCAACTGTTCTTTGCGTCGGCCGAACGGAATCGCACTATCGTCGAACAGCTATGCGCTGGGCGGTCGCCATATGTCAGCGTGCTTCTAGGCCTGAGCCGTAGGCCGCTCATGGGGTCACCGGCATTGACGCGGTTCTGTCCGGCCTGCGTGAGCGAGGACATCAGGCTACGCGGATTTCCGGTGGGATATGTCGAACATGAGCTGAGCCTGGTTGCGGTTTGCTCGCGGCACCGAGTACCACTGGTGAAGTCGTGTGCGCGATGCTTTGTAGGCCGGAAGGCTGCCGGGCTTTGGAAGATGGCAGGCGCATGTAGCTGCGTCAGTCCTGAGCACAGCTCGTCGCTTGAGGACTGGACGGGCGTCGCTGCATCCTCCCCTGATCTGGAGTGGATGGCCGCTCAAGTTCGACAGATGCAACTCCAAGAACTGCCTGGCGAGGGGGGGCGGCTCGATGGGCTGAAACACGCCCTCATGGATTGCGGCTATCGAGCCAATGGAGGAATCGATGCCGTAGGCATCCTCTCTGCGCTCGGAGCAAAATTCGAACGCCCCTTCTTGGAACATCTGCGACTGGCTACAGCTCCGCGCTCGCGCAAGTCCGTGCTGTGGCCATCGCGCTTATTTTCTCGGAGCAATTCGCTGCCGGACACACTTCGCTGTCTGATGCTGACATCCTTGATCCCAGGCGGCATCTTGGCTGTTCCAACGACAAGAACGACAAGCATGACGATTGAGCTTCGGGTTCCGCGCGGCTACGGCAGTAAGCAAGCTCTCGGAACGAGTGGAACAATCCGGGAGCAGATGGAGATGGCGCTCGCCAAGCATTCAGGGAAGATTACTGTAGCCGCCGCCGCTCTCGGCGTTGCACCAGCAACGCTGGTATCTCAGCTACTGCAAAGCGGGGCTACGGTGCCGCTGTCTCCCAGCGTGCGGCAGCGCCTTGGTGAGTCCAGGCTGTGCGCTGTCGAGGAAGCTCTCGCATCAGGGACCCCAAAGCGCGAGATTCAACAGGTACATCGTGTCTCGGAATGGACGCTCTCATTGATCGAGTTGGCGAAGCCCGACTTGCGGCAGGAGCATCGCGCCGCAACTGTTGAGCGACAACGGGAGAATCATCGACAGCTGGTCCAGGACTACCTGCAAGCGCATCCATGTGCCACGCGAGTGGAGATCCGCCGCGACTGCTCTGGCGCAATTGACTGGCTTGAAAAGTTTGACAGGCAATGGCTTGCGAGCCATTGGCCTACTCGTCGAGTAGCTGCCACAAAGACGCGGAAGGCAATCATCGACTGGGGCACTCGTGATCAGCTTCTGGCGGATGACGTTGCGCAGCTTGCGCTGACTTGGAAGGCAGAATCGGATCGCCCGATGCGGGTCACGCGGACCAGACTCCTGTCCGAGGTTGGTGCACTTGTAGCCTTGGACGCTGGCAGAGGTCGGTTGCCAAAGACTTTGCGGGCCGCTGAGGCGCACGCCGAATCAGTTGAGGATTACCAGCGGCGGCGGCTACGCTGGGCCTTGCTGGAGCACCAACGGCTTGGAACACCGGTATCGACCAACCTGACTCGTCGGATCTCGGCGTTCCCTCCACGGGTTCTGATGCAGCATGGGGCATACATCGTGCAACTGGCCAAGGAACTCAATGTGCCGATAGATGCTCGATGCTCAATTGGTGAGCAAGGGTGGCGGCCGTCGCAGGCATCTAGCTGACCTTTGTGATGGTTCACCGCCGACTGCGTGCTGCCGTCGGCACCAACCTGCCTGGAGGCTTGGACGTGACTGCCCAGCCTAATCGTGCCCCAAGAACATGCAGTATGCTGTCGGGAATAGAAAGTGTTCCGCGAGCGCAAGCTGATGTTGGGTCCGGCCGTAGTGTGTGTGGCTAGGCATCCTTCAACGGCGCGCATGGATGCTCTAGCAACTATAGGGTCTTGGCTGGGTTCAGGGGGAACGGCAGCCGGGCGGGAAAAGTTGGACAGAATTTTTTGCCTCAAGGGCGAAATCAGGACAAAACTTTTGCCCCTAAGACAAATTTAATTCCCCCTGAACACTGCGGAGCGCACGCATCATGGCCTCGGTCAATAAAGTCATTCTCATCGGCAATC
>NZ_CAMFJS010000007.1 GCF_945956965.1 uncultured Roseateles sp.
GAGAACCTCCATCTTCCCTGACTACTTCGGGTGAACAACCTCTTGGGAAACGACAACTAGGCCGGCAAGCTGCTGGTCTGAAAGCGCTGCGTCAGTGATGCCAGGCGCTGGGTTTGCTGCTCCAGGCTTGCTGCTGCCGCCGCACCTTGTTCGACGAGTGCGCTGTTCTGGCGCGTGCTGTCATCAATGCCGGCGATGGCTACGCCGACTTCCGAGATGCGCTGGGCCTGCAGATCACTGGCTTGGGCGATGTCATTGATGAGCGTGGCAACAGAGTTCACCGACTGCACCGCGCTCTGCATGGCGGTGCCGGCCAGGTTCACTTTCGTCGTGCCATGCGAGACATGCTGGGTGGAGACCTCGATCAAGCCGGCGATCTCTTTGGCCGCCTCAGCGGCACGATGCGCCAGCCGTCTGACCTCACCCGCCACCACGGCGAAGCCGCGCCCGTGCTCGCCGGCACGCGCCGCCTCAATGGAGGCATTCAAGGCCAGGATATTGGTCTGGAAGGCGATGCCGTCGATGACCCCGGTGATCTCGGCGATGCGCGCGGAGGACTCACTGATTTGCTGCATCGACGCCATGGCGTCGAGCACCGCGTTGCCGCCACTTTCGGCGTCCAAGCAGGCCTGTGAGGCATTGCGTGTTGCCTGCCGAGCGAAGGAGGCGTTCTCGCGCACCGACTCAGTCAGCAGCTGCATGTTTTGGGTGGTCACTTCCACAGCGCCTGCTTGCACCTCGGTCCGCTTGGACAGATCCAGGTTGCCCGCGGCAATTTCTTGCGCGGCGTAGGCAATCTCGCCCGCGCCATCGCGCACCTGGTCAACCATATCGCGCAGGCCATGCGACATGCTGGCGATGGCGCTCAGGAGATTGGCCTCTTGCTGGTCGCCCAGTTCGATACGGCGTGACAGATCACCTGCGGCAATCTCCTGCATCACCTGGCGCACTTCGGCAGGCTCGGCGCCAAGCTGACCCCACACACTGGAGATGATGCGCCAGGAGGCAATCACCAGGCCCAGCAGAACAAAGGCCGCGCTGATGAGGGTGACCTTGCCGACGGATCGCACGCCCTCGCGGCCACTGCTCAAGAGCGAATCAAAGTCTTCTTGCGCCAGGCGCGCTTCATCTTCCAATGGGCTGCGCAAGGCCTTCAGGCTTTCTTGCATTTGAGTCACTGCAGAGGCCGCCTCGCCGTCTGCCTTGCCCAGCAGGATCAGGGCGGTTTTCTCTGCATCCTTGGCATAGCTGCGGGCGGCCACAAGCAGCGCGGCGGCGGCGGCTTCTCGGCCGGCGACTTTCTCGATGCGCTGGAAGTGCGCGGTGAGTTGCTGCATCAAGCGGTTGGCATCCTCGATCCGCTTGGGTTCGCTTTCGCTGACGGCGGCCTGGTAGGCGGCCGAAATGGGCTCCAGCAGGGTCAAGGCCTGTTTGGAGGCCTCCAGATGCGGGTAGGCATCGCTGCCCATGCGATTGATCGTGTCAGAAGTGTTCTGGGACACCATCAGAATGATCCCGATGCTGATCGCAAAGATGAAGGCCGCTATCGCGGGCAAGGCCCAGATCCGTTGTTTGATACCCATGAGATGCCGACTGCTTGACTGCTGAATTTGAAGAGCCGTCAGTTTCGAGTCAGGAGGCAGGCGCGGTCATGATCGGACGATGACCAAACAATGACCATTGATGCCGCCGCTGCATCCGGGGTGCTCACAGGGATCGGGTCCCGGCAGAGTCTGGCCAGCAGCAGCCTTCAGCCTTTGCGCGGCCGCAAAGCCCATTTGACCGCCTCGAACCACAGCAGGCTCAGCAGCGCGGCGCCGCAGCCCGCCAGCAGCAGCGATGCAGAAGGCGGGGCAAAGGAAAACAGGGTGCGGACGAGGGGCACGGCCAGAACGATGGCCAGCAAGCTCAGGGTCGCCAGCGTCATCCACAGGAAGGCCGGGTTCAAGCCGCCCAACTTTCGGCCTGTGCCTGAGATCCCCGCCAGCTCGGGCGCATGCCGGGCGCCGATCTGCAGCGCGGGACGACGCCAGGACCGGTTGGCGTAGATCAGGCCCAGGTTGGACAGCACCAGCACCGAGAAGGTCAGCGCGCGCGCCACCTCGTCTGAATGGGAGAAGGCGCGCGCCAAGGCGAACACGCCGAGCAGCAGGGCCAGCAAGCCCGCACCTTGCCAGAGGCCGCGCACCAGCACAGCGCGGTCGAACAGGCGGGCGTCTGGGCGGCGCGGCGGCTGGCGCATCGCGTCCGGCTCCAGCGGCTCGGCTTCGAAGACGACCGAGCAGGCCGGGTCGATGATCAGTTGCAGGAACAGGATGTGCACCGGCATCAGCAGCATGGGCCAGCCCAGCAGCACGGGCAGGATGGAGAGACCGACGATGGGCACATGCACCGCGATCACGAAGACGATGGCCTTGCGCAGATTGGCGAAGACGCGGCGCCCGTAGCGCACCGCCGTCACCAGGGCGGTGAAGTCGTCGTTCAGCAGCACCAGCGCGGCGGCCTCGCGGGCCACGTCGGTGCCGCGCGCACCCATGGCCACGCCGATGTGCGCGGCCTTCAGCGCCGGCGCATCGTTGACGCCGTCGCCCGTCATCGCCACCACCTCGCCGCGCGCGCGGAAGGCCTGCACCAAGCGCAGCTTTTGCTCGGGCTGGACGCGGCAGAAGATGTGCGTGTCGGCAAGGTGCTTGTCTAGCTCGGCCTCGCTCAGCGCCGCCAGTTCGGTGCCGGTGATGGGCGGGCCGCTCTCGGTGTTCAGCCCGGCCTGGCGCGCGATGGAGCTGGCGGTGGCTGGGTGGTCGCCGGTGATCATCACCACGCGTATGCCTGCGGCCTTGCATTCGGCAATCGCTTGCGGCACCTCGGGGCGGACCGGGTCTTCCAGCGCGATGAGGCCGAGGAATTCGAAGTCGAAATCATGCTGCTCTGCGGGCAGATCTGCCGCGGCCAAGCTGGCCCGGGCCACACCCAGCACACGCAGCCCCGCGCTGGCCATCAGCGCGACTTGCGTCGCGACGGCCGCATGGTGCGCGGCGTCCATATGGCAGAGGTCAACGATGGCCTCCGGCGCGCCTTTGGCCGCGATCATCCGGGCTTGCAGATCGGGCGATTGCCAGACCCGGGACATCGCCAGCATCTCGGGCGATAAGGGATAGTCCTCCACCAGCGTCCAGTCGGCGTGCAGATGCTCGGTGTGGGCCAGCAGGCGCTGGCCGGCCGCGCCGATGGCGGCTTCCATGGGGTCGAAGGCGCGGCGGTGGCTGGCCAGCACGGCAAATTCAAGCACCTCGTGCAGGTCTTCGCCCAGCGGTTGGTCGGCGGCTTGTGCGCTGTCGTAGCTGGCCGCTGGCGTCCAAAGCCGGCGCACGGCCATGCGGTTGGCGGTGAGGGTGCCGGTCTTGTCCACACACAAGACCGTGGTCGCCCCCAGCAACTCAACCGCCGGGATGCTGCGCGCCAAGACCTGCTCGCGCGCCAGGCGCCAAGCGCCCAAGCCTAGGAACAGGGTCAGCACCACTGGCAGTTCTTCGGGCAGGATGGCCATGGCCAGCGTCAGGCCCGCGAGCAGACCGTGCAACCAGTCCCCGGAGCTGACACCGTAAGCCAGGGCCAGGCCGGCGGCCAACAAGAGCCCGATGATGGCCACGCGTTTGACCACCTTGCGGGTCTCGTTCTGGATCGGCGTGTCCTCGCCCCCGAGGCCTTGCAGAGATTTGCCGATGCGGCCCAAGGCGCTGCGCCCACCCGTGGCCACCACGCGGCCTTGGGCCGTGCCCTGGGTCACCAGCGTGCCGGAGAAGACCCGGCCGGTGTTGTCGCTGCTGCCTGCTTGTTCGTCGGGCTTGCCATCCACCGGCGCCGGGCTGGCCGCCGCTGCTAGCTGCTTGCTCACCGGCACTGATTCGCCGCTGAGCATGGACTCATCTACGGTGAGATTCGCGGCTGCCAGCAAGTCCATATCGGCGGGCACCCGGTCGCCTTCGGCCAGCAAGACGATATCGCCACACACCAGTTCGCGGCCGGGCACTTTGCGCGTCTTGCCCTCACGCAGGACCAAGGCTTGCGGGCTGGACATATCGCGCAGTGCGTCCAGCGAGCGCTCGGTGCGCCTTTGCTGCACAAAGGTGATGCCCATGACCACGAACACAAAGCCCAGCAGCATCAGCGCGTCATTGCGATTGCCCAGCACCAGGTAGATCGCTCCGCAGGCTACCAAGAGCAGGGACATCGGCTCCCGCACGATGTCCGCCAGCAGCCGCAGCACGCTGCGCGGGCGCGACACCGGCAATTCATTGGGCCCCTCGCGCGCCAATTGCTCGCGGGCTTGGGTCTCGGTCAGGCCGGTGGCTTGCATAGGCTGATGCTAACTTTTCAAATTGGATGCGTGGCGGCAGGGGCGGCGCGCGCCGCATGGTCGGCACAGCCTAGGCTTTGCGCTTGACGGCGGCATGAAAAAATGTGTGGACGCCGTTGCGCCGCCCTAGGCCGCTGCCTTGGGCGCGAGCCGCGCAAGGTCGAGCTTAGGCGGGCGCGCGGCGGCGCTCTGTGCGCTGTCCAACCTAGCCACAGTGCCCAGCGCGGCGCAATCGCTGTCGGGTTCGTGCTGCGCGCCCTGTTTGCCGCCACTTTTGCCCGACACTGGCGCCTACGTCCCGCCGAACGCCCACGCCTTCTCTCCATGTCAGATTCAGTTTTCGTCCCGCAGCGCATCCAGCCCAGTGCCGAGCAGTTGCTCATTCAAACCACGCGGGCTCGCCATGTGCTGATCGAGGCCAATGCCGGCGCCGCCAAGACCACCACCTTGGCCTTGCGCATCGCCCAGGCGCTGACGCGTGGCGCGCGGCCGGACATGGTGCTGGCGCTGACCTACACCGCCCCGGCGGTGCAGGCCTTGCGTACGCAGCTGCGCATGATTGGCCTGGCGGCGGAGCAGATCGAGCAGATGCATATCCACAGCTTCGAGTCTTTCAGTGCGGCCTTGCTGGCCGAACGTGAAGGGCCGGGCACGGAGCAGCTGGCCACGCCCACGCTGGTGAAGCCTTTCGTCGTGCGCGCCATCGAGCGGGCCCAGACCCTGCCCGAGGAGCGCTACCCCGAGGAGCTGACACTGGGCATGCCGCCCAGCGCCCTGGTGGAAGGCTTGCTGCGCTCGTTTGAAGTGATCAAGGGCCGCATGCTGATCGAGCAGTTGGACGAGGGCGCCCGCATCACGCCCGACCTGGCCGAGACCTTGGGCTTTGACTACCTGACCCTGCGCGTGCGCTCCGCCTACGAATTCATCCGGCGTGGCGGCCACCCGGACCACCCGGCTTTCCGCTTCGAGGGCGATGCCACCTACGACCTGGCCCACGCCATCTTGGCGGAGGAGTTCAGCGCCGAGGACTCGCCCTTTGCGCTTGGCCTGGCCCTGATCGTGGTGGATGAGATGCACGACACCAACCGCGCCATGTTCACCATTCTGAAGGCCTTGCTGGGCGCCAACCGCCGCGCCGCCTTTGTGGGCGTGGGTGACCGCGATCAAGTCATTCACTCGCAGGCCGGCGCCGAGGCCGGCTTCATGGTCGAGCATTTTGAGCATGAGATTGGCGCGCCCCTGCGCCTGCCCCTGACGGCCAGCCACCGCTTCGGCCCTGCGCTGGCACAGGCCGTGGGCGCGCTGGCGGGCAAACCTTATGCGGCCGTCGAACTGCAGGCGACGCAGATCGTCAGCCTGCCTTGTGAATCTACCCGCGTGATGGCCCGCCTGATCGCGCAAGTGGCGCGCGAGCATATGGGGCAGAGCCAGCAAGATGAATTGCGCATCTTGCTGCGCCAGCCCGCTTACTCCATCCCGATCGAGCGCGAGCTGCTGCAGCTGGGTCTGGATTATGCCTGCGCCGGCGTGCAGCCCTTTTTGCAGCGGCCGGAGATCTTGCTGGTGCGCGGCCTGCAAGCCTTTTGCATGGACGACTTCAGCGGCTTACCGAGCAAGGCGCAGCGCGCCGCCGTGCTGGCCGCGCTGATGCAGTTTGCCGGCGCCTTGATCGACAGCATCGAGCTGCGGCATGTCGATGCGCTGACCGCGCAGCGCCGCGCGATTGATGAGGCGGCCAGCGACCCCGACGGCATGCGAAGCTTCATCGAGGGTCAGGTCTTGCGCAATGCCTCGGCCACCGCCTTGCCGCTGCTGCGTGATGCCATCAGCCTGCTCAAGATGAATGATTTGCCGGCTTTTGTGGATGGCTTCATGGCCGCACTCAAGCCGCAGCGCCTGGCCCAAGCGGTGTTGGTGCGCAAGGATGACATCGAGCAGGTGCGCGCCAATGTGGCGCAACTGCTTCAGCTGGCGCAGCAAGAAGGTGGCGAGCTGGCCGATGTGTTCCGCGTGCTGCATCAGCTCGAGGCGCAGCAGCTGCGCATGCGTGCGAATCGCCGCATCACCCTGTCCAGCATCGAGGCGGCCAAGGGTCTGGAGTTCGATCATGTGCTGATCCCCCACCTCTCACGCGGTGAGTTCAGCGGTGATGTCAGCGCTGCGGAGAACCGCAATCTGCTTTATGTGGCGATGACGCGCGCCCGGCAACGCCTGACCCTGGCGTTCAATCCCGCCAGCCCCTCGCGCTATCTGCTCGACGCGGGCTTGCTGAGCGCCTAGGCGCTGCAGCCCGATCACACCTCAGTTTCAAGGACGCCTGATGAATCCGCTTCGAACCCATCGGCCCGCGCTCGAAGGCGGGCTCTTGGCCCTGCTGGCCGCTGGCCTGTTCGGTGCCAGCACGCCTTTGCTGCAGTTTTTTGGGCAGGGCCTGGGGCCCTTCAGCACAGCGGCCCTGCTCTATATGGGCGCGGCCTTGGTCGGCCTGCTGCTGCGTCAGCCGGCCAAGCGAGAGGCAGCATTGCGCCGCAGCGATCTGCCGCGCCTGCTGGCCGTGGCCGGCTTTGGCGCCGCCTTGGGGCCGGTGGCCCTGGCCTGGGGCTTGCAGCGCAGCAGTGCCACCGGCGCCTCGCTGATGCTCACGTTAGAAGCCTTGTTCACCGCCTTGCTGGCCTGGCGTTTGTATGGTGAGACCATGGACCGCCGCGTGGTCCTGGGCCTGCTGGCCTTGCTGGGCGGCGGGCTGCTGTTGGTGCTGGATCAAGGCTTGCACGGCAGCAGCCAGCTCTTGGGCCTCTTGGCCGTTTTGCTGGCGACGGCCGCCTGGGGCATGGACAACAGCTTGTCGCGGGCGCTTGCCGAGCGCGACCCCGGCCAGGTGGTGCTGGCCAAAGCGGCCTTGGGCTCGGCCGCCACCGCGCTTCTGGCTTGGCTTAGCGGCGAGGCCTTGCCTTCGCCCCTGGCCGCGCTGGGCTTGTTGGCCGTGGGCGCTACGGGCTATGGCCTGAGCCTGCGTTTTTACTTGCTGGCGCAACGCGCGTTTGGGGCGGCGCGCACCGGCTCGGTGTTCGCCTTCGCGCCCTTCATTGGCGCGGCGATTGCGTTCGCGCTAGGCGACCGTTCCGCCGGCTGGGGCATGGTGGCGGGCGGCGCCTTGATGTTGCTGGGGGTGATGCTGCATCTGGCGGAATCACATGCGCATGAGCATCAGCATGAAGCCCTGGCGCATGAGCATGCGCACCGGCATGACGACGGCCACCACGATCATCACCACGACCCCATGCCCACAGGCCCGCACAGCCACCCGCATGTGCATCAGCCCCTGCGGCACAGCCATGCGCATGTGCCGGACGCACATCACACCCATTCGCACTGAGCGTGGCTGTCGTGGGCTTCAGCGCCGCCTGAAGTCCCAGGGCGCGGTGGGTTGCTCCTCATGCCACAGGCCCACTTCACGCTGGCGGGCCTGCTGTTCGGCGGCGGCATAACTGCGGCGTTCAGCGGCAGGCTGATCCTTCTCGTACTGCTTGTAATGCCAGGCCATGCCTTGTGAGATTTGCGCCAAGCAGGCGTCCACCTGGCCCACCATCACCTTGCCGATGATGCGGCCGTAGCGGTCCTTCTTGCGCCACACCACGCTGACATTCTTGCCGTAGACCAGATCAGAGAGGTTCTGCTTGGCCCGCTGGCCAAAGGCCTGTCGCTTCTCGGGCGCATCGATGCCGGCCAGGCGGATCTTGTGGGGCTGCGTGGCTTGATCGAGCACGGTGATGGTGTCGCCATCGGCCACACCGACCACGCGGCCTTCCAGCTGTTTGTCGACCGTGCTGGCCAGGCAAGTGCCGGCCAGCAAGGCCAGGCTCAGGCCCAGCAAGAGTCTGCGGCCAGAAGCGGCAAGCGGCTGAAGTGTGGAGGCGGTGCGCGGGGCGTTTGAGTAGCTGCTAGCGTTCAAGAGCGACTGACTCCGGCTGAGTCAGCTGCCGCCGTGCGACTTGTCGCGGCGGGCTTAGAAGATGGGATCAACATGCGATAGGGAAGGTCATTGCGGCGCTCGCGCGGCCAGTACAAAAGGCTCGCATCATCCCATCAACCGGCTGGCGTGGAAGCTGCCTGCCTTGTCTTGATGTGCCGAATGGCGCAAGCTGCCGCGAACAATTCGTTACGCATGGTGGGTCAACCGTTGCGAGGGGGCGCTCGTTGAGATCACAAGCCGGCAAATGCCAGGCTCGCTTGAGAAACCCGAAGCAAAACGGGTTCATTTAGAAGGCTTTTAATCATGTCCAAGATCACGTCTTTCATCGCTGCAGCAGCTTTGTCTACCCTGGCCGTGGCGTCCTTCGCCCAAGCACCTGCCGCCACTGCGACGGCCCCTGCCAAGACCACTGCACCCGCTGCGACCACCGCGCCGGCTGCTGTTGCTGCCACCAACACCACAGCGGCCGCACCTGCAGCAGCCGCAACAACGGCCGCACCGGCTGCGGCCACCACCGGCGCCGCCAAGCCGGCCGCCGCTGCGGACGCGGCTCACGGCCACAAGCATGACAAGAAGCACACGCATCAAAAGGCCGCTACGCCTGCTGCTGCAGCAGCAACGACAACGGCCGCCCCGGCTGCCGCAGCCTCCGCTGCCAAGTAAAAAAGGCGCCCAACAGCTGCACGGCCCGGGCTAGTCCCGTGGCCCGTGCAAGCAAGACCAGCCCCGGTGGACAAGCCAAGTCCACCGGGGCTGTTTGTTTTTGGTGCCGGCCAGGACTTGTGGCACGGGCCGAGTGTGCCGGCTGGGTTGACAATAGCTGCGCCGGCAAGCGAGCGGCAGGCGTTTGGCCTCGACTTGTTTGCGCGCACAGGACCACAAGTTTTCTACGTCTTCATCCACCCAGTTCGCTACCCGCGAATTCCTTGCGAAGCCCATCATCACCATGTTGAAACCCACCGTGATTGCCCTGGCAGCGACCCTGGCGCTGCTCTCCACCACCGCTGAACCGGCGCTGGCCGCCGCTGCTGTCGCCAAGCCGGTCATGGCCGCTGTGCCGGCCGGGCAGGGCGTGTGGGATTTGACCCCCCTGTATGCCAACGAGGCCGCCTGGGAAACCGAGCGCCTGGCCATCTTGGCCGAGTTGCCCAAGCTCAAGGCCTTGCAGGGCACGCTGGGCACCAGCAGCAAGAGCATGGCTGATGGCCTGGACCAAATCTCCACCGTGCGCCGCCGCCTGGGCCGCTTGGTGACTTACTCCAGCTTGTTGGCTGACGAGAACACCCAGGTCACGGCCAACCAGGCGCGCAATCAGCTGGCCTATTCGGCCTACAACCAGTTCGGTGAGACGGTGTCTTTCGTCAATGCCGAAGTCACGGCCACGGGCCGCGACAAGGTCGAGGCCTATCTGGCCGCCGAGCCGCGCCTGGCCAAGCACAAGCAGGGTTTGACGACGATTCTGCGCCTGGCCGCTCACACCCTGAGCCTGAAGGAAGAGGCGCTGCTGGCCTCCGCCGCCGAACCCATGCAGCAGCCGCAAAGCATTTACGGCCTGCTGACCAATGCCGATCTGCCTTGGCCCACCATCACCGTGCGCGGCAAGAAGGTGGTGCTGGATCAGGAGCAGTACGTGGCCTTCCGCGCCGACCCCGACCCCAAGGTGCGTGAGCAAGTCTTCAAGTCCTTCTGGCCCGTTTACAAAGCCTATGAGCGCACCCTGGGCGCCATCTACGCCGCCAATCTGCGCGGCACCGTGTTCAACGCCAAGGTGCGCCAGTACCCCAGCAGCGTGGCCATGGCGCAAGGCAATGACAACATCCCAGAGGCCGTCTACCGCAGCCTGGTGCAAGAGGCCAATGCCGGCCTGCCCACCCTGCACCGCTATCTGAAGCTGCGCAGCAAGATGCTGGGCCTGAAGAATCCCGGCTATCAAGACGGTTATGTGCCGCTGGCCAAGACCAGCCGCAGCTACACCCTGGCCGAGGCCGAGCAGCTGACCCTGGCCGCCCTGGCGCCGCTGGGCAGTGACTACACCGCCAAGCTGGACCAAGCCTTCAAGGGCAACTGGATGCATGCCGTGCCGCAGCGCGGCAAGCGCTCGGGCGCCTACATGAACCCGGCCGCCTACGATGTGCACCCCTATTTGCTGATGAGCTTCAACGGCGAGTACCAAAGCGTCTCGACCTTGGCGCATGAGTGGGGTCATGCCATGCACTCGGTGCTGTCCAATGCCGCCCAGCCGTTTGAGACGGCGGACTACTCGACCTTCATCGCCGAGATCCCCTCAACGGCCAATGAGCTGTTCTTGGTTGACCACATGGTCGAGAAGGCCGCCACGCGTGAGGAAAAAATCTTCGCCTTGAGCCAGGAGCTGGAAAGCATCCGCAGCACCTTCTTCCGCCAGGCCATGTTTGCCGAGTTCGAACTGAAGTCGCATGAGGCGGTGGAGAAGGGCGAGGCCGTCACCGGCGAATGGTTCACCAAGACCTATCTAGACCTGCTCAAGCGCTATCACGGCGATGCGCAAGGCGTGGTCAAGATCGATGACCTCTACGGCATCGAGTGGGCCTACATCCCGCATTTCTACAACGACTTCTACGTCTACCAATACGCCACCTGCGTCAGTGCCGCGGCCTTCTTCGCCGAAGGCATTCGCAAGGGCGACACCGCCTTGCGGGACAAGTACTTCGCCATGCTCAAGGCCGGCAGTTCGGCCGATGCCTATCCGCTGACCCTGGCGGCCGGCGTGGACCTGGCCTCGCCCGAGCCCTACCGCGCGCTGATGCGCCGCATGAATGCGACCATGGACAAGCTGGAGAAACTCAACGCCGAGAAGGCCGGCAAGTAAGCACGTTCCAGTTCATCGCCAAGTAAAAGGGCCCGAGTGATCGGGCCCTTTTTTCATTTCGGCGAAGCCGTGTCGCGGCGCCGTCTTTTTTACCAGCTGCCGGTATTGGCCATCGACGCCCAAGGCTCGGCCGGGGCCAGCGCCGGGCCGTCTTGCAGCAGCTCCACCGAGATGCCATCGGGCGAGCGCACAAAGGCCATGCGGCCGTCGCGCGGTGGGCGCAGCACGGTCACGCCGTGGTCGGCCAGGCGCTGGCAGGCGGCGTAGATATCGGGCACGGCAAAGGCCAGGTGGCCGAAATTGCGCCCGCCGGTGTATTGCTCGCTCTTGCCGTCGGCATCGGGCCAGTTATAGGTCAGCTCCACTTGCGGCTGATAGGGGCCCGCGGCGTCGCCAGGGGCGGCGAGATAGAGCAGGGTGAAGCGGCCGGCCTCGTACTCGTTGCGGCGCACCTCCACCATGCCAAGCGCATCGCGGTAAAACTTCAGCGAGGCGTCAAGATCGGTGACGCGAACCATGGTGTGCAGATATTTCATGAATCTTCTCGGCAGTGAGGACTGAGCCGGATTGTCGCGGCTGCCGGCCGCTGGCGCTGTGTGAGGGATATTGCGAAGGGTTTTGCGGCGCGTTTCTTTTGCGCTCCACCCCCAGCAGCAGGGCCAAGGGCGTAGGCAGGCGGCGTGCCAAGGCATAGCCCAGGGCGCAAAGCGCGGCGGTGAGCGCGATCAAGGTCAAACCCTCGATCAGCGGCGGCAGGTGCCAGGGCTTGATGGCCTGGCTGAGCACGACGATGAGGGTTTGATGCAGGATGTAGACGCAGAACACCGCGGCGCTGAGGCGCTGGCGCAAGGGGCTGTCCTGGTTTAGCCACTGCCGCGCAAAGCCGCAGACGGCCACCAAGGCCCACCACTGCATGCCGCCCCACAACAGGCGCATGGCGTAGCGCAGCGCGTTGGGCGGTGGGGTGTCGGCATAAGCCTGGAAGTAAAGCATCAGTACCGCCCAGCTGCACAGGGCCGCCGCCAAAGCCAGCCAGCGCAAGCGGCGCAGGCCCCGCCACAGCGTGTCACCCGCGCGGGCCATCAGGTAGCCAAGCAAGAACAAGCCGAGGTATTGCGCGTGGGCGTACCAGTCCCAGACGAGGTTGTGCGTCACCTCGAATTGAACCAGCGTCAGGCGCGCCACCATCAGTGGCAGCGCGCCCAGCAGCATCAGGAATAGGGTGGAGCCGCTGCGCGCAGCGATGGCTCCGCCGCCCCAGGCCAGCAGGCGCGGCGCCCAGCGCGCCAGCAGCAGGGCCAGGCCCGTGTAGGCCCACAGATAGGGCAAGAACCACAGATGATTCCAGGTCGGCAGGCTGAGGCAGCGGCGGTGGCCTTCTTCCAGCCGGCAGAAGTCGGCATTGCCGTGCAGATAGTCGGGCATGAAGTCCAGATAGCTGCCGCTGTAACCAAACTTGGCGATCACCTCGAAGTAGGACTGCGGCGGCACGATGATCAACATGCCGAACAGCAAAGGCCACAGCAGCCGGCCACTGCGGCGGCGAAAGAAAGCGCCTGCGGGCTGTGGCTTGGCGGCCAGGGCATGCATCAGGGCGGCGCCTGAGATCAGGAAGAGCAGGCCCATGCGCCAGGGCGAGCTGAGCAGCATCAGCGGCTCTATCGTCGTGCTGGCCGCCGGGCTTTTGACATGCCAGCCCCAAGTCACGTAATACATGCCGACGTGATAGACCACCAGCAGGCCGAAGGCCAGGATGCGCAGCCAGTCGAGGAAGAAGAGGCGCTGTGCTGTTGCTATTGCGGGTGCTTCGTGCGCAGCGCTGCCGCTATGCGGGGGGAGTGATGTGTGTGCCATGGCGGCCAGCATCGCCCGCCGAGCCGCTGCGGCCAAGCGTTCTGGGGCGAGTTGGTTTTGGCCTGGGGTCAGTGCGTGGCCGCGCGGATCTGCAGCGTGGCCTTGACCGTCAAGGGCACGCCTTTGCGCAGCGAGGCCACACCGATCACCGAGCGCGCATGCACGCCGGCGGGGCCGAACACGGCCACCAGCAGATCGGAGGCGCCGTCCAACACCTCGGCGTGTTCCTCGAACTCTGGCGTGCTGTTGATGGAGCCATGCAATTCCACGATGCGGGCCACGCGCTCGAGTGAACCCAGCTCGGCCTTGATGGCCCCGATCAAAGCGAGGCAGGCGGAGCGCGCCAGGGCATAGCCCTGCTCGGCGCTGTACTGCTCGCCCAAACGACCTTTGGGGTTCTCGCCCGCGATGGCCAGCGGCGCCTTGCCGGAGAGAAAGAGCAAGTCGCCCGCTCGCACCGCCGCCGCATAGTTGCCGGCCGGCGCCCCGCCGCTAGGGAGTTCCAGACCCAGGGCCTGCAGTCTTTGTTCGGGTGTCATGCCTGAGCGTTTCCTAAATGAGTTGTTCGCGATAGCCGCGTGAGACCCGCAGCTTGGCGCCCGAGCTGAGCGTCAATTCAGCCTCGCCACGCGCCAGGCTGGCAATGCCTTGGATATGCGCCGGGTTGACCGCATGGCTGCGATGCACCCGCACAAAGCCGGCCTGCTGCACCGCGGCGTGGGCCAGGAAATCCGCCAGGGTGTGGCGGTCCAGATGCTGGGCGGGCGGGGCATGCAGCGCGATGTAGTTATCCGCCGCCGCCACCCATTCCACCTGCGCCAAGGCAAGCTTCATCAAGCCGCCGCCGCGCTGCGGCACCAGCCAGTGGCCGCTGACGGGTTGGAGCTGCTGCAGGGCGCTGAGCAGGGCCGCGCGTGGGCGCTCTTTGTCGCTGCGATCGCTACTGTTGATGCTGGCGCTGATGCGCTGGCGCAGCCGGGCCAGGGTCTGGTCCAGGCGCTCGGCGCTGAAGGGTTTGAGCAGATAGTCCACCGCATTGAGCTCAAAAGCGCGCAAGGCGTGCTGCTCAAAGGCGGTGCAAAACGCGCAGTGGGTGGCGGGCGGCAAGGCCAGGGCCAGTTCCAGCCCGCTCATGCCGGGCATCTGAATGTCCAGCAAGGCCAGGTCGGGTTGCAGCGCCTCGGCCAAACGCAAGGCCTCCAGGGCATCGCCCGCTTCGCCCACCACTTGCACGCCGGGCGCATGGGCCAGCAGCAGGCGTCGCAGCTTGGCGCGGGCCGGGGCTTCGTCGTCGACGATCAAGACCTTGAGGGGCGTCATCTGGGCGTGTCCGCAGCGGTGAGTGAGGCCTTGGGGTTAGCCGGGAGATTGGTGGTGGCCTCCGCCATTTGCGCCGGCAGGCACAAGCTTAGGCGGCTGCCACCGCCCAGGCTTTCCAGCTTGACGCTGGCCTGTGCGCCATAGCTGGCTTGCAGGCGCTCGCGGGTATTGGCCATGCCGATGGCGCCGGCGCGGGTGTCGCGGCTTGGGGCGGTGCCGCTGTTGTCCACCGTGATCCGCAATTGGCCGGCGGCAACTTCAGCGCACAACCGCAGCTGCACCGGGCCCAGGTGCTGGGCCACATCGTGGGTGATGGCGTTCTCAATCGGCGCGATCAAAAGCAGGCTGGGCAAAAGGCAGGCCTGCGCCGCCGGGCTGGCGTCCAGGCTGACCTGCAGGCGCTCACCGAAGCGGGCCTGCATCAGCGTCAGGTAAGGCTGCACCAGTTGCAACTCCTGCGCCAGCGTGTGGCGCTCGCTGTGCTGGGCATTGAGCGCTTGGCGCAAGAGCGTGGCCAGCTCGCACAGCAGCTGGTCGGCGCGCGCCACGTCTTCATACATCACCGAGGAAATCAGGTTCAGGGTGTTGAACAGAAAGTGCGGCTGGATCTGATCGCTGAGGCGCTGCAAACGTGCCTCGGCCAACTCGCTGCGCAGGCGTTCCAGCTCATGGCGGCGCGCTTGCTCGGCATTGGCCAGGCGCAGGCCTTCGCTGATGAAGACGAAGAGCAGGTAGCTGATGCTGTCCTTGGCGCCCTCGTAGGCGAACATGGTGGGCAGTTTATCGTGCTGGTAGGGCAGGCCCATCAAGGCATAGACGCTGGCCCGCAGCAGCAGCAAGCCGGCCACATGCAGCAGCACAAAGAGGCTCAAGCCCAGCAGATGCCCCAGCAGCAGGCGCCAGAGTGGCAGGCCTTGTTCGCGCAGCCGCGCATGCCAGCGATACAGGGCAATGGCCAGCAGGCCCACGATGAGCACACTGCTGAGCTCCCACAAAAAAGGCTCCCAGGGATGCGGCCCGCCACGCGCCTGGTAATGCTGCAACTCGGCCACGCTCAGCAGCAGGCCCACGCCCAGCACCAGGGCGGCATAGGCCCACCAGAGCAGGCGACGCTGCGAGGTGATGGGGGCCGGCCTTGTGGCCGTGGGCGAGCTTGCGGGGGCGAAGGGCATGGTTGTCACGCTATCACGGGCTGGGCGCTGGTTCAGGCCTTGAGCGCCATCTCGCCCCGGCGCAAGCGCCTTGCGCCACAAAGAGTGTCAATGATTCACAAGGCGCTGAAGCCCTGTCATGCCCGACCTGGGTACAAGTCGCGCAAACGCGTCTAGCCTCACGGGCTTGGCGACGCTTGCCCAATCACGCCCTCGGCCAGCAACTCGGCGATCTGCGCCGCGCTATAGCCCAGCTCGGTCAACAAGGCTTGGCTGTGCTCGCCCAGGCGCGGCGGGTCGAGGCGCAAGGGCAGGCGCTCGCCGCCCAGGGTGAGCGGCAGCAAGGGCACGCGGGTGGCGCGACCATCGGGCAAGGTCATGGGGGCCAGGCCGCCGGTGGCCAGCAGATGGGGGTCGTCCATCAGCTGCTCGGGCCGGGTGATGGGGGCGAAGGGCAGGCCCTCGCGCTCGAACACGGCGCTGATCTCGGCCACCGGCTGCGCGGCCAAGCGGCTGCGCAGCTCGGGCAGCAGCCACTCGCGCGCCAGCACACGCTGCTTATTGCTGGCCACGCGGGCGTCTTGCGCCAAGTCGGCAAAGCCGAAGGCTTGGCAAAAAATCTGCCACTGCGTGTCGCTGACCACGGCCAGGAAGATCTGCGCCCCATCCTTGACGCTGAAGACGTCGTAAATGCCCCAGGGCGAGATGCGGTTGGGCATGGGGTCGGGCGCCTTGCCGGAGATGGCGAACTGCATCATGTGCTGCGCCACCAGAAAGATATTGTTTTCGAACAGGGCCGATTGCACTTGTTGGCCGCGCCCGGTTTGATGGCGCGCCTGCAGCGCCGCCAGCACGCCGATGGCGCCGAACATGCCACCCATGATGTCGTTGACGCTGCTGCCGGCGCGCAGCGGGTCGCCGGGCCGGCCGGTCATATAGGCCAGGCCGCCCATCATCTGCACCACCTCATCGAGGGCCGTGCGGTGCTCATAGGGGCCGGGCAGAAAGCCCTTGTGGCTGACGTAAATCAGCCGCGGGTTCAGCGCGCTCAAGGCCTCATAGCCCAGGCCAAGCCGCTCCATGCTGCCGCTCTTGAAGTTCTCGCTGAACACATCGGCACTGGCCAGCAGCTTGAGCACGATCTCCAGCCCGCGCGGGTGTTTGATGTCCAGCGACAGGCTCTTTTTATTGCGGTTGAACAGCGGATAAAAACCCGTGCCCGCGCCCAGCAGCTGGCGGGTGTTGTCGCCCGTCAGGGGCTCGACCTTGATGACTTCGGCGCCCAGATCGGCCAGCACCATGCCGCAGGTGGGGCCCATGACCATATGGGTGAACTCGATGACGCGCAGGCCGGCCAGGGGCAGGGCTTGCGAAACGGGCGACGGGGTGGATGTGGCGCTGGGCGTATCAGGCGTATTCATGCTTGCATTGTGGCGTGTTCAAGTTGGCAGTCTCGCCCCGCGCCGGCTATGCGAGACTGCCGCCATCTGTTCAAGCGTGGGTGTGCGGTCATGAAAATTTGCATTGTTGGCGCTGGTGCCATTGGCGGTTGGTTTGGCGCCTTTTTGGGGGCGAAGCTGGGCGCGGAAGTTGAGCTGAGTGTGCTGGCGCGTGGCGCCACCCTGGCCGCGCTGCGCCAGCACGGCTTGCGCATGGACACGGGCGGCGAACGCATCAGCGTGACCCCGGCCCGGCTCAGCGATGAGCCGGCCGAGCTTGGCGTGCAAGACCTGATCATCCTGGCCGTCAAAGGCCCAGCCCTGGCCGCCGTGGCGCCGGCAGTCAAGGCCATGCTGGGCGCGCAGACCCATGTGCTGGTGGCCATGAACGGCGTGCCCTGGTGGTTCTTTGAGGGCCTGGGCGGCGAGCTGGAAGGTCAGCATCTGGACAGCGTGGACCCCGGCGGCGCGGTGGCCGCCCTGATCCCGGCCGAGCAGGTGATCGGCTGCGTGGTCCACGCCAGCTGCGCGACGCCCGAGCCAGGCCTGGTGCGTCATGTGATGGGCATGGGCCTGATCATCGGTGCGCCCTCGGGCGGGCGGCCCGAGGCTGTCTTGCAATTGGCCGAACTCCTGGGCCGCGCGGGCTTCAAGGTCAGCGTGTCCGAGCGTATTCAGCGCGATATTTGGTACAAGCTCTGGGGCAATATGACGACCAACCCCATGTCCGCCCTGACCGGCGCCACCTGCGACCGCATCCTCGATGACGACTTGGTGCGCGGCCTGATGACCCGCATCATGCTGGAGGCCGCCGAGATCGGCGCGCGCATGGGCTGTGCCGTGGACCAAACGCCCGAACAGCGCCATGCCATCACCCGATCGCTGGGTGCTTTCAAGACCTCGATGTTGCAAGACGCTGAGGCGGGCCGGCCGCTGGAGTACAGCGCCCTGATCGGCGCGGCGCGCGAAATCGGGCAGAAGCTGGGGATGGAGACGCCGTTCACCGATGCCTTGCTCGGCCTGGTGCGCTTGATGGCGCAGAGCAAGGGCTTGAATCCACAGTGAACTATTTGGGCAGCTTCAACAAACCCTTGTCGCTGAAGCGCACCGTGCCGAACATGCCGCCAGCCAGCTTGCCGGTCAGCACATAGGGCAGCTCACCCTGTTCGGCCACGCTGCCAAAGCTCACCGCTTGGCGCAGGGCGGCGAAGGCGGAGACGGTCAGCGGGATCTGCAAAATGCTTTCGCCATAGCGGGGGACCGTGCCTTTTTGGTCGCTGACGCCGCTGGCGAAGCTTTTGCCGTTGAGTTCCAAGTCAATCGCCGCGCCATCGAACTCGATCGGCGTTTCATTCGGATTCTGGATGCGCAGCTTGACCATCAGGCGCAGCTCCAGGCCCTCGCCGCTGAGCGGCTCGACGCCCACTACATTGACGCGCAAGGCCTCGCGTTGCCCCAGCGCGGCGCAGCCGCCCAGCAGCATGAATGCGGCGGCGGGCAAGGCGGTAGTGACAGTGCGATGCAAAAAATGACGGCGGGCGTTGGCAGCGTTCATGCGGTCGGTTCCTTCCTGAGTCGGATGCGTCTGGATTTTCAGTTAGGCGTCTTGGCCTTCAAGCCCATCAGGCCAGCACGCGCAGCAGCCACTGGTTGAGTTCTTGCACCTCTTCCATGCACAGCGAGTGTTCCATCGGATATTCATGCCATTCCGGCGCATAGCCCAGGGTCTGCAGTTTGTCCCGTGCTGCGGCGCCGCGGGCCAGGGCCACAACGGGGTCGCGCGTGCCGTGGGCCAGGAAGATGGGGGTGTTGTTATTGGCGCTGTGGCGTTCCGCCGCAGTGGCCTCGGCCAGAGGCAGATAGCCGGACATGCCCACCAGCCCGGCTAGGCGCTGCGGGTAGCGCAGGCCGGCCAGCAGGGTCATGGCGCAGCCTTGCGAGAAGCCGGCCAGCACGATGCGCTCGGCCGGCATGCCATTGGCGATTTCGCGGTCCAGCAAGGCGTGGATTTGTTGGGTGGACAGGCGCAGGCCGGCTTCGTCCTCGCGGCGCTGCAGGTCGGTGCCGGCGATGTCGTACCAGGCGCGCATGCGGTAGCCGTTATTGATGGTGACGGCACGCTCGGGCGCACGCGGCATGACGCAGCGCACGGGGCCGACGGCGTCCAGATCAAGGGCGTCGAACATCTGGATGAAGTCGGCGCCATCGGCACCCAGGCCGTGCAAGACGATCAGGGTGGCGCGCGGGGCGCTGGCGGGGTTCAGTTCAATCGTGACGAGGGACATGGTGCGGGCATGGGGTTCGGATGAGCCCGATGGTAGCGGGCTGGCATGGCAGCGCTGAAGGTCACGGCGGATGGCTAAGCCCTCGGCCGGACCAATCAACGTACAGAGGGCTTGGCAGACGGCGCAGCACGCCGCACCGTCTGCCGCGTCACTAGCGACGCGCCGCCCGCTCAGGCGAGTTCAAGCTCGCCGATGGGTTGGTGCGGCAAGTGCGCCAGACGCGCCAAGCTGCTCACGGTGTCCAGGCAGGCCTGGGCCAGTTCGCGGCCTTTTTCGACGAAGTGCTGGCGGAAGAACTGCTGGTGCACCTCATGTTCATGAAAGTCGTGCGGCGTCAGCACGGCGGAGAACACCGGCACATCGCAGTCCAGTTGCACGCGCATCAAGCCGTCGATGACGGCGCCGGCCACGAATTCATGCCGGTAGATGCCGCCGTTGACGACCAGGGCGCAGGCCACGATGGCCTCGTACCGGCCGCTCAGCGCCAAGCGTTTGGCATGCAGCGGGATTTCAAACGCGCCGGGCACCTCGAAGTGCTCGATCTCGTCGGCGCATTTGCCGCGCCGTCGGCACTCGGCCTTGAAGGCGTCGGTGGCGCAGCTGACGATGCCTTTGTGCCAGCTGGCGCTGATGATGGCCAGGCGTTTGCCCTGGTGGGCGCGGCCGGCAGGCGGTGCCGAGCCTGGGGTGGCGGGTAGGGATTGCTTCAGTCCTTGGGTCTGATTCATGGTGGTCCTCAATAGGATGGTTGCCAGAATCAGGGCGCAGGCACGCAAGCGCGGCGCCAGCCTCCGGGGAAGCTGTCGCCGACACCACGCGTTTCTCTTTCATCCGGACTATGACCGTCGGCTCTGGCATCGCACCAGATCTGCTGACCCCGCAGACGGCCGAAGCCAGCTGCGGGCGCTCGCGGGCTCCCGTGCAGAACACGGATACCGCCGGTGGGGAATTCCACCCCGCCCTGAGAACGCTGCCAGACCCATCTGGGCCTGGCGCGGCGATTCTAGAGGGCGGAAAGCCGAAGCAATTGGGGCCGAGCCTGGCGCTTCAGTTCGGCAGCAAGCTGTTCAAGCCCCACATCAGGCCAGGGTAGACCAGGCCCCAGCTCGCCAAGACCAATGCCGCGCACTTCCACGCGATCAAGGCATGGCGCTTGCCGCGCTGCGTGTGCGAGGGCTGCGCGGCTGCGTCACGCCAAGCGCCACGCGGCGGCATCAGCTGCTGGGTGGCGGCGCGGCGGTCTTTCAGATGGGCGCTTCTCATGATGGCCTCCTTGGGGCGATATCCAACAATCCAGTGGCCATCGGATGCAAACCTCGTGCCAGCGGGCTTCTGGGCTGCCCAATGCCGTCTTGCGCGGCGCAGGCTCAGCCGCTGCTGCGGTCCACGCGCAGGGCCAGCACCACCGAGCTGGTGGTCTTGATCACGCCGTCGATCTCGCCGATTTCGTCCAGCAGCGCGTCCAGGCGCATGGTGGATTCCGCACGCAGCAGGGCCATGTAGTCGAACTCACCGCTGACGGAGGCCAGCTGGCGAAGCTCGGGCAATTGACTCAGGCGTTTGACCACCTCGCGGCCGGCCTTGGCTTGCACGGTGATGCCCACAAACGCCTGCACGCCGCGGTCAGCCGCGTCGGCGCCTAGGCGCGCGGTGTAGCCCACGATGGTGCCATTGCCCTCCAAACGGGCCAAACGAGCCACCACCGTGGTGCGTGCCACGCCCAGCTTGCGGGCCAGTTCGGCGGTGCTGGCGCGCGCATTGGCCTGCAACTGGGTAATCAACTGGCGGTCCAGCGCGTCCAGGCTGCTCGGCGCGGGGGCGGGGCTGGCCGGGGCCGCGCTGAGGCTTGAAGGTGCAGGGGTGGGCGGCTGTGAGCGGGACGTCATGACAAACCCTTGCTTGATGCGTTATGGCGAAACAGATCGTCGAAACGGCGAAACATCCAGATTATTCGTCGAAATCATGCTTTCTTTCGTCCGGACTCATCCCTAGACTGCGGCCGAACAAGCCTTAGGCCATGCCGCCTCAACCCTCAGGAGATCCCCATGAAAGTCGCTCTGCTCGGCGCCGGACACATCGGCCAAACCATCGCCCGCCTGCTGCACGCCAGTGGTGACTATCAAGTGACGGTGATCGACAAAAACGCCCAAGCCCTGGCCAAGCTGCAGGCCGAGGGCATTGCCACGCGAACGGTGGATACCGAAGACAAGCGCGCGCTGGCCGTGGCCTTGCGGGGGCAGGACACGGTGGTCAATGCCTTGCCCTACCACCTGGCCATCACCGCCGCCCATCTGGCGCTCGAAGCAGGCTGCCACTATTTCGACCTGACCGAGGACGTGGCGGCCACCAAGGAAATCAAGCGCATCGCCGAAGGCGCCCGCACCGCCTTCATGCCGCAGTGCGGCCTGGCACCCGGCTTCATCGGCATCGTCGCCCATCATCTGGCCAAGAGTTTCGACACCTTGCAGGATGTGAAGATGCGCGTTGGCGCCTTGCCGGCCTTCCCGACCAATGCGCTGAAGTACAACCTAACGTGGAGCGTGGACGGACTGATCAACGAGTACTGCCACCCTTGTGAATCGATCCATGATGGCGAGCTGATTGCCGCACTGCCGCTCGAAGGCCTGGAGCATTTCTCGCTCGACGGTACCGAGTACGAAGCCTTCAACACCTCGGGCGGCCTGGGCACATTGTGCGAGACCCTGCAAGGGCGGGTGCGCAATCTCGACTACAAAACCGTGCGCTACCCCGGCCACCGCGATTTGATGCAGATGCTGCTGGACGATCTGCAGCTCAAGAACGATCAGGAAACGCTGAAGAACATCATGCGCAAGAGCATGCCTGCCACCATGCAAGACGTGGTGCTGGTCTTCGTGACGGTGTCGGGCATGCGCGGCGGCGCCCTGGTGCAGGAGGTGTTTGCGCGCAAGATCTTTGCCGAGCGCGATGGCGCCGCGCCCCTGTCTGCCATCCAGATCACCACGGCCGCCGGCATCTGCGCGGCGGTGGACTTGTTCCGCGAAGGCAAATTGCCCGCCTCCGGTTTCATCCGCCAAGAGCAGGTGGCGCTGCCTGACTTCCTGGCCAACCGCTTCGGCAAGGCCTATCAGCAGTCGCGCCAGGTGGAGTCGATTGGTTGATGGCTCGGGTCGAGCCTGGCTGTAGAAAAAACCTGAGAATGCGCTCATGAACGAAATCAAAACCCTTCTGAATTCCCTGGGCCTGGCCGACAGCGCCTTCACCGGCGGCACGCTGGCCGTGCGCTCACCCATCGATGGTGCGGCGATCGGTGCGGTGACTGAGGCCTCGGCCGACGACATGCGCGCTGCCGTGGCGCGCGCCCACAGCGCCTTCTTGGCCTGGCGGGTGGTGCCGGCGCCGCGCCGTGGCGAGCTGGTGCGCTTGTTCGGCGAGGAACTGCGCTTGCACAAGGCGGCCCTGGCCCGTCTGGTGTCGCTGGAGGCCGGCAAGGTCACCAGCGAGGGTGAGGGCGAGGTGCAGGAGATGATCGACATCTGCGACTTCGCTGTCGGCCTGTCGCGCCAGCTGCACGGCCTGACCATCGCCTCCGAGCGCCCCGGTCACCGCATGATGGAGCAGTGGCTGCCTCTGGGCGTGGTGGGCATCATCTCGGCCTTCAACTTCCCCGTGGCCGTGTGGGCCTGGAATTCGGCCCTGGCCCTGGTGTGCGGCAATGCCTGCGTGTGGAAGCCCTCGGAGAAAACGCCTTTGACGGCCTTGGCCACGCAAGCCTTGTTCGACAAGGCTCTGGCTCGTTTTGAGGGCGCACCGGCGCATTTGTCCCAGGTGCTCAACGGCGGCGCAGCCGTGGGCGAAGCCATGGTGGACGATTCCCATGTGGCCCTGGTGTCGGCCACCGGCTCGACCCGCATGGGCCGCGCGGTGGGCCCCAAGGTGGCGGCGCGCTTTGGCCGCTGCTTGCTGGAGCTGGGCGGCAATAACGCCATCATCGTCAGCCCTTCGGCCGATCTGGATCTGGCGGTGCGCGGCATTCTGTTCGGCGCCTATGGCACGGCCGGTCAGCGCTGCACCACCACCCGCCGCGTCATCATTCACGCCAGCATTCACGACGAGCTGGTGGCGCGCCTGGACCGTGCGCGCGCCACGCTGGCCATCGGCAGCCCGCTGGAGGCGGGCAATCTGATCGGCCCGCTGATCGACCAAGCCGCTTTCGATGCGATGCAAAAGGCCTTGGCCCAGGCGCGCGAGCAGGGCGGTGTGATCAGCGGTGGTGAACGCGCCCTGGCCGATGTCTATCCGCAGGCTTGGTACGCCACGCCGGCCTTGGTGCGCATGCCCGCGCAAACGGCCGTGGTCAAGCATGAGACCTTCGCGCCCATCCTCTACACCCTCAAGTACGAGACGCTGGATCAAGCCATTGCGCTGCAGAACGAGGTGCCACAAGGCTTGTCCTCGGCCATCTTCACCAATGACTTGCGTGAGGCGGAACTCTTCCTCTCGGCCAGCGGTTCGGACTGCGGCATTGCCAACGTCAATATCGGCACCTCGGGTGCCGAGATCGGCGGCGCATTCGGGGGAGAGAAGGAGACCGGCGGTGGCCGCGAATCGGGCTCCGATGCCTGGCGCGCTTATATGCGCCGCGCCACCAACACGATCAATTACTCCGGTGCGCTGCCCCTGGCCCAAGGCGTGAAATTCGACTTCTGAGATAGAAAAATCAGAAAGTCTTGCCAAGACCAAAAAATTAATGCTATAGTTCGGCCTCTTCGCTGCAGACAACAAGTCAGCAGCAATGAAGAAAAGCCCAGGTGGCGGAATTGGTAGACGCACTAGTTTCAGGTACTAGCGGGTAACTCCGTGGAGGTTCGAGTCCTCTCCTGGGCACCAAACAATGAGGGCCAGCACGCAAGTGCTGGCCCTTTGCGTTTGCGCGAATGCTTTGCGCTAACGGCTTTTTTCAAACTGCTTGTGCTAACGAGCGGTGGATGCTGATGAGCTGAGCTGAGCTAAGCGCCTGAGGCTTCAGCTTGAGGGTCAGGTCTTGCCGTCTTCCAGCAGCATGCGTTCGAACTCTTGGGCGGAGACCGGGCGCGAGATCAAATAGCCCTGCACAAAATCGCAACCCGCTGCGCGCAGCAGCTCGCGTTGTTCGACCGTTTCCACACCTTCGGCCACCACTTGCATGTCCAGCGCTTGGGCCATCGTGATGATGGCCTTGCACAGCGCCAGGTCCTTGCTGCCGGGCAGCAGGTCTCGCACAAAGCTGCGGTCGATCTTGAGCACATCGATGGCCAGGCTTTGTAGATAAGACAGCGAGCTGAAGCCGGTGCCGAAGTCATCCAATGAAATCTGCATGCCGGCCGCGCGCAGCGCGCTCAAGCGCTCGGTAACGGCGGAGTCGGCTTCCAGCAGCAGGCCTTCGGTGATTTCGACCGCCAGGGCTTGGCCGGGCAGGCCCAGCTCGCGCAGGCGGGCGGGCCAATCTGGTGCGGTGGCAATGGCTTCGCCAGATTCATCCGCATCGCGTGTATCCGCAATGCGGAACTGCACCGGCGATTTGTTCAGGCACAGCTGCAGATGCGGCGCGATGCTCTCGCGCCAGCGCTTGGCCTGTGCGGCCACTTGCTCGAACACCCACTCGCCAATCTCGATGATCAGGCCGCTGGCCTCGGCCAGGGGCACAAATTCCGCCGGCCCCAGCAGGCCACGGGTCGGGTGCTGCCAACGCAAGAGGGCTTCGGCCTTGCAGATGCGCCCATCGCTGAGGCGGATGATGGGTTGGTAGACCAGGCTGAACTGATGGCCGGCCACGGCCTCGTGCAAATCATTGCTGAGCCGGGCGCGCGCCAGGGCGGCCGCTTGCAACTCGGGCGTAAAGCGGCGCTGGCAGTTGCGGCCCGCCCCCTTGGCAAGGTAGAGCGCCTGATCGGCATGTTTGAACAGCGTCTCGGCCTGCTCGCCATCACTGGGGTAAAGGCTCAAGCCGATGCTGGCCGATACAAACACCCGCTCGCCCTGCAGCTCGAAGGAGGTGGACAGGCTTTGCAGAATCTGCTGCGCCAAGTTTTCCGCTTGCGCGGGTGAGCTGACTTCTTCCAGCACCACGGTGAACTCATCGCCGCCCATGCGGGCCACGGTGCTGGGCTGGCCCTCGCACGCCTGCCGGATGCGGCCGGCCGCCTGGATCAGCAGCAGGTCACCCATGGCGTGGCCCAGCATGTCATTGACTTCTTTGAACTGGTCAAGGTCGATGAAAAGCACCGCCACCGACAGGCCATTGCGCTGGGCGCGCAGCTTGGCTTGCTCCAGCCGGTCGCGCAGCAGGCTGCGGTTGGGCAGGCCGGTCAGGGCGTCGAAATGCGCTTGCTGCCAGATCAGGGCATCGTTGGAGCGGCGTGTGGTGATGTCGGTGTGGGTGCCCACCATGCGCAGGGGCCGGCCTTCTTCGTCGCGGCTGATCACCATGCCGCGGCTGAGAATCCATTTCCAGCTGCCGTCCTTGCACAGCACGCGGTGCTCATTGCTGTAGAGCGGCGCGGCGCCGCTGAAATGGGCTTCGCGGTCGGCGGTCATCTGCGCCACATCGTCCGGGTGGGTGCGGGCGTCGAACTCGGCCGGGCTGGGTTGGATCTCGTCTTCGCCGTAGCCGTACATCTGCAGATAGCGCGGTGAGTAGGTCTCCACGCCGGTCTGCACATACCAGTCCCACACGCCGTCGCCATTGCTTTCCAGGGCGAGCTTCCACAAATCGTCGGACTCGCGCAGCCGGGTCTCGGCGTTCTTGCGTTCGTTGATGTCGGTGTGGCTGCCCAGCCAGCGGCCATCGGGCAGGGCCCGGGCTTGGGCCAGTTGCCAGCGCAGGCTGCCATCGGCGGCGCGGAGGCGGTAGTCCATCACCCACTCGCCGCTGCTCTGTGCGGCGGCCCAGCGTTGCTCGAACTCGGCTCGCTCATCGGGCTGCAGCAACTCGGGCCAGCGCAGGCGCTGCAATTCGGTTTGATCCAGGCCCAGATAGCTCAGCAAATGCTGGTTGCCGAACAGCGGGCGCAAGTCGGCATCCATGAGCCAGACCTGATGGGCAGCGAACTGCAGCCAGTCTTGGACGGGTAATTCCGCGTGCATGCTCATGGATGACGTTGGCCGATTTAGCTTGAACTCATGCGCAAGGTGGGGCCAGGATAGGCTGAACTATGGCGCCCTCATGCTAACGCGATTGCCAAACGGCCTAACAAAAAATGGCAGGCTGCCAAAGGTAATTCATCACGCCGCGCGGGCTGCCGGGTGGAGTAGCGGCCGCGAGCATCTATGATGGCTAGGCGCATCGGCGCGATTCGCGCGAGGTGAGTCATGCCGATTCAGCGAAAATAGCGTCGCCCGAGCTTGTCGGGCTTCAATGAGAGATGAGAAAGAGCCTGGAATGAATAAGACCGAACTGATTGAACACCTGGCAGCCAAGCACTCGCTGACCAAGGCCGAAGCCGGCCGTATCCTGGAAACCCTGCTGGACGCCGTGGTCACCACCGTCAAAAAGGGCGGCGCCGTGTCGATTCCCGGCTTTGGTTCGTTCAAGCAGCACGCACGTGCCGCCCGCACTGGCGTGAACCCCAGCACCGGCGACAAGATCAAGATCGCCGCAGCCAAGCTGCCCAAGTTCACCCCTGGCGCTGGCTTCAAGGCCGCCGTGGACCCCAAGGCTGCTGCTCGCAAGGCTGCCAAGGCTGCTGAAACCGCAGCTGCCAAGCCCGCTGCCAAGAAGGCCAAGAAGTAATTTGGACCTGGCGTGACGGCTCGCCCTCAGCGCGACTGAGGCCTGCTGTCACTCACTGACCCGGCGGCCTGGTGCCTTAGGCAAAGCTCGTTGGGAAAGTAAAAGAAAAGGCGCTCCTGAGGAGCGCCTTTTTTGTTTAGCCGCGCCCGTTTTCCGCGCGCCAGCAGCTGCCGTCTTCTTCGCTGCAGAAGGAGGCCAGCAGGGCGGTGTCCAGCGCTTGGCCCGGCAGGGGCAGCTCTTCGTTGGGCCAACGCTTGACCAGATGGCCGTTGGCCACGCCGCCGGCGTGCAGTTCTTGGTAGGCGCGGCGGTGCTGCATGGTCACGCCGGCATTGGCATTGCTGACGATGCGGCTTTCACCCAGCTGCCAGGGTTCGAAATAAGCGTCTGCTAATTGATCGACTTGGCGGAAGTAGGCGCGCGCGCCCTCGGCGTCAAGCTTGCGGCGCACGGTGCGGGTGATCTGGCCTTGCAACTGATCCAGGGCTTGGTAGCTCATGCCCTGCACCGCAGCGCTGGACAGATCGCGCCCTTGCAGTAGTGGCTGCAGCGCCGGCGCAGCGGCCAGCTCCGCAGGCAAGGCCTTCACCATGGCCGCCACCACCGCGTGATGCGGGGCCACCGCGGTGGCGATGGAGCGGGTCTGCGGCTGATAAGGGCAGCGGATCTCGACAAAGCGTGGCTTGGTCGGGCCGGAGCAGCCGTCGTGGTGGTAGTACTCGCCCTGACTCAGCCGGCCCTTGCTGGAGCGGCCGCGCACATCGCGGTAGCTCTCGTGCCGGCTGTCCAGATTCAGGCAGACCACCAGGCCGGTGGCATCGGCCAGTTGGAAAAAAGGCTCGCGCCATTCGGGCTGCAGCAAGATGTCGTGCAGATAGTCGCTGGGCACGATGGCGGCGCCGGGCTCGCTGGGCTGCTCGCCCTCAATCACCAGCACAAAAGGTTTGGGCCGGCGCACGCGCCAAAGGCGGCCGGCGAAGTCGAGGGTGCTGGAAGTGGGCATGGGCTGGGGGGGGGAGTGGTTGTCACGCAGCAAGGCCAGGCTGCCGCGAGCCCTCGATTTTAAAGGCCGGCTGCGACTCAGCCCACCCGCCGCCACTCACCCGGCGTGGCGCCCAAGTCCGCCTTGAGGCTGCGGCTCAGGTGGCTGGCGCTGGCGTAGCCGCAGTCCGCGGCCACCTGGGCCAGGCTCAGCAAGGGGCGGCGCTGCAGCAGCAAGGCGCGGGCGCGGGCGGCACGCCGCTGGCTGATCCAGCCATGCGGGCTGCAACCCAGGCTGTTGCGGAACATGCGCGCGAAATGGAACTCCGACAGATTGGCCTCAGCCGCCAGCGCCGCCAGGCTCAAGCCCTCGCTCTGACCGGCTTCCAGCTGAGCCTCGATGTATGCCAGCACGCGCCGCCGCGCCGCCGATGCCAGGCCACCTTTGGCCAGTTGCAGCGCGCGTTCACGTTCATGCGGCCTAGCGGCCAGCAGCACTAGGCGGTCCAGCGCGGCCTCGCTGAGCTGGTGTGCTTGCAGGCGTTGCACGGTGTTGTGCCAGTCCAGCGCGGCGACTTGCTGCGCCCAACTGGCCAGCACCGGGTCTTTGCCGAAGATGCGCGGCGCCAGGGTGTAGGCACGGGGCTCGGCATCCAGCAGCTGGACGATGCGTTGGGCCCAGGCGCCATCAGACAAGTAAAGGTGCACAAAGCGCAGGTCGCCCGCGATCTGCCATTGCGATTCATGGTCGGCCGGCAAGACGCAGAAGGTGCCGGGCTGGCCGTGCTCCGCGTCCATGGGGCTGCGCTCGCCCCGTACGCGCACATCTTGGCCGCCCTGCAGATAGACCGACAAGGTATGGTGCCCGGGCCGGCTGTAGCCAGTGCGGTCTTCGCGGTTATGCCACTGCGCCAGGCGCAAAGCGCTGCCCAGCTCGGCTTGCCGCTCCAGGCGCGCGCGCGACTGGCTCAGCACCGCGAACACATGGGACTGTGATGCGGTGTTGGTGTTGGTGTCGGCAGCCTCGTTGGGCGCAGGCGTGGCTTGGGTGGGCATGGGCTGATTTTCGGTCGCATCGGCCTGCTGCGCCCGCGCCAGGCTGCAAAAAGCGCAGGAATGTGCAATGCGGTCACACCAGCGCCCGGCATGCTCGGGCCTCGTCTTTGAGGAGCTTTGCTGTGAATGCAGTTTTGTACGCCCTGGTGGTGCTGATCTGGGGCACGACCTGGATCGCCCTGAAGTGGCAGTTGGGCGTGGTGCCCATCCCCATGTCCATTGCCTACCGCTTTGGGTTGGCGGCCTTGATTTTGTTTGCCTGGCTGGCCTGGCGAGGCCAGTTGCAGCGGCCGCGTGGCCGCGCCGGGCTGTGGGTGCTGGGTCAGGGCCTGTGCCTGTTCTGCTTCAACTTCGTTTGCTTCCTCAAGGCCAGCGCCTTGATTCAAAGTGGCTTGGTGGCGGTGGTGTTTTCCAGCTCCACGCTTTGGAATGCGCTGCTGGCGCGCCTGGTGCATGGCCGCAAGCTGGCGCCCAAAGTCTTGGCCGGCGGCGCGCTGGGCCTGGGCGGCTTGCTGCTGCTGTTCTGGCCCGAGATCAGCGCCCATGGCGCCAGCGCCAATACCTTGCAAGGCCTGGCTTGGGCGCTGGGTGGCACGCTGTGCTTTTCCACCGGCAACCTACTCTCGGCGGCCCTGCAGCGCCAAGGCCTGAAGCCAGCGCAAACCAATGCCTGGGGCATGCTGACCGGCACCTTGCTGCTGTTGAGCTATTGCCTGCTGCAAGGCCTGCCCTTCACCTTCGAGCCGGGCTGGCGCTATGCCAGCGCGCTGCTCTATCTGGCGATCCCGGGTTCGGTGATTGCCTTCACTGCCTACCTGACCCTGGTCGGCCGCCTGGGGCCGGAGCGCGCGGCCTACAGCACTGTGCTGTTCCCGGTGGTGGCACTCAATGCCTCGGCCCTGTTCGAGGGCTATCGCTGGACTCTGCCGGCCGTGCTGGGCCTGGCCTGCGTGATGGCCGGCAATGTGCTGGTCTTCCGCAACAAGCCATTGCACTGGTGGTGGCGCAAACCGGCTGAAGGCACCCGCGCCACGGCCTAGGACTCGTTGGCAAATACGCAGTGCTGCGCCCTCCGCGCGGCACTGCGGCACTAACTAGCGCTCAAAGGCGTGCGGCGAAGTGCTCCACCTTGGGCGGCTCGGCAAAGAAGGGCCCAACGATGGCGCGCCAGGCCGGGAACAGCGGCCCACCGCGGAAGCCTTCGGTATGGTCTTCCAGCGTGGCCCATTGAATCTGCAGCACATAACGCTCGGGCGACTCGATGCCCTGATGCACCTGCGCCTTGATAAAGCCCTTGGCCTTGGACGCCACAGTGTCCAAGCCCAACTCAATCGCCGCCTCAAACGCCGCTTGCTGGCCGGGGTGGATGCGGATGTCGGCAATTTCCAGAATCATGATGTGTTGCTCGCGGTGGAGTGAGTTGAATGAGTGAGGGCTGCGGTCCAAATTGATTCGCGGTGATTCTAGGAGGCAAGCAGACTGCCTGAGATTGGCGGCATGAGCGTAGGCTTCCGGTTCTTGGCATACCAGTTAAATGGCAAGTTAGCTGTTAGTGCCGGGATTGGGTCAATATGGCTTTCTAAGCCATTGTGTTGTCTGTGGAGACTCGGGGGAGTGAAAACCCTTGCAGCCCCGTTTCTTTCCCTACGTAGATTAATTTCGTCAGAACCGGCAATCGCTCTGACGAACTTTCAGGGAGAGAACATGCGAAAAGCTATTTGTTTGTTGGCTTGCGTTGTAGGCGTCTTTGTTGGTGGCACTGTTTACGGTGCGACTCAATTGCCTTCTGATCCATCGAAGGGAACTTGGATCACAACGATGTTGCCTCGGGACATCAATCATGATGGAAAGGTCGATGCCTACTATGACACTTCGCTCAATGTGACGTGGCTCGATGCTGCCCCGTCAAGCATCTCAATGACTTGGGCAGACTCAAACGCATGGGCGAAACAGGATCGCTTTGGGATATCTGGGTGGCGATTGCCGACCTTGGTAGATACGGGTGAGCCCGGGTGCCCACGTTCAGCTTATTCCGGCACTGACTGTGGCTACAACGTTTTGACCGCGAGTAGTGAGTTGGCTCACCTCTTCTTTATCACTCTTGGCAATAAATCGAGCTACACCCCGAAGGGCACATTTCAAACCCCGCATGGCATGGAGAATTTTGGGGCCTTTAAAAGCTTGGCTGGACCGGCGGAAGTGTACTGGAGTGGACTTGAATATGGTCCGGATTCCTCCATGGCTTGGTTCTTTGCTGTCAATAATGGATCTCAATTCGCAACTTTGAAACATATTGGTCACCATACCGCGATTGCCGTAATTGACGGGGATGTGGCTGCTGTTCCAGAGGCTGGAACAGGAGTGTTGATGCTTGCGGGCTTGAGTGCTATTGGGTTCGTAAGGCGATTGAACAGGCGACGGTATTTGGGTAGGGATGAATTCTGCTAACGGCCCAAATGGGCGTAACCTTGTTCCTCATACTTGGAAAATTTCGCCCCACCTGCTAACCCGAGTGGCACCTGCCAATCAGGCGGGTGCCTCCTCGGTTAGCTAGGCCAAGGCCTCCACCCTCACCGCCGTCACCTTGAATCCAGGGATCTTGCCGGCGGGGTCGAGCGCGCTGCCGGTCAGCACATTGGCGGCGGCTTCCCAGTAGCAGAAGGGCAGGAATAGCTGGCCCAGCCTGACTTCGGGGCTGAGCTGCACTTGGGCTTGCAGGCTGCCGTGGCGTGAGCTCATGCGCACGAGCTGACCCTCGTCCAGGTACAGGGCGGCGGCGTCCTCCGGGTGCATGCTGATCAAGGGTGTGGGGGACAAAGCCTCCAGCGCGCTGGCGCGGCGCGTCATGGCGCCGGTGTGCCAATGTTCCAGCACGCGGCCGGTGGACAGCACCAGGGGGTAGTCGCGGTCGGGCTGTTCGGGGCCGGGCATGAAGCGGGTGGGCACGAGTTGGGCGCGGCCGTCGGCGGTGGGGAAATGGTCGGTGAAGACCACCGCTTGGCCGGGCTCGTCTTCACGCGGCGCCGGCGTCACCACCGCTTCTTCGCGCTTGAGGCGTGCCCAGCTCACACCTGCCAGCGGCGCCATCAGCGTGCGCATTTCTTCGAACACGCGGGCCACCGGCGCTTCGCTCGCCAGCTGGCCTGCGCCGTCGTCGGCCTGCCAATACTGCCAGGGCAGGCCGATGCGGCGGCCGAGTTGCTCGATGATCCAGAGGTCTTGGCGGGCCTCGCCGGGTGGCGTGAGCGCCGGGCGGCCGAGCTGGATCAGGCGGTCGGTGTTGGTATAGCTGCCCCATTTCTCGGGGTGGGCCGAGGCGGGCAAGATCACATCGGCCAGCAAGGCGGTTTCGGTGGCAAAGATGTCTTGCACCACCAGGTGATCAAGCTTGGCCAGGGCGGCGCGGGCGTGGTCCAGGTCGGGGTCAGACATGGCTGGGTTCTCGCCCTCCACAAACATGGCTTTGATGCGGCCCTCAAAGGCGGCGTGGATGATTTCCACCACCGTCATGCCGGGCTGGGCGCCCATGGCTTCGCTCATGCCCCAGAGGGCTTCGAACTGCTGGCGCAGCTCGGTGTGGATGACGCGCTGGTAGTTGGGCAGCATCATCGGGATCAGGCCAGCGTCCGAGGCGCCTTGCACATTGTTCTGGCCGCGCAGCGGGTGCAGGCCGGTGCCGGGCCGGCCGATCTGGCCGGTGATCATGGCCAGCGCGATCAGGCAGCGCGCGTTGTCGGTGCCGTGCACATGCTGGCTGATGCCCATGCCCCAGAAAATCATCGAGGCCTTGGACGTGGCATATAGCCGCGCCACGGTGCGCAGCGCTTGCGGCGCAATGCCGCAGAGCTCGCTCATGCGCTCGGGCGTGCAGTCGGCCACCGAGGCTTTCAAAGCCTCATAACCATTCACTCGCGCGGCAATGAAGTCGGGGTCGGTCAGGCCTTCCTCGATGATGATGTGCAGCAAGGCGTTGAGCAGGGCCACATCGCTGTCCGGCCGGAAGGCCAGATGGTGTTTGGCGAAGCGTGCCATGGGCGCGCGGCGCGGGTCGGCCACGATCAGGGTGGCGCCGCCCTTGACCGCGTTCTTGATGAAGCTGGCCGCCACCGGGTGGTTGCTGCTGGGGTTGGCGCCGATTAGAAAAATCAGGTCGGCGTATTGCGCGTCCGACACCGGGTTGCTGACCGAGCCCGAACCCAGGCCTTCCAGCAAGGCCGCCACCGAGCTGGCATGACACAGCCGCGTGCAGTGGTCGACGTTGTGGGTGCCAAAGCCCTGGCGGATCAGCTTCTGGAACAAATAGGCTTCTTCATTGCTGCCCTTGGCTGAGCCAAAGCCGGCCAAGGGGCTTTGCGCGCCGTGGGGATGGCTGGCCAGCAGCTTGTTGAAGCCGGCGGCCGCGAGGTCCAGCGCTTCGTTCCAGCTGGCTTCGCGGAACAGGGCGCTCAAGGGCAGGGCGCCGCTGCGCACGCGGGCGATGTCGGCGGGGTCTTTGGGCGCATCGGCGCGGCGGACCAGCGGCATGCGCAGGCGCTCATCGCTCATCACATAGTCGTAACCGTAGCGGCCTTTGACGCACAGGCGGCCGTGGTTGGCCGTGCCATCGCGGCCGGTGGCCTCCAAGATTTTTTCGTCCTTGACCCGGTAGGTCAGCTGGCAACCCACGCCGCAGTAGGGGCAGACGGAATCCACCTCGGCATCGGCCACTTGCAGCGCGGCGCCGTTGGCGGGCGTGAGCGCGCCAGTGGGGCAGGCTTGCACGCATTCGCCGCAGGCCACGCAGCTGCTATGGCCCAGTGCGTCATCCGCATCGAAGCTGATGCGGGTGCTGGCGCCGGAGCCGGCAATGCCCAGCACATCGTTGACTTGTTCGTCCCTGCAGGCGCGCACGCAGCGCATGCATTGGATGCAGGCGTCCAGCTGCACATGGATGGCGGGGTGTGAGTGGTCGGGCGCGGGCTGCTCGCGCGGCGCGAAGCGGGGCTGGCTCACGCCTAAAGATTCGCACCACTGCGTCAGCTCGGAGCTGCGGCTGTGGGCGGTGGCGGGCGCATTGGCCAGCAGCAGCTCCAGCACCATCTTCTGGCTGCGCTGCACGCGCTCGTTCTGCAAGCTGACCTGCATGCCTTCGCGCGGCGTGCGGCAGCAGGAGGCGGCCAGCACGCGCTCGCCAGCGATCTCCACCACGCAGGCGCGGCAGTTGCCGGCCGGGGTCAGGCCTTGCGTGTGGCACAGATGCGGGATGCTGATGCCGGCGCGCTGCGCGGCTTGCCAGAGGGTTTCGCCCGGCTGGGCCTGCAGTGCCTGGCCGTCGAGCTGGAAATTGATGGCGTCAGACATGGCTTGTGAACTCCTGCGGGAAGTAGCGCAGGGCGCAGCGCATGGGGTTGGGGGCGGCTTGGCCGAGGCCGCAGATGGAGGCGTCGCTCATCACCTGCGCCAGCTCTTCCAGCAAGGGCGCGTTCCAGTCGGGCGCGCGCATCAGCTGCACGGCGCGCTGCGTGCCTTCGCGGCAGGGCACGCATTGGCCGCAGCTTTCGTGCTCGAAAAACTCCATCGCATTCAAGGCCAGGGCGCGGGCGCTGTCGGCCTGCGAGAACACAATCACCGCTGCCGAGCCGATGAAGCCGCCGTGCGGCTGCAAGGTGTCGAAGTCCAGCGGCTCATCCGCCAGGCTGGCCGGAAAAATGCCGCCCGAGGCGCCGCCGGGGAAGAAGCCGTAGAGCGTGTGGCCAGCCTGCATGCCGCCACCGTACTCGTCCACCAACTCGCGCAGCGAGATGCCGGCCGGGGCCAGATGCACGCCGGGCTTGTTGACCCGGCCCGAGAGCGAGAAGGAGCGCAAGCCCTTACGGCCGCGCCGCCCATGGCCAAGGAACCAGGCCGCGCCTTGCTCAAGAATGTCGCGCACCCAGTAGAGCGTTTCCATATTGTGTTCAAGCGTGGGCCGGTCGAACAGGCCGCGCTCGGCCACATAGGGCGGGCGCTGGCGGGGCCAGCCGCGCTTGCCTTCGATGGACTCGATCATGGCCGACTCTTCGCCGCAGATGTAGGCGCCGGCGCCGCGCCGCAAATGGATGGGGGGCAGGTCTTGCCCTTGCTTTTGCGCATGCGCTTGCAGCAGGGCGATTTCGTCGGCCAGCACCTGGCGCAGGGCGTGATATTCGTCGCGTACATAGATGTAGATGGCGGCCACGTCCACGCAATGGGCGGCAATCAGCATGCCCTCCAGAAAGCGATGTGGGTCGCGTTCCAGATAGACCCGGTCTTTGAAGGTGCCGGGTTCGCCTTCGTCGATATTGACCGCCAGCAAGCGCGGCGCGGCGTGGGAGCGCACCACGCTCCATTTGCGGCCGAGCGGAAAGCCCGCGCCGCCCAGGCCGCGCAGGCCGGCGGCGCTGAGGGTGTGGATGCAGGCATCCACGTCGCGCTCGCCCTTGCGCAGCTGATCCAGCAAGGCGTAACCGCCGCCGGCTAGGTAGTCGGCCAGGCCTTGGTAACGCGGGGTCGGGTCTTGCCAGCCTTGCGGTGGGGGCGCTTGCAGCAGGCGCATCAGGATCGCTGCATCGGCTTTTTCAACCGGCTGTTGGCCAATCACCGCCACCGGTGCTTTGTCGCAGCGGCCCAGGCATGAGACCTCTTGCACGCGCACGCCTTCTTGCTCGGCCAGCAGGGCGCGCATCTCGCTGCTCAGGGTCGCGCTGCCCTGCATGGCGCAGCTCAGCGAGGCGCAGATGCGCAGGGTCAAGGGGGCCGGGGCGGTGGCGCCCTCGGCGACGATATCGAAGTGGTGATAGAAGCTCGCCACCTCATGCACCTCGGCCTGTGACAGGCCCAGCTCTGCCGCTAGTGCGGCCAGGATGTCCACGCTCAAATGGCCATGGCGGTCTTGAAACAGGTGCAGGTATTCAATCAGCAAGCTGCGCTCGCGCGGTGCATCGCCCAAAGTGGCCTGCACCTCAGCCGTGGCGGCAGCGCTGGGCTGGCGGCCGCGCAGGCCACCGCCACGGGCTGTGCGGCCGGCTTTGGTTCCCTGCGGGCTTTGGGCGGGCTGCAGCGCAATCACTCGGCGGCCGGGCGGCTGGTGGGGGGGCATGGCGGGTGTCTCCGATTCTTTTCAGGCTTGCATTGTCAAGCGGTTTACGCAGCGCGCCGGCATGCTGAAAGCACTGATTCGACCGATCGGTCGAGACTGCGATACTGCGGCAACAACAAGGAGTTTGCTGGTGGAGACTTTGCAGATTGCGGTGGACGCGCAAGGTGTGGCGCGCCTGACCATGAACCGCCCGGAGGTGTTCAACGCCTTCAATGAAACCATGATTGCCGAGCTGGGCGCCGCCTTCGATCAGCTGGCCGCCGACCCGGCCGTGCGCTTGATCGTGCTGGCCGGCGCGGGCAAGGCTTTCAGCGCCGGCGCGGACATCCAGTGGATGAAACGCGCCTCGGAAGCTACGCAGGATTGGAACCTGCAGGATGCCCGCGGCTTTGCCGAGATGCTGGCGCGCATTGCCAACTGCCCCAAGCCCACTATTGCCCGCGTGCAAGGCTTGGCCTTGGGTGGCGGCTTCGGCCTGGTGGCGGCTTGTGACATCGCCTTGGCGGCCGAGGAAGCCAAGTTTGCGGTCAGCGAGGCGCGCTTTGGCATCTTGCCGGCCGTCATTGGCCCTTATGTGATCAATGCCGTCGGGCCGCGCCAGGCGCGCCGGCTGGCGCTCACGGCCAGCCGCATCGGCGCTGCAGAGGCGCTGGGCATGGGTTTGCTGCATGAGGTGGTGCCGGCCGCTGAGCTGGACGTCGCCCTGCAGCGCTGGGTGGATGAGTTGCTGATGAATGGCCCGCGGGCGCAGGGCGAGATCAAGCGCTTGTTTGCGCAGCTGGCGCTGGGACCGGTGACGCCCGAGGTGCGTGAGTTGACGGCGCAGACTATTTCTCGGGTGCGCATGAGCGATGAAGCCCGCGAAGGCTTCGGCGCCTTCCTGGCCAAGCGCCCGGCCGCTTGGGTGCCGGCAGCCAAACAAGACCTTAGCCAGTGAGCGGGAACAGCATGACAGCAGCAGTAGTAGCAACAACAAGTTCAAGCCCAGCCTGGCAGATCGCCACGCTGCCCGCCGAGCAGGCCATGATTGGCGTGGTGGGCGCAGGCGTGATGGGCGCGGGCATTGCCCAGGTCGCCGCGCAGGCGGGCCACCCGGTGCGTTTGCTCGATGTGCGGGCGGGCGCGGCCGAGGCGGCGCTGGCGCAAATCGCCAAGGGCCTGGACGGCTTGGTGGCCAAGGGCCGCATGGAGGTCGAGGCGCGTGAGGCTTTGCTGGCACGCATCCAGCCGGCCAGCGCCGCGGCGGAGTTGGCGGGCGCGGCGCTGGTGATCGAGGTCATCGTCGAGAAGTTGGAGCCCAAGCAAGCCTTGCTGCGTGAGTTGGACGGTTTGCTGGCACCCGGCGCCATCATCGCTAGCAATACCTCGTCCATCAGCGTGACGGCCTTGGCCAATGGCATGGCCAACCCGGCCCGCTTGGTGGGCATGCACTTCTTCAATCCGGTGCCGCAGATGAAGCTGGTGGAGGTGGTGTCGGGGGCCGAGACCGCGCCCGAGGTGGCGGCCGTCATCGAGGCTTTGTCGCGGCGCTGGGGCAAGACGCCGGTGCATGCGAAGTCCACACCCGGCTTCATCGTCAACCGCATTGCCCGGCCGTATTACGCCGAGACCCTTGCCTTGCTGCAAGAACAGGCCGCCACGCCCGCCGTGCTGGACCGCGCGCTGCGCGCGGTGGGCTTCCGCATGGGGCCTTGTGAGCTGATGGATCTGATCGGCCACGACACCAATTTCCTCGTCACCCAATCGGTGTTCGAGGCCAATTTTGGCGACAAGCGCTTTGTGCCCTCGCTGGTGCAAAAAGCCTTGGTCGACGGCGGCCGCCTAGGCCGCAAAGTTGGCAAGGGCTTTTATGAGGGCACGCCTGTGCCGGCCGCGGCGGTGGCTGCGCCCAGCGCGGACCTGGCCTCCATCTGCCTGGTGGGCCGTGGCGCTTTGGTGGAACAGCTGGGGCAATGCCTCAGCAACAAGGGCATTGCCTTTAGCCGCGGCAAGTCGGCCGATTGGTCGGGGCTGATCGTGGGCGAGCTGCATGTGCATCTGTGCGAAGGCGTCAGCGCGGCGCAACTGGCCAGCGAACTCAAACACCCCGAACTGGCGGTGATGGACTGGCCGATTGCGCCCGATCGCATCGACGCGCTGGCCCTGGCCTTCGCGCCGCGCGCCAGTGCAGCGGCGCGCGCCCAGGTCTTGGATGTGTGGCGCGCCTTGGGCTGGGAGCCGCTGCTCTTGCGCGACGCGCCGGGCCTGGTGGTGGCACGCACCATCGCCATGCTGATCAATGAAGGCGCGGATGCCGTGTGGCAGGGCGTTTGCGATGAGCAGGCTGCCGATTTGGCGATGAAGCTGGGCGTTAACTACCCCGCCGGCCCGTTTGAGTGGCTGGCGCTGGTGGGTCCGGAGTTATGCGTAACCGTGTTGGACGGTTTGTTCCAGGCCTATCGTGGTGAGCGTTATCGGGTCAGCCCTTTGCTGAATCAGCGGCGCTGGGCTTAAGGCTTGCTCGGGGCTCTGCCGTCTTTGCGGCGCCTAACCTTCAGCTTGTAGAAGGCACAAAAAAGCCCGCCCTGCGAGATGCAGGGCGGGCTTGCTTCATTCTTGACCGAGGAGTGTGAGGCGCCTCAGAGCAGCATGCGCAGATGCGCTTGCGCTTGCAGCAGCGGGGGCAGGCAATGCTCCACCAGTTGCTCCATGCTCATGCGCGAGGCGTGCACGCTGATATTCATCGCGGCCACCACTTCACCCTTGTAATTGCGCAGCGGCACGGCCACGGTGCGCAAGCCCATTTCCAGCTCCTGGTCGATGCAGGCATAGCCCAGCGAGCGGGCGCGGGCAATTTCGATGCGCAGACGCTCGGGGTGGGTGATGGTGTTGGGCGTCAGGGCCACCAGGTCTTGGCGCTTGATCCAGGCGTCCACATCTTCCGGCGGCAGGGCGGCCAGCAGCACGCGGCCATTGCCCGAGCAATGCGCGGCCACACGGGTGCCGGGCTGCAGGGTGGGCGACACCACGCGGCCCGCGCTGGTGGCGGCGATGCAGATCACATCATTGCCGTCCAGCACGCCGGCGGAGCTGGCTTCCTTCAGGGCGTAGGCCAGCTTGTGCAACTCGGGCTCGACGATGCGCGGCAGGCGGGCGCTGTGCATATAGCTCTGACCCAGGCGCAAGACCTTGGGCGTCAGGGCAAACATCTTGCGGTCTTGCGAGACAAAACCCAGATGCGTCAGCGTCAGCAGATAGCGCCGGGCGGCGGCACGGGTCAGGCCGGTGCGAACGGCCACTTCGCTGATGGTCAGCCTTGGGCGCTCCTGATCGAAGGCTTCGATCACGGCCAGGCCTTTTTCCAGACCGGCAACCAGGTCACGCTTGAGCGGACCCTGATGTTCCAGTTCGGGCGTGACCGTGGCGGGGGAGGCAAAACCCTGCGAAATTGCGGGGGCGAGGTCTTCGAAGGCGCGTGCAGCTGACATGGGTGTTTTGCATATGGCGCTCAAAAAAACTATCGAGCGCAAGCCGAAAACCCGACTATAGAAGTGCCCCCCTAGCCCGTCTGTGTAGATTCCGTAATAAGGGCGATATGCGCACGAATTTGCACGAATTTGGTGCGCAAATTCGTGCGCTCAGGCGATTCAGACCCGCTCAAGAATCAAGGCAATGCCTTGACCGACGCCGATGCACATGGTGCACAAGGCATAGCGGCCGCCGCTGTGATGCAACTGGTTGATGGCGGTGGTGACCAAGCGGGCGCCACTGGCACCCAGCGGGTGGCCGAGCGCAATGGCGCCGCCATTCGGATTGACGCGGGCGTCGTCATCCGCCAGGCCAAGCTGGCGCAGCACCGCCAGGCCTTGGGCGGCAAAGGCCTCGTTGAGTTCGATCACATCCATTTTCGCGAGGCTCAAGCCGGTCAGTGCCAGCACTTTTTGTGTGGCCGGTGCCGGGCCAATGCCCATGATGCGCGGTGCCACGCCGGCGGTGGCCATGCCCACGACGCGGGCGCGCGGGCTCAGGCCATGCTTGGCTGCGGCGGCTTCGCTGGCCAGCAGCAGGGCGCAGGCGCCGTCGTTGACGCCAGAGGCATTGCCGGCCGTGACCGTGCCGCCGGGGTGCACGATGCTTTTGAGCTTGGCCAAGGCCTCAAGACTGGTGGCGCGGGGGTGTTCGTCTTGGCTGACCACGACCGGATCGCCCTTCTTCTGCGCGATGCTGACCGGCACGATCTCGCGGGCGAAAAAGCCCGAGGCCTGAGCGGCCACGGCGCGCTGCTGGCTGGCCAAGGCCATGCGGTCTTGCGCCTCGCGTTCGATGCCAAAGTCGCTGGCCACGTTCTCTGCCGTTTCGGGCATGGAGTCAACGCCGTACTGCGCTTTCATCAAAGGGTTGATGAAACGCCAGCCGATGGTGGTGTCGTAGATCGCGTTGCTGCGCGAGAAGGCGCTCTCGGCCTTGGGCATCACAAAGGGGGCGCGGCTCATGCTCTCCACGCCGCCGGCCAGCATCAGGTCGGCCTCACCGGCGCGGATGGCGCGGGCGGCGGAGCCCACGGCGTCGAGCCCCGAGCCGCACAGCCGGTTCAAGGTGGCGCCGGGCACGCTGATCGGCAAGCCGGCCAGCAGGGCCGACATGCGCGCCACATTGCGGTTGTCTTCACCGGCCTGGTTGGCGCAACCGTAAAACACATCGCTGACGGCCGCCCAATCGACTTGCGGGTTGCGCTCCATCAGCGCGCGCAGCGGCAGGGCGCCCAGGTCATCGGCGCGCAGGGACGACAAGGCGCCACCGTAGCGTCCAAATGGGGTGCGGATGGCGTCACAGATATAGGCTTGCTGCATGGTGTTTCCGTGGGTATTGCTGTGGGTGGGCAAGGGTTTTGTCAGCCGTGCAGCTTGCCAGTTTTCAGTCGTTTGGCGCGACGCGAGGGGGCGCGAATGCGTGGAAATACGTTCTAAATGAGAACTAATGTTCTTGATGCGAACAAGTTAATTGAATGGTTGAATGACGCTTGGCGTGCGAGGCGTGACAATTTGCACGTCAATTTGAAAAGCGGCGAAGTTTGCTTCTGTCCGCCTGTCAAAACCCTAAGTTTTACGAATCGCCTGCCGAAGCAGGACCCGAGGGCGCCGCAAAGAATGGCGTAGGAAGAATATGAAGGACAGAACAGCCGATCCCCTGATCGATGTAAGTCAGTTGAAAGTGGGCATGTTCATCCACCTGGATTTGGGGTGGATGGCGCACCCCTTTCCGCTCAGCAGCTTCAAGCTGAGCTCGGAAGATCAGTTGCAGATCCTTCGTCGCCTGGGCTTGACGCAAGTGCGCTGGAGCCCGGGCAAGAGTGAGTTGTTCAGCGACTCGACGCCGCTGCCGCCAACGCCGCCCGTCGAGGTGCCAAACGCCGTGGCGCAACCCACGGCTGAGGAGTTGGCGCTCGAAGCCCATCGCCGGGCCCTGGAAGCGCAGCGTGAGGCCTTGCAGTTATGCGAGCGCCAATATGGCGAGGCGGCCCGAGGCTTCCGTGAGGTGATGGAGTTGGTGCCCCGCGAGCCGGTGAGCGCCAAGGATCAATCGCTGGCCCTGACCAATGCCCTGCTGGACAAGATGCTGGTGGCGGGTGACCTCAATATCCGCTTGCTCAACGAGGGCGCGGGGGACCGCAATACCGCTCACGCCCTGAATGTCTCCATCATCTCTTTGCTGCTGGGCCGGGCTTTTGGCTTGGGGCGCGATGAATTGCTGGATTTGGGCGTGGGGGCTTTGCTGCACGATGTGGGCAAGACCGAACTGCCGGCACGCATGCGCAACCGCGATGAAAGCTTCTCGTTGACCGAGATGCAGATGTATCAAAGCCATGTCGCCAAGGGCGTGGCCATTGCTCAGGCCATGGGGCTGGCGCCCGGACCCTTGTTGGTGGTGGCGCAGCACCATGAAAACGCGGATGGCAGCGGATTCCCGCAGCGAATCAATATGGACCGCATGAGCGCGGCCTCGCGCATCGTCGCCCTGGTCAATCGCTTTGACGGCCTGTGCAACCCCTTGCTGGCCTCCAAGGCCATGACGCCGCACGAGGCTTTGTCCCTGATGTTTGCGCAGGGGCGTAATCGGTTCGACGCGACGATGCTGAATGCCTTCATTCGCATGATGGGTGTTTATCCGCCCGGCTCGGCGGTGCAGCTCACCGATGACCGTTACGCGCTGGTGGTGGCGGTCAACTCCTCGCGGCCGCTCAAGCCCAGGGTGATGGTGCACGATGCCAAGGTGCCACGCGAAGAGGCCTTGATTCTGAATCTGGAGGACCAGCCCGATCTGGGCATCCGGCGCAGCCTCAAGGCCCAGCAGCTGCCTCGGGCCTCGCTGGACTACCTCAGCCCGCGCACCCGGGTGGCTTATTTCTTTGAAGCCTTGGGCGAAGACGGTGGCAGGGATTTAGCGGCGTGAATGTCCTGCCCTTCCAGCCTTCCGCAGGCATCCAGACAAGCGCGGCAATCGCATTGCCGCCGGCCGCCTTTTTGGACGGCATGTTGGAAGCTGCTTGGTTGGTGGATGGGGGCAGTCATTGCGTGCTGGCGGTCAACGCTGCGGCCACGACGCTGCTGGGCATGCCCGCTGAAGACTTGATCGGCCAGCGCGTCGACACCTTGGCGCACACACCCGAAGACGCCATGTTCTGGATGGAAGCGGCCAGCAACCCCGCTGCCGTGATCGACTCCGAAACCGTCATGCGGCATGCCGACGGCCGCATGTTGTGGGTGCGTCGGCGCATCAGCTTTGTGCCCGGTTCAGGGCGCGGGCGTGGGGCGGCCGAGGGCTTCTGGCTCGTGGTGATGCGCGACCAGACCCAGCAGCGCCAAAGTGAAGACGAGCGCGAATCGCTGGTGGCGGAGCTGCAAGCCACGCTGGAGTCCACGGCTGATGGCATTTTGGTCACCGACCTGGCCGGCCGCATGCGCGCCTTCAACCACCGCTTCGCGGCCATGTGGGGCATCCCAGCCGATTTGCTGCGCGAACGTGATGACGCGGCCGTGCAGCTGTGGATGCGCCGCAGCGTTCTGGACAACGCCGACTACACCACCCGCCTCAGCGCCATTCAAGATGCGCCCTTGATGCAAAGCAGCGACATGCTCAGCCTGGCTGATGGCCGGGTGTTGGAGCGCGTGTCCTTGCCGCAGCTCAGTCGCGGCCGGCCGATCGGGCGGGTATTTTCCTTCCGCGATCTGAGCGAAAAGTTGGCCGCCAGCCAGCGCATCGAAGAGTTAGCGCACTCCGACCTCCTGACCGGCCTGCCCAACCGCCGCGCCTTGGCTGAACGCATCGAATACATGAAGGCCGTGGCGCGGCGCGAGAACAGCTTGTTTGCGCTGCTCAATGTCGACCTGGATCGCTTTGCGCAGATCAACGAGACCTTGGGCCATGCGTATGGCGACCGGGTACTTAAGGAAGTGGCCGAGCGCCTCAAAGACTGCTTGCGCGAGGTCGATTCGGTGGCGCGCCTGGGCGCCGACCAGTTCGCCTTGCTGATTCATCATGCCGATGCGCGGGGCGCCGAAAACGCCGCGCGGCGCATCCAGGACGTGATGTCGCGGCCTTTCAATTTCGACACCCTGAGCTTCACGGTCACCTGCAGCACTGGCATTGCCTTGTTCCCGGGCGATGGCAGCAATGCCGATGAACTGCTGGCCAGCTCCGAGCGCGCCATGCACTGGGTGAAGGAAAGCGGCCGCGGCACTTTCCACTTCCACCGCCCGCGCAAGGAGGTGGATCTGCTGTCGCGCATGCGCCTGGATCACGCCATGCGCCAGGCCCTGCAGGAAGGCCAGTTCCGTCTGCACTATCAACCACAAATCGCCGTGGACAGCGGCCAGGTGATCGGCGCGGAGGCCTTGATCCGCTGGCGAGATCCGCTGCGCGGCGAGATCTCCCCCGGCGAATTCATCCCGGTGGCCGAGGAGAGCGGCTTTGTGGTCGCCATCGGCGAATGGGTTTTGCACCAAGCCGTCGAACAAGCGGCCGCATGGCTGCGCAAGGGCTGGCGCATGCCGGTGGCGGTGAACGTTTCGGCGCTGCAATTCCAGCAGGCGCGTTTCATCGACACCGTGGCTTTTGCCTTGCGCAGCTCCGGCCTGCCGCCCAATTTGCTGGAGCTGGAGTTGACCGAGGGCATTTTGCTCGGCGACGCGGAAGAGGCTTTGCACCGTTTGCAGGCGCTGTCAGCCTTGGGCGTGTGCATGTCGATTGATGATTTCGGCACCGGTTACTCCAGCTTGGCCTATCTGAAGCGCTTCCCGATTCAGCGCCTCAAGATCGACCGCAGCTTCATCAAGGGCTTGCCGGGCGACGCCAGCGATGCCGGCATCGTCAACGCCATCATTCAGATGGGCCAGGCCCTGCGCCTGCATGTCATCGCCGAAGGGGTTGAAACCGAGGCGCAGCGCGACTTTTTGGCCCGCGCCGGCTGCGATGAATTCCAGGGCTTTTTGTATGCCCCCGCCCTGGATCCGCTGGCCTTTGAGGAGCGCGTTTGGCGCGGCGGCGGCAAGCCTCCGGCCAGCCGTTCAGCGCGTCACTTCCTGGGTGGTTTGCTGACCTGAGCACACCGAGGCCGTGGTTCGATGCGGCCAGCACGGACGGCACACCTCTTTCTGCACGCACAATGGCGTTGGATGGCATGGATGATCAGCCATGCGTCCAATCTGCAGCTGCGAAAGGGGAGGAAGCGATGCTTTACAAATTCAAGTCCAAGGTCGGCGCTGATGTGATCATGCTGGGCCCGCAGGGCGATCAACTCTTACGTTTGATCGGCAAGGAGCCTGCCGCCCAGGGCATCGTGGCGGCGGATGACCAGGCGGCTGCCATCGCAGCGCTGCTGCAAGCGGTTGAGCGTGATGAGGCCCAGTTCGCCGCTGCCCAAGCCGAGGCGCTGGCCGCGGGCGAAGCGCCTGTGCAACGCGCCGAGGTCAGCCTCAAGCAGCGCGCCTGGCCTTTTGTCGAGTTGCTGCGCGCGGCTCAGCAGGCGCAAGTGCCGGTGGTCTGGGGTGTCTGAGATGTCGCGACAAGATGGGCTTGGCCTACCGGCGCAACGCCAGCTGCGGCAAGGCTGAGCCCATGTCTTTGGATAGCAGCACCCTGGTTTTGGCGGTTCGGCATGGGGAAACCGCCTGGAACCGCGCGGCTCGGATTCAGGGCCAGCTGGATATTCCTCTCAACGAGCAGGGCATGGCGCAGGCGCAATGCCTGGCGCAGGCTTTGCAAGATGAAGCGGTGGATGTCATCTACAGCAGCGATTTGCAGCGCGCGCGCCAAACCGCCCAGGCCGTGGCCAGCCTCAAGGGCCTGCCAGTCATCCTGGATGCGCGGCTGCGGGAACGCGCCTTCGGTGTGTTTGAGGGGCTGACCTGGAATGAGATTGCGCAGCGCTGGCCCGTGCAGAGCGAGGCCTGGCGAAAGCGCGAGCCGGACTTTGGGGCGGACGGCGGCGAAACCTTGCGCGACTTCTATCAGCGCAGCGTGGCCGCCATGTCGGCGCTGGCGGCGGCCCATCCCGGGCAAACGATCTTGGTTCTCAGCCACGGCGGCGTGCTGGATTGCTTGCACCGGGCCAGCAGGCGCTTGTCGCTGGCCGCGCCGCGCAGTTGGACGCTGGGGAATGCGGCCATCAACCGTTTGCTTTACTCGCCCGAGGGCTTCAATGTGATCGGCTGGAATGACGAGTCCCATCTAGAGGGGCTGCCCTCATTTGTCTCCTAGAGGCACCGCGGCGCTTTAGCGTGCGTATCTGGACGCGCCTTAATTCTGTGACCGTCCAATTCGCTTGTTCGCGCTGTCCTGCTGTTAGCGGCCCTGCTCGCCGAAACCCCGCGTCAGGCTTGCGCCGCTGGCGCGACAGCGGCTTGCATCAAAGATGCGGTTGAGGGCATCACATCAGCTTCGCTGTTTTGAGCCCCGGGGCGGCGGTTCACCCATATTTTTGCGAAGCGCTGGACAAGCAGTCCTCTATTGACGGGACAGGCGTTTCCTTGAATGGCCGATCCTTGTCGCAAAACTGGCTGGTTGAAGGCCGGATGTAGCCCAATACGGTCCTTGCCAACCAGTTTGATGGACGCGCAGCGCGTTTGGGCGTGGGGGCTTCGCACGGCGTCCCAGCGGGGCTCCTAAGGCACTGGTAAGCCAGTGGCTAGTTGCGGAAAAGCGAGTGGTTGCCAGCTGACTCCTCGCTTCCGGTTGAATCCGTCATCAAGGTCACAGCGCAAGTGCTGAAATTCACATCGCTGGGTGTAGCAGATAAGTGTTGCGATTTTACGTCGGAGGATTTCGGCGCCGAGAATGCACTTCTATACTCACCGCACATTAGGCACAAAGACCGAGCAATCAATCAAGCTTGGCACGAACTTAACTCACAAAGGTAAACGATGAAAAAGATCGCACTCGTGGCAGCTCTGGCAGCCGTTGCAGCTCCCGCAGCATTCGCTCAAAGCTCGGTGACCCTGTGGGGCCGTATCAATACTTCGGTTGAAAGCCAGAAGGTTGAGAACCAAGACCGCAAGGCCGTTGTGCAAAACAACTCTTCGCGCCTGGGCTTCAAGGGTACCGAAGATCTGGGCGGCGGCCTGAAGGCCAGCTTCCTGTTGGAGCACGGCCTGAACTCGGACGACGGCAAGGCAACCAACACCGCTTTCTGGAACCGTGAAGCTGCTGTGCAGTTGAGCGGCAGCTTCGGTGCTGTCAAGCTGGGCCGTTGGACCAATGGTTCCTACTTCGCGACCGCTGACTATGTGTCCATGCACAACCATGACACGGGTACTTCGTCTGACGCGCTGTACTCCGGCATCGGCTGGACTGAGTCGAACAAGGTTGGCTACTTCACGCCCAATATCGCTGGCTTCACTGGTGAATTCACCGTGCACGCTGGTGAAAACGTTGATGCAAAGGCCTTCGACGCAGCCCTGAACTACGACATGGGCCCTCTGCACCTGGGCGCTGGTTTCAGCAAGCAAGGTGACGGCACGCAGTATGCGATCCGTGGTCTGTATGAGCTGGGTGCTTTCACCTTCGGTGGCTACTATCAGCGTGAAGACGCTGGCGTTGGCTCTAAGCCCACCCGTAACATCGGCCGCGTGTCTGCCATGTACACCCTGGGTGCTTCCGAGTTCCACATCAACGTGGGCGGCACTGAGGCTGGCGGTACTTATGGTTCCAGTGGTGCTAAGCAGTACACCGTTGGCTACAACTACAACCTGAGCAAGCGCACCAAGGTCTATGGCTTCTACACCGCTATCGACAACACCGCTGGCAACCACAAGGGCGACTTCGACTCGCTGGCTGTTGGCGTCCGCCACAACTTCTAAATCGAGTTGATGGGGCCGACTTGAACAAGAAGGCCTTGTTTGACTTGTGAACGAACTCGCATCTGGTCTTTTGAAGATTTGATTGCGCAGGAAATGCGACCTTCGGGTCGCATTTTTTTTGCCCAGAGCGGGGGCATGTACATGCGATGCAAGGCTTGCGTCCGCCGAGCTCAAGTAGCACTAAGGTTTTTGCCGGAAGCAGCGACCTGTCTCTAAACTAGGGGCGCTTACTGAACCCTCGAATGCCAGCACGGCGGGGATCTGCGATGCATATTCATGGCAGTACGGCCTCGGCGCATGCGCCCGTGGTGCATGGCTGCTCCTTGCGCAGCTTGCATTTGCTCTTATGCCTCATGGCCGTATTGCTGAGTGTGCATGCGCCCGCAGCGGCTGACGCGATCTTTCCCCCTGAGTTGCCCGCAGCCAGCCCGCTCATGGTTGCTATCGCACTGGTCCTGGTCCTGCTGCTCATCGCTTTGTGGCTTCTGCGCCGCTATCGCCGAACTGCTGCGCGGTTGGCGCAAATGGAGATGCTTTGGCAGCCCTACAGCCAAGTGATTGAACGCAGCAGTAACAGCTTGATTTTGATGGATCAAGACTGGCGAATCACGGCGGTGAATGGCAGCTTTTGTCGGCTCACGGGTTATTCGCAAGCTGAGGTGTTAGGGCGCCGACCGGCTGAGTTTCTTGGCGCGGGCGATGCGCCATTCGCCAATATTGTTTCTTCGCTGCAGGGCTCCGAGCCATATAAGGCCGAATACCAGGTGAGGCGAAAGGACGGTAGCAATTACTGGGTGGCCTGTGAATTCCACATCCTGCGTGGCGCGGCGAATGAGCCCATTGGCTTTTTCGAGATCGGGCGCGACATCACCGCCAGCAAGGACAATGAATTAGCCTTGGCGCGCTCCATTCAGGTTCATCATTCCCTGCTGGACACCATCCATCGGCACGCGATTGTGTCGGTGGCCGATCCTGCCGGCGTGATCATCGACGCCAATCCGGCTTTCAGCGCCATCAGTGGTTACAGCCGCGAGGAGTTGCTGGGTCAGCCGCATCGCATCGTCAACTCGGGCCATCATCCGCCGGCATTTTGGCAGGCCATGTGGGCCGCTATATCGGCGGGCAAGTCCTGGCAGGGCGAGATTTGCAATCGCAACAAGAACGGTCAGTTGTACTGGGTCAAAAGCATCATTGCGCCGATGCTGGATGAAGCCGGGGCGGTTCTCCAGTACATCTCGATCCGCACCGACATCACCGCAGCCAAACGCGCATGGCTGGATTTGGCCGAGCAGCGAGAGCGCCTAGCTCGCATCATTGATGGCACCCATGCCGGCACCTGGGAATGGAATGAACAGAGCGGTGAGGCGCACTTCAACGAGCGCTGGGCAGACATCATGGGCCGCAAGCTGGCTGATCTGGGCCCGCTTAGTGCGTCGACGTGGCAGCGATTTGTGCATGCGGATGATTTGCCCCGGGCCACCGACTTGTTGGCGCGCCATTGCTGCGGTGCGAGCGATTTCTTCGAATGCGAGTTGCGGCTCTTGCATGTGGATGGCTACTGGGTGTGGGGCCAAATGCATGGCAAGCTGTATCAGCGTGATGCTCAGGGCAATCCAACCTGGATTGCCGGCACGCTGCTGGACATCAGTGCCCGCAAGCGCAGCGAAGAGGCCTTGTTGCGCAAGCAGGCGGCCTTGGATCGCTCGGAATTGCTGGCCGCCCTGGGCGGCTGGGAGTTGGACCTTCGGGACGGTGATTTGCAATGGTCCGAAGAGACCTATCGATTGCATGAGGTGGCGCCGGGCACACCGATCAACTTGGCGCAAGCCCTGTCCTACTTTGCCCCGCCCGATCGCGCAAGGCTGCAAGAGGCCATGGACAGGGCCATCCAGCCGCATGAAGCCTGGGACATGGAACTGCCCCTGCATACGGCGCGCGGGCGCGTCATCTGGGTGCGCTCGGTGGGCGAGGCCTCGATTGACGATGGGGGTGTCCGGCGCATTGTCGGAACCTACCAGGACATCACCGCGCGCCGCCTGCTGGAAGCGCAAAGCCAGCGCAATCACGAGGTGTTGCTGAGCGTGGTGGAAAACATGCCCTGCGCGCTGAGCGTGTTTGACGGCGATCTGAATCTGCGCGCTCACAACGGTAAGTTCATCGAATTGATGGGCTTCCCGCCGGCCCTGTTCGCGCAGGTGCCGACACGATTTGAGACCTTGATCCGCTTCAATGCCGCGCGTGGCGAATATGACCACGAGCCCGATGTGGAGGCCTATGTGCAGCGCCTGATTGAGCTGGCGCGGCAACCCACGGTGCATCAATTCGAACGCCAATTGAGCGGCGGCAAGACGATAGAGGTTCGTGGCGCGCCGATGCCCGGCGGCGGCTTTGTGACGACCTATGTGGACATCAGCGAACGCAAGCGCGGCGAGGCTGAGTTGCGCCGGGCCGAGGCCATTTTGCGCGGTGCCATCGACGCGGTGAATGAGGCTTTCGTGCTCTACGACCCCGATGACCGACTGGTGTTTTGCAATGAGAAGTACCGGCAGCTCTATGCCTCCTCGGCGGACTTGATTGTCCCAGGCGCTGTCTTCGAAGACATCATCCGTGAAGGCGTCAGGCGCGGCCAGTACGCCGATGCCGTGGGGCGGGAGGAGGCCTGGGTGGCGCAGCGCCTCGCCGCGCATCGGCAGGGCAATACCTTGCAGGTACAAAAGCTCGATGACGGGCGCTGGACCCGTTTGATCGAGCACCGGATGGAAGACGGCCACAGCGTGGGCTTTCGCATCGACATCACCGACCTGATGCGCGCCAATGAGGCGGCCGAAGAAGCGGCTCGCTCCAAAGGCCAGTTCCTGGCCAATATGAGCCACGAGATCCGCACGCCCATGAATGCCATTCTGGGCTTGTTGCGCTTGTTGCAAAGAACCGAGCTGAGCCAGCGGCAGCACGATTACGCCAGCAAGACCGAGGCGGCGGCGCGCTCCCTGCTGGGGCTGTTGAATGACATCCTCGATTTTTCCAAGGTCGAGGCCGGCAAGATGAGCCTTGATCCGCAGCCCATGCGCAGCGAGCAATTGTTCCGCGATCTGGCGGTGATTCTCTCGGCCAATGTGGGGGCCAAGCCGATCGACATCTTGTTCGATCTGGATCCGGCGCTGCCGCCTGTGGTCGTCGCCGACCAGATGCGGCTGCAGCAGGTGCTGATCAATCTGGGCGGCAATGCCACCAAGTTCACCGCCGAGGGCGAGGTTGTGATCGCCGTGCGGGTGCTGCCCGGGCAGCCGGGGGATGCGCAGGAGACCGTGCGCCTGGCCTTCTCGGTCAGCGATAGCGGCATCGGCATCGCGCCCGAGCATCAGGCCAAGATTTTCAGCGGCTTTTCTCAGGCCGAGGCCTCCACCACCCGCCGCTATGGCGGCACAGGCTTGGGCCTGGCGATCAGCCAGCGCCTGGTGCAATTGATGGGCGGCAGCCTGGCGCTCGACAGCGAGCTGGGGCGCGGTAGCCGCTTCCATTTCGAATTGACCTTGGGCGTGCCAGTAGCGGCTGCGGATGCCAGCCCGCCGCAGCGCGTCGCTGCGGCATTGGCGAATAGGCCTTGCCTGATCCTTGACCAAGCAGGCCCGTCGCGTGACTTGCTGGCGCGCATGGCGGACGAATTGGGCTTAACGACCGTGTTGCTGGCCGCCAGCACGACCGAGGCTTTGGCGCGGCTTCAAACCCAGGCCGAGCAGGGCCAGGCGATTGGCCTGGTGCTGAGCGACTGGCGCCGGCCTGCCGGCCCGGACGGCTTTGAGTTGCTGCGGCATTTGCGGCACCTGCGCCAGCAAGGCGCGGCGCTAGCTCAACCCTTGGTCTTGATGGTGAGCGGTCAAAGCCGCGAGGAGCTGATGCAGCGCAGCGCCGAAGAGCAGGCGGAGCTGGACGGCTATCTGGTCAAGCCCATCACCCGCGCCATGCTGCTGGAGGCCATCGAGGCGGCGGGCCAAGCGGAGGACCAGCTTGCGGGCAGCACTGAGGCGCCAAGCCGCAGCGCCCACGCCCGGCCGCTGCAGGATGTGCGCGTGCTGGTGGTTGAGGACAACCCGAACAATCAGCAAGTGGCCCAGGAACTCTTGGAGGACGCCGGCGCCCGCGTGCAATTGGCGGGCAACGGGCAGGTCGCCGTGGACCTCTTGCGCGCCAGCCCTGTGGCGTTCGACATTGTCCTGATGGATGTGCAGATGCCGGTGATGGACGGTTACAGCGCCACCCGCTTGATTCGGCAAGAGCTGCAACTCACGCGCCTGCCCATCATCGCCATGACGGCCAATGTGATGGCCTCAGACCGGGAGCAATGCTTGGCCGCAGGCATGAACGCGCATGTGGGCAAGCCCTTCGACATGGACCATCTGGTGCGTGTGATCTTGCAGCGGCTAGCGGGTGCGGAGGCGCCGCAAGATGTTGCGCCGCAAGAGCTGCAAGAGCCGCAATTGCCGCCGCAGCGCCGCTTCCCCACCCTGGCCGTGCCGCCGGCCTTGCAGGAGCGCGCCTTGGCGCTGGGCTTCGAGTTGCAAGCTGCGATGGACCGCTTCATGGGCAAGGCTGATTTGTTTCAGCGCACGGCCCAGTCCTTCAGCAAGTCCGCCTTGCAGTTGCCTGCTCAGCTCAAGGCCCAGTTGGCGGCGGGTAACTTGGACGAAGCGGTGCAGCTCAGCCACAGCTTCAAGGGCCTGGCGGCGACGCTTGGCGCCGTCCAATTGGCGGCTTTGGGTGCCGAGGCCGAGGCCGCGTTCAAACGCGGCGAGCCGCCGGATGCTGCCTGGCTGGATGCCTTGGAGGCGCAGATCAGCAGCGGCTGCGGGCATTTGGGCCTGCTCGCTCAGGACTTGCGGGCCCTTCAGTCGCCGCCTGCTGTCTAGTGCCGGCGATCTGCTTTGTCGGACCCAGGCCAAGGCCTCAGGTCAGCTCCATCGGCACGCGCAAGTGTTTGAACATCAGCGCCGCGCTGTGCAAGCGCCCTTCGGCGCAAGCGGCGTAGGCGGGGATCTCGCCGGCGCGCTGCCAGCCCAGATGGGTGTAGACCGCCTCGGCCTGTGAGCCGGCGGGGGTTTCCAGCACCAGTAATTGGCGACCGCGCTCCAGCGCCGTGCATTCCAGGCGGCTCATCAAGCGGCTGGCCACGCCCCGACCGCGGGACTGGCTATGCACCATCAGCCCGCGTACTTCGCCACGATGGTGCGCGTTGAGCTGCGGGCACATGAACAATTGCACGGCGCCGTGCAGGCGCGGGCGCTCGTCATGGTCGTCGCAGGCGACCCAGAGTTCTTCTTGCGGGCCCAGCCGGGCCAGTACGCCGCGCCAGAAGTCTTGCGCCGCACCCGTGGACAAGGGCGCCAGAAAGCCCAGGCAGGCGCCGCGGTGCACGCTGTCGATCAGCAACTCACACAGCTGGGGCAAAAGCTCCTCATCCCTGTTTGAGAGTCTGCGCAGGCGCAGATTCAGGCTGGGCCCGGGTGTGGCCGCCACCCGTGGCACGGTGCGGGCACTGACGGCTGCGGCGCGGGCGGGTGTGGAGGGCAAAAAGCTGCTGATGAAGCGGGAGGGACTGCTGAGCCTGAACATGGGCGTGTTGGGGCAAGGTGTGGGGGTAAACATGCATTGCAAGCCCCGTGCCAGCTCCGGCCAGTCTCAGCGTGAAAAGCTAGATTTCCAAGCCCGGTTCGGCCAGCAAGCGGCCACGGCCGCCGTGTTTGGCTTCGTAGAGCGCGATCTCGGCGCGCCGCATCAGGTCGTCGACATGGCGGTCGCCATGGCGCAGCTTGGCCCAGCCGGCGCTGAAGTTGAGCTCGAAGCCGAGCTCCTCCTTCGCGCGCTGCGCCAAGGCCTCGCGCAGGCGCTTGTCCAGGGCCTGCGGCCCTTGCCCCTCGCAGCGTGCCATCAGCACACCAAATTCCTCGCCACCCACCCGGCCGGCCAGGTCACCCAGGCGCATCTGTGCTTGCACGCAGCTGCCAAACAAGGCCAGGGCCTTGTTGCCGGCCTCCAGGCCATGGCTGGCATTGATGGCGGACAGGTGGTCGATGTCCAGCACCATCAAGGCCAGCGGCTCCTGGTGGCGCCGCGCCATCGAGATCATGTCGACCGAGCGGGCCGCAAAAGCGCGGGCGTCGCACAAGCCCGTCAGGCCATCGGTCTGGGCCAGACGCGTCAGCACCAACTCGGTCTCGCCACGCCAGGCCAGCACCAAGCCCAGCAAGGTGCAGGTGAGCGTCCAATGCAGGCCCAGCGCCAACCAGGTGTTGATGCCCGAGGGGCCCAGCGGGCTGAGCATTTGAACGTCAACCAAGCCCATGCCGCCGCGCAGCAGGCTCAGCACCGTGGCGGGCACGATGGCTGCCAGCAAAAGCGCGCGCCAGCGCCGGTTGTCTAGGCCCGGCGTGGTGTTGGGCCAGGCCTTGGCTTGGCGGCGCTGCTGGCCGAGCGCTTTGTCCGGGCGAATCAGGCTCAGCGCCAGCATCACCAATTGCACAGTGAGCCAGGCATGCGCCCAGGCCGTGCGGAAACCGCTGTCTTCAAACTGCAGTGCGTAAACCGGCGGCATCAGCAGCGGCGCCAGGATCAGCAAGGCGCGGCCCGGTTGCGGCCCCAGCCACAGTCGCAAGGCCCACCAGAGCAGGCTGAGGCTGAGGCTGAAGGCCGCCATCGACAAGCTCAAGAGCAAGCGCTCGTGCCCGCCGCCTGAGCTCGCCAGCGAGCACCAGCCACCCGCTTGCATTAGCAAAAATCCCACCGCCAGCCGCGCCGCCACGCTGGCATGCCGCCCCACCAGGATCAGCATCAACAAGGCGGCGGCCAAGCCTTGCAGCAAGAGCAGATTGAACAGCGTCGGGTTGTCGAAGGCCATGGTGGTGGTGAGCTGGGTCTGAGGGATTCTCTACTGGAAGGCCACTTCCGCAAAACTGCGCAGCTTGCGGCTGTGCAATTGCCCCAGGGAATTGGCGCGCAGCAAGTCCAGCGCCCGCAGGCCGATGCGCAGATGCTGGTCGACCCGGGCGCGGTAGAACTGGTCGGCCATGCCGGGCAATTTGATCTCGCCGTGCAGCGGCTTGTCGCTGACGCAGAGCAAGGTGCCGTAGGGCACGCGGAAGCGGAAGCCGTTGGCGGCGATGGTGGCACTCTCCATGTCCAGCGCAATGGCGCGGCTTTGGCTGAAGCGCCGCTCCGGGCCGCCATGCCTGTCGTTGGGCAGCAGCTCCCAGTTGCGGTTGTCGGTGGAGGCCACGGTGCCGGTACGCAACAGGCGTTTGAGTTCGAAGCCGCTGAGCTGGGTCACATCGGCTACCGCTTGCTCCAGCGCCTGCTGCACTTCGGCCAAGGAGGGGATGGGCACCCACAGCGGCAGTTCCTCGTCCAGCACATGGTCTTCGCGCACATAGCCGTGGGCCAGCACGTAGTCGCCCAATTGCTGGCTGTTGCGCAGGCCGGCGCAGTGGCCCAGCATCAGCCAGGCATGCGGGCGCAAGACGGCCACATGGTCGCTCATGGTTTTGGCATTGGCGGGGCCGACGCCGATATTGATCATGCTCACCCCACTGCGGTCGCGCCGCAGCAGGTGGTAGCCGGGCATTTGCGGCAGGCGCGGCGGGATGCTGCCCGCCTCGTCGCCGGGCTCGGCCGCCAGGCCGGCGCGCCGGGTCAGCACATTGCCGGGTTCGACAAAGGCGATGCAATCGTCCCACTCACTCGGCCGCGCCGGGTCGGGCGGCTGGCTCATCAGCTCGCGGCCCAGCCGGGTGAACTCGTCGATGTAGAACTGGTAGTTGGTGAAGAGCACAAAGTTCTGGAAATGCTCGGCCGCCGTGCCGGTGTAATGGCGCAGGCGGTGCAGGGAATAGTCCACCCGCGGGGCGGTGAACAAGGCCAGCGGCTGCGGCGCGCCAGGGCCGGGGTCATAAGTGCCATTGGCGATGCCGTCGTCCATGGCGGCCAGATCGGGCAGGTCGAACACCTCGCCCAGGCGGCGCCGGCGCTCGGCGCTCAGATGGCCTTCGATGTGCTCATGCTCACTCAGCGCGAAATGCAGCGGCACCGGTTGATGGCTGGTGCCGATCTCCAGCGTCACGCCGTGGTTGCGCATCAGCAGCTCGAACTGGGTCTTGAAATAGTCCGCAAACAGATCGGGGCGGGTGAGGGTGGTCTCGAACGTGCCCGGGCCCGCCACAAAGCCATAAGCCAGGCGTGAGTCTCCATGCGTGCCGGTGTTGGTGCGCAGGCGCACAAAGGGGTAGCAAGCGCGCACCCGTTGCGCGCCGAAATCCTCGCCGTCCACAAAGCGTTGCAAAGCCTGGCGCAGATGCCGCAAGCTGGCGGCATAGATTTGCTGGGCCTGCGCCAGGGCCGCGTCGGGCTCATTGAAATGCTGGGGGGCGAAGAAGGGCGGGGTCAACAAGCTCATGCGCAGAGTCTCCTCGGTTTGCAGCCATTGTGGCGCGGCAAAGAGGGCTCTTTTTTGTGGCACTTTGAGCCCGGACGGCGGCGGGCGCGGCTTGGCCCTATGGCCTGGCCTCAGCAGTTGGCGTATTTCCAGTTGCGGGTCTTGCCTTCGCTCAGCCATTCGATAGCCTGGGCCACGCGGCGGGCGCGCGTCTCAGTGCGCTTGGCCTCGATGATCCAGTCCAAATACTCTCGCTGCTGGCCCGGCGCCAAGCCGGCGTAGCCGGCTTGCGCAGCGGCATTGGCCTGCAGGGCGGTAGCAAACTCAGCAGGCATCTCGGGCAGCGGCTTGGGCGCTTTGCTGCGGGCCAAAAGCCAGGCGGGTGTGCTGCCGGATTCGATCAAGGCCATGGCGCGTGTGAGCATGGCCTCTTGCTCAGCTTGGGGCGGCAGGTCAGGGGCGCTGCGCAGCTTGCCCAGGTCGCCCATGCCGTCTCGACCTGCGCTCCCGCTCCCGTTCTTGCTGTCCTCGCCGCCGTTCACCACCTCGCCGAACCAGAAGCCGATGCTGCAATGCGCCTTGAAGGCAGCCATGCGCGACAAAATCTTGCCCCGGAAAATGAAGTGCGGCATGCGCCATTTGATGTCTTCTTCGGCTTCGGGGCAGCAGCGGTGCACCAGGGCACGCCAGTCGCGCAGAATCGGCTGAGCAAAGGGCGCAGCGGCGGCGATGTAGGCGTCTATGCGTGGGTCGTCTGCTGTCTTGCTCATGGGCTCAGTGCTCTTGCTTCATCGGGTGGGTGCAGGCTGAACTCTAGCCGGGGCCTTGGCATCTTGCCGACAAGCCCAGCGGCCTCAGACCTGACCCTGCAGCAAATAGATGCTGTCCATCCAGTGGCGGCTGATGCGGTGCTGCTGCAGCCGGGCTGCCAAGCCTTGCCAGGGGCAAGCCAGGCCGTCGAGGGAACTCATTGAATGAAGCGCCGCGCCCAGTACAAAGGCATTGCTGGCCCATTGCCAGGGCGGCGCCCAGCACAAGCCCAGGGCCACCACCTGTGCGCCGGGGCGCAACGCGGCCAGGCTGCGGTCCAGTGCGGCGGGGCTTTGCAAAACATCGTGGGTGAAGTGGAACAGGGCGGCATCGGCCGGCGGCAGATCGGCCGGCCACTCGACCTGCGCGGCCGGTGTGAGCAGCACCTCAGTATTGCGCCAAGCTTTGCCTTGGCCCCGAATCTTGGCCCGCGCCCGCTCGGCCATGGCCGGGCATTGCTCCACGCCGATCACCCGTCCCTGTGGGCCTACTGCCTGGCGCAGCAAGCCCAGCGACAAGCCGGTGCCGCAGCCCAGGTCGAGCACGCACTGGCCCGGCTGCAGGCCCAGGCGATCGATGGCCAGACGGCGCAGCGGCTCGAAGGCGGCCAACTCCAGGTCGTAGACCGGCGCCCGCCAGTGGTAAAGCGATTGCAGGTCTGCCTGCGCCGCGGCATGGGCGGCGGCCTCAGCCGCCTTGGCGCGAGAAGCAGCAGGTCTGGGCGTGGCATTCATCCAACCAGCATAGAGCTTGCAGGCCGGGCGGTGCATGCAAATTTTTGCTTGGCTTGTCGCGGGAATCCGGCAGACGATGGGATCGAGCGCGGCCTTCAGCGCCGCGGCAAGATGACTGTGACGCAAAGCCCCGGCGCCGCCGCATCATCCCGGGCCGCGCTCAAGCTGACCGTGGCCTGGTGGCGCGCCGCCGCCCGCTCCACAATGGCCAGGCCCAGGCCGCTGCCCGGCTGATTGAGCCCGGGCAGACGGAAAAAGCGCTCGAACACCTTGGCGTGCATGTCTGCGGCGATGCCCGGACCCTGGTCGCGCACGCTCAGCGTGATGCTGTCAGCGGTCTCGCTGATGCTCACCTGCACCAGGCTGCCGGGTGGCGAGTATTTGACGGCGTTGTCCACCAGGTTGTCAATCAAGGCGCCCAGGCTTTCGCGGTGCATGGGCAGCTCGCAGTGTTCGGGCGCCAGCAACTCCACCTCGATGCCGCGGGCCAGCGCCAGTTCGCTGGCCAGCACGATGCGATCACGCGTTAGGCTGACCAGATCGTGGCGGCGCAGCTCGGCGCTTTCCGTGTCGGCGCCGCTGCGGGCCAGGGCCAGCAATTGCTGCACGGTGTGATTGGCGCGTTGCACGCCGTCGCCCAGGCGCTGCAGCGATTCCTCACGGCGCTGCAGGCTGGGCTGGTTTTGCAGCGTCTCGGCATTGAGCTGGATTACGGCCAGCGGGGTCTTCAACTCATGCGCGGCGTCTAGCAGGAATTCGCGCTCGCGGTCCAGGCGCTGCTGCAAACGCGCCATCAGCTGATTGACGGCCGTGACCACCGGCGCCAACTCCTCGAAAGGCGAGGGCGGCAGCGCATTCAACTCCGTGGCTGAGCGCTGCGAGATTTGCTCGCCGATGCGGCGCAGCGGCGCAAAGCCCGCGCGCAACAAAAACCAGGCGATCAGCAGCATCAGCGGCAGGCTGTAGAACAGCGGGCGGGCGTAATAGCTCAGACCATCGGCGCTGAAATGCCAGTCGCCCGGCACCTCTTGCCAACGCCGCACGATCAGGTCCTGCTCGGGCGCGCGCGCTTCGATGTAGAGCCAGCGCTCATCGCTGGCGTATTTCTGTTCATCCGGCGTGAGGCGGTCGCCCATCTCCGGCGTGCCCATGCGGTGCAGCAGGCGTTCGCCCTGCCACACCTGCTGGGCAATGATGGGCGGCTCGTAGCCGATGTCTTGCCACTCCTGCTCGCGCAAATGTTCCAGCTCGGCCAGCGCGGCGTCCAGGCGCTCGGCCTGGCCGGCCCATTGCTGGGCTTGCATGCGGGCCTGCTCGGCCCACAGGCGATTGGCGGCCTGGCCATTGCGGGAGTGCACCACGCTGACCTCGTGGAACTCGCGCACCATCAGCCCGCACCAGCTCAGCAAGGCCACCGTTGCAAAGGCGCCGAAGGTGCGGCGGAAGAGCGATTTGCGGGCTGCCGCGCCGGTCACCGCACTCATTGCCGCTCCAGCACAAAGCCAACGCCGCGCACGGTGCGCACATAGCCTTCGCCGATCTTCTTGCGCAGATTGAAGATGTGCACATCAAGTGCATGGCTTTCGGCGTTAGGCATGGCGCGCGCCTCCAGCTCGCGGCGCGTCACCACGCGGTCAGGCAGCTTGAGCAAGGTCAGCAGGATGGAGAACTCGGTGGGCGATAAATTGATGGCCTGGCCATGCCGACTCAGCACCATGCGGCGCTCGTCCAGGCTCAGGTCTTTGAGCCGCCATTCCTGCCCCTCGCTCTCGTTGCTCAACAAGCCGGCGCGCCGCGCCACCGCGCGCAAGCGGGCCAGCAACTCGGGCCCGGCGAAGGGTTTGACCAGATAGTCGTCGGCGCCGCTGTCCAGGCCGTGCAGGCGGTCTTCAATGCCGCTGCGGGCGGTGATCACCACGATGGGCAGCTGCTTCTGGGTCTGCCGCATCAGGCGCAGCAATTCCAGGCCATTGCCATCGGGCAGGCCCAGGTCCAGCACCAGGGCGTCAAAGCCTTGCTGCTGCTCCAGCCAGTAGCGGGCCTCGGTCAGGCGCCGCACCCAGACCACGTCATGACCACCGTCTTGCAACAGGGCCTGCACCGAATGACCCAGCTCGAGGTCGTCTTCCACCAGACAGATTCGCATAGCGAGGGACTCTACCAAGGCCCGCGTTAATGCGGTCTTAAGACGGTATTGGAGAAGATGCGGCAGCCGGACGAAAACTCATGACCAGTCCGATACCAATAACGGCATCCTTGACCCGCAGGAAAGGTGTTATGTCGCGTTTCACGCATCGTCGCCGTAGGCAGGTACTTGCTTGGCCTGGGGCTCTGACCTCACTGCTGGCTCTGCTGTTGGGTGCTTGCGCCCAGCCCGGAAAGCCCGTGGCGGCGGAGGTGGCAGAGCAAGCGCAGTTCCTGCCCAGCGAAGCGCAGTTCGAGCAACTGTTCCCGCAGCGCCTGCCCTTCTACAGCTACGCAGGCTTTGTTGCAGCGGCGCGTTCATTCCCTGGTTTTGCAGCGCAAGGCTCGGCCGAGCTGCGGCGCCAGGAGATGGCCGCCTTTCTGGCCAATATCGCCCACGAGTCCGATTCGCTCCAGGCCGTTCGTGAATACAACCGAGCCAACTACGACCACTACTGCAGCGTGGAGCGCGGCCAGACCTGTGCGCCCGGCCAGTTGTATTACGGCCGTGGCCCGATTCAGCTCAGCTGGAACTACCAGTACCTGGCCGCCGGCCAGGCCTTGGGCGAAGACCTCTGGGCCGATCCTGACCGGGTGGCACGCGAACCCAATCTCGCGTGGCAAACCGCCATCTGGTATTGGATGAGCCAGCCTGGCCCTTCCACCATTCCGGCCCACCAGGCCATGGTGGCGGGTGCAGGCTTTGGCGCCAGCATCCGCGCCATCAACGGTGCGCTGGAATGCGACAAGCCAGCTGACTCCCCAGCGGCTCAGCAAATCGCCCGCCGCATTGATTTCTACCGCCGCGCAGCGGCCTTGTTCAAGGTTCCGCCAGGCCCGCGCCTGAGCTGCTGAATTTGCCCCAGAAAACCAGGAGACCACCGACCATGAATGCATCTTCCCGACGTCTTTGCAGCAGCGTGCGCCTCGGCGCCATTGGTTTGGCCATCAGCAGCTTGCTGGCCCCGGCCGCCTGGGCGCAACAGCAGGCGGTGGCGCCGGCGGACAAATCAGAGAAGGCTGATAAAGCTGACAAGGCCGAACTGCCCACCGTCACCGTCACGGCCACCCGAATGAGTTCGGGCCTGCTGCAAACGCCGGTGTCGGTGACCGCCATCACGCAGGACAAGCTGACTCGCGAGGGCGTCACCGATGTGCGCGGCCTGGCCGGCACGGTGCCTAATTTGCAGATCTCCACCGGCGCGGATTCCGGCGTGCAGATCGCCATCCGCGGCATCAGCTCCAACAACTTCACCGAGATCGGTGACCCCGCCGTGGGCTTGCATGTGGGCGGCCTCTATTCGCCTCGGCCGCAGGGCGCGATGGCGCTGATGTTCGACCTGGATCAGGTGGAAGTTTTGCGCGGCCCGCAGGGCACGCTGTTCGGCCGCAACTCCACGGCTGGCAGCATCAATATCATTCCTGCCAAGCCCGAGTTTGGTGAGACCTATGGCAGTGCTGAACTGGACTTTGGCAGTTACAACAAGCGCCAACTCAATCTGATTCAGAACATCGGCCTGAGCGACAACTTCGCCCTGCGCGCCACCGTGATGGTGCTCAAGCGCGACAGTTGGCTGAACCAGTCGCAGGACTTCACCGACGTCAATATGCCCGAGCACGGCTTTGTGGCCGATGGCATCCCCGATGTGGACCAGCGCTACAACAGCAAGGTCAGCAAGGCCGATGCCTACAACAACAAGAACGAGTGGGCGGCCCGCCTGACCGGGCGCTGGAAGATCAGCCCCGATCTGGAGGCCACGCTGGGCTATGAAAAGTTCAAGAACAATGGCGCCGGCGACATCGGCTTGAAAGACTGCGCCCAGGCTGCGGGCACGCGCTTCGCCTGTACAGGCGGTCAGTGGGATGTCAGCATCAATGTGCCGGGCAAGATCGATATGTCCATCGACACGGTGCGCGGCGGCTTGAACTGGAACCTCAGCAAGAGCAGCAGCCTGGAATACAACTTTGCCTATGCCGACCAGCGCCGCTCACAGCAGGGCGATGATGACTCCGGCTATCACCGCCTCTCCAGCCAGGTCACGGCCCAGTGGCCGGTGGGCCCGGACGGCGACTGGGGCAGCTGGCCGGTGCGGGACGACACCTCGCGCACGCTGAGTTCCAAATACCTCTCGCTGGTGCAGGAGCTGCAGTTCAAGCAAAAGACTGGGAACCTGCAGTACGTGCTGGGTGCGTTCTGGATGCGCGAGAAGAACGCCATCGACTATGCGCAGGAGCAGCTGGTTAACCCGCCTTACGGCTACCCGATCAGCCAGTACTACCAGCAGCCCAATCGGCAGATCGATGCCAAGGCCATCTTCGGCCAGATGGATCTGAAGTTCGCCAACACCTGGACCGCCACCGTCGGCGGGCGCTACAGCCGCGACAGCAAAACCGACAAGGGTGGCAAGGTCTACGGCGGCGAGTGGGACAGCACCTCGCCGGCCTACTTCAACGGTCTGTTTGACCCGGGTGTGCCCGGCACGCCGGGCTTCAAGCCGCCGAGCAGCAGCAATCTGACGGCCGGCATGGGCCCCTTGGCCGGCACCGGCGCCTACGCGCAATACCAGCCGCCGGCGCAGAACGACAACTCGATGTCGTGGAGCAAGTTCACTTACCGCCTGGGCCTGATGAACCAACTCACGCCGCAGGACATGGTTTTCACCTCGCTGTCCACCGGCTACAAGGCTGGCGGCTTTGGCGACAAGGACGACCGCTGCGGTGGCTTCCAATGCGCCGAAGGCCCATCGCCGCAGCTCACCTTCTTCCCCTACAAACCCGAGACGGTCACCAATCTGGAGTTCGGCTACAAGGGCTTGATGCTGAACAAGCGCTTGTCGCTCTCGGCCACGGCCTTCTTCAGCCGCTACAAGGACATGCAGGTCACCGACACCTTCTTTGCCGCCAAGGTCAAGCCCGAGCATGACTGCACGGCCAATACCGTGGGTTGCGACATCGTGCAGAAGTACCAGACCATCAACGTCGGCACGGTGGAGATCCCCGGCCTGGAGTTGGAGCTGGATTACAAGCCCTGGGCTGGCGCGCGCCTGGGCGGCTTCTTTACCTATATCAACTCCAAGATCAAGGACTACCCTTCCTTCAGCGACACCTGGAACTGCGACTACCGGCAGGAGAACGGCGCCCCCGCCTGCCCGCCGGCCTATGCCGGCAGCGACCCCACCCTGGTGGGCCGCAATATCTACGACATCACCGGCAACCACCTGCCCATGTCGCCCAAGTACAGCCTGGGCCTCAACTTCTCGCAAAGCTTCAATTTCGACGGCGGTTATGTGCTGACGCCTTGGGTGGCACTGAAGTGGCAGGACAAGATGTACTTCACCCTGCGCAATCTGGACAACCCGCATATCTCTGACGCGCAAAAGGCCTTCACCAAGATCGATGCCTCGATCAAGCTGGTTTCGCCCAAGAACTGGCATGTGGAAGCCTATGTCTACAACCTCACCAATCAGTGGACCAAGAACGCTGCGGGTGATGGTGGCGGCTTTGTGAAGGCAATGTGGAATGAGCCGCGCATGGTGGGCCTGCGTGTGGGAATTGACTACTGATGTTCGGACGCCATCTGCGCGCTGGCCGCATTGTCAGCATCGACATCTTTCGCGCCCTGACGGTGCTGGTGATGATCACCGTCAATGAGTGGCACCGGGTCAGCGATCTGCCGGCCTGGATGCTGCATATGCCGGCGGATGCGGATGCGATGAGCTTTGTCGATGTGGTCTTCCCGGCCTTTTTGTTCATCGTCGGCATGTCCATTCCCTTCGCGCTGCAGCAGCGGCTGAAGGCGGGCGATACGCCGCGGCAGCTCTTGCTGCATGTGCTGCAGCGCGGCCTGGGCCTGGTGCTGATCGGCGTCTTCATGGTCAACGCGGAAGAGGGCTTCCATGCCGCGTCCATGCCCATGCCGATCGCCCTGTGGGCGCTGCTGAGCTATGTGGCGGCCTTTGCCTTGTGGGGCTCGCTGCGCGGCGGGCCGGCTTTGGCGGGCGGCTGGCGCTTGGCCGGTGCGGCCTTGTTTGCGCTTTTGGCTTGGCTTTATCGTGGCGAGCCCGATGGCAGCGGCGGCATGACGACGCAGTGGTGGGGCATTCTGGGGCTGATCGGCTGGGCCTATTTGCTCGGCTGCGCTGCATTTCTGCTGTGCCGGGCGCGCGTGGCCGGCCTGTTGCTGGTCTTGGGCTTGTGCATGGCTTACTTTGCCCTGCAGCGCCTGCCGCTGGTGCAAGGCAGCGACTGGCTGCGTCTGCTGTTCAGCCAGGACGGCAATGCGGTGCATGGCGGCTTGGCGATCAGCGGCAGCATCACGGCGCTGATCTTCTTCGACCAGACGCGCGCCCGCAGCGTGGCACAGCGCCTGGGCCTGGCCCTGCTGTTTGCTGCTGCGCTTGCCTTGCTGGCGGGGCTGATGCGGCCGGCATTCAAGATCTCCAAGATCTATGCCACGCCCAGCTGGGCGCTTTACAGCGCGGCGGCCTGTGTGCTGATCTTTGCCGCCTTGCAGCTGTGGCTGGAATGGCGCCAGCGCGAGGCCGCAGTGCCTGCAGCGTCCGCAGCAGGGGCGGCTTTGTCTTCGCTGCGTTTGCCTGGCTTGCTGGATGCGGTGGCGGCCAACCCCTTGCTGGCTTATCTAACGCCCTTTGTTGTCGAAGCGCTGATGCAGTTGCTGCACTGGGACTGGCCCGCCTTCACCCGCAGCGCACCGCTGGGTGTCTTGTTCGGCATGGCTTATGCCGTGGCGGTGGCGGCCTTCGTCAAGTTCATCGCGGCGCGTGGGGTTCGCCTGCGCATCTAGACTTCCACACCTCAGTTTTTTGTCCTTCTCGATCGTGAATCTTCTGCCTGTCAGCTCCGGCACCAGTGCCAAGCCTTGCCACGCTTATGTTGGAAGTTATGCCCCAAATGGCCAGGGCATCTACCGCTTCGCCTTGAACGGCGCCGAGGCTGATTTGCAAAGCTTGGGCGCGCCGGACCTGGCGCCCAACCCCAGTTTTTTGCTCTTCAATGCCGATCACTCCCGGCTTTATGTGGCCAATGAGCATGAGGATTTTCAGGGTCGCTTGTCCGGCTCGGTGAGCGTTTATCGGCGCGATGCCGCCAGCGGCGCGCTGAGTCTGGCTGGCTGCGTGGCCTCGGGCGGGGCGCGGCCGGTGCATCTGAGCATGGACGCCCAAGAGCGCCATCTCTTCGTGGCCAACTACGGCTGTGGCCGCTTGGCTGTGCTGGCCTTGGATGCGGCTGGTGGCCTGGGTCAACAGCTGGATCAGCAAAGCCCGGCCCAGTTCAAAACCCTGCAGCCCTACACCGCGCTGGCGCAGCAGGCGCCGCCCGGCAGTTTCGCGCACAGCGATCATGACGGGCCGCATGCCCACCAGGCCATGCTCCATCCCTCGGGCCAGTTTCTGCTGAGCACGGATTTGGGCCTGGATCAAATCATCAGCTGGCAGTTCGACGCGCGCAGTGGCCGCTTGTCGGCGCCGCGCTGCCACCCTAGCTCGGCTGGCGCTGGGCCGCGCCAGCTCTGCTTTCATCCGCGCGATGCATCGCTGTGCTATGTGCTCAATGAGGAGTCCTCCACCTTGAGTTGGTGGCGCTTCGATGTGCAGGCGGGCGGCGTGCTGCGGGCGCTGGGAGAAATCAGCACCTTGCCGGCGGGCTTTGCGGGCACCAGCTTCGCGTCGGAGCTGCAATTCACGCCCGACGGCAGTCAGCTCTTGTGCCTGAATCGTCTGCACGATGCCATTGCCATTTTTGAGCTCGACGCGGCCGGCAGCCCGCAGCTGCTGGGCCACGAGTGGACGCGGGGCAGCTATCCCCGCAGCGGCAGCTTTGATCCCAGTGGCCGCTTCTTCTTCGTCTGCAATCAGCGCAGCGATCACCTGGCGGTGTTCCGCTTGGCCGAGCGAGGCGCCGGCCTGCAATTCACCGGGCGCTATGTCCCGGTGCCCAGCCCGGCGCATCTGGTTTTTGCCAAGGTCTGAGGGCAAGCTTCAGACGCTTGGCGCCAGGGGCATGGCTTAGTTTCTGCTCGGATAAATCCCTTGCAAGGCGATCACGCAGGTCAGCGTGAGCGAGGGCTGCATCACGCTGACAGGCTGGTTGCCACCAACAGAAGCCACCGAGGCCGGGCTCATGTCCACACCCGGCACGCTGGGTGCCGCGTACAAGGTGCTTCGGCTCTGGCTGGCGGGGGATTTGCCGGCGGGGCTTTGCGTGTCCCCTATCGCGGCGCTGCCGGGCAGTGCGACGTCATGGGTGTGCGTGGGCATTTGCGCCGTCGTCAAAGTCACCGATTCCGCGCCGCCACGATCGCCGATTTGGTACGAGCCACCCATGCTGAGGACAACCCGGCCGCGCGTGTCGGGCAGGGCAAAGGTTTGGATGCCGTTGCCGCCGTAGGTCGTGCCCAGCAGCGAAAACAAGGCTTGGTTTTGTTGGATGGACAGAATCTGCCCGTTCATCATCGCCCAACCCTTGGGTGCGAAGCTCCAAATGCCGCAGGCGGTTTCACCCATGAACGGGATGTCGGCCCAGGACGCCGTGGCACCCAAGAGGCAGATGCTCAGGCCAAGCCCACGCAGTTGGCGGGCCAGACGATTGACTTGTTGCGAAGACATGGCAACTCCTTGATTGATTCGGTAGGACTTCAGTCGCAGCCATGGCTGCAGCCCCTCTCATCAGTTCTGCGAAGGGAAGATCCCCCACACGGCGATGACGCACTTGATCGCTTGATACGGCTGCTGCACCTGGAAGGGCTGGCTGCCCCCCGCCACGCTGCTTTGCACGCCCTGCATGGCCACCGTGCCGGGCCCAGGCGCATACAGCGTGGTGCGCGCCTTGTTGGCGGCCACCGCGCCAGCAGGAGACAGTGCCGTTGCATCGCCCAAGCTACCCTGCGGGCGGTAGCCATGGCTGTGCGCAGGCAACTGGCTGCTCGTCAGGGTTTGGCTTTCGCTGCCCATGGCCTGGCCCAGCACGCGGTTGGATAAGCCCGGCCCCTGGCCTTGGCTCACCACCATGCGGCTGCGCGTGTCTGGCAGGGCAAAGGTCGTCTGCCCGTCACCGCCAAAGGTGGTGCCGATCAGGGCGAACAGGGCGTCGTACTCGGCAATGGGCAGCAGCCGGCCGTCCATCTCCATCCAACCGTTGGGCGCGAAGTTCCAGCCGCCGCACATCACCTGGCCGATAAAAGGGTCCGTGCCGGCATGGGCGGACGGTATGCCCGCCAGCGCTAGCCCCATCAAGGGGATCGCCAGCGCGCGTCGGCCCAGCAGCATGCTCAAGTTCAAAGACTTGTTTTCGCTTTTGCTTTTCATGATGAGCCCCTGCTTACGGACGGGAGGGAAAGACACCCTGCGTGGCGATGACACAGTTCATCACCAGATAGGGTTGCATGATGTTGATGGGCTGGCCTTGGCCCGCCGAGTCGGTCCGACTCGCCGCTCTTGCCGCACCCGGCGTGGCCGCGGCGAAGAACTGGCTGCGCGCCTTGCTGGCCGGCACCGCGCCGGCCGGCGACTGCAGGCTGGCGTCTTGCGTGCTGCCCAGTGGCACTACCTGATGGCTATGCGTGGGCAGATGGCTAGCTTGCAAACTCGTCGTTTCCGCACCGCCTAGCTGGCCCAACACATACTCACTCAAGCCCGGCCCCTGGCCCGCGTTGATGGCGGCGCGGCCACGCAGGTCGGGCAGGGCAAATGTGCTGCGACCGTCACCGCCGTAGGTGGTGCCCAGAAGGGAGAACAAAGCGGTGTTCTGCGAAATCGAGAGCACCTGGCCCTGCGCCAGCGCCCAGCCCCTGGGCGCAAAGTTCCAGGCGCCGCACATGATTTCGCCCAGTATGGGCTCATCACCCGCCACGGCCGGCGCGGCCGGCAGCAGGCACACAGCCGCGAGCGCCAGCGCGCCACGCATGGCAAAAAAGGTGGGTGCAGGCGTGTTCATACCGTGCTCTCCTGAATTGGCTTAGCGCGCTGGCGCTGGGGCGTCGCGCAAAGCGCCAGCAGACCGAGGCTCAACAAAGCCAGGCTGGCGGGCTCAGGGATGGTGCCGGTTTGCTTGGCGGCGTAGAGGCTGACATCGTCCACCGTGGCCGTCATGAGATAGCTGCCGTCGCCAAACTTCATGGTGATGCTGCCCAAATCGGTGTCAGAGACTAGGCCAAAGAAGTAGGCGTAGCTGCCGAAGCCATCGCTGCGATCGGCGCTGGCCCCATTGCTCATCTGGGTGTTGCCCATGGTCAGACCGATATCACCGGCGACCACATCACCGCCGGTGATGACGTAAAGGCCGAAGGCCCGGACAGATCCGGTCAGATTGAACGTCAGGCTGTCGCCGCCCAGAAAGGCGCCGTCGCCATTGTCCAGGCCCAGGTATTGCGAGCCCGAGGTGGTCCAGAAGCCGCCTTTGACGTAAGGCGTGGCGGGGCCAGCGGAGTCGGCGCTGAGACTGAAACTTGGGCTGCCGGCGCTGCCTGTGTAGGTGTTGCCCAGCAGGCCCGCCGCGTCGAAGTTGCTCAGCTGCGCAGCGCCCAAGCCGCTGGTGGCACTCACGAAATCCGCTTGACTGCTGTAGGTGACCACGCCCGCCGCCGCGTGCGCCCCCGCAGCCAAAGCTGTGGCCGCGAGCAATGCGCGACGCGCCAAAGAATTCATTTGCATGACAGACTCCTTTTCCTCAGCTAGACCCACACCACAGGCAAGACATCGGGCTCGCTATGCAAAGCCCCAAGCCGCCTTCAGGCACCGAAACGGCAGCCCACTTCTTCAAGCTGCCCTTGTTGAACACGTTGATAAACGATCTGCGGCATTGCCGCCGCCCCGCCACCGGCGATGGGCTGGCCCGCCCGCAGCGCAATGGTCTCGGTGATGGCTTCGGGCACGGGCGTGAATTGACTCAGTTGCACGCCCGGCCGCTGGGCATCAAGGTCGGCGCTTTCCAGGTTGTGCACCGGCTTGCCATCCGCGGTCTGGGAGACCGTGGCCCAAAGAATCTGCACCTCACGCTGGCCGGCCCGGTAGCTGAAGCTGCGCTGGGCGGCATTGATGCGCAGCAGGCAGTCCTCGCCCCTCGCGGTTTGGCCCTGGTAGCTGCCGGCGAGGCAGGCGAGGTTGATGTCCCCTTCGGGCGCCGCGGCCTTGAGCTTGCGGCTGAGTTCGCCGAGGCATTCGTGAAGCTGGGGTAGTGCGCTCAAGGCCAGGGGTTTGGCAGCGGCCTCTTCGGCCTGGCGCATCGCGGCTTGCTGGGCTCGCTGCGCGGCTGCGGCGGCTTCATCGGCCGCGCCACCGCAGGCTGCCAGCAAACCGGCAGTGCCTAGCCCCAGCACAAGGCGCCAAAGCCCTAAGTTCCAGGATGCAGGTGAGCAGCGCATGGCCCCTCCAGTCGGATGGCCAGCATAGGCTTTCCGTGACCGAGTGCGCATCTCCCCCCATGAATCAGGGGGGGGCAGCGTAAACCCGAGTATGGTGGCGATGGAAAAGCTCGGAGAAGTTCGAAAAATCTCTGACGAGGTCGCGCAATGGCAACCCTGCTTCAGGGCTGAATTCATCGCGAGGCCTGCAGCCTGGCGGCTGGCGTTACATGCCCGGTTGCAAGCGCGTGTTCAGCTGCTTGGCCAGCTCGACGGCGCTGCCGCCGTAATGGGCTTGGCGGTAGCCCAGGCGCTGCAGCAAACCCAGGGCCAACTCGGCGCGTGCGCCGCTGGCGCAATAGACGATCAGCGGCGTTTGCGCATCAGTGGCCAGCAGGCGGATTTGTTCTTCCAGGCGCGGCATGGGCAGGCAATGCGCGCCAGGCAGGTGCCCGGCCATGAACTCTGCATAGCTGCGCACATCGATCAGCAAGGCGTCCTTGGGCAAGGCCGGTGCCGCTTGACCCAGCACTGCGGCGGCTGGATCGGATGCGTGCTCATGCACCGGCGGGGTCGAGGGGTAGGCCTCCACGGGCAGCAAACTCATATTCCAGTTCATGGTCAAGTCTCCTTCGTGGCGTTTGCTGGGCTGCCCGGGAGGGCGCTGCTTGACGCGACACCTGCTTTTTACTGCAGACTGCTGCGCCTGGCGAGCCACTTTTGCACGCTGCAGACGCCGTAGAAGTTTTGCCACAAGCGGATGGGCCTGAGCACCCTCAGCGCGGGTTCAAGATCCGCTGCGAGCGAGGGGCTCTGATCTTGCCCGTGCTCAAGGGTTGCAGGCCAAGCAATGCCTGGCGTCGGCAAGCAGGCGGTCGGTCCGGAGTTTGCTCTCTTGGTGCTGGCATCGAGTGCAGGTCCAGCGTTCGCTGTGATAGCTGGAGGTCGGCAGGCTGCATTCCGCGCAGGGCAGTCCCGCGATTCTTTCGCTGATCCAATAGCCTGGGGCCTCGCAAGCGGGGCAGAGCGATTGCAGGCGCTGCAGCAGATCGGCGGCGGCCTGCTCGATCAGCTTCATGCGGCGCGGGTTGGCATGGGCGCGCAGATCCAGCTCGGCAAAGACTTGGCGATGGCTGGACTGCGCGAGGCAGGCCTCAAAGCATTGCCGCAGCTGGGCCGGGTCCTGGATGCCTTTGTGGATGTTGGGGACGTCTGGCCCGTTGGGGCGCAGCACCAGCTGCTGCTGCGGAAAGCCCTCGGCGAGCGCGAAGGCTTCAATCGCTTGCCAGTCGCCGCTCAGCAAATGGCCGCTGGGCGCCGCCGCTTGAGCCATCCCAACGACCTCGATGCCCAAGTCCTCATCGATCCAAATCAAGAGTTCCACATTCCACGGGAACATGCCGGTGAAGGGGTCGGGGCCGAAGCTGCCTTCGCTGGCCAGGCCCAGGCTCAGGCCCGCGAGTTCCATGCCTTTGCGCGCCTTGCGCCGGGCGGCTTCGAGCTGGCTGCCGGGTCTGGGTGTTTCGCGGGTAAAGCTGCCGAGTTGGTCGGTATCGAAGCCGCTGACCCACTCGATGCGACAGCCCAGCGCCGCCTCCAGCACCGGTGCAATCACTTTTTGCTTGCCGTGCTGGGTGAGCAGAGCCACTTGCCGAGAGGCGTAGCGAGACAGCGCGGCCATCAGTGCTGTGCCTCCCACTGCAGCGGGCGCCATTCGCCGTGGTGATAACGTGCAAAACAAGCGGACTCAAATCGCCAGAGATGCAGCCAGTCGTTGTCCAGCAATTGCTTGACGACGGCGTGCTTGGCGATCACCGCGTCGATGGCGGCCTGCGGCGCGTCGATCACAACGGTCAGTCGCAAGGGCTCATGCATGCGGCGCTGGCCATCATGCACGGACTGATGAGTCAGCCCGATGCGCAGGTCGCCGCCATTGCCCTCGAAGACGCCGAGGCTGCCGCCCACCACGTTGTGCAGCACCTTGTTGCCGCTGCCCAGGTGCAGTGGGTCGCAGGTGGAGGCGTGGTATTGCCAGTTGATCCAGTGCGTGACCAGCATAGGAGCTGTCATCAAGAGCTCCAGCACGCTGCCGTCGAGGTCTTGGCTGGCCTCGTAGTCGTGCAAGAAGCTGCGCCCGTTCAGCACGACGCCGCGGCTCTTGTGGCGGGGCGCGATCAGAAAGGCGGCGTTGCCCGCCAAGCCCCATTCCGGCCGGGTTTGCGCGCCATCGTTGGCGCGTCGACGCAATTGATTCAGCAGCTCGGCGGGCGGCGCGCTGGGGTCCAACTGGAGGCTGCCGGCCCGCTCGCGGCGCACCTGGTCGCAGGCCTGCGCAAACACGCTCTGCAGGCGCTGCCAGCGGGCGCGGGCTGCGGCGGGCAGGAGGTCGAGGTCAAAGCCTTCGATCTCGTCCGTGGTGGTGTTGTGCAAGGCCGCCATGAACACGGTGGTGTCGGGAATGGCGATGCCCGTGGTCTGCAGCAAGCCGGCGCGCACCGGCGCTTCATTCAGGAGTTGCGCCAGGCTGCGGGCATTGACCTCGCCGGTTTGGCCGCAGCAAGCGCCGCAGTCGAGGGCGGCGGCGTGGGCATTGTTGGTGGACTGACTGCCATGGCCGACCAAGAGCACCAGCGGGGCCAGGTCTTGCTCTAAGCCCATGGCGTGCAGCACCCGGCTTGCCAGCGTGACCTTGGCCTGCAGGTCGAGCCCGGCCAATTGCGGGCGGCAGATCGGGCGGTAGCGTGGCGGCAGCCCCGCGAGGTCGTCTCGGGCGCGGTCTTGCTGGCGGGGCATCAGCCATTGGCCGAGCTTGCCCAGGTAGCCCAAGCCCGCGGCCTCTACAAAAGAGAAGGCGGCGCCCGGCCAGCGGCTGGCGGCCTGCCATTGCTCACCCAAAGCAAGGCGGGTCTGGCGTGCGCGTGCCGCAGTGCTTTGCAGCGCGGCAGTGTCCTCGGGCTTGGCGCTGGCTTGGAAGGATTCAGCCGGCGCGATGCGGTCGAGCACTTCGATGGCGGGGGCCAGCAAACCGGGCAATTGCGGGCGCCGGGCTTGAGTTGCGAGTGGCGTGTAGGCCACCGGCAGGCCGAAGAAGCCCGCAAAGCCCAGGGTCTGCATGCCGGGCCAGACGGCTTCAAGCGCGCGGCGCAAGGGTTCGCTGCGCACATCGATGCAAAAGGCCGCTTGCACCTCGATGTCAGCTTTCACCTGGTCCGAGCCGCTGGCCGACATCAGCTTTTGGGCCAAGGTGCGCTGGTAGCCCAGCTCAAGGGCGACTTGCCAGACCTCGTCGATCACCAGCGCTTGTTCGGCGGCCTTCATCACTTGGGGGGCTTGCTGCCAGGCCCCTTGCAGAGCGCTGAAGGCGCGTTGGGCAGCCGCATCATCTTTGCACTCCAGCAGCAGCGCGCCCCAGGCCAGGCGGATGGCCAGCAGTTCGCGCAGATGGGTATCGCTGCGGCCTTCTTGGCCGGCCTGCCAGGCCAGGTAGGCGCACCACGAGGCCCAGCCATTGACGGTCAGCAACACCGCCTCCAGATAGTCGGCCCACACCGTGGGCGACAAGCCCAGGCGCTGCATCACCCATTGCTCGGCGTCCTCGGCCTTGGCCGGTAACGCATCGATGGCTCGGCCCAGATGCGGCAGGCCCATCAGCAAGCCGATGCCATGGTCGTGCTGCAGCGTATCGCGCCAGAAGGCGTACAAGCCTTCGACCCGCTCGGGCTGCCAGTCCGCCTGATGCTGATCGAAATAGGCCGCGCAAGTCTGGCTCACTTGGTGTGTGATGGCCTGACGCCAGGCCAGGCGGGTATGGCGTTTTGGGTCTTGGTCGAGCACGTCGATCAAGAGCGGCAACTGGGTCACCGGGGCGTTCACCTGCAGGGCGTCCACGCATTGGGCGGGGGTCAGGCCTTGCGCTTGCGCGGCTGGCAATTGACGCAGGGCCTGGACCAGGTCGGTGGCGCTGATGCGGCCTTCGAGCCAGGCCGTGAGTTGCTGCTCACGCGGCGGGAAGACTTGAATCTTGCCCAGCACCGCCATGCGTGCCGCCACCTGGCGCAGTGGCATGCCGATGCGCGACCAGTGCGGGTTGACGGCGATGGCGCGGTCCAGCGGCCATGTGGGCGCAATGGCCTGGCAGGCTTGGGCGCACGCCTGTTCGATTTGGGCGGCAAAAACGCGCTGCTGCTCTTTAGGTTGATGCGCAGGGGCAGGCTTTGCCGCTTGTGAAGGCGCGGCGTCTTTCAATGTGTCCATGGGCGGGGTCTCCGGCTTGTTGGGTCAGAAGGGGGCATCGGTCAGCTTCGGTGCGGCGGCTTGCGGGGCCGCGCTCTTGTGGGGTTCTGGCGCCCAGCCCGAGGGCCACAAGTGCAAGGCCATGCGGGTGTAGGCCTCGTCTACATAAAAGCCGGCATAGCTCCATTGGCGCCAACGGCTCAGCGCTTGCGGGCGCAGTTGCAGCAGGGCCAGGCAGGCGTAGAGGGCGGCCATGCCGGCCAGGGCGATCAGGCCCAGCGTGTGATGCGGGGCGTCTTGGATGCCCAGCGGCAGCGTATGGGCCAGCAGCGTGGCCGCGCTGAGGCCGAGCACGACCAGCAGGCCGAACAGCGTTTGTGTGCCGCGAAGCCGCAGGCCCGCAGGCCCAGCGGGCTGCCACAGCAGCGGCGCCCAGGCCAGGCACAGCACCGCGCTCCACCACCATGGCCAGGCGGTGTGGCCGGACAGGGACTGGATCAGCATGAGGGCCGAGATCGTCAGCAGAGGCGCCATCGCCAATGTCAGGGCGGCGGGCGCGGTAGCGTTGTGCAGCGCCTGCAGCCGGGTTTGGCGCACCACGGTGGAGGCCGACAGGAAAGCATGCGCTTTGTAGAGCGAATGGCCGATCAGATGCAAGGCCGCCAGGGTGTACAGGCCCAGCGCGCATTCAAGCAACATGAACCCCATTTGGGCCACGGTGGACCAAGCCAGCCGGACCTTGATGCTGATGCGGGTCAGCATCACCATGCCCGCGAGGATGGCGGTGCCCAGGCCGAAGACCAGCAGCAGCGCGCGGGCCGACATCGCCTGCTCCAACAGCGGCGCGAAGCGGATCAGCACAAAGCCGCCGAGATTGACCACGCCCGCATGCAGCAGGGCTGACACGGGGGTGGGCGCTTCCATCACCTGAATCAGCCAGCCATGCACCGGCATCAAGGCGGTGCGCAAAATGACGGCCATGACCAGGGCCAGGGCGCTGAGTTGCAAGGGCAGGGACATGCCTTCCCGCGCCAGATGCGACCACAGCGCCGACAGGGAGCCGCTGCCCACCTCGGCCCAAGCCAGCGCGGCGGCGGCGATCAGCAAGGCATCGGCTACGCGATCGGCAATCCGCTTTTTGTGTGCAGCCAGTTGCGCAAAAGCGCGATTGGGGTAGAAGCACAGCAGATGCTGCAAGGCCACGCCCACCAGCGCCCAAGCGGCGATCAAAACCACCCAGTGATCGGCCAAGAGCAAGAGATGCACGGCGGCCAAGACCGCGGCCAAGGCTGCCAGATAGCGCTTCTGGCCGTCTTCACCTTGCAAGTACCGGGCTGAGAAGGCGCCGATCACCGTGCCCAAGAGTTGCACCAGCACCGCCATGCTCAGACCCAGCGGCGAGGCCAGCAAGTAGGCTGACAAAGGAGCCGAAAAAGGGGCGGGGAATTGCGCACCGCGCAGGACTAGCCCCAGGTTGATGATGGTCATCAGCAGCGCGGCCAGGGACAGTGCCTGAAAGACGCGCCACAGCCCAGCCGTTGAGGCGTAAGCAAACCGCGGCCGCAAAGCCGCGGCGGCCATCAAGGCAATCGGCATCAGGGCGCCGGCCGAAAGCAAAACTTGGGGAAATTCCATGACACGACCCTCTTGAAACTACTGGGGCGCGATCATCCGGATTGAAGCTTGTTCTGTAAAATACATTGAAAAGCACAAAACAATACTAAAAAAAGAACAATGCAACTGGATCAACTGAACTTCCACCACTTGTTCTACTTTTGGCGGGTCGCCAAGCTGGGGCATCTGACGCGTGCCGCCGAAGAGCTGCACACCTCGCAATCGGCGGTTTCTTCGCAGATTCGTCAATTGGAAGAGCGCCTCGGTGAAGACTTGTTTGCCCGCGAGGGGCGCCGCCTAACGCTGACGGACACCGGCCAATTGGTGCTCGCGTATGCGGAGAACATCTTTGGTCTCGGCCAGGAAATGCTGGGCCGGCTGCAGGGCCGCATGGCCGGCATCACGCGCTTGCGGGTCGGTAGTGTGGCCACTTTGTCGCGTAACTATCAGGAGAACTGGATTCGGCCTTTGCTGGCGGACCCCACGGTGGTTTTGACCCTGGAGTCCGGGCTTCTGGAAGGCTTGATCGCGCGGCTGCTGCAGCATCAACTGGATGTGGTGCTGGCCAACGAGACCGTGCCCGCCGATCCATCGCGGCCCCTGCATTGCCGCTTCCTGGGCAGCCAGGCAATCTCCTTGGTCGGCCCGGCGAGCCGTTGGCAAGCGCAAAGCCTGCGCATGCCCGAGGATCTGGATGGCCTGGACATCGCCCTGCCCGGGCCGCGCCACGCGCTGCGGGCGCAGTTCGATGCGCTGTGCGCGTCGGCCGGTGTCACGCCTCGGCTGCGGGCCGAAGTGGACGATATGGCCATGCTGCGTTTGATTGCGCGAGACAGCGGCTGGTTGACCGTCTTGCCGCAAGTGGTGGTGCAAGATGAGTTGCGCGCCGGGACCTTGGTCACCGTCGCGCAGTCAAGCGCCTTGCAAGAGCGCTTTTACGCCATCACCACGCCGCACCGACACCGCATCGAGGCGCTGGAGCATTTGATGGATCGAATGCCTGAGAGTTGAGCGCGTAGACCGATCCAGTTAGCCACGCAGCTTAGGCGTGAAGCGGCGGCCCAGATGATTGCGCAGCACCATCTGTCCGAACGCCGCGCGTGCCGCCTGGTGGGGCTCTCCAGAGACAGCTATCGCAACCCGCCCGTGGTCGATGAGGCCACGCAGCAACTCAGCGCCAAGATCGTCGAGATCGCACAGGTGCGGCGCCGCTTCGGCTATCGCCGCATCCATGACCTGCTGCGCCCACAGTTCCCAGGCGTCAATCACAAGCGCGTCTATCGGTTGTACAGCCAGGCGCAGTTGGCGGTGCGCAAGCGCAAGAAGATCAGACGGGCAGCCAGCGAGCGCGTACCGCTCACCGTGCCGTCCCGAGTCAATGAGGTGTGGATCATGGACTTTGTTTCCGACAGCTTGGCCAATGGCCGGCGCATCAAAAGCCTGACCGTGGCCGACGACTTCACGCATGAGTGCGTGGACATTGCTGTGGACTTCGGCATCTCAGGGCAGTACGTGACGCAGCTGCTGGACCGGGCCGCAATGTTCAGGGGCTATCCGGCGGCGGTGCGAACAGATAACGGACCGGAGTTCACTTGCCGGGCCTTCATCGCTTGGGCGCAGTCTCACGGCGTACAGCACATCTTGATTCAGCCCGGGCGGCCCATGCAGAACTGCTACATCGAGAGCTTCAACGGCAAGTTCCGCGACGAATGCTTGAACGAGCATTGGTTCGAGAGGCAAGCGCAAGCACGCACGGCGATTGCTGCTTGGCGCCAAGACTACAACGAGGTGCGGCTGCACAGCAGCTTAGGACGAATCCCTCCGGCCGAGTTCGCCCGCAACCATCGCACAAAGAACCATCCGCCACCGGCTACAAGCAAAGAGATCAAGTAACCTTCAACCCGGACTTCCGCCATGCGACTGGTACGGCGGTAGGGGGCAGGTCACAGTGCGTAACGGAAGTCCATACTTTTGAGGGCTATTGAGAGTCTTGAGCTGACACCCTAGTTGCACTGACCCGTGGGGCGTTCTGAGCGCTGCATTGCCCTGCTGCCCCAGCTGTGACGGGACTTGCTATCGCTTTGGCTCCGTCTGAGTACATCCCTAGATTTGCACTGGCGGGCAATTCCCTTATGCGGCCGAATTCTGTTGCACGGCCAAGCCAAACCTGACACCATCGGCCCGTAATAAGAAGAAAGTAGGGACACGGTGGCCTTAGATTTCGACCATTTGGAATCGCTGGGCAGGGCGACGCTGCAAACCATGTTTGAAGCCGATTCGCCCGTTGGCAAAGCGGTGCTGGATCGGGATTTGCGCTACGTCTTCATCAACCGCACCTTGGCCGCCTTCAACGGCTGCTCGGTCGAAGAATACCTGGGCCGCACCGTTGAGGAAATCCTTCCCGGGGCCTATCCCACGCTGGCGCCACTGCTTCGCAGCGTGCTGGATGAGGGTGGCCGACAGGCGCAATTCCGCGTCAGTGTGGAAATGCCCAACGCCCCAGCTGAACTCAGTGAATGGGACGCCAGCTATCTGCCCATCCGGCTCGAAGATGGCAGCGTGGGAGGGGTGTACGTTCAAGCGGTCAACCTGACCGCCAAACTGCGCGCCGAGCAGGCACTGGCGAATAGCGAAAAGCAGCTGCGTCGAGTGTTGGACAGCCTGTTTGCCTTTGTGGGCGTGCTGTCGCCTGACGGTACTTTGATCGAGGCCAACCGTGCTCCGCTAGAGGCCGCCGGGCTAGACGCCCAGGATGTCCTCGGACGCCTTTTCTGGGACACCTTTTGGTGGAACTTTTCGGCAGAGACTCAGGACTGGCTGCGCCAGGCTTGCGCCCGCACGGCGCAGGGCGACATCGTGCGGGAAGATGTGACGGTGCGCATGCTGGGAGACAGCCGCATGACGCTTGACTTCATGCTCGTGCCCATGCGGGACGACAACGGCCAGATCACGCGCCTGATTGCTTCCGCCATTGACATCTCTGATCGGCTGGCGGCGCAACGGCGAACCGAAGCCGCACTGCGGGAGCGAACGGTCTTGTTGCAAGAGGTGCATCACCGCGTAAAGAACAATCTGCAAATCATCGCCAGCCTCCTGAACTTGCAGGCGCGCAACGCCGGCCCGGGCGCGCAGCAGGCATTGCAAGACAGCCAGAGCCGCGTCATGGCCATGGCCCTCACCCACCAACTGCTGTACGAGCGCAATGACTTCTCGATGCTGGAGTTGGGGCCGTATCTGCGGCGCTTGGTGGCCAGCTTGCGCGATGCGCACGGGGAGCTGCTGCGCCGGGTGACGCTGAAGGTTGAGGCGCCAGACTCGGGTTTGAATATCGACCTCAATCTGGCCGTGCCCGTGGCGCTGGTGGTGAACGAATTGCTCACCAATGCGCTCAAGCATGGCTTTGGCGCGGATTTGCACGGCGAGGTCGTGGTGCGCGCGGAAAGAGTGGGGCCACGCATCGCCGTCACGGTGGCGGACACCGGCACCGGGCTGCCCGCAGGCTTCGATGTTCACAGCACCAAAACGCTGGGTTTGTGCCTAGTTACGCTTTTGACCGAGCAATTGCGGGCCGAGATTCAATGGCCTGTGGTCGGGCAAGCAGGCGCCGCCTTCACTCTGCATTTGCCACCGGAGACAAAGTCACCATGACCGCGCCAACGCACACCATGGACGCCAATGTCAAGGCTCGTATTCTGGTCGTCGAAGACGAGCGCATCGTTGCCCTGGACCTGAAGCTAACCCTCGAATCACTCGGCTTCCACGTCGTGGGCACGGCCTCGAGCCAAGACGAGGCTGTGCTGTTGACGATGTCCTACCAGCCCGACCTGATCCTGATGGACATCAACCTCGGTAACGGGGGCGACGGCATTGTGGCTGCCGACGAAATTGCACGGTTTGCCGATGTGCCCGTGGTGTTTCTGACGGCTTATGCCGACAACGACATCTTGCGCCGTGCCGGGCAGGTGGCGCCGTATGGCTATCTAGTCAAGCCGGTCAGGCTGCGCGAACTCAACGCCACGGTGCAAATGGCCTTGGCCCGGGTGCGCGCCTCACGCGGCCGCATGGAGGCCGAACGGCGCTTACGGCTTGCCCTGGACACCGCCAAGATGGGCGTGGTCACGCTGACGCAGGGAACCGATCTGATCGAGATTGACGGGCACTTCCCGCCGGTCGCCGATCGTTCGGTGCGCGGATTGCGCATGGAAGTCAGCGAATTCTTGCTTCATCTCACCGAGGATGCGCAAGCCAAGGTACGGCATTTGCTGGAACGAGGCGGTGACCTGCATTTGGCCACGCGATGGCAATTGCCGGGGGCCAGTTCACCCACACGGTGGCTCGAAGTCCATGCCAGCCACATCGCCCAAGAGCGGGCGGTGGTGGGGATCTGCCGTGATGTGACCGCGCAGGTGGAGCAGGAAGAAGCTTTGCGGCAAGCCAGCGTGGTGTTCGATTCGGCCGCCGACGCGATCCTGATTTTGGATACCCAAAGCCAAGTCACGACTGCCAACCCGGCCTTCACGCGCTTGACCGGCTGGCCAACGGCCGAGATCCGCGGACGGCATCCCAACGAATTCCTGCACGCGCGCCGCAGCAGTGACCGCGAATTGCTGGTCGACACCCCGATGGACTTTCTTGGCCATGCCGAGGTCATGTGCCAGCGCCACGACGGCACGGCCTTCCCCGCCTGGGAACATGTGGCACCTGTACGCGACGATGCCGGCATCGTGACCTACCGCGTGCTGACTTTCACCGACATCTCGGCCTTGCGACTAGCGGAAAGCCGGGTTCGGCATCTGGCCTATCACGACCCATTGACCGGGCTTGGCAATCGCAACAAGCTGCGTGACCTGCTGGGTGGATTGCCCGAGTCGAAAGTGGACGACGACACGGCCGTGTTGTTCTTCCTGGACCTCGATGGCTTCAAGGTCATCAACGACAGCCTGGGTCACGACGTGGGCGATGCGCTGCTGATCGATATTGCCGATCGCATCCGCAGCGTGCTGCGCCAAGGCGATGAAGCCGTGAGGCTGGGTGGCGACGAGTTTGTGCTGCTGATCAGGTCAGGGCGCGACGGCGATGTGGACGCATTGGCGCGGCGCCTGCTGGACAAAGTGCGGGATCCCTTGAGCATTGCAGCGGGTTCGAGCGTTCAGGTCTCGGCCAGCATAGGCATAGCCCTGTACCCGCGTGACGGCAGCACGCCGGACGCCTTGCTGCGCTCGGCCGATATCGCCATGTATGCCGCAAAAGCGGCGGGTCGCAATCGCTATGCCCGCTACCACGCCAATATGGCCGAAGCGGCCAACGAACGCCTGACCATCGAACAAGGCCTGCTGCATGCCATGGCCAACGGTGAGCTGAGCCTGCATTGGCAGCCTCAGCTCACGCTCGAAGGGCGATCGGTGATCGGCGCGGAGGCATTGCTGCGTTGGAATTCCGAGAACCTAGGGGCGATCAGCCCGGATCGATTCATTCCGGTGGCCGAAGAATGCGGGCTGATCCAGGCCCTGGGGCGCTGGGTGCTGCGCCAAGCGCTGACGACCTGGGCGCAGTGGCTGCGTGCAGGCTTGGTGCAAGGGCGCTTGGCCGTCAATGTGTCGGCGCTGCAGTTGCAGGACAAGCAGTTCATTGAGGATCTGGCGCACGAGCTCGAAGCGGCGCAGCTCAATCCCAAAGACCTTGAAATCGAGGTGACGGAAACCGCCTTGCAGCGCGTGCCGAATATCGAGCAAACCCTCGCCCGCATTGCCGAGCTTGGCGTGCGGATTGCACTGGACGATTTCGGCACCGGCTACTCGTCCTTATCGATGCTCAAGCTGCTGCCCCTGCACCGCCTCAAGGTTGACCGCGCCTTTGTGCGAGACGTGGTTGGCAATCCCTCGGATCAAGCCATCGTGCGCGCCATCGTCGCCATGGCGGACGCCCTGGGTTTGGAGCTCATCGCCGAAGGGGTGGAGGACGAGCGGCAAAGAGATTGGCTGCTGCACCTCGGCGTTAGCGAAGCTCAGGGCTGGCTGTTTGCCCGCGCCATGAGCGCGCCTGACTTCCTGGCTTGGCTGCGCGCGCGTTAGGGCCACTCAGCTCGGGCGCGCAACGCGAACAGCGGAGCGAAGCTGAACTGAACTGAACTGAACTGAACTGAACTGAACTGAACTGAACTAAGTCGGGCAGTGGCGCGCCGAATGCGGCCTTCGCGCACAATCGCCGCCCCTCTCGCCTGCCCCCGCCACGGACATCGCCACTGAGCTTCTGCCTTGCCGCCTTGCTCGTGCCGCTGGTCGTCTGAGGGCGCGAGGGTCACACAGAGCGCGAGCAAGGACGCGAGGGTCAGGCCTTAAATCTCAAGGCCCCATCTACTCCACGACGACGTTTTGGCTGGCCAGTGAACGGCTGCTCCGGGCACATTGCAGCCCCCGGAAGCCTACCCAAACTGAGCTGACTGAACAGGCTCCGACTGGCCATCGCGAATCGGAATAGGTGAGCACGTTCAATTGGAGCCGGCGGCTTTTGGGGTTCGGAATACGCAAGTTGAGCGCCCAGCTTAGTCGGCGTGCAGCCGCTTTGGCGAAGGCTCGGGCGCGGGCCTGCGGCGATACTGCGCGTTGGAGAGCAGAATAAAACGGCGCGGATGGCGGGTGCGAATGCAAGCACCGGCCACCAGGGACGGCCGGCGCTTGCGTTCGTTTTCATCGTTTCATGCATCAGACCCGACTACTTTTTGAACAAGCCTCAGGCGCCCCGCTGCCAGACTGGGGGCAATTAGAGCCCTCCTATCGACTGGTGCACTTCAGCAAGGGCGCCGACATTTTTGCCGAAGGTGAGTGGCAGCCTTTTGTCTATGTGATCCGCCATGGCATGGTCAAGCTCAGTTATTTCAATGAGCAGGGCGAGGAGTGGATCAAGTCCTTTATTGGCGAAGGTGACTTCTTTGCCTGCCCGAATGTGTTGGTGGCCGGCCAGAAGACGGATTACTCGGCCATTGCCCTGGAGTCTTGCCAGGTCGAGCAGATCCGCTACGTCGATCTGCGCGAGCTGATGGGGCGCCACGCCAGCTGGCAAGGCGCGGTCTTGCAATTGCTGGAGCGGCACATCGTGCGCAAGGAGCAGCGCGAGCGCCAACTGCTGACCATGCGCCCCGAGGAGCGCTACCAATCCTTTTTGAGCAGCTACCCGGCTCTCGCAGAGCGCATTCAGCAGCGCGATATTGCGCACTATTTGGGCGTTACGCCCGAGGCCTTGAGCCGGATCCGCAAGCGCCTGCGGGCTTGATCTAGCGCAAGTGTGGCGCATGTGAAATTGGCCGATTGATTTGGATCATTTGAAGCGCGGCTCGCAGCGACGAAGCTGGCGGCCTCTTTGTTGATTCCACTCATTCGCCATGTCGACAACACCCGCTTCCAATCGCGCCCCTTCCGCCATCAAAGCTTATTTGCTCGGTGGCGGCATCGGCTCCATGGCCGCCGCGGCCTTCATGATCCGGGACGCCAAAGTGCCCGGCGCCAACATCACCATTTTTGAAGCCTCGCCGCTGATGGGTGGCAGCCTGGACGGCGCCGGTGACGCCGAGCGCGGCTACTCGCTGCGCGGCGGCCGCATGCTGACCACCGACAACTACGAGTGCACCTGGGACCTGTTCAAGTCCATCCCTTCGCTGGAGCATGCCGGCCAAAGCGTGTTTGACGAAACCCTGGCCTTCAATGAGAAGCACAAGGCGCATTCGATGGCACGCCTGGTCAACCGCCAGCGCGCCAAGATGCCGGTGGAGTCCATGGGCTTTTCCATGCACGACCGGGTGGAGTTGCTGCGCCTGAGCAATGCCAGCGAAGAAGAGCTGGGCACGTCGACGATCACCGACTGGCTCTCGCCCGCTTTCTTTCAGACCGAGTTCTGGTTCATGTGGGCCACCACCTTCGCCTTCCAGCCCTGGCACAGCGCCGTGGAATTCAAGCGTTATCTGCATCGCTTCATGCTGGAGTTCTCGCGCATCGAGACCCTGGGCGGTGTCAAGCGCACCGTCTACAACCAGTACGACTCTTTTGTGCGCCCGCTGCAGGCTTGGTTGCAAGCCCAGGGCGTGCAGTTCGTGATGGACGCCAAGGCGACTGACCTGGAGCACCGCGAAGAGGGCGGCAAGTTCGTAGTGACAGCCATTCAGCTGCAACGCGCAGGCGCCACTGAACGCGTCGAGGTGGGCGCCGATGATCTGGTGTTCTTCCAGAACGCCTCCATGACCGACGCCTCCAGCCTGGGCTCCATGCACAGCGCGCCGCCTGCATTGACCAAACGCGACAGCGGCGGCTGGACCCTGTGGGAAAAGCTGGCCAAGGACCGCCCCGAGTTCGGCAACCCCGCCGCCTTCAACAGCAGCATTGCCGAGTCGATGTGGAACTCCTTCACCGTCACCCTCAAGGACACGGTGTTCTTTGACAAGATGCGCGCCTTCAGCGGCAATGAGCCGGGGACAGGCGGCTTGGTGACCTTCAAGGACTCGAATTGGTTGATGTCCATCGTGCTGGCGCATCAGCCGCATTTCGCCAATCAGCCGGCGGATGTGCAGGTATTCTGGGGCTATGCCTTGTTCCCGGATCGCATCGGTAACTTCGTGGCCAAGCCCATGACTGAATGCACGGGCGAAGAGATTCTGCGCGAGCTTTGCGGCCACCTGCGCTTTGATCTGGACGCCGTGGCGCATGCCAATTGCATCCCATGCCATATGCCTTACATCACCAGCATGTTCATGCCACGGGCCTTGAGCGACCGGCCCTTGCCGGTGCCCAAGAGCTCGAAGAATCTGGCCTTCATCAGCCAGTTCGTCGAGATTGCGGACGATGTGGTGTTCACCGTCGAGTACTCAGTGCGTGCGGCGCAGATGGCGGTGTATGAGTTGCTGAAGGTGGACCGCGCGGTGCCGGCCATCATCCCGCATGACCACGCGCTGAAGACCAAGTTTGAGGCTTTGCTGAAGGCCTTCAAGTAAACGGGCGAGGGCGGGCGATCCGCCGTTTCAAGTGCTGGCGCCAGGGGCCCAGCTCATCAGCGGCCGGCTGCCTTCGGCCCTGATGACAGCGCTGGCGCCTGGCCGCACAATGGACCACAGCTCTGTCAGCTTGTGGAAACAATGGACCGACGCACCCTTTTGATCAGCCTGGCGACGCCGGCCGTTCTGCCCGCGCTGCCCACGCATGCGGCGGCGCTGGATTCGGCGGCTGACTTGCGGCAGATCAGCTATCCGGTCTTCGGTGGGCAGGAGGATTCCTTCCGGCATTACTGCATCGAGGTCTTGAAGCTGGCGGTTGAGCATTGCGGCGTCAGCTATCAGCTCAAGCCGGTGCTGCAACCGGTGGGCCAGGGGCGGGCGATCCGGCAGTTGAGCACGGGTGAGGGGCCGCTGAATATGCTTTGGAGCATGACCAGCGCGGAGCGCGAGCGCGATTTGCTGCCGCTGCGCTTCCCCTTGGACCGAGGGCTGATGGGTTGGCGCCTCTTGCTGGTGCGCAAGTCGGAGCAGCAGCGCTTTGCGCAGATCCGCAGCCTGGAGGCCTTGAGCGCCTTGACCGCCGTGCAGATGCATGACTGGCCCGACACGCAGATCCTGCGTGCCAACGGGCTTCAGGTCGGCACCGGCAGTTCCTACGAAAACTTGTTCGCCATGGTGCAACATGGCCGCACTGACTACTTCCCGCGCTCGGTGCTGGAAATCAATGATGACCTGGCCCGCTACGGCGGTAGCCATGGCTTGGCGATCGCACCGGGCTTGCTCTTGAGCTACCCGACGGCCTTCTACTTCTTTGTCAGTCCGCGCGAGCCGGCGCTGGCCAGGGACCTGAGCCTGGGGCTTGAGCGCATCATCAGCAACGGCAGCTGGCGGGCGCTGTTTCTGCAGCAGATGCGGCGGCAATTCAAGGCCTTGAAGCTTCAAGAGCGGCAGGTGCTGGTGCTGCGCAATCCCTTGCTGCCGGCCGCCACGCCTTTGCAGCGTGCGGAGCTCTGGGAAGAGCCGGGCCGTCTGGCGCTTTGAGCCTTCTTTGCCGGTGTAGCGTGGTGTGCACAAGGCGCCAGAAAAAAAAGGCCTCACGAGGAGGCCTTGATGACGTTGAATACCGGGCGGGCCGGCGCTGGGGCCGGCCCCAACGCCCTCACATGCTGCGCCGATACTGCCCGCCGACCTCGAACAGGGCCGAGGTGATCTGCCCCAGTGAGCACACGCGCACCGCGTCCATCAGCACCTCAAAGACGTTTCTGTTGTCGATCACTGCTTGCTGCAGGCGCGCCAACATGGGGCCGCTGGCCGCGGCGTGGGTGGCGTGGAACTCGGCCAAGCGGCTCAGCTGGGATTGCTTTTCTTCCTCGGTGCTGCGGGCCAGCTCGATGCTCTCTGGCACCGTGTCGCCATGCGGATTGCGGAAGGTGTTGACGCCGATGATGGGGTACTCGCCGGTGTGCTTGAGCATCTCGTAATGCATGCTCTCTTCCTGGATCTTGCTGCGCTGGTAGCCGGTTTCCATCGCCCCCAGCACGCCGCCACGTTCGGCAATCTTCTCAAACTCGCTCAGCACGGCTTCTTCCACCAACTCGGTCAACTCTTCGATGATGAAGGCGCCTTGTGAGGGGTTCTCGTTCTTGGCCAGGCCCCACTCGCGATTGATGATCAACTGAATGGCCATGGCGCGGCGCACGCTTTCTTCCGTCGGCGTGGTGATGGCCTCGTCAAAGGCATTGGTGTGCAGGCTATTGCAGTTGTCGTAGATGGCGATCAGCGCTTGCAGCGTGGTGCGGATGTCGTTGAACTGAATCTCTTGCGCATGCAGGCTGCGGCCCGAGGTCTGGATGTGATATTTCAGCTTCTGGCTGCGCTCATTCGCGCCGTATTTGTCGCGCATGGCCACGGCCCAGATGCGGCGGGCCACACGGCCGAGCACGGTGTACTCGGGGTCCATGCCATTGCTGAAGAAGAAGCTCAGGTTGGGCGCGAAGTCATCGATGTGCATGCCGCGTGCCAAGTAGGCTTCCACAAAAGTGAAGCCGTTGGACAGGGTCAATGCCAGCTGCGACAGCGGGTTGGCGCCGGCCTCGGCGATGTGATAACCGCTGATCGAGACGGAGTAGAAATTGCGCACATTGTGGTGCACGAAGTACTCGGCGATATCCCCCATCACCTTGAGCGAGAACTCAGTCGAGAAGATGCAGGTGTTCTGACCCTGGTCTTCCTTCAGGATGTCGGCCTGCACCGTGCCGCGCACATTGGCCAGCACCCAGTCCTTGATCTTGGCGGCTTCGTCGGCGGTGGGTTCGCGGCCGTTGTCGGCGCGGAACTTGGCCAGGTTCTGGTCGATGGCCGTGTTCATGAACATGGCCAGAATCGACGGTGCGGGGCCGTTGATGGTCATGGACACGCTGGTCGTCGGGCTGCACAGGTCGAAGCCGTCGTACAGCACCTTCATATCGTCCAGCGTGGCGATGGACACGCCGGAGTTGCCGACCTTGCCGTAGATGTCCGGCCGCGGTGCCGGGTCGGCGCCGTAGAGCGTGACCGAGTCGAAGGCGGTGGACAGGCGCTTGGCCGGCATGCCCTCGGACACCAGCTTGAAGCGGCGGTTGGTGCGGAAGGCATCGCCTTCGCCCGCGAACATGCGGGTGGGGTCTTCGCCCTCGCGCTTGAAGGCGAACACGCCGGCGGTATATGGGAAGCTGCCCGGCACGTTTTCCAGCAGCAACCATTTCAGTAGCTCGCCTTGGCACTCGTAGCCGGGCAAGACCACCTTCTTGATCTTGGTGCCGGAGAGGCTGGTGTGGACGAGGTTGGTGCGGATTTCCTTGTCGCGGATCTTCACCACGTATTCGTCGCCGGCGTAGGCTTTTTGCATGTCCGGCCACTGGGCCAGCAGCTTGCGGGCGGCGCCGTCCATCTGCGCTTCGCGGCAGTCCACCAGCTCGGCCAGGGCCTCGCGCGCGCGGGTCTTCTCGGCATTGGCTTCGAACAACATGCGCGAGCTGGACTGCAGCTGCTGGATCTCGCGCGCCAGCGTGGCTTGCTGGCGGGCGCGCTTTTTGTAGCCGCGCACGGTGTCGCTGATCTCGGCCAGATAACGCACACGCGCAGCGGGCACGACCGGGGTTTGATGGGTGCTGTGGCGGGTGTTGACGATGGGCAGGCGGCCTTCGCTCAAGCGCAGGCCCAGCTCGGCCAGGCGTGGCTTGAGGGCTTGGTAAAGCGCGGTCACGCCGTCATCGTTGAAGCGGCTGGCCATGGTGCCGAACACGGGCATGGCTTCGGGCTTGAGGGTCCAGGCTTCCTTGTTGCGCTGCACCTGCTTGGCGACATCGCGCAAGGCGTCCAGCGAGCCCTTGCGGTCGAATTTGTTGATGGCCACGAACTCGGCGAAGTCCAGCATATCGATCTTCTCGAGCTGGCTGGCGGCGCCGAACTCGGGCGTCATCACATACATGGGCACGTCCACATGCGGGACGATGGCCGCGTCGCCCTGGCCGATGCCCGAGGTTTCCACCACGATCAGGTCAAAGCCGGCCAGCTTGGTGGCGGCGATCACATCGGGCAAGGCCTTGGAGATTTCGCTGCCGAAGTCGCGCGTGGCGAGGCTTCGCATGAAGACGCGGGAACCCTGCGACCACGGCCCGATCGCATTCATGCGGATGCGGTCACCCAACAAGGCGCCACCGCTCTTGCGGCGCGAGGGGTCGATGGAGATGACGGCCACGCGCAAGGCGTCGTTCTGGTCCAGGCGGATGCGGCGAATCAGCTCGTCGGTCAGGCTGCTCTTGCCGGCGCCGCCGGTGCCGGTGATGCCCAGCACGGGGGTTTTGATGTCTTTGGCCGAGGCTTGCAGGCTGGCGACCAACGCGGCGTCAGCCTTGCCGTTTTCCAGCGCGGTGATCAATTGGGCCAGGGCGCGCCAGGCGGCTTCGCCATGGCCTTGGATGGCGGCCAGGGTCTTGGGGGCGAGGGCGGCGAAGTCCTGGTCGGCCTTCATCATCATCTCACCAATCATGCCGGCCAGGCCCATGCGTTGGCCGTCCTCGGGGCTGAAGATGCGCACGCCATGCTCGCGCAGATCGCGAATTTCCGCTGGCACGATCACGCCACCGCCGCCGCCAAAGACCTGGATGTGCTCGCCGCCGCGTGCCTTCAGCAGATCCACCATGTATTTGAAGTATTCGACGTGGCCACCCTGGTAAGAGCTGATGGCGATGCCTTGCGCGTCTTCTTGCAGCGCCGCGGTCACCACCTCATCCACCGAGCGGTTATGGCCCAGGTGAATCACCTCGGCGCCCATGCCTTGCAAGATGCGGCGCATGATGTTGATGGCCGCGTCGTGGCCATCGAACAGGCTGGCGGCGGTCACAAAGCGCACCTTGTTGGTGGGTCGGTATTCGGCCAAGGCTTTGTATTCGGCGGATAAGTCGGTCATCGCTTGTCTCCAGCAGGCCCGGCGGGGCAGGGCCAAGTTTTATCAGCAAAGGTGGGCGGATTCTAGGTCTTGATTGACGTTTACGTAAACGTCACTTAATCCACTCCCTTGCGCGGGAGGTCGGCGGGGCCACCTGCCACCGCCGGATGACGCTGTGCGGGTTATGCTGGCTAAAGACTATCCGCACCATTCGCATGCTGAGTCGTCGCAGTCTTCTCCATGTTTCTGCGTCCGCCACGCTGCTTGGCGTCGCATCGCTTTGCCGAACTGTTCGCGCCGAAGCCATGCCTCGCATGCGGATATCGACCCTGCTTGAACCCGAGCCGGTGGCCGAGATGGCTGAGCGCATCTTGCGCCAGGCCTATCGGCGCCTGGGCTACGACTTGCTGGTCGAGCGCATGCCCGCCGAGCGCTCCTTGATCAGCGCCAATGCGGGGGAGACGGATGGCGAGCTCTACCGGCGCGCCGGCATTGAGCAGGTTTACCCGCATCTGCACCGCGTGCCTGTGGCGCTGGCCAGTTATGAGATCGTGGCTTTCGCGCGCGAGCACCGCCTGCCCGTGCAAGGCTGGGAGAGTTTGCGCCCCTACCGCCTGGGCTTTGTCAAAGGCATCAAGGTGCTGGAGGAGAAAACGGCTGGCATGCAGGTGGAGGCCGTGGCCAAGCTGCAGCAGGCATTCGCCAAGCTGGAGCGGGGCCGCTGCGATATCGTCTTGGCCAATCGGATTACCGGCCTAGCCCTTTTGCGCGGCCAAGCCAAAAGCGGCATCGCGGTGGTGGGTGCGCCGCTGACGGCTTTTCCGGTGTTTCACTATCTGCACGACAGACATCTGGCTTTGTTGGCCGCCGTGACGGCCAGCTTGCAGGAGATGGAACGCGACCACAGCCTGGCGCAAATCCAAGAGGCCGTGCGGGCAGAGTTCGAGCAATAGGGGGGCTCAAAGCTGACATACATGCTCGATGTATGAATTCAGCATGTGCGGCAGAAAACCGCCTCTCGCCTTAGATTTTCGGCAGCGACCGTGCTGGCGCCGAAGCTCTGCCGCAGCGAGGACAATAGGTGTCTTGACGTTCTGGCGCTGACTTGCTGAATGGCGGCGCCACGCGGGATGACGCTTGCGACGTCCGCGCGAATCGCGCCTGCTTTTGTCCCCACTCGCCGCCAACAAGCCATGCTCACACCGACCCAGTTCTTTGCCATCCGCCACGGCGAAACCGAGTGGAATAGCCTCGGCCGCTACCAAGGCCAAACCGATATTCCCTTGAACGACAAGGGCCGGCAGCAGGCCCGGCAAACCGCCGCGGCACTGGCCGAGCAGCGCTTCGATGTCATTTACAGCAGCGACCTGTCCCGTGCGCTGCAAACCGCTCAGGCCCTGGCCGAGGCCCAAGGCCTGCCGCTGCAGATGATGGCGGATCTGCGCGAGCAACACTTCGGCATCTTCCAAGGCCATACCGCGGCTGAATTGGCCCAGCGCTGGCCCGAGGCCCATGCTCGCTGGGCGCGCCGTGAACCTGAGTTTGGGCCTGAGGGCGGCGAAACCCGCGTGGCCTTCAATCAACGCTGCCTGGCTGCGATTGAGGCATTGGCGCGGCGCCATGCCGGTCAGCGCATCGCCCTGGTTTGCCATGGCGGTGTATTGGATTGCCTCTACCGCGCGGCCGTCGGCCTGAGCCTGGATGCGCCACGCACCTGGTTGATCGAAAACGCCGCGGTCAGCCAGTTCGCCTACAGCGCCCCGCAAGGCCTGACGCTGCTGCAGTGGGGCCAGTCCGAGCATCTGTCCGGCGCGAGCCGGGATGAATTGCCCGAGACTCAAGCGGCCGCCTGAGTGCGGCCTGGGCTGTGCGAGGTCTTCAGACCGGGGCTCAGCCCAGTGCCAAGGGCGTCGCCACCTCTGCCGCCGAGCGCACGCCTAACTTTGAAAACACGCGGGCCCGGTGTACCTCCACCGTGCGAACGGAAACGCCCAGCTCATCGGCCACCACCTTGTTGAGCTTGCCGGCAGCCACCAGCAGCATGACTTCGCGTTCTCGCTCGGTCAGGCTGGCCAGCCGGGCCTGGCGTTCCGCCGCTTGGGCGCCGTCGGCCTGCATGGCGGCGGCCACGGCCAGGGCCTGCTCCAGGCGGTCGGCCAGGGCGTTGTCGCTATAGGGCTTTTCGAGGAAGTCGAAAGCGCCTTTTTTGAGCGCATCCACCACCATGGGAATGTCGCCATGGCCGGTCAGGAAGAGCACCGGATTGCGCAGGCGCCGGGCCAGCAGCTCATCGTGCAGGCGCGTGCCGGTCATCGGCTCCATGCGCACATCGAGCAGGAACACGCCGCGCGGCGGGGCGGCGCTGGGCAGCGCGTCCAGGTGGGCCAGCAGGGCCGGGCCGCTGTCGAAGGGCAAAACCTCCAGGCCGCGTGAGCCGAGCAGAAAGCTCAGCGCGTCGCGCACATCGGGGTCGTCATCAACCAGGTAGATCGCGTTCATCTCAGTCTTGTCGCTGGGCTGGGGAAGGTGCAGGGGCATTGTCTGGCGGCACCGCCGCAGCGTACTCCGCTTCCTCCGGCAAGCTGTCTGTGCTGCCACCGGCCAGTGGCCGCAGTGGCAGTGTGAAGGAAAACACCGCGCCGCCGCCCGCGGCTTCGCTGGCGTCCAGCACGCCGTGGTGGGCTTCGATGATGGAGCGGCAGATGGCCAGGCCCATGCCCATGCCCTCGGCCTTGGTGCTGAAGAAGGGGGCGCACAAGGCCTCGGCGGTTTTGCCGGCCAGGCCGGGGCCGTTGTCGATCACATCGACGCGCAAGAAGGGCTGCTGGGCCTGAGTGGTTTCGTCCGCTTCGTCTTCATCATTGATTTGCGCCGGCTCTTGCGAGGCGTCGGGCAGCGGCTTGACGGCATAGCTGCGCAGGATGATGCGCCGGCCCGGCGGCTGCTCGGACGGCCTGGCCTGCAAGGCATCGCTGGCATTGCGCAGCAGATTGATGATCACCTGCTCGACCAGCACCGCGTCGGCCAGCAAGGGGGGCAGGTCTTGCGCCAGCTGCAATTGCAGCTCGACCGCGCCGCGTTGCAGCTCGCGTTGCAGCAACTCCACCGCGGCGCTGATGACCTTGTTGAGCTCGCAGGCCTCGTGCTGGGGTTCGCGCCGGGTCAGGAAATGGCGGATGCGTTGCACAACCCGGCCGGCTTGTGCCGCCTGGGCGCCCAGGCGTTGCAGCGCGCCCAGCACGCGCGGCTCATCCACACCCAGCTTGGCCAGTGAGTTGATGACCCCGGCGTTGTAGCTGGCAATGGCCGTCAGCGGTTGGTTGAGCTCATGCGCCAGGGTGGAGGCCACTTCGCCCAACATGGTTAGGCGGGCATGGTGAGCCAGGGTGTCGACCTGACGGCGTTCGCGTTCTTCCAAGTTTTTGCGCGTGGTGATGTCGATGATGGAGCCCATCCAGCCGATCTGCTTGCCGCTGGCGTCCACCAGGGGCGACTCGAACACCATCACGTCCAGCATGCGGCCGTCTTGATGGCGCCAGCGGGCCTCGTAGCCTTCGCGCGGGGCGTGGCCGGCGAGGTTGCGGCGGTTGCGCTGGCTCACGGCCTCGATGGCATCGGGCGGCCAGTAGGGCATGGGCGGGCGCAGGCCCACCAGGGCTTCGGCGCTCAGGCCCACCATTTCGCAAAAAGTTCGGTTGACGTAGAGCAGGCGGCCTTCGGCATCGCGGGCGCGCAGGCCCACCAGGGCCGAGTCCTCCATCGCGCGGCGCCAGGCGGCTTCCATGCGCCAGGCCGTCTCGGCACGCGAGATGCGCTGCAGCTGGCGACGCAGCAGCCAGCTCGCGCCCGCCACCAGGGGCAAGAAGCCGGCGATCAGGATCAGCGCCAAGGGCTTGATGCTGGCCGGTGGCGGCTCGCGCAGGGTCAGCTCCAGGGCAGCGTCGCTCAGGGGCTCCTGGTCAGCCGCAAACTCAACTGGCGCATTGGGCCCGTTGGTCAAGGGGCTGGCGCGAAAAGGGCCTGCAAAGCCGACCCGGTAGCTGGGCCGCGCCGCTTGTTGTGCGGCGCGCAAGGGGCTGTCTTCGCTGATGGAGGCAATCACCTGGTCGGCGCTGTCCACCATCTGCACATCGTATTTGCGCGCCAGCCACCAAGGAACGCCGCGTTGCAGCAGCAAGGCGGGGGAGTAGCGCAAGACCAGCACGCCGTCACGCCCGCCCGGTCCCACGGGCTCGCTGAGGTGGAGCGACAAACCTTCGTCCTCGGTCTCGCGCCGGCCTTGCAGGTCTTGGGGGCTGGGCATCTGGGCCACGATGCGGTGCTGGGCATCCAGCCAGATGACCGACAGCCACAGCCGCCGCAAGCCGGCGTTGAGCTCCGGATGGCGCGCCAGCGCTTCGGCAGAAGGGGGCTGGCCGGCCAGGCTATCGGCCAGGTCGCGCAGATGGCTGTGCTCCTCACGCAGCTTGGCGCGCAGCTGGGCCTCGGTGCTGAGTGCGTCTGAAATCAGGGTTTGGCGCTGCAGCTCGCGCTCTTCGATTTCGTTGTCGCGCGTCCACATCAGCACGCCCGCCACGAACAAAAGCGACAGCACCAGCGGCAAGCTCCACAGGCCTTGCCGCCACAGGGCGGGCGGTGCGGGTTGTCGGGTGAAGGGGGCTTGGTGTGGCATCGGTGAGGGCGGCTCTGGCAGCGGTGGCAAGCGAGTTGCGGCCTTCTCTGCGCGGGCTTGGTGGCGATTATGAAGGGCGCCTGGGCCGGTGCTGGGCTGCGCGAGGCAAGGGTTAGGGCTGATGTGGAAGTCCACAACTACCCTTTGTTTGCTTGAAATTTCACAATGACCCGCAAGTGCGCAAAGCTGGGCCTTGGCGCATCAAAACCATACATCAAGCCGGAGACAAAGCACCATGCGCAAAGCCACCCCAAGCATCCGTCGCCTCACCCTGTCCGCCATGCTGGCCGCTGCCGGCAGCTTGGCCCTGGGGGCATTGCCCCTTGCGGCCCAGGCGCAAGCACCCATCATCATCAAGTTCAGCCATGTGGTGGCACCCGATACCCCTAAGGGCAAGGGCGCGCAGCGCTTCAAGGAACTGGCCGAGGCGCGCACCGGTGGCAAGGTCAAGGTGGAGCTCTACCCCAATAGCCAGCTCTACAAGGACAAGGAAGAGCTCGAAGCCCTGCAACTGGGCTCGGTGCAGATGCTGGCCCCTTCGCTGGCCAAGTTCGGCCCGCTGGGCGTGAAGGACTTCGAGGTTTTCGACCTGCCTTTCATCTTCAATGACCAGGCCGCTTTCCGCGCCGTGACCGACGGCCCTGTGGGCGCCGATCTGTTCAAGAAGCTGGAACCTAAGGGCATCAAGGGCCTGGCCTACTGGGACAACGGCTTCCACATCATGAGCGCCAACAAGCCGCTGCACACAGTGGCGGACTTCAAGGGCATGAAGATGCGCATCCAGTCCAGCAAGGTGCTGGACGCGCAAATGCGTGCACTGGGTGCGATTCCCCAGGTGATGGCGTTCAGCGAGCTGTACCAGGCGCTGCAGTCCGGTGTGGTGGATGGTTGCGAGGGCGTGCCTTCTAACTTCTACACCCAGCGCACTTATGAAGTGCAAAAGCACACCACCATCTCCAACCATGGCCATCTGGCCTATGCGGTGATCGTCAACAAGAAGTTCTGGGACGGCCTGCCGGCCGACATCCGTGGCCAGCTGGAAGGTGCCATCAAAGAGGCCTCCACCTACGCCAATGCGATTGCGGCCACCGAGAACAGCCTGGCGCTGGAAAAGATGAAGGCCAGCGGCAAGACCACCATCTACACCCTGACACCGGCCGAAACCGCCGAGTGGAAGAAGGCCTTGATGCCGGTGCACAAGGAGATGGAGTCGCGCGTGGGCAAGGCCACCATCGATGCGGTTTACAAGGCCACCGGCTTTGTGCCGGCCAAGTAAGTAGCGAAAACACCTGCCCCTCTCGCTCGCCTGCGGCCATCGCGCGCCGCAGGCACAGGCGGCCCAGGCATCGGCCCCGCCAAGCATGCGGGCCTAAAAAAAATAACAGCAGGCAAGACCTGCCACCATCATGATCAATCGATTTCTCAATCACCTGGAAGAGTGGCTGATCGCCTTCCTCATCGGGGCAGCCACCCTGGTGATCTTTCTGGCGGTGCTGCATCGCTATCTCTCGGGCGTGCCCTGGATTCAGGACTTCACCATCCAGATCAATATGAGCTGGGCCCAAGAGCTGTGCATCTTCATGTTTGTGTGGATGGCCAAGTTCGGCGCCGCTTACGGCGTGCGCACCGGCATCCACGTCGGCGTGGATGTGGTCTTGCGCAAGCTGCAAGGCCGCCCCTACAAGGCCCTGGTCTTGTTCGGCCTGCTGTCGGGCGCCTTGTTCACCGGCACGGTGGCGGCGCTGGGTGGCAACTTCGTGTGGCATATCGCGCAAACCGACCAGACCTCGGCCGATCTGGAAGTGCCGATGTGGTGGGTATATGCCTGCGTGCCGCTGGGCAGTTCCTTGATGAGCTACCGCTTCTTGCAAGTGGCGTGGTCCTTCCTCAAGACCGGTGAGCTGCCGCATCACGACCACGCCCATGTCGAGGGCGTCGAGGACGATGTGCTCGAAGAGGCCTTCGCGGCCGGTGCCAACAACAAGCCCAAGTCGGCCTAAGGGGACGCAGCGCTATGAACGCCTCCATTATTTTCATTCTGCTGATCGTCTTGATGCTGACAGGCATGCCGATCAGCATCTCGCTGGGCCTGACGGTTCTGACCTTCCTCTTCACGATGACCCAGGTGCCGATCGAATCGGTGGCCTTGAAGCTGTTCACCGGCATCGAGAAGTTCGAGATCATGGCCATCCCCTTCTTCATCCTGGCCGGCAACTTCCTGACCCACGGCGGGGTGGCGCGGCGCATGATCCGCTTCGCCTCCAGCATGATCGGCCACTGGCATGGTGGTTTGGGCCTGGCTGGTGTGATGGCTTGCGCGCTGTTCGCCGCCGTGTCGGGCTCCTCGCCCGCCACCGTGGTGGCCATCGGCTCGGTGATTCTGCCGGCCATGGTCAAGCAAGGCTTCCCGAACAAGTTCGGCGCCGGCATCCTGACCACCTCGGGCTCGCTGGGCATCTTGATTCCGCCTTCGATCGCGATGGTGATGTATTCGGTCTCCACCAACACCTCTGTGGGCGCCATGTTCATCGCCGGTGTGGTGCCGGGCCTGATGCTGGCTGCAGCCCTGGGTTTCACCACCTGGTTCATTGCCCGCAAGAACAACTACCCCCGCATGCCCAAGGCCAGTTGGGGTGAGCGATGGACTGCTTTCCGCGAAAGCGTCTGGGGCTTGATGCTGATCGTCGTGGTGATGGGTGGCATTTATTCCGGCGTGTTCACTCCCACCGAGGCGGCGGCCATGGCGGCGGTGTATGCCTTCATCGTGGCCGTGTTCGTCTACAAAGACCTGCCGCTCAAGCGCCTGCCCAAGGTGCTGCTGGATTCCGCCAGCATGAGCGCGATGCTGCTCTACATCATCACCAATGCGGTCTTGTTCAGCTTCTTGATGACCAGCGAGGGCGTGCCCCAAGCCATGGCCGACTGGATGATCAACCAAGGCTTCGGCCCGGTGGCCTTCTTGCTGGTGGTCAATATCTTGCTGCTGCTGGCCGGCAATGTGATGGAGCCCTCCTCCATCATCCTGATCCTGGCGCCGATTCTGTTCCCGGTGGCCATCAAGCTGGGCATCGACCCCATCCACTTCGGCATCTTGATCGTGGTGAATATGGAAGTGGGCATGTGCCATCCACCGGTGGGTCTGAACCTCTACGTGGCTTCGGGCATCACCAAGATGGGCATTTCCGAGCTGACCGTGGCTGTGTGGCCCTGGTTGTGCACCATGCTGGCCTTCTTGCTGCTGGTGACTTATGTGCCCGCGATCTCGCTGTGGTTGCCTAATTTGCTGATGAAGTAAGGGTCCAGGCCCCGCGCCTGAGCGAGTTTCAGGCGCATGAATCCAACGCAGGGCGCGCAGCTTTCACCAGCTGCGCGCCCTTTTTGATGGGCCGATCTGGCCCTCCTTCGGCGGTAGGGGCCGCAGCCAGTTTGGCCCGCATTTCAGCGGTGGTATCGTCCGGGCAGGTCAGCAAGATGAGATGGCGCGCTTCATGAAGTTTTGGCGATTCGCTCGGTTCAAACAGATGTCGCTTGCACGTCAGTTGGCCGTGCAGATCGGTGCTGTCATCGTGCTTTTGCTGCTGTGCCTGGCGCTGATCGCGCAGCTGTCCATCGCCCGGCTGACTGCCGCCCAAGTGCCGTCCATCCTGGTGCGCAATGTGATGTTGCGGGCCACGCAACAGGGCCAGCTGTTCGCCCAGGCTCAGGCCAGTGTGGCGCGCCTGCACGCTGCCTGGCTGGAGCGCGCCGAGGCTTTGCCGCCCGCGCAGGCCGAGCGGCGTTTTGCCGAGTTGTTCGAGCGCTCGGCCGATGGCGTCTGGCGTGTCAAGCCGGCCCTGGTGGATGCCAAGCGCCGCCCCACCTTCTATTTGCAAAACGGCCAGGGCTTGAGCGCGGACGAGCGCCTGCGCGCCGTGGTCAGCCATGATTTGCTGGCTGAGCAAGGGCCGGCCCTGGTGCCACCCTTTTTCTCGGCCTATGTGGACTTTGTCGAAAAAGGCCTGATGGTCTTTTCCAACGGCATCGACTGGGGCGCCAGCGCCACGCCGGCCACCGACAATTTCGACTACCCCACCATGCAGGGCGCGGACCCGAAACGCAACCCGCGCCGCGAGCAGTTCTGGACCCCGGTCTATTTTGATGCGGAGGCCAAGACCTGGATGGTCTCGGTCATCGCGCCGCTGGACTGGCGCGGCCGCTGGGTCGGCACCGTCGGTCATGACATCAGCGTGGACACGTTGCTGAACGTGCCGCAAGACGCCGACAACGGCAGCAAGGCCATCATCCTCAGCCGTGACGGCCACCTGATTGCGCACCCCGATTTGCGCGAGCGCATTGCCCAGGCCCAAGGCCAGCTGGCGCTGGCGCAACTCAAGGACCCGGTGCTGGACATGGCCTACGCCATGATCCGCGCGCAGAGCGCTGAGCAGGGTCAGGCCTTGCGCTCGCCGGACGGTTCCCACTGGGTGGCCTGGGCGCCGATTGCCGGGCCGGACTGGTGGTCGGTGACCTTGCTGGAGAAAGCGCGCCTGGACCAGCGCGTGCGTGGCGCGGCTTACTGGATTCTGGGCTTCAGCCTGCTGGCGCTGGGCGTGACGCTGTGGACGGTGCAGCGTGTCATTCGCCGCCTGGTCAAGCAGCCTTTGGGGCGGCTCACCGGCGCGGTCGACACCTTGGCCGAGCAGTTGGCGCAGGGCCGCGAGCTGGAGCCGATGGAGGCCGGCTCGTCCAGCGATTTGCGGCAGCTGAGCTCGGCCTTTGATGCGCTGGGGGCGCAGTTGCTGGCGCGCCAGCGCGAAACGCAGTCGCAGGCGCAGGCGCTGCAGCATGAGGTCGCGGAACGCCGCCAAGCCGAAGGCGAAGTGCGCCAGCTCAATGCCACGCTGGAAGACCGGGTGGAGCAGCGCACCGCCGCGCTGGTGCAGGCGCAGGAAGAGTTGGTGCGCAAGGAAACGCTTGCTGGCCTAGGCTCGCTGGTGGCCGGCGTGGCGCATGAGTTGAACACGCCCATCGGCAATGGCCTGATGGCGGTGGACACCGCGCGCACGGCCGTGGCGGCCGCGTTGACGCAGTTGCAAGAGCAGGCGCAGGGCCTGCCGCTGCGCCGCAGCGCTTTGCAGGCCAATTTGCAGACGGTGGCGCAAGGCCTGGACCTGGCGCTAGGCAATCTGAGCCGCTCAGCCAGCTTGGTGCAAGACTTCAAGCAGGTCTCGGTGGACCGCGCCAGCCTGCAACGCCGACTCTTCGATTTGAAGGTGGTGTGTGATGAGGTGCTGCACCTGCTGCCCTACACCCTCAATGCCCGGCCTCAGGGCAAGTCCTTGCATAGCCGCGGGGTCTTGAAGGTGGAAGTGCCGGCGGATGTGCAGCTGGACAGCTATCCCGGTGCCTTCGGCCAGGTGCTGGGTAATCTGGTGGAGAACGCCTTTGTGCACGGCCTGGCCCATTGCCAGGCCGAAAGCGGGGGCGAGGTGCTGATCCGCCTGGAGTCGCTGAGCAATGAGGCCATCGTGCTCAGCGTCAGCGACAACGGCGGCGGCATTCCGCTTTCGCATCAGTCCCAGGTGTTCAAGCCTTTCTTCACCACCAAGCTGGGCGAAGGTGGCAGCGGCCTGGGCCTGCATCTGGTCCATACCCTGGTGAGCAATGTGCTGGGCGGCAGCATCGAGCTGCGCAGCACGCCCGGCCAGGGCACCGTGTTCACGCTGACCTTGCCCCGGTGCGCGCCGCAGGCTTGAGGCGCGGCGTTTTCATGCACCGGTGTTGAGGGCTGCTGCCTGACTACTTGACTTGGCGCGCCAGGCGCTGTTTGAGCTTGGCCTCCAGCAGTTCCAGCGGCAGGGCGCCGTCGCCCAGCACCTGTTCATGGAAGTCGGCATAAGAGAAGTCGGCGCCCAGGCGGGCCTGGGCCAGATCGCGCAGCTCGCGAATCTTCAGCGCGCCGATCTTGTAGGCCAGGGCCTGGCCGGGCCAAGCCATATAGCGCTCGGTGGCGCGGCGGGCGTCGGCCTCGTCAATGCCTTCCGCGTCCATCATGTAGCGCATGCTTTGCTCACGCGTCCAGCCTTTGGCATGCAGGCCGGTGTCCGTCACCAGGCGCACGGCGCGGTGCAGGTCGGCGCTCAAGTGGCCCAGCAGAGCGTCGGCGTCATTGGCGTACAAGCCCATCTCATGGCCCAGCGATTCGGCGTACAGGGCCCAGCCCTCGACGTAGACATCGTTGCCGCTGTAGCGGCGGAAGCGTGGCAGGTCTGATTCGGCCTGCAGGGCGATCTGGAAGTGATGGCCGGGCTGGCCTTCGTGCAGGAACAAGCTGATCATGCCGGTGGTGGCGATGTCGCCCGGCGCGGTGATGACCTCAAAGAACACGCCAGGGCGTGAGCCATCGCTGGCGGCACTCATGTAATGGGCGCTGGCGGTGGCCTTGCTGATCTCGGGCTCGGCGCGGATTTCCAGCGCCGCCTTGGGGCGCTGCTTGAACAGGCGCGGCAGTTGCGCCTCCACTTTTTGATTGATGGCGGCGTAGGCGGCCAGCACCTCGGCATCGGTCTTGAAGGGGCGCAGGGCAGGGCGCCGGTTGTACTCCGCCAGGAAGGCGCTCAGCGGCCCGCTGCCGCCCAGCTGGGGCTTGAGCTTGTCCATCTCCGCATGGATGCGGGCCACCTCAGCCAGGCCCAGCTGGTGGATGGCCTCGGGCGTCAGCGAGGTGGTGGTGGCCTCACGCACCCGCATGGCGTACCAGGCCGCGCCATTGGGCAGGGCGCCCAAGCCGGCGCTGGCGCGGGTGTGGGGCAGATAGTCCTGCTGCAAGAAGCGCAGCAAGGCGCTCATGGAGGGCTGCAGCTGCTCGCGCCAGGTCTTGCGGTAGGCCTGGCTCAGGCGCTGGCGCTGGGCAGGCGTGAAGTGGGCCGGGAACTGGCGCAGCGGCAGGGTGAAGGCGCTGTGCTCGACATCCGCCTCGGCCAGCGGGCGCAGGGTTTCGATGGCCCGCTCGGTCAGCGCGCGCGACTGCACGACGCCGCGGCGCATGCCCTCGCGCATATTCTCCATGGCCTGCGCATTCCAGGCCGGCAAAGCCTGCAAGCGCTTGAGGAAGTGGCGGTAATTGGTTTCGGTGGCCAAGACTTGCACGCCTTGGCCGGTGCCCAGCTGGGCCAGGGTGACGGGCATGCCGCCGTAATGGTCGATGGGCAGCAGCTCGGCGGGGAATTCCAGTGCGGCCAGCCGCTCTTCGGCCTGGTGCCGCAACAGCGTCAGGCTGAGGCGTTCGGCCTCGGACAACTGGTCTTGCGGCAGGGTCTGCAACTCACGCAGCAATTGCTGCTGCAGCTGGCGGTCGCGGCGCAGATGCGCGGGGGCGATGTCGATGCTCAGCTTGTCGTCAAAGCGGGCCTCGCCCAGCAATTCACTGGCGCGCAAGGGGTCGAGCTGCAAGCTGGCCTCGAAATAGCGTTCTCCGATTTGCTGCAGCAATCGCGAGGGCGCTGAGGTGGCTGGCTTTGCCGCGGCGGCCGTGGCCGGCTGGGGTGGCTGAGCGGCATGGACGCTCAGGGCAGGGAGGGCGAGGGCGACTGCGAGAAAACGCTTCAGCATGGGCGAGTGTGTTGGCTGCATCGGAAGGGAGGCATCCTAGCCGCTTTGCTGGCACGTGCTCCTGCCTCGCGAAGGCGCCGCCATGCGCGGGCGGACGGCAGCTATGCTTTGGCCTGCACAGGGCAGAGGAGAACAAACGCAGCGCCATGGATCCGATCGCAGCAATTCGCCATTTCAACCACGGCCGTGAACCCGAGCGTTTGCAGCTGAAGTACCAGCGCATGCGCGCCGACCCCTTCGCCTTTTTTCGCGGCAGCTGCCATTTGTTCTACGCGCAATTGCCGCCGGGCTTGCCGGCCGCGCCGCTGGCCTGGGCCTGCGGGGACTTGCATCTGGAAAACTTCGGCAGCTACAAGGGCGACACCCGCCTGGTCTATTTCGACTTGAACGATTTCGACGAAGCCGCCTTGGCCCCGGCCAGCTGGGACCTCCTGCGCTTTCTGGCCAGCTTGCGGCTGGGCCTGAGCAGCTTGGGCTTGGCGGCGGGGGATGCCGAGCCTTTGTCCGAAGGCTTTTTGTCGGCCTACGCGGCTGCCTTGGCCGAGGGCAAGGCCTACTGGATTGAAACCGAGACCGCCCAGGGCTTGATCGCTGATTTGCTGGGCCGCTTGGCAGGCCGCAAGCGCGCCGCCCATCTGAACAGCCGCAGCAGCGGTGAGGGCTTGCAGCGCCGCCTCAAGCTGGATGGCAAAAAAGTCTTGCCGGTGACCGAGGCGCAGCGCGCGGATGTGCAGGCCTTGATGCAGCAGTTCGCCAAGACCCAGGCCAAGCCGGCGTTCTTCGAGCTGCTGGATGTGGCGCGGCGCGTGGCGGGCACGGGTAGCCTGGGCCTGACGCGTTATGTGCTGCTGGTGGCGGGCAAGGGCGGCCCCGATGGGCAGTACCTGCTCGACCTGAAACAGGCCATGCCCTCGGCCTTGCACGCCTTGTCGCCCGCCACACAGCCGGCGTGGGGCGATGAGGCCCAGCGCGTCGTGGCCTTGCAGCGGCGCTTGCAGGCTGTGCCGGTGGCGTTTCTGCATCCCTTGTTGTTCAAGCAGCAGGCGTTTGTGCTGCGCGCCTTGCAGCCGACGGAAGACCGGGTCAGCTTGCACGCCGCGCAGCTGAAGACAGGTGAGCTGGCCATGCTGGTGGCGAATCTGGGCCAGTTGCTGGCTTGGGCGCAGCTGCGCAGCGCGGGCCGGCAGGGCTCGGCCACGGCCGACGCCTTGATCGAGTTTGGCCAGGCCCGCCCGCAGTGGCAGCCGGCGCTGCTCAAGGCCGCCGCGGATTGCGCCGAGCAGGCGCTGCGCGATGCCGAGCAATTCAATCAAGCCTATGACCAGGGGGCGTTCAGCCATGCCTAGCGCGCCGCTCGTCTTGCCATCAACGCCGCCTGCCGCGGCCTCTCCTTCGCCCTCGCGTCGGCGTGATCTGGTGGCCGGCTTGTGCGTGGCCGGCCTGCTCTTGCCCGAGGCGGTGGCTTATGCGGGCCTCGCTCACTTGCCGGTGGCCCATGCCTTGACGGGTATTTTGGTGGGCTTGCTGCTGTATGCCTTGTTTGGCGGTAGCCGCTTTGCCATCGTCTCGCCCACCTCCTCCAGCGCCACTTTGGCGGCCGCCGCTGTGTTGACCATGCCCGGCTTCGCGGGCAAGGCCGAGCATGGGCACTATGTGCAGGCCTTGCTGGCACTGGTGCTCTTGGCGGGGCTGATTTTGTGCCTGCTGGCCTGGGCCAAGCAGGGGGCTTTGTCGGCCTTTGTGTCGCGGCCGGTCTTGCGCGGCTTTGCGTTTGCGCTGGCGGTGACCATCGTTATCAAGCAACTGCCCGATGCGCTGGGCCTGACCCTGCCCGCGGGCGTGCGCCACGATCCTTTGCAGATCTTGGCCTATGTGCTGAGCCACCCGCGGCAGTGGCATGGGCTCAGCGTCTGGGTGGCCTTGGCGGCGGGCGTGGGCCTGGCGCTGCTCAGGCCCTGGCCGCGTGTGCCGGCGGCCTTGGTGGTGATTGTGCTGGCCATCGCCGTGGCGGCAGGGCTGGACCTGCGCGCGCTTGGCGTGGCCGAGGTGGGCGCGGTGGATGCCTTGCGCTTTGCGCCCAGCCTGCCCGAGTTACCGGTGGCCGAATGGCTGCAACTGGCCGAGCTGGCTTTCGGCCTGGTGGTGCTGCTGTTTGCCGAGTCCTGGGGCAGCATGCGCACCCTGGCCTTGGCGCATGGGGACCGGCTGGAACCCAATCGCGAATTGCTGGTGCTGGGGGCATGCAATATCGGCTCGGCCCTGTTCCAGGGCATGCCGGTGGGTGCTGGCTTTTCGGCTTGCGCCGCCAATGCTGCAGCAGGGGCGACCAGCCGCCGGGCCGGCGTGGTGGCCTTGGGCGCCATCGTGCTGGTGCTGCTCTTCGCGCTGCCGGCCCTGCATTTCTTGCCCCGGCCGGTGCTGGCGGTGGCGGTGATCGGGGCGCTCTTCCATGCGCTCAATCCTGCGCCCTTGCTGGCGCTGTGGCGCATGAACCGCGACCGCACGCTGATGATCACGGCGGTGGCGGCGGTGATTCTGTTTGGCGTCTTGCACGGCATGTTGGCGGCGATTGCGCTCTCACTGGTGGATGCCTTGCGGCGCTTCAGCCAGCCGGTGGTGCATGAATTGGGCGAGCTGGACGACAGCCGCAACTATGTGATTCTGGGCGGCGGCGCCCAGCCAAAGCCTGGCCTCTTGGTGCTGCGCCCTGAGGAGCCGCTCTTCTTCGCCAGCGCCGAGCGGGTGGAGGCCGAGGTGATGGGCCGGGTGGCGCCGGGCGATGGCATAAGTACCGTGATCCTCAGCCTGGAGGAAAGCTCGGATCTGGACAGCACGGCGGTTGAATGCCTGCAGGAGCTGGATCAACGCCTGCGGGCTTGTGGCAAGACCCTGGTGCTGTCACGCGTGAAAGAGTCCGTGCGCGAGTTGCTGCACGGCTGGGACCCGCAAGGCTTGGGCGCGCCCGAGCGCATGTTCTGGAGCGTGGCCGATGCGGTGCAGGCGAGTTTGATGGCGGCGCCTGTCTCGCCTACGGCCTCTACGGCAGCCGCTGCCACTGCAAGCGGCTGAAGCCGCCGGGCCGCTCTGGCCGATCTGGGCCTCGCCTCAGGCGTGCAGCTTGAAGCCGCTCACCAGGCCGGCCAGCTTCTTGGCCTGCTCGCGCAAGGACTCGGCGGCGGCTGCGCTTTCCTCCACCAAGGCCGCGTTTTGCTGCGTCATTTGATCCAGCTGGCCGACCGAGCCGTTGACGGCGCCAATGCCTGAGCTTTGCTCCTCGGTGCTGGCGCGGATCTCGCTGATGATGTCGCTGACCTTGCCCACGCTGGCCACAATCTCGGTCATGGTGCTGCCGGCGGCTTGAACCAGGCGGGCGCCAACCTCGACCCGCTCGACGCTGGCGCCGATCAGGGCCTTGATCTCCCGCGCCGCCTCGGCCGAGCGTTGCGCCAGCGAGCGCACCTCGCCCGCCACCACCGCGAATCCGCGCCCTTGTTCGCCCGCGCGCGCCGCTTCCACGGCCGCATTCAGGGCCAGGATATTGGTCTGAAACGCGATGCCATCGATCACGCCGATGATCTCGCTGATCTTGCGCGAGCTGGTGTTGATCTCGTCCATGGTGGACACCACTTGCCCGACCACCTCGCCGCCGCGCTGCGCCACATCGGCGGCGTTGCTGGCCAGTTGCTTGGCGGTGGCGGCGTTGTCGGCGCTGTGGCGCACGGTGCCGGTCAGCTCGGTCATGGCGGTAGCGGCTTGCTGCAGATTGGAGGCGGTTTGCTCGGTGCGCTGGCTCAGGTCCAGATTGCCGGAAGCGATCTCGGTGCTGGCGGTCTGAATGCTGTCGGCACTCACGCGCACCTCACTCACCACGCGGTTGAGGCCGTCTTGCATGCTGCTGAGCGAGCGCTGCACCTCGCCGATTTCGTCCTGGCGGTTGACCTCGATGGTGCGGCTGAGGTCGCCACCGCCAATGCGTTCAGCTTGGCGCGCCAAGCGGGTCAGCGGGGCGGTGATGGAGCGAACCAGAAAGTAGGTGGAAATCGCCAGGCCAATGACGATGGCGCTCATCACCCCTGACACCGTCCAGAGCGTGCGCATGCGGTCCGCCGCGGCGGTGTCCCGCACGGCTTGGGAGCGCTCGGTCTCCAGCTTGACGAAGGCCTGCTGGGCATCCAAGTAGGCGCTGACCGCTGGCAGCATGCGTGAGTTGAGGGCCGCCACGGCCGCTGGCAAATCGCCTGCCGCCTTGAGTTTGCTGACCTCGGTACGAACGTCGATATACGCACTGCGCCGCTGCGCGATCAAGGCCATGGCCGCCTTTTCGCCGGCATCGTCGGCCAAGGCTTCCAGTTGCTTTTGAATCTCGGAGATGGCCGCTGTGGTGCTGGCAATCTCGGGCTTGAAGGTGGCGGCCACATTGGGGTCGCTGCTCAGAATGCCCGCCGTGGTGCGCACGGCATTGGTTTCGGTCAGGCCGCGCCAGCGCAGGGCCAGCTCAAACACCTGTTGCTGCTTTGCCTGCCCCGCGCTCACCTGGGCTTGCTGCGACTTGGCGCGCGCAAAGGTGGCGGCGATGATCAGCGCCACGATCAGGGCCAGGGCGATGATGGGCAGCCACAACTTGGTCTTGATGGAGAGTGAGGTCATGAGTGAGCCTTCCAACTGAGACAACAGAAATGGGCGAATGCGGCGGGAGCGCGCGGCTGCATCCGGCGCGTCGGCAGGGCCGTCGCAGGACATCTTCTGACGCTATCGGCGGCGCGCACCAAAACTGAACTCGGGTGTTCAGCCTGCGCTTGCTGTTAGGCTGAGCACCCTTGCCAGCAATTTGACTTGCGACCATGAGCTTTTTGGCCATCGACATCGGTAATACCCGCCTCAAGTGGGCACTGTACGCTTCGCCCCAACCGGGCGCAGCTTTGCTGGCGCATGGGGCAGTATTCCTTGAAAACATCGAGCAATTGGCCGACAGTGACTGGCGCGACCTGCCCGCGCCGCACAGCGTGCTGGGCTGCAATGTGGCGGGTGACGCGATGCGCCGGCGGGTCGAGGAGCAGTTGGAGCTCTGGGAAGTGGAGCCCCGCTGGGTGGTGGCCAGCAGCCATGCCGGTGGCGTCAGCAATGGCTACGACTTCCCCGGACGGCTGGGCGTGGACCGCTTTGTGGCCCTGATCGGCGCGCGCTGGCATGTGCTGAACCGCTGCGGCGCCGAGGCCCCGCCCCGCGCCGCCCTGGTGGTGATGGTTGGCACGGCGGTGACCGTGGATGCGCTGGACGAAACCGGCCGCTTCCTCGGCGGCTTGATCCTGCCCGGCCACGGCATCATGTTGCGCGCCTTGGAAGGCGGCACCGCCGGCCTGCGCGTGCCCACCGGCGAGGTGCGCGACTTCCCTACCAACACCTCCGACGCCCTGACCAGTGGCGGCACTTACGCCATCACCGGCGCCATCGAGCGCATGCACCGCCATCTGCAAAAGCGCGTCGGCCATGTGCCGCTCACGCTGATGACCGGCGGCGCCGGCTGGAAGGTGTCACCAACGCTGGAGATCGCGCATGAGTTGGTGGACTCGCTGATCTTCGAGGGCATGCTGGCCCTGCAATCACACCGCTTGGCCTTGTAAGGCGTCGCGCCACTGCGCCTTTGCCTTTCATGGCCGTGAGCCGGCCATCGCCGGCTTATTTCTTGGCGATCTCTTCGCGCAGCGCCGCCAGTTCCTCGTGCACGGTGCGCAGCTGCGCATGCATATCGCGCAAGATGTCTTGCTCCATATGCCGCTCGGAGCTTTCCACCCACATCGCGGCGATGGCGGCCGTCACCAGCGAGAGCACCGCATAACCCAGCAGCACCACGAACACGGCGAAGATCTTGGCTGCTGGCGTGGTGGGCACGATGTCGCCATAGCCCACCGTGGCCGCCGTGGTGAAGGCCAGCCACAGGCCGTCGCCGAGGTCGTGAGCGCGCGGCTCCAGTGCCCAAAAGCCCACCCCGCAAAAGCCCAGCACCAGCAAGGCCAGGGTGAGCAAATAACCCAGGCCGCCGCGTGTGACCCAGCTTTTCAGCGCCCAGACCATGCGCACCAAGGTCAGCATGGACACGAATAAGCGCACCGCCAAAGCGAAGTTGGAATGGGCGCTGGGCGCGATCAGGGCCGCCGTGAGCAGGCCCAGCACCAAGAGCAGATCCAGGGCATTGCTGCGCAGGTATTGGCGCGGGTGGCTGACGTGCCGCCCGACCCGCCACAAGGAGCTGCACATGATGGCCGCCGCCGCGAAATAAATGGCCTGCGCCAGGGGGGTGGGCAGGTTCTCCAGCAGCTCGATGTAGAAGGCCGGAATCGTCGCAAACAAGGCGATCAGCACCGGCCAACGCCAAGCGCGCTCGGTACGAGCCGCCGCCGGATTCAGCGGCGACGGTCGGGCCAAGCCCCAGCTGCGGGTGTTGAGGAGGGAGGGTTTGCGGTGCGGCATAGCCCGCAGCGTAGCGGGGCGAGCCGGGTTTGGAATTGACTTGAGTCAAGCCTGCCCCAGGCGCTGCTGCGCTTGCGGGCGCTCGCCCAAGCTGAGCGCGGCTATCCCGCTTTTTCCGACCTCTCTTGACCTTGCAGATAGCGCGGGGAGGGTGCGATTGCGCGCGAGCCCTGCCTTATGCCGCCAGCTTAAAGAATGAAGCGCGACAGGTCTTCGTTCTTGGCCAACTCGCCCAGCTTGGCGTCCACTTCGGCGGCGCCCAGGGTGAGGGTCTGCCCGCCCAAGTTCGGCGCATCGAAGCTGATCTCGTCGAGCAGGCGCTCCATCACCGTGGCCAGGCGGCGCGCGCCGATGTTCTCGGTGCGCTCGTTCACCTCAAAGGCGATTTCGGCCAGGCGGCGTATGCCTTCGGTGCTGAGCTCCAAGGTGACGCCTTCGGTGGCCAGCAAGGCCTGGTATTGCTTGACCAGGCTGGCGTGGGTGCTGCTCAAGATGGCTTCAAAGTCGTTCACCGATAGCGAGCCCAGCTCGACCCGGATCGGGAAGCGGCCCTGCAACTCGGGGATCAGATCGCTGGGCTTGGCCAGGTGAAAGGCGCCCGAGGCAATGAACAAGATGTGGTCGGTCTTGACCATGCCGTACTTGGTGTTGACCGTGGTGCCCTCCACCAGCGGCAGCAGATCACGCTGCACGCCCTGGCGCGACACTTCCGCCGTGCCTGTATCGCTGCGCGAGCAGACTTTGTCGATTTCGTCGATGAAGACGATGCCCATCTCCTGCGCGGCGGCCAGGGCGGCGGTCTTGATCTCGTCTTCGTTCAGCAGCTTGGCGGCTTCTTCCTCGATCAGATGCTTGAGCGCGTCTTGCATCTTGAGCTTGCGGGTCTTGCGCTTGCCGGCCCCGAGCTGGGAGAACATGCCCTTGAGCTGCTCGGCCATCTCTTCCATGCCGGGCTGGCCCATGGGGCCCAGAATCTCCATGCTGGGCTTGCCTTCGAGCAGATCGACCTCGATCTCCTTATCGTCCAGCAGCCCCTCGCGCAGGCGTTTGCGCATGATTTGGCGGGCCGTGTTGTCCGGCGTTGCCGTGGCTGCGGCGGCAGAGGAAAAGCCGACTTCGCTGCGCGGTGGCGGCACCAAGATGTCGAGCACGCGGTCTTCCGCCGCGTCTTCGGCGCGCAGGCGTTGGCGCTTCATCTGCTGCTCACGCTCTTGCTTGACGGCGATCTCGACCAGGTCACGGATGATGGAATCCACGTCCTTGCCCACATAGCCGACTTCGGTGAACTTGGTGGCCTCGACCTTGATGAAGGGGGCACCAGCCAGCTTGGCCAGGCGGCGTGCGATCTCGGTCTTGCCCACACCGGTGGGGCCGATCATCAAGATGTTCTTGGGCGTAATCTCGGCGCGCAGCTTGTCGTCCACCTGCTGGCGCCGCCAGCGATTGCGCATGGCGATGGCCACGGCGCGTTTGGCGGGCTGCTGGCCGACGATGTGGCGGTCGAGTTCGGAGACGATCTCCTGCGGGGTCATTGAACTCATTCCAGCACCTCGATGGTGTGATTCTGATTGGTGTAGATGCAGATATTGCCGGCGATCTCCAGCGATTGCTTGACGATCTCCGCCGCGCTGAGCGTGCTGTGCTTGAGCAAGGCTTGCGCGGCTGCTTGCGCGTAGGCGCCGCCGGAGCCAATCGCCACAATGCCGAGTTCGGGCTCCAGCACATCGCCGTTGCCGGTGATGATGAGTGAGGCCGTGCGGTCGGCCACGGCCAGCATGGCTTCCAGGCGCCGCAACACGCGGTCGGTGCGCCAATCCCGCGTCAGTTCAACGGCGGCGCGTACCAAGTGCCCCTGGTGCTTTTCGAGCTTGGCTTCGAAGCGCTCGAACAGGGTGAAGGCATCGGCCGTGGCACCGGCAAAGCCGGCCAGCACCTGATCGCGGTGCAGCTTGCGCACCTTGCGTGCGCTGGCTTTGACAACGATGGTGCCCAGCGTGACCTGGCCATCGCCGCCAATGGCGACCTGCATGCCGCTAGGCGTCTGGCGGCGCACACTGACAATCGTGGTGCCGTGAAAAACGGGGTGTTGTTGAGAGTCCATGGCTTCACAAATGGATGTGGAAGCCTAATTTTCAACCGCCTAAACCGCCCAAGCCACGCTTAGGTTTGTTTTACCTTGATGCGTGCATGCTCATTGATGCCCATGGCGGCAAAGAACAGGGCCACCAGGCGATGTGCGTCAATGAAGACCACTTGGCGGTTCTCGCTTTGGCGCGTCAAGACCCAGTTGAGCAGGTCACCCGCCGCCATGAAGTCCAGGCGAATCAGGGTCCCGCACATCACGTTGACGAGGGTGGCGCTGCCCAAGTCGTCGGTCATGGTCTGCAGCAGCGAGGAGATGTCGCCACTGAGCTGGCCCGTGAGCTCCAGCTCGGTGGGTGGGCTCAGGGGATTGAGCTCGCTGATTTGCGATTCCGCAAAGCTGCTGCTTGGCTCGGTGGGCGTGATGCTGGTGCTGGGCCCCTGGATCGAATTGACGCCGCTGGCCAGGCGCACCCGGCAGGCGCTGCGCTCCCACGATGGGGGCGAAACTTCGTAGGTGACGCAGTAGTCGATCGCCACTTCGTCAAACTGATCGGGGCGATTCACCAGGCGCAGGGCCTCGAGCCGCAGCATCCACAACGTCGGATCCACCTGGGCATCTGACACCGGCGACAAGCCACTCAGCACTTGCAAGAAGTGGTCGCCACCGATCCAGCGCATGTCCAGCGCCTGGCCGGCCCAGCTGCGGAATTGGTCGCGCAGCTGCAGGGCCACATCGGCGTCCACCGCACGCAGGGCAGTCCAGTCCAGCACCCAGGGCATGGGCATCAGCTGGGTGCGGGTCTTGAGCAGTTGCATGGCCTCGGCCGTCAGCACCTCGGGCGCTGCCCAGCTGACATTGCTGGCCTTGGCCATGGGCGCGCGCACCTTGCGGTGAGCTTCGGCCACCAGCTTGGGCATGGAGAACCATTGCGGCGCCGAGCGGCCGAAAATCTGCGCGAACTCCAGCGCCAGAGCTTCGAACTTGGCCTGGTTGCCGGTGGCGCGGTAGAGGTCAAACATCACCAGCCAGGTGTCGCTGTGCAGATTGCGCGCGCCGCCCGGGCGGATATGGGCCGCCAGCATTTGCTCGCAGCCCTCAAAGTCGGCATTGGCGAAGGCGATCACCGCCTCGTCCAACTCCGCGTCGTGCGCCAATTCCAGGCTGACCAGCGGCGCAGCGCCTGAGTCTGCCGCGGCGTCGAACGAGGCTTCCGCGAAGCTGAAGGTCAGCGGCATGTCCAGCGGCAGCAGATCGGGTAGGTTAGGCAAAGCGGGCAGGGCCGCAGCATCGGCTTCCGAAGGCGGTGACATGCCTGCGCCCATCACCACGGCGGCGGGGGCGGGGCTCGTTTCCAGGCGCTCGCGCTCGTCGGCCGAGGCGAACTCGCTGACGCGGCTGGCCTCCGGGCTGTCCGGCTTCTCAATCGAGAAGCCTGCCGGTTCCGTCGGGGCGAAATTGACCGGCCGCGTGCTTTGCTCATACAGGGCTTGGCGGCGGCTGGCGGTGAGGCCTTGATTCAAGGTGGGGGCGAAGGTGTCGCCCACCATTTGCTGCTCAATCCGGTCGATCTTGGCCTTCACGCCCAGATCGATTCTGGAGTTGATTTCGCTGCCGCGCTCCATCTCGTCGATGCGCGAAGAGGCCGCGCCCAGGGCTGCCAATTGCTCGGGGCTCAGGCCTTCGCGGCGGATGCGGCGCAGCATGTCCAACTCGCGCTTGCGCACGAAGTCGTTGCGGCGCTTGCGGTCAACCATGGCCCGCAACTCGGCTTTGGCGAGGTCAGCTTCGGGGTCGTCCTGGCGTGAATTGATCTCGGCCCAATCGGTCGTCGGGTTGGCCACAAAGCGCGCGACCTTGCGTAAAAAGCTCTCGCCGTCTTTCGGTTCTGTCATTCGCCGTGGACCAGGTTTGTGCAGCGCTGTTCAGCAAGGAGGCCGGAGGCGGCCGGCTGAACCGGAGCCAGCGTGCACGGCCTGCTGATTTTTTGAGTGAAAAGGGTTGATTAATCCCCGAACATCTTTTGCTTCATCTCGCGGCGTTGCTGGGCTTCCAGCGACAGCGAGGCAGTCGGGCGGGCGATCAAACGGCCCAGGCCGATGGGCTCACCGGTTTCGTCGCAATAGCCGTACTCACCGTTGTCAAGGCGAGCCAGCGACTGAATGATCTTCTTCAGCAACTTGCGCTCGCGGTCGCGGGTGCGCAACTCCAGGGCGTGTTCTTCCTCGATGGTGGCGCGGTCGGCCGGGTCGGGCACGATGGAGGTGTCTTCACGCAGATGTTCGGTGGTCTCGCCGGCATTCGACAGCACGCCTTCTTTCAGGGCGGTCAGCTTGGTGCGGAAAAACTCGATCTGCTTGGGGCCCATGTACTCGGCCTCAGGCATGGCCAGCACTTCGGCGTCAGTCAGCTCAGCGCCGGACTTGGTTTTCCATGCGTTGACGAGTTTGGGGTCGGCCTTGGCCGCGGTGCGGGGACTTTCAATCACGGGTGAACTCATTTGTCGCGTTGGCGGCTTGGGTGGTGCAAATCGATCGGCGAAGCGGCTGCTGGCCGTTGGCGCCGGCGTGGGGTCCATCAGAGCAATGTCATCGGCACTGGACGCGTCTGTCTTGGCCACAGATTTGGCCTTGGCTGTCTTGACGGCGGGGCGTGCTCCGGGCTCGGCGGTGGCCGAGGTGGTCGGTTTTGGTGCCTGGGTCTTGCTCACGTTTCTCTCCTCGCTCTGACAGTCGTGGATGTCCTGTCAGGCTAGATATCAATCGGGACCAGCTTGTCTTAACTTGCGCGCTTCTTCAATCGAAGTCTGCATTTTGGGCGCCGCGGATTGTAGCCATGCTTCGCGGACGCCCGGTTTGTCAATTTGTAATGAATTTCCGCTTGGGACTCAGACCAAGCAGCCTTCCATGCCTTGCAGCAGGATTTCCTTGGGCAGGTCGATACCGATGAAAACCATTTTGCTCGCCTTTTTCTCGCCCGGCATCCATTTCGGGCCGAGGTCGGAGCCCATCAATTGGTGGACGCCCTGGAAGATCACCTTCTTGTCCGAGCCCTTCATATAGAGCACGCCTTTGTAGCGCAGCATCTTGGGGCCATAGACCTGCACGATGGCGCCCAGGAAGTCTTCCAGCTTGGCCGGATTGAAGGCCCGGTCCGAGCGGAAGACGAAGGACTTCACATCGTCTTCATGCGCATGGTGGTGCGGGTGGTTGCAGTGCTCGCCGTGCTCATGGTCGTGATCGTGGTGATCATGGTCATGTGGCTCGTCGACCTTGAGGAAGTCGGGGTCGATTTCCAGCTTGGCATTCAGATTGAAGCCGCGCAGATCAAAGATCTGGTTCAGCGGTGCTTCGCCGAAATGCGCTTTGTGCACCGGGGCGCGCGGGTTCATATGCTTGATGCGGTGGGTCAGGGCGGCCACGCTGGCGTCGTCCACCAAGTCGCTCTTGCTGATGAAGATCTGGTCGGCGAAGCCGATCTGGCGGCGCGCTTCCTGGCGGCTGTTGAGCTGCTCTTCGGCGTGCTTGGCGTCCACCAAGGTCAGGATGGAGTCCAGCAGATAGCTCTCAGCGATCTCGTCGTCCATGAAGAAGGTCTGCGCCACCGGGCCGGGGTCGGCCAGGCCGGTGGTTTCGATGATGACGCGGTCAAACTGCAACTCGCCCTTGCGGCGCTTGGCGGCCAGGTCGGACAAGGTGGTGCGCAGGTCTTCACGGATGGTGCAGCAGACGCAGCCGTTGTTCATCTGGATGATCTGCTCTTCGGAGTCGACCCGCAGGATGTCGGTGTCGATGGTCTCTTCACCGAATTCGTTCTCGATCACGGCAATCTTCTGGCCATGGGCCTCGGTCAGCACGCGCTTGAGCAGCGTGGTTTTGCCCGAGCCCAGAAAGCCGGTGAGGATGGTGGCGGGGATAAGACCCTTGGTGCTGCTGTTCATGGCTGATCGCTCAATCTAGAAAATAAGGGGCTGGCGCAAAACGGTCATGGTGGCGTGCTGGAACGCCCGTTCTTGGCAGTTTTGCGTGAGCCTTGAAATAAATGGCTGGCCGGAATATGGGGGCGTGCGACTGTGTTGCAAGGGCTTTGACAAGTCAATGGGTTATTCTCGGGGCCATCGCAACTACGACACACAGTTCCCAGTGTCTGAACCTCAGTCTAGTCGGCCCTCTCATCGAGGGGGCCAAAAAATGAAGCCGGAGCCGCGTGGTTTTCTGGTCCGCCTGCTGGAATTTCTCCATCCCGGGCCCGATTCCAAAAGCGAGCTGATGGATACCTTGGCGGATGCCGAGAAGCGTGAGCTGATCGAGCCCGAATCGCGCCAGATGCTCGAAGGCGTGCTGCGCATGGCGGAGCTGAGCGCGGGTGACGTGCTCGTCGCTACCCCGCACATGGACTTGCTGGACATCGACGCGCCTTACGACGAGTTGCTGGGCGTGGTCATCACCACCGGCCATTCGCGTTTCCCGGTCTTCGAGGACAGCCGCGACAACATCATCGGCATCTTGCTGGCCAAAGACCTGCTGAAAGTGCAGCGCGCGCCCGAGTTGAATCTGCGCGCCCTGTTGCGGCCCACCGTCTTCGTGCCCGAGAGCAAGGGTTTGAATGAGTTGCTGCGCGACTTCCGCTCCAACCGCAGCCATCTGGCCATCGTGATCGACGAGTTCGGCAACACCGCCGGCCTGATCACCATTGAGGATGTGCTGGAAGAAATCGTCGGCGAAATCGAAGATGAATTCGACGACAAAGACGGTGACTCCAGCATCTACACCCTGGCCGACGGCAGCCACCGGGTGGCGGGGGATGCGGAGATTGCCGCCGTCAATGCGGCCTTCAGCATTCGCTTGCCGCTGGATGACTTCGACACCATCGGCGGTCTGGTCGCGCATGAGCATGGCCGCGTGCCGCGCCGGGGCGAGGCGGTGGAACTGGGCGGCTTGCTGTTCTCGGTGATGCTGACCCGCGGCGGATCGGTGCGCTGGTTCAAGGTCAGCCGTCTGCCCGACGACGCGCAGAGCTGATGCAGCGTCAAGGCCTGTCTTGGCCAGCCGCCGCGCTGGCTGCGCTGCTGCTGGGCCTGCTGCATACCGCTGCATTCGCGCCCACTTATGCCTGGTGGGCCCAAATTCTGGCGCTTGGCGGACTGGCCTGGCTGGCGCTGGACGCGCCACCGCGCCGCGCCGCCGTGCTGGGCCTGAGCTTTGGCCTGGGCTGGCTCAGCAGCGGCCTGTGGTGGCTGCACATCAGCATGCATCAGTTTGGCCACATCCCGTGGCTGCTGGCGGCCTTGGCCGTGTTGCTGCTGGCGCTGTTCCTAGCAAGCTATTACGCCGCGGCCCTGGCCCTGGCAGCTTGGCTCAGCCGGAGTGCGGGCTGGGGCGGGCGCATGGCGATCTGGTCGGCTTGCTGGGCCTTGGCCGAGTTGGCGCGCGCCACTTTCTTCGGTGGCTTCCCCTGGATTGCCAGTGGCTATGCCCACACGGCGGGGCCGCTGGCGGCCTGGGCGCCGTGGCTGGGTGTCTATGGCATTTCGGCGCTGGCGGCGCTGATGGCCTTCAGCTTGGTGGTGGCGAGCAAGAAGCAATGGCGCTTGGCGGTGCTGAGCTTGAACCTGGCGGCCTTCGGCCCCTTTTTGCTGCCGCACGACTTCACCGTCAGCACCGGCACGCTGAACGCCAGCTTGCTGCAGCCCAATGTGCCGCAGGATCAGAAATTTGATCAGGCCCTGATCGACGCCAATCTGGATCAACTGGCGCAGCAGATCGAAGCCGCACGCGGCCAGGTGGTGATCACGCCGGAGTCTGTGGCGCCCGTGCCGGTGGCCTATCTGCAGGGCGAGTATGTGCAGCGCCTGGACGCCGCCGCGCGCCAGCGGCCGCTCTTGCTGGGCACGTTTTTGGGCGATGACAGCAGCGGCTACACCAACTCCTTGCTGGCCTTTGGCGGCGACCAGGCTTATGACTACGGCAAGCGCCATCTGCTGCCGTTTGGCGAGTTCATTCCTTTTGGCTTCCACTGGTTCGTCAAGCTGATGGGCATCCCCATGGACGACCAGATGCGCGGCCAGCACCAGCAGGCCTTTGCCGTGGCCGGCCAGCGCTTGCGGCCGCTGATCTGCTACGAAGACTTGTTCGGCGAAGACTTTGTGGCCAGCATGAACGGGCCTGATGCGGCCACGGTGCTGGTCAACGTCAGCAATTTGGCCTGGTTTGGCACGCGCATGGTGCAAGACCAGCATCTGCAGTTCTCGCAAATGCGCGCGCTGGAGTTCCAGCGCCCCTTCATCCGCGCCACCAATACCGGCGCCACGGCGGCCCTGAACCATCGCGGCGAAGTGACGGCGCGCCTGGCGCCGGCCACGCGTGGCTTGCTGGAGGTGACGGTGGAAGGCCGCAGCGGCAGCACGCCTTACGCCCGCTGGCTGCAGGCCTGGGGTCTGGCGCCCTTGTGGGCGGCGGTGGCCCTGGTCTTGCTGCCTGCAGCCTGGGCGCGACGCCGGGCCAAGCTGGCCTCGTAGAATCGCCCTCAGTCGGACGCGTCGGCCTGTGCCGCGCGGCCATCATCTTTTTGTCTTTTACCGGCCTTTGTGCCCTCAAGCCCATGCTGAGCTTCCAGCAAATCATTCTGACCCTGCAGGACTATTGGTCCAAACAGGGCTGCGCGCTTTTGCAGCCCTACGATATGGAAGTCGGCGCCGGCACCAGCCACACCGCCACGTTTTTGCGCGCCCTGGGCCCTGAGCCCTGGAAGGCCGCTTACGTTCAGCCCAGCCGCCGCCCCAAGGATGGCCGCTATGGCGAGAACCCCAACCGCCTGCAGCACTACTACCAGTACCAGGTCGTGCTCAAGCCGGCACCGGCCAATATCCTGGAGCTGTATCTGGGGTCGCTCGAAGCCCTGGGCTTTGATTTGAAGAAGAACGATGTGCGCTTCGTCGAGGACGATTGGGAAAACCCGACCCTGGGTTGCTGGGGCCTCGGTTGGGAGGTCTGGCTGAACGGCATGGAGGTGACGCAGTTCACTTACTTCCAGCAAGTCGGCGGCATTGATTGCAAGCCCATCACCGGCGAGATCACCTACGGCCTGGAGCGCTTGGCCATGTATTTGCAGGGCGTGGAGTCGGTCTACGACCTGGTCTACGTCGAAGGCAAGGACGGCGCGCCTGACATCAAGTACGGCGATGTGTTTCACCAGAACGAGGTGGAGCAGTCGACCTATAACTTCGAGCACAGTGACGTCGACTTCCTGCTGACCGCTTTTGCTGCGCACGAGAAGCAAAGCAAGCATTTGATGGAGCAGGCCCTGGCCTTGCCCGCCTATGAGCAATTGCTCAAGGCCGGCCACAGCTTCAATCTGCTGGACGCGCGTGGTGCCATCAGCGTGACCGAGCGTGCCGCCTACATCGGCCGCATCCGCAATCTGGCCCGCGCCGTGGCGCAGAGCTATCTGGACAGCCGCGCCCGCCTGGGCTTCCCCATGGCGCCCAAGGCCTGGGGCGAGGAAGTCCTGGCCCAGATCGAGAACAAGAAGACGAAGGCAGCCTGAGCATGAGTGCCAATTCCAAGAACCTCCTGATTGAACTGTTTGTTGAAGAGCTGCCGCCCAAGGCGCTCAAGAAGCTGGGCGAGGCCTTCACCCAAGTGCTGGTGGACAGCCTCAAGGCCCAGGGCCTGGCTGCGGCCGACGCCGTGGCCACCGCTTTCGCTTCGCCGCGCCGCCTCGGCCTGCACCTGACGCATGTGGCCGCCAAGGCTGCCGACCGTGCCGTGCAGCAAAAGCTGATGCCGGTGAGCGTGGCCCTGGACAAAGATGGCCAGCCCACCCAAGCTCTGCTGAAACGTCTGGCCGGCATGGGCCTGGATGCCAGCGCGGTTGCCCAGCTCAAGCGCGCGCCCGATGGCAAGGCCGAGGCCTTGTTCCTGGACAGCATTCAAGCCGGCGCCACGCTGGCCGAAGGCGCGCAAAAAGCCTTGGACGAAGCGCTGGCCAAGCTGCCCATCCCCAAGGTGATGACTTATCAGCTGGCCGACGGCTGGAGCGATGTGAAGTTTGTGCGCCCCGCCCACGGCCTGGTGGCCCTGCACGGCAGCGAACTTCTGCCCCTGCAAGCCCTGGGCTTGACGGCCGGGCGCGAGACTCGCGGCCACCGTTTTGAGGCGCAGGTCGAGCGCATCACGATCGAGAGCGCCGACAGCTACGCCACCCAGCTGCGCGAGCAGGGCGCCGTGATCGCCGGCTATGCCGAGCGCCGTGTCGAGATCGTGCGCCAGCTCAATGCGGCAGCCGCTGCGCAAGGCCTGAGCCCGATTGAGGACGAGGCCTTGCTGGACGAGGTGAACTCCTTGGTCGAGCGCCCCAATGTGCTGACCTGCCAGTTCGAGCCCGAGTTCCTGGCCGTGCCGCAGGAATGCCTGATTCTGACCATGAAGGCGAATCAGAAATACTTCCCGCTGCTGGACGCTGCGGGCAAGCTGACGCACAAATTCCTGGTCGTTTCCAATATCAGCCCGGCCGATGCGTCGGCCGTGATCGGCGGCAATGAGCGGGTGGTGCGCCCGCGCTTGTCGGATGCCAAATTCTTCTTTGACCAAGACCGCAAGAAGTCCCTGGCCGAGCGGGTGTCAGGTCTTGCCAAGGTGGTTTATCACGGCAAGCTGGGCACGCAGGGCGAGCGCGTCGAGCGCGTGCGCGCCATTGCCAAGGCGATTGCCGCCTTGCTGGGCGGCCCTGAGCTGAGCGCGCAAGTCGACCAAGCCGCCCATCTGGCCAAGGCCGATTTGCTGACCGATATGGTTGGCGAGTTCCCCGAGCTGCAAGGCATCATGGGCGGCTACTACGCCCGCCACGACGGGCTGGGCGATGAGGTGGCCATGGCCATCGAAGACCATTACAAGCCGCGCTTCGCGGGCGACGCCTTGCCGCGCAATGAAGCGGGCCTGGTGGTGGCCATGGCCGACAAGCTGGAAACCCTGGTCGGCATGTTCGGCATCGGCCAACTGCCCACCGGCGATAAAGACCCGTTCGCGCTGCGCCGCCATGCCCTGGGCCTGGTGCGCATGCTGAGCGAGCGCGCCGGCACGCTGAGCCTGGACGCGCTGATTGCCGCGGCTGTGCCGGCCTTCGGTGCGCTGATCCAGAATCCTGCGGCGCCTTTGTCTGACTTCATCTTCGACCGCCTCTCCGGCAGCCTGCGAGAGCAAGGCTATAGCGCCCAGGAAGTGGACGCCGTGTTGGCCCTGCGCCCGCAAAGCCTGGGTGACATCAGCCAGCGCCTGGCGGCAGTTCGTGCTTTTGCCGCCTTGCCCGAAGCGGCCGCGCTGGCTGCGGCCAATAAGCGCATCGGCAATATCTTGAAGAAGAGCGAAGAGCCGGTCACGGCCAGCGTCAACCCCGCTTTGCTGCAAGAAGCGGCCGAGCAGGGCCTGGCTGCCGCGCTGGCCAAGGTCGGCCCGCAAGCCGATCAGCTGTTTGCTCAGGGCGACTTCACCGCCTCCTTGAGCGCGCTGGCTTCTTTGCGTGGCCCGGTCGATGCCTTCTTTGACGGCGTGATGGTGAACGCCGAAGACGCCGCCCTGCGCGCCAACCGCCTGGGCTTGTTGAAGAGCCTGCATGAGGCGATGAACCGGGTGGCCGATTTGGCTCGCCTGGCGGTCTAATCACCCGAACCCTGAGCCAAGCCCCATGCCGATTCGCTCCGACCACAACACCCACCACCATCCCGTCAAGCTGGTCATCTTGGGGCGTGACGGGACGATCAACCAGTACCGCGACGACCACGTCAAGTCGATCGAGGAATTGCAGCCCCTGCCTGGGGCGCTGGAGGCGGTGGCGCGACTCAACCAGGCTGGTTGGCAGGTCGTGATGGCCACCAACCAGCCCGGCATTGGCCGTGGTTTGCTGGACATGGCTTCGCTCAACGCGATTCATATCCGCCTCAATCAAATGCTGGCCGAGAAGGGCGGGCGCTTGTCCGCCGCCTTCTTCTGCCCGCATACGCCGGAGGAGGGCTGCGATTGCCGCAAGCCCTTGCCTGGCCTGGTCTTGCAGATTGGCGAGCGCTTCGGCGTGGACCTGGCCACCGTGCATATGGTGGGCGCCAGCCTCGGTGATTTGCAAACCGCGCAGGCGGCAGGCTGCATCCCGCATCTGGTGCGCAGCGAACGGCTGGGCAATCTGAGTGAGGAGCAGTTCGCGGCTCTGGCGGCGCAAGTGCCCGGCACCAAGGTGCACACCAATCTGAGCGCCTTTGCCGAAGGCCTGATCCAACAAGAACGCCGCAGCAAGGCTGACGCCCGCGGTGACCATGCAGCACAAGCCGATAGCGGCCCGGAGACCTGAGTTAATGCTTGCCACCCTTTTGTCCGCCCTGCGGTCCGCACTGTTCCTGTTGTTCCTCATCGTCACGGTGATTCCGTGGGCCACCGCCGTCTTGTTGATTTCCATCTTCGCGCGCGGCAACACGGTGTACTGGGCTTGCGCGGGCTGGCTGCGCTTGTCGATCTACGGTGCGCGCTATATCTGCGGCGTGCAGTGGCGCATCCAGGGTGAGCAGAACCTGCCCAGCGCGGCCGACACCACCTCGGGCGTGGTGCTGCTGTCCAAGCATCAAAGCACCTGGGAGACTTTTGCCTACCCGGGCTTGATGACCCACCCGCTGGCCTATGTGTTCAAGCGTGAGTTGCTCTATGTGCCCTTCTTCGGCTGGGCCATGGCGCGCATGGACATGATCCACATCGACCGCAGCAAGCGCAGCCAGGCCTGGAGCAAGGTGGCCGAGCAGGGCAAGCGCCTGACGGCGATGGGCCACTGGGTCATCATGTTCCCGGAAGGCACGCGCATCGCGCGCGGCAAGAAGGGTGAGTACAAAACCGGCGGCACCCGCCTGGCCATCGAGGCCGGCGTGCCGGTGGTGCCCATCGCGGCCACGGCCGCGCGCTGCTGGCCGCGCAAGTCCTTCTTGCTGCGCCCCGGCGTGGTGGACATCTCCATCGGCCGCCAAATCCCCTCGGTGGGCCGCGAGCCCGGCGAGATGATGCGCGAGGTGGAAACCTGGATCGAGGCTGAAATGCGCCGTCTGGACCCCGAGGCCTACGGCCCTGAGTCCGCAGACGCAGCAGCGCCCGTCAAGGCCGAAAAGGCAAAGGCCTGAGTGTAGGACCCGCGGCATGCGCAAGCGCCTCGCCCAACTCTTGCAGGACGCGCAGCTGTCCTTGTTCGGGCCTGAGGTCTTGAGCGCGCCCGCGCCTACGCCTGTATTGGCTGCTCCGCAGCTGCCCAACCCGCGCGCGCAGCGCGAGCTGCGCCTGGGTGAGCAGCGCGTGGCCTATGAGCTCAAGCGTGCACGCCGCCGCAGCATCGGCTTCGTGGTCGGCTCCGAAGGCTTGCGGGTCAGCGCGCCGCGCTGGCTGCCGCAAGAAGACATCGAGCGCGCCCTGGTGCAGAAATCGGACTGGATTCTGCGCAAGCTGGTCGAGCAGCGCGAGCGCGCCCGGCGCGTGGCGGCCGCGCGCATCGAGTGGCGCGATGGCGCCAGCATGAACTATCTCGGCACGCGCCTGACCCTGCGGCTGGGCGCCGCGCAAGCCGGTGTGACCCTGGATGAAGAAGCGCAGCTGCTGCATCTGCACCTGCCGGTCTTGAGCAGTGAAGACGAGGTGCGCGAGGCCGTGCAAGCCTGGTTGAAGCGGCGCGCGCGCGCGCTGTTCGAGCTGCGCTGCGCCTACTTCGCGGCGGCCCTGGGCGTGCAGATGACGTCACTGCGCCTGAGTTCGGCGCAAACCCGCTGGGGCAGCGCCAGTGCCGATGGCTCGATCCGCCTGAACTGGCGTTTGATTCACTTCAGCCCGGCCATCATCGACTATGTGGTGGCGCACGAGCTGGCGCATTTGCGCGAGATGAATCACAGCCCGCGCTTTTGGGCGGTGGTGGCGTCCGTCTTGCCTGATTACGAGCGCGCCCGCGCTCAGCTGCGCGAAGAATCCATCATTGCCGAGTAGGCATTTGGGTGAGTTCTAGCCTGGCAAGGCCTGACCCCGCCTTCGCCTCAAGCCCCTTTTTTTCTTCAAACCCCCCCCTTTTGGGGGTGGTTGCCCCGGCCTGCGTTCGCGTGCAAACTGCCGCCCAACGCTGTCAACGCGCTGGAGAGACTTCAGAAATGCTGAAGTCATCGGAGGTAAGCAGGCCTTTGCAGCCAGGCCCTGCTTGCGGGAGCACCAAAAAGAAGACTGCATGCCGCCGCTGGGGTTCACGCCTCAGCGGCGGCACTACTTCTGGGCTGCACTTTGCCATTCAGTTTGGCCATTCAGCTTTGCGCTGAAGGTCGGTGTTTCAGATCGCGCTGAAGCGGTAAATGCCGTCGGCGTCCAGGCGGCGCTGCAAGCGGCCCTGCAGCCACAAAGCATTCAGGTGCGCCACCGACTCGCCCATGGCGAAGGTGGTCTGGTGCAGATCGAGCTTGCGCTTGAACAGCAGGTCCAGCAGCTCTGCCGCGTGGCAGGGCTTGGCGGCACAGGCCTGCATGACATCGGCCAGGCGCTCATCGTGGTGCTCCAGCAATTGATCGACGCGGGCGTGCAGGCCGCTGAAGGGTTTGCCATGCGCGGGCAGCACCAAGGTGTCGGCCGGTAGCGTCAGCATCTGGCGGATGGAGTCAAGGTAGAGCGTCAGCGGGTCGGCCTCGGGCTCCACATCCACCACGCTGACATTGGTGGAGATGCGCGGCAGCACCATATCGCCGGAGATCAGCAGGCTCAATTCGGGGCAGTGCAGGCTGATGTGCTCGGGCGCGTGGCCATAGCCGGTGACGCAATGCCAACTGCGGCCACCGATGGTGAGCTGCAGCCCATTCATCAGGCGCCGGAAGCTGGCCGGCACACTGGGCACCATGCTGGGGTAGTAGCTGCTGCGAGCGCGGATCTTGGCCAGCGATTCTTCATCGACCAGGCCATGGCTGGCGAAGAAGGCCGCCGCGCTGTGGCCGCCCATGCCCACCGTTGAGCCGCTGGCCAACCGGGCCAGATGGAAATCGGTCGCGCTGATCCATAAGCGGCATTGCCATTTCTCGGTCAGCCAGGCCGCCAGGCCGATATGGTCGGGATGAAAGTGGGTGACGATGACGCGCAGCACCGGCAGGCCCGCCAGCTCGTTAGCAAACACCTGCTCCCACAGCGCTTGCGTGGCGGGGTTGGCCACGCCGCAGTCCACGATGCTCCAGCCGGCCTGGCCGTCGATCTCATCCCGCAGCAGCCACAAATTGATGTGGTCCAGCGCAAAGGGCAGGCCCATGCGCAGCCAGCGCACGCCGGGCGCCAACTCCAGGGTGGCGCCGGGGGCGGGCAGGGCATCGCCCAGGGGGTAGTGCAGTTCGGACTCGCGGGAATTGGCCATGGTGGTCTTGTCTTTTCTTGTCGCTATTGGCTTGTTGTGCGGCAGGTAAACTGCCGTTGACGTTAACGTCAATGTCCACTCAGTTTAGCCAGCATCCCATGACTTCCAACGCAAACCCCGCCACCGCCGCATGTGTTGCTGAAGGGCAGGCGCGCTTATTCACCATCACCGAGTTGGCGGCCGAGTTCGACATCACCCCGCGCGCGATTCGTTTCTACGAAGACATGGGCCTGCTGGAACCCACCCGCTCGGGCCGCAACCGGGTCTATTCGCACCGCGACCGCACCCGCCTCAAGCTGACGCTGCGCGGCAAACGCCTGGGCCTGACCCTGCAAGAAATCAAGCAACTGGTGGACATGTACGACGCCAAAACCGGCGCCGCCCCGCAGCTCAAGGCCTTTCTCGAAGTGCTGCGCCAGCATCGCCGCCAACTCGAGCAGCAGCTTGACGACATCGAAGTCACCCTGGCTGAGATCGCCCAGCATGAGCAGCGCTGTGAAAGCCTGCTCAAGTCCAGTCAAGCGGCCTGATCAGGCGTTTGCCATCGAACTTGCGCTGAGCAACTGCAGCGCGGCCCACCAGTCCTCCTCCTGCACCGGTTTGCCAAGCCAGCCGGCATCGGGCTTAGGCGGCAGGTGTCGGCTGCAGCACAGCACGCGCATTTGCGCGTGGCGGCTGCGCAAGCCCGCCAGCGCCTGGATCAAGCCGCCCGGCAAGCCATCGGGCTCGACGACCAGCAGCTCCAGTGGCGTGTCGATTTGCATCGCCTCTTCCAGATCGGCGGCCTGCAGGCAGTCGAAGCCCGCCAGGCTCAGGCGTTCGGCCAAGGCTTCGCGAGCCGTCTCGCAGGGGTCGAGCACCAGCGCGTGCAAGCCTTCGCCGATGCTGATCTGGCGCAAGAGCGGTGGCCACATTACTTCGTCTTCGTCGGCCAGCTGAAGAGGAAGATCAAAGCTGAATTCGCTGCCGAGGCCGAGCTGGCTGCGCACGCGGATATCTCCGCCCATGGCCTGCACCATCTGGCGCGCGATGCTCAGGCCCAAGCCCTGGCCCGGCAGATGGGCGCTGGCGCTGGCGCGCACAAAGGGCTCGAAGAGCCAGGGCAGGTCTTCGGCGGCGATGCCGCTGCCTTGATCGCTGACGCTCAGCTGCAGCCGCGCTGGTGCGCCGGCTTCGATGCCTGCGTGAAGCATGATGACGCTGTCGCGGCTGAACTTGGCCGCGTTGGACAGCAGATTGAACAGCACTTGCCGCAGGCGCTTGGCATCGAGTTCAACAACGGTCGGCAGCTCCGGCGCCAGGCGCAATTCGATATGGCAGCCGGCGCTGCGGGCCAAGCCCTGAGCCTGCTCCACCGTGTCGTGCAAAAGCCCGTGCAGATAGACCGGCGCGGGCAGGATCTCCAGCACGGCGCTGCTCTCCGGCGCTTTGGCGAAGCGCTGCAGCTCATCGATCATGTCCAGCAGCAGCAGGCCGCTGCGCTCGATGGCGCGGCGGTCGGCGTCAAAGGCTTGATCGGCCCGCATCTCGCGTGCGACATGCACGACCGAGGCCAAAGGCGCCCGCAGATCATGGCCGATATAGCCCAGCAAGCGGCCCTTGGCCGCATCGCTGGCCTGGGCGTGACGGGTGGCCTGGGCCAGCGCCTTGGTGCGCTCCAGCACGGCGGTTTCCAGCCCGCGCTCATAACGTTGGTGCTGTTGGTGAAAACGGTGCATCAGGGCCGTCAGCACCAGCAAGCAGCCCAGCTCCATCATCAGCGGCGGCGCGTAGTCGCTCATTGGTCCGTGGGAGGACAGCCCCAGCAGGCTCAGATAGCGGGGCAAGATGCCCAGGGCTTGCGTGCCCAGGGCCAGCAGCCAAGCCAGGGCCAGGCGTTGGCCGGCGCGGGCGGCTTGCACGCAGGCCAGCAGCAAACCCAGCACCATGACGGTGTTGAGCACCGAATTGCAAAAGGTGCCCAGGCGGTAGTCGCCCAGCAGGCAGACACCGAGGGTGAGCAGGCTGAGCCAGGCAATCAGGTTCAGGCCGCGGTGCAGGCGGGGTTGGCGCCGACGCAGGTGAAGCAGGCGGCGCACCGCCAGCCATTGGCACAGCACGGCAATGCCGCCCAATAGGGCCAGGCTGCGAGTGGCCCAGTCGGTGGCGTCGGGCCACAGAATCATGAAGCTGGTGCCGCGCATGCCCGACTCATACAGAATCGCCATCAGCATATGGGCGGCGATGTACATCGCGGCGGGCTCGCGCAGCACCTGGGTCATCATCACCGTCAGCAGCATCAGGATCAGGGCGACGCCGACCAAGACCCCGTCCAACCAAAGGCCGCCTGGGAATCGAATCTGCAGGGTGTGCGGCTCCCACAGCGAGGCTTCCAGCGCCACGGAACTGCGGCTGGCCACCCGTAGCAAAAAGGTCTGCGTTTGGCCGGGCGCCAGTTGCACGATGAAGGCGCTTTCCCGCATCGCCAGTTCCCGCTCGCCAAAGGGGTGGCTGGTGCCGGCATGGCTCACTTGCCATTGGCCGTCGGCCTGCTCGCGGTACAGCGCCACCTCTTCCAAGCGGGCCGGTTCAATCAGCAGATGCCGGCTCAGGCTTTGGGTGCTCGGGTTGTGCAAGCGCAGGCGCAGCCAGTAGGCCGATGCGCTATAGCCCGGGCGCTTGTCGCTGCTTTGCATGGGCCGAAAGGCCTGATGCGCGACTTCCTGCGGGCCCAGGCGGGCGCTGGTGTCCGTCCAAATTTGCAGATAGGGCAGCAGCGGCAGCTGCTCCTGACCTTGGGCTTGCAGCTGCACGACGGCTTGCGACTCGGCCAGGGCTGTGGCCGGGGCCCTTGTTTGGGTTTGCTGGGCTTGGGCGGTGCCGTTGAGGCTGAGCGCTGCGAGAAGAAGCAGGCCCAGCAGTCGTGTGCGTAGCAGCGTGAGCAGGTGGCCGCTCAAAACTGAGCAGCCCTTGGCGCCATCTCCGCGCGCTCGCCTTGGGCCTCTGCCGGGGCGCCTTGCTCGCGCAGGGCTTGGCGATAAGCCTGGGGGCTCATGCCGGTGCGCTCCCGAAATGAGGTGGCGAAATTGCCGGGATTGCCAAAGCCCACGGTGAAGGCGATCTCTTGCACCGACATGGCGGTGTCGGCCAGCAGGCGCTGGCCGGTGCTGACCCGCTCATCGCGGATAAAGCCCGAGATGGTCTGGCCCAGATGCTCGCGGAACAGGGCCAGCAGGCGCTTCTCATGCAGGCCCACCTGCCGGGCGATCTCAGCCACCGAGGGCGTCTCGCGCAAATGAGCGCGGATGTATTGGGCGGCCGCCTGCACCAGCAACTCATCCGGGTTGCGGGTGGCGGGCGCGGCCGCGGCCTCGCTGCTCATGGGTTGGCGAATCTGCGCGGCCAGGTGCAGGTGCACACGCACCCGGGCCAGCACTTCCTCCGGGTGAAAGGGCTTGCTGATGAAGTCCACCGCGCCGAGCGCCAGGCCTTGCACGCGGCGCTCGGGTGAGTTGTGCGCGCTCAAGAACAGCACCGGGGTGGCGCTGGTCAGCGGGTCCGCCTTGAGCAGGCGGCACAGGGCATAGCCGTCCATATCCGGCAGGCCGATGTCCAAGAGCACCAGATCAGGCTGCAAGGCCTGGGCCCGTTGCAGGCCGGCCTGGCCGTTGTGGGCCAGGGCCAGGCGGTAGTCGGGCTGCAAGAGCTGGTTGAGCCAGCGCAGTTCCTCGGGCTTGTCGTCCACCAGCAGGATCAGAGGGCGCACCAGCGTTGAGCCAGAGATGGGCGTCTGCGCGTTGATCGGAGTTTCGGGTGCACTTGCCGTGCTGATGGTCTCGTACATAGGGGCGGATTGTCGGCCAAGGGCTGCGCGCGAATAAGCCCGTGAGCGGGTGGCTGGCCTGTGGTTTGTGCGCTGATCGCACTTTGTCCGCGGTGGAGCGCCACTTTCTTGCCGCTATTCGTTTTGCCAAGACTGCTGGGCCATTTGCCAAAGGGTTTGCCCTGAGCTGGGGCCGATAAAGCGGGCTGATCACACCGAGACCGAGGGACTCCCATGAAGACAAACATGCTGAAAAAGCGACTGAGCGCCAGCCTGGGCGCAACCCTGGGCCTGCTGGCGGCCGCGTCACTGGTGCAGGCGGCGCCTGATGCGGGCCAATTGCTCAACGAGCAGCAACGCCTGAACAAACCCAGCCAGCAGCCGGCCAACAAGCCCGCACTATTGGAAAGCGAGGCCGCACAAGCGGCGCAATCCGGCGGCTTCAAAGCACAGATCAAGCAAGTGCGTTTCACCGGGACCGAAGGCCTGGTGAGCGAGGCTGAGCAGCAAAGCTGGGTGGCCGATCGCCTGGGCCGCTCGCTCAATCATGCGGAGCTGCAAGCGCTCGCCGCCCGCGTCACGGCCCAGTTGCAAGCACGTGGCTTCATGCTGGCACGGGCCTATCTGCCGCCGCAAGACCTCAGCGAAGGCGTGCTGGAAATCGCCGTGCTGGTGGGCCGCCTGGAGTCGGGCGCCGGCCGGGTGCAAGTGCTGAGCAAGGACGCAGGCCTGAACACCCGCCTGATGGCCATTGCCAACGCCGCCATGCTGGCCGGCGCGGTGCGCGGCGAGCAGATTGAGCGCGCCATTCTTTTGATCAACGATGTGCCGGGCGTCAGCGCCCGCGCCACGCTGGACAAGGGCGCGGAGCCGGGCACGAGCCGGGTCATCATCACGGCCGAAGAGTTGCCCGCGCTGAGCGGCAGCGTGCTTGCCGACAACTTCAGCAACCGCTACACCGGTGCGGTGCGCGTGGGCGCGCAAGGCTTTTGGAATCGCCCCCTGGGCCTGGAAGACATCGCCAGCCTGAGCCTGAGCGCCAGTGAAGGCACGCAGCAGGCGGCGCTGAGCTATGCCTTTGCCCTCAATCCGGCCGGGCTGCGCGCCAATCTGTCGGGCTCTTATCTGCGCTACAAGGTGGGTCTGGAATTGGACCGCCTTGATTTGCGCGGCAGCGCCCAATCGCTGACGGCGGGCTTGAGCTACCCCTTGCTGCGCGGCCGTGAACAGAATCTGTGGCTGAGCCTGGATGCCGAGCGCAAGCAGTTGAGCGACCAGGCCCTGGGCCTGTCGCTGCGCGAGCGCCGCCTGCACCGCCTGGGCGCAGGCCTGAGCGGTTCTGGCTGGGACGCGCTGTTGGGCGGCGGCCTCAGCGAGTTCAGCGCTGGCCTCAGCGTTGGCCAGGTCAATCTGGCGGGCAATGCCGGTGACCAAGCCGCTGACGCTTTGAGCGCCCGCACCCAGGGCGGCTTCCACAAGCTGAGCTGGCGCCTGGCGCGCAGCCAAAGCGTGGCCGCGGGCTGGGGCTTGAGCGGCCTGAGCGTCTATGCCGCGCTCAATGGCCAGCAGGCCTCGCGCAATCTGGATTCGTCAGAGAAGTTCATGCTGGGCGGCCCCAGCGGCGTGCGTTCCTACGCCGTCGGCGAAGCGGTGGGTGACAGCGGCTGGGTCTTCAATGGCGAGCTGCGTCAGGACTTCATGCTCCACGGGGATCTGCGCGCGCAAGCCCTGGCTTTTGTGGACAGCGGCAGCATCAGCCAACACGCCAGCCCCTGGGTCGGCTCCTTGCTGGGCCAGCCCAATAGTTACTCATTGCACGGCGTGGGCTTGGGCCTGAATGTGTTCGCGCAGGCCTGGAGTGTGCGCACCGGCGTGGCCCGTGCGCTGGGCGAAAACGCCGGCCGCAACCCGGTCACCGGCATGGAGGCTGATGGTCGCCAAGAGCGCTACCGCCTGTGGGTGCAAGTGCAGGCCCGCTTCTGAGGCTCGGTTCAAACGCCTGAGCAAAAACAAAGAATTCTGAGGAAGACACGCAATGAAAAAAGCCTCCATGAACCACGCCTATCGCCTGGTTTGGAATGAAGTCACCGGCACCTATGTGGCCGTCGCAGAACACTGCAAAGGCCGCGGCAAGCGCGCCAGCAGCGGCCTCTTGGCCAGCGTCTTGCTGGCCGGTGCCGCCCATGCCGCAGGCGCCGGGGCAGGGCCTGATCCGAGTTTGCTGGCTAACGCCTTGCCCAAGGGCGCGCAGCTGGCCGGCGGCCAAGCCACGCTCACGCAAAACGGCAATCAGCTGACGGTGCAGCAGCAGAGCCAGCGCGCTATCCTGAACTGGCAAGAGTTCAATATCGGCGAGCAGTCCAAGGTCACGTTCGCTCAGCCCAACGCGCAAGCGATCGCGCTCAACCGCATCACCGGCGGCGCCCCCACTCAGATTCAGGGCGAGCTGAGCGCTAACGGCCAAGTTTGGCTGATCAACACCAATGGCGTGGTCTTCGGCAAAGGCGCGCAAGTCAATGTCGGCGGCCTGGTGGCCAGCAGCTTGAACATCAAGGATGCTGACTTCATGGGTGGCAAGGCCAGCTTCGCCGCGGAGGGGGGGGCAGGCAGCGTGGTCAACCAAGGCCAGATCCAGGCCCAGGGCGGCGTGGTGGCCCTGCTGGCCCCTGTGGTGCGCAATGAAGGCAGTGTCACTGCCGGCCAGGTGCTGATGGGCGCGGGCGACAAGATGGCCTTGGACTTCGGCCGCGACGGCCTGGTGTCCCTGGCGATCGAGCGTGCCGCGCTGGACGCCCTGGTGGACAACAGCGGCCAGATCGCGGCCGGCACGGTGGTCTTGAGCGCGCGCAGCGCCAACGCCTTGCAAGCCAGCGTGGTCAATAACAGCGGCGTGATCGAAGCAAAAAGCCTGGTGGCGCGCGGCGGCCGCATCCTTCTGGACGGTGGTGAGCTGGGCGAGGTGCATGTGAGCGGCCGCCTGGACGCCAGCTCCGGTGCCGCCCAGGGTGGCACGATCACCGTGCAAGGTGAGCATCTGCGTCTGGACGGCGGCGCTCAGCTGGACGCCAGCGGCGCCACGGGCGGTGGCCTGATCCAGGTCGGCGGTGGCTGGCAAGGCAAGGACGCCAGCGTGCGCAATGCCACGAGCGTGCAGGCCGATGCCAGCGTGCTGGCCAAGGCGGATGCCGTCGACGCCGGCAAGGGCGGCGAGGTGGTGTTCTGGTCCGATGACAAGACCCAGTTCGCTGGCAATATCTCCGTGCGCGGCGGCGCGCAGGGCGGCGACGGTGGCCGCGCGGAGGTGTCGGGCAAGCAGGTGCTGCAGTACAGCGGCCGCACCGATGCGCGCGCAGCCAAAGGCCGGACCGGTGATTTGCTCTTGGACCCTTCCACTCTGGAGATCAGCGGTGGCGGCAGTGGTACCGGTTTGCTGAGCGGCTCGCAGGTGTTTGAGAAGGACATCGAGGCCCAGAGCGCCAATGTGCTCTTGCAGGCCACGGGCGACATTCGCGTCAATGACCTGTCACTCAACGGTGGTGACGGCAAGATCACCATGCAGCCAGATGTGAGTCTGCGTATTGAGGCCGGTACGGCCAATGGTGGTCATTTGACGCCACCGGCCGCGGTCGCCGGTGAGAGTGCACTTGGTAACTACACGGACTTGATGTTCGCCAACGCTGCCAACACGCTGGAGGTTTCTGGCAAGGGCAGCTTGATGCTGGTGGCGGGGGGGACCAATAGCGGCCGTGTCTTGAATTCGCCCATCCTGATGGCCCACGGCACCGGCAGCAATGTGGCTACTTTGCCGACGCACGACGTCCGCACACCCGGTAGCGGTACACCGGCCGATGCGTCGATCACTGTTTTTGGGGCCGACGGCGCTACTGTGGGCGGAGCCATCCAGACGCAGGGCGGCTATGTGCGTATCTGGGCCGATTCCGACAACGGCGGCGCGGGCTTCTTCACCCTGAATGCGCCTGTCACCACGCATGGCGGCAATTTGTACGTCTCCACCGGCAGCGGTGACGTGACTCTGAACTCCAATATGGTGCTGGACACCGGGCGTATCTTTTTCAAGGGTGACGGTAGCTACACCAGTGGCAACAAGATCCTGGCTGGATTGCTGTCGGTCAGTGGCGATGTCAATGTGACCACGCCCTTCACCTTCCGCGGTGGTGCCAGCATCCACACCGACGGCGATATCAACTTCGGCGCCGTCAATATCAATATGGATACCGGTGCCGGTGTGCTGACCCTGCGCGCCAACAAGATTGACTGGGGTACCGCAACCCTGAGCAATCTCAGCACCGCCTCGCTGCGCCTAGAGCCAGCAACAGCCAGCACCAATATGGTCTTGGGTGACGCCAACGGTTTTGCCTCCAAGACCACGCTGGACAAGCTGCCCGGCATCAAGAACCTGACCATCGGCCGCGAAGACGGCACCGGCACCATCAGCGTGCCGAGCGACTTCGATGGCAAGGCCTCCGGCCATTTCGAAATGGTCAACAAGACGGTGGAAATCACCGCCGGCAAGCTGATCAACACCATGGGGGACATCACCCTCACCGGCGACACCATCAACATCAGCCAAGCGGTTGATGCCAAGAATGGCACGGGCAAGGTCACCATCCGCCAGATGACGGCCTCGAACGATCTGCATCTTGGCACTGGCTTGAACAACGCCACCATCGGGCATGTGAACGCCGCCACCCTGGCCGTGGGCCGGGAAGATGGTGGCAATCTGGTGTTCGACAGCGACATCAGCACTACCGCCACCAGCGTCCATTTGCTGAGCGGCCAGCAAGTCATCGGCCGTGACGGCGGTGTGGCTGCGGAGAATCTGGCCGTGACTGCCGGCGGCGGCGCGGTGTTGAGCAACAGCAGCTTCAACTTCAAGAAGCTGGCGCTGAAGGTCGGTGGTGACACCGATGTTCGCAGCAGTACGGCCGATTGGGGCTTGGGCGCGGTGGATGGCCACAATGGCCTGAGCATCAACCCCGGCAAGAACGTCACCGTGGCCTTGAATGCCACAGGGCAGCTGAATGTGAACGCGCCCGTGGCCTTCAACGACACCAGCAGCACGCTCAAGCTGCAGGCAGGGGCGGGCTTTGTGGCGGCCGACGCGACAACGAGCGCCACGGTCAGCGGGCAGTCCAAAGCCACGGTCGAGTTCACCCTGGACGGTGCCAATGCCTCGTTTGAGTTGGGCGGCCAAAGCTTGACGCTGAGCGAGAAGAGCGCCCAAGCCTTCAATGGCGTCAAGGTGATGCGTGTCAATGCCACTGATGACGATGTGACGCTGGCGGGCTTGACCGTGAACGTGGGTGATCGCTTGGAGATCGCCGGCCGCACTTTGGTGCAGCAAGGCGCCCAGCGCGTCAACACCGGAAGTCTGTTCCTGTCGTCCGAGCAAGGCGGCTTGCAAGTGGATCAGGCGCTGACGGCCAGCGGCACGGTGTCTTTGAATGACAAGGTTGGCGCGGGCATCTCGGGCGGTGGGCAGATCAGCGCCGCCAAGCTGGCGCTGCGGAGCAATGGTGGCGATGTCGCCTTGAACAGCAGCGCGCATCAGGTGGACGAGATCGCCGCTGAGGTGGGCAGCTTGCAGTTCAAGACGGGGCGCAGCCTGACCGTGGGCAGCGCCGACGGCCTGGACGGCATTCACGCCGCGCGCACGGTGGATGTGCGCGCCCAAGGCGCGACCTCGGACATCGTGCTCAAGCAAGCCGTCAAGGCCGATAACGCGAACACGGCGGCTACAGCGCTGCTGCTGGCCGCCGGCCGCAACTTCCGCAACGAGGCGGGTGCGCAAGCGCTGCAAGCCACGGCGGGCAACTGGCATGTCTACTCGACCACACCAACGGCCGATGAGCGTGGCGGTCTGGCCTACCAGTTCAAGCAGTACCAGGCCGACACCAGCAGCACCGTGTTGGGAACTGGAGATGGCTTCCTCTACACCGTGGCGCCCAAGATCAGCGTGAGCCTGCAAGGCACGACGAGCAAGGTCTACGACGGCAAGACCGATGCCACGCTCGGCGCAGGCAACTTTGCACAAACCGGCACCATAGACGGCGACCAGGTGGTCTACACCGTGGGCGGCCAAGCGCGCTATGCCAACAAGAATGTGGGCCAAGGCAAGCAGGTCAGCGTCGACGGCATCGTTTTGGGCCAAGCCAGCAATGGCGCGGTGGCGGTGTACGGCTATGCCTTGCAAAGCGACAGCGCCAGTGGCGCCATCGGCGAGATCACGCCCAAGCGCATTGGCGCGGCGACGGGTTCGGTCAAGGACAAGGTCTATGACGGCAAGCTGAGCGCAGAACTGGGCACGGTGAACCTGCAAGGCCTGGTGGCCGGCGACGAGGTTCAAACCAGCGGCGGCACCGCCAGCTTTGCCAACAAGAATGTGGGCAAGGACAAGGCGGTCAGCATCACCGGCCTGAACCTGACGGGTGCCGATGCCGGCAACTACAGCTTTGACGGTGCGGCCCAGGCCAGCATTACGCCCAAGAGCGTGTCGGTGTCCGACGTGAAGGTGTCGAGCAAGGTTTATGACGGCACGACCAGCGCCCAAGTCAGCGGCGGCCAACTGGCGGGCGGCGTGGACGGCGAACAACTGGGCTTCAATCTGAGCGCAGAGTTCGTCAACAAGAACGCCGGCTTGGCCAAGGACGTGAATGTCAAGCTGGCCTTGAGCGGCGCCGACGCCGGCAACTACCAACTCGCCAGCGACAGCGTGGTCGCCAAGGGCGACATCACGCCCAAGACGGTGACTGCCGGCGCAGTGGCTGTGACGAGCAAGGTCTACGACGGCAATCGCAAGGCCGAGGTGACCGGCGGCAAGCTGCAAGGCTTGATCGATGGTGACCAGGTCGATGCGACCCGCAGCGGTGAGTTCGCCGACAAGAACGCCGGCAAGGCCAAGGACGTGGCAGTAACGCTGGGCCTGAGCGGTGCCGACGCTGGCAACTATCAGCTGGCTGGCGCACAAGTCCAGGCCAAGGGCGACATCACGCCAAAGACGGTGACGGCGGGTGCAGTGGCGGTGACGAGCAAGGTCTACGACGGCAACCGCAAAGCCGAGGTGACCGGCGGCCAGTTGCAAGGCTTGATCGACGGTGACCAGGTCGATGCCACCCGCAGCGGCGAGTTCGCCGACAAGAACGCCGGCAAGGCCAAGGACGTGGCGGTCACGCTGGGCCTGAGCGGTGCCGACGCCGGCAACTATCAGCTGGCTGGCGCACAAGTCCAGGCCAAGGGCGACATCACGCCCAAGACGGTGACGGCGGGTGCAGTGGCAGTGAGCACCAAGGTCTACGACGGCAATCGCAAGGCCGAGGTGACCGGCGGCCAGCTGCAAGGCTTGATCGACGGTGACCAGGTCGACGCCACCCGCAGCGGTGAGTTTGCCGACAAGAATGCAGGCAAGGCCAAGGACGTGGCAGTAACGCTGGGCCTGAGCGGTGCCGATGCGGGCAACTATCAGCTGGCTGGCGCACAAGTCCAGGCCAAGGGCGACATCACGCCCAAGACCTTGCAGACTGCGCCCCTGGTGGTGAAGGACAAGTACTTTGATGGCTCGCGTGAGGCGCAGTTGGAGTCGCCCAGCCTGATCGGCGTGGTGGCGGGTGACAGCGTCCGCGCGTTGGCCTCCGCCTTGTTCCAGGACTTGCTGGCCGCTGATGGCAAGCCAGTCACCATCAAGCTGAACCTGGATGGCACGGATGCCGCCAACTACCTGCTGGCGCACAGCCAGGTCGAGACGGTGGCGCGCATCCTGAGCCTGGACGCGCAAGGCCAAACGGCCGGGCTGCTGGTGAAGACGCAAGGCGGCAATGCCACGGGGGCCAATGGCGCTAGCGGTGCGGGTGGTTTGAGCGGCGCGAATGGTGCGAACGGCGCCAATGGTGCCGCTCAAGCTGGCGCAGGCGGATCGGCGGCCTTGGCCGGCGGCTTGCTGGCGGCAGGCCCGGTCCCCACCTTGCTGGCGCTGGCCGAAGGCGTGGGCTCCGGCGGCGATGCGGCCGGCACGGCCAATGCCGATCGCGGTGCTCAGGCGGTGGCCACCGAGGGCGGCCAGCACATGCTGCGCAATGGCGGCCATATCAGCCTGAACATGGCGGGCAATGCGCCCACCGAGCCGGTGCAGAACGTGCTGCCCTTGTTCCGTGACGCCGGCGCGGGCGGTGGCCTGGATCATCTGGGGCACTACCTCGTGCAGGATCAGGGCGACAGCCTGAGCCTCCAGCAGCACAGCTTGGCCCAGGCCGAGTTGCCCAAGCATGAGGGCGTGGACGTCAGCGCTCGGGCCGAGACCATTCTGGATCTGGGCGGTGGCGAAACGGCCGGCATGTCGCTGGAGTTCTTCTCCAACGGCACTTTGCGCGCGGCCCTGCCGCCGCAAGCCGCGCAACTGGGCCATGAGGTGCTCAGCGCCCACAGCCTGAGCGTGATCAAGCGCAAGGCCGGCGTTTCTGTGGATCAGGTGCGCAGCATCGTGCTGCGTTTTGACGCCAAAAACTGATCGGAGGGCGGACCGTCAGCGCATGCGCTGACGTCGATCCAGCGGCCTTGGGGCCCGGTTGCGATGGCCTGTGTGAGCAGGTGAGAGCGGCCGAGCCCTTTTTTCGTCTGGAAAACGCAGCTTCATTGGCCGCAGGCCATGCCCCAGTGCCCGTCAATGCGTTAGCTATTTGGCAAAGCGCCCTCATCCTAGGGCAAACCCCGGCATTGGAGATGGGTGAGACCTCCCTACACTGCCCCACGCCTGCGCCCGGGGGAATTGCATGGCACGAATAGACAGTCAACTGACGAGACAGTGGCCGCGCTGACGCGGCGCAGCTGCTCCGCAAGATCAGGGCTGACGGCGACATCGTGCGATTCATGGCTTGGTTGATGTGTTGAGGGGGAGTTTTTGAACATGCGTCTGCTTGTCCGCAAGATTCGGTGTTTGCCGAGTTGTTTCGCTTTGGCCGCCTTGGCCGGTTTGATGCCGCAGGCGCAGGCTCAAACGGCGCCAGCCAATGCCGCTGCCGCAGACAGCAAAGCAGACGCCAAGCAGGATGCCAAGCAGGCCGCCGAAGAGCGGGCGCAAAAGCAGGCCGACCGGGTGTTCACCTGGATCCGTTTCCAAGGTGAGGCCGCGAACAAAAAGCAAAACACGCCCGCGCCTGCTGCAGCACCCGCGCCAGCACCCGCCAAGCCCAGCGTTGCCAAGGCGCCTGCCGCGCCAGCAGCGGCAACGGCGGCTGGGCGCTCGTCCAATTCCGATTCCGCCGTGGCGGCGGCAGCAGCGGCCGCCGCAGCTGCGGCGGCTAATGCAGCGCCACCTGCCACCACCGTACCCGCCACCGCCGTGGCAGCCGCCGAGCCCGCACCTGCTGCTGAACGCAAAGACGCCACTGTGCTGGCCCTGGCCGCCCCGGCCGTGCCCAAGCCAGCGGCGGCGCCAGTTGTGGAGGATGAGCCTCAGCTCATCCTGGTCCACCGGGTTGAGCCCGAGGTGCCGCGCCGTTATTTGAAGGACTTCGTGGGCGGCTCGGTCCTGCTGAGTTTCATGGTGCAGCCCGATGGCAGCGTGCAGCAAGCCATGGCCTTGCGTTCCTCCAATAACCGGTTGACGCAGTTTGCGATCGACGCGATTTCGAAATGGCGCTTTCAGCCCATTTCCCGGCCCCGTGAAGGGCGGGTCGAAGTGGGCTTTGGCGGGCAGGAATAAGCCAAGCCATCAGGCTGCTGGCTCGCCCCGGCTACGTCAAGGCCTGAGCCAGGTTTCCTCCGCGCTGCCGGCCCTCCCGCCAAGCCAGCTCGAAAGGCCGTAAAGCGGCCGCCGCGGCAGCCGCATCCAACCGCGGCCAGGGCCGCTTCCGCGGCGCGTACCAAGCAAGCCGCTGCCGCGCCTTGCGCGGCGCAATCCTCTACTTGCGCCGGGGTCAGCAGCCCGCCAATCGCCACCACCGGTCGGCCAGCCATGCGCACCCACCAGCGCAGATTGACCATGGCCTGCGGGCGCCACGGCATGTCCTTGGTGGTGGTGGCAAAAACCGGTCCGCAAGCGATATAGCTCGGCTTCAGGCCACGGGCCCTGGCCAGCTCCCACAGGCTGTGGCTGGAAATGCCTAACTTCGCTTTGCTGCTGACAATCAATTCACGCTGCTCTGCGTTCAAGCCGGCCCAATCCTCCTGACCCAGGTGCAAGGCTTGGGCCCCGGCGGCCAGGGCCAGCTGCCAATGGTCATTGATCCAGAGCTGGCCTTGGCCGGCCGATGCGGCGGCCTGCACGGCGGCGGCGATGTCGGCCTGCAAATGCGCTGACGCGGCGCCGGCCTTGATGCGCAGCTGCACCTGGGGCAGGCCCAGGGCGAGCAGGTCGGCAGCCTTGGCCGGGCTGTCGGTGATGGCGTAAAGCCCCAACTCCGGCGCAGACGGGTTCGGTCCTTCTGCCAACACGCTGCGCCAGCGTGCCAGCGTGGCGGGGCTCAATTCCCGCTCATCCGCAAAACTCATCACCGGCATGCAGCTGGGGTCGGCAATAAAGCTGGCGTTGGCGCGCACTGGCCCGGCGCCTTGGCCGGCGGCATGGCCGTCGCGCACGGCGGCCCAAGTGAGCATCTTGGCCAGCAGCACGGCGTCGGGCAGCGGGAAGCCATGCGCCAAGGCGGCCGCTGCGGCGCTGGCGAAGGTGCAACCGCTGCCATGGTGATGAATGGACGGCAGGCGCGGCAGGGCCAACCAGCCATTGACCGGGGTGCTGCCCAGGCTGGCGGCAAGCCAGTCCAGTGCCAGGCTGGCTACTGAACTCGCCTCATCGGCAGGCGTCGCTGCGCCCAGCGCGAGATCATCGCCACCGGTGATGCAAACCGCCTCGGCCCCCAGCGCCCGCAAGGCCTCGGCCAGCTCGGGTACGGTCAGTTGATCGCTGCCCGCCGCCAGCCTTTGCGCCTCACGTCGGTTCGGCGTGATCAGGGTGGCGCGGGGCAGCAGCAGTTGGCGATAAGCCTCCAGCAAGGACTCATCGGCAAAGGCCGCGCCGCCGGCCGTGGCGCCCAGCACCGGGTCCACCACCAGGGCAACCGAGCCCCGGCTGGCCTCACTGCGCAAGGTGTCGATACAGCGCGCCACCGCTTCCACCGCCGCCACGCTGGCGAGCAGCCCGCATTTGATGACACGGGGCCGCATATCGGCGGCCAGGGCGGCCAGCTGCGCCTCGATCTGCGCGGCCGGCAGGGCATGAACGGCCTGCACGCCCAGCGAGTTCTGCGCTGTGACCGCCGCCACCACGGGGCAGAGGTGCACGCCCATGGCCGCCGCCGCGCGCAGATCGGCGGCCAGGCCGGCGCCGCCACCGCTGTCGGTGCCGGCAATGCTCCAGATGATGGGCGGCGCTGAATGCGATGGGGTCAGGTCTTGCTGATCCGGCGCATAAGCCGATGGCAGGCAGGGTTGAGGCCAGGCGCTGTTCATGGCTGGCCCAGCAAAAACGCGTGGCCGCTGACCGGGGTGGAGGGCGTGGCAAAACTTTGCGGCGCCATCAGCCCGGCCAGATGGGCTTGGCGCCCGGCTCGCACGGCATCGCGAAAAGCGGCGGCCATGGCCACCGGCGCGCGCGCCTGCGCCACGGCGGAATTCAGCAGCACGGCGTCAAAGCCCAGCTCCAGCGCTTGGGCGGCCTGCGAGGGCGCGCCCAGGCCCGCGTCGATGATCAGCGTTGCCTGCGGCAAGCGCTCGCGCAGGGTCTTGAGGGCTTGCAGATGCAGCAGGCCCTGGCCCGAGCCAATCGGCGCGCCCCAGGGCATCAGCACGGCGCAGCCGGCGTCTTCCAGCAGGCGGCGGCACAGGATCAAGTCTTCGGTGCAGTAGGGGAAGACGGTGAAACCGTCTTTGACCAGCTCGGTGGCGGCGCTGAGCAGCTCGAAAGGGTCGGGCTGCAAGGTGTGCTCGTCCCCCACCACTTCCAGCTTGATCCAGTGGGTGCCGTAAAGCTCGCGGGCCATCTGCGCCAGTTGCACCGCCTCGCGTGCCGTGCGGCAGCCGGCGGTGTTGGGCAACAAATGCCCGCCTTGCGCCTGGACGGCTTGGATGGCCATGGCCACAGCGCCGTTGTCGCCGGCTTGCAAAGTGCGCTTGAGGCCCAGGGTCAAGACCTGGCACCGGGCGGCCTGAATGGCCTCCACCAGCGTCTGCGGGCTGGGGTAGCCGGCGCTGCCGAGGAAGAGCCGGCTGCCGAGGGTTTTGCCGTCAATGCAGAGGGTGTCGGGGGTGGATGTCATCATGGCATTCAACCGCCCACAATGGCTTTGAACAGCAGCACGGCATCGCCATTCGCCAGCTGGGTCTGGGCGCGGGCTTCGCGGGCCACAAACATGCCGTTCAGGGCGGTGGCCACGCTCTCGGGCGCACGCTGCTGAGCCTGCAGCAAGTCGGCCAGGCTCAGCGGCGCGGGCAGGGACAGGGCTTGATCGTCGAGAAAAATCTGGATGTGGGTGCTCATGTTTGAGGCTCGTGTTCAAGTGTGGCCAGGCCGGCTTGGCTCAACAGTTGCTGCACCAGGGCCGGTGCGAGCAGCCAGCCGTGGCGGTAGAGGCCGTTCAGGCGGATCAGGCCGGGCGCGCAGTGGGCCAGGGCCTTGTTGTCGGGCAGGGCGGGGCGCAGATTGCGGTCCAGCCGGGTGATGCGGGCCTCGCTCGAGGCCGGCATCACGCTGTGGGCGGCGGCCATCAGCTCGACGGCGCTTTGCAGGCTGACCTCGCTGCGGTCTTCGCTTTCAATCTCGCTGGCGCCCAGCATCAGCTCGTTCTCGCTGCGCGGTACCAGGTAGACGCGGTGGCGCGGGTGCAGCAGGCGCACCGGGCGGCGCAAGCCGTGGTTCGGCAGGCGCAGCTGCAGCACCTCGCCTCGCACGCCGCGTAGCGGCAGCTCGGCGGAGCGCGCGCCCAGGCCGCGTGTGTCAATGGCCCAGTCCGCCGCTACCCGCGTGCCGTCCGCCAGCAGCAAGCCACCGGCGTCAACGCTGGCGACGGGCCGCAGCCAATGCCATTGCGCGCCTTCTGCGCCTGCGTGTAGCGCTGCCATGGCCAGCACGGGATTGATCAGGCCTTCGCCCGGCAGCAGCCAGGCCAGCAGGCCGCTGGGCAGCAAGGCCGGTTCCAGCTCACGCAGCGCGCCGGCCGCCAAGGGCGCTGGCGCGCCGGGCAAGCGGGCCAGGATGCGCTGGGCGCTGCCCAGGTCTTGCCGGTGTGCCAGCAGCAGGCTGCCCTGGCATTGCAGCTGCACCGGCTGGCCGAGACTGGCGACGATTTGCGGCCACAGGCGCAGCGAGGCAAGCCCCAGCTCGGCCACCTCGGGCTCGGCCTTCTCCAGCTCGGCCAGCGGGCTCAGCATGCCGGCCGCGGTGAAGGCGGCAGCACCTTGGCCGTCGAAGCTGGGCCCGGGGCCGGGGCCTGATTCAAACACCTGCACCGCGTGGCCGGCCCGGCTCAGCGCGAAAGCGAAGAGCCGCCCGGCCAGGCCCGCGCCCGCAATGGCAATGCGTGCCATCGGCCTCAAGCCTTCTGGATAGTGATGTAGATCTCGCTGCCCTGCGCCTTGAACTCGGCGCTCTTGGCTTGCATGCCCTGCTCGGCCAGTTGCTGGTCCGCCTCCAGCTGCGCCGAGTATTCCCGCACGTCTTGCGTGATCTTCATCGAGCAGAACTTCGGCCCGCACATGGAGCAGAAATGCGCCACTTTCGAGCTGTCCTTGGGCAGGGTTTCATCGTGGAAGGCGCGCGCGGTGTCCGGGTCCAGGCCGAGGTTGAACTGGTCTTCCCAGCGGAACTCGAAGCGCGCCTTGGACAAAGCATCGTCACGCGCCCGCGCGCCGGGGTGGCCTTTGGCGATGTCGGCCGCATGGGCGGCGATTTTGTAGGCCATCAAGCCCTGCTTGACGTCGTCGCGGTCCGGCAGGCCCAGGTGTTCCTTGGGTGTGACGTAGCAGAGCATGGCGCAGCCGAACCAGCCAATCATGGCCGCACCGATGCCGCTGGTGATGTGGTCGTAGCCGGGGGCGATGTCGGTGGTCAGCGGGCCCAGGGTGTAGAAGGGCGCTTCGTCGCAGTGCTTGAGCTGCTCGGTCATATTGACCTGCACCATGTGCATGGGCACATGGCCGGGGCCTTCGATCATGGTCTGCACATCGTGCTTCCAGGCCAGCTTGGTCAGCTCGCCCAGGGTGCGCAGCTCGGCGAACTGGGCTTCGTCATTGGCATCCGACAGGCTGCCGGGCCGCAGGCCATCGCCCAGCGAGAAGCTGACGTCGTAGGCCTTCATGATCTCGCAGATGTCTTCGAAGTGGGTGTAGAGGAAGTTCTCCTTGTGATGCGCGATGCACCACTTGGCCAGGATGGAACCGCCGCGCGAGACGATGCCGGTGCGGCGCTTCACCGTCATCGGCACATAACGCAGCAAAACGCCGGCATGGATGGTGAAGTAGTCCACGCCTTGCTCGGCTTGCTCGATCAGGGTGTCGCGGAAGATGGCCCAGGTCAGGTCTTCGGCCACGCCGCCCACCTTCTCCAGCGCCTGATAAATCGGCACCGTGCCGATGGGCACCGGGCTGTTGCGCACGATCCAGTCGCGGGTGGTGTGGATATTGCGGCCGGTGCTCAGGTCCATCACCGTGTCCGCGCCCCAGCGGGTGCTCCACACCAGCTTCTCGACCTCTTCTTCGATGCTGGAAGTGACGGCGGAGTTGCCGATATTGGCGTTCACCTTGACCAGGAAGTTGCGGCCGATGGCCATGGGCTCCAGTTCGGTGTGATTGATATTGGCGGGGATGATGGCGCGGCCGCGCGCCACCTCATCACGCACAAACTCGGGCGTGATGATTCTCGGAATGCTGGCGCCGAAGGGCTTGCCGGCCAGGCGTGCTTCGCGTTCGGCATCTTGCTCGTACTCGCGCATCCACGCGTGGCGCTGGTTCTCGCGGATGGCCACAAACTCCATCTCGGGCGTGATGATGCCGCGGCGGGCGTAATGCATCTGCGTCACATTGCTGCCCGCCTTGGCGCGGCGTGGCTGGCGGCGCAGGCCAGCGCTGAGCTCGTGCAAACGCTGCTGCTGGGACTGGTCGCGCAGGCCGTCGTCAATCAGCGTGATCTCGCGGCCCGGGTAGGCCTCGCTGTCGCCGCGCGCTGCCACCCAGGCGGCGCGCGGGGTGGGTAGGCCGCGGTGCACATCAATGGCTGCGGCCGGGTCGGTGTAGGGGCCCGAGGCGTCGTACACGCTCACCACTTCGCCGTTTGTCAGGCTGATGGCGCGCTGCGGCACGCGCAGTTCCGGGTGGATCTGTCCGCTCAAATACTGTTTGCTGGAGGCCGGCAGAGGGCTGCGGCTTTGCAGCAGCCGGGCTTCGAAATCGATGGCGCTTGTGGCGGCTTCGCTGAGCTGAGGTGTAGTGACGGTGTTCATGCGCTGGCGGGCTCCGGTTGAGAGAAATCTCCGGAGTGCCAAACCCAGGGCCGATGGAATATGGGCGCAGGGTCGGGTCTTGCTCAAGGCCCGCGCACTGGCGCAAAACCAGGTGGCGCAGTGGGCAAAGGGGCATGAGCAGGCTCTTCTTACGCCGGTATTAACCGGATCAAGTTCAGCGGGTCCATGGCTTCCACCATGTCTCAGCCCGGCGCAAGAACAAGTCTGGCGCAACAGGGCTCCCCGGAGCGAAGCGCGAGTATAGGGCTCTTGGCGCAAATCCCTGAGCCAAGAGCGCCAGGGCGAAAGCTGCTAAGGTCGCTGACAAGTTAAAACCATTGCCTCAGCCATTCCATGTCACAGCCTGCAACTAGCCCCGCCCGCCGCGTCGAGCGCATCATCACCGGCCAAGCCACCAGCGACGGCGCGGGCGTCAAGCTCACCCGTGTCCTGACCCAGGATTTGCAGCGCCGGCTCGATCCCTTTTTGATGCTGGATGCCTTCGGCTCCGATCAGCCGGGCGACTACATCGCCGGCTTTCCCAGCCACCCGCATCGCGGCTTCGAGACCATCACCTATATGTTGCAGGGCCGCATGCGGCATCGCGATTCAGCAGGTAACGAGGGCTTGCTGGGCGACGGCGGCGTGCAGTGGATGACGGCCGGACGCGGCGTGATCCATTCCGAAATGCCGGAGCAAACGGCCGGGCGCATGGCCGGCTTTCAGCTCTGGCTCAACCTCGCCGCCAAAGACAAGATGTGCCCGCCCTGGTACCGGGACATTCCTTCGGCGGAGATTCCCGAAGTGCAAATCCCTGGCGGCCTGCTGCGCGTGATCGCCGGGACCAGCCACGGCCAGGCCGGCGCCATGCAGCGCGAGACCACCGAGCCGCTGTATCTGGACCTGCATCTGCAGCCCGGCGCCAGCTTCGAGCAAAGCCTGCCCGAGGTCTTCAACGCCTTTGTTTACGTCTACGAAGGCGAGCTGAGTTTTGAGGCCGGCAGCGCGCCGGTGCCGGCTCAGCGCATGGCCTTGCTGGCCAATACACCGGGGGCAGAGCGCATTGCTTTCAGCGCTGGCGCTGCGGGCGCACGGGCCTTGCTGATCGCGGGCCGGCCGCTGGGCGAGGCCATCGCGCAGTACGGCCCCTTTGTGATGAATACGCAGACGGAACTCAAGCAGGCTGTGCGTGACTTTCAGGAAGGCCGGCTGGCCTGATTCGTCCGCGGCGCTCAGTTGTCGCGTCGCAGGCCCAGCTTGGCCAGGATGGACTCCATCAAGCACCACTTCGTCACCCCGCTTTGCAGCAAGTTGATGCCGACAAAAGCGGTGAAGCCCAGCCAGTATTGCGAGTGAAAGACGGGGCTGCCGGGCAGGCCCAAGGCCAGCGAAGCCAGGATGAAAGTGCCGGCGATGACGCGCACAAGTTGCCAGGTGGTCATGGTTGAATTTCCTTTGGATGGGCGTGGCGGTAAGCCACAAAGTAGAGCAAGGGGATAACGACCAAGGTCAGCAGCGTCGAGATGGCGATGCCGAAGATCAGCGAGATCGCCAAGCCGTTGAAGATCGGGTCGTCGAGGATGAAGAAGGCGCCCATCATGGCCGCCAGGCCGGTCAGGATGATGGGCTGGGCCCGCGCGGTGGCGGCGCTGATGATGGCGCGCTCCAGCGCCATGCCTTCGCGCAATTGCAGCTGGATGAAGTCCACCAGCAGAATCGAGTTGCGCACGATGATGCCGGCCAGCGCGATCATGCCGATCATGCTGGTGGCCGTGTACTGCGCATGCAGCAGAGCGTGGCCTGGCATCACGCCGATGATGGTCAGCGGAATCGGCGCCATGATGATTAGCGGCGTCAGGTAGGAACCGAACTGGGCCACTACCAGCAGATAAATCAGGATCAGCCCAACGCCATAGGCCAGGCCCATATCGCGGAAGGTCTCATAGGTGATCTGCCATTCGCCGTCCCATTTGAGGCTGTAATCGCGCAGGGCGTCGGCGGGCTGCTTGATGAAGAATTCCTGCAAGGTGCCGCCGCCTGGGGTGTTGATCTTCTGGATCTCGCCGCGCATCTTGAACAGGCCGTAGAGGGGGCTGTCCAGCCCGGTTTTGCTGTCGGCCATATCGGCCATCACATAGTTCACCGGCAGGCCGTCTTTGTGGAATATCGGTTGCTCGCGCACCGTGTCCGACAGCGTCACCAACTCGCGGATCGCCACGCTGGCGCCGCTTTGGCTGCGCACGGTCAGGGCGAGCAAGCTGTTGATATCGCCTTGTGTGGAGGGCGGCAGTTGCAGCACGGCGGGTACTGGGCTGCGGCTTTGGTCGTGCAGATAGGTGACCGGCTCACCGGCGAAGCCTGCGCGCAAAGTGCTAACGATTAGACTTTGCGGCACACCGAGCAGGGCGGCCTTGCTGCGGTCGATCAGCAAGAGCTGGCGCGGGGCGCTGGCGATGCGGCTGTCGTCCACATCCACCAGACCGGAGCTGGCTTCGAAGACGGCGCGCACCTGGGCGGCCACGGCCTTGCGGCCGGCGGCCTCGGGGCCGTAAATCTCCGCCACGATGGGCGACATCACCGGCGGGCCCGGCGGCACTTCCACCAGCTTCACATTGGCGCCATAGCGCTGGCCGATTTTTTGCAGCTCCGGCCGCAGGCGCAAGGCGATGGCGTGGCTTTGCTGCTTGCGGTGTTTCTGATCCACCAGATTGACTTGGATATCGCCTTGTTGCGGCTCGCTGCGCAAGTCGTACTGGCGCACCAGGCCGTTGAAGTTGATCGGCGAGGCGCTGCCGGCATAGGCTTGGTAGTGGCGCACTTCGGGCACACCGTCGAGGTAAGCGCCCAGCTCACGCAGCACGGCGGCGGTTTGTTCCAGCGGCGTGCCAACGGGCAGGTCCACCACCACTTGCAGCTCGGATTTGTTGTCAAAGGGCAGCATCTTCAGCACCACCCAGCCTGCCGCCGGCAAGGCCAGCGAAAGGGCGATCAGCGCTGCAATGCCCAGGCCCAGCAGGCCGCGGTTGCGCGCGCCGCGCTTGGCGTCCAGCAGCGGGGTGAAGATGCGCTCGAACAGCGGCGCCAGTTTGGCGGCCAGGCCATGTGCTTGGTGCGCATGTGGCGCGCCTTCTGTGGAGCCTGCATCAGTGGCAGGAGAGGCCTTCATCCAGATCCGCGCCAGCCAAGGCGTGACGGTGAAAGCAATCGCCAGCGACAGCAGCATGCCCATGCTCGCGTTGATGGGGATGGGGCTCATATACGGCCCCATCAAGCCCGACACAAAGGCCATGGGCAGCAGGGCGGCGATGACGGTGAGCGTGGCCAAGATGGTGGGGCCGCCCACTTCGTCGACCGCGCCGGGGATGATGTCCTTCAGGCTGCGGCCGGGGAAGAGTTGTTGGTGGCGGTGGATGTTTTCCACCACCACGATGGCGTCATCCACCAAGATGCCGATCGAGAAGATCAGCGCAAACAGCGACACCCGGTTGAGCGTGAAGCCCCAGGCCCAGCTGGCAAACAAGGTGACGGTCAGCGTCAGCATCACGGCGGTGCCGACAATGGCGGCCTCGCGCCGGCCCAGGGCAATGAAGACCAGGGCCACCACTGAGGCGGTGGCGAAGAGCAGTTTCTGGATCAGCTTCTTGGCCTTGTCATCGGCGCTGGCGCCGTAGTTACGCGTCTCGGCCACCTGCACATCGGCGGGGATCAAGGTGTTGCGCAGATCGGCCACGCGGGCCGTCAGGGCGCGGGTCACGTCGATAGCGTTCTCGCCAGCCTTCTTGGTGATGGCCAGGGTGACGGCCGGGTAGCTCTGGCCGCCCTCGGCATGCCAGACATAGCGCGTCGCGGGGAGGGCGCCATCGCGCACGTCGGCCACATCGCGCAGATAAACCGGCTTGCCGGCGCGCACGCCGACCACCAGCGCTTCTAAATCGGCCGCATTGGCGATGAAGGCACCGGCCTCCAGCGCGATGCTTTTGTTGCCGCGCAAGACCTCGCCCAGGGGCGCGCCGGCATTGGCGGATTGCAAGGCCTGGCGCAGATCGGCGACCGTCAGGCCGGCGCTGGCCAGGCGGGCAGCGTCGAGTTCGATGTTCACGCCGCGGCCGGGGCCGCCGATGGTCTTGACCTCGCGGGTGCCGGGCACGCGCTTGAGCTCGGCTTCCAGGCCGCGCGCCACGCGCTCCAGCTCGAATGCACCGTTCTGCTCGGGGCTGCTCTTGCTGAACAGCGTCAGGCTGAGGATAGGCACATCATCAATGCCCTTGGGCTTGATGATGGGTGGCAGGGCGCCCAGGCCGCTGGGCAGCCAGTCGGCATTCGAGTTGACCGTGTCATAGAGGCGCACCAAGGCCTCGGTGCGCGGCACGCCGACCTTGAACTGCACCGTCAGCAGGGCCAGGCCCGGCTTGGACACAGACATCACATGCTCGACCCCGGCCATCTGCGACAGCACTTGCTCGGCGGGCGTGGCGATCATCTGCTCCACATCGCCGACGCTGGCGCCGGGGAAGGGCAGCAGCACATTGGCCATGGTGACGTTGATCTGCGGTTCCTCTTCGCGCGGCGTCACCAGCACCGCGAAGATGCCCAGCAGCAAGGCCACCAGGGCCAGCAGCGGGGTGATTTGGGCGGACTGGAAAAAGGCCGCAATGCGCCCGCTGGCGCCCAATCGATTTGGCGCGCTCATGGTTGTGCCTTCCAACGGGCGGCGGCTGCCGGGTCGGTGGCGACGCGCTCACCTAGGTTCAGGCCGCTCAGCACCTCCACCATCTCACCTTGCACCCGGCCCAGCCGCAGCTGGCGCAGCAAGGGCCGGCCTTGCGGGTCCAAGACATAGGCGGCATTCAATTCGGCGCGGCGGATCATGGCCGAGCGGGGCAGCATGATGGGTGCGGGCGCGGCGCCCGTCGCCGCAGCCTTGCCTGTGGTGGTCGCTGCGGGTGCGCCGCTGGCGGCCTCGCTCAGCCACAGGCGGGCGAACATGCCCGGCGTGGCTGCGGCCAGATTGGCCTCGGCCAAGTCCAGACGCAGCTGCACCGAATGGGTGGCGGCGTCCACCACTGGCAAGACCTGCACCCGCGCCGGCGTGATGCCTTGCTGGCCGGCCAGCTCCAGGCTCAGCTGAGGTTTCGCGCCCCAGCTGCTCACCACGCTTTGCGGCACATTGGCCGTCACGCGCAGGGCCTTGGGGTCGTAGACGGTCAGCAGCGGGCGGCCGGGCATGGCCATATCGCCCAAGGCCACCGGTACTTCGGACACCACGCCCGCATAGGGGCTGCGCACCACATGCAAGCTGCTTTGCGTGCGTGCGCCGCTGGCTTGCGCCAGTTGAGCGTTCACCTGGGCCTGGGTGGCTTTGAACTGGCTCTCGGCTTGGTCCAGGGCGGCTTGGCTGATGTAGCGCTGTTTGAAGAGTTGCTGCTGGCGTTCGAAATCACGCGTGGCCAGCTGCAAGGTGGCGTGCGCGGCTTGCGCCTGGGCCTCGCTGGCCAAGGCCGCTTCCTGGGCGGCGCGGGCATCAATGCGCAGCAAGACCTGACCCTGGCTGACCCGGTCGCCGGGCTTTACCTTGATCTGAACGATGGCGCCGGCCACTTGCGAGGCAATCACCGTTTGCCGCTGCGCTTCCACCACGCCATCGAAACTGCGGCCGAAGCGCACATCGCCATTGCCACCGGCCCGCAGCAGCAGGCTGCTGAGCGGGGCGGGGCCGGCTGCATTGGCGGCTTGCGCCCACAAGGCGGGAGCAAAGCCAATCCCGGCGGCAATGGCCAGGGCGGCAATGGCTGTCAACGCCGCCGAACTTGCCGGCTTTTGCCCTCGCGCCGACAGGCTGGGCGAGTGGGGAGATGTCTTGGTCATGGGGCGGAGTCCTCGATGCTGGGCTGCTTCGAGCGAATTCTATGCGTATTTGCATAATCATGCAAATAGACAATAAAGCAACTAGGCAAATGCGCAAGCATTCAACTAAACTGGAGGCGACCCAACGCCCATCCTCCCGCCCTCACCCTCATGCAAGATCTTCCCCCCGCCGCCCTGGAGCAGATCGCTGGCTACTTTCAAGCCTTGGCCGAGCCGACGCGCTTGCAAATCCTCAATTTGCTGCGTCAGGAGGAGCGCAGGGTGGGTGACTTGGCCACACTCTGCGGCTTCAGCGCCGCCAATGTGTCGCGCCATCTGGCGGTCTTGCAGCAGCACGGCTTGGTGATGCGCGAAAGCCGCGGCACCAGTGCTTTTTTCAGAATTGCCGACCCTGCGGTCTACGAGCTTTGCGATCTGGTGTGTGGGAATATTGCCCGCCGCTCGGACCAGGTGGCGCAGGAGCGCGCGGCATTCTTTCCCTCTCCCTCCAGGCCAGCGCCAAAAGCCGGGCGCTAACGCAAATTTCACGCAGGCTGTGTTGGTGGCGTTCCCCCCGGAAGGGGTGACGTAATCACATTGACCGCGCCGGCCCGGTCGGCGATGCTGCAGGCGGCTTTCAGTCGTGCGACAAGTGCAGCAAACGCCGCCAAGCGGAAATTTGCCTACTTGCCGTGCTTTCAATAGACACAGCAAGTGGAGCGAGGAACCCGCAATGACACAGTTTTCCCCCATCAAATTCGCCTTGGGCGGCGTGATGCTGGCCGTGGCCGCCTGGGCCCAGGCGGGCAGCTATTCCGGCTTGGTGGTCTTCGGCGATAGCTTGTCCGATTCGGGCAATAACGCCGCGCTTTTGGCTGCCTTCGGCCCCGGCGCGGCGCCGCTGAGCAATACCGACTTCTCCAAGCTGCCTTACGCCTCTGGTCGCTACAGCAATGGCCCCGTGTGGACGGAATACTTCGCCACTAAGATGGGCTTGCCCCTGACGCCCTCGGGTGTTTTCGGCGCGCCCGGCTACCCCAGCTTCGGCGGCAATAACTATGCTTTCGGCGGCGCCGAGACCAGCGCCGATGGTGTCGATGGCCCTGGCGGCTTTCCCTTCAGCATGACCAAGCAACTCGGCATGTTCCTGGGCGACCCGAGCAAGACGGTGTCGGGCAATGAGTTGTTCATCATCTCGGGCGGCGGCAACAATGTGCGTGTGGCGCTGGAAAGGTTGGCGGGCGCCCAGTCGCAAGCTGAGGCTCTTGCCATCGTCGGCAAGACGGCGGCCGACTACGCGCTCGACATCGGCAATATGGTCGACGCCCTGCAAAGCCGTGGCGCCAAACACATCTTGGTGGTGAATACCCCCAACTTTGGCCTGACGCCGATGGCGCTTTCCTTGGGCGCCGGCGCGCAATTCTGGGGTTCCACCACCTCGGCGCAGATGGACGCCCTCTTGTCCCAACGCCTGGCCGGCGAGGCCGGCGTGCAGACCTTTGATATGTACGCCTTCATGACCCAGACGGTGATGAATGGCGCTGCATTGGGTTTGAATAATGTCACCGATGCCTGCGGCCAAGTGGCGCTGAACTGCGATCTGTCGACCAGCTTGTTCTACGACGCCATCCACCCCACCACCAAGGGGCACCAGCTGATGGCTGACGCGATCTACGCTGCGGCCGCTGTGCCCGAGCCCGCCACCTATGCCATGTTTGGCCTGGGTGTCGCGGTGCTGGCCTGGGCGCGCCGCCGCCAAGTGGGCGGCAAGGTCTGAGTCTGATTTCGTTCAGCCACCAGGGCCGCCGCGAGCGGCCCTTTTCTTTGGGCCGGCCGCTGCGCTCAGTTGGCCAAACCGTCCAGGATGGGGCAGTCCGGCCGCTCGTCACCCTGGCAGCAATGCACCAGTTGCTCGAGTGCCTGCTTCATCGCGGTCATTTCCTGCAGCCGTCGATCCAGGTCATCGATATGCACTTGGGCGATGCGTTTGACATCGCTGCTGGCGCGCCGGCGGTTTTGCCAGAGCTTGAGCAGCTCACTGATCTCGGTCATGGCAAAGCCCAGATCGCGGGCGCGGCGGATGAAGCGCAAGGTGTGCACTTCGCGCTCGGAGTAAAGCCGGTAGCCCGCCTCGGTACGCGCCACCTTGGGCAAAAGCCCCAAGGATTCGTAATGCCGCAGCATCTTGGCGGACACGCCCGAGCGCGCCGCCGCCTCGCCGATATTGAAGCGTTCTTCTTGCTTCATGTTCATCATGGCCTCCAGCGCTTGAGTAACAAGGCATTGCTGACCACCGACACGCTGGACAGCGCCATGGCCGCGCCCGCCAGCATGGGGTTCAAGTAGCCCAATGCCGCCAGCGGAATGCCCACCACGTTGTAGGCAAAGGCCCAGAACAGGTTCTGGCGAATCTTGGCCACGGTGCGGCGTGACAAGGCAATCGCCTCGGCCACCAGGCCCACGTCGCCACGCATCAAGGTGATGCCGGCCGCGGCCATGGCCACATCGGTGCCGGTGGCCATGGCGAATCCCACATCGGCCGCGGCCAAGGCCGGGGCGTCGTTGATGCCGTCGCCCACCATGGCCACGCGCTGCTGGCCGGCACTGCTGGCGAGCTTGAGCTCGGCCACGATGCGGGCCTTGTCCTCGGGCAGGATCTCGGCGCGCACCTCGTCCAGGCCCAGCTGCGTGCCCACCGCCTGCGCGGCGGCTCGGTTATCGCCGCTGAGCATCAGGGCGCGCACGCCCATGGTGTGCAGAGCGGCAATGGCGGGTGCGGCGCTGGCTTTGACCTGGTCACCGAAGGCCAGGGCCGCCAGCAGGCGCGGCGCACTGCCAGCCTCGGCGCCACCCTGGGCCAGCCAGGACATGCTGTGGCCAGCGGCCTGCGCTTTCTCTGCGGCCGCTTGCAGAGGCGCCAAATCCACGCCCAACTCCTGCATATAGCGGCTGCTGCCCAGCACATAGGCTTGGCCGCCCACCGCGCCGCTCAGGCCACGGCCCGGCACGGCGCGCAAATCCTGGCAAGGCAGCACGCTCAGGCTCTGCGCGGCCGCGCGTTCTTGCACCGCCCGCGCCAGCGGGTGTTCGCTGCCGGCTTGCAAGGCGGCGGCCAAGCCCAGGGCTTGGGTTTCACTCAGCCCGGCGACGGCCTGCAGGTCTGCCAACTGAGGTCGACCTTGGGTCAGGGTGCCGGTCTTGTCAAAAGCCACCAGACCCACTCGCGCGGCCAATTCCAGCGCCTCGGCATCCTTGACCAGAATGCCGCGCCGCGCCGCCACGCCAGTGCCCACCATGATGGCCGTGGGCGTGGCCAGGCCCAGTGCGCAAGGGCAGGCGATCACCAGCACCGCCACGGCGTTCAAAATCGCATGCTCCCAGTCGCCGCTGTAAAAGCCCCAGCCCAGCAGGGTCAGCAAAGCGATGGCGATGACCACCGGCACAAACACCGCGCTGACCTGATCGACCAGGCGCTGGATCGGCGCCTTCTTGGCCTGCGCCGACTCGACCAAGCGCACGATGCGCGAGAGCGTGGATTCGGCGCCCAGGGCCGTGGTGCGCAGCAGCAGCAAGCCCTCGCCGTTGATGGCGCCGCCCACCACGCGGTCGCCCACATGCTTGTCTACCGGCAGGCTCTCACCCGTGATCAGCGACTCATCCACCGGGCTGGCGCCGCTGAGCACCTCGCCGTCCACCGGGATCCGCTCGCCTGGGCGCACCACCACCTCGTCGCCCAAGCGCAAGGCGGCCAGGGGCAGTTCCTGCTCTTGCCCATCGCGCCGCACGCGGGCGGTTTCGGGGCGTAACTTTTTCAATGCACGGATGGCTTCGGTGGTCTGGCGCTTGGCGCGGGCTTCCATCCACTTGCCCAGCAAGACCAGGGTGATAACCACGGCTGCCGATTCGAAATACAGATTCATGCTGTGCGCGCCATAGGCCAGCAGCTCGTAAATCGACAGGCCGAAGGCCGCACTGGTGCCCAGCGCCACCAACAAATCCATATTGCCGCTGCCCGCGCGCAGTGCGGCCCAACCGGCCTTGTAAAAGCGCGCGCCCAGCCAGAACTGCACCGGGGCGGCCAGGGCCATTTGCCAGAAGCCGTTCAACATCCAATGCCCGCCAAACAGCTCAGCCAGCATGGGCAGGACCAGCGGCGCCGACAGCAAAGCCGCCAGCAAGACCGGGCCGCCGCTGTGCGACCAGCTGGGGCGGTCCGGCTGGGCATTGGCCTCGCTGTCTTGCTGCAACTGCGCGCCATAACCGGCACGCAGCACCGCCGCCAGCAACTGGTCGGCCTCGACCGTGCTCAGCGCCCGCAGCTGGGCCGTCTCGGTGGCTAGATTGACCTCGGCTTGCAGCACGCCGGGCACCTTCAGCAGCGCCTTCTCGACCCGGCCCACGCAGGAGGCGCAAGTCATGTCTTTGATTTGCAGCTGCCAGCTCCGCTCGCTCAGTTGATAGCCGGCTTTCTCCACCGCCTGGCGCAAGACGTCCAGGCTCAGTGGGCTGGCATCACTCGGGCTGCCGCTCACGCTGGCGATTTCGGTCGCCAGATTGACTTCGACCGCGCTGACGCCCGGAACGGCGGCGATGGCTTTCTCCACCCGCTTGACGCAAGAGGCGCAGGTCATGCCGCTGATGGGCAGGGTCCAGCTCGAAGAGGTGTTTGTGTTCATGTCGGCAGTATCAAGCTTGCCATCATGGCAAGGTCAATCACTTCGACAAACTTTTGCTGGCGCTTGACCTTGCCACGATGGCAGGGTTTAAGCTTTCTGCACTTATCGATCCATCCATCACGGCTTCAAACGAGGACACCCAGATGAATAGCTATGACTTCAAACTGCCCGATATGAGCTGCGGCCATTGCGTGGCCAGCATCACCGCGGCCATGGCCGAGCTGGACGCGCAAGCCGCGTTGGACTTCAAGCGCGACACGCGTGAACTGCAAGTGACCACCGAGCTGCCGCGCGAGGCGGTGGCGGCGGCGCTGAGCGAGGCCGGCTATCCGCCGGCCCCTTGAGCTAGCTATGAATTGGGCTTGAGCGGGTCGCTCAGGCCTTCTTCAGCAGCGCCGTCTCAATCGGCAGCTTGCGAATGCGCACGCCGGTGGCGGCAAAGATCGCGTTGGTCACGGCCGGCGCGATGGGTGGTGTGCCCGGCTCGCCGATGCCGCCGGGTGCGGCCATGCTTGGGATGATGTGCACCTCGACCTTGGGCATCTCGTTCATGCGCAGGACGGGATAGTCGTGGAAATTGCTTTGCTCCACGCGCCCGTCCTTCAAGGTGATCTGCCCGTACAAGGCCGCCGTTAGGCCGTAGACGATGGCGCCCTCAATTTGTCGGGCGATGGTTTGCGGGTTCACGGTCTGGCCGCAATCCACGGCTGCCACCACGCGGTGCACCTTGGGTGTGCCGTCGGCGGCCACCGAGACCTCGGCCACCTCGGCCACCAGGCTGCCGAAGCTCTCGGCCAAAGCAATACCGCGCTTGACGCCGGCCGGCAAGGGCTGACCCCAGCCGGCTTTGGAAGCAGCCGCTTGCAGCACGGCCTTGGCGCGCGGGTGCTTGTCCAGCAATTGCAGGCGGTATTGCAGCGGGTCGGCCTTGGCGGCTGCGGCCAACTCGTCCACAAAGCTCTCGATGAAGAAGGCGTTCTGCGAATGCCCCACCGAGCGCCAGAACCAAACCTGCGGCCCGGGCTCGGCGCGGCCATAGGCGATGCGCTGGTGCGGGATGTCGTAGAGGTGGTCGGCCAGGCCTTCCACGGCCTGGCTGTCCACGCCGCTTTCGGGCAGCTTCATGAAGCCTGAGCCGGCCATGATGGAGGGCGAAGCCACATCGGCGCGCAACATGCTGGGGCGGCCTTGCTCGTCCAGCGCGGCCTCGAACTTGACCAGGGCAGCGGGGCGGTAATAGGCCGCCGCCATATCGTCTTCGCGGGTGTAGATCAGCTTGACCGGGCTGCCGCTGAGCTTGGACAGCAAGGTGGCGTCAATGGTGAAGTCGGGGGCGAAACGGCGCCCGAAGCCACCGCCCAGCAGCATGGTGTTGACCTTGACCTTGGCGGGTGTGACTTGCGCCACCTGGCTCAAGATGCCTTGCGAGGGGCCTTGGCTTTGGGTGCCAGCCCAGATCGTCACCTCGTCGCCCTTGACCCAGGCCAGGCAGTTCAGCGGCTCCATGCAGGCGTGGGCCAGATAGGGCACTTCGTAGCTGGCGCTGTGCTGGCTGCTGGCATTGGCGGCAGCGTCTTTGACATTGCCCTTGTTCGCCGCAATGGCGCCGGCGCTATTGGCAGCGTCGTTGAGCAACTCGCTGACTTTTGCCGAATTGAGCTGGGCCTTGTCGCCCAAATCCCATTGCACGGCCAGGGCATCGCGGCCTTGCTTGGCGGCCCAGTAGCCGTCGGCCAACACCGCCACGCCGTGCGGGATGGTGATGATCTTGCGCACGCCCTTGACCTCGCGGGCCTTGGCCTCATCCATGCTCTTGATCTTGGCCTCGGGGAAGGGCGCGCGCGCCATCACAGCGACGAGCATGCCTTCAATGTGCGCATCAATGCCGAACTTGGCCTGGCCGTTGACCTTGGCCGGGGTGTCCAGCCGGGCGGTGGGCTTGCCGAGGATTTTGAAATCAGCACTGCTCTTGAGTGTGGGCGTGGTGGGCACCGCTTGCTTGGAGGCAGCCTCGACCAAGGCGCCGTAGGCCAGCTTCTTTTTGTTGAGCGTGTTGATGACGAAGCTGCGCTCGGTGCGCAGATGGCTGGCGTCCACTTTCCACAACTCAGCGGCCGCAGCCACCAGCATCTCGCGCGCCGCTGCGCCGGCCTGGCGCACGGGCGTCCAGTGGGCGCGGATGGTGGTGCTGCCGCCGGTGGCTTGCATGCCGAACATGGGGTTGTTATAGGCCGCGTGGGCGGGCGCTTGTTCCACGCTCACCAGCTTCCAGTCGGCATCCAGCTCTTCGGCCACCAGCATGGGGATGGATGTCAGCACGCCCTGGCCCATTTCGGCCGAGCCGCAGACCACGGTGATGCGGTTGTCCGGCGTGATGCGCAGCCAGGCATTGGGGGCGAAGGTATTGCTTTGCTGGTTAGCGGCAGCTGTGGCGGCAGCGGCCTGCACCTTATTGCTTAAGGGCAGGGCGAAGCCGATTACCAGGGCGGCGCTACCGCCTGATTTCAGAAAGCCGCGGCGCGTGCTTGTGAATGCGGTATCAGCCATCTCAAGCCCCCACTTTCTTGCCGTTGAGCGTATCGGCGGCCACATGGATGGCGGCGCGGATCTGGTTATAGGTGCCGCAGCGGCACAGATTGCCGCTCATGGCGGCGTCGATGTCGGCGTCGCTCGGGCTCTTCTTGCTGGCCAGCAGGGCGCAGGCGCTCATGATCTGGCCGCTCTGGCAGTAGCCGCACTGCGGCACATCGAGCTTGACCCAGGCGGCTTGCGTGGCTTTGCCGACTCTGCTGGCGCCCACGCCTTCGATGGTGGTGACCTTCTTGCCCGCGGCTACCGACAGGGGCGTTGAGCAGGCGCGTACCGGTTGGCCGTCCAGATGCACGGTGCAGGCGCCACACAAGGCCATGCCGCAGCCGAATTTGGTGCCGGTGAGTTGCAGGTCTTCACGCAAAGCCCACAGCAGAGGCTCGTTCGGGTCGGCATCCAGCGCGACGGCGCGGCCGTTGACGGTCAGTTTGATCATGGTGGGCAAGGCTCCAGCGGGGAAGGGACGGTGTTAGGGTGGGCGACAGCGTAACGCTTTCCGGCTGAGTTTGCTTGCGTGCGAATTTTGGGCTTGCAGCACAGGCGCAGGCCGTCAGTCGCCCATGGCCAAGCCGGGCTCAGCCCCGCTTCAGCGTTGCTTCCAGATCGCTGCGCAAGCGGCGCAAGGCTTGCAGCTCTTGCTCGGGTGCTTGCAAGGCCGGCCACAGCAGGGCCACCAGGTCCTTGGCGCTTTGCTCGATGTCGATTTGTCGGCCGGTCAGCACCACTTCCCAGAGCATTTGCTCCATCGGGCCCAGCACCAGATTGCGCATCAGGCGCAGCGGCACGTCTTGGCGGAGCTCGGCGCTGGCCTGGCCCTGGGCCAGCAAGGCCATCAGCGGCGCGGTGTAGCGGCGTTGCAGCTCGATGAAGGCCTCGCCCAGCGCATGGCCCTGGCTGCGACCCTCGGACAAGACCAGGGCGCACAGGCCGGTGCCTTGCTGCAAGAAGAGGCGCAAATGGGTGTGGACCATGAACTCCAGCTGCTCGCGCACGCTGGCGCTGCGCGGCAGGCCGGTTTCGATGGCGCCGATGATTTCGGCATACCAGTCTTGAATCACCCGCATGCACAGCTCGCGCTTGCCGTGGAAGTAGGTGAAGACGGTGGCCTCGGAGATGCCCAGGCGTTGCGCGATCTCGATGGTGGTGGCTTGCTCGAAGCCGCGTTCCGCAAACACCTCGCGGCCGACGCGCAGAATGTCGCGCACGCGCTGCTCGGCCTTGGCGCTGGCGGGTGCCCGGCGTGCGGGTGGCCGCGCCGATGGGCGAGCTTGGGTGGTGGCGGTAGGGCTAAGGGCTGTCACGGGCTGGATTCTGCGTAATAATTGAGTAAAGCTCAAGTCCGTCTTGTGCAAATCCCGCCTATTCAATATCCTCACCGCTTTGCAAGCGCCCACAAGGCCTTTGTATTTGCCGAAAAAACTTGAGCCTCACTCAAATCGATGGCATGACCGATCGATGGGGTGAGACCACCTTCTGCCGGAGACCTCATGGCCGCACTCTCGACCAAGCTCAATGCCCGCTCTGCTGACTTCAAGGCCAACGCCGACGCCATGCGCGGCCTGCTGGATGACTTGAATGCCCGCTTGGCGCAAATCGCCCAGGGTGGCGGCGAAGCGGCCCGAGCCAAGCACACCGGCCGGGGCAAGCTTTTGCCGCGCGACCGGGTGGAAATGCTCTTGGACCCCGGCACGCCGTTTCTGGAATTGGCGCCCCTGGCCGGCCTGAATATGTATGACAACGCCGCACCCGGCGGCGGCATCATTGCCGGCATTGGCCGTGTCTCTGGCGTGGATTGCATGATCGTCTGCAATGACGCCACCGTGAAGGGCGGCACCTACTACCCCATCACGGTCAAGAAGCATCTGCGCGCGCAAGAGATCGCGCAGCAGAACCGCTTGCCCTGCGTTTACTTGGTGGACTCGGGGGGCGCCAATTTGCCCAATCAGGATGAGGTCTTCCCGGACCGCGACCATTTCGGCCGCATCTTCTTCAACCAGGCCAATCTCTCGGCCCAGGGCGTGCCGCAGATCGCCGTGGTGATGGGTTCTTGCACGGCCGGCGGCGCCTATGTGCCGGCCATGAGCGACGAGACCATCATCGTCAAGAACCAGGGCACCATCTTCCTGGGCGGCCCACCGCTGGTGAAGGCGGCCACCGGCGAGGTGGTGACGGCCGAGGACCTGGGCGGCGGCGATGTGCACACCCGGCTCTCCGGCGTGGCCGATCATCTGGCCAATAACGACACCCATGCGCTGGCCATCGCGCGCCAGTCGATCGCCGCGCTGAACTGGCGCAAGCTGGGCCAGGGCGATCTGCTCTTGCAGCCGCCACGCGCGCCGCTGTTTGACGCGGCCGAGTTGCACGGCGTGATCCCGACGGACACCCGCAAACCCTTCGATGTGCGCGAGGTGATTGCGCGCGTGGTCGACGGCTCTGACTTCGACGAGTTCAAGGCCCGCTACGGCGCCACCCTGGTCTGCGGCTTTGCTCATATCGAGGGCATGCCGGTGGGCATCGTCGCCAACAACGGCATCTTGTTTGCCGAGAGCGCCAAGAAGGGCGCGCACTTCATCGAGCTGTGCTGCCAGCGCAAGATCCCGCTGGTGTTCTTGCAGAACATCACCGGCTTCATGGTCGGCCGCAAATACGAAAACGAGGGCATTGCCCGCGCGGGGGCCAAGATGGTCACGGCCGTGGCCTGCGCCCAGGTGCCCAAGTTCACCATCATCATCGGCGGCAGCTTTGGCGCCGGCAATTACGGCATGTGCGGCCGCGCTTACTCGCCGCGCTTCTTGTGGATGTGGCCGAATGCGCGCATCTCGGTGATGGGCGGCGAGCAGGCCGCCTCGGTGCTGGCCACCGTCAAGCGCGATGGTCTGGAGGCCAAGGGCGGCAGCTGGAGTGCGGCCGAAGAAGAAGCCTTCAAGGCGCCGATCCGCCAGCAATACGAAGATCAGGGCCACCCGTACTACGCCTCGGCGCGCTTGTGGGATGACGGCGTGATCGACCCGGCCGATACCCGCCGCGTGCTGGCCTTGGGCTTGTCGGCGGCGCTCAATGCCCCCATCGCCGAAACCAAGTTCGGCGTGTTCCGGATGTGATGTGAAAAAATGGCGGCTCCTAGCTTTGGAGGTGCACATGGCGCGCTGCAATGCATCGAGACGATTCAGCACGGCTTGCTGCCGGCCGCAGTCATGAAGACGCGCCGCGCCGCTGTGCGCCAGCTCAAGCGTGGTTTGCTGGCTGGCTTGATGGCCTGCGCTGCTCATGGCTCGCTCTGGGCTCAGGCAGACAGCCCTTTGCAGCAGGACGTGCGTGAAGCCATTTTGCGCGTGCCGGTGGCGGTGCAAGATGCCTTCGGCCGCGAGGTCAGCGGCGAGCTGCCGGTGACGCTGTTCCGCCCCGAGGGGGCCGGCCCACACCCCTTGGTGATCATCAGCCATGGCCGCAATAGCGAAACACGCGCCAGCTACCCCCGCCAGCGCTTTGAATCGGCCGCCCGTTTTTTCTTGCGTAAGGGCTTTGTGGTGGCTGTGCCGCTGCGCCTGGGTTATGGCGAGCTCGCCTCGCGCGGTGACCCGGAAGACAGCATCGCCTGCAACAGCCCGCGCTATGCGCCGGCCGTGACGGCGGCGGCCCAGCAAATCATCAAGGTGGCCAAATACCTGGCGGCCGAAGCCTTTGTGGACCCGAACCGGCTGGTGCTGGTGGGGCAGTCGGTGGGCGGCATCTCCACCCTGGCGGCTGCGGCCTTGCGCCCGCCGGGTTTGGTGGCGGCCATCAATTTCGCCGGCGGTCACGGTGGCAGCCCGACCAGTCATCGCGGTGAGCCTTGTCAATCGGCTCAGCTGGATCGGCTCTACGCCCGCATGGGCGCATTGAATGCGGGCAGCGGTGGCGCGGACGGTGCGGGCGACGGCGCCGACGCTTCGGCCGACGCAACATCGCCGCCCCCTTTGCGCCAGGCCTCAGCACCGCGCGCCGCCACGCCCACGCTGTGGGTCTATACCGAGAATGACCACTACTTCTCCCCGCGCCATTCCGGCAACTGGGCGCAGGTCTATCGCCAGGCCGGCGGCAGTGCGGACTACCGCTTGCTGCCTGCCATCGGCGACGATGGTCACAAGCTGTTTGCCGCGGCCAATGATGTCTGGCAGCCCATGGTGGACGCCTTTTTGGCGCCGCTGGGCTTTGCGCAGCCGGGCCTGCTGCAGCCGCCGGCGGCCAGCCGCTTTGCGGCGCTTGATGATGAGTCGGCCCTGCCTGTGCGCAGCGAGGCCGCGCTGGAGGGCTACCGGCGCTTTCTGGCATCCAAGCCGCCGCGCGCCTTTGTCTTGAACAAGGCCGGCCACTGGGGCTATGCCTCGGGGGACGATGCCATGTCCCGGGCGCTGAGTTTTTGCCAACGCCGCAGCGGCAAGCCCTGCGATTTCTATGCGGTCAATGAGGACGTAGTCTGGAAGGACAATCAGTGATGATGACGACGACAACAAGCACGGCGAATGACTATCAGATGCTGACCCTGCAAACCCAGGGCGGTGTGGCGCGGCTCACGCTCAATCGGCCCGAACTGCGCAATGCCTTCAACGAGCAGCTGATCGAGGAGTTGGGCCGTGCTTTTGGCCAGCTGGGCGCCGACCCGGCTGTGCGTGTCATCGTGCTGGGCGCCGCAGGCAAGGCCTTTTGTGCGGGGGCCGACCTCAACTGGATGAAGTCCATGGCCCATTACGGCTGGGATGAGAACTACAGCGATGCCAAGCGCTTGGCGGAGATGCTCTGGTCCATTTACAGCTGCCCGGTGCCGGTGATCGCCCGGGTGCAGGGCGATGCCTTCGCGGGCGGCGTGGGCCTGCTCTCGGTTTGCGATGTGGTGGTGGCGGCGGATACGGCCAGCTTCTGCCTCTCGGAAGCCAAGCTGGGCTTGCTGCCCGCCACCATCGCGCCTTATGTGGTGCGCGCTTTGGGCGAGCAGGCCTCGCGACGCTACTTCGTCACCGCCGAGCGCTTCAGCGCCGAACGTGCATTTGCCCATGGCCTGGTGCATGAACTGGCCAGCGCCGAAACGCTGGACGCCCAGGTTGATGCCTTGGCGGCCGCCATCGTTGCCAACGGCCCTGCTGCCGTGCGCGCTTGCAAAAAGCTGGTGCAGGATGTCGCCCACCGCGCCATCACCCCCGAGCTGCGCGAGGACACCGCCCGCCGCATTGCCGACATCCGCGCCAGCGAAGAAGGGCGCGAGGGCGTGCAGAGCTTTTTGGCCAAACGCCCACCGGCCTGGCTCATGAGCTGAGGGGCGCGCCCGAAAGCGCCGCAGCGCTTGTCCACCTTGCGGCGCCAATCGGCCTGTACAGCGATGGCACGGCACCGGCTGCGGTCGCTGCTTTGAATGCTTCGCCTATTCGCTGCTCTCTTTGTTTTGTCCACGCGCCAATCCTTTTTCCTCCTTTTCTTGCCCGCCCGCCTTCCCCGTCCATGAGCAGTACCTCTCCCCGCGATTTATCCGCCCTCAGCCAGCAATGGCAGCAACGCAGCCTGGCGGCGGTGTGGCACCCCTGCACACAGATGGCGCGCGCCCAAGTCACGCCGCCGCTGCCCATCGCGCGCGGCGAAGGCGGCTGGCTCTTCGATATGGATGGCCGGCGTTATTTCGACGCCAACAGCAGCTGGTGGGTCAATCTTTTCGGCCATGCTGATGCGGGCATCAACGCAGCCATCAAGCAGCAGCTCGACACCTTGCCGCATGTGATGCTGGCCGGCTGCACGCATGCGCCGGCAGTGCGCCTGGCCGAGCGCCTGAGTGCGCGCACCGGTGGCGCCCTGGGCCATGTCTTCTTCGGCAGCGACGGCGCCAGCGCGGTGGAGATTGCGCTCAAGCAGAGCTTTCACAGCTGGCGCAACCGCGGCCGGGCCGAGAAGCGCGAGTTCGTCTGCCTGAAGAACGGTTATCACGGCGAGACCATCGGCGCCTTGGCCGTCACCGATGTGAAGGTGTTTCGCGATGCCTATGACCCGCTCTTGATGCGAGCTCACATCGTTGAATCACCCGATGCCCGGTTGGGCAATGAAGTACAGGCGCTGGCCGCCATGCGGGCGCTGCTGAGCGAGCGCGGCAGCCAGATCGCCGCCGTCATCATCGAGCCCTTGGTGCAGGGCGCCGCCGGTATGGTGATGTACTCGGCTGAGTATCTGCGCGGCCTGCGGGCCTTGTGCACCGAGTTCGAGGTGCATCTGATCGTGGATGAAATCGCCATGGGCTGCGGTCGCACCGGCACCTTCTTCGCTTGGGAGCATGCGCTTCCCCAGGCCGCGGCTGAGGCCGCCCCTGCCCCTGCCCATGCCCTGTGGCCGGACTTCATCACCCTGTCCAAAGGCATCACCGGCGGCACCATGCCGCTGTCGCTGGTGCTGACGACCGAGGCGGTGTACCAGGCCTTCTGGAGCGAGGACGTCGCACGCGGCTTTTTGCACTCGCATTCCTACACCGGCAATGCCCTGGCCTGCGCCGCCGCCAATGCGGTATTGGACCGTTTTGATGCCGGTCAGCTGCAGGCCAACGCCCAGCAAGCCGCGCTGCTGCGCGAGGCCATTGCGCCGCTGGCGGCCCACTCAAACGTCAAGCATCTGCGCCAGCTGGGCATGATCCTGGCCTTTGATGTGCAAGAGCCTGGCCTGCGCTTCGCCGAGAGATTCCATCTGGCAGCGCGTGCGCATGAGCTGCTGATCCGCCCGATCGGCAACACCGTCTACCTGATGCCGCCCTATGTGATTGACGCCGATACGGCCGCCTTCCTGGCCCGCGCAGTCACGCTGACCCTGGACGAAGTACTGTCCCAATTGCCCCCGTCCGACACGACGGACTCTCCCCATGTTGCTTGATCACTTAAGCGCCAAGCTGCGCGCCATCGAGGCTCAAAGCCTCACCCGTTTTCTGCGTCAGGCCGAAAGCGCCACCGCCCCGCGCCAACAAGTGCGCGGTGCCGACGGCCGCACACGCGAGTTGCTGATGTTCTGCTCGAACGACTATCTGGGCCTGGCCGCCGAGCCCGCCATCCAGGCCGCGCTGATTGAAGGCGCGCAGCTTTACGGCGGCGGCTCCGGCGCCTCGCCCCTGATCAGCGGCCACAGCCGCGCCCACGAGCAAGTGGCGCAGACCCTGGGCGCCTGGTTCAAGCCGCATATCCCGCAGGCCACGGCCCTGGGCTTTTGCACCGGCTATATGGCGAACTTGGCCGTGGTGACGGCGCTGGGCGACGAGGGCGCCGAGATCTTTTCGGAAGCCTGGAACCACGCCTCCTTGATCGACGGCACCCGCCTGGCGCGGGCCGAGGTGAAACGCTATGGCCACGCCGATGTGGCCGGCCTGCGCGCACTGCTGGCGGCCAGCACGGCCAAGGTCAAGCTCATCATCACCGACGCGGTGTTCAGCATGGACGGCGACCTGGCCCCGCTGCCCGCGCTGCTGGCCTTGGCCGAAGAGTTCGATGCCTGGCTGATCGTGGACGACGCCCACGGCTTTGGCGTGCTGGGCGAGCAGGGCCGCGGCTCGCTGGAGCACTTCAATCTAAGCAGCGAACGCCTGATTCTGGTGGGCACCCTGGGCAAGGCCGCCGGCCTGGCCGGCGCTTTTGTGGTGGCCCATGCCACCATCACCCAATACCTGCTGCAAGCGGCGCGCAACTACATCTTCTCCACCGCCTCGCCACCGGCCGTGGAGCATGCGCTGCTGACCAGCTTTGCCTTGATCGATGGTGAGCTGGGCCGCGCGCGCCGTGCCAATCTGCGCTTGCGCCAAGCCCAGCTGCGCCGCGGTGTGGATGCGATCCTCCAGCGCCACCCGGCCCTGGGCTGGCGCTTGCCGCCCTCGGACACCCCTGTTCAGCCGCTGATCATCGGCGGCAATGCCGAGGTGATGGCCCTGGCCGCGCGCCTGGAAGCGCAAGGCCTGCGCGTGCCGGGCATCCGCCCGCCCACCGTGCCCAAGGGCGAAGCCCGGCTGCGCATCACCTTGTGCGCGACGCATAGCGAGGCGGATGTGGATGAGCTTTTGTCGGCGCTGAGCGCGGCCGCCGCCGATATGGACAAGGTGGCGGCATGAGTGTCAACACTACAGCCAGCCCGGCGCCTAGCTTCAAAGGCCTGTTCATCACCGGCACCGACACCGAGATTGGAAAGACCTGCATCACCGCTGGCCTGACCCACGCGCTGAGCCAGAAGGGCTTGCGCGTGGCGCCCATCAAACCCTTGGCCGCCGGCCAGGACCTGGTGGACGGCCGCTGGGTCAATGAAGATGTGCAGCAGCTGCATGCCGCGCAAAACATCGGCATGAGCCCGGAGCAAGTCGGCCCGCTGCAGTACCGCGCCGCTTGCGCGCCGCATATCGCCGCCGCCATGGAGGGCCGCAGCATCGAGCGCCACGCCGTGCTGGCCGCCATCCGCGCCAGCGCCGCCCTGGGCGATTTCGCCCTGGTGGAAGGCGTGGGCGGCTTCCGCGTGCCCTTGAGCGCGGGCTTTGACACCGCCGATCTGGCGGCCGAGCTGGCGCTGCCGGTGGTCTTGGTGGTGGGCCTGCGCCTGGGCTGCATCAACCATGCTTTGCTGACGGCCGAAGCCATTCGCGCCCGTGGCCTGACGCTGATCGGCTGGGTGGCCAACACCGTGGATCCGGCCATGCCCCATGTCACCGACAATCTGGCCGCGCTGGATGCGGCCCTGGCCGCGCCCTGCTGGGGCCATATACCCCGTTTGAAGCTACCCACGGCCGCCGCCGTGGCCGAGCATTTGAATCTTCAAGCCCTGCTGCCGCAGCGCTTGGTCTGACCCGAACTGCACCGTTTTTATTGCCTGCCCTGGAATCGCTATGAGCCACTCGCAAACCACCAATCAAATCCAATCGCTCACCCCCACCCGGGACGAGGATCGCCGCAATGACAAGCCCTGGACGGTGAATGAAGTCGCCGCCCTGTTCGACCTGCCCTTCAACGACCTGATGTTCAAGGCGCAGCAAGTGCATCGCGAGAACTTCGACGCCAATGCGGTGCAGCTCTCCACGCTGCTGTCCATCAAGACCGGTGGCTGCGAAGAGGATTGCGCCTACTGCCCCCAGTCGGCCCATTTCGACACCGGCCTCAAGGCCGAAAAGCTGATCCCGCTGCAAGAAGTGTTGGAGGCCGCGCGCGCGGCAAAAGCCAATGGCGCCACGCGTTTCTGCATGGGCGCCGCCTGGCGCTCGCCCAAGGAGCGCCATTTGGAAGCCATTGGCGAGATGGTCAAGGAAGTCAAAGCCATGGGCCTGGAAACCTGCCTGACCGCCGGCATGCTGGGTGACGGCCAAGCCGAGCAACTGGCCGAAGCCGGCCTGGACTACTACAACCACAACCTCGACACCTCGCCCGAGTTCTACGGCCAGATCATCACCACCCGCACTTATCAAGACCGCCTGGACACGCTGGACCGGGTGCGCAATGTGGGCCTGAAGGTTTGCTCCGGCGGCATCGTCGGCATGGGCGAAACCCGCCGCCAGCGCGCCGGCTTGATCGTGCAGTTGGCCAATCTGAATCCTTACCCGGAGTCGGTGCCGATCAACAACCTGGTCCAGGTCGAAGGCACGCCGCTGGCCGACAAGGGCACCGAGGCGCTGGACCCCTTCGAGTTCATTCGCTCCATCGCGGTGGCCCGCATCACCATGCCGCGCGCCATGGTGCGCCTGTCGGCCGGCCGTGAAGAGATGCCCGAGAGCATGCAAGCCCTGTGCTTCCTGGCCGGTGCCAATTCGATGTTCTATGGCGACAAGCTGCTCACCACCTCGAATCCGCAGGCGGAGAAAGATCGTGCGCTGCTGAATCGTTTGGGTATGCGTTGTGCGAGTGAGGCGAATTTGGTGCCGCAAGAGGACTTTGAGGGTGGCTGTGGCAAGGTGAGTTGCCACTCGCATTGAGGTTTTGCTTTTATGGGCGGTGTCGTTGTTGTTTCGAGGCCCGTGCCGGGAGTTCGCCCCGGCAGGCGACCTACTTTCTTGGGCGCCCAAGAAAGTAGGCAAAGAAGGCGCCCCGAATGCCCGGCCCTGACGGGTCCGCTGCGGTGCTCGTCTTTGCCGGGCCGCGCCCAACTCACTGCGCTACGCTCCGTTCAAACAAAGGGCGCGAAGTCAGCCCTTGAAGGCGCTTCGCGCCGCCCGTCAAAGCCTGCGCTCCTCGCCCGGGCAAGACGGGGAACCCCAGAATACCGACGCGCCTCGTTGCGCATCGGCTTGGCATCAAGCCCCAGGTATCGACACGATGGGCCGTTGAAGCGAAATTGATTCATGCAAACACTTGAATACAGTTCTGTTCAGCCATCGGCAGAATCCTTCAAAGACCTGTACGACACCACGGGTTGGGGAACGACTTCGCGTGACGTTAGGTATTACCAAGGCGCACTGGCTGGCTCGTGGGCGACTCGATCTACGTACTCGGCAGGCCAACTCGTAGGCTTTGCTCGTGTCATCTCGGACGGGCATTTGCATGCCTTCATTACGGAGATGATTGTTCGTCCGGAGTTCCAGGGTAGGGGCATTGGTTCAGCCTTGCTCTCTTCGGTACTCGACGCCTGTCTGAGTGCAGGCATCACCGATATCCAATTGTTCAGTGCTAGAGGCAAGTCAAGTTTTTACGAGCGGCATGGTTTTGTTCCTCGGCCATCGGAAGGCCCTGGGATGCAGTTCATCCCAAAGGGCTAGTTGTTGGAGCTGAATCCCAGTGGCTGCAAGGCGAATGTCGGCATAGGCCTTTGAGTGATGGTGATTTTTAGGCGAAGCCCGGCGCATTCCGGGCCGGGCATGAATGCATTTACCGCAGCTTTCCCAGCCATCCTGGGATGACCTGACAAGTTCGAAGTTCACGAGACTGGAGACAAAAGAATGTTCAAGAAGATCCTGATCGCCAACCGGGGTGAGATCGCCTGCCGAGTGGCTGCTACCGCACGCCGCATGGGCATCAAGACCGTGGCCGTTTATTCGGAGGCGGATGCCAAGGCCAAGCATGTGCTGGCCTGCGATGAGGCGGTGCTGATCGGTGGCCCGGCGCCTAAAGATTCCTATTTGCAGTGGCAGCGCATCCTCGATGCCGCCAAGGCCACGGGCGCGCAAGCGGTCCACCCGGGTTACGGTTTCTTGAGCGAGAACGAAGACTTCGCCAAGGCTTGCGAAGCCAATGGCTTGGTCTTCATCGGCCCCTCGGCCGCCGCAATTCTGGCTATGGGCTTGAAGGCGGAATCCAAGCGCTTGATTGAAAAAGCGGGCGTGCCCTTGGTGCCCGGCTATCACGGCGCCGATCAGGATGCAGCCCTGCTCAAGCGCGAGGCCGAGCGCATTGGCTTCCCGGTCTTGATCAAGGCGAGTGCTGGCGGTGGCGGCAAGGGCATGCGCGCGGTGTTCTCGGCAGAGGAGTTCGACGCGGCGCTGGCTTCTTGCAAGCGCGAGGCCATCAATAGCTTCGGCGACGATGCTGTTCTGATTGAGCGTTATGTGCAGCGCCCGCGCCATGTGGAGATTCAGGTCTTTGGCGACAACTTCGGCGACTGCGTCTATTTGTTTGAGCGCGACTGCTCGGTGCAGCGCCGTCACCAGAAGGTGCTGGAAGAAGCCCCTGCGCCAGGCATGAGCGAGGCGCGCCGCCAGGCCATGGGTGAGGCGGCCGTGGCGGCCGCCAAGGCGGTGAACTACAGCGGCGCGGGCACGGTGGAGTTCATCTGCGAGCATGACTTTGTTGAAAGTGGTCGTTTCTATTTCATGGAAATGAACACCCGCTTGCAGGTGGAGCATCCGGTCACGGAAGCCATCACCGGGCAAGACCTGGTGGAGTGGCAGCTGCGCGTGGCGGCGGGCGAGCCTTTGCCGTTGAAGCAGGACGAGCTGCGCATGCACGGCCATGCCATCGAGGCGCGCATCTGTGCTGAAAACCCCGAGGCCGGCTTTCTGCCGGCCACCGGCGCACTCACCGTGGCGCGTTGGCCCGAGCATGTGGCTTTTGAGCGCGGCCTGGTGCGCATCGACGCCGGCGTGGGCGAGGGCGATGCCATCAGCCCCTTCTACGACTCCATGGTCGCCAAGCTGATCGTCTGGGGTGAGGACCGCGCGCAAGCCCTGGCCCGCCTGGATGCGGCGCTGCGTGATACCCATATCGTCGGCCTGCAAACCAATGTGGCCTTCTTGCGCCGCTGCGCGGCCACCGATTCTTTTGCCAATGCCGATCTGGATACGGCGCTGATCGAGCGTGAGAAAGACGCGCTGTTCGGTCAAGCCGGCCTGCCCCTAGACATCACTGCCGCGGCCGTGGTGGCCCACAAGCTGGCGGCTGAAGCGCAGTTGCAAGGTGCCGACCCCTGGAGCCGCCGCGACGGCTGGCGCATGTACGGCGCCTCGGCGCGGCGCTTTGATCTGCGCGTGGGCGAGAGCTCGTTGCCGGTGAGCTTGTCGCGCCATCATCAGGGCGGTATGCAGCTGGACGTTCAGGGTCAGGTCTTGCCTTTCACGGTGAACTCGCGCAGCTTGGAGTCGCATGAGCTGTTGCTGGGCGAGGGGCTCGCGCAGCGCCGCGTGATGGTGAATACCTATTCGCAGGGCGAGACCATTGCCGTGTTCGCGCCGCAGGGCGCGGCCCTGGTGACCGAGATCGACCCGATTGCTCATGCCGGTGACGGCGCGGCCGAGGCCGGCCGCCTGACCGCGCCGATGCCGGGCAAGCTGGTCAGCTTCCTGGCCGCCGTGGGTGATAAGGTGAGCAAGGGCCAGCCGCTGGCGGTGATGGAGGCGATGAAGATGGAGCACACCATCAACGCGCCCAAGGACGGCGTGGTGGCCGAGTTGCTGTTCGCCGTGGGCGACCAGATCGGCGATGGTGCCGAGTTGCTGCGCATGGAGGCCTGAGATGAATTTTCCCAATCACGTCACCCTTGTCGATGTTGGCCCGCGCGATGGCCTGCAAAACGAGAAGGAGCCGGTTTCCACCGCGCACAAGGCGCAGCTGGTGGCCATGCTGCAAGGCGCCGGCCTGAAGGAAATTGAGGTCACCAGCTTTGTGTCGCCCAAATGGGTGCCGCAGATGGCCGACAACGCGGCCGTGATGGCCGCCATCGAGCGCCAGCCCGGCGTGCGCTACTCGGTGCTAACGCCGAATATGAAGGGGCTGGAATCGGCCCTGCTGACCCGACCGGACGAAGTGGTGGTGTTCGCCGCCGCGTCCGAGGCCTTCAGCCAGAAGAACATCAACTGCAGCATTGCCGAGAGCATTGAGCGCTTCGCGCCGGTGGTTGAGGCGGCGCATGCCGCCGGCATCAAGGTGCGCGGTGCCTTGTCCTGCGCCGTGGGTTGCCCTTACGAGGGGGACATCAGCGCCGATCAGGTGGAACGTGTGGTGCTGCTGATGAAGGCCATCGGTGTTGATCACCTCGGCGTGGCGGACACCATCGGCGTGGGCACACCGCGCAAGGTGCAGGCCGCGATGGAGCGCGCGCTCAAGCACTATCCGCTGGTCGAGGTCAGCGGCCATTTCCACGACACCTACGGCCAGGCCCTGGCCAATATCTACGCCTGTCTGGAGTTGGGCGTGCATCATTTCGACACCAGCGTGGCCGGCCTGGGCGGCTGCCCCTATGCCAAGGGCGCCACCGGCAATGTGGCCAGCGAGGACGTGGTCTTCATGTTGAACGGCCTGGGCATCGAGACCGGCATCGATCTCGACAAGCTGGTCGATGCCGGCGCCTTCATCTCCGGCGTGCTGGGCCGACCACCGGTGTCGCGCGTGGCGCGTGCGCTGCTGGCCAAGCGGGCGGGCTAGGGCGCAGTCCACAGCAGGGCTGCGGCCCCTTGAGCTGGGCGTCTTTTTTGGGCGCAGAGTGTTTTCGTTCATCAGGAGCGAAGAATGCCGCAGCCGCCAAGCACCCCCGCTACTCTCGCCGAGCGATGGGCCTGGCTGCGGGCCGAGCAGACGCGCTACTGGGGTGAGCCCAGTCTCGCCGGCGATCAGCTCTCCGCGACGCTCACCCTTTTCGAGCAGCTGAAGCATGAGGCGCCCTGCGATTTCGGGGTGGCGCTGGTGGCCCATTTGGTCAGCTTGCTGGATGAGGAATTCCAGGGGCACGCCACGAGGCCTATCTTGGCGATTGGCCTGGGCTGGACCGAGCTTGGGCTGGGCGCGCCCTACCGCATCTATTTGTTGGCCAGGAGCTGCCGCCTCTACGCCTTCATCGGCGAGGTGGAGCAGGCGGCGCTGCTGCTGGCGCGCTTGACTGATCTGAATGCCGAGGCCGCGCCGGTGCCGGAGGACAGGGCCCATTACCAGATCGCTCTGGCTGCCTGTTTTTGCGTGAAGCAGGAGACTCAGCGCGAAATCGAATGCTTGCTGGCCGCTTCAGCGCTCTACCAAGAAGCGGGGTATCCGGGGCCGTGGGTGGTGGCCTTGACGGATCTTGCTCTGGCCTACCGGCGTCAAGGCGAGCTAGCGCGGCGATTGCAGGCCTCTCAGTTGGCCGTGAAATTCTGTGTGGAGCAGCGGCGCTGGGCGGAGGCCTGCAATGCATTGACGGGTGTGGCCGAGGCATTCTTGGCAATGGGTGACGATGGCCAAGCGCAGCAAGCGGTGAGCCGCGCGGGTGCCTACTTGGCCCGCATCAGCGACTATGCGCGCCAGCGCTTTGAGCCCGAGGTCTTGGCCGCGCAAGCCAAGTGCTGTGCCGCCAGCCAGGACTTCGCCGGTGCCGCGCAGCTGATGCGGCAAAGCATTGCCGGCCTCGCAAGCTTGCAGAGCAAGAACGCCCATCACGCCCGGCGGCTCAGGGAGCTGGCGCCTTGGCTCATGCAAACAGGCGATGGGCAGGGCGCATTGCTGGCGCTTGAGCGAGCCCATGCCTGGGAGCTGGACGACTTGCGCTTGTCAAGCCAAAGGGCTTTGACCATGGCGCTTGAGAAGGCGGAGCTGCACCATGCCCAGGTCGACCGGGAGCATGCCCAAGCGCATGCCAAAGCGCTGGAGCGCCAGAATCAGGCTTTGAGCGTATCGCTTCAGCTGCAGCGTGACTTGCAAGACGAGTTGATTGCCAGCAGCCGCCTGGCTTCGCTCGGCAGTTTGTTGGCAGGGGTTGCGCATGAGCTGAACACGCCGCTGGGCGTGGCCTTGACGGCGCTGAGCAGCTTGGTGGCGCGCGGGCAGGCGCTTGAACAACGCTTGCAGCAGGGGGCCATCTCGCGTTCAGGTCTGCAGGCGGATGTGCTTGCCCTGACGACGGGCCGCACCTTGTCGCTGAGCAATGTCGAACGTGCGATCAAGTTGATCGCCACTTACCAAGAATTTGTCGCAGAGTTGCCTGAGCCGCGACTGGGTCTCGCGCCCAAGGAACCACTCGAGACGCTGGTGCACGCCGCTTGGCGCGAGGCTTTGGGCCCGAGCAGCCCGCTCAGCCTGGCGCTGGATCTGGCTGAGCCTTTGAGCGTGGCCAGTGGGGTCATCCATGATGTGCTGGTGCAGCTGTTTCAGAACGTGGCGCGCCATGCTTACCCGCCCGGGCAGGCGGGCCTGGTGCAGGTCAGCGCCAGGCGCACCGGCCATCAGCTGCGGCTCTCTGTGCAAGACCAGGGGCGCGGCATCGCCGCCGATCTGCTGCCGCGCGTGTTTGACCCCTATGTCAGCACCCAGTTTGGCCAAGGCCGCAGCGGCCTGGGGCTGTTCAAGGCCCAGGCTCAGATCAGCAAGGAACTCAAGGGCCGCCTGACCGCGAAGAGCGCGCCGGGGCAGGGCGCGCTCTTCGAGATCGAATGGTTGCAGTGGGAGCTTCCGGCGCAGGAAGTGGCTTCGCCTTGAGCCGATCGGCGAGAGCGGCGAGAGCGGCGAGCGTGGGCGCTCTCGCACTAGCCTTGCAGGTGCCGGCGCAAAAAATCCAGCGTGCGTTGCCAGGCCTGCTCGGCGCAGGCCACATCAAACACATGCTCGCGGCTGCTGTTGAAGAAGCCGTGGGCGGCCGGGTAGTGATGGATGTCGGCGCCCGGAGGCAGCAGGGCCACAAAGGCTTTCACGGCCTCGGGCGTGCACCAGTCGTCGATGTCGGCGTAATGGCCCTGGAAGGGAATGCCTACGTCCTGCGGCGCGGCAAAGTCGGCCGGCGGCATGCCGTAAAAGCAGCTGGCGGCTGACAAGCCCTTCACATGCACGGCCGCGGCCACCGTCAGCGCGCCGCCCATGCAAAAGCCGCTCACGCCAACCCGGGGGCAGCCGGCTGTGCCGCGCAAATAGGCCAGTGCGCCGGCCAGGTCTTGGTGCGTGGCATCGGCAAAACTCAGGCCGCTCATCAAGTGGCTGGCTTCGTCGGCATCGCTGGCCTGGCGGCCGCGGTAGAGGTCGGGCGCCAAGGTGGTGAAGCCGGCGGCGGCATAGCGGTCGGCGGTGGCGCGGATGTTGTCGTTCAGGCCCCACCATTCCTGCAAGAGGATGAGCCCAGGGGCATTGGGGGCCGCCGCGCGGGCGAGGTAGGCGGGGCTGGATGCGCCGTCGGGGCGCTGGAAGTCGATCATCTGTCCCATCGTGGTTCCTGCTTGGAGTGAAGCCGCCATCCTACTCAGCGATTCGGCTGCACTGCGACCTTGGCCGGGGACTATGGCTGGCGCAGGCACTCTTCCAGCTTCATGCCGGTCAGCTGCTTGATGCCGCGCGCCAGGTAGAACAGCACGCCCATCATCATCAAGGTGGACGGAATGGCGATGACGGGCCAGCTCAGCAAGTTCATGCGGCCCAGCTCGGCATTGAAGGCTTCGCTGCCGGCGGGGCTTTGCACCACCCAGCGCGCCAGGGCGTAATTCATCGCGCTGGAAAAGGCGAAGCTGCCCGCCAGCATCCAGGTGCCCAGGCGCAGGCAGCGCTCAAATGCGGCGGTAGCACCGCGCACAGCCAGGGCGGTCTCGATGCGCGGCACGTCCATGATTTGTGGGTTGAACACCAGCAGGCGGATCAGCGGCTTGCGCGTCAGGGCGGAGACCAGCACCACCAGGCCAATCAGGCCCGGTACGGCCGCTTCTTTAACGGCCAGCCATTGTGGATCCAGGGCCAGCAGACCGATGCCACCGGTCAGCAAGGTGCTGAGCACGCCCAGGCCCGCCATCCAGCTGAAGCGGCGTTCACGCACTGCTGTGCGCAAAGCCCAAAACAGGGGCATGGACAGGGCCAGCATCAGCGCGCCCATGGTCCCCAGGCGCTCCGGGCCGCTGAGCTGCATCAGCACCAGGGAGGGCGCCAGCAAAGTCACCAGCAGTTCGGTGAAGGTGTTGGCAGGGCGCTGGCTGGGGCTGGCGCTGGAACTGGGTGGCAAGGCGTTGGACATGGTGGCCGGACTGTAAGCGCCCGCGCTGTCAGATGGCTGTCCGGCGCTTGTTTGGTGATGCGGCATTCGCCCGCGTGATGAGTCGGGTAGGCTGAATCAGACGGGGTCACGCACGCGCTGGGTGAACCACCACATATGACCATCGGGGTCTTGCGCGCCATAGCTGCGGTCGGCCCAGTACTCGGGGCCGTAGTCATGCAATTCCGGCTCGGCCAGGATGATGGCGCCGGCCGCGCGGGCTTGCGCGCAATGGGCCTCGACATCATCGACAAACAGCATCAGGCACTGCGTGTTGGCGCCGCCCACGGCCTGCGGGCTGCGGCAGGGGATGCCGAACTTCGGCTCGCGCTCCGCCCCGCCTTCGCCCACCATGATCATGGCTTCGCCGTACAGCAGCTGGCTGTGCACGACCCGGCTGCCGTCGGGGCTCATGACCTGGATGGCCACCTCAAAGCCGAAGGCTTCAACCAACCAGTCAATGGCGCTGCTGGCATCGGCATAGAACACGCTGCTGCTCAGACGCGGCCAACCGGCCGGCGGGGGTGTTTCGGGTGTCATCGCGGTCTCCTTTGTGTTGGCAGCTCAGCGGAGGTGCTTGGGGTCTATGTCATCAGGCCTTGGGATGAAGAATCTTGGCCACCGGGTTGGGCCGCAGGCGGAAGGCATCCGGCAGGCCCGAGCCCAGCAGGGGGCGCAAATAAAGTCGGAAGGCATCGGTCACATCGGTGCCGCTGGCGCTGATGAATTCGTCTTCCATCACCCGAGTCTTGCCGGCCACCGCCGCCAGCGGCAGCAGCTCGTAATCGACCGAGTAATTGCCCACCCGCTTGATCGCTACCGAGCCATCGCGCTGGCCGTGGAAGGCGAATTGCACCGCCTTCTCGCCGACCTCGCGCGCCTCGCGCTGATCCACATCGGAGACGCAGCCGATGAAGCTGCGCTGCAAATAGCCGAAGGTGTCGCCTCGCACGCGTTTGATCTTGAGCCGGGACTTGATTTGATCGCAGAGCAAATCGGCCAGGGCGCCGGTGCCGGACAGCTGCACATTGCCATGGGCATCACGGTCCAGTTGGGTGCTGAGCTGGGCCAGTATGGGCTCGCCGGCGGCGTCGTGGATGCCCTCAGAAACCGCAATGACGCAGCGGCCATGGCGCTCGTACATGGTTTTCACATCGGCCAGAAAGCGTTCCAGCTCGAACACCCGCTCGGGCAGGTAAATCAGGTGTGGGCCGTCGTCAGGGAACTTCTTGCCCAAGGCCGATGCCGCCGTCAGAAAGCCCGCATGGCGGCCCATCACCACACCCAGGTAGACGCCGGGCAGGGCGGCGTTATCGAGGTTGGCGCCGGCAAAGGCTTGAGCCACAAAGCGGGCGGCGGAGGGGAAGCCAGGCGTGTGGTCGTTCTCCACCAGATCGTTGTCAATCGTCTTGGGGATGTGGATGCAGCGCAGTGGATAGTTGGCGGCCGCTGCTTCCTCGCTGACGATGCGCACGCTGTCGGAGGAGTCGTTGCCGCCGATATTGAAGAAATGGGTGATGCCGTGGGCTTGCAGCACCTTGAAGATCTGGTGGCAGTAGGCGGCGTCGGGCTTGTCGCGGGTGGAGCCCAGGGCGGAGGAGGGCGTGCCGGCCACCAACTCCAGGTTGTGGCTGGTTTCCTGGCCCAGATCGACGAAGTCTTCGTTGATGATGCCGCGCATGCCGTGCCAGGCGCCGTAGACGGCCTCGACCTTGGCCTGGCGGCGCGCCTCCAGCACCACGCCCACCAGCGACTGGTTGATGACGGCGGTGGGGCCGCCGCCTTGGGCGACGAGGATCTTGGCTGGCTTCATGCATGAACTCCTGCTGTTTCCATTGGACTATGCCCTGAGTGTGCCGCGCCATCACAGGGTGCCTCACATCAGTTTCCCTTATGGCGATGAAGGGCGCGTGATGCCGCTTCACTTTCGCGGCCTTCGGTCGTACAACTGCGAGGCCTATAACCGGCCAACGAGCCACAAGGAGACTGTGATGAGCCAAAACAAGATGACGGTAGGGTGCCTCAAAGAGATCAAGAACCACGAGTACCGGGTGGGCCTGACGCCCGCCAGCGTGCGCGAGCTGACATCGCGTGGCCACAAGGTGCTGATGCAGACCGGCGCGGGTGCTGCGATTGGTTTGCTGGACGAGCATTACCAGGCCGCCGGCGCCACGCTGGCGCCCGATGCGGCCACTGTGTTCGCCCAGGCCGACATGATCGTCAAGGTCAAGGAGCCGCAGCCGCAGGAATGCGCCATGCTGCGCCCGGGCCAGATCCTCTACACCTATCTGCATCTGGCGCCGGACCCCGAGCAGACGGCGGCCCTGGTCAAGTCCGGTGCCATCTGTATTGCTTATGAAACGGTGACCGGCCCAGGTGGCGGCCTGCCGCTGCTGGCACCCATGAGCGAGGTGGCCGGCCGCATGTCGATTCAGGCGGGTGCTGCGCATCTGGAGAAGAGCAAGGGCGGCATGGGCGTGCTGCTGGGCGGTGTGCCCGGCGTGGCGCCGGCGCATGTGGTGATTCTGGGTGGCGGCGTGGTGGGTACCCATGCTTTGCAGATGGCCGTGGGCATGGGCGCGCGCGTCACCGTGCTGGACAAGAGCGTGGATCGCCTGCGCCAGCTGGACCTGGTGTTCGGCAACCGCATCAGCACCCAATACTCGAATGTGCAAAGCGTGGAAGAGGCGGTGCTGTCGGCTGACTTGGTGATCGGCGGCGTGCTGATCCCGGGGGCTTCCGCGCCCAAGCTGGTGACGCGGGCCATGGTCGCGCGCATGAAGAAGGGCGCCGTGGTGGTGGATGTAGCCATCGACCAGGGCGGCTGCTTTGAAACCTCGCACGCCACCACCCATGCCGATCCGACCTTTGTGATCGACGGTGTGGTGCACTACTGCGTGGCCAATATGCCTGGCGCGGTGGCGCGCACCTCGACCTTCGCGCTCAACAATGCCACCATCGGCCATGCCGTGGCCCTGGCCGACAAGGGCTGGAAGCAGGCTTTGAAAGACAACCCGCATCTGCGCGCCGGCCTCAATGTGGCGCAGGGCAAGCTGACTTACGAGGCGGTGGCGCGGGACTTGGGATACGCGTATGTGCCCCCAGATAGCCTCTTGAGCTGATACGCGCTATCGTTGCCGAATGAACTTGCTGCAAAGCCGCCTCGGGCGGTGTTCGCAGGTTCTTCGGCCGAGCTTAAAGCGGCTGACTCAGATGGCCCCACAACAACTCAAGGAGTGAACACCATGGCAGAGATCCCCACCGTTCAAAGTGACCGTTTGATTAGCGATTTGCACGCGGTTGTGGCCGAGGCCGAGTCGCTGCTGCGGGCAACCGCAGGTTCGGCCGGCGAAGGCGCTTCCGAGCTGCGCGCTAAGGTGCAGGCCAGCCTGGACCGGGCCAAGCACAATCTGGCCGATCTGCAGGAAGCTGCCGTGGAGCGCGCCCGCGCCGCCGGCCGCGCCACCGATGCCTATGTGCATGAAAACCCCTGGCAGTCCATCGGCCTGGCGGCCGGTGTGGGCTTGCTCCTGGGCATGTTGATCAGCCGCCGCTGATTCTTGCTTGCTTCCCGCGCCAGGCTGATGCCGGCGCGGCTGGCGGAGGCGCTAGGCAAACGCTGAGCGTTTTGTGAACGCTGCCAGCTCAGCTGGCAGCGGGCTCAGATGGGTTCGGCCGCCAGCGGATGCTCCATCCAGCGTTCCAGCTGCTCGGCTGGCATGGGGCGGGCGAATAAATAGCCTTGTCCCTCGTGGCAGCCCAGGGCCAGCAGTTGCTGGCGCTGCTCGTCGGTTTCTATGCCTTCGGCAATCACCGTCAGGCCCAGGCCGCGACCCAGATTGATGACCATTTGCGCAATCGTCGAGCCGGCGCTGGAGCTTTGCGCCTCGCGCACAAAAGCGCGGTCGATCTTGAGCCGGTCCACATCCAACTGACGCAGATGGCTCAGCGATGAGAAGCCGGTGCCGAAGTCGTCAATCGCCACCGTAATGCCGCAACGCTTGATGTCCGCCAAGATGTGCATCACCAGCTCTGTGTCTTCCATCGCCATCGATTCGGTGATCTCGAGTTCGAGATTGCGCCCGTCGATGCCGATATCGCGCAGCGCGCGCATCAGCATGGCGATGAAGTCCTGGTGGCGGAACTGCGCCAGCGACACATTCACGCACATACGGAAATCGGCATAGCCGAGTTCCAGCATGCGTTTGACCTGATGGCAGGCGGTGCGCAGCACGAACTCGCCAATGCTGATGATCAAGCCAGACTTTTCCGCCAGGGGGATGAACTGATCGGGCGGCACAAAGCGGCCCTCTTCGGTGCGCCAGCGCAGCAAGGCTTCCGCGCCGATGGCCTTGCCGGTGGCCAAATCCACCTGCGGCTGATAGACCACGAACAAGCGGTTTTCTTCGAAGCCGGCGCGCAAGCCCTTGAGCAGCTTGAAGCGCTCGCGCGCATCGGTGCCCATGGCGGGTGAGAAATACTGGGAGGAACCGCGATGCTGTAGCTTGGCTTGCTTGAGCGCGATTTGCGCGTCCAGCAAGAGCTCGGAGCCCACAGCGGCCGAATCCTCCAGCCGCACCAGGCCGGTGGTGGCCGAGAGTTGCAGGCGTTCGCCCGACACCGCGAATTGCTCGGTGAACACGGCCTCAATTGATTCGCCGCTCACTTGGGCGCTCGGCCCCAACAGGCCGAAGGTGTCGGCGCCGACACGGGCCATGGCGGTGTTGAAACCTAGGCGTTCGCCCAGGCGAACCACCACCGCTTGCAAAACCTGGTCGCCGAACTGATGGCCGAAGGCGTCGTTGATGTCGGAGAAATCGTCGATGTCGATCAAGGCCAGGGTGATGCCGGCTGGATCCTTGAGGTTTTTGTCCAGCAACTCGACGAAGCGGTTGCGGTTGGGTAGACGCAGCAATTGGTCGTTATAGGCCTGGTCCAGCAACTGGCTGTAGAGCACCACGTTTTCCAGGCCGACCGAAATATTGGCGCAAAAGGCGCGCAGCAGGCGCTGGTCCATTTCGCCCAGGGTGCGGCCCACATCGACCAGCGCGGCCATCGGGCGGCCGTTGGACAGGCCGAAGTAAAGGCAGGTGCCATCCTCGTAAATGTTCTCGCGCTGTTGCAGGCAGCGTTGCAGCGGATCGCGCACGGCGGAGATGGGGACCGAGCTCAGCGGCAGATCCATCAAGCTGCTGTACTGGCCGGCCGCGGCGACGATGCGCACATCGGTGTTGGCATCGGTGCCGACCTGTGCGCACACCAAGCCTTCGGGCAAGATGCCCAGCATGGCGCAGATTTGCGTCACCACGCCTTCAGAGAAGCGGTGCAGGCCGCGCAGGCGGCTCAGCTCCGTGCTGGCCTCCACAATGATTTCCAGGCCGCGCCGGTTGGCTTCCAGCGCGCAAATCTGGCGGTAGGAGCGGATGGCGGCGGTGAGCACCGTGTAGAGCCGCGTGCGGGTCAGCTCCGACTTGGTCTTGTAGTCGTTGATGTCATAGGCCTGCACCGTTTCGATTTCAGGCGCGTAGCCGGGTTGGCCGGTGCGCAGCACGATGCGCAGGGAGGCCAGTTGCAACTCGTCGCGGATATAGCGCACCAGTTGCAGGCCGGAGTCTTCGGTCTCCATCACCACGTCCAGCAGCACCACGGCCAGATCTTGCTCATGGGCCAGCACATAGCGGGCTTCGGCCGCCGAGCGGGCGTGGACAAAAGTGAGTGGCTGGCCTTCGACCAGCAGGCCTTGCATGGCCAGTTCGGTGGCTTTGTGGACGTCGCTGTCGTCGTCAACGATCAGGATGCGCCAGTGGCTGGCAGTATTGGCGGGGTCGCGATCGCCTGGCTCGGGGCCTTCCAGGAATTCCAGCAAATCGTCATCGCCCTGTGCTTCAGGGGGCATCGGACTGTTTGTCTCTTGCATGGGGGGGCTATGCTCCAGCCGATAGATTGACAATGGCACAAGGGTATTCGATTCTGAACGTCATCGCCATGCTCACAACCCTGTGCGCTGATGTGGCGCAACACTTGAAAGCTGACTTGTAGCAGCATTTTTAACGTTCTGGTCCCTGCAAAAGGGTGGCGTCAGTTTTGATATTGAGGAGACGGCATGAGGGAAACACGAGAAGAGTCGCCGGAGACGGCGTCGCCCAAGCCCGGCGCCGCCGATTCCGCCGAGAGCGGCGGCCTGTTCGGCAGCTTGCGGCGCCTGTTTTTGCATGCGCTGGAGATGCTGCAGCTCCGCGTGGACATGTTGTCCGTCGAGCTTGAGGCGGAGAAGCTGCGGCTGTTTTCCGCCCTGGTTCAGGCCTTGATGGCTTTGCTGCTGGCGGTGGCGGCGCTGGGTTTGTTTTCGGCGGGGGTCTTGCTGCTCAGCCCCGAACCCTGGCGCTGGCTGGCGGCCTTGCTTTTAGGCGCGGGTTACGCGCTGCTGGCTTGGTGGTGCTGGCGGCGCGCCAGTGCAAACATCAGCCAAAAAGGCGGTGCTTTTGCCGGCACCGTGGCCGAGTTGGCGCGCGACCGTGAAGCTCTGGGAGGCTGAGCACCATGTTTCAACAAGAACTCGATGAACTGAAGTTGCGCCAGCTGGCCTTGCGCCTGCGCAGCATTGAGCTGCGGGCCGAGATGCGCAAAGAGGCGCAAACCCTCACTCAGCCGCTGGGCTGGTGGGGCTTGGCAGGCGGCGCGGCGGGGGCGGCGATGCTGCTCAAAGGGCGCACCCGTCGGCCGGGACTGGCGCGAATCTTGAGCTTTGTTCAGCTGGCGCTGCGGGTGGCCAACCTATTCAGGCAAGCCAAGCAGCAGCCCTGAGGCTGTCCTCAGCGCTGACCCGGTTTCGCGGGCTTGCTGGGTTTGCCTGGCCTGCCGGAAGGGCTGGGTCGGCTGGCCTGGCCCGGTTTGCCGGCGCCCATGCTGGCTGACACGCCAGGCTTGCCGCTGGCACCGTGAGGCTTGAGCGGCCGGGCTGACTTCGCCGCTGGGCGCGAGCCGTTGTCGCGCGGCGGCAGGCCGGTATGCTGGGTCAGGATCTGGCCCGGCTGTGGCTGTGCGTTGGGCCGCGCTTGAGGCCGCGCTTGCGAGGGGTGGTGCAGCGATTTGGCGACTGGTCGCGCCGTTGCTGCAGTCCCGCCATGGCCTGCGCCGCCGCGCCCGGCAGGCGTAGGCGTCGAGTTTTTGCGCCGCGCGCTTTCGTAGCTACCGTCGGTGATGGGCTGGTAGCTTGGGATCAGATGATGCTTGCCGTTACCGATCAGGTCACTGCGGCCCATCGTCTTGAGCGCTTCGCGCAGCATTGGCCAGTTATTGGCATCGTGGTAGCGCAAAAAGGCCTTGTGCAAGCGGCGGCGGCGGTCGCCGCGCACGATGTCCACCACCTCGCTGGTGGCAGGGTCACGGCTGATCTTCTTGAGCGGGTTGCGGTTCGAGTGATACATGGCCGTGGCCGTGGCCATGGGGCTGGGGTAGAAGGTTTGCACCTGGTCGGCGCGGAAGCCATTGCTCTTGAGCCAGACGGCCAGATTCATCATGTCCTCGTCCGAGGTGCCGGGGTGGGCGGCAATGAAGTAGGGAATCAGGTATTGCTTCTTGCCGGCTTCCTCGCTGGCGGCATCGAACATCTTCTTGAAGCGGTCGTAGGTGCCGATGCCCGGCTTCATCATCTTGGTGAGCGGGCCGTCCTCGGTGTGCTCGGGCGCGATCTTGAGGTAGCCGCCGACGTGATGCGTCACCAGCTCCTTCACATATTCCGGCGACTGCACAGCTAGGTCGTAGCGCAAACCTGAGCTGATCAGAATCTTCTTTACGCCTTTCAAGGCCCGCGCGCGGCGGTACATTTTGATCAGCGGGTCGTGGTTGGTGTTGAGGTTTTGGCAGATGCCGGGGTAGACGCAGGAGGGCTTGCGGCAAGCGGCCTCGATCTCGGGGCTCTTGCAACCGATGCGGTACATATTGGCCGTGGGGCCGCCCAGGTCGGAGATGACGCCGGTGAAGCCCTTGACCTTGTCGCGCATTTCCTCGATCTCGCGGATCACGGAATCTTCGGAGCGGCTTTGGATGATGCGGCCTTCATGCTCGGTGATGGAGCAGAAGGTGCAGCCGCCGAAACAGCCGCGCATGATGTTGACGCTGAAGCGAATCATCTCCCACGCCGGGATCTTGGTCTCGCCCTCATGGCTGCCGTTGGCGTCGGCATAGCTGGGGTGGGGGGCGCGGGCGTAATTCAGGTCAAACACATGGTCCATCTCCGGCGTGGTCAGCGGGATGGGGGGCGGGTTGATCCAGACATCACGGTCGCCATGACGCTGCACCAGGGCGCGTGCATTGCCGGGGTTGGTTTCCAGATGCAGCACGCGGTTGGCGTGGGCATACAGCACCGGGTCGCTCTTGACCTGCTCGTAGGCCGGCAGGCGGATCACCGTGCGTTCGCGCGGCGGCATCTGGATCTTGCCTGCCAGCGGTGCGGCTGTGGGCTTGCGGTGAATGGTGATGGGCTTGCTGCCGTCGCCCGTCTCTTGGCCGGCTTTGACCTGCCCGGTGACGCAGCCGGCGGCCTTTTCCTCGGCGGTTTGCTCGATGGTCTGGTAGGGGCTGATGTGCTCGTCCACGCGTCCAGGCATGTCCACCTCGGTCGAGTCCAGCTCAAACCAGCCTTCGGCCGTGGGGTCATTCGTGCGGCGCATGAAGACGGTGCCGCGCACATCGGTGATGCTCTCGATCGGCTGACGCGCGGCCAGGCGGTGCGCCACTTCGACGATGGCGCGCTCGGCGTTGCCGTAGAGCAGCAGATCGGCCTTGGCATCCACGATCACCGAGCGGCGAACTTTGTCTTGCCAATAGTCGTAATGCGCAATGCGGCGCAGCGAGGCCTCGATGCCGCCGATCACGATGGGCACATCGTTCCAGGCTTCTTTGCAGCGTTGGGTGTAGACCAGCGTGGCGCGGTCGGGACGCTTGCCGCCCTGGCCGCCGGGGGTGTAGACGTCATCGCTGCGGATCTTGCGGTCCGCGGTGTAGCGATTGATCATCGAATCCATATTGCCGGCGGCGATGCCGAAGAACAAATTCGGCTTGCCCAGCACCTTGAAGGGGTCGGCGCTCTGCCAATCGGGCTGGGCGATGATGCCGACGCGAAAGCCCTGCGCTTCCAGCGTGCGGCCGATCACGGCCATGCCGAAGCTGGGGTGATCCACATAGGCATCGCCGGTGACGATGATGATGTCGCAGCTGTCCCAGCCGAGTTGATCCATCTCGGCGCGCGACATCGGCAAGAACGGGGCCGGCCCGAAGCGCTTGGCCCAGAACGGCCGGTAGGCCGTCAAGGCCTTGGTGGCCTTGGCGGATTTGTCGGCGGTGGCTGGCTTGCTGCTGGACTTTTGGGCTTGCATCTTGAAATGGCGCGGCAAAAGCGCAGGCCGACGGGTGGCCGGCTGCGCCTCACTGAATTTGGGGAAGGGTCGATTGTCCCTTGTCCAGGCGCAAACCCCTACAAGGCCTGTGCAATTCAGGGGGCTTGGCTGTGGGCTTTGTGCCGGAAAAGGCCTGAAATGCGAGCGGGATGCGCTGTTTCAGTCGCTCGCGCGGCGTGGGCCGCACAAATTGCCCTGGCCTAAGCGCGCTGACTCTTCGGCGGTCATCGGCGGCAGCAGGGCCTCGCCCTGGTAGCTCAGGGCGTTCAAAAAAGTCTCCACCGTGGACTGGCCAACCGCCACCAAGTCGAAGGACGGGGGGTCCATGCACCATTGGTGCAGCAAACCGTCCACCAAGGCGACCAGCGTCACCGCCGCATTGGCGCTGTTCAGATTGGCGGGCAATTGCCCCAGTGCCTTGGCATGCTCAAAAGAGGCTTCGTTCTGCGCCCGCCAACCGCGATGTGAGGCCAGTCGGCGATCCACCAAGGCCTGCATCTCGCTGGTGTACTCGACCTTCTGCGTCGAAATTTCAAACACCCGTCTTGCGCGCTCGTTATGCATGGCCGAGTGGAATACGTTGACCAAGCCCCAGCGCAGATCCAGCAAGCTCAGTGCGGGCTCCTCCGTATTGGTGCCGGGCTCGACCGCAGGGCTCAGGCCCTCTTCCAGCGGCATGGTGGCGTGCTCCATCATGGCGTTGAAGAGTTCGGCCTTATCTTTGAAGTGCCAATAGATGGCCCCGCGGGTCACGCCCGCGTGGAGAGCGATGTCGTGGAGCGAGCAGCGCGAAACGCCGCGTTGCTGAAACAACTGCTCCGCCGCATCAAGGATGCAGGTACGGGTTTCCTGCGCTTCTTGCTTGGTTTTCCTGGCCATGACCCTATTCTAAGCAAGATTACATAAATGCACGAATGTATGTTTGTATATACTGTCGCTCATTTCGCGGCTTTGGCCCCACGTTTGAACCCAAGTTGTTGCCAGGTAAAGAGGCTTATCGCGCAAAAATGCGTGGCTAGCTGTCGTTTCCCAAGAGGTTGTTCACCCGAAGTAGTCAGGGAAGATGGAG
>NZ_CAMFJS010000008.1 GCF_945956965.1 uncultured Roseateles sp.
CCGAAACGGCTAACGGCCAACTAACTGTTAGCTACGCGCCTAAAGCTCAGGGAGGGAAAAGCAGGGAGCGCATGCGCCCGCCGGCGATTCTAAACGGGCTGATCCACACAACAAGTCAGGGACATTCCACTACGATGAGTATCGGAGTTATGGAAAAGTTTGATGCGAATGCGCTTTCACGAAGACTCTATGTAGAACTTGGCATTACGTAATACCCATTCGCGCGCAAGGTGATGACTTCGGGCAAACGTCGAGGGACAACGATTTTTCGGGTTTCGTAGCTGATTTTGGACGTGGGTATGAGTGCTGTTGCCATATGCGCTAAGGGCGACTGCCAGGTTCATGGACACCAATCCAATAGATTCCCGCCACGCCCTCATGCCTTGAAGTATGGACTCAGCCTGACCGTCTCTCCAATGATGAGCAGGCTGGGCCGGGGGCCATAGGCCGGAGCCAACTCAAGCAGTTGATCGAGTGGCCGGGCGATCACCTGCTGGCCCTTGCGGGTGCCGTCTTGCACCACCGCAGCAGGGGTTTTGGCTGATAGCCCATGGGCTTGCAGCTGCCGGGCGATCTCGGCAAGGCGTTCCATGCCCATATAGAAAACTCGCGTTTGGCCCGTTCGGGCCAGGGCTGGCCAGTCCAGTTGCTGCTCAAACGGCGTGAGCTCATCCGCTAGGTGCCCGGATAGGAATACACAAGAGCTAGCCAAACCTCGGTGCGTCAACGGTATACCGGCTGCCGCAGCGCAGCCATTTGCCGCGCTGATACCAGGCACGACCTCGCACTCGATGCCGGCCGCCTGTAAGGCCTGAACTTCCTCGCCGCCACGGCCAAAGACAAAAGGGTCGCCGCCTTTGAGCCGCAGGACCCGTCTGCCCGCCCGCGCTTGCTCGATCAAGATTTCATGGATCTGCTCCTGGCGCACGGCATGGCGGCCGGCCGCTTTGCCCACATCGATGCGGCGGGCAGTCAACGGCAGCAAGTCCATCACCTCGACGTCGATCAGGCGGTCGTGCACCACCACCTCGGCCGCCTGGATGCGGCGCAAGGCACGCAGACTCAGTAGATCGGCGGCACCAGGTCCCGCGCCAACGATGTCCACACGCCCGTTCATGGCTGTTCTTCCAGCCCGGGACCTTGGTGGAACACCAGCTCCGCCACCGGCTGGCCGTCACGCAGATGCTCGGTGATGATGCGGTCCAGGTTCTCGCCCCGGGCGTTGAAGTACCAGATGCCGTCGGGCTGTACACACATCACCGGCCCACCTTTGCAAGCGGCAAAGCAGCTGACCCGGCTGCGTTTGACGCGCAGCTCCCCCTCGTGCAGGCCGGCGGCCTTGAATTTTTCCCCCAGGCTATCAAACAGAGCTTGGGCTTCGCCGTCCTGGGTGCAGCGCGGGCCGGTGCAAACCAGCAGATGGCGCTTGTAATTGGAGATTTTGGGTTTGACGACTTCCGTCTCGGCCTTGGGACTGTCCATACTCATGGCTTGCTTTCCTTTGCTTTGTTTGTTTTGCGAACGGATTGAAGGCGCAGGCGGCGCCAGCCCAGCACACAGCCGGCCAGGCACAAGCCGGCCGCCGCCAAACTCCAGGCCACCACCACGGCATCCCTGAGCCAGGGCATGGCCTGCAGCGGCGGCCAGTCCCAGCGATGCAGGGCATTGAACAGCCAACGATCGGCGCGGCCGTAGTCATCGACCCGCTGGGCGATGCGGGCGGCTTGCGGGTCCAGGTAGTAACAGGTGACGCTAGCGTCGGCCAAGCAAGCACGCAGCACGGGGAAGCTGCGGCTTTGGTGGCGCAGGCCGTAGTAGTAGAGGTCGGGGCCGTTCAGCCATTCATGGCTACGGATTTGCTGCTGAGGATGCATGGCTTGCAGGGCCGCCAAGAGTTGCGCCTCGCTCAAGCCCTGGGGCAAGACCTGACCCCTACTGTCTAGCAAGAGGCTTTGCTGCTCGGTCTTGAGGCGCCAAAAGCTCTGCCCTTGCACGCGCTGCCATTCCAATTCCTTCAAGCCAGGCAGCCAATCCAAGCGCGGCAGCTCAGCGGGCAAAGCCTGAGTCTCACCTTGCCAAGGCGCTTGCACCTGATCCTTGGGATTGCTGGAGGGCCAGCCCCAAGGGTCCATGGACAACCAGCCGCTGAAAAGCCATGCCGCCAGCACCCCGCCCGCGCCCAGGCCCAGCAGATGGTGCCAGCGCTGCCAGCGCTCGCGGTAAGGCGAGACGCTGCCACTGGCATAGCCTCGCAGGCGCAGGCGTTGCAGTCCCAGAATTAAGCCGAGGCTGCAGAGCAAAAGCGCAACCCCGCTGCTCCACAACACCAGCTGCCGCCACAGGCTGACATCCGCCCGCAGCGGCGTGAAGTAGAGCCAATGCGTGACCGTGCCCAACCAGTTCCATCCGCGCTCCCAACGCGAGGTGTCCAAAACCAGCTCGCCGCTGGCCTGCGCGTAATAGAGCTCGGTGCCCGCTTCGTCCTGCAAAGCGACCCGCCACAGCGGGCGCATGGGATTGAAGCGGCCGTAAATGCTCCACTGGTCTTGCTGAATCAGCTGGGCTCGGGGATTGGCCGCAGAAATCCCCAGCGCGGCCGCGTGGGTCCGCGCCAAGGCCAGCACCTGCCCTTCTTGCAAGAGCGGCAGGCGCTGGCCCGACACCGCCGAGACCGGCTGCCAGCCAGGCCCACCGGTCTGAAACAGCCAGACCGGCTCCTCGCCCCGCATGCTCAGTCGCGCGCCGGTGGCCGGCCCGCTCAAACCTGCTCGCTCGAAGGCCTGGGCCGGCCCGAGCAAACACTGAGTCGGTAGCGGCGACAGAGCTTGCAAGGCCTCGGCCGCCTGCAGCTGCGGGCGCGGCACCCACAGCATCACCAGGCCCGAAACTAGCCAGGCCAAGACCAACAGGCCCAGGCCAAGCCCCAACCAACGGTGGATCAGATGCAGCCAGCGTTTCATCTCTGGCCCCTCAGAAGGTCAGCTGACCGCTGAGCTGCCAGTTGCGGGGCTCGCCCAACATCACTTGCGAGCCGCTGTAACTGCTGGTGGCATAGACCGTGTCGGCCAGATTGCGGCCATACAAACCCAGGCTCAGCTTGGGCGCCAGCTGCACGTTCAAATAGGCATCCAGCAGCGCATAGCCGGGCAGACGCATGCTGTTGTTGATGCTAGTGAAACGGGGACCCACGCCGCGCAGCAACACACCCGCATCCAAGTCTGAGCGAACCCACTTCAGGCCCAGATTGGCCATCTGCTTGGCGGCATAGGGCGCTTGATTGCCACTCAGATCGAGGCCGCTTTGCACCACATTGTCGTAACGCGTGCGGTTCCAGCTGATATTGCCGTCCAAGGCCCAGCCGGCCGGCAGACGCAGCTGCGCCGTCAGTTCCAAGCCGCTTGAGAGCAAGCTGCCGCCCTGCACCGTGAAGGCCTGCTGGCCTGGCAGCTTGACGCTGGTGAGTAGGCGCTCCTTCTTGATCTGGTACAGCGCCGCCGTCGCGTCCCACTGCTTGCTGGCGCGCTTGTAACCCCACTCCCACTGGCGGCCGGTGCTCAGCTGCCAATCGGCATTGCCCTTGGAAATGGTGGCGATATTGGCCACCGGGTCGGTCGCCACACCGGTGTTCAGGTAAAGGGACTGATCCGCATCCAGGGCGTGCAACAGCCCCAAGCGCCAGGTCGTGGGCCGATAGCTAGCGCTCCAATCGGGTCGGCTGGGTAGCAGGGCCTGGCGATCCACGCTCATGCGATCGGCCCGCAGGCCGGCATGCAAGGTCCAGTCAGGCGCCAGCGTCAGCGCGGCCTCGGCATAGGCGGAGTACTGGCGTGTTTGCGAGGCCTGACGCGCAACCAAGGGCCCCGCCTGCAGATAACGGCCAGGCTCCGGGTTCAGCAGGGCCACGCGACTGGGCGTGTCGTACTCGTAGCCGTCATTGATATGGGTGAAGTTCAGACCCTGGCCTTGCACGCCCAGCACCAGGCCCAACTCACGGCCCTGCAAGTGGCGGCGCCCCTTCAGCTCCAGGCTGCCACCGGCCTGGCGCAGGCGGTGGGCAATGCCCAAGTAACCGAGCCGGTCGACGGAGCGCCCATCTGCGGCCAGCTCGTACTCTTCCAGATTACGCCACTGGCGATCGATAGTGAAGCGGTAGAGCTCGCCCTCCAAGCGCCAGTCCGATGGCAGCTTCCAGACGCCCTTCAGGCGCGCGCGATCCTGCTGCACCCGCCAGAAAGCGTCCTCCACGTTGTAGTTCTGCTCGCGCAAACGGGCATCGATGCGGCCCTCGCGCAGCGGTGTACCAAAGTAGGCGCTGTTGCGGTCGCGGTGCAGGTCCAGGATCGCGTCCAAATAGAAATCGGGGCTGGCCTGCCAGCGCAGCGTGCTCATCAGCTTGCGTTGGCGCCAGTCGCCGCGCGCCACAAAGCCCTCGCCGCCCTTGTCCAGCGCATCCAGGCGCAGGGCGAGTTGAGAATTCAAGGGCTGATTCAGGCCCAAGCCCACACGCCAGGCGCCGAAGCAGCCCACACCCGCCTCCGCATTGGCCGCGAACTCGAAGCGTGGCTGCTTGCGCAGCAGATTGATCACACCGCCCACCGCGCCATCGCCAAACAGCACCGAGGCCGGGCCCCGCAAGACCTCCACCCGCTCATAGCCGAAGCCATCTTGCGGCATGGACTGGGTACCCGAGGTGGTGGACACGCGCACGCCGTCCTCGGCCTGAACGATGGAGTCATTGCCCGAGAAGCCTCGGCTTTGAAAGGTCGAGCCCGAGCCGGGTGAGCCCTGAAAACTCATGCCCACGGTGCGTTGCACCAGGTCTGCCGTGCCGGTCACGCCCTTCAGCGCTTGTTGATCAATCAGGACACTGTCGCTGCTGGCGGGCAACTCCAAGCCGCTGAGACCCAGGCGCGAGGCGGTGCTTTGGCCGGCGCGTTGGCCCTCGGCCTTCTTGGCCTCGATCTGCACGGTTTGCAGGCGCTGAGCCTCGGCCTCGGGCTGTGCGCTCGCTTGCGCCTGAGCGCTCAAAGAGGCCGTCAGTAAAATGGCGGCGGAAACTTGAATGGTGTGGTGTTGAACTTGCATGCTGATGAAGAAAGTGCGCGCCGCAAGCCTGGAAAGATGAACGCACGCAAGCCCACAGGCTGGATCTAAGAAATAGCCCGGCCAGCCCACATACGACGCCTTTCGCTCCCCGCTTTTGGCACGCCGCTAAAGGCCTGCAGCGCCCGTTTTCCAGGCGCGCAGGAGATGTGCTCTGGCCGGTATCCGGGCTTGCGAGACTTGATGCGTCGTCTTCCCAGGCCTCAAGGGTCCAGTGACTGGCGCCTCCGCATTTGGAGGCCCCCTGACGCACCCACACTCGCCTACCGTTGCGGGGGCAGCCGAGGCTTGCGAGACAGCGAATTCACGCGGCCTCCACCTCGTTCCCGTTCAACTCAAACCAAGCAGTCTGAGCACCTGAGCAGGATTCGAAAAATTCTTGAATAAGCCCGATCAGGCCTCGGCCTCCTCCGCCGCATCGGCAGCGGCGGGCTCCAGAGGTTCGTCCAAGGTGGCCTGGATATAGGTCTCAGGCAGGCGATGCTGGGCCGCCAGTTGCGCCACGCTGGCACCGGCGGCGTAGTCGGCCTGCAAAGTCTCCAACCAGCCCAGCAAGCCAGTGCTCAAGGAGCGTCCCGCCTTCTCGCCTGCCAGCGTGCTGCCGCCCTCTTCCAGATCGTATTTATTGGCATAACCCCGCGGCGTCACCATCAAGCCATGGCGCACAAAGGTATTGCTATTACCGATCAGCACGGTGCTGAGCATGCCGATGTCAGCCTCGGCCATGCGGTCCAGCGTGGTGAACTCGATGCGTTCACGCCTGCGGTAAGCACTTTTGACGATGGCCACGGGCGTGTCGGGCCGACGGTGGCGCAGGAAGAGGCGTTGGGCTTCGACGATCTGGCGGGTGCGGCGGCCGCTCTTGGGGTTGTAGAGCGCCACCACAAAGTCCGCGTAGGCCACCGCGTCCAGGCGACGCGCAATCGTCGGCCAGGGGGTGAGCAGATCGCTCAAGGAGATGGAGCAAAAGTCGTGCGTAAGCGGCGCACCCACGCGCGAAGCGCAGCTGTTGATGGCACTGGCGCCCGGGATGATTTCGACTTGCACAGCATGATCGGGCGTCCAACCGGCCTGGAACAGCACCTCGTAGGTCGGCCCGGCCATGCCGTAGACGCCCGCATCGCCGGAGGAAATCAGGGCCACCTTCTTGCCAGCCTCGGCCGCCTCCAGGGCGCTGATGGCGCGGTCCAGTTCCTCCGTCATGCTTTTTCGGATGATCTCCTTGCCTTCCAGCAGATCGGCCACCAGCTTGATATAGGTGACATAACCGATCACCACATCGGCCTCGGCAATCGCATCGCGAGCGCGCTGGGTCATGTGCTCCACGCTACCCGGGCCAATGCCCACCAGCATGATCTTGCCGGCCTGGGCCTGGCCTGGTTCTTGTGGTTCTGTCATCGCTTCATTCCTCTCGTCGATCCAGGGCGACCGAGACGGTGGCATTGCGGCCATCGGCGCCCTGGTGTTTGAATTTTTCCAACAGCAAATCACCCAGCCCGCCCTGCCCTAGCAACAAGGCCGCGGCCTCGCTGACTGAAGGGCTGCCGGTGAAGCGCCTCACCGTCTCGGACGGATTGGGCACCGTCACCTCCGCCAGCGCGGCCGCGCTGTAGAACTGCAGCGGCCAGCCGCGTTGCTCGGCCAGGCGCAGCAAGCCTTGTTCATCGGCCTTCAGATCAATGCTGGCCGCACCGCTGACCTGGCCAGGCAAGCAGCCCAAACTGGACAGGGCCAGGTCCACCGCATGAGCGAGCGTCTCCAGCGGCGTGCCGCGGTCGCAACCCAGGCCCAGGGTCAGGCGAATGCCGAGCTTCATGCCTGCGGCGGCCGGTAAACGACCAAGCGCTCCTGCATGCGCTGCCAAAGCTGCGGACTGACATCGGCGTGGGTCACCCAGAGCACAGCCTTGTAGCGAGCCAGATCCACATCCACCAACTGCTTGAAGCAGTGGATATTGGCCGGCAGCGGCGTGGGCCGGGTCCACCAGTTCGGGCTACCGGCCTCTTGCACAAAGGCGATGGGCTCTTCATTCACCACATGGGCCGAAACGCGGGTGATATTGATCTTTGGGGCTTCCACCGTCCAACCCAGCTCGCGGCCCAGGATGTCGACAGGAATGGTCTTGCCCACATCGGAGGCCGTCGTCAGCACCGGCGTTGCCTGCAAGAGTGCAGCAATCTCCAGCGCCATGGCGTTGGCCCCGCCCACATGGCCGGACAGCACCGGGATGACGAACTCGCCAGCATCGTCCACCACCACCACGCCGGGGTCCTCATCCTTGCCTTTCAGGTGCGGGGCGATCAGGCGCACAACGGCGCCCAGGGAGACGAAGAAAACAATCTGATCGAAGCGCTCGAACAGGCCCGCGATCTCGTCCTTGAAGGCGCCAGCGTAGACCTGCAAAGGATTCGCCAGCCCCTCCATCTGGGCTGAAAATTTGGCCGAGACGCAGAGCTCGGCGGCTGGCAACTGGGCCGCCAGCTTGGCCACTTGCGAGGCCCCATGTTTGGTGATGGCGACGAGGACGGTACGGGGTTTTGTGGTGCTCATATTCTTGTGGGCGGGTCAGGCCCCGTCCTCCATGGTGTTGGGCAGGGGGGCGGATTTCTTCTTGCAGCCCTTGACCCGCTCTCCGCGTTGGCGCTGATCGTTCTTCACCAGCAGGAGAGAGAGGTAATTGACTTTGCTTCCGCGCAGACTCAGCAGCTCCGCCCCGCGCAGCACCCGCTCTTCCGGCGCACCGGCTCTTTCAACAAAGCAGCTTTTCTCCAGCAGTTGGCGGCGCTCCATCAGATCGATCAGCTCATCGATCAAGGGTTTGACCTTCATCAGGACCAGGGTGTCGAAGTCGTCCAGCAGACGCTCCACCATCTCCACCCCGTAGGCCGCGGGCACGATGGCCACGGTGTCGTCATGCTCGGAGAAGGGAATCTGCAAGCGCGCGCACGAAGCGTGAAAGCTTGTGATGCCGGGGATGATCTCGACCTGCAACTCAGGTGCCAAGCCACGCAGCGTGCGTTCCAGATGGCCGAAGGTGGCGTAGGTGGAGGCATCGCCCTCGACCAGGAAGAGCACATCGCGCCCGCTTTGCAGCACCGGCAAGACTAGAGTGGCGGCGCGCAGCCAGGCGCGGGCCAGCTTTTCGGCGTCATGTGTCATCGGGAAGACCAGGGCCTGGGCGTCGGCCGGCAGCGCCAGACCACTTCGCTGAGCGATGGCCAGGGCATAGCTTTCGGTCTTGAGCGAACGCAGCGGGTAGGTCCACAGCGGCTCGGCACGCTGCAACTGGTCCCAGGCCCGGCGGGTGATCAGATCGGCAGCGCCGGGGCCTAGCGAGACACCGATCAATCGTCCCATCAAACGGCAAGTCGACGCGCTCATGGTTCAACCACCGCCTGTGCGCAGACAATCCACACCGGGTTTTCCGCCGCCATGCGATGCATATGCAGGATGGGTTTGCTGCGCGAAGCCTGCAGCTGCAAGACATCCCATGGCACGCCGGCCGCATTCAAGGCATCGACCGCCGCGGCCAGGTTTTCGATGGTGACGAAATTCATCACCAGCATGCCCTGAGGCTTGAGTCGGCACAGGATCAGCTCGATCAGCTGGGCCAGCTCGCCGCCCGAGCCCCCGATGAAGACTGCGTCCGGATCCGGCCAATCCTCCAGCCCAGCAGGCGCCTTGCCCTGCTGCAAGCTGTAGTTGGACAGCGCCATGGCCCGGTGATTGCGCCCGGCAATGGCGAAGTCCTCGGCGTTCTTCTCGATGGCATAGACATGACCTTCGGAGCACAGGCGCGCGGCCTCCAAACCCACCGAGCCGGAACCGGCGCCGATGTCCCAGACGATGCTGTTCAAACGCAGCTGCATGCGAGCCAAGGACACGGCTCGCACCTCTTGCTTGGTAATCAAGCCCTTCTCGGGCTGGCGTTGCTCGAAGGTGCTGTCCGCCAGTCCCAGCAAGACCGGCCGGGGCTGAGGCTTGAGGCGCAGGAGTAGCACGATGTTCAGCTCGGCAAAGCGCATCTGCGCCACCTCAGCCGCGTTCAGCTCGGCGCGCACCCGCTCGCCAGGCTGGCAAAGGGACTCGGCCACTGCGATCTGAAACTCTTCGCCCAGGCCCTCAAGCAGCAGCATGCGGGCGATGCGGTCGGGGCTGTTGTCCGGGCTGGTCAGCACGGCCACGCGTTCATGCGAGCGCAGCGTCTGCATCAGCTCGTACAGGCCGTGCGAGGCCTCGGCGCCAACCCGCCATTCGCCCGCATCACGGGCATGGATAGAGCAAAGCTTGATGGACTGCCAAGGGAGCCCTAAGCGAGCGCAAGCGATCTGCACGGTACTCAAATTGGGCAGCACCTCCAGCGCGTCCACGCACAGACGCGCCGCCAAATAGCTGGCGATGCCGAAGAAGAGCGGGTCGCCCGTGGCCAGGACCACGCAGCGCTTGCCCTCGCTCTGCGCCTGCCGAACCCAGTCGGGCACCTGGCTCAGGCCCACGCCTAGATCCAGACGCTCGGCCGTGGGTGCGATTTGTGATTCCAGCAACGTCAAAGTGCGACGAGCACCGATGACGCACTCAGCCTCGCGCAAGTGGTCCAGGGCCACGCCGCTGAGACTGGCCGCCCCGTCATCCAGCACGCCGATGACGCGGCAACGTGGCCCGCGGGTGAAGCGCTGGCCTTCATAGCTCAGGTCCTCCCCAACGATCACTTCTTCTTGTGTTGTGTCCATGGCTCTTCTTGGTCTTTCTCTCTTAGCCCTGCGCCTCGGCCAGCTTGCGACCATCAAAGTCGCACACCAACACGGTCAGGCGGAAGCGCCCGGGGTAGCGACCCAGCACCGTCTGCACCACTTTCTCAGCCAGGGCTTGGTGGAACTCCAGCACCAGGCCCAAGGCCTCGACGCGTTCGCTGGCATAGCGCGCCGTCTCGGCGTTGCGGATGTCTTCGCAGACCTCGGGCGGCACGCCGATGCCGGCGCACAAATCCGCCAGCAAGCCGGTGTCCACCTCGGCGCGACCGGCATGGGTGATCGTCTCGCCCTGGGCGATCTTGGTCAGCTTGCCCACCATGCCGCCGATCACCACCTGCGGAAGCTTGGCCTTGACGGCCGCATCCAAGGCGTATCGCAAGAAGTCACCCATCTGCACAAAACAGGCTTGCGGCAGCTCAGGAAGCTGCTCCATCACAAACTTCTCAGTACGCCCGCCGGTCGTCAGGACCACCATGCCCGCACCTGTCGTTCCAGCCACTTGCACGCCCTGCACCACGCTGGCCCGGTAGGCCGCGGTGGAGTAAGGCTTGACGATGCCCGTGGTGCCGAGGATGGAGATACCACCGAGGATGCCTAAGCGCGCATTGAGCGTCTTCCTGGCCATCTCCAGGCCTTGCGGCACCGAAATCGTCACCTCCAGACCCACCTCATCCAGCAAGGCTGCTCCCACCTCACGCACGTTGTCTTCGATGTTCTGGCGCGGCACCGGGTTGATCGCCGGCCCGCCCACGGCCAGGCCCAAGCCCGGCATGGTGACCGTGCCCACGCCCTCGCCGCCCAGCAGCAAGACCTGACCCTGCAACTCGGGGCGCACCCGCACATCGGCGGTGAGATGGGCTTTGTCGGTGCAGTCAGGGTCGTCGCCCGCGTCTTTGATGACCATGGCGTGGGCTTGGTGCAAATCACAAGCCCCGTCATTGACCGCAAAACTCACCCGCTGGCCATTGGGCAGCAGGCATTCCACCGTCTCAGGCACACGGCCATTCAGCAGGCCCAGCACGGCGGCACGTGCGGCTGCAGCCGAGCAAGCACCGGTGGTGAAGCCGGTGCGCGTTCCGCGCTTGACGGTCTTGTCCATCATGGGCGGTTCAAGCCCTTGTCTGCCAGCTCAGCTGCCTCGGCCAGGCCCAGCAAGGCGTGGATGGCCGCCACCACCAGCGTGGAGCCGCCCTTGCGTCCACGGATGATGATCCAGGGCACCTCGCTCAGCTCGGCCATCAAATCCTTGCTCTCCGCCGCCGAGACAAAACCCACCGGCATGCCCACCACCAGCGCGGGTTTGGCCCCCTCTTCGCGGATCAGGCGCACCAGCTCGATCAAAGCCGTGGGCGCATTGCCTATGCCCACGATGGCGCCATTGAACAGACCATGGACATGGGCTTTGCGCATGGCTTGAACAGCGCGGGTCGTGCCCTCGATGGTTGCGCGTTCGATCACATCCGCATCGCTGATGAACTGATAGCCGACGATGCCGAAATGGCTCAGGCGTGGACGCGAAAGGCCCACACAAATCATCTCTACATCGGCGACCACCCGGCTGGCACGGCTGCGGATGGCGGCCACACCGGCCGCCACCGCCTCGGGATGAAAATCGGTCAGGCCGTTGAAGTCAAAGTCTGCATTGGCGTGAATCATGCGGCGCACCACCGGCCATTGCTGGGCGTCATAAGCGTGCGCGCCGACTTCGCGGTCGATCACCGCAAACGAGTCATGCTCGATGGCCCGCCCAGCGGCGGTCAGCTGCTCGGTGATGGTGTTGAGATTGGGCAGGACGGCACTCATGCGGGGGCATGCTCATGCGGGTGGGCATGGGGGTGAGCGTGGTCGTGTGGGTGTGGGTGTGGGTGTGGGTGTGGGTGTGGGTGTGCATGGTCATGCAAATGCCCATGGTTGTGATCATGCGTATGCGCTTCCGGGCCATGGTGGTGTCCGCCATGGCCCAGGGTGATGGCAATCTCGCGGTATTTGCAACCGTCGCAAGGCATCAGGGCGGCCGGTGCTTCATCGCGCAAGTCTTGCGCACGTTGTTCCAGCAGCTCGAAGATTTCTTTCTCAGCACCAAAGTAATCGCCCAGGGCGAAGCGGATCTGCGGGTATTGCTGGCGCAGATGCTCGACCTGACGCTGGATGCGGCTGATCAAGGTGCCGCTGAAGAGGTAGTAAGGCAGCACCACCACCTGGCTCATCATCTGCAAAGACTGGCGCTGCACCACCCGCTCCAAGCGCGGGAAGGTGATGCCGGTGAAGGCGATGTCCACCAACTCGTGATCGCCCTCTTCCTGCAGCCAGCGCGCCATTTTGGCCACATCACCATTAGCCTGGCGGTCCGAGGCGCCACGGCCCAAGAGCACAACGCCGGTGCTGTGCGGGTCGGGCATATCCAGGCTCATCATGGCCTGGCGCAGGCGGCGCTTGAGCAGGGCCAGAATGGGATCGCAGGCGCTCAGATGCGGGGCGTACAAAAATCGTGTGTCGGGGCAATCCAGGCGAGCCGAATCAATCGCTTGCGGAATGTCCATCTTGACGTGGCCGGCCGCGTTGAGGATCAGTGGCAGCACCAGCACCCGCTGGGCGCCCTGGGCGGCGTGCCGCAGGCCGGCGTGCAGCATCACCGGTGCGAACTCGATGAAGCAGACCTCGATGCGCCAGCCGGGCTGGCGGGCGCGCCAGGCATCGGCGAAACGCTCGATTTCCTCGTTCGCCCCGGCCTCGCGGGAGCCATGGCCCACCAGCAGCACGGTCTCCGTGCCATGCAGATTTGTAGTCGTCATGTTTGTTCTTCTTGAGCGGTTTGCGGCGGCGCCGAGGCGCGGCGGAATTTGTGGGTGAAGCTGGCGTCGTAGAGCTTGGACTTGGCCAACTCTGGCCAGTGGCGCGAGCCCAAGGTGGGGCTCGCGATGATCATGGATTGGCTGACGATGCCGGCCTCGCGGCAGCGCTGCTTCACATCGGCCAGAGTGGCGCGAACAATCTGCTGCTCACTCGGCCAGGAGGCTTTGTGCACCACCAGAATCGGCGCGTCCTCGGCCCAGCCGGCTGCAAGCAACTCGGCCGTGACCTTGCCCAGCAAGGTGATGGAAAGAAAGATGCACAGGGTGCAACGGTGCGCGGCCAGGGCCGCCAGATCCTCGCCCAGCGGCATGGGCGTACGTCCTTCGACGCGGGTGAAGATCACGCTCTGAGTCAGCTCCGGCAGGGTGAAAGTCTCCACCGCGGCCGCCGCCGAGGCCATGGCTGAGGACACGCCAGGCACCACCCGCAAGGGCACACCGGCCGCATCCAAGGGCTGAACCAATTCCATCAGCGCACCGTAGAGAGCCGGATCGCCGGTCTGCAGGCGCAGCACGGTTTCATGCCTGGCGGCGCGCTCGATCAGCCAGGCCGACATCTGCTCGAGCGTCATGCCCTTGGAATCGGCGATCTCGCAGCCGGGCGGCGCCCAGCGCGTGGCCGCCACATCGACCAGGGAACCGGCGAACAGAATGGCGCCGGCGCGCGCTATCAGCTCACGGCCCTTGACGGTGATCAGATCCGGGTCGCCCGGGCCGGCACCAACGAACCAGACGGTGCCAGGTCTTGCCCCCTGCTCGCTCACGCCTGGGCAGCTCGAGAAGTAAAGCTGAAGTCAAAGCACAGACGGGCCAAGGCATAACGACGCAGGGCACCGGCCGGGCGCAAGAGCCACAGAATCGTCAGCGTGAACAGAGGCTCAACGATCAACCAGGGCAGATAGGCCACGGCAAAACTGGCCCAGTCGGCGAAGGCGGTTTGGGTCTGGCCCAGGGCTAGCCAGAAGCCCACCATGGCCACGACGCCACTGTAAAACGCGGTGTCCAGCTTGACCAAAGTGGCCACGCCGATGGGCTTGTCCTTGTTGCCCACGAGACGGCGAGCCAAACCGTAGTGCATCAACATCAAGGGCAGCATCAGCGACAGGGAGTTGACGGCCAGATGCACCAGATCTTGCGGCTCAAACACCAGACCTTGCAGCAGCAGCCCCAGGGCCAGGCCCAGCAGCGTGGGCACAAACCCAAAGCTCAGGTAGAGCGGAATGGCGCCCAGGAAATGCAGCTCCGACGGACCCGCCTTCATATGGAAGATCTGCATGAAGACCGAGAAAAACAGCGCCGCCAACAAGGTGCGCAAGGCCAGCGCCGGCTGCTTAAGCAGGCGCGGCACATAACACGCCAGGACAGCGGTGGCGGCAGCGGCCGCGAACAAGAGTTTGGCGGGGGCGATCAAGCCAGGTTCGATATGCATGGAACAAAACTCCTTGCGCCCCAAGAGGCGGCAGTGGTCAATGAATCCGACGCTTGCAAGGCCTTCGCCCATGCAGCAGCCAGACCCGGGAAGACGGATCCAAAAAGTGAATCAGGGATGAGAAATTCGCAGCAACGCAGCTGCGCAGCCAGTCAGCAAAGCTGACAAGCCAGGGGCTAGTTCTGGATGAATGAGGACATGATGGAGCCTGACCAAACGCGCCGACCCGCTTCCCCGCAGGTCATGCACAGAATGAGTACGTGCATGCGCACGACTCGCTGTGTTGGCCGGTATCCGGGCTCGTGGAAATCAACCTATCCCCTTCCCAGACGGCTGAGCCATCCAGTGGGACTTCGACAGGCCTGAGGCGCAGCTTGCGCTCGCACTCTTCCACTTACCGTTGCGGGGGCAGCTTGACTTTCGGAGAAGACTCCATGCGGAGACTCACCTTGCCAATTCCCGTTTAACTGCGCGCCTTGAATAGGCGAAGCAAGCACCAACGCGCTAATGGTAATGCATTTACACAGCTTCCACCTCGATGTGCCTAGGTGTATCAACTGAGACCCGAAAGTTGAACAACGACGGCACTCACCTCCTACACCTCATCCAGCAAGAGCTAGCTGTGCTGGGCTTCGGGGTAGTGGGCGTCATTGCAAAGGTCACCTTGATTTACGACTGCCTGTTTCAGAAAGGCCTTCCGATCGGTGGCATGCTGGTCGCCGTGGCCGAACCCGGCCCGTACCAGCGCCAAGCGCAACGAAGTCCGGAAGAGCGCACGGTCGTCCTGACCTTGCTACCGAATGGCTGGAACCGTTAGAGCCTGCAGGCTTTTAGGCCCTACCAACTCGCACGACTGAATTGGCAACCTCATCCCAGTATTTGAAGTGTTGCAAATTGATCTAACAAACTACAAATCTAAGTGCGAATGGTTATCATCCACAAATGGTCGAAAGCCCCAAAAACCACTCCTTGAAAAACCAAACCGTGCTCGAGAAGCTGCACGCCGTACCTCGTGCCAAGCCGTACCCGCAGCTTCGGCAACACTTTCTCCGCCCCCTATCAGCCGCCCTTACGCTTGTAGCGAGCATTCTCTTATCAGCGTGCGGGGGAGGAGGCGACAGCCAAAGTAGCCAGCCACCCCTCGAATCTACGGCTAATCGGACGGCTCTCGGTGAGAAAATTTTCAACGACATTTCTCTATCAGCATCCGGCCAACAAGCCTGCGCCAGCTGCCACACTCCGTCGGTTGGGCATGCAGGCCCCAACAGCTTGCCGGCGCAACTCGGTGGAGCCTCGCTGAATCTGCAAGGTGGGCGCAACTCGCCAGGCATCCGCTATCTGGCCAGCAATAACGCCTTCCATTTCGACGCCGAGGGCAAGGCGGTCGGTGGTTTCTTCTGGGACGGCCGCGCCAGTTCTTTGCAGGACCAGGCCGGAAAACCCTTCTTCAATCCCAAGGAGATGGCCAATGAAAGCATCGAGGCGCTAATCGCCAAGCTGGCACGCGCCAGCTATGCCGCGGAGTTCGCCGCCATGTTCGGCGCCGACATCTTCAGCCGGCCGCAAGACGCTTTGAACCGTATGACCTTGGTCTTGCAAGCCTTTGAGCAGAGCCCGGAGTTTCAGCCCTTCGACAGCAAGTACGACGAGTTCCTACGCGGCAAGCTCACCCTGAGTCCGCAGGAGCTACGCGGCCTGGCGCTCTTCAACGCCAAGGACAAGGGCAATTGCGCCGCCTGCCATCCCTCCGCCAAGGGTGCCGACGGCAGCCACCCCCTGTTCACCGACTTCAGCTACGACAACCTGGGCGTTCCCCGCAATCCCAAGTTGAGCCAGAACGCTGACCCCGCCTTCTTCGACCTGGGCCTGTGTGCCCGGGAGGGTGGTGAGCTATCGGCGCGCCAAGAGCTCTGCGGCGCCTTTAAGGTGCCCAGCCTGCGCAATGTGACTCAGCGCTTGAGCTACTTCCACAACGGCCGCTTCACCAGCCTGCGCGAAGTGCTGCAGTTCTATGTGCAGCGCGATACTGATCCACAAAAGTGGTACTCGCTAGCGGCCGACGGCCGGGTCAATAAATTCGATGACCTGCCGGCCGCGCTGCACAAAAACGTCAACATCAGCGAAGGCCCCTACAACCGCAAACCCGGCGAGGCCCCGGCGCTGAGCGAACAGGAAATCGACGATGTGCTGGCCTTCCTGGCCACGCTCAGCGACGGTTTCAAAAGGTAATCGACGCCTAATTCACCCGCAAATCAAAACAAAGAGCAGTCCATGTCCTTCCTGTCCCCCCGTCTATCCCCGCTGGCCCTGGCCCTTTCGCTGGCCTTGGGCGCAAGCTCCGGCCAGGCCCAGACCAGCACCGAGCTGGAAATGATGCGCCGGCTCGACCAGCTCAGCACCGAGCTCGCCAAGCTCAAGTCCGAGTTGCAGACGATGCAGCAAAAGCAGGCCGCCGCGCCTGCGCCAGCGCCTGTCACCAGCATCGCCGTGGCCGAGCCCGCAGCACGCGGCAATGGCGAGCCCGGCACCGTCATCAGCGGCTATGCCGAGATCAACTACAACCGTCCCAGCAATAGCAAGGACGCCCAGGCCGATCTGCGCCGGGTCGTACTGGGCTACCAGCACCGCTTCGACGAGAAGACCAAGGTGGTCACCGAGATCGAGGTCGAACACGGCATCGCCTCGGCCAGCGACGGCGGCGAAGTCGCCATCGAGCAGGCATATATCGAACACCAGATCAACCCCTTGTTCACCCTGCGCGGCGGCCTGTTCCTGATGCCTGTGGGCCTGCTCAATGAGAACCACGAACCACCCAATTTCTACGGCGTGGAGCGCAACTTCGTCGAGACTGCCATCATCCCCAGCACCTGGCGTGAAGGCGGCTTCCAACTGGCCAGCAACCTGGACAATGGCCTGAGCCTGCAGGCCGGCATCAGCACCGGCTTCAATCTGAACAAATGGGACGCTGCCAGCAGCGAGGGCCGCGAGTCGCCACTGGGCGCCATCCACCAGGAAATGGCCCAAGCCAAGGCCCACGATCTGGCACTGTTCGGCGCCGCCAATTGGCGCGGCCTGCCTGGCCTCTTGCTGGGCGCCAGCGTCTTCAGCGGCAAGGCCACCCAGCGTCAGACCGAACTTGAATCCCGCATCAGCCTGTGGGACGTCCATGCCCGCTGGACGCCGGGTCGCTGGGACCTGAGCGCCGTCTACGCCAAGGGCACGATTTCCAACACCGCCGCCCTGAACTCGTCGCTGGTGGGCGGCGACAACCTGATCCCGGCCAGCTTCGACGGCTGGTATGCACAGGCCGCCTACAAGCTATGGGAACAGGGCGGCTACCGCCTTTCGCCCTTTGCCCGCTGGGAGCAGGTCAACACGGCGCGCAGCTATGCCGATCTGGGCCAAGGTCTGACCCCGACAGCGGCGCCCACCGAGCGCATCATCACCGTCGGCGCAAACTTCCGCCTGACGGACGGCGTGGTGTTCAAGGCCGATCTGCAGCGCTTCCGCGAGAACAAGGACATGGACCGCTTCAACCTCGGCGTCGGCTGGAGCTTCTGATGCGCCTGCAACTCAGCGCGGCCCTGGGCCTGGCCGCGCTGGCCCCGGTCAGCAGCTTTGCGGTGGACTATCTGAGCGCCGAGCAAGCCGCCAGGCTGCTGTTCCAGGAGGCCGACCGCTTCGAGGCACGCGACCTTTTGCTGGAGCCGGCCCTGCTGCAGAAGCTGGCCGAGAAAGGCTTCAAGCCGCGCAGCGTCCATCTGCAGCTGCGCCTGGCCTGGCGCGGCAAGGACTTGCTGGGCGTGCTGGCCAGCGACCAGGTGCTGGGCAAATTTGAGCAGATCGGCTATGCCGCCGCCGTCGGGCTGGACGGGCGCATCCGGGGCGTGGAAATCCTCAGCTACCGCGAGAGCCATGGGGCCGAGATCCGCCTGCCGGCCTGGCGCAAGCAGTTCATCGGCAAGAACAGCGCCGCGCCCCTGCAGGTGGGCGAGGACATCGCCAATATCTCCGGCGCCACACTCAGCTGCAGCCATCTGACGGAGGGCGTCAAACGCCTGCTGGCCACGCTGGAACTGGCCCAGAAGGCCGGGCTACTGAGCTGAACCCGGCCGGCTTGGAGATGAGTCCCACCCTGCAGCGCCGTGCCCGCCCCGTGCTGGGCAGCTTGCTGGAAATCGCCCTGCCCGAGCAGGCCGGGCCGGCCCAGTTCGAGGCCGGCTTTGCGGCGGTGCAGGCGGTGCAAGCCTGCTTGTCGCGCTTCGAGGCCGGCAGCGATATCGCCCGCTTCAACGCCCTGCCCGCCGGCCACAGTCTGGCGCTGACGCCCTTGAGTGCCCGGCTGCTGCGTGCGACGGCCCTGCTGCAGCAGGCGAGCGAAGGCCTTTTCGACATCAGCCAGGGCACGGGCCCGCAAGCCTGGCGCCTGCAAGGTCAGCACTTGCACAAGCTGGGCGACGAGGTCAGCCTGGACCTGGGCGGCATCGCCAAAGGTTTTGCGGTGGACCGGGCGGTGGCCGCCCTGCGGCGCGCCGGCTGCGCGCTGGGCAGCGTCAATGCGGGCGGCGATCTGCGGGTCTTCGGTGCGCTGAGCCTGCGCCTGCAAGTGCGCGATGAGGAGACTGGTGGCGTGCGCGAGTTCGGCCAATTGGCCGAGGGCAGCTTTGCCACCAGCTATTTCGCCGCCCATAGCCGCAGCGCCGCCTACCCGGCCGCGGCCGCCCAGGCGGGCCATGTGAGTGTGGCGGCCCCACGCTGCCTCTGGGCCGATGCCCTGACCAAGCTTGTCGCCTGCAGCGGCAATCCGCAGCACCCTTTGCTGCTACGCTTCGGCGCCCGTGCTTTCTTGCACACACAATTTTCCGCATGAGACATCACCGCCCCCGCCTGAAGCTGAGCCCCTGGCTGAAGCGCTGGATCTACACCTCGGCCCTGCTGCTCCTGCTCAGCGGCGGCGCCTGGTTATGGCTGCACTACGGCCCCGGCAGCAGTGCCGACGGCTTGGAGGGGCTGCCCTCCCCCTGGGAGCCCTGGGCCATGCGCTTGCACGGCCTGGCCAGCTTTGCCGCCCTGCTGGGCCTGGGCGCGGTGGCCGGCCAACACATCCCGCCGGGTTGGCGCATGACGCGGGAGCACAGTCGTGCCGCCCAGAGAAAAACCGGCCTGATCCTCAGCGGCCTGGCGGCCTGCACCGTGCTGACGGCCTATGGGCTTTACTACCTGGTGCCGGAGTCCCTGCACGCCGGCTTTGGCCTGTTCCACACGGGGCTCGGACTGCTCGTCATTGCCGCTTGGCAGAATCATCGCCACCTTGCAGGTTCAATCGAACCCTTTCAACAAGTCAAGTCGAAGGCGGTCCAAGAACCGTAGTCCTCGGAGCCGCTGCTCTGCACTGAGCTGGTCTAATTTCCCCGGACAACTCGATTGGTGGAATTCACCTGTACAAGAGACTTGAGCAAGAAAGCACGAGGGACGTTCAACTCGGAGTTCAAGCTGCAAGTTGTACAGATGATTCGCGAGCAGGGCTTGAGCTTGGGCGATGTCCGTCGCGATTTGAGGAAGTTTGAAACGGACGTGTGGTGATGGCTGGCACAAACCGATGAAGAGACTGCCGGGCAGGCCGGAATTGGCAGCCGGGAACAACCAAAGCACGTGGGATTTCCAAGGCTGGCCCTAGACAGCAGTTCGGTCGTGATGGCCCTGCTCGAACCTGGCAACACGGCCAGCAACAAGCTGAAGCTGCCAAGTTCGAGGACGGCGGTGATCAAAGCCGTGCTGCCGCTGTAGAGTTGGCTGAAGTCCAGCTTCGTGCGGTCGGCCTACAAAAAGCCGGATGCGGCAATACTCTTGAAGCTGCTGTTGCTCGCATCCAAGTCCGGCAAATCAAAGGTCTGGCCGGCGTGCGCAATACAGCTGTTCATGTAGGTCAAAGTCAGCTTGCCGCCCAACTTCAAATTCTCACCAACCACCAGTTGGTCAAAAAATGCTGTCAAGCAGCGGCGACTTGCCGAAAAACTCCGCGCGGTGCAAGCATTGATGCTGCAGATTTTGGCCGTGTAGGTTTTGCTGGCGCCGAAAGCGACCGAGCCCTGGATATCGTCAAAGCCGGGTAAGTTGCCTATGCTCCGCCCACCCTCATAGAACATTGTTCCGTCACCGTTGACGTCAGCCCAGTTGCGCCGCTTAACTTCGGCCGAGCCTTCAGTGACAAGCAACTCTGCATCTTTCTGGATCTCCAGCTTGCCGTGAAAGGCCGTGTGTTTGTGAGGCCCTAGAGAATGATGCGGCCGCCTGCGCCTGCGCCTGCGACGAAGTCAGCACGTATTGCCAAGGTGCCGCCACTCAGGAAGATCTCGCCCCTGTTGCCCACGGAGCCCGCTCATAGAGTGCCGTAGCCGCTGTGAGGGGACGCTTCCACACCCCTCCATACGGGACGCCGGGTGTGCGTATGGAGGGTGCGGGCAAGGGACTGTTACCCACTATGGCTTGAGTGATTGAACCAGGGAGTCGTTGTATTTTCAGCCGTACCCTGCTGTGTGATAGATTGGACTCTGTTCGCTTATGCAGAGTCGCGCCGCATAATGAAAATAGAACCAACGAAATTAAGTACCGCCCTCAGCGATCCGCGTTAAGAATCCGTATGCCAGGCCACGCCGACATGCCAGCAAGTGAAGCGCGGCAAAAATATCGAGAGAGAACTCCGAGGCTGTTTGCCGCTGGAGCATGCATTCTCATTGGCGCAGTCGTAGGCACAATCTATTGGGTACTTCGCACAAGCTACGACAGCTATTCGGAGCGGGCTGACCAAGCAGCTCAAATACTGGCGAAGACGGTGGGCTTGACCGTTGAAACTGAAATCCGCCTTATTGACAACGCCTTGGTCTCCGTTAGTCAAGGTCTGGAGCACGCAACGCGGTACGACAGTACTGGGCCCGAGTCGCTGAAAAGGATTGTCTCAGACCAACTGCGCCTCGTGCCGCAGGTTGACGCTATAAGAGTTACCGACGAGAACGGGCTCGTCCTGAACTCCGAGGGACCAACAACTGTCTCTGTAGCAGATCGGGACTACTTTGAGCAGGCGCGCCTTCATCCCGGAGAGCTCGTCGTTTCTGAGCCGCTACAAGGGCGTGTTATCAAGAAATGGGGCGTGATTTTGGCCAGAGCAAGAACATCCTCAGATGGTAGGTTTCTGGGTGTGGTCTACGCGGGCGTCTCTTCAGCGCATTTCGTTGACACCTTTGATGACATCAAGATTGGACCTCGAGGAGCAATTTCACTACGGTCTGGGACGCTCCGACTGATAGCCCGATACACCCCGGAGACCACCCAACACGAACTCGGGCTCGGTTCGGACAACGTATCCCAGGAGTTGCGAACTGCCATTTCTCAGTCGCCCAACAGCGGGCTAGCAAATTCGAAAACGGCACTGGACGGCGTCGAGCGCGTATCCGCCTATCAGAGAGTCAGCAAGCTTCCCATGCTGGTGCTTGTCGGCCTCGATGCCGACAACTACTTCAGGCCGTGGCGAAAGTCAGCCACGCAATTGGCGGGGATTGGCGTCACCATTGTTGCCTTGATCGCTACTGTGATTGCGCTATTGGGGCGCCGGCAAAAGGACTTGATTGCATCGCAAGCGGCGCTGAATCAGCTAGCCGCTGAGCAACACCTCATGCTCGACAACGAACTGGTCGGCATCGCCAAGTTTCACAGCCGAGTATTCACTTGGCACAACCGAGCTTTGGCAGCCATCTTCGGCTATGCGCCAGAGGAGCTTGTCGGCCAGTCGGTTCGTTTGCTGTATCTGGACGACTCAGCTTACGATTTGGTGGGTGGAATTTACCCTCGGCTAGCGCGTGGTGAAAGGGCCCGGCTGGAACTGCCCATGCGGCGCAAAGATGGGAGTACTGTTTGGATTGACCTCAGCGGGGTACAGCTGCCTGACGGCCTCTCGATGTGGGTCATGGTTGATATATCCAGTGTGCGTGCGCGCGAAGTCCAAGCTACACACCTTGCAAAGCACGACTCTCTGACTGGACTCGCCAATCGGTCAGCTCTGGATGCCCTGCTTGGTGCTGCCATTGTTCAAGCGGAGGGCACAGCGACTCAATTGGCGGTCGTTTTCATTGATCTTGACGGATTTAAGGCGATCAATGACTCCTTGGGACATGAAGCTGGCGATGGGCTGCTTGTAGAAGTCTCTCGCCGTATCCAAAGCAGCATAAGAAGCGGTGACGTCGCGGCCAGGCTGGGTGGCGATGAGTTTGTTGTTCTGCTTTCTGAATTGGATGGACCCGGTCAAGTCGCACAGGTCGTGTCACGGATGCTTGCTGCAATTGCTGAGCCGGTTCTTTTGGCTTCAGGGCAAATGGTCGGCGTTGGGGCCAGTGCAGGCGTCGCACTGTTTCCTGAAAACGCCAGATCCAAAGAAGGTCTGCTGAATAGTGCCGACCGCGCCATGTACTCTGCCAAACGCAGCGGCAAAGGGGGAGTGGTATTTGCGTCCGACCAAGCTGAGGCTGTCAGCCTACTTTGATGCATTGGCAAAACTGCCATGATTGGTTGCGGTTTCTTCTGTACGCAAATGGGATGCAGATTTGCAGCAATGCGCGCTTTCGGCAATCGCCGCAGCCTGCTGGCGATTGCACCTTTTGAGCACTGGGGCGAGTCGCCGCGATACGGCCAGGCGGCGGTTCGAGCTCAGCGGAGCCACATGGGATCACCTAGAAAGCGCTGTGTCGTCACAGCCGGTCCAACCGTGATTTGCCAGGTGGTGTCCGGTATGAAATAGCCCATCTCATACTCGGCTTGGGTCACCAAATGGGATGGCGCTGTGCGGGTGTAGGAGGCATTGGCGGCAAGCCCGATGTAGCGGCAATTTCCGGCTACTGGCGGAAGCACGTTGGCGATATTGGCCGAGGTTGGCACCAGGCTAGCGCTGCTTGTGTTGAGATTGGTGTTGACGCATTTCATTGGCACGCTTTCACCGACTTGGTAAGGCTGGGTGGCGAGATTGCGTTGGGCGTCATTGCGCTGCATCAGGATCTGAACGCCGCTGATGTTGGCTGACTGACCTGCTTGGATGTTGCCGGCCAGATAGACCGGCGTGCCGACCGTGCTTCCAGTGGCATTGATGCCGCTGCCGGTGACGGACCATGTTGCGATCGGTAAGAAGTACCCAGCGGCCACATCTGCCGCGGTCACGGTATGTCGAGCCCAGGTGCAGTTGAAGGTCTGCCCAGCGGCCAGGGCTTGGTAGCGGCAGTTGTTGGCGTTGGGCGGCAGGAAGTTGGCATCCCAGTTGCCTGCGGTGGGCGCTTGGTACACCTGCTCCGCATTGGTATTCGTGATCGTGTACTTGTAGCTGACGACCTCGCCGGCCGTATAGGGATTGGCATTCAAATCACGCGCCGTATCCGTCCTTACGCCCGAATAGCGCACGCCGCCGATGAGGTAGGTCGTGGGGCTCAGCACGACGGCACTCAGATCGGCGTATGCCAGGCGGATTCAACCGGTCGTCGCAACACCGGATCAAGCGACGCATTCTAGGTAGTCGGTCATGGTTTCCGCCGGTGTCCTCCAACCCAACGTTTTACGCGGCCTGTTGTTGAGGGTCAGTGCCACCGCTTGAATCTCTTCATCACTCCACCTTGATAGGTCCGTGCCCTTTGGGAAGTATTGGCGCAGCAGCCCATTCGTGTTCTCGTTCGTACCTCGTTGCCATGGGCTATGGGGATCAGCAAAGAACACCTTTACCCCAGACTCGATGGTGAATCGAGCGTGGTCCGACAGCTCTTTGCCACGGTCCCATGTCAAAGATTGCCATAGCTGGGTAGGCAGCTTCGTGACTGCTTGCTTGAGGGCATTGGCCATAGTGACGGCCCCGTATCCCGCCAGCGGTGGACCGTTTTTCATACGGGGACTCTGTCCATAGCCCGATTCACGCGGAAGGTGCACAAGCACGGTGAAACGGCTCGTCCGTTCCACCAGCGTCCCAATGGCCGATCTGTCCAGACCGATGATCAAGTCCCCCTCCCAGTGACCGGGCACAGCACGATCTTCTATCTCAGCAGGGCGGTTCGAGATCATTACATCTTCACTGACATGCGCCCACGCTTTGGCCTGGCTACGGGCCCGAGGGGTGCGTAAAGCACGGCCAGTGCGCAGATAGCTTACCAACTCGCGCTTGAGGGCGCCTCGACCCTGGATGTACAGGGCCTGGTAGATGGCTTCGTGCGAGATGCGCATAGAGGGATCATCGGGGAAGTCGAGCAGCAATCGGTTGGCAATCTGCTCCGGCGACCAGCCATTGACCCACCTGCGGTCACCGCGGTGAGGCTTATTTCGGCCAATGAACGGCGTCTGCTGGGGGCCTGAGACTTCAAGCCCGCGAGCATCATGAATCGAGCCCTCCAGGCGTTCTTGGACATACTCGCGCAGGCGTGGATTCTTCACCAGCTTTGCCGGCTTGGGGCGTCTGGCCAGAAGCTCCGACTTCCACTGTGCGACTGAGGGTCGGTACTCTAGCTTGCCGCCGCGGGTCGCGGCGTTGCGAGTCAGCTCCCGCGACACGGTTGAGGGGCTGCGCCCAAGACGACGAGCGATCTCCCGTACGCCAAGATCTTGCGCCCGCAGGATCCCGATCTCTTCTCGCTCCGCGAACGATAGGTACTTGTCAGATACAGGTTTGGACATGAACAAAGGCATGCCACCACGATGCCGGAACCAGCGAGATCCCACAGCCTGAGAAACGCCAACGGCGTCGGCGGCCTTCTCACTCGTGATTCCGGTTGCAATCTGAACCCAGAACTGACGCTCGACCTCTCGCCGTAGCGATGGTGCCCCTGGAGATCGCATTGCGTCTCTGCCAGTCAACTGCTTCATCCATCCTGCGGGTCGCCCCATAAACACCTCCTGGTTGAAGGTGTTGCGACGACCGGTTGAATCCGCCCCATGCGACTGCCCACATTGGTGCTGGCAATGAGCTTGACCGCCCCGCCTGCAGCCGTGATCGGCACCGAGATGACGACGGGCACGGTGACCGACGAGCCTGGCGCAATATCCGGCACCTGCACACTCGAAGCCGTCCAGCCGGCGGGCACTTCGACGGTCGTGCTCGCACCCGACAGGGTGGTGGCCTCTTGATTCGTGATGGTGATGTTCTGCGTGAACGACTGCCCCGCTTGCACGGTGTTGCTGGCCATCTGCATCGGTGCGCAGGCGTAGTTCAACCAAGCGTCGTCAAATTTCGCAAAGCGCATGTCCGAGGGCGAGCTGACCTCGTAGAAGACGCCGATATTGCCGTCTGACAAACGTTGCCCGGTTGAGTAGGCCGAACTGCCCGCGTGTAGCAGCTTGCGGCCAGGCCAAGTCAGGCCGCTATCGCAAGAAACTTTGACGGTGACATCGTTGCGGCCCTCGGAGTAGACATGCGGCGGGTTGATGAAGGCCAGCTTTTTGGCCTCGGCCGAAGCGGGCGCTGCGGCCGGGAAGAGGCGGAAGAGGGCGGCATTGGTGCCGCCGTCGACGAGACTCATGTCGGCCACTGGGGTCGAGTAGTTGACGCCACCGTCAGTTGACTTCGCCACCCAACGCCCGCCAAGGCTGCGCGGGTTGTCGCGCGAATTCAGCATGATGGTGCCGTCGGCCAGTTCCACCACCTTGTTCTCATCCATGCGGGTGCCGACCTTGTTGCCGACCTGCCAGGTCGCACCATGGTCATCCGAAAAGACGCTCCAGGCTTGAACAAGGGTAGCGGTCCCGTTACCGGTGGCCACCCAGCCGGCAAACTGCTGCAGCAAGCGGCCGGCATAAGTGCCGTATTGCAGTTGGATGCCGGTGCCGGAACTGGCAAACATGGCCCGCACATCACCGGCAGCCGGGGCGGACTGGGTGCCGTTGAAGGGTTTTACCAAGGCCGTTAGCGAGCGAGGCGCACTCCAAGTCAGCCCAAGGTCATTCGACTCCAGGACCAAAGCGGAAATCACGTTCGGATCCGTATCGCTATTGCCGTAGGCCGAATTGAACATGCCTGCCGTGCGCGTGTAGATCACAAACATGAACAGCTTCTGCGCCAGCGCATCCCAAAGCAGAGACGGATCGCCATAGCCATAGCGCTGGTCTCCTGCGCCTATGGAGGGATGCCCCTGCAGAAGGGTTTGCACCGGCGACCAAGTCGCGCCGAAATCGGTGCTGCGGCGCAGGGTGATCGAGTTGGGTTGCGGGGCATCGGCCGCTGAGCCAATGCGGCCATCCAAGGCGGTGACGATGACGCCATTGCCCAAATCGGCCATGGCGGGAATGCGGTAGTAATAGTTCTGCGAGGTCCGGTCCGCCGCCAGATTGCTCTCGACGAAATTGCCTGGTGTCAGGGGCGCTGCTGCAAGCGCTTGAATCTTGGCGCTGGGGCCATCTCCAACCTGGCTTAAATGGGTCGCCGATGGGCTGAGTGCTTGGGAATCGCCGCCGCCACAGGCGGCAAGGCTTGCGGCCAAAGCCGCTACGACCAGACTGCGCAAGGCAGTGCATTGAGAGAGAAATCGCATGATGACTGATCCTCTGTATGGCTTGGGCCGCGTAGGCGGCAGGCGAAGGGCGCTGAGTGGATGCCCTCCTGTGGCGTGCTGACTTGGCGTTAGCGTTGCCGCACGAGGGTGCGACCGTGCCCCGCCCACAAGCTAGTCGCTCAAGGGCGGGGCCGGACGCGACCGTTTGGGGGTGGGGCGCGCTACTTGGGCAAGCCAGCCCAGATCTTGGGCGTGCGTTTGCCGGGATTGGTTTCTCCCGAAACCAGCAAGAGCTCATTGCGCCATTTCACTGGCTGCGTGGTCACGGGTGCCGGGCCCGGCAGGTAGCCGCTTTCACTCCACTGACCCGTGCGGGTGTCGTACACAAGAACCGCCTGGTTGTTGCCGGGGTGGTGATCAAAGGCAAAGGTGATGGCTGTGTTTGGCGCCGTCCACTCCGGCGTGCCGGGGCTGGCTTTGCCGCGCTCTGCCTCCAGCCCTGCCTGCAGATTCCAGCGTTCAACATCGCGGTCGCCGGAGAGCACGACGAAGTAGCGGTCTTGCACCGAATAGGCTTGCCCGGCTTGAGCCGGATATGGCATATCCGGCAGCTTGGACCAGAGTTTTTTGCTGGTGTCGTAGGCAAAGGCGTCTTTGTGCACCTGCCATGCACCGTCCTTCTTGAAGCGACCGCTGGCGACGATGAACTTGTCGCCCACGCCGGCGGCGAGGGCGAGGTCGCGGCCTTCGCCAGGCCAAGCCGGCAGCGCCTGCCAACCTTGGTTCAAGGCATCAAGGTTCAGCGCCAGAAAGTTGCTCCCGCTTTGCAAGTAGACCGTGCGCCCGACCAGTGCTGCCGCGCCGTAGCTCACGCCACGCGGCAGACTGGGGAAGGGCTTGAAATCCAGTTTCTGACCGTTGTCTTCCAAGCTCATCAAGAAGACTTCGGGGTAGATCTTCAGCTTGCTTTTCGCATTGCCATTGGGCGTGTCATGCCCTTCGCCGCCAATCACCAGAACGCCCTCGGGCAAGGAGATCGTTGACCCATAGGCCAGGGCCCGTGGCAGCTTGAAGGTCTTGGTGTCCCAGACATTGCTCTTCAGATCAAGAACAAAGACTTCATCCCAGTAGACCTTGCCCAGGGTGTTGGCGCGCGTGGCCGTCAGTCCGGGCTCGGGAAAATTGGCGCCTCCACCGACGAGCAGCTTGTCGCCATGCACGCCGGTGATCGGACCGGCCAGGCCGATCTGCCGCCACCAGGGGGCGTTCACCGGAATGGCGCTGGACCATGCACTTTGATTGGCTGGCACCGGTGGCAATTCACGCCAGGAAAAGTTCAGCGTTTGGGCCGAGGCGGAAACCGCGATAAAGGTTGCGGCCGCGGCGATGCCATTTAGCAGTGTCGCCATTCGCTTGCAGCCGGTCGATTGCCTCAGTGGGGGCTGGATCGAGTTTATTGCCATCACATTTGTCTCCAACGTTTGTCTTGTTTGAAAGCCGCCTTGGGTCGCGCGTGCGCCAGCACGGCTGAACAGGCCTGGCGGTGTAGGCCGCCAGGCCTGTTCTATCTCAGAATGTGTGAGCGATGCCGAGGTCGCCGGCTGTGACGCTAACGCCGCTGGTCAGCGGATTGCTTCTCGCCACGTCGGTATAGACAAAAGTACGCTTGCTCAAGTCGTACTTCAGCCCCACGCCAGTTTTCTTCGAAGTGAAAGCGCTGGCCGCGTTGGAGGTGGTTTGCGCATAAGCCATGCGTAAAGTCAGCGGCCCGACCAAGGGTACATGAGCGCCAATGCCAACCCCCACAAGCTTGAGCGCGCCCTCGGGGTCATTGATTGCATACGAGCCAATCAGTTTGGCGACGCCGAAGTCATACCAGCCCGCGGCTTGGATGTTGACGGTGTTGCGGTTATTGCGCTCGTAACCCAGCATGGCCGAAATCGGGCCTTGGTCATAAGTGACGGAGGCACTGAATGGGCGGGTAATCTGGGAATGCTCAGCTTGCACGGCGACACGGGCCACCCAGCCATTGATATTGGGCGATTCATAGAACGCCGCGTTGTCCCAGCGCCCCTCGCCGCCGGGCTCTGCCGGGGACACGCCCACTGCATTCAGGGGTTGGGTGATGTTGTCCACCGCCTTGTAGTAGGCCGTCAATTGATCTTGTGTGTTGGCCACGGTGGCCACGCCGAAGGTTTCATAGCGGCCGTTGGGATCTTGCACTGGGGTCAGGCCCCGGCCCAGGCGTAGCCAGCCCCAGGTGGTGCTACGCAGGCCCACGCGGCTCTCGCCCTGCCAAAACGGGCGAACCCCGCTTTCCTGCGTGCCGGTATCGGGCTCAAAGCGATGTTGCAGTGCAAACGTGGCCGAGAGGCCGTTGCCCAGGTCTTCAACGCCGCGGAAGATCAGGCGATTGTTGTCACCCCGATCGACCTTCCAGTTGGGGCCGGTGGCGCTGTTATTGCGGACCATGGCCACATTGATAAGGCCGGCAACGGTCACGCTGGACGTTCCATTGGACTGCGCTGAGGCTGAGCCCACACACGCGGCGAGGGCGGCAGAGGCCACCAAAAACTTGTTCATGTCGACAGTCTCCTAGATATTTTTCGACATCAAGGCTGGGGTAGCGACTACCCAGCTCGGATGTGGCCCTTGTTACCGATGGCAACGCGGGTCAAGCACATGAGCTAAGCGCGAAGGCAAGGCCCATGAATTGTTCGCCGGGCGCCATGGTAATCAGATGACAGCGATCTGATGACCTAGGAAAAACACCTATCAGTCATCGGATGTCATGTTTTCCTTCCTGTCAATTTCTATTGGCTTCATGGGCGTTAGCGCTCCAAAAAACCGGGTTTACCCTTTGCAAATTGATTGCAACATGCTTAAAAAAGTTCAAAATTACTAATTGACATCGGAGGACTTGAGAATTAAATTTGCGTTAACTCAAGGAGGAGTTCGTTTGTCATATGAGGACATGGCGGCGATACTTGTCAAAAAACGAGCAGTCCACAGTGACGTGGCACAGAAAGCAAGCATGCAAGACCACCAACGCACCATCGACATTGCCCCAGGCGCCTGGCCCGACTTCCCTTTGCCTTTGAGCGAAGGCGTTGGCGCGCAAGTGGGGTCCATGCTGTATGCCGGCCTGGGGACTGCAGGCCTTGCCTGGTATGGGCTGGATGCGGCATTGCCCAATGCGACATGGCGCCGCTTGGCTGACTTTCCGCAGCGGGCGCTCAGTGGCGCAGTGGCTGCCGCAGTCAATGGCCGGGTTTATGTGTTCGGCGGCATCAGCGCTGGTGACGACGGCCTGACCCGGCAACGCGACGCCATCTACTGCTATGAGCCGGAAAGTGACCGCTGGCAGCAACTGCCAGGGCATCTTCCGGTGGGCTTGTTGGGCGCCTCTGCCTTGGCGGTGGATAGCAACACCATTTGGTTCTTTGGTGGCTACAACAAGCCGCAGTTCGATGACTTCCATCGCGCCTATGAATCCGCTTCGCCGGTGGAGGCCGAGCAGATCAATCGGGCGTATATGAGCCGCACGATCGGCGAATTTCGCTGGAATGACCATGTCTGGGCTTACCAAGTCGATCGAGGTGAGTGGCTGGATCTTGGGGGCGTGCCCCACTGGCCCAATTGCAAAAGCGGCCTGATCAGTACGCCGGACTCACTCTTCTTGGTGGGCGGTGAGGTCAAGCCTGGGCTGAGGGCGCTCACGGTCAAGCAGGCACGGCGGGACCATGGTTCGCCCTTTTGGTTGCCAGAGCAGGACTTGCCCGCCATTGACGCGGCCGGCGCTCAAGAAGGCATCGCGGGCGCATTCACCGGGCTGGTCGGTGGCATTCCGGTAGCCGCTGGCGGCACGCATTTTCCTGGCGCGTGGCGTCAGTACGAGGAGGGGCAACTCTTTGCGCATGCCGGTCTTCGTAAGACTTGGCGCACCGAGATTTACGCCGAGCAGCAGGGCACGTGGCGCTGCGTTGGTCAATTGCCCCAAGCGCGCGCCAACGGCTTGGCCTTCCAGGTCGGAGAGGGCTTGCTCTTGGTCGGAGGGGACACGCAAGATGGGCAGCCTTGCCAAAACACGCTGCTGCTGACCGCGACTTTGCAGGTGACAGAATGACCGTTTCTTCCATCATGAAGGCGGCAAATATGTCTGGCACCCGTATTCCTGGCTATCGACAGGCGCAATTCGATATCAAAGCCTATATCGAAAAGAATGGTCTCAAGCCTGGCGACGCCTTACCCACCGAAGAGCGCTTCGCCGAAGAAATCGGGGTTGGCCGACTGTCCCTGCGCGAGGCGCTGAAAGCCCTGGACTCACTGGGCATCGTGGAAACCCGGCATGGCGAAGGCGTATTCGTCAAAGCCTTTTCATTTGACGCCATTCTCGACAATTTGCCATATGCAATGGCAATGACCGATGCCCAGGTGCGCAATCTGCTGTACGCACGCTCTTATCTGGAATTGGGCGCGGTACCGGATGTCGTCAAGTACATCAAGCCGGAAAACCTCGCCAAGTTGCGCGGCCTCGCGGAGGAAATGATGCGCAAGGCCAAAGCGAATCAGGCCTTTGCCGGTGAGGACCGCGAATTCCATGTCGAAATGTTCAGCTGCCTGAACAATGAATTCTTGAATTCATTGATCGATATGTTCTGGCGTGCGTTCAACAAAATGAATAACACCGGTAGCAAAGAAGCCATCGAGCGCTGGATTTTGGAAGCGCGCGCTGCCGACCATATATACATCGTTGAAATGCTGGAGCAGCGCGACACCTTTGGCTTGCTGTCGGCGCACCGCAAGCATTTTCAGCATCTATTTAGCCGCTACCCACACGAATAGGACGTTGCGCCAGCGGGAGTGGGTTATTGCCCACTCGTTTGACTCAGCATCAAGGCCAGCCGTCCGTCAATTAGAAGAGGAGAGAGACATGCACCGGAAATCTATGAAACTACTGTCGGTCGCCGCCTTGGTGGCAGCTTGTGCAGTGCCGCTTGGCGCTTCGGCGCAGGCGACATTCGTTGCCGCCTTTGATGTCGGACCTGGCGGAAATGCGCAGAAATTCAATCCACTGATTGCCTCGGCGGGCTTTAGTTTCTACAACAAATATTTCAGCACCCTCACGCTGTACGACGTGGGCCTGCAGAAGATCTCTGGTGACTTGGCCGAACGCTGGACTTATTCAGCCGACAACAAAACCCTGACCATCAAGTTGCGCAAGGGCGTGAAATGGCATGATGGCAAAACACTCAGTGCGCGCGACGTCAAATTCACGCTTGACCTAATCAAGAACCCCGATATGGCGAGCGTGTTCGCTGGTCGCCTGGAAGAAGTGGTTGAGGTCAAGGCGGCGGACGAGCAGACCGTGGTGATCAGCTTGAAGGCGCCCGATGTGTCATTGCCGGACGCCTTCACGAATGTGATGATTTTGCCCGAGCACCTGCTGGCCAAGATGCCGGTCAAAGAACTGCGCAGCTCGGACTGGTGGAAGGCCCCGGTCGGCAGCGGCCCGTTCAAATGGAGCAAGTACCTGCCGGATCAATATGTCGAGCTGACGGCCAATAAAGACTTCTACCGGGGTGCGCCCAAACTCGGCAAGCTGATCAATCGCTATTTCAAGGATGTCAGCTCGGCCGCCATCGCCTTGCAGGCCGGCGAGATTCATCACACCTATCTGACACTTGATCAGGTCAAGGAAAACCAAAACAGCCAGGCTTTTGATGTGGTGGCCGGGCCATCGCATGTTTTGAACTATCTCGGTTTCAATAACAACGATCCCCGCTTCAAGGACGTACGTGTGCGTCAGGCCATGCTCTTGGCCATTGACCGCCGCTCGATCATCAAGAACATCTACGGCGGCAATGCCCATCCCGGCTACTGCATGTTGAGCTTGGCCAAATACGTTCCGTTTGACATCAACAAGTACGACAACAATGCCGCCAAGGCCAAGGCCTTGCTGGATGAAGCCGGCTGGGAAAAGATCAGCAAGGGCGAACCGCTCGAACTGCTGACCTATTACAACGACCAAGTGTCCAAGGATGTGGTGGCCACGGTGCAGTCCATGCTCGCCGCCGTGGGCGTTCAGGTGAAGCCGCGCTTTGTTGATGCGCCTACCTACGGCCAGACGGTGGACGCGGGCAAGTTCACCATGGTCTTCGCCGGTCAAGGCAACGGGCCTGATCCCAGCGTGCTGAACACCGTGCTGGACTCTGCTTACGCGCCGCCCAAAGGGTTGAACCGCATGCGCGTCAATATCCCGGAACTCGACAAGCTCATCAACACCGGCCAGCAAGAGGCCGACGAAGACAAGCGCACCGAGGCCTATCGGCAGATCTGCCGCATCACCAACACCCAACTGCCCGTCTTGCCGCTGTGGGTCGCCAACCGCTTCGGTGGCTTTGGCAAGAACGTCCAGGACGTCGTCTGGACGCCGGCGCCAGGTGGCGGTCGCTACCAGGACTATCCGGAGAAATGGTCACTCCGCTGACCTGAACGCCGCCTGTCACGCCGCCGCGTGACAGGGCTGCGCCAGCCGCAGCCCTGACGCCCAATCACCCGCCGCAACCATGCCGTCGCGCCCTCTCAAGAGGATGCGAGGCCGAGCACATGCTGAAATATTTACTCCATCGCGCCCTCGTCAATATCCCAACGCTGTTTGCGATCTTGCTGGCGGTCTTTTTGCTGATCAATATGGCCCCAGGCGATCCGGTGGACGCCTTTGTGCCGCCATCCGCCAGCCTGGATGAGCATCAAAAAGAAGTGCTGCGGCATGAGCTGGGCCTGGACCAGCCGCTGCCGATACGCTTTGCCGTTTGGATTAAGCAAGTGGCCAGCGGCGAGCTTGGCTACCGCTACAAGGACGGCAGCAAGGTGCTGGATGAAATCGTGCGCCGCCTGCCCCCCACCCTGATGCTGGCCTGCGCGGGCCTGGCCGGCGGATCCTTGTTGGGCGTGGCCTTGGGCATCTTTTCAGCGCAGCGCGTCAACAGCAAGACCGACCATGCGCTGTCGCTGCTGGCCTATACGGCCATCAGCAGCCCGGCCTTTCTCGTTGGCATTCTGTTTCTCTACTTCTTCGCTCTGAAGCTTGGCTGGTTCCCCGCGGGCGGCTACACCGTGCCCGGGCGTGGTGACTGGCGCGACATTGCCCACCATCTGGTTTTGCCTGCCGCCGCACTGTCCGTTCAGTTTGTTGCCATCATGATGCGCTACACCCGCGCAGGCCTGCTGGAAGTGATGAGCCAGGACTACATCCGAACCGCGGCGGCCAAAGGGGTGAGGGCCAACGCCGTCGTGTTGCGCCACGCATTCCCGAACGCCTTGATCCCCTTGGTCACCGTGATTGGCGCCAACTTCGGCTCGCTGATCGGTGGCGCGGTCTTCGTCGAAACCGTGTTCTCTTGGCCCGGCATGGGAACGCTCTTCCTTGACGGCATCGAGAGCCGGGACTACCCCTTGATCATGGGCATCGCGCTGTTCATGGCGCTGACCATCCTGGTCGTCAACATGCTCACCGACATCATCTATGCCTGCATCGATCCCCGCATCTCCTTGCGTTAAGGCCTGTCGATTCTTCGCCCCACCGAACCTGTTCTCACTGCTATGAGCTCTACAAGTCTGAGCGCCACGCGTTGGCGCAAATTCAAGGCGAATCGGCCGGCCATGCTGGCATTGGCCGTGTTCCTGGCCATTGCGCTGCTGTGCATCTTCGCCAAGCAGTTGCTGGCCACCGACCCCAATGCGATTGATCTGGAGTCGGCCTTGCTGGCGCCCTCCAGCGCCCATTGGCTGGGCACCGATCAAACCGGGCGCGACATGCTGGCCCGCACCTTGGCGGCGGGGCGAGTTTCGATTCTGGTGGGGGTCTGCAGCGTGATCCTCGCCATCGTCATCGGCACCTTGCTCGGCAGCTTGGCGGGCTACTTTGGCGGCTGGGTCGACAACCTGATCATGCGTTTCGTCGACTTGGTGATGACCTTCCCGACGGTCATCGTGCTGATGACGCTGGCGGCAGTGATCGGTTCCGGCACGGGCAAGACCATCCTCATCATCGGCTTGTTGTCATGGCCGCTGGTTTGCCGCCTGGTGCGGGCGCGCATTCTCAGCGTGCGCGAAATGGAATTCGTTGCGGCCGCACGCACGCTGGGCGCGGGCCATACCTATATCTTGCTGCGCCACTGCTTGCCCAACACCATCGATGTGTTGGTGGTGTTCGCCTCGCTGGGCTTTGTGACCGCCATCATGGCCGAAGCCGGCCTGAGCTTTCTCGGCCTCGGCGTACAACTGCCCGACGCCAGCTGGGGCAGCCTGATCAGCATCGCCCGCGAGGCCGCCATTCTCAAGCAATACCCCTGGATCTGGCTGCCCTCCGGCCTTTTCATCGTGCTCACCGCGCTAGCGGTCAATTTCATCGGTGACGGTCTACGTCAGGCCTTCGACCCCAAAGCCAAGTCCGGCACTGCATAACTAATTATCAACACGCATCACAGCGCTTTCTCATCATGACCCAACTCAAGCTTCAAGGCATCATTCCTCCTGTCGCCACGCCCTATACCAGCGACTTTCAAATCGACAAACCCAGCCTGCGCAAAGTCATCCGCCATCTGCTTGATGGTGGCGTGCATGGCCTGTTCATGCTGGGCTCGACCAGCGAGTGTGTGTTCCTGAACCCACAGCAGCGTGGCGACGTGTTGGAAGTGGCGATGGAAGAGGCGGGCGGCAAGGTGCCCGTGGTTGCCGGCGTGATGGACGCCACCACCGACCACGTCATCGGCCATGCCCGCCAAGCCCAGTCGCTGGGCGTCAACGGCCTGGTGGTGACCGCGCCTTACTACACCCGCACCAGCCAAGCTGAGATCGTCGATCACTTCGCCTACATCAAGGAGGCGATTGACCTGCCCGTCATTGCCTACGACATCCCCGTCTGCGTGCATGTAAAGCTGGCTCGTGAAACGGTGCGAGAGTTGTCTTCGCGCGGCCTGGCCTGTGCCCTCAAGGACAGCAGCGGTGACGATGGCAATATGCGCATGGTGATGCTGGACCATGCGGCCGAGCCCGAGTTTGCAGTGCTCACCGGGTCCGAGATCGTGGCCGACTACGCCTTGCTTGGTGGTGCCCATGGTTGCGTGCCGGGATTGGGTAACGTTGATCCTGCGGGCTATGTTCGCCTTTACGAGGCCGCCAAGCGGGGCGACTGGCTGGCCGCGAGGCGCGAGCAAGAGCGCTTGATCGCGCTGTTTCAGATCGTCTTCCAGGGCCTGCCTCACACCAGCATGGGCGCATCCGGCGTGGGCGGATTCAAAACCGCGATGCAGCTGATGGGCTTGATCGAAGAGCGCAAGATGGGGCGTCCCAACCGATTATTGCCGGATGCCGGCGTTGCCAAGGTGCGCGAGATTCTCGCGGCCAGCGGGCTGCTCTGAGCGGCGGACGGGCAGCGATATGGCGGATGCTGATGTGATCCTCGAGGTGCAGGGCCTGAGCACCTCGTTCAAGACGCCGGGCGGCGTCGTCAAAGCGGTCAAGGATCTGAGCTTCTCGATCCGGCGCGGTGAGACCCTGGCCATCGTCGGTGAATCGGGCTGCGGCAAGTCGGTGACTTCCTTCTCGCTGATGCGCCTGCTGGCCAGCCACGCCCATATCGAGGGCGAGGCCTGGCTGACCGGGCGTGATGGCCGGCGCATGGATTTGCTGTCGCTGCCCAGCGCCGAGATGGAGCGGGTGCGTGGCCTGCATCTGAGCATGATCTTTCAGGAGCCCATGACCTCCTTGAATCCCTTGCTGAAGGTGGGCGATCAAATCGCCGAGGCGATGGCCGCGCACGGTGTGTGCACGGGCCGAGCGGCTGCCCAGCGCGCGGTGGAACTGCTGGCGTTGGTGGGCATATCGGCGCCCGAAGAGCGCGCGCAGCAATACCCGCATCAGATGTCGGGTGGCATGCGGCAGCGCGTAATGATTGCCATCGCGCTGGCCTGCAAGCCCTCGGTCTTGATCGCTGACGAGCCGACCACGGCCCTGGATGTCACCATCCAGGCGCAGATCCTGCGGCTGATTCGTCGCCTGCAGCGGGAGGTGGGCATGGGCGTGCTGTTCATCACTCACGATATGGGCGTGGTCTCCCAGATCGCCGACCGAGTGGCGGTGATGTATGGCGGCCAATTGGTTGAAATGGCGGACAAACGCACGCTCTTCAAGCAGCCTCGCCACCCCTACACCCGTGGCTTGCTCGCGGCCGTGCCCGACCCCAAGAAGCCGGGCCGGCTTTACGGTATTCCAGGTCAGGTCGAAACCGTTTTTGGCGAGCCCGTGGGTTGCCGCTTCGCCAATCGCTGCGACCATGCGGTGGACCGCTGCCGGAGTGAGCGGCCCTCACTCAGCGCTTTTCCCGACGCCCAACTGGTGCGTTGTCACTTCGCCAACCAGATTGCAGACCAGATGGAATGCCCAGCATGAAAGACCAAGCCATCCTCGGCTTCGAGCATATCGGTGTTGAATTCGCCATGCGCAGTGGCTTGTTCAGCAAGCCCAAGGCCTTGCGGGCGCTTCAAGACGTGAGCTTCTCCTTGCAACGCGGCGAGGTACTGGGCATTGTGGGCGAGTCCGGCAGCGGCAAATCGACCCTGGCCAAGCTGGCCATGCGCTTGCTGAACCCCAGCAGTGGCGCCATCCGCTACCAGGGCAAACCTCTGAACGAGTACCGGGGCGAGGCCATGAAGCGCCTGCGTGCGGAAGTGCAGATGGTGTTCCAAGACCCCAATGCCAGCCTCAACCCGCGCCTGAGCATCGAGCAAAGTCTGCGCGAGCCTTTTGTCCTGCACCAGCGCGGCAGCGCGGCGGAGCAGGGGTCGGAGATCCTGCGTTTGCTCGGCGTGGTGGGCCTGCCTGTCAGCGTCCTGCACCGTTACCCCCATGAGTTGTCTGGCGGGCAGAAGCAGCGTGTTGTCATTGCTCGCGCCTTGGCGCTCAAACCCAAGGTGCTGATTGCCGATGAGGCCGTGGCTGCGCTGGATGCGTCGGTGAAGGCGCAGATCATCAACTTGCTGCTGGACCTCCGGCAGCAGCTCGATCTGTCCATCATCTTCATCTCTCACGACCTGCCCATGGTCGAGGCGATGTGCGACCGCGTGCTGGTGCTCTACCTGGGCAGGCTGATGGAACAAGCGCCACGCGAGGCTATCGCCTGCGGCGGGCGACACCCCTACACCCAAGCACTTTGGAAGAGCTCACCGATCATCGATGTTGATGCTCAATTCGACGATGAAGAGCCGCTGGCGGGGGAAATCCCCAGCCCGCTCAACCCGCCCAGCGGTTGTGTGTTTCACACCCGCTGCCCGCGCGCAATACCCTTGTGCAAGACCCAGATTCCGCCCGTCACGCAACTGGCGGGGCAGCACGCCCTGGCCTGCCATCTTGTTGAGGCGGCGGAGGACTGCACAGCTGCCATTGCCGCTACTGCCGCCATCCCAGTCACTTCTGGCAACTCCCCTCTGAGCCCCGCATGATTCCGAACGCCCCCAACTTCCACCAGCGTCAGCCCATCCTCGACCATGTGCGTCACACGCTGAACTTCTACCAGCCGCGCGCCATCGACCCGGACGGCGGCTTCTTCCACTTTCTGAAAGATGACGGCAGCGTCTTTGATCGGCACACCCGTCATCTGGTCAGCAGCACCCGCTATGTCTTCGTGTGGGCCATGGCGGCCCGCCATTTCCCTGATACGCCGGAGTATCTGGACAACGCACGCCGCGCCGTCGAGTTCTTGCGTCATGTTCACCGCAACCCGGCGACCGGCGGCTACGCCTGGCAGCTGCATTGGGAAAACGGCCAAGCCAAGGTGCTGGACGCCAGCAACCACTGCTACGGCCTAGCATTTGTTCTGCTGGCTTATGCCCATGCCTTGCTTGCAGGCATCAGCGAGGCGCGCGCTTGGTTGGATGAGACCTTCGAGCTGATGGAGCAGCATTTCTGGCAAGCCGAGTATGGGCTTTACGCCGATGAAGCCAGCGCCGATTGGCAGCTGCTGCCCTACCGGGGACAGAACGCCAATATGCATGCCACTGAGGCTTGCCTGGCCGCCTTCGAGGCCACTGGCGAACAGCGCTTCCTGGATCGTGCCGAGTTGGTGGCCACTGGCATCGTCCAGCGCCAAGCCTCGCTCACCGATGGCTTGATGATTTGGGAGCACTACAAAAGCGATTGGAGCGTCGACTGGGACTACAACCGCAATGACATGAGCAATATCTTCCGGCCCTGGGGCTACCAGCCCGGCCACTTTACCGAGTGGGCCAAGCTGCTGCTGATCCTGGAGCGGCATCGTCCGCTGCCTTGGCTCTTGCCCAAGGCCGAGGCCTTGTTTGAGCGGGCCTTCAAGCATGCCTGGGACGATGAATTCGGCGGCCTTTACTACGGCTTCGGCCCCGACTTCACGATTTGCGATGAGCGCAAATACCACTGGGTGCAATGCGAAAGCATGGCCACGGCGGCCGTGCTCGGCGCCCGCACGGGCAAGGCGGTTTACTGGGACTGGTACGACAAGCTTTGGGCCTACAGCTGGCAGCATTGGGTCGATCATCAGCACGGCGCCTGGTTCCGCTTGCTGAGCCGGGACAATCGCAACACCACCGATGAAAAGAGCCCCGCCGGCAAGGTGGACTATCACACCACCGGTGCCTGCTACGAAATCCTGGCTACCCTCAAGGACTGATATGCCCGAACGCTTTCCTCAATTCCTCGCCATCGGGGAGGCGCTGACCGATTTGATTCGGGTCGAGGGCGAACACTGGTTGGCCAAAACCGGCGGTTCGACCTGGAATGTGGCCCGCGCTGCCGCCGCGCTCGGCCTGCCCAGCGCTTTTGCCGGCGCCATCAGCCAATGCCATTTTGGCGATGCCTTGTGGCAGGCCAGCCAGGCGGCCGAGCTCGACCTGCGCTTTTTGCAGCGCCATGATCGCGCGCCCCTGCTGGCCGTGGTGCCGCAAAGCGCGCCGCCCAGCTACTTCTTCATCGGTGAGAACAGCGCCGACCTGCACTTCGACCCGCAGGCCTTGCCCACGGGCTGGCAGGCCGGCTGCCAATGGGCGCACTTCGGCGGCATCAGTCTGGCGCGTGAACCGCTGGCGCAGCGCTTGATCGCTTTGGCCGAGCAATTGCATGCGGCCAAGATTCCCCTCAGCTATGACCCCAACTTTCGCAATCTGATGGGGCCGGGCTATTTGGCGACCTTCGAGCGCATGTGCCGCCTCGCCACCGTCATCAAGCTCTCCGACGAAGACCTGGCTGGCCTACTTCCCGGTTTGCCGCCCGAGCAGGCCCTGGCTCGGGCTCGGGCCTGGAATCCCTCCGCATGGTGGCTCTACACCTTGGGTTCAAAAGGTGCGGAGCTATTGACGCCGTGGGGCTGCTGGCGCGCTGTACCGCCGCCTATTAAGGTCGTAGACACAGTGGGTGCGGGTGACGCGAGCATTGCTGGCCTGGTCGCCAGCCTGCTGCGCCAGCCTGCAGACTCACCACCTGGCCATTTGGCCTATGCCGTTGCGACTGGCACGGCCGCTTGCGCGCAAGCAGGGGCAACGCCGCCGGCACTCGCTGCGGTGCTGAAGCTGAAATCTCAGGTTTCCATTTCGGAAATCATTTCGCCGACTGTTGTGGGTTGAGTCTTGCGAACGTGAAGGCAAGCAAGCACCGCAGTCCTTGATGCGGTCCGGCGGGCTCTGCTCTCAAGGGTCCAATCCCGAGGGCATTGGCGCAGCTCCTGCTACCCGCCTTCGCAAACCTGACCGGCACCCACCGAGCAAACAAGTTTGTTCAGGCAAGGCGGAAAACTGCGGCCCAGGGTCAGTTCGATGCCATCGCCAACACTCCACCAAGAGTCAATACGAGTTGGCGCACCCAGTTTGCGCCGATCGACCAAATGCCAACCGCGGCAAATACTCGTTGGGGTGTTTGGGAAGGACGCGAACTTCTGAAGTGCCGGGCACCCGCTCGGCATGTGCGTCGCGACGCAGTGCTTCGGCTTCTGTGAGCCGGAAACTAGTCTGCACGCGCTCATGGCTACCCGGCTTGTGTAGCTTCCAAATCCAAAATTCCACAGACTTCATGGATGAACTCCTGTCGACTGCTCCGTGCCTACAAAAACATATACAGGGGCAGTCGCGGGTTTTGTTGAGGGCCCAGGTCGCCATAGGAGCATAAAACTAGGCATCAAGGCGATGGCGAGGATGCAAATCCCCAAGGAAAGCGGTGTGATCGATGCGATTCGGCGAATTCGCAGCGTGGCCTCAATTGACTATTTGGCGACATCTCCAGGGCCATCGCCACCTCAAGCTTTACGCAGCCATTCTTGGGTCGAATTGTTCGATGTTTTCAGTGGCAGCTTCAAGTCGTTGCTGCGCAGCGCGCTCGGCCAATACGCTGCGCTCGTACAAGGGCCTGAGCATCGGGTCCGATTTGATCGCCCGCATAGCAGCGCGTATCGCAAAGGCGAATTGCGGTCGTAGGTGAGCAAAGGCTCGCAGTTGCGGACCATGACGCTCTGGCAAGACTTTCCACCACGCGACGATGCTGTTCGGATCGTTCAGATTCAAGATCACGGCAGGCCTCCTGGACATTTTTGCTGGGGTACAGGTACTGTACTGTATAAATAAACAGTATGCACATCAGCTACCAATGACGGCCTCTGAAAGCGCAATTGAGAACCCGGCCGGCCTGACCGGAAGGGAGAAGCATCAGCTTAAGTGAAGGTCTAGGTTGAGTGGCGCGCCATTGACCTATTGAACAGGTGACGACTCGTTTGCCCGCACACCCCAGGGCAGACTTTTCCAAAGGCATGGCCTGATCCAAGTCACCTCGCACTCATTCCCCGCTTCGAGCGGCCGGCTGTTGCCTCCGCCTAACGCAAAAGTTTGAGGCCAGAAGCCTACTCTCGCGATGCGGGCATTGGCGCAACGATTAGCCGATCGCGCCCGCCACGCTTGGCTGAATAAAGAGCCGCATCGGCGGCCTCGATGAGGCGCTGAGGCTGATCGCCATGCTGGGGGAAATAGGCTAAACCGAGAGAAGCACTCAGTGGCCCGAGCGGTCGCCCGCCATGTAAAAGCTGGAGCCGGCGTACGGCTTCCAGTAGCTCTTCAGCGCGGTGCACAGCGAGGTCTGCAGGCATGTCCACCAGCAGCACAACAAACTCCTCGCCACCAAAGCGGCAGACCACATCGCTCGCTCGCACCTGTGAGACCAGCGCCGAGGCCACTTGCTGCAGGACCAGGTCGCCGGCGTCATGGCCATGTTGGTCATTGAACTGTTTGAAATGATCAATGTCGATCAGTGCCAGTGCATGGGGCAGTTGGCCGCGCCTGGCCCGGGCTAGCTCACGGCGCAGCGCTTCATCGAGGAAGCGGCGGTTGTAAAGGCCGGTCAGCGGGTCTCGGATGGACTGCAGTCGCAGCGTCTCGCGCAGTCGGATATTGGCCAAGGCGAGGCCGGTCTGCTCGGCCAGGGCCACGGCCAAGCGTTGGCGCATATCGGCCTGTTCGGCCCCCAAGGCCGGGCCACGGTGCAGCACCAGTAGCAGGCCGAAGGTATCGCCCTGGGCCATCAGCGGTAAACAAGCGCTGGCGTGCCCTGGTGCGCGGAGGTGGAGATGCGGGCAGCACAAGGCAGCGCCTTCACCATCGCCGCGCATCACATGCGGCCGGCCGCGGCGAAGCGCCCAGCATTCATTGCTACCAAAGCTTGCATCGGCCTCGGCCGGCTCGCCCCAGCTCATTTGCTCTTCCAGCAACTCACTAGCTGATGTGAGCAGGTAGAGCGCGCCACTGCTCTGCGGGAACAGGCGTGGGCCATAGCGGCCTAGGCAGTCGTAGGCCTCGCGCGGTGTCTCGCAGGCCTGCAAAAAGCTGGACAACTCACTGAGCTGGCTAACCTCACGATAGGTCTGGCCAACGGCGGCCAGGCTGTGCTCCAGCTTTTCATTGGCCGCCCGCAATGCCGCTTCGGCCTGCTTGCGAGCGGTAATGTCGTGCAGCACCCAGAGCGTGCCCTGAGAAGGATCGGTGACGTCCATCAACTTGCCATGGCTGCTGACGTCGATCAGCCGGCCGTCTTTGGTTTTCAGCTTGGCCTCGCCCATCCAGACCTCGCCGCGGTTGAGGGTCTCATAGGCATGTCGGCCAAAAGCCTCGAAGTCTTCATCCGTCGGAAAGATCACGCGGGTCGGAAGCCCCGTCAATTCCCCGGGGCCATAACCCAACATTTGCTCGGTGCAGCGGTTGCAGCGCAATGTCTGACGATCACGCACTAAGTGGATGCCGGCATTGGTATTGTCAAAAATGGCCTGCAGCTCAGTCAGGGCCTGTTCAAGTGCTCGCTCGCCCTCTTTGCGGGATGTGATGTCCTCGGTGATGAAGATGCTGCCTTTGCTGCTGTCCTCAGGGTCGATCGCCTTGGCCAACATGCGGCACCAGAACAGCTCGCCCGTGCGCCTTTTCATTTGCAATTCGACATCAAGTCGCCCGCCCTGGCCTAAGAGTGGCACGGCCTGGCGGCTCAAGGTTTCGAAAGCAGCTTGGTCGGGATAGACGACGACGGTGGGTTGGCCAACGAGGTCATGAGCAGCCCAGCCGAACATCTCCCCAAATCGCTCATTGCAGTGCAAAAAGGTTCGGTCGCGGGTGAACGTGATGCCCAAAGAGGCGTTGTCCAAGATGGCCTGGTATTCGAGCAATAACTGCTGGCGAGCGGCTTCAGCATCATGGCGCTCGGTGATGTCGATGGCGACCCAGATCGTGCCCTTGCTCAGGTCATGCGGGTCGATGGCCTTGCCATGGCTGCTGCACCAAATCTTCTGTCCATCCTTACGCACTGCGACGGTGTCGCCGTTAAAGTCATTGCCGGCCATCAGCGCTTCGCGGGTGGCTCGCCCGTACTCGACCCAAGCCGCGTCCGATTCAAAGTAGACCCTGGTCGATTGGCCGATCAACTCCCCCGGGTCGTAGCCCAACATATCCTCCACCCGCCGGTTGCAGCGAGCGATGCGCCGCTCGGCATCCACCACCAGAATGGCCACAGTGGCGGTGTCGAAGATTGCACGTTGCTCCATCAGGGTGCGCTCTAGCTCCACGGTGCGCTGCTCGACAAGGGCCTCCAGCCGGAGCTGGTAACGCTGCAATTCGTCGTCCTTGCACTGGCGCTCAATCGCGATGGCGGCCAACTGCGTGGCGCCGGCCATCAGCTCTAGCTCCTCGTCATTGGGTGTACGGCTTTCTTTGTAGTACATCGCGAAGCTGCCAAGCACGCGATTCGCGGTTGACATGATGGGTGTCGACCAGCAGGCGCGAAAGCCTTCGCCAGAGATCAGGCCGTGGTAATCAGCCCAACGCGGATCGTTCAGAATGTCGCTGGCGATCACCGTTTCCTTGCGACTCATCGCGCTGCCGCAAGAGCCCAAATCAGGCCCGATAGGGTAGCCATTCAAAGCCTGCAAATAACCAGGTGGCAGGCGCGGGCCAACGCCGGGGCGCACGTGTACGCCGTCCTCGTCCAGCAATAGCACCGAGCAGTAAAGCCCCTCCGATTGGGCCTCAATCAGCAAGGCCAGGCGCTCCAGGGTCTCCATCAGCGGAGCCCCACGCGCCATCATCTCAAGCAGCTTGCTTTGTCCGGCATAGAAGTTCATCGGCGACATGGCCACCCCTTCCGCTTCGCCTTCCGTTGGCGCGACATGTTAGGGGCCGAGCCCATCGAGGGCAAGCGGATATCGGACAACAGCGTCAGCCAAGATGCCACGCCCATTGGAATTGAGCCGATGTCTGCGATGGGCGCGCCTCGTTTCTACCAAGCTCAGACAGCCTTGGGGAAGCTTCGTGCCCTTCTCTGACATTCGATGCAGCAGACCGGGCGGCAACTGACGACCCACTTTGGCAGTGCTCAGGCCTGAACTCGACGCCCTGGACCAAACCTTCGGCGCGCACGCGAAACTGGCCCCATCCTCAATTGCGCGAAGGAAGGCACCCATAGACCCTTGGGAAATCAGCTACCAGGGCACATGAGTCACCTGGCGCCTCGCAGCGTGGGCGTGCGCTTCGGCGGTTTGAATTGAGGTGAGCGCAACAGGCGCCCTGACAAATCGGGATTCCTTTCGTCTAGCCAAAGACGAACCCACTGTCATCCCCGGAATAGGACCTCTTCATGAAGAACCGACTCCATCGACGCCAGAACCCTGACCGCACCGCGCCCAAACACGGGACCACCGCCTCAGCGCTCGCTGCGCCGCCAGCGCCATCTTGGCTTGTGCATCACTTCTGGCCAAGCAGTAACAGCGCGTACTGGAACCACCCGAACAACTGGTCGGTGCAGGGGATATCTCAGCGGAGAACGGCGGGTGGAAACCTTGCAGGTCTTTCCGTTGTTCCAAAGGCAAGACCTGGCACCGTGACGCGGGATCGCGACTCAGGGCTCCTCATCACTCGTAAGGATGCCGGCACAAAAACCTCAAATTCAGTATCGCCCCCGCTTGCGCATTGACGCAATTCGCAAGCCCGAAATTTCATCAATTCTGTCTGTAGCAGGGAGACCTCATGTCATTCGCTCATCCATCCACAGCCCACTCATCGCAGCCCAGTCACCTGAGGCCCGCCGCCATCGCCCTGGCCTTGCTGGCTTGCGGCCTCGCCACACCGGCCAGCGCACTCGACTACGTCTGGCAGGGGGGCACGGGCAATTGGGAAGATCCGTCCAAGTGGTCGCTACTGGGGATACCCGGTGCCGGTGACAGTGCCTTGATCAACAGCGGTAACGCAGCAGTGAACTTCTCAGGCACCCGCAGTTTGGCCGCCTTGTTTCTTACCAACGGCTATTTTGGCGGCACAGGCACACTGAACACCGGCAGTGCCAGCTTCGGCAGTGCCGTGCTGGGCTTGTCTGACGCAGCCACCCAAGGCACGCTCAACGTCAGTGGCGCCGCCAGTTTTGACGGCACTCGAGTCCAGTCCCTGCGCTACGGTCAGGTGATCAACCTCAATGGCAACACGAGTTGGAGCGTCGGCAACGGTCGCATCGAGGTGAACGACAGCTTCGCCGGCAATTCGAATGTTGACCCCTATCGCAAAAGTGCCATCAATATCGCCTCCGGCACCACCTTCACCGACGCGGGCGCAGCCGCTGCAGCCGGCACCAAGGTCATGGGCTATCAGGGCGGCACGATCAATAACGCTGGCACCTATGTGCGCAATGGCCTCGGGACCACCGAAGCCAGCTACGGCTTCAACAACACAGGCACCGTGCAGATCAATGGCGGCACCTTCCGCCTGACCGGTAGCAGCAGCAGCCTGCGCGGCGAGTCCAGCGGCCAGGTCAATGTGGCCGCGGGCGCGGTGTTCGACCTCGGCAATGCCGACATCACCGCCGGCGCCATCAACAACAGCGGCCGGGTGACCATGAGCACCAACTCCGTCGCCACCATCGCCGCGGGAACCGCCATCAACGGCGCCTGGGAATTGAATCACAGCAGTGCGCAGTTGCAGCAAAGCGGCAATCACAGCATCAGCAGTTTGACCCTCACCAACGGCTACCTGGGTGGCACCGGCACGCTGAACACCGGCAGTGCCAGCTTCGGCAGTTTCTCGCTGGGCTGGTCTGACGCAGCCACCCAAGGCACGCTCAACGTCAGTGGCAACGCCAGTTTCGACGGCTCTCGAATCCAGGCCTTGCGCTACGGTCAGGTGATCAACCTCAATGGCAACACGAGCTGGAGCGTCGGCAACGGCCGCATCGAGGTGAACGACAGCTTCGCCGGCAATTCGAATGTTGACCCCTATCGCAAAAGTGCCATCAATATCGCCTCCGGTACCACCTTCACCGACGCGGGCGCAGCCGCTGCAGCCGGCACCAAGATCATTGGCTACCAGGGTGGCACGATCAATAACGCCGGTACCTTTGTACGCAATGGCCTGGGCACCACCGAAGCCAGCTACGGTTTCAACAACACAGGCACCGTGCAGATCAATGGCGGCACCTTCCGCCTGACCGGTAGCAGCAGCAGCCTGCGCGGCGAGTCCAGCGGCCAGGTCAATGTGGCCGCGGGCGCGGTGTTCGACCTCGGCAATGCCGACATCACCGCCGGCGCCATCAACAACAGCGGCCGGGTGACCATGAGCACCAACTCCGTCGCCACCGTCGCCGCGGGAACCACCATCAACGGCGCCTGGGAATTGAATCACAGCAGTGCTCAGTTGCAGCAAAGCGGCAATCACAGCATCAGCAGCTTGACCCTCACCAACGGCTACCTGGGTGGCACCGGTACGCTGAACACCGGCAGTGCCAGCTTCGGCAGTGTCTCGCTGGGCTGGTCTGACGCCGCCACCCAAGGCACGCTCAACGTCAGTGGCAATGCCAGTTTCGACGGCACGCGAGTCCAGGCCTTGCGCTACGGTCAGGTGATCAACCTCAATGGCAACACGAGTTGGAGCGTCGGCAACGGTCGCATCGAGGTGAACGACAGCTTCGCCGGCAATTCGAATGTTGACCCCTATCGCAAAAGTGCCATCAATATCGCCTCCGGTACCACCTTCACCGACGCGGGCGCAGCCGCTGCAGCCGGCACCAAGATCATTGGCTACCAGGGTGGCACGATCAATAACGCCGGTACCTTTGTACGCAATGGCCTGGGCACCACCGAAGCCAGCTACGGTTTCAACAACACAGGCACCGTGCAGATCAATGGCGGCACCTTCCGCCTGACCGGTAGCAGCAGCAGCCTGCGCGGCGAGTCCAGCGGCCAGGTCAATGTGGCCGCGGGCGCGGTGTTCGACCTCGGCAATGCCGACATCACCGCCGGCGCCATCAACAACAGCGGCCGGGTGACCATGAGCACCAACTCCGTCGCCACTATCGCCGCGGGAACCAGCATCAACGGCGCCTGGGAACTGAATCACAGCAGTGCGCAGTTGCAGCAAAGCGGCAACCACAGCATCAGCAGCTTGACCCTCACCAACGGCTACCTGGGCGGCACCGGCACGCTGAACACCGGCAGTGCCAGCTTCGGCAGTGTCTCGTTGGGCTGGTCTGACGCCGCCACCCAAGGCACGCTCAACGTCAGTGGCACGCCAGTTTCGACGGCTCTCGAATCCAGGCCTTGCGCTACGGTCAGGTGATCAACCTCAATGGCAACACGAGCTGGAGCGTCGGCAACGGCCGCATCGAGGTGAACGACAGCTTCGCCGGCAATTCGAATGTTGACCCCTATCGCAAAAGTGCCATCAATATCGCCTCCGGGACCACCTTCACCGACGCAGGCGCGGCCGCTGCAGCCGGCACCAAGATCATTGGCTACCAAGGCGGCACGATCAATAACGCTGGCACCTATGTGCGCAATGGCCTGGGCACCACCGAAGCCAGCCATGGTTTCAACAATACCGGCACGGTCGAGATCAACGCTGGCCGCTTCACGGTGGACCAGTATTTTCAGAACCTCGGCACGGTCAACGTGGCCAGCGGCGCGGTGCTGAAGGGCCGCGACAACCAGTTCCGCAATGACGGCACGCTGCAAGGCGCCGGCACGGTGGAAACCTACTCGGCCAATGACGCACTGAACAACCTGGGGCGCATCAATCCAGGCAGCGTGGGTACCGGCGGCACGCTGACGTTCACGGGTGATTTGAGCCTGGGGTCGACCGGCACACTGAACATCGACCTGGTGGCTCTCGGTGCGAACGACCGCGTGGCCATCAGCGACGACCTCTCGGTTTCAGGCACCCTGGCCGTGTGGGCGGCCGGCTACAGCCTGAACCTCGGCGACAGCTTCGTGATCGCCACCTTTGGCAAACTGGCTGCTGGGTCCAGCTTCTCCAGCGTCACCTGGAACGGCTTGCCCGCCGACGCCTTCGCGGTGGTTTACAACGCGCATGACATCACCTTGCGAGTCACGGCGGTGCCGGAGCCGCAGACCTGGGCGATGCTGATGGGTGGCATCGCGGCCTTGAGCCTGTGGCGCCGTCGGGCCAAGTCGGTATCCACATAAAGCGCGCCGCACCTGGCATCTGGCCTCTGGCGCGGGCAAGACGAGGGGGCCTGCCGGGTCTCCTCGTCACGGCGGGTGTTGCCCGCAGCCATCGTCATAAAACCTCAACTTGCCAGCGCAAGAACGACCAGGGACAGTACGCGCAGCACAACGCATTCAAGCAGATGCCACTCTCCGCCCAATCCTTCACCCAAGCCTGCCGCGAAGGCGGTCGCCAGATCGAGACTTGGCTGCGGGTGATTGATCGCGAGCATGGGGCACGTTTCTACCGCGAGGCCGCCACCTCGCTGCGCTGCTGGCAGGCGGCGGAAGACGTGGTGCAAGAGGCGATGGTCAAGGTCTGGCAGCGCTGCGCCACTTTCCATGGGGCGGGCGATCCGGTGGCTTGGATCCATCAGGTCGTGCGCAACACCCTGCTGGATGCGCTGCGCCAGCGCACGTCGCAAGCACCACACGAGATCCCTCTGCACGACGAAGAGGGGCAGTTGACGGTGCAGGCGCAGGAGGCCGTGCTCAACCTGTCGCGCGCCACCGTGGCCACGCCGGAGCGCATGCTGGGTGAGCATCAGGTGGAAGCCGTTTTTCGCCGCTGCTTCGAGCAATTCGCTGCGGCCCATCCGGAGCACGCGACGGTGCTGCGCTGGGTTGTCGAGGAAGGTTTGGACAACGCTGCCATCGAGGCCCTGCTCGAGCGTAGTCCTGGTGCGACGCGGGAATTCATTTCTCAATGCCGCAAGAAGGCGCGGCCCTTCTTCGCCAGCTGGTATGAACTGGTCGGTCCCGCATGAAACAAGCGCCTGACGACGACCAGCATTGGCTGGACCTGATAGCCGGCCGTGCCGTGCCCGAGGCGGATGCGCGCACGCGCAAGGAAGCTGCTTGGTTTCGCGCGGCACTGCTGAGCTACCGTTTGGGCGCGCCACCTGGCGCACCCACGGCCCCGGACGAACGCGCGGCCCGACTGCTGACGCGGGCGCGCGATGCAGGCGTGATTGCAACCGCCGCGAATGAGCCACAGGGCAAGTTCAAACCCGCGCGGCGCTGGTGGCTCGCTGCCGGCATCGCCGCTTGCGCCCTGCTGCTGGTCCGTGCCCCCTCGCTCTGGACCGAGGATGAAAGTCACACACTGCGTGCCGGTGCGGCCATGCAGCGCATTGAGACCCTCACGCCCATGCTGCGCCGCGACCAGATGCTGCAAGCCTTGACCGGCGCTGGCTTCGACGCGCATCCCTACGAGCGCCTGGGTCGCCCCGGTATCGATGTCGAGCTGCCTGTTCCCCTGCCCCCCATTCAGGCCGAGGCACTGCGCAGGCTTGGCCTGGTGCCGCCCAAAGGTCCGGCCCTGCAGATCGAATTCATCCTCCCACCCGAGTCAGCCCGCCAATGAGCTTCTCATCGTGGACGCGCAACGCTGCCCTCTTCTTCTTGGCCTTGCTGGGCGCTGTCAGCGCCGCGGCGGAGGATCCTGGCGCCATATTGGAGAAGGCCTGTGCCGCCGTTCCCGCGGGACCGAGGCTGGACCTCGACGCGCTCAACGAGCGCATCAATGAGGCGCAGCGCGCCAACCGTGCGGGCCTGGAGGACAGCTGCCTCGGCTGGCGCCAGGTCATGCGCGATGCGAAGAATGACCTTCTGCTGCTGACCGAATGGCAGGCCATGGTCGCCTCGTCTCTTGTCTGGCTGGGCCGGTCGGCCGAAGCCGAGCCCCTGTTCGACCTTGCCTATCAACGCTATGGCGCGGCCGGCTCCGCCTATGGCGGCAAGAGCAGCAAGATCGCCGCCATGCTGGCCGTGACCTGGCTGCAGAAGGCTCAGATGGACACGGCCTTGCAGTGGTCGCAACGTGCGGTGGATGCGGCCGGCCAGCCTGAATCCGGTGTCGTTGCCCGCGACCTGCTCGGCTTGCGCCTGAACCATGCCAGTATGCTGTCTCGCGCCCGGCACCTCGAAGAAGCGAAGTCGCTGCTGCTGGACCTGCTCGCGCAGGCCGAAGCGCAGCCCGAGCTGCTGGCGAACGAAGCCGCCTCGGCCCTGAACTCGCTGGCCTCCTTGACCCGGCGGCAGTCGCGGCTGGAAGAAGCCCTGGACTTCACGGAAAGAGAGATTGCCCTGCGCCAGGCGCGCGTAAGGCAGGATCCAGTCAACATCGCCACGGCCATGCACAACCGCGGCCTGATTCTGATGAATCTTGCCCGCTTCGACGAGGCCGAAGCCGCGCTGCAGGCAGCGCTGCAGCAGGCACAAGCCGCGCAGGCCAGCGGGTCGCTCGACCTGATGGGCCATCAGGCCTCGGTACGCGAGACGCTGTCGGGCCTGCTGCTTGCACGCGGCCGCCCGGACGAGGCGCTGAAGATGGCCGAGGATGCCGTTGCCGCGCTGGCCGGCCGCCCCGAAGCCAAGGCCCCGCGCGGCGCACGGCCGCTGCGCCGGCTAGCCGAGGCGCAACTGGCGCTGGGCGAGCTGGGCCAGGGCGTGGCCACCTATCGCCGGGCCTTGGTCCTGCTGGGCAGCACCGTCGGCGCCCCAGAGGCCGAGACTGCTTTGGCCCTGCGCCTGGGCTTTGCTGTGGCGATGATCGAAATTGGTGATCTCGACGAGGCCGACGCCAGCCTGCAGCAGGTGGACGCCGACAAACGTCCGCGCAGCCCGGAAGAGAACGCCCGCTACCACTCACTGCAGGCGGCGCTGGCCCAGCGCCGTGGCGACGCGGCGGCAGCCGCCAGGGCCTGGCTGGCGGCCGACCAGGCTCTGGCGGCCACGCTACCGCCCGAGCACCCCGAGCGCCAGTTCATCCAGACCCAGGCCTGCGAGTTGCAGGCCGCGCCCTGCCCTGCTCTAAGCACCAGCGTCATGCCGAATACGCAGGCGCTGACGCAGATGTCGCTGCTGCGGCGCGCTCGCGCGGCCGGCGACTCTGCGGCTGCGCAAGCGGCGGCTCGCCTGGCCGTCGAAGCAGCTTTCGCGTCAGGCCAGCCGCGCCTGCAATGGCAAGCCCTGGCCCTGTGGGCCGAGGTGCAGGCCGACGCCGGCCAGCGCAGCCAGGCCATCTTCCTGGGCAAGCTGGCGCTGAGCCAGTTGCAGCGCCAGCGCGAGCGCCTCTTGCCACTGGGCAGGGTCGCCGATGCCCGCTACTTGGTCGACAAGGCTGCGCTGTACCGCCGCGTGGCTGACTGGCTGCTGCAGGCCCAGCGTCTACCCGAAGCGCTCGAAGTGATGCGCCTTCTGAAGGTGCAGGAGCAGGCTGATTTCAACGAACGCGGATCGACCGATGCCTTTGCGGGCGGCGGCGTGAGCCTCAGCGCGGCCGAGCAATCGGCTTGGCAACGCTTCGAATCCTCCCTACAGGGCAACGCGGCGCGCGTGGACGAGCTTCGCCAACTGAGCGAGCGCGCCGCTGCGCAGCGCATCACTGCGCAAGAGAGCGCGCGCCTGGCGCAACTGCGCCGCGATGAAGCGTCAGGACACACCAAACGACTGGTCGGGCTGAGCGACTTGCTGGTTGATCTAAATACGCCGGCCCGGCCAGCCGCACACCCCATACCGGGCGCCGCGTCGGGCGTCGTGCAAAGGCCGCCCCCGGGCCAGCTTTACGCCTATACGCTGGCCGGTGCGGAGCGCCTCAGCCTCTTGCTGGTCAATGCCCGAGGCACGCAGCTGCATCAGCTCGACATTCCTGCCGCCGAGCTTGCGCAACAAGTGGCCGCCATGCGAGACGCGCTGTCGGCCAAGCCGGCCACAGACGCGGTGCGCCCCCTGGCCGAGGCGATGTACAGCCAGCTCGGTTCGCTGATCGACAAAGCGGCCCGGCAGAGCGGAGCCCGGCAGATCGTGGTCTGGCTGGACGGACCGCTGCGCTACCTGCCGCTGGGGCTGATGCACGATGGCCGGCGGCATCTGGCGGAGCGCTACCAGTGGATTGTGGCGGGCGGACTGGCGTCACCTTTGGCACCAACCGCGAAGCGCAGCGGCGTGCAGGGACATGTCGCCGCTTTTGGTGTCACGCAAGCGCTGCAGGGCCTGCCCGCGCTGCCCGCGGTGGCGGACGAACTGTGCGACATCGTCGACGGGCCGGTCCTCGGGCTGGGACACGGCGCCGGTGCTTGCGGCACGGATTCACGCGGCCACGGCCCTTTGCGCGGCCAGGGCTGGCTCAATGCGCTATTCACCGAGGCGTCGCTGACCCGCGCTGGGGCGGACGCCGCACCGGGTGATCTGCTTCACATCGGTACCCATTTCGTGCTGCGGCCGGGCAGCGTCGCGAAGTCATGGCTGCTGCTCGGCGATGGCAGCCGACTGCCGCTCGACCGCATGCGCCGCATGAACACGGGCACGCCGCGCCTGGTGACCCTGTCGGCCTGCGAGACTGCCACCGTGGACGCGGCCGCTGAGGGCGCAGGGCGAGAGGTGGATGGCCTGGCGGTCGCCCTGCTGGGTGGCGGTGCAAGCCAGGTATTGGCCAGCCTGTGGCGCGTGGACGACCGGGCCACGGCGCGCTTCATGCAACGCTTCTACGCCGCCTACGCGCGCCAGCGGGGCAATGCAGCGCTCGCCTTGCAACTGGCCCAGCAGCAGGCGATTGCCGAGGGCTCGCCGGCTCGCGACTGGGCGTCTTTCGTGTTGATGTCGCAAATGGGCGGCATCCGGTAGTTAGGGCTTGCGGTTAAAGCGTGCACAGGGGGCTAGTGGACAGTTCGGGCTGAGCCAAGACCCTTTTCAATGGCGCCGTAGCTTGACTCACACCAATTAGCCTCCTCGAAACCCGGGGCGAAACAGGTGTCGCCGTCGGGCACGGCGTGACTTGCGCCGCAGTCCTCTCGGCTTTGTCATGCCGCCCACATGGGGCAAGGCGGGCCGCACCGGTACCATGTGTCTCACACACGTACCGCCATGTCGACCTCCTCCATCAGCCTCTCAGGCATGAACGCCGCCCAGACCAGCCTCGGCGCGGCGGCTCACAACATCGCGAACCTCAACACGCCCAATTTCCGGCGCCAGCAGGTGCAGCAGGCGTCGGAGCCAGGCGCAGCCGGAGTGAGCACCGCACCGTCGCAGGCGGCCCAGCCGGGCAATGCAACTGAGACGGATGTCGTTGCAGAGTTACAAGCGAAGAATTCGTTTCTTGCTAACCTGACGATCTTCAGGACGCAAGACAAGATGATGGGCGCGCTACTGAACATCTTTGCTTGACGCGCCATGCTGCTACGGCCGGCGCTGCTCGCATTGATCGGTTTTTACGGAATTGCGCGCGCCGCTGATCCGACGGTAGCGCCGTCCGAGCCGCCGCTTCGGCCTTGCGACGTCCCGGTGCGCTTCTCGGCGGAATACTTTGCTGACCCGGAAGTCGACACCTCGAAATCGACGGCGGAGATCACGAAGCTCGGCAATGCTTTTGAGGCCTCCGAAAGGGGCGTCCATTTGGGTCACGTCATCGTTCAGACGGAGATTTCTGTTGTGCCACAGGCGACTTGCTCAGGCCTTCAAGTGATCTTGAAGTTTGTCAAGCCGGTCCTGCGTATTGCGAGCAATTTGCCTCCCGGCTCCTGTGCCGAGGCGCTGGTCCGCAGGCACGAATGGACCCACGTCAAGATCTATCGCGAGATTGCGTACGAGTTCCGAAATCTCCAATATCACGGCTTTGGGCCGCTGAATTCGGCCTTTGTGATGCGGTTCGCGAAGCAGGAATGGAAGCGGCTCGAGTACCGCCAAGTGCTCTTCGACAGTCCAGAGGAATACGCCAAGAGCCAAACGATGTGTGAGGGCGAGATACCGAAGCTGCTGCGTGCCGCAGCGCCGGCGGTGTCCAAGGGCTAGGCTATTAGGAACCAGAGTTGCCGATGGAGCGGACTGGCTGACCTGCGACTGTCGCAGATCGGCCTATTCTGTTGAAAAAGGCCATCAAGCTCGCGGCGACAGCAACTCGGCAAAAATCGACCTCTCAGATCGCCCCAGAAGCGCCGATCGCGATAACGGCAAGGGTCAACGCACCCTTGAGAAGGCGCCTCAAAACATGCGTAGCGACTTTTTCAACAGAATGGGCCATCAGCAGCCTTCGGATTCGCAAGCTTCAATCCCTCCTGCCGCGTCAAGCAGGCCATTAAGGGCAAGTACGGCGAAGAGCGTGGCCGCGCCTCAGGACTAGGCTTACGCTGAAGCGGCGGTTTTGCACGTACCGCTTAAGCGTTGGCCGCCGAGCGCGGCGATAGCCCGCAAGCCCCACCCCAAGGCCACGCGATCTAAGCGCGAGTAAGCGCGAGGGTCTGGCCTTAATCCTCAAGGCCACATTTACTCCGCGACGACGTTTTGGCCGGGCAGCGAACGGCTGCTCAGGGCACGAAGCTGCCTGGTGACACGGAACAGGCGATAAGCGCTGACCCATAAGCCCAGCCAAATCGCACGAGGTACCGATTTCAGTGACGGTAGTCTTCTTCTCGCTGGTGTCTAACAGCACCCACGACCACGTCGTTGCCGACAATCTCGAACAGCACAACATAGCCTGCGCTACCAAACGGCACGACCAACTCACGCGAGCGGCCATTCCCCAGTTCCGCCTTTCGGCAGGTGAAAGGCGACCAGGACAGTAGCCGCATCCCCTCACTGATCGCGTCGAGCGCGTGTTGAGGCGTCGTCCAATCAGGCGTTTCACTGGCGGGCTCGCGTTCGATGGCGAAGTCCTCTAGGCGCTGAAGGTCCGCAACTGCCTCTTCGAGCAGCGTGACGCTGTAGACCGGCTTCACCGGCCAGTGCGTCCAACTGCTCGGCGTTTCGCGTCGTCAAGGCGCCCCTGCAAGCCGGCCATGACCTCGTCGACCGTACGGCCGCCGCCTTCTTGCTTCCAACGATCGATCGCCGCCTCGCCTCGGTTGACGAACTCGGCTTGCACGCGACGCCAAGCTGCGGCCGCAACGACCGCCTCCTCGATGAACTGGGTCAGCGACTCGCCGTCCCGCAAGACGGCTTCGACTTCGGCCCGAACCTCGGGCTCGACGCGGATGGGGGGAAAGGTGGCAGAGCGCATCTCTCAAATGTATAGCAAACGTGCTACACCGGCAATCCGCATCCAAGCTGCCGACGCGCGACCCCTATCGATTCAGGAGACCCAGGCGCATGATTGCTGGCCCTCAACTCGATGGGAGACCATCATGGGATCAGCAGCCAACACCCTGTCGCGCGAGCCGTGGAACAAGGGCAAGATCGTCGGCCAGAAGGCGCCGTTCAAGGTCAAAGACATCTGGGCACTCCGAGTCCGGCTCCAAATGGAGAACCGCGTCCGCGAGCTCGCTCTGTTCAACCTGGGCATCGATAGCAAGCTTCGAGGTTGCGACCTCGTCTCGCTCAAGGTGCGAGATGTCTGCCACGGCGACGCTATGGCCAGCCGCGCTGTGGTGATGCAGCATAAGACTCAGCGCCCCGTTCAGTTCGAGATCACGCCGGTGACCCGCGAAGCCGTGCAGCGATGGATCAAGCAAGCGGGACTGAGATCCGACGGTTTCCTGTTCCCAAGTCGCGTGCACTCCTCGCCGCATCTTGCGGACGCGACAGTACGCCCGAATCCTGGAAGGCCGGGTGGAGGAACTCGGCCTTGATCCTGAAGACTACGGGACGCATTCGATGCGAAGGACCAAGGCGACGCTGATCTATCGGCGAACCAGGAATCTGCGCGCCGTGCAGCTGCTGCTTGGGCACACAAAATTGGAGTCAACGGTACGGTACCTCGACATCGAGGTGGATGACGCACTTGAGATCTCCGAGCAGACGGAAATCTAAGCGAGACAACTGCTGTCGCCGACCTCAAGTCGGCGGAGGTCGGCCGCACCGATCGGCGGGTTACTGGAAACAGGTCCGGTTGAACCCGCCGCTAGTTCCGGTCATTCGATTTCGACGTGCTTACAGCATCTTTGTGCCCATCACCGACATTAGTTTCAAATCTTCATCAACCAGTTGCCTAAGCTAAAGCTGCCATTCCCTGCCGCCAGTGCTTTGTCCGTTTGGAGTCGATCAAGGTGCTTGGTGAGCGGATGGCCGTGGCGTTACGTTGCGTTGCGTTGTCGGCCCAGAATCAAATGAAGGCCAAGGCGTCAGGCCGTCTCAGGTCCGCTTGGCCGATGGACTAGCCGCGATTTCCTGCTCGGTCATGCGCAGTTTGAAGTTTGTAGATTTCCTGACCGAGTCGGACGTCATTCGTCACTACCGGGCTGGCTAAGGTTTCGACAATGCCCTGTAGAAACACCGAATTCTCCTGAACGGCGAAACTCTCGGCTGTCGAACTTGAATCTAGCTACGCCCCCACCAAGCTATGCCCGCCGAGCTGACGCCACCGTCCCAAGCCGATCTTTCCCGCATCATCGAGATGGCTTGGGAGGATCGCACCTCTTTCGAGGCCATTGAGTCTCAATTTGGCTTGAACGAGTCCGCCGTGATTGCCTTGATGCGCCGCCAAATGCGGCCGAGCTCCTTCCGTCTGTGGCGCAAGCGAATGGCTGGCCGCCGCACCAAACATGCGGCCCTGCAAGGCGGTGCGTTGATGCGCCACCGTGCCACGCACACGCGTCCCTAGTGCCTTCTCACGCAGTAGCTATGCGCCGGCGCGCCTTGGTCTGGTTCAAACGCGATTTGCGCGTGTCCGACCACGCGCCCTTGCTGGCTGCGCAAGCCTGCGAGGACGCTTTGGCCCTCTTTGTGATCGAGCCTGAGTGGCTGCAAAGCCCTGAGTGCGACGCTTGCCATATTGACTTTGCCTTGGCCTGTTTGACAGAGCTGCGGTCGGCCTTGGCCGAGCGGGGTCTACCACTGCTGGTGCGCGTGGGCTCGGCCCTCCCGGTACTGGCCCAACTGCACAGCGAGTTCGCATATACGGATTTGCTGAGCCATGAGGAGACTGGGCCGGGCTGGTCGTATCAGCGTGACTTGGCCGTCGCCGCCTGGTGCAAGTCTGCTTCAATCAGCTGGCAGGAGTTCAACCAGACCGGAGTGGTCCGCCGCTTGGGCAGTCGCGCTGGCTGGGCCCGACTTTGGCAGGAGCGCATGGACGCCCCGCCGCATGTGTTTGACGGAAGCATCAAGGCGGCAGCATCGCTGGATCAAGCTGAACTCCCTACGCTGGCCAGCTTGGGGCTAGCGCCGCATGGAAAAGCCTTGCAGACCGCGGGAGAGCAAGCGGCGCAGCAGCTGCTCAAGAGCTTCTTGCAAGTGCGTGGCTACGACTACCGACAAGCCATCTCCAGCCCCTTGAGCGCCGAGCAGGCTTGCAGCCGTCTGAGCCCGCACCTGGCTTTCGGCACGATCTCCATGCGTACCGTGCACCAGGCCACCGAGGCGGCGATTCGGGGCACGCCCGACCGCGCGTTCGCCCATGCGCTGCGCGGCTTTGCCGGGCGGCTGCGCTGGCACTGCCACTTCATGCAAAAGCTCGAAGATGAGCCTGCCATTGAGTTCCAGAACTTTGCTCGCGTTTGCGACGGCCTGCGCGAGAGCGATTTCAATAACGCACACTTTGCCGCTTGGTCTGCTGGCCGCACTGGCTACCCGATGGTGGACGCCTGCATGCGCTCGTTGCTGGCGACGGGCTGGCTCAACTTTCGCATGCGAGCGATGCTGGTGAGTTTTGCCAGCTATCACTTGTGGTTGCATTGGCGGCCGACCGGCATCTTCCTAGCGCGGCAATTCTTAGACTTTGAGCCCGGCATCCACTGGAGCCAGATGCAGATGCAAAGCGGCACCACGGGCATCAATACCTTGCGCATCTACTCACCCAGCAAACAGGCGCGGGACCAAGATCCGCAGGGCCTGTTCATCCGCCGCTGGGTGCCCGAGCTGGCCCGCGTGCCGCTGCCCTACCTGGCCGAGCCTTGGCGAATGGACCCGGCCTTTCAGCGCATGGCGAGCTGCGTGATGGGCGAGGACTACCCGCTACCGATCGTGGATGACAAGGCCGCGATCACGGCGGCCAAAGACCGCCTGTACGGCTTGCGCAAAACCGAGGCCGCCCGTGCAGAAGCGGGCCAAGTGCAGGCGCGACACGGCTCGCGTAAAAATGGCTTGCCGGCATCGGGGCAGCGGCGCACTGCCAAAGCCAGCCCCAAACCAAACGCGCAGGAAGCACGCCAAGCGGAACTGTTCGATTAGCGGGCAGGATGCCGAACGCGCTGACGACACGGCCAGCGGGGCATAAGCGCACATCTGAAGGCTCAGGCTGACGCCGCGCTGCCAGTGGAACCGTTCGGAACGTCGCCTCGTCCTACAGACATCGCGACTGTCGGCGGCCATACTCAGTCCGGTAGAGATGAGCTCAAAAAATGACGCCGCTGCCCAACGCAACCACGCCTTCCCCCACCTTGAATGCCTTGGAGGCGGCGCTCGATAAAAGCCAAGAGGTCAAAGTCAAGGTGGAGGATTGCGCCGATGACTTAACCGTAGCTGGCGAGCTCGCCGCGGCGCGCATCGCGCGGGGGGCAACGATGCTGCCGGCCGACCAGGTTCTGCAGAACAACAAGGCCATCGGGATCAAGGTCCAGGATTGCGCTGACGACCTGCAGGTGGTGTCGGACACCCTGGCCGATGGCGTTGCTGAGGTCAAGGATGTCGAGCAGGCCTTGAGCCTGTCACGCGAGGCCCTGGCTGAATCCGAGTCTGCGCTGGCCGTGTCGCGCAATGCCGAGCGTGTAGCAAATACCCTTGCCATGCACGACCAAAAGACGGGCTTGCCCAACCGCACACTGTTCGATGACCGCCTGGCTCAGGCCATCGCAGGCGCCGATCGCCACGGCTGGATGCTGGCGGTGATGTTTCTGGACCTCGACCGCTTCAAGCTCATCAACGACAGCCATGGCCATGCAGCCGGTGATTCAGTGCTGACGGTGGTGGCACAACGTCTGTTGAGCCATGCCCGAGATGAAGACACGGTCTGCCGCAACGGCGGCGACGAGTTCCTGTACTTGCTGATCAATCCAGCGAGTCGCGACGATGTCGCACGTATCGCCGGGCAAGTGCAGGCGGCGATAGCTGCCCCAATCGACTACGGCGCCAAGCAATTCGTCATCACGCCAAGCATCGGCATTGCGCTGTTCCCACAGGATGGCCGGAGTGGCGATCTTTTGATCGCCAATGCCGACGAGGCGATGTACCGGGCCAAGCCGTCGCCTGGCACCAGCGCATTTTTCGAGGCACCAGTGGCCTCGGTCGAACCATCGAAAGCCTCTGACTGAGCACTACGCAAGCAGCTTGGTTTGCGTGGGTAAGGTGAAGTAGAACTTGGAGCCCTGGCCCAGCACACTCTGCAAGGTAATGCTGCCGTCGTGGGCCTCGATGAAGGATTTCACGATGGCCAAGCCTAGACCGAGGCCTGACCCTGCGCCCGCCTCGCTCCCGGATTCGCCTTTGTCGAAGACCTTTTCAATCATGTCGACGGCAATGCCTTGACCGTTGTCGCTGACCCAGCATTCGACGATGCCCTGATCCTCGGCGAGCCCCCTCACCTGCGTTCGCCAAGTACGCAAAAGCACCTCGCCGTTCTCTCTGACCAGATTGGCCAGTCGCTGCAGACTACTCACTGTCATTGGATGACTCTCATTGTTTGGCGGCCAAAACACGGCTGGTCGCCCAGCATGAAGGGGCTGTTGATATTGACGTTGGCGCGCACGCGCGCAGCGCCGCTCAGGCGGTTGCCGTGGTTGTCCATGCCCACATCGGCATTGACACCCGCGCCGCGGCTCACGCCCACCACCAAATCGCCGCTACCCACCTCGGCGCCTGGGCGCAACAAGGGCGAGGTTTTGACGCCGGGTTGGTCGTCAAGAATCAAGCTCACGCGCTCCAGCTGCGCACTCTCGATCACCTCACCGGGCTGCAGGCGGCTCAGAAAGTTTTGCGCCTGGCTCGCCAGCGCCGCATCCTCGCCTTGCGCCAGCACCTTGCCGTAGCGGCCTTCGATGACCTCGATGCGCAAGACGCCGTCGGCCATGGTTTGCGGCGGCAAAATGGCGCGCGCAAAGGGGTAACCGGCCTCGCGGTAGACCTCGGTCACCCGGTCGGCCAGATTGCGCAGGCCGGCCAGGTCCAGGCTTTGGCCCATCGCTTGCTTCAGGGCCTCACTCAGCACCTCATCACCCAGCACCGTATTGCCGCTCAGGCTGATGGATTTGACGCTGACCTGCATGCCACCAGGCAAGGTGTTCTTCTGCGCCGCTGGGGCTTGAATGGTGATGGCGCGGCTTTCGCGCGGTGCCGGCATGGGCTGCTGCAATTGCTGCAGCGTGCGGCCGGCGTCGGGGGCTTGTTGGGCGTAGACGGCTTGAGGGCCGACCAGGCCCAGCAGGCCGGTCAGGGTCATCGCGGCCAGGGCCGTCGCATGGGGCTTGGCGACTTGATGCTTGTTCTTCATGAGAAATTTTCTTTGGCATGGCGCCGCGCGGTGTGAGCGCGGGCGCGGGGTTCTAGAGGCTGATGGCGGCATCAGCCAGCAAAGGGCTCAGACGCTTGGGGTCTAGCCTTGCTGTTTGTTGCTCACGGACTTCTTCTCGCTCGTGCTGTTCGTGTCGCCGGTGTTGCTCGGGTCGCTAGGATTGCGAACATCGGCCGCAGGGGACTGTGGCGCATCCAAGGGGGCTGACCTCACTCCGGCCACGACAGGCGTAGAACCCGGCAAGAGAATGCCGCCGCCCACCACGAACACGCGCATAAAGCCCATCGGGTCTACGCCCCCCTGGCCGCCTGTGACGCCGGCGATGACGGGCTTAACCGGAGCAGCGCTGTTGTCGATCAGCGCCTCTCCTGTTGCCGCGCCCTTGGCCGGCGCATCGCTCAGCGGCTCAACGAACTTCAAGCCTTGGCTTTGACCCAAGAAGGGCTGATTGGCCGCGGCCGGCGAAGCGCTGCTGATGATCATGCCGCTGCCCTGGGCCGAAGCCAGCAAGCTGGTCTGCCCTCCCAGGCTTTGTGGGCTGGCGTCTGCGATTTGAACGCCGGTTACCGGGCGGCCATTGATCGCCCCCGCCACAGTCGCTTGCGCATTCGTCAGCGCTGAATCAAGCGGCTGATTGACGGCCGGCTCAATCTTGAACACGCCGCCGACGTAGCTCAACAAATAGTTGGGGTTGAGCGCTTGATTCAGGCTGCCCTGCTCAATCGCATAACTGCCAGGTGCCACGCCATCTACACGCGCCAGCGCGCCGACCAAGCTTTCGCCGGCCAGCAGTCCCCGTGAGGCGCTGGGCTTCTCGACCTGATAGCTGAGGGCCGGATCAACGCGGCCGGCAATCATGCTCTGATCATCGGCCGTCACCATGACAGGGCGCGGTGCGATGCTCAGCGTGCCGTTCTTGGCGGTGACCAGGTAGTTGCCGTTGGCCAGGGCCGAGGCATCAATCGTGTAGCTGCCGACATTGCTGCCGGGCGCGCGGCTCAGCGCGCCGGACAACTTGTCCTCACCCACCAGATTGCCCGCAGTGACGGTGTAGCTCAGCGTCGGGTCCACATTGCCGTAGACCTTGCTCAGGGCGTCCGCCGTCACCGTGATCGGGCGCGGGGTGATGCTCAGCGTGCCGTTCTTGGCGGTGACCAGGTAGTTGCCGTTGGCCAGGGCCGAGGCATCAATCGTGTAGCTGCCGACATTGCTGCCGGGCGCGCGGCTCAGCGCGCCGGACAACTTGTCCTCACCGACCAGATTGCCCGCAGTGACGGTGTAGCTCAGCGCCGGGTCCACATTGCCGTAGACCTTGCTCAGGGCGTCCGCCGTGACCGTGATCGGGCGCGGGGTGATGCTCAGGGTGCCGTTATTGGCGGTGACCAGGTAGTTGCCGTTGGCCAGGGCCGAGGCGTCGATGGTGTAGCTGCCGACATTGCTGCCGGGCGCACGGCTCAGTGCGCCGGACAAGCTGTCGCCATTGACCAAGTTGCCCGCAGTGACGGCGTAGCTCAGCGCCGGGTCGGCGTTGCCGTAGACCTTGCTCTGCGTATTGGCCGTCACCGTGATCGGGCGCGGCGTGATCGTCAGCGTGCCGTTGACGACATTGCTGAAATCGTAGTTGTCAGCCACCAGGCTGCCAACGCCGGCCGTGATGGCCACCGTGCCCACGCCGGTGTTGCTGCCAGCGCTGCTGGTGTAGCTGGCCTGGCCACCAAAACCAGCCGCCGTGCCGGCGTTTTCACCGTTCACAAAGCCGCTGATCACACCGCCAAAATTGGGCACGGCGTTGCCGTAAACCTTGTTGCTGTTATTGGCGGTGACGGTCAGCGGCGCTTTGGCGATGCTGAAGCTACCGTTGGTGTTGCCGCTGGCAGCCACCGTGAAGCCCGACTTGAGGATGGTGACGCTCAGCCCGGTATACACCCCGGCATTGGTGAAGCCGGTGACGGTGCTGCCGTTGAACTGGAAGCTGTAGTCGGTGCCCGCCACCCAGCTGCTGTAGTTGGCGCCGAAGATGCTGCTGCTGCTCCACAAATCGCCCAGCGCGTAGGCGCCGCCGCTGTAGACATAGTTGCCGCTCAGCGTCCCCAGGGTGTAGCTCAAGCTCAGCACCGATGGCTTGATGTGCCACACCGGCCCGCTGCTACCCATGGTCAAGCGCGGGTAGAAGTTGTCGCCGCTCAGCTCGCTGTTGGTCGCGATGTTCCAGCCGGCGTTTTGGTAGAGCGCAATATCGTTCAGCTGCGCCGTGGTCTTGCCCACGCCGCCGCCGCTGAACGTGGTACCGCTGGTCTCGGTGTTCCAGAAGCTATTGGTGACCGTACCCCCTTGGTTACCCACCAGGCCGGCCGCGCCGGCGGGCACCTGGCCGCTGGCAAAGCTGTTGCTGACGGTGCCGGTGAAGAGGCCGACCAGCCCACCGATGTTTGCCAAGTACGTTCCGGTAGTGCTCAGATTGCCGCTGGCATAGCTGTTGTCGATGGCGATGTCGAGGGAGTAGCCGACCAAGCCGCCCAACTGCGCGCGCTCGCCCCCGCCCACATTGCCGGTGGCATAGGACTGTGAAATGACGCCGCCGCCGGCGGAAAACCCGACCAAGCCGCCGGCAGCCACGGCGTCACCGCCCGTCACCGCCCCGGTGGCATAGGACTGCGAAATGCTGCCAGCAGCCTGCACCCCCACCAGGCCACCGGCCATCAACGCGCTGTCCCCGCTGTTGTCGAGGCCAGCCACGGTCACCGCGCCACTGGCATGGCTGTTGGCGATGCTGCTCGATCCGGCGAAGCCGATGAGCCCGCCGGCGATGCTGGCGACCCCACCCTGCACATTGCCGCTGGCCGACACGCCGCTGTAATGGCCGTTGGTATCGGAACCCACCAGGCCACCGACCATGGCGCTGGTCCCGCCCCTGACACGGCTGCCGGAACTGGACTCGGACACGGTGATGTCCTTGGCCTCGCCCACCAGGCCGCCGGCGAACGCGCTATTGTCCGCGTCAAGCCAGTTGCTTACCGACACCGCGCCACGGGCTTGGCTGCCGACGATGCTGCTGCCACTGGCCGAGCCGATCAGCCCGCCGACATGGCTGCCAAGACCACCTTGCACAGTGCCGTTGTAGGACAGCAAGCTGTAGCTGCCGTTGGTGTCGGAACCCACCAAGCCGCCGATTCGGGCACCGTCTTCGCCCGTGACAGCGCTCCAGGAACTGGACTCGGACAGGGTGATGAAGTAGGCCTCACCCACCAGGCCGCCGGCGAAGGCGCGGTTGTCCGCGTCAATCGAGCTGCCCACCGACACCTCGCGACCGGCTTCGCTGCCGACGATGCTGCTGCGATCGGCATAGCCGATCAGCCCGCCGGCGCGGCCGCCTTCACCAGCATGCACCATGCCGCCGCTGGCCGACACGTTGCTGTAATTGCCCTGCTGATCGTAGCCAACCAGGCCGCCGACGTAGGAGATATCTCCGCCCGTGACAGAACTTGAGGAACTGGCATCGGACACGGTGACGAAGTAGGCGTAGCCCACCAGGCCGCCCACACTGGCATATTGGCCCAAGCCGGTCACCGCGCCACTGGATTGGCTGCGGGTGATGCTGCTGCGCGACGCCTCGCCGATGAGGCCGCCGGCAGTGCTTTCATTACCGACGGCGGTGACATCGCCAATGGCACTGGAGTCGCTGACGTTGCTGGGAGTGTTTTGCTCGCCCGACAGCTTGCCCACCAGGCCGCCGACCTTGGTGTAGCCTGTTACTGAGCCGGTGGCCGTCGCGTTGGTGAGGGTCAAGTTGTGGGCGCCGCCGATCAGGCCGCCCACAGAGTCTCCTTCGCCGGTCACGTTGCCGGTCACGTTGCCGGTCACGTTGCCGGTGGCATGGACGTCGTTGAGGCTCGCTTTTTCGACGTAGCCGATCAGGCCACCCACGTTGTATCCCGCGCCGGTCACCGCGCCGCTGGCACGGCCGCCTTGGAGGGTCGACATCGTGGCGTAGCCGAGGTAGCCGATCAAACCGCCCACATTGTCGCCCGTACCGGTCACCGCGCCGCTGGCTTGCACATTGCTTAAGCTGACGCCGTCAAAGGCCTTGCCGACCAAGCCCCCCACATATTCGGACCCCGAGACCGTGATAGCGGCCGACGAATTGCTGAGCGAGCCGCCGGTCATGGTGCCGACCAGGCCGCCCGTGGAGAAGTCCTGGTTCTCGACCGTGCTCTCGACCTTGCCCCCGCTGACCTTCACATTGCTGATGATGGTGTTGTTATAGGCATTGCCCACCAGCGCGCCGGTTCGACCAGCGCCGGTGATGTAGGCATCCACGAGGCTCAGATTGGAAATCCGAGCGCCGTTGGTGCCGGCGAACAGGCCCACAGCGAGTTGATCCGGGTGATTGATGGTCATCCCGCTGATGCTGTGGCCCAGGCCGTCAAACTGCAGGCCCGCGCTGTTGATCTGCAGGGGGCTGAAGTCAGGGGTGTGCGAGGCGTCGATGTCGGCCCCCAGCACATAGCGCGCGTTGGCGACATCGGGCAAGGCTTGCAGGGCCTCAATGCTGGTCAGCACCGTCCAGGCCTTCAGCATATCGCTGCCGCCCGCGTGGGTGAAGTAGTTGTCGCCGGCCTGCAAGTTGATCTTGCCGGCTGCGCCGTACTGGATGCTGGGCGTGTAGCCGCCGCCATCGCTGCCCTGGCCGTAAAATAGCGCCACTTGGCCGTTGGCGTGTTGGGCAGTGATGGGGGCGTTGATGTGAATGTCGCGATCGGCGAGGAGTCCCAGCATGGTGTTGGCATTCCAGCTGACCGCGTCGCTCACAAAGATGTCGCCGTGGCCACCGGACGTGCCCTGGTTGGCGGTATCGATTTGGACGGTGTTGTTGGCCAGCTGGCTGCTGAGTTGGGCGCCGGTGATGTCCCCGCCGCTGGCGGCGATGGTGAAGTCATTGGGGTCGATCAGCCAGCGGCCGGTCTTGCCTTGGGCGGCCTTGGTCGTGACCGCCAGACTGTCCTGAAATTTGACCTTGGCCGCGCTGGTTTCGATGAAGCCGCCGTCGCCGCCCAGTGGCGCGCTGGCGTCGAGCCGGCCGCCGACCGAGATCGCGTCATGCGCCAGGTCGCCCAGCAGCAGGATCTGGCCCTTCTCGCCGCTGGCCAGGGTTTGCGCCTCGATCACGCCGCTGTGGTTGATGACCGTGGCGCCCAGGTCGCCAGCGGCCTTGGCGGTTAGCAGCACCAGGCCGCCGTTGGCGCGAATGGCACCGCCGTTGTCGATCAGCGCGTTCAGCGCGCCTTCATCCACCTCCAGCTTGACCTTGCCGCCCAGGTCCAGCGTGACGCGGCGCCCGGCGCCCAGCAGCACCTGGCCGCCATCGGCCTGCAGCGTGCCGCTGTTGCTGATCTTGGCGGCGATCAGCGCAATCGCGCCGCCGCCGCTGGCCGTGATCTGGCCCTGGTTGACGACCGCCTGCGTGCTATCGCCCTCAAACTTGTAGCGGCCGGCCAAGAATTCGGCGTTGCTGAGGTTCAAGGTGGAGGCCACCAGGCCGCCCACATTGACCTGCGCCGTGGGCGTGAACAGCACGCCGTTGGGGTTGAGCAAGAAGACCTGGCCGTTGGCGGTGAGCGCGCCCTGGATGCGCGAGACATCCGAGCCCAGCACCCGGTTCAGCGCCACCGCGCTGGACGAGGGCTGCACAAAGTTCACCGCCTGGCCCGCGCCGATGGAAAAGCTTTGCCAGTCGGTGGCGAGCTTGGCGCTGGATTGGTTGATGGTCAAGGTGTTGCCGCTTTGGCTGATGGTGGCCGAGCCGGCCACCACTTGGCCGCCGGTGGGCAGGCCGGCCGCGCTGAGCGCCTGCAGCAGCCCGGTCAAGCGGGTGTTGAGCGCCGAGCTGCCGCCGCCTGCGCTGCCGCTGCTCTTGCCTGCACCCCTGGCCAGTTCGGAAACGGCTTGCCAGGTGCCGGTGCTGGCGCAGCAGCAGCCTGGCTCGCAGCTTGCACCGCAGCAGCTGATGTTGCGCGCGCCAGATTGCTCAGCGCGCCGTCCAGCGTTGCCACCGGGCCGCGCAACTCATGCGAAAGAAGCGTCATGAATTGGCGCTGCTCCAGCAGCAGGGCCTCGCCTGCCTGGGCCTGCGTCTGCGCAATGATCTGCTGCTGGCGCAAGCTCCGCTGTTGGCGTGACACCAGCAAAAAGTACAACAAGCCATGCAGCATGAGGCCGGCGTGCAAGCTGCCATCCAGCCAAGCGGTGCTATCGAGTAAGCCCAGATTGCGGATCATGCGCATGATGGCGGGCAGCAGCACCGGCAAGATTGCCAGCAAGACCCAGCGCGCCTGCGGCTCACGCTGCCACAGCCACAAACTCAGGCCCAAGGCCAACATCAGCAGCAAGCACAGCAGCCCGGTCGCCGACAAGAAAGGAATCAGGCGCTCAAACTGCCCGCCCAGCAAGCTCAGCACGCTGAGGCCAAAGATCGCCCAGGCCAGCATCTCAAAGCCCCGCGCCAAGCGCGGCAGATGCTGTGGCGCTTGCATCAAGCTCAGGTTCACACGCACGAACAGGGCCAGCGAGAGCGAAATCGACAGGCCGATCAGAAAGTCCTGCTGCTGATTGCGTACGGCCACGACATAAAGGCCCAACCAGCCGTCGCCGGCCGCGCGGTTAAGGGTGGCCATCAGCAGATAGGCGCCACAAGAAAAGTGCAGCCAATACGGTGTCAACAGCCCCAGCACCAGCGAAGCGAGTGCCAGGCAAACCATGCCGCCGATGAACAAGCCCGCCAACATCGTCTTGGTCTGAATTTCCTGCTGCAAGGCCGGCAATTGCCAGAACACGGGGCGCACGATCTTGGCGTTATTGGTGTCGACCCGCAGCCAGAGGGTCTGCACTTGCTCGCCCTGGAGTTCGATATGGAACAGGCTGTGGCGGTATGGCAGCTCGGTGCTTGCGGGGGGCAATACCGTGCCGCCGTGGCGCGCTGCTGGCTCGGCGGCCGGCGCTAGCGCGCCATCAAGGCGCTGCTGCGGCTCCACCCACAGCGTCAGCTCATCCAGAAAACCCGGCGCGACTTCCAGCCACCAATCGGCAGGCGCGCCGGCACCACCTTGCACCTGCATACGGAGCCAGACCACTCCCGGCCGAAAGCCCAGATTGACATCGCCGGGCAGGGCCTCAAAGCGCTGCTGGCGGGCCTGTGCCAGATCGGCCCGGCCACTTTCATCCACCCAAATTTGCAAATGCCCTGAAGGCAGAACTTTCTGCCCAGACAATAGCAGGGGCGCGGGCTGCGGCTCGGCCCGGCTTGGCTGAGGCCCGAGCACAAGCAGCACGATCAGAAGTGTCAGAAATCTCAGAGATGGGCCCCAAGCCCTCAACAACAAAGAAGTAAATAAATTCATGCGAAACGCCAGCGTGCTATTGCTTGAGGACGATGCCGACCTGCGACAAGAGGTCAAGGAATATCTGGAGATGGAGGGCTGCCACATTGTTGAGGCCGGTAGTCTGGACGAAGCGCGGGCCTTGCTGCGCCGTCAGTCGGTGCACGCGATTGTGTTGGATGTTGGCCTGCCCGACGGCAGCGGCCTCGAGGCCCTGCCCGAATTACGCCGCCTGGGCGCTTGCCCGGTCGTGATGATGACGGCCTGGGGCCAGTTGCCTCAGCGCTTGCAAGGCCTGGACAAGGGCGCCGACTATTACCTGGTCAAGCCGGTGGCCTTGGCCGAACTGGCCGCCGTGTTGAAGCGCCTGCTGTCGCGCAGCCCGATTTGCGATGGCTGGAGCGCAGACGCGAACACCCGCAATTTGACCTCCCCGGAGGGCGTACAACTGCAGCTGACCATGTCCGAATGGCAGTTTGTGCAAGCCTTGCGCGATGCCGGCGGCCAAGTCGTGGAACGCGAACAGTTGGTGCTGGCCCTGAACCAGCAGCCGGCCGATTACGACGCGCGCCGCATGCACAGCCTGGTGCAACGCCTGCGCGGCAAGGCGCGGGCGGTCGGCATTGAGACCCTGCCCGTCCCTTCGCGCCATGGCGAGGGCTATGTCTGGTTGGACGCGGCAAGGATTTGAGCGGCTGAGTTTGCTCAGTAAAGCGGGGGCAAAACCGGAGCCCCTGAACCCACTGCCAGTTGCCGACTGGGTAAACACACTTGGGCAAGGTGTATGTACGCAAGGGGCATTTGCTGTTGAGAAATCGTTGGGCACATTCTGAGGCGAATTCTCAGGGATGCGTTGCCCCTTGCCATTACCGAGATCGGCGCTCCTGCGTCGATTTGGGATGTCGACTTTTTGCCGCGCTACTACCACCGCCAGTTTGACTGCCTTTTTCAACAGAATTGGCATGATCCCGACTGTGGAGAGCTTTGCTCGATGCGAGTTGCCGAGGCCAGACGCTTGCGTCATTTGAACCAGCTCTGGTCCACTGAGTCTATGTTTTCAGCCTTGCTGCTCGTCTTACATTGGGCGACGCAGCCAAGGGAACAAGGCGCCAAGAATTCGCAATCCACAACGAAAAAGGGGCGGCCTGTTACCAAGCCGCCCTGAAAAGCTGGGGCCCCTTGGGACCGCCTTGCTAAAAATGGATCGTTAGAGCGCGTACTTCATGACCAGAGACAACTGATTGCGATCGGTGAAGGGACGGTAAGTCAACAAGTCCACCGAGGGCGAGCCGAGGAAGCCCTGATAGGTCAAGCCCACCGAGAAGTTGCCGTTCCTGGTGAAGGTGGCACCCAGGGAGTAACGCGTGTCACCTTCGCCACCGACGCCACCCAGAATGGTGCGGCCCTTCAGTTGCCGAGAAGCGCTGATCGGCACGCCCAGATCCCAGCCTTCAAAGACGCCGGGATAGCTCAACGACAAGGTGCCCGAGATGGCCAGCCCTCGATTGGTCTTGAAGGACAGCTGATCGCTCTCCGCAAAGCCAAAGTTGGCTGGGAAGGCTTCAGCGCCAGGCGCTTTGCGCGCCGTCACATTGCCCACCTTCACGTAGGCAATTTCACCCAGCAACAATGCACTATCGGCCAAAGGCGTACGCCCGGCGTTGTAGAAGGCGTTGAGGTTGAGCTGAGTCACATCGGCCCGCGTAGGGCTAGGCATGGTGGCGTTGGTGGCCGGGTTCACAACCGTATTGACCAGCGCCGGGGCGCCCCGCTTGTGCGACAACTCACCCGCAAAGGCCACTGCACCCACCGTAGTGTTGAATGAGGCGCCGAGGAGTGGGATGTTGTCGAAGTAGCGGATGCGATAGCTGCCGTTGCCAATCTGCTTGATGCCGCCGAAGGCAGCCTGCAGCGGCGCAGGAATCGCCGTTCCAGGTGTGAAAGCATTGATCTCGGGCAGCGGCGTGCGGTCGTGATAGTTCAGGTAGTAAAAGCCTAACTCGGTGTCATCGCTGACCCGAACCCGCGTACCCAAGCCCCATTGCCCGGTCTTGCTCGGCGTGATGTCCGCGCCACGAACGCCGAAGGAGCAGCCATTGAAGCCTGCAAACAAGGGCGGCACCTGCGGGATGGCGGTGTAGGGGCCGAGGCAGTTAGCACCCGGGCCAGTGGCGTCGGACGCACTCATGAAGCTGCCCGGTGCGGCGGCCAGAGTTTCCTGCCAGTTGAACTGCGCATGGGCCATCAGTGACCAGTTCGGGTTTACCTCAAGAATGGCGGAGATCTGATCTTCCGGCAGCAACTGGTCTTTGGTTTCGGTGCCCGGCACACCGGTCTTTGTGCCATCCGCAGGGCCTTGCGCCAGGGAAATGCCTGGGAAGAACAGTGCCTCACCCCAGGACACCACATGCCGGCCGCCACGCAGGGTCAGGCGCCCGACACTTCGAGTGTCAACAGATGTGTAGCCATAGGCGTCCAGGATGCGGCTAAAGCCGCCGTGGTAGCGCTTGGCTTCAGGCGTGAATTCATTGAACGGTGCGGGCTTGTTCACCCCACCTGGATTGTTGGCAGCCGGATTGTTGTCGTTGCTGCGCCGATAGGCGGCGTCGTAGAAGCTGCTGGCAGACAACACAACACCGGTATCGCCCCTGAACACCTTGGCATCAAGGTTGAGAGCCAGTCGATTGGCTGTGTTGGCGTGATAGGCGAAATTGCTGTCACCGTCATTGCCACCTGAGTTGCTGACACGGCTGGTCAAGAGTGGATCGGGTTTGGACATGCGCATCGAGTTGGTATAGGTGCCAGTCAGGCGCCAATCCAGCTTCACGCCGTCGCTCAACTCAATGGTTTCACCCGCCTGCGAGGCAGCGCACAAACTCAAGGCCAGGGTCGCGGCCGCCAGCGCTGGCAGCGTTTTTTTCATATGCATGGCTGTTGTCTCCTGATTGAGGTCAATTGCCGGCGGCTCGGGCCGCATCTGGGGTGAACATGTCGGGCGTCAAATTGCCCTTGTTCAACAGGGGGCCGATGGGGCGCTCCTGGAACAGGTTGTAGGCCACGTAGCCACCCGAGTTCAGGTCGTAGAAGAAGCTGTTGCCGGAGTGCCAAGCCTGCGTGTCCGGCGTGTAGTAGTAGCCGGCAACGGCGTGCTGCCACAGCTGCTGGCGAGCGTCATAGATATCGCTCATCACGGCATGCCAGGTGTCCTCGTCAAGGAACAGCACCCGCTTGCCGAAGAGATGGCGGAAGCCTTCCTTCAGCGAACCCTCCACCACCCAAACGCGCCGCAGCTCATAACGAATCAGGTCCGGATTGGCGTGCCCGGGCTTGAGCAAATCCGCGTACTTGACAGTGTTGGCGTGCAGGCCAAAGGTGTTGGCCGGCACATAGACCTCGCGCTTGCCCACCAGCTTCCAGTTGTAGCGCTCGGGCGAGCCGTTGAAGAAGCGGTCAGCATCGGTGGTCATCTTGCCGCCTGTGCCCGGCATGGGATTGTCGAAGCCGAACAGCGGCACTTGGCGCACGCGCCGTGTGCCCGGGTCATAGGACCAAGCCAGGCGTTTGGAGACACCAAAATTGACCGGCTCTGAGGACACGCTGACCGTGCCCTTTTCCCGCTCCGGCAACATGATCACATTGAGCGTTTGCGCCATCACACCTTCGAGCGGCTTGCCGATCTCTTCAGGCTTATTGGTGTGATCCATGCTCTTGTTCTCGGCGCGCCCGAAAGCGACGCTGCCGTTTGACAGGACATTAGCGGTGTCCCGGATGGTGTGCTCGTTGAACGCACGGAAGGGCAAGAGCATATTGAACAGGGCTTCGTTGCCACTCTTGGGCATGGGGAAGGCCACCGCGCCCTTGAATGACTTCACGCCCAGGCCGTCGGCGTTCATCTCCGACTCCAGCGCGTTCTTCTTCGCCACTGCGCACATGCTGTCCGGATAGCGGAAGTCCCGGTGCCCGGGATAGACCACGATGCGATAGGTCTTGGGGTACTTGGCAAACATCGCCTTCTGACCGTCGGTCAGGCGTTCGGCATGCTGGGCCAGGTTCTCGCTGCTGATGGTGAACAGCGGCTTCTCGCCGGCATAGGGGTCAACAGGATGTTGGCCGACGTGAGGCGTGTACTTCATGCCCGGCGGCACGCCCTGCCATTTGCCGACGTACTCGGGCACGCCGCTGGCGCTACCGGCTTTTTCGGCACCCACGCAGGTGAGGGACTTGCCCAACTTATCCGCTTCGGCGGCAGGCACCTTGGCCAAAGCGCCAGCTGCCAGTAGCAGGCTGGCGGCAATGGCTGCCGGCACATGGATCATCGATCTCTTCATCTGTGTCTCCTATTGGCGATCGTTCTTCAGGAATGTCAGAACTCGGGCTGAAAGGCTTCAGCACGCCCGCCTGGCCGCGCATGCGGGACATCTGGCGTTGAGCCCTCTGTGACAATTCATTGTTTGAGCGCGCGCAGCAATCTCCATCGTCTGATGGGACTACTGGCAATCCCCAAACGCGCGGGGAACGAGCACAGCGCAGCCGGCACCTGAGATGCCCGAGCTAAGCTGGTGTTTCATGGGGAGAGGAGAGAGCGAAGTCGGTGGGTTCCCGAGCAGTAGCAAGGCGCACACCACAGCCATAGCAGCAGCTAAGGCGAAGATATGCCTCCGCCGCTAGGTGAGCGGCGAAGGCAGGAATTGATGCTCCGAATAGCGTGGCGCACCACGCCCGGAAACACCCGCGCCGTCAATGCACGGCGTATAGCTTCTTCAAGGCGGACTTGAGCATCTTGCCGGCGGGATTGCGCGGCAACTGTTCGGTGCGCAGGTGCACGGCAGCAGGCACTTTGTACGCAGCCAAGCGCTCGCGCACATGCTGCTGGACGCTCACAGCATCAAGTTCCCAGCCAGGCTTGATCACCAGCACCGCAACGACCGCTTCACCGGTCAGCTCATCGGCTTGACCGAACACCGCCGCCTCTTCGATCGCCGCATGCTGCAGCAAACAGGACTCGACTTCGGCGGCGGAAATCTTCTCGCCCGCACGATTGATCACATCCTTGATGCGATCCACAACGCGCAGATAGCCGTCGGCATCGAGCACACCGATGTCCCCGGTGCGCAGCCAGCCGCCACGCAGCGCGGCCTCAGCGCCTTCGGGCTGATTCAAATACCCCTGCATCACGCTCACGCCGCGCAGCCAGATTTCGCCTGGCTCCCCAACAGGCATAGGCTGGCCATCGAAGTCTGCAATGCGCAGGTCGATGATGGGCGAGACCAAGCCGGAAGCCTCGGGACGCGAAGCAAACAAACGGCCCGAGGCGGCGGCACCGACGCCGTTGCTTTCCGTCATGCCAAAACCAATGCCGGACATGGAGTCGCGCTGCAAAGACAGCACCGCATCGATCAGCGACTGCGGCAAGCCGGCGCCGCCAAAGCCCACGCCGCCCAAGCAGCCGTCCCGGGCCACTTCGGCAAAGCTCGGCTGAGCCAGCAGCTGCCCCACCATGGCCGGCGCGCCATTGAACTGCGTAATCTTCTCCGCCTGCATCAGGGCAAGCGCGCTGACTGGCTCCCAGCGCCGCATGAAGACCAAGCGCCGCCCGTGTCGCAGCGCGGTCAGCAACTGCGCATGCAAGCCGCTGACGTGGAACAAGGGCACGGCCGTCAGGGTGGTTGGCTGCAGGCCACGGGCCATCATCTTCGCCACGATCTCGGGCGAGGTCATGGCCGAAATGGCACCGATGTAATCAATATTGAACAGAGCTTGGCAGACCGAGCGGTGACTGGACAAGACACCCTTGGCCTGGCTGGAAGCCCCCGAGGTGAACAAGATCAAGGCCAAGTCATCGGGCTGGACAGCAAACGGCTGCAAGGCGGGCGCGTTGGCAGCGGCCGTCATCAGCTGCCAGTCGGTCGCACCGGCCCCTGCCGAAGCGGCAGGGGCATCCACCACCAAGGCACGGCAACGCAGCGCAGCCAGGTCCGCGCCCACATGGGCGTGGCGCTCGGCATCGCAGATGAGCCAAGCGGGCTGCACATCACGCAGATTCGCCAACAACTCGTCACGCAACCCAAAGCTATTGAGCGGCGCAGGCACCGCACCGGCCAGCACAGTGGCCACAAAAGCCACCGCCCATTCGGGGCGATTGCGCATGGCAATGGCCACACGCGCCCCGGGCACCAGACCTTGCTGCTGAAGTCGGGCAGCCAGTGCATCGGCGGCAGCGAAGAAGCGCTCAAAGGTCCAACGCTCGCCCTCATAGACGATGAACTCACGCGCGGCATGTGCACGACCGGCTTGGATCAATGCGGGCAAATCGGTGAACGCATTCTTGTAGACGGAAAAGCGCTGGCCCGCGACATCCAGTTGCTGCAGTTCGAAGGGGGCGCCGGGCCCCGTCAGCTGCGCGCGCATGCCCGCCGCCTGGGCCGCCAATGAGGTCGTGGTGGCCTGCATATTGCTATTGCTCATGACTCAAAAACCCTTCAATTCGGCGTAACGCGCGCGATGGAAATGGGCGTCGCCCAGGCTGTGCTGCAGCACCCGTGCACGCTTCACGAACAAGCCGAGATCAAGCTCGTCGGTCACGCCGATGCCGCCGTGCAGTTGAATGGCCTCATTGCACAGCTTCTCCGCGAGGTCTGCCGCACGGGCCTTGGCCAGGCTGGCCAGAAAAGGCAAGTCGGCTGCGGACTGATCAATCGCGGCGGCTGCGCCCCGCACGGCACTTTCAAGCAACTCCAGTTCGGTGAACAAGCGGGCCATGCGATGTTGCAAGGCCTGGAAGGATCCGATCACCACATCGAACTGCATGCGCTCCTTCAAGTACGCCAAGGTCGACTCGAAGACCTGGCGCAGCAACCCCAGGGTCTCGGCAGCCAGCAGGATACGGGCGCGGTCCAGCACCTGCTCCAGCGCTTGCCCTGCATCGCCCTGAGCCAAGCGCATGTCTTCGGCCAAGCGCACGCCACGCAGCTGCAAGCGGGCGTGGTTGCGGCTGTCGGCCAAGTGCAAGGGGCTTAAGTCCACGCCTGGCCGTGCCCGCTCCACCACGAAGAGGCCAAGGCCTTCATCTTGGCCAGCGGCGTCCACTTGCCGCGCCGCCACAATCAACCACCGCGCGCCAATGCCATCGGCCACAAACCACTTGTCGCCGTCCAACACCCAGCCACCCACCTCACGCCGGGCCACGGTGTCGATGGTTTGCGGGGCGTGGCGGCCGCTGTGTTCATCCAGGGCCAAGGCAAAGCGTTCACTTCCGTCCAGCACCGCGCCCAGCCAGCGCGCCTGTTGCGTCGCGTCACCCGCGGCCAAGAGCAAGCCGCCACCCAGCACCACATGCGACAGCAGCGGCAAGGCCGCCAGGCTTCGCCCCATCTGCTCAAACACAGACGCCAGGCCGGCAAAGCCGACGCCCAAGCCACCCTGGGCCTCCGGGATCACGGCCGCCGTCCAGCCCAGTTCGACCGCCTGCTGCCACAGCGCGGGATCAAAGCCCAGGTCAGCACCCTCGTCGCGCAGCTTGCGCTGCAAGCTCGGTGGCGACTGCGCTTGCAAAAAATCATGCGCGCTGTCGCGCAACATGGTTTGCTCTTCGTTCAACAACATCGTCATGGTCAGTGTCCCTCGATCTCTCAGCCTGGCAGCCCAAGCACGCGCTTGGCAATGATGTTGAGCTGCACTTCCGAGGTGCCGCCACCGATGGTGTACGTTTTGGTATTGAGCCAGGCGCGGCACACCGCGAGCTCATCGGCGCTGAAGTCATCCCCCTCCCAGCCCAGGCCACGCAAGCCCATGGCTTGCTGGAGCAATTCGTACTTGGCGACCTCTTGCTCGGTCTGCACCAGCTTCATGATGGCGGCCAGGCCGCTGACGTCTTGGCGCGCCATCATTTGCTCCTTCATACGCTGGCTGGTCAAGGCGAAGGCCTGCGCATCCATCAGCACCTGAGCCAGACGATCGCGCAAGGCTGGCTCACGCAGCGCGCCATCTGCGGTGTAGAGATAGGGCCGTCCCACTTCCAGCGCCTCGTGCGAAGGCGCTCCGCCCTCGGCAAATTTGGCCATCGCCGCACGTTCATGCTGCAGCAGCTTCTTAGCCACAGCCCAGCCCTCGCCCGGCTTGCCCACCAGATTGCGCACAGGCACCCGCACGTTGTCGAAGAAGACCTGGCAGAAGTGAGACTTACCGCTGATCAGCTCGATTGGTTTGACGCTGACACCGGGGTCCTGCATGTCGATCAAAACGAAGCTGATGCCGTCTTGTTTGCGTGCGCTGCTGTCGGTGCGCACCAGGGCGTACATCCAGTCGGCCTTGTCGCCGTCCGAGGTCCAGATCTTGCCGCCGTTGATCACGTAGTGCGTGCCGTCTGCGTCCAGCTTGGCGGCCGTCTTCAGGCTCGCAAGATCGGAGCCCGCATTCGGCTCGGAAAAGCCCTGACACCAGCGCCGCTCACCGCGCATCATGGGGCGCAGATGCTCCAGCTTTTGCTCCGGTGTGCCCAGCTCCAGCAACACCGGACCCAACATCCACACGCCCAGGTTGTACTGTGGCTGGCGCCCGCCGATGCGCGCCAGCTCCTGCTCGTAGACGCGCTCCTCCTTGGGGCTGAGCCCAGCACCGCCATAGATTGCAGGCCAGCCGGGCGCGAAGAAGCCGCGTTCGCGGCAGCGCTCGAACCACAGGCGCTGATCCTCGCTATTGAAGGTCAAGCGGCTACCGCCCCAGACCATCTCATCCGGCACGATGGGCTTGCGCATGCTGGCCGGGCAGTTCGTCTCCAGCCATTGCCGGATGTCGACGCGGAAATTCTCGATCTCACTCACTGAATATGTCTCCTCAGACCAAGCGGCTGAACCGATGGCATCCATCTTCTTCTAGAACTCGGCGCAAGCTGCCCTGGTAGCGCAGGCAGGACAGGTGCGCGATTGTCTCGCCCAGCGCCATCAAGTCATCGACCGGATGGCGACGCTTGGGGAACTGGCGCAGCATCAGCTCATAGGCCGTGGCGGCACCCAGCTCATCCAGCGCCGCCAAGAGCAGTTGGAACTGCTGCTGGTGGTGGGCGTGCAACTCCTCCACCCTGGCATGCAAGCCTCGAAAGACACCCTGATGAGAGGGCAGCACCAAGGTGTCAGGCGCTAACTGATCCAAACGATCCAGCGAGGCCAGCCACAGGCGCAAAGGGTCGGCCTCGGGCTCGATGGGCGAGACCAAAACATTCGAGGTGATGCGCGGCAGCAGTTGGTCGCCAGCCAGCAAGATGCGCTCCTCCTCGCAATACAGGCATGCATGCTCGGGCGAATGGCCCTCACCGATCACGACTCGCCAATCTCGGGCGCCAATGCGAATCAGCTCGCCTTCGCGGATGCGCTCAAAGCTCGGCGGCACCTCGGGCATGAAGGGGTCACTGCGCAGCGCTTCGAACATGCGCGCCACCACATCGGCCGGCATGCCGGCCTGTTGGTAAAAGCGCAGATGACTGTCGGGCAGCGGCTCGGGCAAGGTCGAGACGCCGCGCATCATGAAGTACTCGCCATAGCTCATCAGCAGCGGAATCCGATAGCTCTCCATCAACCAGGCTGCCAGACCCGCATGGTCGTAATGACTATGCGTGCAGATCAGGCGTTTGAGCGGCAGCCCGCCCAGCCGGGTCGCCACAATCTCTCGCCACAGCTCCTGGCTGCGCGTCGTGTTGAGGCCGGTGTCCACCAGCGTCCAGCCCTCGCCATCGCGCAGCAGATAGACATTGATGTGGTCCAGCGACATGGGCATGGGTTGGCGCAGCCACAAGATGCCCGGTGCCACCTCGACCACCGAGCCATCCGCTGCCGGCGGCGTGAAGGGGTAGTCCAGCGCCGAGCTCGCGGCGCGGCGCGCCAGACGGGCTGGTCGCTTTTTGCTCATAGGGATGTCGCCCGCCTCAGACACCGATGGCCTTCGCAAGCGCTGCAGGACTGAGAGCGACATAGGTCTGCGCGCCGTCATCGCGCACAAAGAGCGGATCCTTGACCAGGGTGGCATCAAAGCCCTCGCGCTGCAGATCAACCTTGCGCAGCTTGTAGTTGCCGGTCATATCGGCCGTGGGCGTGAGCCGAAGGAAAAGCGGCACCGCGTAGTTGGGCAGGCGCGCCATCGCCAGCCCCCAGAAGGCCTGGAGATCGAAGTGGGCGCCCTCGTTCAGCACCAGCGCGGCCATGCCGGCTCGACCTTCACAGCCGGGAACACGCACGCCATAGACATTGATGGCATCCAGGCCCGGGAAGTCACCCAAGGCGTCTTGCACTTCGGTGGTGGAGACGTTCTCGCTCTTCCAGCGGAAAGTATCGCCAATGCGGTCAACGAACCAGATGTAGCCGTCGCCGTCACAGCGCAGCAGATCGCCTGAGGACCACCAGGCATCGCCCTTGCTGAACACATCACGCAGAATCTTTTTCTCGGAAGCCTCAGCGGAGGTGTAGCCCTCGAAGCGGCCGCCGATGATGTCGGGGTAGTTGTGAATCTGGCCGATGGCCTCGCCGGCTTCATCTTGCGCGGCAAGTTGCAAAAATCCCTGCGCATCGCGCACATGGCAGCCGTTTTCCTGGTCGTACTTGAGCAAGCGCAGATTGGTCTTTTCCCAAAACGGTACCCGCCCGCAAGCGCCGACCCGGTTCTCCAAATTGAGGGTGCTGGTGTTGGACTCGGTGGAACCCCAACCCTCGTAGATTTGCATTTCACCGAAGCGCTGCGTCCATTGCGTCCAGATCTCCGGGCTCAAGCCGGTGCCGGTCATCTTGCGCAGGCTGTGATCGCGCTCATGCGCTGCCGGTGCAGCGCTCAGCAAGAAGCGGCAGATCTCGCCGACGTATTGACACATGGTGATGCCGTAGCGGCGCACATCGGGCCAGAACTCCCTCCGGCTGAATTTTCGCCGCAGCACCAGGCTGGCACCGGCGGTAAAGGCCGTGGCTGTGGCCGACATTGAAGCCGCGCCGTGATAGAGCGGCAAGAAGCAATAGAACACCTCGTCCGGTGTGATCTCCCAAACCGTCTTCATGCTGTCGCCGGCCATCAACCAACGGCCGTGACTGATGATGGCGGCCTTGGGCAGGCCGGTGGTGCCTGAGGTAAATATGTATTGCGCCGTGGCGCCCGCATTCAAGCCAGCGCGCCAGTCAGCAGGTGGGTTGTCAGTGGCACTCTGCGCCACCAATGCGGCAAAGTCCAAGTTGCACAGGTCCCGGGCTTGGGCGTCAGCCGAGCGCTCAGGGTCAGGCCAGAGCCATAGCGCCAACTGCGGCGGCAGCTCGCCGCTGGCAGAAAAATTGGGCAGGCATTCCTCCCCAACAATCACCGTCCGGGCAGCCGTGACCTCCAGCGCATGCAGCAGAGGCTTGCCACTGAGATGGGTATTCAAAAACGCCACCACGGCGCCAATCTTGCTCAGCCCCAACCAGGCAAAGAAGAAGGCCGGACGGTTTTCAAGAGCCAGGGCAACGACATCACCGCAGCGCACGCCCAAGTCCTTGGCCGCATGCGCCGCTTGGTTGACGGCGGCATTGAACTCGGCATAGGTCCAGGTCTGCTCGCCATAGCGTACGCAGGGGCGTTGGCCAAACTCGCGCGCACTGGCTTCGACCCGGTCCGCCGTGGTGAAGGGGCTGGAGGCCCGGTAGCTCGCGGCAATCGCAGCGCGTCGGTCCAGCTTGGCTTGGGTCACTTCCCGCGGCACGATGGCCATTGTCTCGCTAGTTCTCACGCAAGCTCCTTGTTCAGGCAGTTTTTGCAGCAAGGTAGTGGCCGCTCAACGCACCGGCCGCGGCATGCCGAGGCCGAATTGCGCGATCAGTTCGCGCTGGATCTCATTCACGCCACCACCAAAGGTGTTGATGGTTGCGGCGCGCAGTTCGAACTCCAGCTCACCCATCAGGAAGGCCGCACTGCTGCCCGAGCGCACCAAGGCGCTGGGGCCAACGATGTCCATCAAGCGGCGCAGAATTTCCACCACGCTCTCGGAGCCATAGACCTTGGTGGTCGAGGCCAGGGCCACATCCATGCCGCCTGCTTCCAAATCAGCGGCGATGCGGAAGTTGGTGATGCGCATGGCTTCCAGCCGCACATAACACTCGGCCAGAGCGCGCCGCACCCAGGCCTGGTCAACAGCGCGACGGCCTTGCTCGTCCCGCGCCTTGGCCCATAGCAAGACCTTGCGGAAGGGTCCGAACACCTTGTCGGCCCAGGAGCCCAAGCCCAGCCGCTCATGGTTGAGCTGAGCGGTGATCAGCTTCCAGCCACCGTGCAGCTCGCCGATCAGATTACCGGCGGGCACTTCGACGTTGTCGTAGTAGGTGGCGGCGGTGAAGTTACCCACCGTCTCGATCAAGGTGTGGGAGAAGCCGGCGGCGGCCGTGTCCATCACCATGATGGAAATGCCTTTGTGGCGCGCCAACTCGGGGCTGGTGCGCGCTGCCAGCCAGAGGTAGTCAGCAGCCTCGATGCCGGAGGTCCAGAGCTTGGCGCCATTGACGACAAAGTGCCCGCTCTGCAAATCGCCTTCCAGCCGCGCAGTGGTTTTCAGCGTCGCCAAATCAGAGCCGGCTTGCTGCTCGGAGTAGCCAATCGCGAAGATGATCTCGCCGCTGGCAATGCCAGGCAGATAGGCCGCCTTTTGGGCCTCGGTGCCATGCGCCATCAAGGCCGGCCCGACGGTGCTGATGGTCACAAAGGGCAGCGGCGCGCCGGCGATATTGGCCTCTTCAAAAAAGATCAGCTGCTCGGTCGGGCCAAAACCCTGCCCGCCATGCTCCTTAGGCCAGCCTACGGCCAACCAGCCATCCCGCCCCATCTTGCGAATGGTGTCGCGAAACTCTGTGCCGCTCTCTGCGCCGCGCAGCTTGACGCGCAGCTCAGGCGTCATCAATTCATTGAAATAGTCACGCACCCGCAGGCGCAGGGCGTGTTGCTCAGGGCTCAGGTCGATATACATCTGCAGTGCTCCTGTTGCGGCGCTCAGGCCTGGCCCAGAATCAGGCCGCTGGTAGGCACGCCGGTGCCGGCAGTGACCACCACATTGCGAACATCGGCCACCTGATTGACGGCCGATCCACGCACCTGACGCACAGCTTCGGCGATGCCATTCATGCCGTGGATATAGGCCTCGCCGAGTTGGCCGCCATGGGTGTTGATGGGCAATCGGCCGCCACGGGCGTGATGACCGGCGCGGACAAAGTCCTTGGCCTCGCCTCGCTTGCAGAAGCCGAATTCCTCCAATTGAGGCAGGACAAAAGGCGTGAAGTGGTCGTAAATCACCGCAGTCTGCACATCCTCAGGCGCCAGACCACTCTGAGCCCATAGCTGCTTGGCCACCAAACCCATCTCGGGCAAGCCGGTAATCTCGGGGCGGTAGAACGAGGTCATGCTCTGCTGGCCATCGCTGATGCCTTGAGCTGCGCCCTTGATCAGCACCGGTTTGCGCTTCAGGTCCCGTGCACGCTCGACCGAGGTGATCACCATGGCCACCGCCCCATCGCTCTCCTGGCAGCAGTCCAAGAGATGCAGCGGCTCACAGATCCAGCGGCTGGCCTGATGCTCTTCGAGCGTGATCGGCTTGCCGTAAAAGAATGCGGCAGGGTTGGTGGCAGCGAAGTCACGCGCGGCCACGGCCACACGGCCGAAGTCCTCGCTGGTCGCGCCGAACTCATGCATATAGCGCCGGCCGAACATGCCGACCCAGGCCGCAGGCGTATGAAAGCCGTGCGGCATATACCAGCCGTAATTGACGTTATCAAACAGAGGCGTAGCGCCGAAACCATAGCTGCCGGTGCCGAAGCGGTACCAGCTGCGCTCGTTCATGGCGCGGTAGACCACCACGGTCTTGGCGATGCCGCTGGCCACCGCCATCGCCGCATGCAAGACGGGCCCGCAGGCCGCGCCGCCGCCATGCGGCACCTGGGAAAAGAATTTGACGTCGCGGGCGCCGAGCAGGCGGGCAATCTCGTACTCGGGCACTTTGTCGACGCTGTAAGACGAGAAGCCGTCCACGTCCTTGGGGTCAATGCCGGCATCGGCCAAGGCCTGCAGCGTGGCTTCCATGGCCAGGCGCAGCTCAGTTCGGCCGGAGTTCTTGGAGAACTCAGTGGCGCCCAGGCCAACAATGGCCGTGCGGCCGGAAATATTGAAGTCAGTCATGGTCGAGATTCCTTCGCTTCAAGGCAGGGCCACACGTACCGTGCCGGTGACGTGGCTGCCCATGGAGTTTTTGCCCTTGAGCGTGATGTCGACGCTGCGGTCGCTGGCGCGCTTGTCGGTGATGGCGCCGCTGAAGCTCATGGTGTCGCCCGGATAGTTGGGCGCACCCAGCTTGATCTTCAGATCCAAGAGCCTGGCCTGAGGGCCTGCCCAGGACTCAATGAAACGCTGAACCAAGCCGTTAGTGGTCAGGATGTTCATGAAGATGTGGGGCGAACCCAGGGCACGGGCGGCCTCCAGGTCGTGATGGCCGGGAAAGTAGTCGCGCGTCGCGATGGCGCCACCGGCGATCAGGGGCACCGTGATTGGCACGGCCAGGCCGGGCAGCTCATCGCCGAGCTGGACGGCATCGAAGCGAGGCGTTGCGGAGTTTTGATTCTTAGTCGTCATGGTTGCTTGCTCGCTCACTTACTCAGCAGTCTTCGGGCAGGTCGTACTTCCAGCCCAGCGTGTCGTTGTCGGCCAACCAGTCGCCCAGAATGGCCAGATGGTGTTCACTGCCACCCAGCAGAACGCCGAGCGCGCGACTCCAATACAAATAGCGGTGCATGGGATAGGTCACGTCAACACCGATGCCGCCGTGAACGTGCTGGGCCATATGGCCGGTACGGTGGCCGAGTTCATTGGCCAGGGCCCGCGTCGCATGAGCCTGCGGTGCGCTGGGGCGCCCCTGATCCAGACGCCAGACCAATTGCCACAGCGATGCCCGCAGTGCCTCGGTGGCGATATGCCCATCGGCCATCTGCCCCGCCACCAATTGAAAGCTGCCGATGGCGCGACCGAACTGCTGACGCTCGCTGACATAGGCCACGGTGGCGCGCAGCTGCTGCTGGGTCACGCCCAACTGCAGCGCTGCGGCGCAAGCAATAGCACGCTGCTCTACCCAGGCACAGGCCTCCGCAGGCAAGAGGGCCAGCACCGGCACGCCGGCGAAGCTCAAATCGGCCAGGCCCTGGTGATGTTGACTCAAGCCGGGATCGCGGGTGACACCTGGCTGCGTCAAATCAACCAGCGCCAAGCGGTACTGGCCGCGCGCCTCAACGGCCAGCAAAGCATGGCCCGCCAGATCACCCAGAGGCACAGCCAGAGTGCTGCCATGCAAGACACCGTCCTGAACGCGCAGGCTGGGGCCATGGCTTGCCATCAACGCTGTCAGCGACAGCGCCATCACCTCGCCCTGGATGGCACGTTCCAGCACCGCAGCCGACGCCTCCGGCACATAACGCGCCAAGGCCGCGCACACCAGTTGCTGCTCCCACAGCGGCAGCAAGGCCAGGGCCCGACCCTGCTGCTCCAGCACCGCCATCAACTCGGTCATGCCCAGGCCGAGACCGCCCAAGGCTTCCGGGACAAGAATGCTGTGCAGGCCTGAGGTTACGCATTGCTGCCACAGCGCGCTCATGAAGGGGCTGCCGCCGAGGTCATGCGCACGTAGCTGCTCGTCGCCGCAATAGTCGGCAAACAGACCTTGCGCCATATCGGCAAATGCCCGCTGGTCTTCGCTCAATTGGAAATCCATGGCTCTACCCTTTTTCGCTCAGGCCGGCACGGGCCGGAATTGCGGCAGCACAAGCTCACCGTCATTGAAGGCGTTGAACTCGACCTGCACGCGCTGGCCGATCTGCACCTCGCTCGGCTTGATGCCCACCAACTGCGCCACCAGGCGGGTGCCCTCGTCCAGCTCGATCAGGCCGATCGGGTTGGGATGATCAAAGGGCGGCACCTCGGGGTAGTGCATCACCACGAAGGAATAGACAGTGCCGCCGCCGCTGGCCTGCAGCGTGTCCCACTCGAAGGAATGGCAGCTCGGGCAGACCGGGCCTGGCGGGTGGCGCAAGCTGCCGCAACTCTTGCAGCGTTGAATCAGCAACCGCCCTTCACGCACGCCGTCCCAGAAGAATCGGTTGTCATCGCTGATGCCGGGGGCCGAGCGCTTGATCTTGGGCGGGCCGGCTGGCAAATCTGCCTTGCTGCCGCTGCTGCTATCAGCAGGCTTGACCGGATTGGCCGGCCGAAACTTGAAGACGCGGAACAGCAACTCGCCGACCTTCTCGTCCCCAGCACTCTGCTCGGCGAAAAAAGTCATCACCAGGGTGACGAAGAATCCTGTACCCAAGGCGGTGGTTTTCTCTTCGCCCACCGAATCGAGTCGGGTGGTGTAGTAGAGCTTTTCACCCTCACGCACCATGCGCTCGAAGCTGAGCTCGGAGTTCACCGCCACCACCGACGCGAAGCCCTCGGTCTCCATGAGCTTGAGGACTTCGTAGGGGTTCTCGGTGGTCGAACCCGGCGGGTAGTTGTTCGCCACCGGTCCTTCCATGCACCAGACTTGCAGCATGGCGGCGGGCGCCAGTACCGTGCCGTCGGCATCCACCGGCACGGCCACACCCATGAGCTCGCACCATTGGCGAATCATCGGCGCATTGACCTTGTCCCAGGCATAGACACGTCCGTACTGCTTGCCCACCAGGGCTCGCGCCCGCTTCATCCAATCTTGTTCGGCCAAGAGATGCTCCTTGTTATTGCGTAGCGAGCCGCGCCGGGCTCAAGACTTGTCCGTGGGCTTGGCCGCGGACATGAATGCAGGCCGTTCACCGCCGCCATGCAGCAGCAGATTGCTGCCGCTCATATAGGACGCTCGCGGCGAGGCCACGTAGAGGCAGGCTTGGGCGATGTCGGCCGGCTCGGCCAAGCGGCCAGCGGGAATGGAGGCGGCCACCGCAGTGATGCCAGCCTCATTGCCAAAGTGCAGATGCGACTGCTCGGTTCGCACCAGGCCCGGGCTCACCGCCACGACGCGCACCTTAGGTGCCCACTCCACCGCTAGCGAGCCGGTCAGGCTCAGCACAGCCGCCTTCGCCGCGCCATAGGCTGCCGTTCCTGGCGAAGGCCGCAGCGCGCTGATGCTGCCGATATTGACGATCACGCCGCCCTCGTCTTGCTGCTGCATGACCGCATTGGCGGCTTGAGCAGCATGCAAGGTGGCGAAGAGATTCAGACGCAGCACGCCTTCATGGAAGCGCGGCGACACCGTGGCCGCTTCCACCTCGGGCGCACCACCGGCGTTATTGACCAGTACATCCAGCCGGCCATGTCGACGCACAACCTCCGCCACCATGGCACGCACGGCCTCGGCCTCGCGCACATCACAGCTCAGAAACTCGGCCTGGCGCATCACGCCGGCATCCATCACCGCAGGCAGCTCCAGCGGGGCATTGCGGCCGCACACGACGACGGTGGCACCTGCTGCGAGGAAGTGCTCGGCAATACCGCGACCAATGCCTTTGGTGCCGCCGGTGACCAGCACCACACGTTGCGCATACTCTTGAAAATTCGGGTTCATGCCCTGGAATCTAGAGAAGCCCCGCCGGCGCAGATACGTCCAAAAGGACGATGTTGTCGAAGGCTGCGGCGCCGACGATGGACACCGCCCCAACGCAGGGCCCTACCGAACGAGAGCGAACGAGAGCACTATGACCCCAGCTACTGCCTGCACCGACGAGCTGCTCCTCGAAACCCCTGAAGAGGGCGTCGCCCTCGTGCGCCTGAATCGCCCCGCTGCCACCAATGCCCTGAGCCTGTCACTGCAGCAAGCCTTGTCGCACACCTTCGACGCACTCAGCCAAGACCCGGCGGTGCGCGCCATCGTGCTGACCGGCGGCGACAAAGTATTCGCGGCCGGCGGCGATATCAAAAGCATGGACGACTGCGGCCCGATCGAGATCATGCAGCGCCACACCGAACGCGTCTGGGCACCGATCGAGCGCTGCCCCAAGCCCATCATCGCGGCCGTCTGCGGCTATGCCTTCGGCGGCGGCGCGGAACTGGCCATGCATGCCGACATCATCATTGCCGGCACCAGCGCGAGCTTTGCCCAGCCCGAGATCCGCATTGGCATCATGCCCGGCATCGGCGGCACCCAGCGCCTGGTTCGCGCGGTGGGCAAGTTCAACGCCATGCGAATCCTGCTAACTGGCAAACCCATCGGCGCCGAAGAAGCGCGGCTGATGGGCTTGGTCAGCCAGGTGGTGGCGGATGATCAGGTGGTGGATGAAGCCATCAAGATGGCCGCGCTGATCGCCGCCATGCCACCCCTCGCCGCCCAGCAGATCAAGGAAGTGGTGCTGGCCGGCGTTGACGCTTCACTGGAAACCGCCTTGATGCTGGAGCGCAAAGCCAACCAGCTGCTGTTCGCAACCCGCGATCAGAAAGAGGGCATGCAAGCCTTCATCGAAAAGCGCCGCCCCAAGTTCGAGGGGCGCTGAACGACATCAGCAGGCTCAAGAGCCTGTGCCGATATTGGCTGGGCCAAAGAAGGCCCGCATGGACACCACTTTGCCGGCCTCATTGAAGCGAAACACATCGATGGGCCGGATCACCATCTGCTGGCCTTCATGCTGCAAGCTCACGCTAAATGCAAACGCGGCCTCCTTGTCTGCCACGCGCACCTGCCCCTCCAGCGCTAAGGTCAGCTTCATGCTCAGCGAGGCGGCGTAGAAGGCGCGGATCTCGGCATGCCCGCGCTTGGGCGGGCTGCCCACGGGATCTTCCACGCTGGCATCGGCATCGAACAAGGCCAGCACCGCATCAAGGTCTGCGGCATTGAGTGCGCGCAGGTACTCATGCACCGCGGCTTCCATCTGAGCGGGATCTGGCATCGCTAGCTCCTGGCGCATCAGAACTGAGTCGGCCGGCCGGCCGCGTCAATGCCGCCGTCAACGACGATTTGCGCGCCATGCACATAGCTTGCAGCCGGGCTGAACAGGAAGGACACGACCGCCGCAATCTCCTGCGCCTCGGCGCGGCGGCCCAGTGGCGGGACGAAGTTCTTGATGGCCTCGCCGAAGCGTGGATCCTTCAGGCCCTCTTGCAGCAGCGGGGTTTCGGTGGCGCCCGGCGCTACCGTATTCAAGCGCACGCCGGCCTGCCCCCAGGCCTGGGCACGCTTGCGCACCGCCACGGTCACGGCATTCTTGGAGCCCGCATAAGCCAGGTGGCCGCCGGCGGGGCCGGCTCCCATCACGATGGCATGCGCATGGGCTTCATCGCCGGCTTCCAGCGCGGCCGCGAGCGGGTTCTTGTCCCAAGGCAGATGGGCCGAGGCCACCGAGGAAATCACCACCGCCGAGGGCTGGCTGCCGCGCCGTAGCGCCGGCAGCAGCGCGTCCAGCAACTCGACCGCGCCAAAGTAGTTGACCGACACGGTCAGCGAGGCCGGATTGACCTGCGCCCCCAAGCCCGCGCACAAAAGCACCCCGTCCAGCTGACCTTCGCAGCGCGCCAGAATCTGCTCGATGGCGCTCGCGCGGCCTTGCCGGGTGGCGAGGTCGCCAATGATGTCGGCATTGCGCAGGTCAAGGCCGATGACTTGATGGCCCGCAGCCTTCAATGCCGCGGCGCAGGCCGCGCCGATGCCCGAGGCCGATCCGGTGATGAGAGTAGTTGGCATAGTGTTCTGGTCCTGTGGCAATTCAGTGCTTTCATGGGTGTGATGTGAGCTTGGCTGGCATCCGATCCGCCCTTGCATCCGCGCTTTGCGCACTGCTCACTCGTATTTCACTCGTCTATCTGACCCGAGAGCCCATGTCCGCACCACATGCAAACGGACGATGCCGTATGCCCCCGCCTCGTTAGTCTGCCGCATCGGACCAGCGAGGTCCCCTTCATGATGGACGATGAGATTGCGCACAAACCCCAAGCCCGCTGAAGCCAGCTCTCAATTTCCGCATCTGCTGGCCCCCTACCAACTGGGACGCCTCACCCTGAGAAACCGCTGCATCATGGGCTCCATGCACACCGGCCTGGAAGAGCAGGCCGACGGCATGGCGAGGTTGGCCGCCTTCTACGCGGCGCGGGCCCGCGGCGGTGCGGCCATGATCATCACCGGCGGCCTGGGCATCAGCCCCGAGGCCCTGGGCATGCCCCAGCATGCCGAACACTCGACGCTGTGCACCCCGGCACAGGCCCAAGGCCATCGCCTCTTGACCGAGGCCGTGCATCGTGAAGGCAGCCATGTGCTGGCACAGCTGCTGCATGTGGGTCGCTATGACCATGCCAGTGGTGGTGTCTCGGCCTCGGCCTTGCGTTCGACCTTGTCCGCGCATACGCCGCGCGAACTCAGCGAGGCCGAGATTGAGGCGCTGGTTCAGGCCTATGCCGACAGCGCCGCGCTGGCGCGCCTGGCCGGCTATGACGGCGTTGAGGTGATGGGCGGTGAGGGCTATTTGATCAACCAATTCCTGGCGCCGCGTAGCAACCAGCGCCGCGACCGCTGGGGCGGCAGCCCCGAGGGGCGCTGGCGCTTCGCGCTCAGCATCATCGGGCGCATCCGCGACCGCCTCGGCCCAGACTTCCTGCTGATGTTTCGCCTCTCGCTGCTGGACCTGGTGGAGGACGGCAGTTGCCGCGATGAGGTGCTGGAATGCGCCCGGGCCCTGCAGCACGCCGGTGTGGATGTGCTCAACGGCGGCTTCGGTTGGCATGAGGCGCGGGTCCCCACCATTGCCACCCTGGTGCCGCGCGCCGCCTTCAGCTGGGCGACCCGCCAGCTGCGCGAGGCTGTCAGCATTCCAGTGGTGGCCAGCAACCGCATCAACCGGCCGGAAGTGGCCGAGCTCATCCTGGCACGTGGCGACGCAGACCTGATCTCGATGGCGCGGCCCTTTCTGGCCGACCCCGAGCTGATGCGCAAGGCCGCCACCGGCCAGGCCGAGCAGATCAACACCTGCATCGCCTGCAACCAAAGCTGCCTGGATGCCGCCTTCGAGCAGCGCGCCGTTTCTTGCCTGGTCAACCCACTGGCTTGCCGCGAAACAGAATGGCAGCTCGTGCCCGCACAGCAGCCGCGGCGCATCGCGGTTGTGGGCGCGGGCCCTGCCGGCCTGGCCTGCGCCACACAAGCGGCGGCACGCGGCCACTTGGTGACCCTGTTCGAAGCCGGTGATGAGATCGGCGGCCAGTTCCAACTGGCCCGGCGCATTCCCGGCAAGGAGGAATTTGCCGAGACCCTGAACTACTGGCGCGGCCAGCTGCTGCGCCACGGCGTCCGTTTGCACCTGCGCACCCGCGCGGGCCTGGCTGAGCTGGCAGGCTTCGACCACATCGTATTGGCCACGGGCGTGCAAGCTCGCACGCCAGAGGTTCCCGGCATCGCCCACGCCAAAGTGCGCAGCTATGCGCAGGCCATCATGGCGCCGCACGCCCTGGGCAAGCGGGTGGCGGTGATCGGCGCTGGCGGCATCGGCTTCGATGTGGCGGAACTGCTCAGTGAAGCCGAAGGCTGCGGCCATAGCACGCCCGCAGGCAATGAAGCCGAGGTCGACGCTTATCTTGAGGAATGGGGCATAGACCGCGGCACCGGCAGCGCGGGCGGCCTCAAGCCGCCGGCTGCGCGGCCATCCAGCCGAGAGGTATGGCTGCTGCAGCGCAGCCCCGGCAAGCCCGGCCGGCGCCTGGCCCGCAGCACCGGCTGGATCCGCCGGCTGCGCCTGGAGCGGCGCGGCGTGCAGATGCAAGGCGGCGTCGAGTACTTGCGCATCGACGATGCCGGACTGCATCTGCTCAAGGACGGACAAGCGCTTTGCCTGCCTGTCGACCATGTGGTGGTGTGCGCCGGCCAGGACAGTGTGCGCGGGCTGGCTGCGCCCTTGCGCGCCAGCGGCGCGCTTGTCAGCGTCATCGGCGGCGCCGATGTGGCGCAGGAAATCGACGCCCGCCGCGCCATCGAGCAAGGCACCCAGCTGGCTTTGAGCCTGTAGACCGGCAGGGCTGGCGCGCCAGCCCAGGCGCAATCCTTAACCCGCCACGCCCAGTGCGCTCGCCAGTTCAGGCACGGCGGTGAACAGATCGGCCTCCAGGCCGTAGTCGGCCACCGCGAAGATCGGCGCTTCCGCGTCCTTGTTGATGGCCACGATCACCTTGGAGTCCTTCATGCCCGCCAGATGCTGGATGGCGCCAGAGATGCCGCAGGCCACATAAAGCTGCGGCGCCACGATCTTGCCGGTCTGCCCCACCTGCCAGTCGTTGGGCGCATAGCCCGCATCGACGGCGGCACGGCTTGCGCCCAAGGCGGCGCCGAGCTGATCGGCCAGCGGCGTCAGCACTTCAGCGAACTTCTCGCTGGAGCCCAGGGCTCGTCCGCCTGAAACGATGATCTTGGCGGCGGTCAACTCCGGCCTGTCACTGCGGCTGATTTCACGGCTCACAAAGCGGCTGGCGGCGCTGGCGCTCACCGCCGCAATCGCCTCAATGACGGCGGATCCGCCGCTCGCCGGCGCGGCATCAAAGCCGGTGCTGCGCACGGTGATGACGCGAATCGCGTCGCTGCTTTGCACCGTGGCCACCGCATTACCGGCGTAGATTGGCCGCTCGAAGGTGTCGGCGCTGATGACGCGGCTGACATCGCTGAGCTGCGCCACATCCAGCAAGGCCGCGACACGCGGCGCCACGTTCTTGCCCGCAGCCGTGGCTGGGAACAGGATGTGCTGGTAGCTGCCCGCCAGCGCCACCACTTGCGCCGCCAGGCATTCGGCCAAGCCGTCAGCCAAGGCGGGGTCGTCGGCGTGCAGAACCTTGCTCACACCGGCGATCTGCGCCGCAGCAGCCGCTGCAGCACCTGCATGGTGGCCGGCCACCAGCACATGGACGTCGCCACCACAGGCGGCCGCCGCGCTGACAGTATTCAGGGTTGCGCCCTTGAGGGTCGCGTTGTCATGTTCGGCAATAACGAGTGCGCTCATGCTCAGATCACCTTTGCTTCAAGTTTGAGTTTCTGCACCAGCGTGGCCACATCGGCCACCTTGATGCCAGCGCCACGCTTGGCCGGCTCCAGCACGCTCAGGGTCTTGATGCGCGGCGTTACGTCCACGCCCAGTTCAGCGGGCGTGCACAGAGCCAAGGGCTTTTTCTTGGCCTTCATGATGTTGGGCAGCGTCACATAGCGCGGCTCATTCAGGCGCAGGTCGGTGGTGATGACGGCCGGCAGGCTCAGGCTCAGGGTCTCGAGCCCGCCATCCACTTCGCGCGTCACGGCAACACGGCCATCGGCCACATCGACCTTGGAGGCAAATGTCGCCTGCGGCAAATGGCCCAAGGCGGCCAACATCTGGCCGGTCTGGTTGCAGTCATCATCAATGGCCTGCTTGCCCAGAATGATGAGCTGGGGTTGCTCCTTGTCGACCAGGGCCTTGAGCAGCTTGGCCACAGCCAGCGGCTGCAACTCAGCCTCGGTTTCCACCAAGATGGCGCGGTCCGCCCCCAAAGCCAAGGCCGTGCGCAAGGTCTCCTGGCACTGGGCCGGGCCGCAGGAAACGGCGATCACCTCGCTGAGCACGCCCTTCTCCTTCAAGCGAACCGCCTCTTCGACGGCGATTTCATCGAAGGGGTTCATGCTCATCTTCACATTGGCCAGATCAACGCCAGAGCCGTCGCTCTTGACGCGCACCTTGACGTTGTAATCAATCACCCGCTTCACAGCGACGAGTGCTTTCATCGGTAACTCCAGAAAAAATGCCCCCCGGCCGGGCTGCCGGGGGCGCTTGTTTGCTGTGCACTGTCAAGCATCAAGGCCGCGCGGTCAGCGTCCGAACGGACGATGCCCGCCGGCGCACGCCCCACACAATCAAGGCCTTGTTTCGCTAGGACACTTCCGCTCATGGCCAACCCCTACTCTCCGCTCTTGCAACCGGGCCGCATCGGCACGCTGGCACTGCGCAACCGCATCGTCATGGCGCCCATGGGCTCCAACTTCGCGGAAAGCGACGGCAGCTGCGGCGAGCGCATCCAGGCCTATTACGAGGCCCGCGCCATGGGTGGTGCCGGCCTGCTGATCATGGGCGTCTGCGGTGTGGCCTTTCCGCTCGGCAGCTGCGAGCCCTACCAAGTGGGCGTGTCCGAAGACCGCTTCATCCCCGGCCTGGCCCGCCTGGCCGAGCGCGCCCATGCGCATGGCGCCAAGATCGCCATGCAGCTCCAACATGCAGGCAAGAACGCCGTCACCTGCCTGGCGCAAGGGCGCGAGATCTGGGTGCCCTCCATCCCGAAGGCGCCACCGCCGAATGAAGCCATGACGGCCGTTACCCGCGAGGAGCTGGCTACCTTTGTCGGCGTCGGCCCACACAAGCCGCGCTTGCGTGTGATGGACCAGGCCGATATCGCCCAGATGATCGAGTGGTTCGCGGCCGCGGCGGAGCGCGCCTTCAAGGCCGGTTTCGACGGCTTGGAGCTTCACGCCGCGCACAACTACATCCTCGCGGGCTTCCTCTCCCCCTACTACAACCAGCGTGAGGACGAGTACGGCGGCAGCTACGAGAACCGCGTGCGGCTGCTGCTAGAGGTGCTGCGCGCTGTGCGCCAGCGCGTCGGGTCGGCGTTCCCGCTTTGGGTGCGCCTGGACGCGGCCGAACTGCACACCCAGGGCGGCATCAGCATGGACGAAGCGCTGCGCACGGCCAAACTCTGCGAAGAGGCCGGTGCCGACGCCATCAGCGTCTCGGCCTATGCCCAAATGGTCAATGGCTCGGCCTTCACCGAAGCGCCCATCCCGCAAGCGCCGGGCGCATTTCTGAGCTATGCCGCCGCCTTCAAGCAGGCCGTGAACTTGCCCATCATCACCACCGGCCGCATCGAGCCGGAGGCCGGCGCCCGCGCCATCGCGGCAGGTGAGTTGGACTTCGTGGCCATGGCACGCAAGATGTTGGCCGACCCTGAGATCCCGCTCAAACTCAGCGAGAACCGCCCCCAGGACATCCGCCCTTGCATCTACTGCTACGCCTGCGTCAGTGAAATTTTCGTCAGCCGCCGCGTCAAATGCGCGGTCAACGCCATGACCGGGCATGAGTACGAGTACCCGCTCGTTCGCGCGCAAAGCCCGCGCCATGTGCTGATCGTCGGCGGCGGCCCCGCGGGCATGGAGGCGGCACGGGTCGCGGCCCTGCGCGGCCATCACGTCACGCTGGTGGAACGCAGCGACCGGCTAGGCGGCACCTTGTTCTTTGCCGCCCTGGCCTATCCCGAGAACGGCCGCCTGCTCGACTATCTGCTGGGGCAGGTCAAGCATCCCAACATCAGCGTGCGACTCAACTGTGCGGCCGATGCCGCACTGGTCGCCGAACTCAAGCCCGACGAAATCATTGTCGCGACAGGCGCCAGACGTGCGGCACCGGCCATCCCGGGGGCCGAGCAAAGCCATGTCTGGAGCGGCGACGAATTGCGCCGCCTGATGACCGGCGACCGCGCCGATGAAATCGCCAAGGCCAAGCTGAACCTGCCCGAGCGCGCCATGTTCAAAGCGGGCGGCATGCTCAAGGTGACCGATAGCACCCAGGCGATCCAGAGCCTGTCCAAGCTGTGGATGCCGCTGGGCAAACGCGTGGTGGTCGTGGGTGGCGGCCTGGTGGGCCTGGAACTGGCCGAATTCCTGCTGGCACGCGGCCGCGAAGTGACGGTGCTGGAGCCCGGCAGCCACGCCGGCCGCGAACTGGCCATCGTGCGCCGCTGGCGCGTGCTGGAGGCCGTCAAGGCCCATGGCACGCTGCATCTGAAAGCACAAACCGAGGCCATCACCGCCAAAGCGGTGGTCTGGACCGATAAGGGCGGAGTTCAGCACAGCAGCCCGGCCGACTCGGTGGTGCTGGCCATCGGCGCCGAGGCCGATGACAGCGTGGCGCAAGCCCTGGCCGACTGCGGCCTGCCTTTGCAACGCATCGGCGACTGCGCCAGCGTCAGCTATATCGAAGGGGCCATGCACGCGGGGAATGGCGCGGGCCGCAGCTCGGGCAACTGCCTGCGCTGAGTGCACTTTGCTTCAAACTCTTGGCCCGGGCGCGGCCAGCCACGCCAGCAAGGCCGGTTCTTCCATGGGCCGGCCAAAATGAAAGCCCTGCGCCTCTTCACAGCCCATATCGCGCAGCGCCTGGGCCTGCTCGGGTGTCTCGACGCCTTCCGCCGTCACGCTCATGCCCAGGGTGTGGCCAAGCCCGATCACCATGCGCGCAATGCTATCGTCCTGCGCCATCTCACTGATGAAGCTGCGATCGATCTTGAGGCGCTGGGCTTGCAGATGACGCAGCACACTCAGGGAGGAAAAGCCGGTGCCGAAATCGTCAATGGCCACCTTGACCCCCAGCGCCGCAATCTCGCCCAGCAGGTGGCGCAGCAGCGCCAGATCGTCGGCAGCCATGGACTCGGTGATTTCAAGCTCAAGCTGCCCCGGGGGCAAGCCACTATCTTCGATGGACTTGCGCAGAACGACAATGAAATCGGGCTCTCGGAGCTGGGCTTGCGACACATTGACGGCCATAGAAAGCTGCACGTAGCCTGCCACGCGCAGCCGCGCCAGTTGCTGGCAGGCAGAGCGAAGCACATAGGTGCCCAGCGTAGCCATCATGCCGGCCTGTTCGGCCAGTGGAATGAAGCGGTCGGGCGAGACATATTGCCCGTTGTCCTTGCGCCAGCGCATCAGAGCCTCGATGCCGCTCGGTGAGCCATCCGACAGCTTCACCTTGGGCTGATAGACGAGGAATAGGTGATGCGCCCCGATGGCATCCCGCAGTCCCGTCAGCATGTGCGTGCGCTCTCGCACATCCTGCCCCATGCTTTGCGAGTAGAAGACCGCACTACCGCGCTGATGCAGCTTGGCCTGTTTGAGCGCCACTTGGGCATTCGACAAGAACTCGTTACCACGCCGCGTGCTGCCAGCCAGCGCGACGAGCCCAAGGCAAGCCGTCAGCCGTACCGGTTGGCTTTCAATCTCGAAGTTCTCGACCAGCAACTGGGTGAGCGCATCCGCATGCACCTGAGTGCCTGGGCCGAGCACCCCAAACACGTCATTGCCGATGCGCGCGACCGTGCAGCCCGGCAAGCCCTTGAGCAGTCGGGCCGCAATCGCTCGCAGCACCATGTCGCCATAAGCATGGCCTAGCGTGTCATTGATAGCCGAAAACTGATCCACGGGGGATGCGGACGATTTCTTGGACTACCTGGAGGTAGTTCATGTACACATACGAAGATCGGCTTCGAGCAGTGCAGCTGTACATCAAGCTGGGCAAGCGAGTCGGCTTGACCATTCGGCAGCTGGGATATCCGACGAAGAACGCGCTCAAGAACTGGTACCGCGAGTACGAACAGAGCCAAGACCTACGCGCCGGCTACAAGAGGACTGCAAAGTTTTCTCAGGGGGATAGGCTGCGCGCTGTCGAGCATTACCTTGAGCACGGCCGGTGCATCGCTGTGACCGTCAAGGCTCTGGGCTATCCCTGCCGGTCATTGCTACACGCGTGGCTGCAAGAGCTTCACCCCCAGCCAACGCGCGTCGTCGGTCGAATGCAGGAACTGGCGCCGGAAGCCAAGCAGTCTGCAGTGATTGCCTTGTGCACGCGCCCGGCCAGCGCGCAGGCAGTCGCCGACGAGGTCGGCGTGTCGCGGGGCTCGCTGTACAAGTGGAAGAATCAATTACTCGGCCACGACGCACCCGCATCCATGAAGCTCAAGCAACGCGCCCTTGATAGCCCAGACCGGGCAGACTTGGCACAACAGCTCGAAACGCTGCAACACGACATTCGCCGGCTGCAGCTCGAGAAGGACGTGCTGAAGAAGGCGAATGAGCTCTTAAAAAAAGAGCTGGGCATCGATCAGCAGCGCCTGACGAACCGGGAGAAGACGCTGCTGGTTGATGCCCTGAGGTCCACCTACACGGTGACCGAACTGCTGTGCGAAGTGGACCTGCCGCGCAGTTCCTACTTCTACCATCGGGCACGGCTGGGGGTGGATGACAAGTACGCGGACGTGCGTCAGGCGATGACCAACATCTTCGAGCAGAACTATGGCTGCTACGGCTACCGGCGGCTCCACGCGTCGTTGAGCGATCAGTGCGTGCGTATCTCGGAGAAGGTCGTGCGCCGCCTGATGAAGCAGGAGTGCTTGATCGCAGCGACAAGCAAACGCCGTCGGTATGGCTCCTACATGGGCGAGATCAGTCCAGCGCCCGACAACGTGCTGAACCGAGACTTCAATGCCGGCGCGCCGAATGAGAAGTGGCTCACCGACATCACGGAGTTCCAAATTCCGGCCGGCAAGGTATATCTATCTCCGATGATTGATTGCTTCGACGGCATGGTCGTGAGTTGGTCGATAGGCACTCGGCCGAACGCGGAGTTGGTCAATACGATGCTGGACGCTGCGATCGAGAAGGTCGCAGCAAGTGGCGAGAGGCCGGTGGTGCATTCCGATCGGGGCGGCCACTATCGATGGCCAGGCTGGCTAGCTCGAATCTCTGACGCCAAGCTGGTCCGCTCGATGTCACGCAAGGGATGCTCGCCGGACAACGCGGCATGCGAGGGCTTCTCCGGTCGGCTCAAGACCGAGATGTTCTTCGCTCGCAACTGGCTCTCGACAAGCATCGAGGAGTTCATTGCTGCGTTGGATGCATACATTCGCTGGTACAACGAGGTCCGGATTAAGAGTTCACTTGGCTTTCGCAGTCCGGCACAGCACCGTCGGCAAGTTGGCATCGCCGCATAACCAGTCCAAGTTTTTGTCCGCATCCCCACGTCCAGAAGTGCCAGCGTCAAATCCCCGCTCGCGGACTGCGCCTGATCCAGGACTTCGAGCAGCCGATTAAGATTGGGCACCTTCAGCAGTGGGTCAACATAGGCCTGATCGACCAGGCGCGCATACAGCTGAACGTTCTCGAAGCCTACGGCCATTGAGGCGCAAAAAACCTCCAACAAATGCCGATCAAGCTCATCGAGCTCACGCTGCACTTCCACGTAGGCGGCCAAACCGCAGCCTGATTCGGAGGCAAAATAGAGCGTCAGCGTCGGTCCGAAGTGGCTGCGGCGCTCCGCGAGGCAAGCCTTGAGGGATCGCTGGATCTCAGCCACCTCAAGCTCTTCCAACGGACGCTGGATCAAGTGTTGAAAGTGCCCCGCTGCGGCAATCACCCGCGCCGACATCAAGTCGCCGGGATGCGCTTCCTGCGCGCAAATCAATCCTGCGGGCTTCACATCAAGCAAGGCACAAAGCTGCCCGACCACGCCTTGCGCGAACAACTGCATGCCGCGCAACTTGGTCAGCTCAGTGCTGGCCCGCACCACTGTTTCCAAGCCCCTGCGCATGTCTTCATGTGCGCGCATCTGCCGGTAGGCGCGCACCGCCGTTGTCAGCATTGTGTACAGGCGAATGCGGGTCAGCTCTGACTTGGTCTTGTAGTCGTTAATGTCGTAATCACGAATAGTCTCTTGCTCGGGGGCATAGCCAGGCTGCCCGGTACGCAACACGATGCGCAGGGCCTTGCGCCTGAGATCGCGCCGCACATGCTCCACTAGCTTGAGCCCCGCGTCTTCGGACTCCATCACCACATCCAGCAGCAAGACGGCGAGGTCGTCGATTTCAACGATGCACTGCCTGGCCTCAGCAGCGGAGTGCGCATGCAGCAGTCGCAAGGATCGCCCCTCGACTTCCATTCCGCGCAAAGCAAACTCGGTGGACTGATGGACGTCCGGGTCATCATCCACCACCAGGACCAACCATTCTCTTTCACCCTGGAGTGGCAACAGGACCGTCGCTTCGTCCTCGATGAGGATGTAGTCGTCGTCGATTGAAGGCTTGGACGTTTCGTCATTGCCACTCATTGGAGACCCCTTGTTGATGACTTTCCGGCGCGCCGGGTGCAACCCTTGGCAATTCGAGAATCACCCGCGTGCCTTTGCCGACGCTGCTCGCGATGCGAACCGTCCCCCCAAGAAGCTCGGTCACCAGTGAATAGACGATGTGCAAACCAAGACCCGAACCGCCGCGCCCGAGCTTGGTAGTAAAAAAGGGGTCGAAGACCCGTGACAAATGCTCCGCCGGAATGCCAACGCCATTGTCCTCAACCTCGACGCGCAGCCGATCTGCCCCCAGTGCACTAGCCACAATGCGCACCCGGCGCTCATCGGGACTGCCATCAAAGGCATGCGCCACCGAGTTATTGACCAAATTCATCAGCACCTGCGTCAAGGGTCCAGGATAGCTGTCCATGAACAATCCGGGAGCCACTTCCTCGCGAAGCACCACTTGGTTGCGCCGCAAGGTCGGGCTGAGCATCAAGCTCAATTCATGCAGCAAATCTTGCAAACCGAAGCCTCGCCTTTGGTAGCTGGATTGGTCAACAGCTACCTGCTTGAAGCTATTCACCAGCTCTGCCGCGCGCTGAAGATTGCGCTCGACAACCTCAGCCGATTCTTTAGCGTCACTGAGGAAGGCACTCAGCTGTGAGCGCCGCAGGCCCGCAGCCGTTTCCGCCTCGAAACGCTCCAGGCGCTCGCGCTGGGTGGATGCCACCATCACCGCATTCCCAATCGGTGTGTTCAGCTCATGCGAAACACCCGCCACCAAGGCACCAAGCCCGGCCAGCTTTTCCGTCCGTACCAGATCCTCCTGCGCCTGCTTGAGCACCTCGAGCGCCTCGCTAAGCTCACGGGTTCGCTCCTTCACTCGGCCCTCCAGCCCGGTGTTGAGCTCCTCCAACTGCGCCTGGACCAGCTTTTGCTCGGTGACATCATGGAAGCTAGCGAGCAAGTCATCGCCTACCGATGCGGCGCCAATCAGCACATAGCGCCGCTCGCCACTTTTGCAGCGGACCTCGTATTCGGCCGTCTCGGGTTCTCCGCCCTCCCTCTTAACACGCGCTAACTCGGCGGCCCAACGCTCTTGCGATTTGGCCCGGTACACGGGGTCCGGGTAGGCGAGCTCCCACCATTGCTCGATAGACCCTACTTCTTGCGCCGAATAGCCCAGCAAGCTGGTCCAGACCCGGTTCACCGTGACGATGCGCCCCCCCGGCGCCACCAGGACCAGCGCCACCGGCGAATGCTCGAACAATTGCCTGAAGCGCCGCTCGCTCGCCGCCAAGGCCTGCGCGGCGCGGCGAGTTTCGGTGATGTCACGCACGACGGCGATACACCGCTTGGCACTGACCATGGCACCTGGCGCATCCGCTGCGCGAACCGCAACGAGTGACACTTCGGCCTCGAAGCTGCCGCCATCACCGTGCAGATGCCGCCAGACAAAGCGCTGCGGGTGCCCCTCGAAAACTGCCGACAAAAAGGCCCAGGCCAGCTCATCAGAGCGCCGGCCGTCATCCTGCAGCAGCGGCGAAAGCTCTACCGGCGAGCAGCCCAAAATGCTGGCCCGGCTTTGCCCGAAGACCCGGCCAGCCGCCTCATTGCATTCGACGATCAGGCCGTCGTCGATCAGCAGCATGGCGTCATGCGCACTCTCCACCATCTCGGCAAACTCACTGAGTCGCCGTGCCGCCCGCCGCGCCTGGGTCATGTCCTGGTAGCTGACCAGCAGTTGCCGCTGTCCCAGGCGATCGATGCCACGGGCCGACACCACCACCGTGCGCGCCGACCCGTTGGCATGGCGAAGCTGCACCTCAGTAGCCAGCACGCTTTTGTTCTCGGCGGCGGGCTTCAGGAAGCTGCGGCGCTGCGCCTCTTCGATCCAGAAATTCAGGCTGACGCCGGTCCGGCCCTGCACGGATGCGGACTCAAAGCCGAAGGTCTCGCACCAGGCGCGGTTCCAGAAACTGGCCTCGGGCAGGCCGTCAGCGCCCAACAAGGAATAAGACATCGCCACCGGGGCACTCTCGAACAGCTCCTCAAAGCTCTTCTCGCTTTGTCGGAGTTGCTCTTCCGCCTGCTTCAAGGGGGTGATGTCGGTGCTGACAGAAATCGCCGACTTGACCCCGTCCAGCTCGATCAAGCGCGCCGAGTACAGCGACCAGAGCACCCGGCCATCGGGCAGCTGTATGCGCGTCTGGGCACTTTCAATCTGGCCGGCAGCCTCCAACTCGCGGACCCTGAGCAGGCGCTCCGACTCCGATATCACCACGCCCACTTCACTCATGGTGTGGCCAATCAACTCGCCACGATCACGCCCCAGGCGCTTCGCTGCCGCAGGGTTAACTTCCACATAGCGGCCCTCGGCCAGCGTGGACACCACGACCGGGTTGGGAAAGGCGTCGAAGATCAGGCGCAGGCGCTGCTCGCTGCGCGAGGCTCGATCCGCGCTTTGCCGCAAGGCCACACCGGCACGTGCCAATTGCTGGGCACCCATCAACAAGGTCAGGCAGACGCCGCCGGCTAAGCCGAGCAGCACCCGCTGGGTCGGCAGAAAATACAGGCATAACAGCGCCGCCAGCCCAGCCAACGCCGCCAGCAGGCGCAACCAGCGCACACGCCGGTCGGCACGAAAGCTCATCGACTCGTTCACCTGCAAGGGCACTTCGGCCATCTGCTAACTCCCCACTCGCGAGCAACCGCATGGGGAATATACCCGGCACAGCGTCAGGGCATGGTGGGCACTAACCCCTGCGCACAAGACGGTATCGAGCGGCTACTGGCGTGGTGCCCAGCAGCCGCCCGCGCACATGCTGTTGCGCTCAGAAATTGGGCGCCTCAACGCCGCCGTCCACGCCCAGCACCTTGCCGGTGATCCAAGTGGCGGCCGGGCTGACCAGGAAGAACACGGCAGCGGCAATGTCCTCTGGCTGACCCAGCCGCGCCATGGGCGTGCTACGGGTCATGCGCTCCAGGCGCTCGGCTGTCAGGAAGGGTGCGAGGGCGTCGGTCATGATGGTGCCGGGTTCGATCGCGTTGACGCGCAAGGTCGGGCCGAAGTCCTGTGCCAGGTTACGCGTCAGCTGGTTCAGCGCCGCCTTGGCCGCACCATAGGCGCTGAAGCTCTTTTGCGCATAGCGCGCGGCGACGGAGGAGACATTCACCACCGTGCCGCCGCCCGCCGCGCTCATGGCCGGCACGCACTTCTGCGTCAGGGCATAGGCTGGCACCACATTCCAGGCCAGCACCGCGCCGAGCTCAGCGCCACTCATCTTGCGGGGGTTGTTGGGCCCGGCACCGCCGGCGTTGTTGACCAAGATATTGATCCCGCCCAGTTCGGCCACGGTGCGAGCCACCAGCTGATCCAAGGCCGCGTCGTCATTGACGTCGGTCGGCACCACGATGGCTTTGCGGCCCAGGGCTTGGATCTCGGCCGCAACGGCGTCCAAGTCTGCGGCTGTGCGGGCCGCCAGCGCCACATCGGCGCCGGCCCGGGCCAGCATCAATGCGCAAGCCCGGCCTATGCCGCGGCCGGCGCCGGTGACGATGGCCACCTGGCCTTGCAATGAAAACAAAGCGTCAAGGCCAGCGGGAAATACTTGAGAGCTCATGGTCAGGGTGCTGATAGCAGCAAGGAGTAGGTGAACAAAGGAATGAAGCAGCGAGCCCATATGCTCAGGCCGCGCCAAGGGTTTGAACTCACCCAAACAGACGATGGCAGCCACCGCTGGGGCGCTACCCTGCAGGTCCCTGATCGCTTCACCCTGCCGACCGTATGACGCCCTCTCGCTTTTTCCTCAGCCAGCAACTGATACCCGGCCTGATCAACGCCGCACTGAACGGCGGCATCGCCTGGGCGCAGCACGCCCAGGCGCCGGCCGTTGGGCTCTGGGATCGGGGCGCTTACGGGACGGACTTGCTGGCCACCGGCTTCTTGCTGCCGGCGATCAGCTGGCTGATCTTGCTGCCCCTGCTGCAGCACCAGCGCACACAGGGCAAGGCACCCAGCCTGGACGGCTTGCGGCGGCCACGTCTATTGGCCTGGATGCCGTCCTCGCGCTGGGGCGGCTGCCTAACGATTGGCTTGCTTGGCATGGTCTTGCTGGGCGGCACGGCTGCACTGGCAGCCAGCCTGCTCGGTCAACCAGCCTTCACAGGCCCGGACTACGCCTGGCTGAAGGCGGCATATGCCGCCATCTTGACGCTCACACTGCAGCCGACCATGGTGTTTGCCGCGCTGCGCCCGGCCCACACCAAAGGCCAGCCGATCAGGGCGTGATCGTGCCGCGAATCATCTGAACAAAGTTGTCGTTATAGGGCGGCAGCATGCCCCACTCGCGGCGTGGGTCATGTGCGCAATGGCTGTAGACCGAGCGCGCATGGCTGAACTCCAGGAAGCCTTCACGGCCGTGATAGTGGCCCATGCCCGAGGCACCAACACCGCCAAAAGGCGCGTCATGCAAGGCCGCGTGCATGGTCACATCGTTGATGGCCACGCCGCCCGACAGGGTGTTATCCAGCACCCACTGCTGTTCCGCCGCATCCTGGCCAAAGTAGTACAGGGCCAACGGGCGCTCATCCTGGTTCAGTGCCGCCACGGCTTCAGCCAGTTGCCGGTAACTGCGCAGCACGATGGCCGGGCCAAACACCTCGTGGCAAGAGATCTCAGCTTCGGCTGGTGGATCCACCACAATGCGCAGCGGCATGCGCCGCTCAGCCACGGCCGCCTCACTGGGCCAGTCACCCGCGATCACTACCCGGGCCCCGCGCGCGCCGGCATCGGCCACATAACTTTCGACGCGAGCGAAGTGGCGCTCATTCACCACCGGCGTCACATCGCCATTGCCGGCCATGCTGGGGTATTGCCCGGCATAGCAGGTCTGCAAACCGTCAATCAAGGCCTCGCGTTGCGACTCATGCACCCACACCACATCCGGCGAGACACAAAGCTGGCCGGAATTCAAAGCCTTGCCCACCGCGATGCGCTCAGCGGCGCTGTGGATATCAGCGCTTTGGCCAATCAGCACCGGTGACTTGCCGCCTAGCTCCAAGGTCACCGGCACCAGGTTCTCGGCCGCTGCCTTCATGACCAGCTTGCCCACCGCCGTGGCCCCCGTGAAGACCAGGTGATTGAAGGGCTGGTGCGCGAAGTCGCTGGCCACCTCGGGTCCGCCAAGCACGACCGCCAATTCTTCGGGCGAAAAGCTTTCAGCCACCGCAGCCGCAACGACGGCGGCGGTACGCGGCGTGATCTCGCTGGGCTTGAGGATGGCGCGATTGCCCGCCGCCAGCACACAGGCCAAGGGCGAGAACAGGGTAAACAGCGGCGCATTCCAGGTGCCAATGATGCCCACGACACCCTTGGGCTGGTACTTGACCCAGGCGCTGGCGCCGAAATTGTCGAAGGGCGACACGCTGGCGCGCGGCTGATCCGGCATCCAGGCCTCGAAGTGGTCGCGCGCATGCTTGAGCGAAGCCAGGGAGCCGCCCACATCGTTCATCATCGAAAACACCGTGGGCCGGCCGCCGAAGTCCTCCCCCATGGCTGCGCACAAAGCATCTCTATGGCGAACCAGCATATCGATCACGCGCTGCAAGCGATCTCGGCGGGTTTGCGCGCTGACCGGACCTTCGGCACGGAATGCGGCCTGCTGCACATCGAGCAGGGCACGGGTGGATGCTGCTGTTGTCATTTCTAGGTTTCCTTGGGGAGTTTGGTCTCGTCAAGCGACGTGCGGGCGCGATCTTGCCTGCTGCTGTGCACGCTACCGCTAGAGGTTTGCCCGAGCGTCGTCCGAAAGGACGATGGCGAGAGACGACCCACCCATGAGCATGCGCACATGCCTACGCCGCCCGTCCGCAAGCCCAGAGTCACCGCAGCCCAGGCCTGCGCCAACCACCCGCCACCCGTCCCGCTGGCCCTGCTGCGAATTCAGCATCGCTCGGCGTGGCGATGCCTGCGCACGGCGCTCGCCTTTCCAGACTTCGCCCATCTGGCGCGGCGGCTGCATCTCTCCCATACGGAATTGCGGACCCGCCTGCAGCAGCTCGATCAACTACTAGGCCCCCAGCAGCTGTGGCTGGACGGCGGCCAGGTCCAACTCTGCGACACCTTGCGGTGCGATGCCCTGGACTTGCTCAGTCAACCCCTACTTCTTCCCGGCGCGCTCCCAGCACGCCAGCCCACCTCGCCCGAATTGGCGCCCCCATCTCCACCATGAGCTCTCCCATTGTTTTCATCACCGGTGCCAGCCGCGGCATCGGTGCAGGCACCGCCATTCACTTTGCCCGAGCGGGATGGCGCATCGCCATCAGCGCACGCACCCAGCTTGCCGGTCAGCAACTGAGCCACCAATTGCGCCGCCCTGATGGCAGCCTGCTCGCCGGCAGCCTGGCCCAAACGGCCGAGGCAATCCGGGCTCTGGGTGCGGAGGTCCTGGCACTGCCGATGGATTTGCTGGAACCGACTTCGCTGGACGCTGCAGCCGACGCCGTGCTGGCGCATTACGGCCGAGTAGACCTGCTGATCAACAACGCGGTCTACCAAGACCGCGAGTCCAATGCCCTGCTGGCCGAGTTGGATGACGCCGCACTGATGCGCACATTGCAAGGCAATGTCGCCGCCCCCACCCGCCTGGTGCGCCGCCTGCTTCCCGCCATGCTGGCCCAGGGCAGCGGCCAGATCATCAATGTCTGCTCCGGCGCAGGCAAGTTCGATCCACCGCTGCCGGCTGACCAGGGCGGCTGGGGCTTTGCCTATGGTGCGTCCAAGGCGGCGCTGGCTCGGCTGGCCGGCGTGATCAACCGAGAGCATGGCGACAAAGGTCTGCGCGCTTACAGCGTCAACCCCGGGCTGGTGAACACCGAGGCGGTAACGGCCACGCTCGGCGACGACGGCGCGCTGGCGCGCAAGTTCGGCGCGGTCGGCCCGGAAGCGATTGCCACCGCCCTGCTGTGGCTGGCCACCGATGCCGCTGCGCCGGCCTTGGCGCGCAGCCCGGTGATGCTGGATCTGCAGGACCTGATCAAGCAGCACAGCCTCGGCTGAACGCCGCGCTAGCGCCAGCTTGGCAAGTCGGCAGGCAGGCGCCATTTGCGCGAGATCAAGGCCGCTGCGCCCATCGTCCAAACAGGGTATGCACATCAAGCCTCGGCGCCTCAGCATCACCCCATCTTGACCCCTAGGCATGGAGACAAAAAGCAATGGCCACCACCAAAGACTATCGACTCGGCGAATTCACCTACCCGCGCGGCTGGTTCATGATCGCTGAAGCCTGCGAGCTGGACACGCACAAGCCCCTGGCGGTGCGCTTTTTCGGCAAAGACTTCGCGCTCTATCGCGGCCGCGCCACCGGCAAGGTCGTGCTGCTGGACGCCTACTGCCCGCATATGAAAACCCATCTGGCCGCGCCCAACACCACCAGCTATGTGGTGCTGGACGGCATGGGCACCAATGTCGAAGGCGACGGCATTCGCTGCCCCTATCACGCCTGGCGCTTCGGCCCGGACGGCAAGTGCGATGACATCCCGTATCACGAAGGCCCCATCCCTGCCGCCGCCTGCGTGAAGAGCTGGCAAGTGGTGGAAAGCCTGGGCGCCGTCTGGGTCTGGTACGACCCCGAAGGTGGCGAGCCTGAGTGGGAGCACCCCAGCATTCCCCAATGGAATGACCCAGCATGGGTGCACCCCAAATGGGATCACCTCGGTGTGCTGAACCAACACCCGCAGGAGTTGGTGGACAACATCTGTGACTACGGCCATCTCAGCCCCATCCATGGCTCCACCGTGACCCGCTTCGAGAACGAGTTCAAGGGTCACTTGGCAATTCAGCGTCAGTGCGGCGGCCACCGCACGCTGGTTGGCCCCGATGGCGTGAGTGCCGACCTCCACACCATCACGATCTACCACGGCCCAGGTTGCCTGATCTCCAACCTCACCGGCATGTACGAAGGGGTGATGCTGATCACCCACACGCCCATCGACGATGGCGTGGTCAAGGTCTGGCACTCCCTGGTGGTCAAGTCGCCCAGCGGCCAGGCCGTTGCCAGCAAGACCGATACCATCGAGGCGGCGCATTTCCAGCAAATGGCCTTGACCGCATTTGTGCAAGACATGGACGTCTGGAACCACAAAGCCCCTTGCTTGAACGGCCTGTTCATTCCCAGCGATGGCGCCTTCATGAAGGCCCGCGTTTGGTACAAGCAATTCTTCAATCCGCGCGCCAAGAAGAGCGAGTATCTGGAGCAGTGCGAGGGCCTCTACGTGCCCAAGGGCATCCCGGCGTACACGCTCGAAACGGCGGACCAAGCCGGCTAATTGATGACCGCCTGAACTGGCATGGCGCTGCGATCACATAGCGGCGCTGCCAAGCAAAAAGCCCGTCCCCAGGACGGGCTTTTTTTCGCCTGCAGAAGCTGCCTGCATGAGCTGCAGGAGCACCCACAAAAGCGGGGCCTCGGCCGAGGAAATTCCTGCCCCGCGTGCATGCGCGAAAGGCGCGAATTGAAATGCACCCAAAGCCTGCCTTTGTTCCCAGCAAGGCAGTCGGTTCGATGCAACAAGCGGGCATCGGCCGCGCCTGCAGCACTGAGAACTCCGCCACAAGTAAGGCCGAAAAGTCCTGGCAATTCAGGCGAAACACGCAGGGCGTATCCCAGCGCAGCGAGCGCAAGAAAGGCGGTCACGCACGCCAGCTTCAACGCCCCTCTCCCATGAAAACAGGCCTCCGAAGTACCCGTAGCGACTGAACCCCACTGCCCTTTGCTGAGCTGGCTAACACGATCACACCGATGCGGCAATGTCCGATTACAGGTTCTCTCGGCACAAGCCCCCGCTGACCATGAGCGCACCGCAGACGCAGTCCCCCGCGTCCTCGGCACCGCAGGTGCGCAGCCCACATGTCCACATCGAATGCGGGACACAGCGCCGAACCCAAGTCCAATAATTTCAGGAGTTAGACCTTGAGTAGTTTCAAGAAGACAGGCGCCGCACTCGCGAGTTGCCTTGCCATCGCCAGCCTGCCGGCAATGGCCGACAACAGCATCAAGTTCAGCGGCTTCGGCTCGTTGGCGCTGACCCATATGTCCAGCGACCAGGCTGACTTCAAAGGCGCCTTCGCTGATGTCCCCAATGGCGCCGGACGCAGCGCCGCCACCAGCGCCAAAGACAGCCGCCTGGCCTTGCAGGTCGACGCCGCCTTGAGCGAACAGCTGGACTTTGTTGGCCAGGTGATGACGCGGCAGAACCGCTTCAACAACTACAAGCCCTCGATCGAGATGCTCAACCTGAAGTACAGCTTCAGCAAATCCACCTCGCTGCGCGTCGGCCGCATTGCCCACCCGTTCTTCTTGGCCTCCGACACGCGCCTGATCGGCTTCGCCAACACCTTTGCCCGCGGCCCCTCTGAGGTCTACAACCAATCGCAGATCTACAACTCTGACGTGGTCCAACTCTCGCACCGCATGGCGCTGGGCGGCGGCAATGCCGTGATGACAGCGGGCATGGGCGAGGCCAGCTATGGCAACCCCACCTCGAACGCCGCGCTGGCCGATGAGGACAAGGGCAAGTACCGCAAGCTGATGTTTGCCGACATCAACTGGGAAGTCGGCGCCCTGCTGCTCAGGCTCAGCCATCACACCGGCCACAGCGACTTCACCGCCAACGCCGCCAAGCCGCTGTACACCAATGCTGGGCTGGTCAACGCGGCCCTGGCCGATGAACTCAGCCTGACGGACAAGAAGGTCTCCTTCACCGGCCTAGGCCTGGTCTACGACCCCGGCAGTTGGCTGATTCAGGCCGAATACACGATGACCCGCTGGGGCCTGGGTGCCAAGTCGGTCGTTCCTGGCGCAGATGCGTTCTACGTGATGGGCGGCTGGCGCGCCGGCGCCCTGACGCCCTACGCCATTTATGCCAAGCGCAAGACCGACGAGCCGCGCGTCGTCAGCGAATTTGCGGTGCCCCAGCTCAATGCCGCCTTCACCGGCTATGCCGCCAACACCGCCAATGCTCAACACACCGTGTCGGCCGGCCTGCGCTGGGACTTCCAGCCCAATATGGCCCTCAAGCTGCAGTACGACCGGGTCACCGTGGATGCGAAATCAGGCGTCAGCTTCCTGACCAATCTGAACCCGGCCAACCGACCCAAGCAAGGCGACAGCTTTGACGTGCTGGGCCTGAATCTGGACTTCGTGTTCTGAGGAGCCATCACATGACAACCATGACTCAACTCAAACACGCCGCCGCCGCACTCGCCCTGGCTGCCCTGCCCTCGCTGGGCCTGGCACAAGTGGCCGTGATCGTGCATCCCAGCATGTCGATCAGCGGTGCCAAGGCCGAGCAGATCGCCGATGTTTTCCTCGGCAAAAGCGATGCCGTAGGCGGCGCGAGCAATCTCACCGCCATCGACCAAGCCGAAGGCAGCGCCGTGCGCGACAGCTTTTACAAAGCCGCCGCTGGCCGCGACGCCGCCCAGCTCAAAGCCTACTGGGCCCGCCTGACCTTCACCGGCAAGGCCAAGCCGCCGCAAGCCCTGGCCAATGACGCCGAGGTCAAGAAGCAAGTGGCCGCCAAGCCTGGCGCCATCGGCTACATCTCGGCCGGCTCCGCAGACAGCAGCGTCAAGGTCGTTCTGACAGTCCAGTAAAGCCAAGCGGCCCCGGTCATACGCCAGCAGGCGAGACCGGGGCCGCGCGCATCCGATTTCCAGGAGTTTCAATGAACATCAAAACCCGCATCACCCTGCTGCCGGTGTTCGGTGCCATCATCTTCACCATCGGCATTGCCATCGTGCTGGGGCTGTCCAACCGAACCCTTGCGGCGATTGATGCCGTGCACAACACCGCCTACCCCTACCTCGACGATTCCACCCAGTTTGCCAACCAGCTGGAGGCGATGGGCGTGGCGATTCAGAGCGCCGTTGCCGAAGGCGAGAAAAAGCGCCTGGACGAAGTCCGCGAACGCGCTGGCGCGTTGCGCAAACTGCTGGACAGCATGGGCCGGTTCGACGCACACAAAGACTCCGTCGCCCGCCTAAGCGGCAGCTTCAGCGCCTACGAGGCCGCCGCCATCCATGCAGCAGAACTCATTCTTGGCATCAAGCCCGGTGACGCGCAGACCGCCATCGACCCCATGCAGCGAGCCCTGAGCGCCGTGCAGGCCGATGTGAAGCAAATTCGCGAAGAAGCCTCAGCCGGCTTCGCCGGTGAGCTGAACAGCGCCCGGGCGGGCGTGACCCGCGGCTTGTGGGCCATTGTCTTGAGCGCAGTGGTGGTGATTGCCGCGCTGGGCCTGGGCTCGGTGCTGCTGATCGGCAATGTCTGGCGGCAACTCGGTGGCGAGCCGGAGTACGCGCGTGACGTGATGCGGCTGATGGCGGGTGGCGATCTGTCGCAAAGCATTCAGGTGGCGCCAGGTGCTGAAGACAGCCTGCTGTCCGCCGTGCGCGATATGAGCGCCGGCTTGTCCGCCATCGTGGCCGGGGTGCGCAGCGGCACCGATTCCATCACCCTGGCCTCGCGTGAAATTGCCTCAGGCAATCACGACCTCTCCGTGCGCACTGAGCTGCAGGCCGGCTCGCTGGAGCAGACCAGCAGCAGCATGCAGGCGCTGACCGAGGCCGTGAGCCACAGCGCAGATGCCGCCGCCCAGGCCAAGCAACTCGCCGGCTCCGCCACCGATGTGGCGCGCCGCGGTGGCGACGTGGTCGGCCGCGTGGTGACGACCATGGACGAGATCAACAGCAGTTCCAAGCAGATCTCAGACATCATCGGCGTGATCGACGGCATCGCTTTTCAGACCAATATCCTGGCGCTCAATGCCGCCGTGGAGGCCGCCCGCGCGGGTGAACAGGGCCGCGGATTCGCCGTGGTGGCCGGCGAGGTTCGCAGCCTGGCCCAACGCTCAGCCGAAGCCGCACGCCAAATCAAAGGCCTGATCGGCAGCAGTGTGGAACGCGTCGCAGCCGGCAGTCGCTTGGTACAAGACGCCGGAAAAACCATGGACGAAATCGTCGGCAGCGTGCAGCGGGTCACCGACATCATTGGCGAAATCTCCAGCGCCACCAGCGAGCAAAGTAGCGGCCTCGTCCGCATCAGCGCTTCCGTCGTGCAACTGGATCAAATGACCCAGCAAAACGCCGCCCTGGTCGAACAGGCCGCAGCTGCGGCGAGCAGCTTGGAGCAGCAGGCGCAGCAGCTTCAGGGGGCGGTGGCAACTTTCAAGCTCTGACGGGAGTTGACGCCGAGAGTCGTTCCCAAGAGTGAACGTCTTGCTAGACCGTCGCGGCCATACCGAATTGCGTGTGCCAAACTCGTACACGACAATGTTGACTGTTCTGCACAGACAGCTCACTTCGAGCTCGACAAGCTGGGTCGCAAACAAGCAAGGAAAAGTGGCAGCAGCAAAAGGGCTGGTCAAAAGCGATAGATAAAGCCGAAGAAGATCCCAACAGCTGTTACGAACGCCAGCGTCACCGCATCACGCAGACGATCTCACAGTTCACATTGCCATTAATGCTCGACGTCTACCACCGCTTCGATGGCGACTTGATTGCTGCAATCGTGCTGGGCGAGATCGGCGTCCGCAATGTAGGGGTCTGGCTCTCAGATAGGGACAACGACGCCAGCGCTCTGGAGGATCAAGGTCGCTACCGCGATGTATTGCGTCCTTGTAATGCGCTGTCGATTGCAGAATCAACAGGCATACCACGCGAAACGGTACGACGCCGTGTCGAGACATTGATCGCTCGGGGCTGGGTCTACCGTGATGCGCTCGGGCATCTGTATGTGCACCCCCACGTGGCAACCGAGTTCGATGACTAGACCAAAATGACCCAACAGCGCTTGCGCGAGACATCAGCTAAGTTGGATTCTCTTTTGTCCAAGCCTCAAGAGGCCAGTGAATCGACTGAGAACTAACACGAGACCTAGCTTTGGTGCATGCGTCCGGCCATCCCATCTTGAATTGACCCATCGCGACCGGAAGGATCGTGTCGTCGAAGAGAAGGTTAGACCGACGGTAGCTCATTAGGTGAGCCAGGTCGCAACGGCGCGTCACTCCGGCGGGCATCCAAGTCACAGAAATTCAGGCTTTATTTTGGCCGCCTCGCCGGCGAGTTGGGTCAGGCGGGCGGCCTGTCCCATCACGAAATCACGGAGTTGACCCGCGAAGGCGCGCTCACCGGCGTCGACATAGTCGTCTGCCAAAGCCTGCGCCGGCGCGTGTTGCATGACCAGCTTCGCTAGCCGCGCGGCCTCGCGTTTGAGCAGCTTTCTGTCGATGCCGCATCGCTGTGCAAAGTCCGCCACTTGGAACGCCCCCACCTCGTCCAGCGAGAAGGCATCGCCCCAGGCCATTGCCAGTTCGTGGTCGATGTCCGGGTACTGCACCACGCTGACCAGGTCGTACCAAGGCGCAGGGTCGAGACCCTCGCGTCGAACGAAGAACGAAAAGTTCTTGCCATGCGCGTCGCTGTTGCCGATGAGGAACTGGAACAAGGCCCACCTGACCAGGGTTATGCGTGCCACGGCCTTGTTCACGGTCTGTTCCACGCGTTCGAACAACATTTCGAAGCTCACACCGTCCCGGATATTGCGGACATGCTCTGCGCCCCCCAAGTTACGCTCGTACTTGAAGCTTTCGGGCAGGTCCGAGGCCTGGCAGGCGTCGATGATGTGCAGGCGCTGCACGGTGGGCTCGTTAGCGCCCTGTCCGACACCCTGCACGACAACCCGGTCGAATCGGCGCACGACGAGTACCGGCCGCGGCGTCCGGTAGATGCTGACGTCTGCGACGGGCAGCCCCATGCGCCGGGCCAGGGACATGCAGAAGTGTTCGTTGATGACCAGATGGGGCGTTACCTGCCGCGCGGGGTCGGGCTTGAGGATGTGTGTCGACGCCAAGGGGGGCTCGACCAGGAACAGGCGCCCACCGTCTTCCAGCGGATGGTCCAGATAGACCATCAACTTGTCCTGCACTCCCGCGATGGACATCCTGACCTTGCCATCCCAGACCGCCAGCGGCAGCTCATCGCGGTCGGCGATTCGTTGGTCCAGTTCATCGCGGGTCACTTCACGCGGCGGCTTGGCGGCGACGGCGGGTGGCACTTCGTCCGAAGGCCAGAACCGGAATGCCCCGGTGGTCTCGGTCCCTAGCGCGCTGATGAGGGCGTAGATGTTCGATTTGGAGACCCGGTAAGTCGTGGCCGCGATGTCGAGCGCGCGGCCCTCGGGCAGCAGGTTCTCCACGAAGCGTTTCACGGCGCCGGCGGCATAGCCGTCGGCCGGGGGCTGGAAAGGCAGTGCGGGCGATAGCGGAAACGCCGCCGGCGTCGCGACCCAGTCCGCGTCGTAGTCCAGCGACCACCGGTCGTTCATGGGCTCGTAGCCCAGCGTCGCCACCTTCTGGTCGTCCGCCCAGAGCTTGAGAGCATGCGAACTCGGTGCGTCGGTCAATGTGCCGGTTGCCGAACTCATGACTTCTCCGGGCGCGCGACGGCGGGACGCAAGGCAGCTTGCATGCTGGGATGGTCCTTGGGGCCGAGCATGAGTGCGAGCCCGAGGCTGTCCAATACTGCCAGCAGCTTGTCCAGTCGAACGGAGCCTTTGCCGTTCTCGAGGCGAGAGAGCAGGTCGACGGAGACGCCACTCAAAGAAGCTGCGTCGTCGATTCGAAGCGACTGCTCACGTCGACGAGCGCGAATGGCCGGCCCAACGGTGGCGGCGTCGGTAACGCGCAAGAGGTTGTGTAGGGCAGCAGGGGTGGAAGTCATTTCGGAATTTCCGGGATGATGGCCTTCTGTGCGTACCCAGAAGGTGGATTTCTTGAATTCCGAAATCATGCCACATCTTCGCTTTTACAAGCTGTAATTCATCAAATTCCGAAACTAACTCACTCCTAAACGCTCCAATAAAAAATCTTAAATTCCGAAACGACTCGGGTCATACGTCACATCGGGCCGCACACCGATTGCCGCCGTAGAAAGGCGGTCAGAGGTTCAAGGCGCCCAAATGCGATTGAAGACGGCCGATCGAAAAGCTGATATCCGACAGAGCGAGGCCGCCCCGAGATTAGGGCCTCGCCCACTTGAGCAGCCCGTTCCACACGGGGCGAGACGAAGATGGCTATCTCGCGACTAAGTCGGGGCTACCAGGTGGATAGGATTCAAAGGCTATGGGGACGTATTGGCTAACACATAGCGATCACATTCGTGGGCTTGGTCTCCAAGACTGCGGGAGATGCGTTTTTTCGCCAAACTACACGGCGTTCTATTGCGACGATCTCGACGAGGTTTTTGCCGTGCTCGATGAACTGGCTGAGGAGGCAATCCCTCGGCCTGCTGAATCGTGAAGCCGGCGGCGGGGTGTCGGGAGCTACTCGGTCGAGGTCATAGTCAGCTTGGAATGCCGATGGTGATTGCGAGGCTGGCCCTTGCAGCTCAACGCCGCGGGTTTTTCAACGGGGGCTTAGATGCGCCGATTGGAAGGCAGCTTCAGCGCAGCGAATTCAGAACAACGAAGGCCAGTTCAGGGTCGATAGAGTGAATTGATTCCTACAGGGCCAGCACCCGCTTTGGGCACGAAGCTGCCCGTTGGAACTCACGGCCGCGCATGCGTCACCCGCGTCAGCATGAAGACCGAGGCGTCGGCATCCAACAGTGCCGCCAGCGCGGGCGCAAGATGGGCGCGCACGTCTTGCCCGGCCAGCGCTTGCTGTGCTTCTTCGGTGGAATCGAACCACCACTCGACCACCATGTCGTACTCGTAGCCCGCGGGCGGCGCGTCAACCACCTCGTTGACGACTAAGCGTTCGGCTTGACCCAGTGCCCCGCGCAGCAGTTGGCGGCCAGGGCCGGCGGCGCGCCAGGCCAGACGAAAGGCGTTTGAGCTCAGCGCGGGACGGCGGCGCAGAAAGCCGTGCAGCACGACGGCGCTGTGCGGCCCGTCGCGCAGCACATGCTCGGCGCAGACGAGGCTGAACTCGCGCACATAGCGGTCGAACACACGGGGCTCATCGGGTTTCATGATGGCCAGAGTCTCCGGGTCGCTCCAGATCGCGGTGGCGGCCTCACGGTCGGCCAGCAGCAGCAGGTTGACGCCGTCATAGTGCTGGCTGATGCCGGGCTGGGCGGGCAGATCCAGCACGCGGGAGCATTGCGTAACGCGCTTGACGCGCTGGCCGACATTGCGGCATTGCCGGCCCAGCGCCGAATGCTCGCGCCAGGCCTGCGCGAAGTCCGCAGCAGCCAGGCGCGGGTTGCGGCGCGCCAGATAGATCATCTTCCAGGCGCTGGCGCGCTGGGCTTCGCTCGTCGTGATGCTCATGATTTCGTGAGGGGTGAAGATGAAAAATTAGTGGGTGTCAGTTGTGCGCGGTCCTTGTGCCAGACCCCGACTGCGAATTCACACGCTGGCAGGCAAGGCCTAACGCAAAGGCTGTTGCTGTTGTCCGCTCATGCCTGCACCCGCAGCGCAGCATCTGCGCGGGCGTGCCGCAAGGCGGGCCCATAGCTACGCATTGCCATCACAAAAGCCAGCGCGCCCGGCAGCAAGGTCAGCACCATCAGCACCAAGGCCCAACGCAGGCCGTCGCCGGGGCCGCTGAGCGCCAGCGTGCGAGTGAGCATGTCGCTGAGCCAGCCGGCGGCAATTGGCCCCAGGCCATTGCCGATCAAGGCGCCAGTTAACAGAATCAGCGCGCTGGCGGTGGCGCGGCGCGCCGGCCCAACCACCAGACTCAAGGCGGCGAACACCGGCGCCACCCACCAGATCACAAAAAAGGCATAGGCCCAGATCAGCAGCCCTGCCAAGAGCAAGGGGCCGGGCGGCAGCAGCAGATAGGCCAGGCCACACGGTGTGGCCAACAACAGGCCCAGCGCCGGCACGCCGATCTGCCAGCGCGGGTCGCGGCGGGCCAGGCGGTCGGTCAGCGCGCCGGAGCACAAGCCACCCAGCACCGAGACCAAGGCCGCGCCGGCCGACACCATGCCCGCCTGCGCCAGGCTCAGGCCATGGCGGCGCACCAGCAGCGAGAAATTCCAGGTGCCGAAGCCATAGCCGGCCAGAAAGGCGCAGGCTGCGCCCAGCAATAGCCAACGCGTCAGCGGCAAGGCCAGCAGCTCGCGCACCGCGCCCGGCTGCTGGCCGGCCCGCCCTGCGTTCGACGCGTCACTAGCTGACTGCGGCTCCGCCACGCTCAAGCGCAACAAAAGCGCAAGCGCGATGGAGCTGGCACCCACAATGGCCAGGGTCCAACGCCAACCCCACTGCTGCGCAATCCAGGCGCCCAGCAACAAGGCCAAGAGCGCGCCCAGGCTGGAGCCGGTGCCAAACACACTCAGCACCCGGGAGCGCTGTTCAACCGGGTAAAGCTCGGCCAACAAAGCCATCGAAGCCGGGCCTGCGCCAGCATCGCTGACGGCGCCGCCGCAGCGCGAAAGCATCAAGCTCCAAAAGCCCATGGCGGCCGCCCCGGTGGCCGCCAACAAGCCGCCCAGGCTGCGGCAAGCGACGATCAAGCGGCGATGGCGGCCACGATCAGCCAAGCGCCCCAAGGGAACGCCGAGCATGGCAAAGCTGAGCGCAAAGCCCAGGCCGGTGATCAGGCCAATTTGCAAATCGCTGAGGCCAAACTCCGCCTTCACCGGCTGAATCAACACGGCCAGGATTTGACGGTCCATGAAGGCGACGGCCGACATCAAGGTCAGCAGCGCCAAGGTGTAGTGCGATTGGGCTTGCTGTTGCAGCTGCGGTCGTGGAGCTAAGTGCGCCTGGCCGTTCGGCGGGGCTGTGGGTGGCGCCTGGTTCATGCGCCTATCTTGGCTGCGTCACTAAGCGCACAGCATCGTCCGCGCGGACGATGCCGGGCCGAAGCCAAGACCTACAGTCGCCCGGCACGAGGCCGCAATGCCAACACAACAACAGCAAGGAGACCTGACCATGACGAGCCCTTCGAATGCCCTAGCGAGGCGAGCCAGCCGGCTTGCCGGCGCCGTGACAGCTATGGCGACATTGGCCCTGGCCGTGCCCGCCTGGGCGCTGCTTGCCGCGCCCGCGCTAGATCCGAGCAAACTGATGCAGGGCTTCCCGCCACCGCCCGAGTACCGCGTGCACATTGGCAACTGGCAGCAGAACCCGCAAAAGCTCTGGTCCTTTCGCCATACCCGCGAGCTCTTTCCCACCCGCCCGCTCAAGCCCACCGGCCCGGTGCGCGAGCTGCCGCTGAGCAGCCGCGACAGCCTGGCGCAGCTGCAAGTCGGCAGCGCGGATGCGCCACTGACCTGGCCGCAGATGCTGGCCGCCACCCATGTCGATGCGGCCTTGGTGCTGCACAAGGGCCGCATCATCGACGAGCGCTACTTCAAGGGCATGCAGGCTCATGAGCCGCATCTGATGTTCTCGGCCACCAAGAGCATGGCGGGCCTGATGGGCGCCACCTTGATTGCCGAAGGCCGCCTGGATGAGAACGCCAAGGTTGGCACCGTGCTGCCTGAGTTGGCCGATAGCGCCTGGGCCGATGCGACCGTGCGCCAGGTGCTGGACATGACCGACGGGGTGCGCTTCACCGAGGTCTACACCGACCCCAGCTCGGACATCTTTCCCTACGTCGCCGCGATGGGCTGGGTGCCGCCCGAGTTCCGCAAGCCCGGCAGTCCATTCGGCATTCAGGCCGTGCTGCCCACGCTCAAACGGGTGGAGCCCGAGGCGCGCGGCAGCGCCTTCCGCTACCGCAGCGCCGCCACCGATGTGGCGGCCTGGATCGCGGCGCGCGCGGCGCAGCAATCCCTCAGCGACTGGCTGCAGCAACGCCTGTGGAGCCGCCTCGGCATGGAGCATGAGGGCAATGTGATGCTGGACCCGGTTGGCACCGAAGTGGCTTTCGCGGGCATGAGCGCCAGCGCCCGCGACCTCGGCCGCATCGGCCAGATGCTGCTGCAGCGCGGCCGCTGGGACGGCCAACAAATCATTCCCGAGAAAGTCATTGAGCAACTGATTCGAGGCGGCAGCACCGAGGCCTTCAAGGCATCCGGCATGGAGAAATTTCGCCCCGGCTGGTCCTACCGCGACCAGTGGTGGGTGAACCCGCAAGCACCGCGCTCATTCGCGGCCATGGGGGCTTATGGGCAAAGGCTTTATGTCTTCCCGGACGATGAGCTGGTGGTGGTGATCTTGAGCAGCCATCCGCAGCCCGTCGCGGCCTTGGTGGATGGGCCGCAGCTGGCCGGGCTCAAGCGCCTCACTGAATCGCTGCGCGCACCGCGCTGAGATTGGAGCGCGCCGCCATGCATCGACATCTGACTCTGATGCTCCTGACCCTGATCGCGACGGTGCAGTTCTTTGACCGGGCGCTGATGGTGGTGGTGATGGAGCCCGTCAAGCAAGAGTTTGGCCTCAGTGATGCCCAGCTGGGCCTGCTTTCGGGCTTGAGCTATGCGGTGGCCTTCGCCTTGGCGGGTATTCCGCTGGGGTGGTTGGCGGATCGCGTCAACCGCAAGCGCTTGCTGAGCGGGCTGCTGCTGGCCTGGAGCGCGCTGGTGGCCGCCTGCGGTCAATCGGGCAGCTTCTTGGCACTGCTGAGCATGCGTGTGGGCATAGGTGCGGCGGATGCCGGCGGGCAACCTTGCTCGGTGTCGATGATCGCCGACCACTATGCGCGCCAGCACCGGGCCGGCGCTGTGGCGGTGTTGTACGCGGGCGTGCCGCTGGGCATGGCGGGCGGCTTCATGGGCGGTGCCTTGCTGGCGGCACACTACGGCTGGCGCAGCGGCTTCATGGTGGCGACACTGCTGGGCGCGCTGCTGGCCCTGCTGCTGATGCTGCTGGTGCGTGAGCCGGTGCGCGGCGCCAGCGATGGCCAGCACCAGGTCAGCCCACTGCCCCCACCCGCATTGGCCGTGACGCTGCGCTTTATGCGCGGCCAAGCCAGCTTGATGCAGCTGTTCGCGGCCTCGGTGCTGGTGACGATCAGCTCATCGGCGGTGATGTCATGGATCGGCTCGCTGTTGATCCGCAGCCACGGCCTTGATCTGCCCAGCGTCGGCCTGCTAACGGCCATTTGCATGGGCGGCTTCGGCGCCTTTGGCACTTTGCTATTCGGCTGGGCCAGCGACCGCCTTGGCGCTGCGGACATGCGCCGCCAGCTGCATTTGATGGCAGGCCTGGCGCTGGGCGTGACGCTGGCCGGTTGCGTGGTCGCGCTGGCGCCTTCCATCATTGCCGTGGCGCTGGCCTTGGCGCTGTTTGCCGCCTGTGTGGCGGGCCTGAACGGGCCCACGTATGCGCTGTCGCAATCGCTGGTGCAACTGCGCATGCGCAGCTTGTCGATGTCGGTGCTGATCGTGCTGCTCAACTTGATTGGCGTCGGTGTCGGGCCGACGCTGGCGGGTGTGTTGAGCGACAGCTTTGCGGCGCAATTCGGTGCCGCCTCGGTGCGCTGGGCCATGGTTTCCCTGCTGCTGATCACCCTGCCTGCCGTGCTACTGTTCGGCCGCGCCGCGCGCACGGTGCGCGACGATCTGGAACGAGCCCACGCCTCCCATGCCCGCTGAGACCCAAAGCCTGCCGAACTGCCAGTTACCCGCCCTGCCGCCAGGCCGCGCCTACCGCTTCCACACCATGGTCAAGCCGGCCGGGGCGCTGTGCAATCTGGACTGCCCCTACTGCTTCTACCTGCACAAGACTGAGCTGCTGCGTCACACGCCCAACTCGCGCATTGATGCCGAGCTGCTGGAGCAGCACATACGGCAGTACATCGAGGCCAATACCGGCGACTCCGTCGTGTTTTCCTGGCAAGGCGGCGAGCCCACCATCATGGGCTTGGCCTTCTTCGAATTGGTGGTGACACTGCAGCGCCGCCACGCCAAGCCAGGCCAGCGCATCGAGAACGATTTGCAGACCAATGGCCTGCTGCTGGACGAGGCCTGGGTGGCTTTCCTCAAGCGCGAGGGCTTCCATGTCGGCCTGTCGATTGACGGCCCGCGCGAGCTGCACAACAAGTACCGGCCCACCAAGGGCGGCACGCCCACGTTCGACAAGGTGATGCAGGCCGCCGCGCTGCTGCGCCAGGCGGATGTGCCTTTCGCGGCTTTGTGCGTGGTCAATCGCGATGTGGCCCGCGCGCCGCGCGAGGTTTACCGCTTTCTGGTGGACGAAGTGGGCAGCTGGCGCATCCAGTTCACGCCCTGCGTGGAGCCTCGCGTGTTCAAGGAACAAGCGCCGGCGCTGATCCCGGCCGAGCAACTGCCACAGCTGGGCAGCGAGCGGGCCCGGCCCGGCCACCCGCTGTCCATCGTCACCGACTGGTCAGTGGACCCTGAAGACTACGGGCAGTTCCTGTGCGAAGTTTGGGAAGAATGGCTGGCACAAGACTTTGGCTGCGTGCACGTCAACCTATTCGAAACCGCCGTGGCGCAGTCGCTGGGTATGCCGGCGCAGATGTGCACCTCGGGCCCGACTTGCGGCAAGGCCTTGGCGCTGGAACATGATGGCAGCCTCTACAGCTGCGATCACTTTGTCTACCCGGAATACAAGTTAGGCAATATCCGCGAGCAGCACCAGGGTGACCTGGCCTTCTCGCCCAAACAGGTGCGCTTTGGCTTGGCCAAGAGCGAGAACCTGCCGGCCTACTGCCGCCGCTGTCCGCAGCTCAAGCTGTGCTGGGGTGAATGCCCGAAGAACCGATTGCTGCGTACGCCCGATGGCGAGGCCGGCCTGAACTATCTGTGCAGCGCGCTCATGCGGTTTTATGCACGCGTCCAGGCCGATATGCCGGCCCTGCGTCAACGCCTGGGGCGTTGAACTTACAAGTTACTTCTTGGCTGCGCCCGTGGCCACCGAGACATAGCGCGCCACGGCCTTGACCTCGGCATCGCTGAGCTGCTGCTTGAAGGGCGGCATTGCGCCGATACCGTCTTTGACCGCACGGCTCACGCGGGCCGCATCCGGCTTGATTTCGTCCAGAACGGGGCCGATCGCCCCCTCGGCGCCGGCGTCCTTCAGCGTGTGGCAAAGCGCACAGGCCGGCTGGGCCTGTTGGGTAAAAATCTTGCGGCCCAGGGCCAATTCAGCGTCGGCTTTGGCGGCACCAGTCAGGGCAGACAGGGACAGCAGAGCCAGGATGGAAAAGCGGTTTTTCATGGTCGGAGTCATCGGGGTTTAGGCGCTGCGCGCTTTCAGGGAATAGAGAGGGAATAGATGGGCCTGGCCGTTTTCAGGCATGGCGCGGCCCTGCCCGCGCCGTTGGCGGCGCAGGGCATACGCAGACAAAAGAGTTAGGTCGTGCGGGGCTCTAAGCGGCGGCCACCGTGACCGTCACGCCATGGTCGGACCAGCTGTTGTTGTTGTAGCCGCTGAGGTTCTCGATACGCTGTTCGGGCTGCACGCGGCCAGCCTTGTCCACCGCACGGCTCACCAAGGCGTGGCTACCTGCCGGCAAATCCACCGCGAGCGCGAATTGGCGCCAGGCGAACTTACCCAGCTCAGGGCCGGTGAAACGAGCTTGCTTCCAGGTCTTGCCACCATCGATGGAGACCTCAACGCTGCGAATGCCTTCCGTTCCGCCAAAGGCCACACCCTGAATTTGATGGCGGCCGGCACGCAGCTCGCCCTGCTCGGGCAACGGCGTGTTGATCCAAGACTTGACGCCCATTTCCAGCACCGAGGGCTGGGCCGGATCTGCCTTGCCGCCGGGCGGCGAGATGCGATAGCCGTGGCTCATGATCTTGGCCTGAGTTTCCTCGGCGGTGAAGGCCACGCGTTTGACGTATTTGATCTGGTTAACGCCGGTGTAGCCGGGGAATACCAGGCGCAATGGGCCACCGTGGGCCAGGGTGATGGGCTCGCCATTGAGCTCCCAGGCCAGCATGGCATCACCCAGCGCCTTCAGCGGCAGGGAGCGCTCGACCATGATGCTCAGCGGGTCGATGCCCGCTGGCAGCTGCTCGCCGCCAGTCCCCGTGATGAAGCGCATGCCATCCAGCACGCCACCCAGCGCCTCGACCACGGTGCGCAAGGGCACACCGGTCCAGACCACGCAGCCGGCCGCACCGACCTGCCAGGGCGTGCCTGCCGGCTTGGTGGGGAAGAAGCCGCGGCCATTGCCCGAGCATTGCAGCACCATGGGCAGGGTCTCGCTGCCCAGGCTCTTGAGTTCGCGCAGCGTCAGCGCCCGCGGCGACTTCACGCCTTCCAGCGTCAGGCTCCAGTCCTCGCGCTGTTCCAGAATCGTCGGCGCCGGCGCGGGCAGGTTGTTGCGCACATAGAGCTTCTGCACCGGCGTGATCAGGCCGGCACCGAAGGCGCTGCGCTTGGTTTCGATGGTGCTGCTGCTGTGGATGATCAGCGCATTGGCGTCTTTCCAGCCCACATAGGCCGGCAGGGCTTTGGGGGCCGGCCCGCTGGGTGCAGCGCCGCTTGCCTGTGCCAAGCGGCTGAAGCCGCCGAGTCCAGCCGCGGCCAGGGCCGTGGCGCTGCCGGTGAGCAGGCGCCGCCGTGCTGGCGCAGACAGAAGTGATTTGTCAGACATCGTGTCTCCTTGTTCTACTTGGTTTGGATGAAACAGACTGCAGCAATCCCCCTGCGCCGTCTGTAACGGCGCCGATGGCAGGAACTTCGGAATTTCAGGAGTGCGGCGCTTGGCTTTGCTTGAATGCCAGCTGCGCGGCCTCCAGCGCCTGGCGCTTCTGGGCCACCAAAATGAGCGGCTGGCCATGGCGGGAGCGGATGACCTGCCAATGCACATTGCCCCACCAGCCCGAACCGTCGGCCAGCGTGGTGGGCTCCTTGAAAGCAAACAGCGTCACCAAGCCACCCTTCTCGAAGAAGGTGGTCAGGTGATAGGCGGCGCGCCCGGAAATCTCACAAGGCCGCACCAGTTGCGAATAGCCAGGCAGACCAGCGGCAGGCGCCAGACCCAGCTGATCCAACAAGGGACGGGCCGACATGAACTGGCCGCGCAGGGTGCGCTCAAAGTACTCGTGCTCGATGGCGTCACGCACCAGCGCTTCGGGCCGCATCAACTCCAGCGGCAGTAACAGCGCCAGAAGCATGAATGCCACGCCGCCTAGACGGGCCGGCAGCCGGGCATGCCAAGGAATGACGCGTTGCAGCGCCTTAGGCGGCTCGCACGGCGGCGTCTGGTCGAGCAAGGCCATGCGCACGCGCAGGTCGAAGTCGTCCTCGTCTTTATTGATACTGCTGGCCATCGCGATTCCCTTTCAGACCTTTCTCAGCGCTATGACGCTCGGTGCCACGCTGGGCGCCATGATGGGTGCCGGTGCCGGCACTAGCGCACGCCCAGGCGGCGGCGGTTCCAGCACCGCACGCAAGGCATCACGTGCGCGGGCCAGGCGCGACAACACCGTGCCCGGCGCGATCTCCAGCGCCTCGGCCATCAACTGGGTCGGCATATCGTCAAAGTAATAGAGCACCAGCACTTCGCGGTGGATGGGTGCCAGCCGCGCCATGGCGCTCAGCACATCCAGGCGCAGTTCCAGCCCATCGCAAGGGGCCGGTACGCTGGCGGCCTCCTCGCTTTCATGCAAGGGCAGTAGCTGCTCCGGTGAGCGATGGCGCTGCACTTGGCGCCGCATGATCTGGAACAGCCAGGCGCGCGCCAGTGTGGGATCACGCAGCTGTTTGCGGTGGCGCCAGGCCAGCGCAAAACAATCCTGCACCACGTCTTCCGCCACAGCGCGTGAGCCGGTCAGCGCCCATGCGCTGCGCAGCAGGAAGCGATAGTGCTCCTCCACCCATTGCTGGTAGCGGCTTTCTGCGGACTGGAATGCGGCGAACATATGCATAAGAGCAGCGGCAGATGGATTCGATTCCATCAACACGAAAAAATATTTCGCCGCCGGGTCATCGGCTCGGGCACCGAATTACCCATCTTGGGTAATCTCGCGGCGGCGCTGCCCGCCCGACCCGTAGCATGGACATGACTCATGCTGTTTCGAGGTGCAGCTACGCGCCAACTAACAACAAGAACGCCCCGCCTTCCGAGGAGACACAACGATGAGCAAGCATTTACACCCGACCCGCGTTGCTGCGGCCATTCTCGCCCTGACCCTGGGCGGCCTGCACGCAGCTTCGGCCCAGCAGGCCCAGCTGGCCCAAGCTTTGGGCACACGGCCGAACATCCTGGTCATCATGGCCGACGATGTGGGCCCCAGCAATGTCGGCGCCTACACGCACGGCATGATGGCGCCGACGCCCAATCTGGACCGCATCGCGCGCGAAGGCCTGCTGTTCACCGACCACTACGCGGAACCCACCTCCACCGCCGGCCGCTCCGCCTTCATCACCGGCCAGATGCCCATCCGCACCGGCTTGACTACGGTCGGCTTGCCTGGCTCACCCATTGGCCACGACAAGCGCGATCCTTCACTGGCCGAGGTATTGAAGCCGCTGGGCTACCGCAGCGCGCACATCGGCAAGCACCATATGGGCGACCGCGACGAACACCTGCCCACCTCGCATGGCTTCGACTATTTCTTTGGCAACCTCTATCACCTCAATGCCGAAGAGGAACCCGAGCAGATCGACTATCCCAAGGACCCTGAATTCCGCAAGAAGTACGGCCCACGCGGCGTGCTCGAGGCACGAGCCGGCGAGACGCCCAAAGACCTGGGCCCGCTGACAGCCAAGCGCATGCAGACCATTGATGACGAGTCGACGGCGCGCTCACTCAAGTTCCTGGAAGAGTCGGCCAAGTCCAAGCAGCCCTTCTTCCTGTGGCACAACCCGACGCGGATGCATGTCAACACGCATCTGAAACCAGAGTCGCGCTATTTGGCAGCTCCTTACTCATCGGAAGAGGATGTTTTTGGCAGCGGCATGATGGAGATGGACGGGCATATCGGCCAGATCCTGGACAAGCTCGACCAACTGGGTTTGGCCAAGAACACCATTGTGGTCTTCACCTCGGACAACGGCCCGCAGAACTTCCACTACCCGGACAGCGGCACCACGCCATTCCGCGGCGAGAAACAATCCACCTGGGAGGGCGGTTACCGCGTGCCCATGTTGGTGCGCTGGCCAGCTGCGATCAAACCCGGCACCGTGTCCAACGCCATTCAGACCCACTACGACCTGTTCAGCACCCTGGCCCATGCCGCCGGCGCTCCTAAGGTGGATGAGCAACTGCTGCAGAGTCATAAGGTCAAGATCGACGGCATTGACCAGTTGGAACACTGGCAGGGCAAGGCCCCCGGCCCGCGCAAGCACTTCGTCTACTACAACGAGCGTGAGCTGGTGGGTGCACGCATAGGCCCGTGGAAGGGGCTGTTCAAAGAACGTGAGGGCTTCTTCGACCCGCTCAAGCCCAGCTTCGCCTTCTTCAATCTGCGCATGGACCCCTACGAGCGCAGCGCGACTGGCAAGGACTCCAACCGCCTGGCTTTGCGTAAGGCCTGGATCGGCGGCCAGATGCAAGACCTGCTGACCGAGCACGCGATGAGCCTGCGCGCCTTCCCACCCCGACAGGTGGGCGGCAGCCTCAACCCCAGCGAGCGCGCAGGCACTGCGAACAAGCAATGAGCCCAAGCATGACGCTTTTGAACACGGCCGAGGCCATCACGCAGCGCCGCGCGGTGCGCGGCTTCCTGCCCAAAGCTGTGCCCGAATCGCTGCTGCGCGAGGTATTCGAGCTGGCGCAACGCGCACCGTCCAACTGCAATACCCAGCCTTGGCTGGTCGAAGTGGTTTCCGGTGCGCAGTTGCAGCAACTGCGCCAGCGTCTGCAAGCCGCAGCCATTGATCCGAGCCAGCACCGCCCTGACCTGCCCTACGACGGCCGCTATGACGGCGTCTACAAAGAGCGCCAGTTCGACGCGGCCGCGCAGCTCTACGCCGCGATGCAGATCCCACGCGAGGACAAGGCCGGCCGAGCCGCGGGTTTTCTGCGCAACTTCGCCTGCTTCGATGCGCCGCATGCGGCCTTCATCTATCTGCCGCCGGGCTTCGGCCTGCGCGAGGCCGCCGACTGCGGCATGTACGCCCAGACTTTAATGCTGGCTTTGACGGCCCATGGCCTGGCCAGTTGCCCGCAGACGGCGCTGAGTTTTCAGCCCCACATCCTGCGCGAGCTACTGGGCGTGCCAGACGGCCGGCAATTGCTGCTGGGCATTTCCTTTGGCTACGAAGACCCAGGCGTGGCTGCCAACCAATGCCGGGTCGGCCGCGCCAGTTTGACGGACAGCGTGCGCTTTCACGGCTGATCCCAAGAGCGCCGACACAAGCATCCAAGTGGACAATCGGGAGACTCAAGTGGGCGCCTTTGCCTAGCGGTCAAACTAGAAAAGTCGATCACTTACGAGGGCTCACTGGCAAAGGCCTCTGCCCGTTTGATCGTTGCACTCGTTCGCAGTGCCATCGAAGAAGCAAAGGCTGCCATGCGCAGAACGCGAGCTTTGAGGGTAAAACTCAGCCTGATTAATATCCGCATTACTTGAATACAAGTAATGCGGATATTAAACTTCGGTCTCATGAACCAGTCTGACCGCATCCTAGAGCTAGCTCAGCACCAGCGTGTACTGCGGGCAGCGGATGTGCGTGCGCACGGTTGGTCTCCACAACTGCTGATCCGGCTGCACCAAACCGGCAAGCTACAACGCATCGCGCGTGGCTTGTATGGACTGCCCGACGCCGAAATTACCGAACACCAGACGCTGATCGAGGTCTGCCAGCGTGTGCCCAAGAGCGTGCTGTGCCTGCTGAGTGCGCTGCAATTCAATGAGATCGGCACGCAAATTCCACACGAAGTGTGGATCGCGCTGCCCGAGGCGACACAGACCCCGGCGCTGAACTATCCGACGCTGCGCATCACGCGCCTGCGCGGCACGGCGTACAGCGACGGTATCGAGACGGTGTCCGAGCATGGCGCCCCCATCCGCGTGTACAGCGCCGCCAAGACAGTGACCGACTGCTTCAAGTTCCGCAACAAGATTGGCCTGGACGTGGCACTAGAGGCACTGAAGGATGCATGGCAGAGCCGCAAGGTCACCATGGCTGAGCTGAGCCGATTCGCCAAGATCAACCGGGTTGAACGAGTCATGCAGCCCTATCTGGAGGCCATGAACCAATGAGCGGCAAGCACCGCGCCCTCACGGTCATTCATGCCCTCTCTGCAAACAGACCCGAGCAATCCGAGTGCCACAAGGGGCCTTCCCGCGTCGAGAAAACATGGGCGGAGCCGCCACTGGCGGTAACGCTTCCGGAGGCATGGCGTATCGCCCATTCGCTGATATCCCCAGGGTTTACGCGATGCATTTCCCCATGCCACCTTCGTCGCATTCGCCGGAACACCGGTGTCAGCAGCGGCCCGCGATATGCGTGCGGTGTTCAGCGGCTACATCCATGTCTACGATAAGCAGCAGGCCAAGAAAGATGGCGCCACCCAGGCCATCAACGACGATTCACGCCTGGCCAAACGCCGCCTGAAGGACGAAGCGTTCTTGATGCAAAACGCTCAGCGGGCGGATACCGCCAAGGCCGCTGCCGCTTGCCGCTCGCGCCCATAGGGCTGCAACGTCGCCAGAAAAGCCATCAGCCCCATGCCGTAGCAGGCCACCACGCAGATGGCCAGGGCCCAGCGCAGCGCCTCCTGGCCGAACTGCGGAACCAGGGCATCGCTGAACATACCCACCATCAAGGGCCCCAAGCCAGCGCCCACCATGGTCAGCCCCAGATTGAAGACAGAGATGGCGGTGGCGCGGCGGTGGGCCGGCACCAGATCCGCCAAGACGGTATAGACCGGTGCTGTCCACCAGGCTGCGGTAATGCCAAAGCCCATATAGAAGGCCACCGCCTTAGGCACCGCAAAGCTGCCCAGCATCCACACATCGCCGGCCGGCCAGGTGTAGAAGGCCAGCGCGAACGGCAAGGAAAAGGCACAACCGAGCGCCGGCACGCCGACGCGCCAGCGCGCATCGCGCTTGGCCAACACATCGCACAGCCAGCCACTGAACAGCGCGCCGCAGCCCGCCATCAAACCACCCAGCAAGCCCATCACAGCGCCGGCGCCCTGCAGGCTCATGCCATGCGAGCGCACCAGGAAGGCCGGCGTCCAGATGCCGATGCCGTAGCCAGCCAGGCCCATCATCAGGCCAGCCAGGGTGATCCGCTTGAAGGCGCAAGACGCCATCAAATCACGCATCAGGACGCCAATCGGTTCCTTTGCATCACCGCTGGTGCCTTCCCAACGCCCGCGGCCCGGCTCAGTCGCCGTGTAGCGCAACAGCAGCGCCAGGGCCACACCCGGCAGCCCCATCCAGACGAAGGCGGCACGCCAGCCGTAGTTCTGCGCAATCCAGCCGCCAAGAGTCAGGCCCAACAGAATGCCTAGCTGCGGCCCCAGCCAGAACACGCCCATGGCACGGCCGCGCCGAGCGGGCGGATAGTGGTCAGCCACCATCGATAGAGAAGGCGCCGTGCCTCCGGCCTCACCCACGGCGACCCCCACCCGGGCCAAGGCCAAAGACCAGTAGCCGGTGGCCGCGCCGCATAGCGCCGTCATAGCGCTCCAGGCCGCGCAACACCAGGCCACGAAATTGCGCCGGTTGGCCCGGTCCGCATAGCGGCTGAAGGGAATCGACAGCGCGGTGTAGAACAGCGCAAAAGTCAAACCGCTGAGCACGCCCATGGCGGTGTCGCTGACCTGAAACTCCCGCTTGATGGGCTCCATCAGGATGCCCATGATCTGCCGGTCGATGAAGCTCATCATGTAGACGAGCATCAGCAGGACCAAGGTGTAGTGGCTACGCCAGCCGTGGGCGGAAGTGGGTTGCATCGATGGGGGCGGTGTAAGCAGTCAATGGAACCCGGAGACGATAGCCCGGGAATGACGCGACTCTGTCAAAGTCGTACGGCGGGCACGCCCCGCAAACAGACTAAGGGCTGTTGCTGATGCAAAACGGTGCGCCTAGCGCCTACTCAGGACTCAGCACGACAACGCTGGCAGGGACGCGCGCCCCAACACCAAGTCGGCCCCTTTGTCACCAATCGCCACCGCCGTGGCATTGGTGTTGCCGCAGATCAGATTGGGCATCACCGAAGCGTCAATCACCCGCAGACCCTCGACACCGCGCACGCGCAGATCGGGCGTGCAAACGGCCATGGCATCGTCGGCGCGGCCCATGCGGCAGCTGCCGACCGGGTGATAACCCGTCGAGAGCATGGGCGCGGCCCAGTCCAACCACTGCGCATCGGTCTGCACCTCGGGTCCAGGACGGGCTTCAGCCTCCACCAGCGCCGCCAGTGCCGGCTGGCATGCCAGTTCGCGCATCTGGCGCAAGGCCCACAGCAGCGCCTTGCGGTCGCGCTCATCGTCCAGATAGTTCATGGTCAGCGCCGGGTGTTGATGAATATCCGGGCTTTTCAGCCGCACATGGCCGCGCGAGTAGGGCCGCACTTGGAAGGGCGCCAGCGTCATGCCCTCCCAGGCATCAGGCACCGGGGCTTTGGTCTTGGTGCCGCCGATCTCAGGCTTGCCGGTGACTGGCAGGCCAAAGACTTGGATGTCGTTGTACGGCAGGGCGGGATCACTTTTCAGATAGGCGCCGAACTCGGCCGGCGGACTCATCATTGGGCCGCTGCGAAGCAGCAGGTAGCGCATTACCGAGCCCAGCAGGCCCAGGCCCCGGAAGCGCCCGTTCATGCCGCGCACACCGGGTTTGAGGCGCCAAGACATGGGCGCACAGACATGGTCTTGCAGGTTCTCTCCCACGCCGGGCAGATCGGCCACCACTGGCAGGCCGAACTGCTGGAGTTGCGCCGCGGGGCCCAGACCCGAGCACAGCAGCAGCTGCGGCGACTGGATCGCGCCGGCGCACAGCAGCACCTCGCGGCGCGCCCGCGCCTCATGCACCGTGCCGTCCGACAAGCGCATGCGCACGCCCACCGCGCGCCGGCCCTCGAACAAGATCTGCTCCACCATCGCGCCTTGCTGCACGCGCAGATTGCTGCGGCGCATCGCCACCTCGATGGCATTGCTGGCGATCGATGAGCGTCGGCCATTGCGGAAGTTGACTTGGAAGGTACCCGCACCCTCGGCCTGGCCATCATTGAAGTCGTCCACCACCTTGAGCCCAGACTGACGGGCGGCCTCGATCATGGCGCGAGTCACCGGATGCACACTCGGCAAATCAGTCGCCGTCAGTGGGCCACCTCGGCCATGCAGCGGGCCTTGCAGGCGCTGCTGGTCTTCGGTGCGAACGAAGTGGGGAAGCAGTTCCTCCCAGCTCCAGCCAGTCGCACCGGCACTCACCCAATCGGCATAGTCCTGGCGGTGGCCACGGATGTAGATCATGCCGTTGATCGATGAGGAGCCGCCCAGCAGCTTGCCACGCGGCATGGCCATGCGGCGCCCGCCCGCCCAGCGCTCGGGTTCGGTTTCGTGCATCCAGGAATAGCGCGGGCTGTAGGTCATCGCCCCCCAACCCGCTGGCATGTCCACCATCAGTTGCTTGTGGCTGCCGCTGCCGGCTTCCAGCAGCAAGACCTGGCACTGTGCGTCCTCGCTGAGCCGGGCAGCCAGGGTGCCGCCGGCTGAGCCGGAGCCGATGATGATGTAGTCGCTGCCATCCGCGAAGTTGCTTTGCATTCTGGAGTTCTCCTGGGGGCGGGCGCGTTCAGTTCAAGGACTCAGCGTTGTTGGCGGCTTGCGTTGCAAAGTCCTTGGCCCAGCGGTAGTCCGCCTTGCCGGCCGGGCTGCGCACGACCTTCTCGGCCACAAAAACCGACCGCGGCGTCTTATAGCCGGCCAAATGCTCACGGCAGATGCGATCCAACTCAGCGGCCTGAAAGTCGGCGCCGGGCACCAACTCCACCACGGCCGTGATGCGCTGGCCCCAACGCTCGTCAGCCAAGCCCACCACCAGCACATCCTGCACCGCGGCGTAGCGGCGCACGGCTTCCTCTACCTCCTCCGGGAAGACCTTCTCGCCGCCGGTATTAATGCACTGCGAGCCACGACCCAGCAGCACAAAGCGGCCCTGCTCGTCCACGCGCGCTTCGTCCCCGGTCAGCACCCACAGGCGTCCGTCGATGGTGACAAAGGTCTGCGCCGACTTGACCGGGTCGCCGTAATAGCCGACTGGGGTGAAGCCGGTGCGCGAAAGAATGCCTCGGCCGCCGGGCGACGTCACCATGCGATGAGCAGCGTCGATCAAGGCCAGATCCGGCCTCGGGGCCAGGACCAGCAAACCCTCCCCGTCCGTCGGCTTGTCGCCACCGCCCATGAAGCCAGCCTCCGATGAGCCCAGCCCGTTATTCACCATCACCTGGGGCAAGGCCGCCTGGATGCGCGCCACCACATGGGATGACAGCGGCGCGCCACCATTACCGTAGACCATCACACGCTGCAGATTCCAGCGCCCGGGGTGACGCTCCAGCGCCTGCACCAAGGGCAGCGCCATCGCGTCGCCAACGCCCGACAGGATGTTGACCTGCTGGTCTTGCGCGAGCTGCCACACATGCTCGGGGTCAAAGTGCTGCTGGTCATTCACCACCACCGTCTGCGCCGCGAACAAGCTGATCAGCGAGGCCCACATGGCCGCGCCGTGCATCATCGGGGCCAGCGCGAAGTAACGGGCCTCCGGCGCCTGAGCCACCAGGGCCGCAAGCTCCTCCAGGCTCTGCACCGGCCCGCGGCGGAAGTACATGCCCCCACCGCCCAGCGCACCCATGAACAGATTCTTGTGCGGCCACATCACGCCCTTGGGCAGACCGGTGGTGCCGCCTGTGCACAGCAGGGTCAGGTCCTCATCACTGCGCTCGGGATCACTCAACTCGGCGCTGCCGCCAGCAAGCAAACTGTCATAGTCCAGCGCCTGGGCTGGACCCGCGCCAGCGCCCACCTGAACCAGCCAGCGCAGGCTGTCTACCTGGGGCGCCACTTTCGCCACCTCGGCCGCAAATTCACCTCCATAGATGAGGCCACGCAACTGCAAAGAATTGAACAGCTGCCGCAGCTCGTCGGCCACGTAGCGGTAGTTCACATTGGCCGGCACCGCGCCAATCTTGCAGCAGGCGAAGTAACTCTCCAGATAGGCGGCAGAGTTGTGCAGCTCGATGCCGACGTTGTCGCCCCGGCGCAGGCCTTGAGCGCGCAGCGCACTGGCCAAGCGGGTGGAGCGTTGGTCCAACTCGGCAAAGGTCAGACGCTGCTCCCCGCAGATAAAGGCCGGGCGCTGCGGGTGCAGCTCGGCCACAGTGCTGAAAATATCAGCCAGATTGAAAGTCTTGGTAGGCTTGCTCATGCGTTTGTCTCCGTGCCAGCTGCTTTTGCGCCGGCTTGTTTTCTTTTGTTGGCTTAACGCGCGAGCTGGCTGAAGGGCACGCCCTTGTCGGTGCGCGGCTCGCCAGGCAAGCCCAACACGCGTTCGCCAATGCTGTTGCGAACAATCTCATCGGTGCCGCCCGCAATCCGCATACCGGCAGCGCCGAACCAGAGTCGCTCGATCAGCGCAAAGCGCTCACCCAGCTCGCTGGCTGCCAGCACGCCGCGCGGCCCTTGCATATCAATGGCAAAAGCACCGATGCGCTGCAAAGTCAAGGCCGCCACATTCTTGGCGCCGCTCATCTCCGGCCCCGGCATGCGGCCCTTGGACAGCGCGGTCAGCGCGCGGCACTGCAGCAGCCACAAGGCCTGGGCGTTCAAATAGAAGTCAGTCAGCCGCTCACGCATACGGCCATCAGCCAAGGCGCTGCGCCCCAGAAAGCGCGCCTCGCGCAGCAACTCAGCGACCAACTTCCACAATTCGGCTGGCATCACGCCGCCGATGGACAAGCGCTCATTCATCAAGCCGGTCAAGGTGGTCTTCCAACCTGCGTTCAGCGCGCCAACGCGCTGCGCGTCCGGCACGAACACATCTTCGAGAAAGACCTCGTTAAACTCCGCCTCGCCGCTGGCCTGGCGAATCGGCCGCACCGTGACACCGGGACTTTTCATGTCGATGAAGAAGGTCGTCAGGCCGTCGAACTTGGGCAGCTCCGGGTCAGTGCGTCCCAGCACCAGACCATATTCAGCGAACTGCGCCAATGAGGTCCAGACCTTCTGACCATTCAAGATCCAGCCCTCGCGGCCGTCGTTGCAACGCTCGGCACGGGTGCGAACCATGCCCAGGTCAGAGCCGGCGCCGGGCTCAGACAACAGCTGGCACCACAGATGCTGACCTGTCAGCGCCGGCGCGATGTGCGCTGCCAGCACCTCCTTGGAGGCATGCGCCATCACCGAAGGGATGACCATACCCAAGCTGACGTTGAAAAAGCCGGTGGGGACGTTGTAACGCCCCTCTTCCTGCCGCCATATCAACTCCTGCATGGGCGTGCCGCCGCGCCCGCCCAGCACTTGGGGCCAGGTGATAGCACCGAAGCCGGCGGCCGCCTTGCGGCCCTGCCAGGCGCGCGCCAACTGCATGCGCTGAGCCGCGTCGAGATGAGGCTCGAAGAAGTCATCCGGGCGCTGTTTCAGCGAGGCATTGGCATCCAACCAGCTACGGCACTCCGCACGGAACGCCGCTTCTTCTGGCGTATCGTCAAAGTCCATCGCCCCCTCGCCGGCCGGCGCGCGCTGGCGCTTGGGCAAAGGCTGTTCCAGCCACTGCGCCAGCTGTGTCGCCAGCTGCTCGCCCCACTGCTGCTCATGGCCCAGCAGCACCGCTTGCTGGCGCGCACGGCGCAGGAATAGGTGGCAATCCAGCTCCCAGGTGTAGCCCATGCCCCCGTGGATGTGCAGGTTCTCCTGCGCCATCAGGCTGAAGGCGCGGCTGCTGCTGACGCGTGCGGCTGCCGCTGCGGCTGCCAGCTCAGGCGCGCCCTGCGCAGCCGCATCATCCGCGGCGTCGGCCGCCAGCGCCCAGGCACCGTAGTAGCAGTGCGAGCGAGCCATCTGGATGTCGGTATAGAGATCGGCCAGCTTGTGCTTGATGCCCTGATAAGAGCCGATGGCGCGACCAAAGGCCTTGCGCTCGCGGGCATAGGCGCTGGCCATTTCCAGCGCCACCTCGGCCGCGCCCAGTTGCTCGAAGGCGAGCAGCACGGCGGCGCGGTTGCGCACACGCGCCAACAGCGCGCCCGCCTCGGCGGCATTCGCGACGCCGTCCAGCAACTCGGCTGGCGTGGACTCGAATCGCAATTCAGCAAAAGGCTTGGCGGCATCGAGCGTCGCCAAACTGCGCCGGCTCAAACTCGCATCAAGGCGCACCAGCACCCAGCAAGGCTGAATGGCGGCATCGGCCGCCAGCACCACCGCCCATTGCGCAGCCAAGCCATCGGCCACCAAAGCAACGCTGCCGCTGAGAGTTTGCCCACCGAAGCGGGGCAGCGTGGCCGCATCGATCACGCCGTCCAGCGGCGCCGCCAGCGTACCCGCCGCGCCAGCCGCCACCGCCGGCAACCAGCGCTGCTGCTGAGCCGCGCTCCCCCCCAGCAGCACGGCCTGGGTGGCCAGGTAAAGCGTCGAAGCCAAGGGCACCGGGCTGAGCTGGCGGCCAATTTCCTCGGCCACCACACACAAGTCCATGGCGCCCAGGCCAATGCCACCGCAATCCTCGGGCAGCATCAGCGCGGTCGCGCCCAAGTCGGCCAGGCCGCGCCACACCGCGTCGGCACACTCAACGGCGCCAGCCTCACCGTCCATCAGCTGGCGCGACAGCCCTAGCGGAGACTCTTTGGAAAGATATTTGCGCAGCTGCTCGCGCAGTGCATCTTGGTCAGCTGAAAACTCAAAGTTCATGGCGTCTAGGTCGCGGCAAAGTTCAGGAGAGCGCCGCCGCCACGGGGCGGGCGGTCTTGCCATAAAAGGTCTGGCCCAACTCGGCCATGTCGCGCAACAACAAGGGTGGGCGCAGCTGCTCACCGAATAGATCGGCCAAACGGTCGGCCTCGGCGACAAAGGCTTTCAGTCCCACCCCGTCAATGAAGCAGAACGGGCCGCCGGTATAGGCTGGATAGCCCACGCCAAGGATGGCACCCACATCGCCATCAGCCGGATTCAGCAAAACACCCTCTTCCATCGCACGCGCGGCCTCGACCGCCTGCACATACAGAATGCGTTGCTTCAGATCAAGCGGTGAGGGTTGAATGGCGCGGCGCGAATAGAGCTCGGCCAAACCCGTCCACAAGCGCTTGCCGCCGCTCTCGGTGTCGTAGTCGTAAAAGCCCTTGCCGTTTTTGCGGCCCAGACGACCCAACTCGTACAAGCGCTTGAGCACCGGCACCGAGCGGCCTTCCTTGTAGCTCTCAGGGAACTCTTTCTTTTGCGACTCACCCGCGTGCACTGACAACTCGATGGACAGCTCATCGGTGATGGCCAGCGGCCCGACCGGCATGCCGCAATGGCGCGCGCAGTTGTCGATCAGGGCCGGATTGATGCCCTCGGCCACCATGCCGATGGCGTCATCCACAAAGGCGCCGATGAAACGGCTGGTGAAGAAGCCCCGGCTATCGTTGACGACGATGGGCGTCTTCTTCAACTGGCCGACAAAGTCGAGTGCCTGGGCCAGGGTGGCGTCCGACGTGGCCTTGCCGCGGATCACCTCGACCAAGGGCATGCGGTCGGCCGGCGAGAAGAAGTGCAGGCCAATGAAGCGGTCGGGCCGGCTGCTGGCCTGGGCCAGCAAGGTGATGGGCAGCGCCGAGGTGTTGGTGGCCAGCACACAGCTCGGTGGCAGCACCGCGTCGAGCTTCTTGGTCACCTCGGCCTTGATGGCGCGGTCCTCGAACACCGCCTCCACCACCATATCGGCGTCGCGCAGCAAGTCGTAGTCGGTGCTGGGCCTGATGCGGGACAGGATGGCGTCGGCCTTGTCCTGTGTCATGCGGCCACGCTGCACTTGCTTGGCCAGGGCCTTGGCGGCATAGGCCTTGCCGCGCTCGGCGGCCTCCAGATCACGGTCGATCAGCACGACCTGAATGCCGCGCTGCGCCGCATTGAGCGAAATGCCGCCGCCCATCATCCCCGCACCAATCATGCCGAGCTTGGCGCATTTGAAGGGCGCGAAGCCGGCAGGCCGGTGCAGGCCCTTCTCGGCCTTGCTCTTGTTGATGAAGAGCGTGCGAATCATGCTGCGCGACACCGGGCTGAGTTGGGCCGTTTGCAGCAGGTATTTGCTCTCGATGCGCAGGCCCTTGTCGATGGGTAACAGGCTGCCTTCGTAGACACAGCTCTGAATGGCCAGCGGCGCAGGTAGGTTGTGATACGTGTTGGCTTGCACCATGGCATTGCCAACCACAAAGGCAGGTGCCACGCGGGGGTCCAGCGGGCCACCGCCGGGAATCTTGAAGCCCTTCTCGTCCCAAGGCTGCACGGCCTTGGGCGCATCCAGCAGCCAGCGCTTGGCAGCCGCCATCAACTGGTCCGGCGCCACGGTTTCATGCACCAGGCCAGCCTTCAAGGCCGTGGCCGCATCCGCACTTTTTCCTTCCAGCAACCAAGGCAGCGCGGCGCTCACCCCGACCAGGCGCGGCAAGCGCTGGGTACCACCGGCACCGGGCACCAAGCCCACCTGCACTTCGGGCAGTCCCACCACCACACCGGGTGCGTCAGCCATCACGCGGTGATGGCAAGCCAGACAAAGCTCAAAGCCGCCACCCATGGCGATGCCGTTGATCGCTGCGACCAGTGGCTTGCCACAGGTCTCAACGCGGCGATAAACGCGCGAGAGCGAGGCGTACTTTTCAAACATGGCCTGGATGCTGTCTTCGGCCATGCCATCCAGGTTTTCTTCCATCGTCACCAAGTCGGCGCCGGCCACAAAGGCCTCTTTGCCGGAAGTAATGATGCCTCCCTTGACGGCGGGGTCGGCCACCAGGCGGGCAATGCCCGCATCCAGGCTGTCCATGAAGGCCTGATCGATGACGTTCATCGTCTTGCCGGGGTAGTCGATGGTCAGGGTGGCGATACCGTCGGCATCGACGGCGTAGCGAATGATTTCTTGGCTCATTGTTCTTGTCTCACTCAAACGCGTTCGATGATCATGGCCGAGCCCATGCCGGCCGCCACGCACAGCGAGATCAGTGCGGTCTGCTTGCCGGTGCGCTCCAGCTCGTCGAGCACGGTGCCGAGAATCATGGCGCCGGTGGCGCCAAGCGGATGGCCCATCGCGATGGCCCCGCCGTTGACGTTCATACGCTCGTGAGGGATGTTCAGCTCCTCCATCATGGTCAGCACCACCGAGGCGAATGCTTCATTGAGTTCCCACAGATCGATATCGCTCGGCTGCATGCCGGCGCGTGCGAGCGCCCGGCGTGCTGCGATGGCCGGGCCATCCAGCATCAGCGTCGGCTCCGAGCCCACCGCCGCGAAAGCGCGAATGCGCGCGCGCGGCTTGAGCCCCAGGCGCGTGCCCGCCTCGGCATTGCCAAGCAGCACGGCAGCCGCACCGTCCACGATGCCCGAGCTATTGCCCGCATGGTGGATGTGTTCGATGCGCTCAACCTGCGGGTAACGTTGCAAGGCCACGCTGTCATAACCGTACTTCTGGCCCATCTCGGTGAAAGCAGGCTTGAGCGCGGCCAGGCTTTCCACGCTGGTGTCGGGGCGAATGGTCTCGTCACGCGCCAACAATTCGAGACCCAGGAAATCCTTGACCGGCAGCACCGATTTGTCGAATCGACCCTCGCCCCAGGCGCGGGCTGCACGGCGGTGGCTCTCGGCCGAGTAGGCGTCCACATCGGCACGGCTATGACCACGCAGCGAAGCCAGTAGATCGGCCGAGATGCCTTGCATCACAAAATAGGTCTTGCTGGCGACTTGCGGGTCTTGCGCCCAGGCGCCACCGTCCGATCCCATGGGCACACGCGACATCATCTCGACGCCGCCGCCAATCGCCAGGTCGGCTTGGCCCGCCATCACCTTGGCCGCGGCAAACGCCACCGCCTCCAGGCCGGAACCGCAATAGCGATTGATCTGCAAGGCCGGCACGCTCTGGTCAAAGTCAGCCTGCAAGACGGCCATGCGGCCGATATTGCCGCCCTGCTCGCCCACCGGCACCACGCAGCCGTAGACCACATCGTCCACCGCCCGGGTGTCCAGGCCATTGCGCTCGCGCAGCGCCACCAGCGGGCGACTGGCCAGCCAGACCGGCGTCACTTCATGCAGGCTGCCATCAGGCTTGCCCTTGCCACGCGGCGTGCGCACGTGGTCGTAAATCAATGTGTTTTCCATCTCGGCGTTTCTTCAATTCATCAGCAGATGAGGCAAAGTCTCGGGCTTGTTCGGCCCTTCCGGGATGGCTGCGACCCAAATTGGGCACACCGACGAAATCAGTCCTTGTCAGTGTCCACTTGGCGCAAAAGCTCTTGCAGCTTGGCGGCCAGCTCAAAGATTTCTAACGCCGTCTTGGCATTGGCTTTGACGAACTTTTCGCCCGAACCCGCTTTGACGATCAGGCGCTTGCGCTCATCGCGTGCCAGCCAGCCTTTCTCAATCAACTGGGCTACTTTTCGCCGCACGGTCTCCCGCGGTATGCCGGTCGCCTCGGCGATGGACAGCACATTGCAGGACTGCATCAGCTTGCCGCGCCGCTCGGCGTCGTCGAGCAATTTCTCAGGCACGTCGGCGCCGCCCTTGCGGAAGAACTGGTCCACATTCCGCAGTGAGATCTCGCCCAAGACAATGATTTGCACCATGTCGCCGTCGAACTGACGGTAAAGCCGCCCCATCATGGGCACGGTGAAGGCTGAAATCAGATGCGAGATTTGGTAGGCATGCCGCTCCATCTGGGCAGTCGGGGGCTTCACTAGGGCCATGGTGCTGATTCGATCGAGATTGCTCAGAATGGGTTTTCGACAATGCTTTACGCCTCAATCACTCTAGCATCGACGCTCAAAGCTGCCACCGCGGTAATCCCCAGTTAGGCACCGCAACGTGGCCTCACCTGTTCTCGCAAACACTGACCCAAAACTCACATGCCACTTCAATCCCAAGCACCGGCGACTCCTGGCGGCCCTCTTGCAGGCCTGAGCGTGATCGAGTTCTCTGGCATCGGCCCTGGCCCCTTCGCGGGCATGATGCTGGCCGATATGGGCGCTGATGTGATCGTGGTGGAGCGCGCGGGCGACGCGGCCAAGGCAGCGGCCTATCCACGCTCGGCCATGAGCCGAGGCAAGCGCTCCATCGCGGTCGATCTGAAATCCGAGGCCGGTCGCGACATCGTTTGGCGCTTGCTGGCATCGGCTGACGCGCTGATTGAAGGCTTCCGCCCCGGCGTGATGGAACGCCTGGGCTTTGGCCCTGAGCAGGTGGCGGCGCGCAATCACCGCTTGGTCTACGGGCGCATCACCGGTTGGGGCCAGGACGGCCCCTTGGCGCAGGCTGCCGGGCATGACATCAACTACGTCGCATTGAGTGGCGCGCTGTCGACCTCTTGCCGGCCAGGCGAGCGTCCAAGCATTGCGCCCACCTTGGTCGGCGATATGGGTGGCGGCGCCATGTTTCTCTGCTTCGGCTTGATGTGCGCCATCTTTGAGGCGCAGCGTTCTGGGCGCGGCCAGGTCGTGGACGCCGCCATGGTTGACGGCATTTCAGCCATGAGCGGCCTGATCCATCAAATGCGCCACGTCGGCTACTGGCAAGACCAGGCGGAGCACAACTTCTTTCTCAACAGCGCGCCCTTCTACGAAGTCTTCGAATGCGCCGATGGTGGCCAGATTTCGCTGGGGGCAATTGAGCCGCAGTTCTATGCCGAGCTGATGCAAAGACTGGAGCTGGACGCTGACCCCAAGCGGCAATACGACACACGCGATTGGCCTGCGATGAAAGCCCGCGTCGCAGCACAGATCAAGACCCGCACACGCGCCGATTGGTGCGCGCGGCTGGAAGGCAGTGATATCTGCTTTGCCCCGGTGCTGAGTCTGGCCGAAGCCCCGGATCATCCACACAATGTCGCGCGCGGCGTGTTTGTTGACATCACCGTTGATGGCAAGCCCCAACGTCAGCCGGCCCCGGCACCCCGCCTCTCACGCACACCGGCCCGCCGCCCCACGCCCGGTGCCCGTTGCGGCGAGCACACCGATGAGCTGCTGATAGCGCTGGGCTTGGGCAGTGCGGACATCAAGTCCCTGCGCGAACAGGGCGCCTGCGCCTGACAGCCTTTGGGCGGCAGCAGGTCTGCCTATCTCAAGCCTCAAGCGACTGAGCCTGCGCAGGGGAGGACATTCTGCTCTTGCAAGGCCATTGGGCGCAGGCAGCCCAGGGCCATGGCGACCAAGCAGTCCAGCAAGGCGCCGGACTCCAACTCGCCGGGCTTCTCCTCCAGCAGCGAGCGGATCACGCTGCGTAATCCCTGTCCCAGAAGAAAGGCCGCCAGCTCAGGATGGGGCGTGTCGATCTCATGCGCATACATCTTCAGGAATGGCAACCAGGTCGCCTCGATGAACTCGCCGGCAGTTTGGTAGGGGCCACGCCACATGCCCAGATGGAGTGCCGAGTGGTAGCGCAGATGAAAGGCTTGGTTCAACTTGAAGAGCCGCAACTCCACGCGAATGATGTTGGCCAGAACTTCGCGCAAAGCGCTCGACAAGGGCACGCCGATGAGCCGGCCTCGGACCACCAGCAGTTGCTCAGACTCCTCGTCCAGCACGCGCTCATAAAGCATCGCCACGATGGCGTCCTTGTTCGGAAAGTACTGGTAGATCGACCCAACCGCAGCCCCTGAAACTTCAGCGATGCGCGCGACGGTCAGCGCCTCTTCACCCGCTTCATCAAGAATACGCAGACAAGCTTGCTCGACGGCATCGACCAGCGCGCGGGAGCGCGACTGATTCGGGCGTTTGCGTGGTGCGGGCAGTGGTTCAGCGGACGGGCCGCTAGCGGCAGAGCGTGTGTTTCGTTTCTTGAGCATGGAAATGCGAGTGCTGCTTTCTGAGATACCCAACGGCCGTTAATTTACAAATCAAATCATTGACTTAGGCATGTGAATTGGCGCCTAAGAACGCGACTATTGCAAAGCGAATGGCCACCCTAGACTGAGCGCCGTCGATCAGCAACACGTGGCCCCGCCGCCTCACTTCGCGGACAAGTGCATGTGGGCTGGCCGACACCTGCAATTGGCATCCAGAGTCCGCCAAAGATCGACCTTAGCCAAGGTCCTGCGCGGCGCAGCTTCGGGCCAACTGCCTAAAAAGTCAAAAAAATTTACCAGGAGACAAGCGTGCCCTCACCCTTGAATGTTCGCCCACTCGGTACGGCCATTGGCGCCGAAGTGCTGGACCTCAATCTTGCCGATTTGCTCGCACCAGAGTCGCTGGCAGCTATCGAAGCGGCACTGGTCAAACATGAAGCACTTGTGCTGCATGTTCCCGACCTGCTGCCGCAACAGCATCTCGCGATTGCGAAGCACTTTGGTGATCCGGAAGTTCACACCTATTTCCCGAATCTGGGTGCTGGCTTCGAGCAGATCACCGTCATCGATTCAAAGCTCGGTGACCGGGCCGATATGTGGCACCACGACGAGAGCTTTCTCCCCAGCCCGCCCATCGTGACCATGACGCATGCCCAGATCCTGCCGCCCATTGGCGGGGATACATGCTGGACCAGCATGACCACGGCGTACGACGCACTCTCCGCGCGCATGAAGCAATATCTCGATGGCCAAATGGCATGGCACGACATGAATGGCCCGATGACGACTGCCTTGCGCCAGGGTGTCGTCACACATGACCGTTATGTCGAAGTGATCAAAGCTGGCCAGCGCCATCTCCATCCCATGGTCACCGTCCACCCCATCACCGGCCGAAAAGCACTGTTCATCAACCCGACCTATACGACCCATATCGATGGTCTGGCACCCGAGGAAAGCGACGCGATCCTCGCCTATTTGCACCGCCATTGCCAGCAAGTTCAATTCGGCTTCCGCCATCGCTGGGCACTGGGCGACATGGTGCTGTGGGACAACCGCAGCGTGCTCCACAACGCCATCCTTGACTACAAGCCGCATCAGCGGCGCATGCATCGCGCTTCTGTCTTTGCGAGCGCGTCCACCAGTTCTTGATCGACAGCTTGTCGACCCCGCCTCGTTTGGAAGGAGAAAAAGATGAAGCCTGACTTGAACCTTGAAATGCTCGCCCGCTACGCCCCTCGACCTGGCCGGCATGCGCTGTTGCCCGAACTCAGCCCTCAGCAGCAAGTTGCGCTGCTGTGCCGGGTCCTGCATCGCGAGGGTTATAGCGATCACATTGCCGGCCACATCACAGTGCGACAGGACGATGGCAGCTACCTGGCCAATCCTTGGGAACTGACTTGGGGCGAGTTGACTGCCTCCGACATCCTTCGACTCGATCAGAAGGGCAAGGTCATCGAGGGTGCTTGGAACATCACGCCGGCCATCAATCTGCATATGGATGTCCATGCCGCCCGGCACGACGTCAGCGTGGTGATTCATAACCATCCGGAGTGGGGCTCGGTCTGGTCTGCGGTGGGCCGCGTTCCGCCGATCTACGATCAGACCTCGGCTCTGGTCGATAGCGATCCGGTTCTCTATGACGAATACCGCGGCACGGTCGAAGACGGCGTGCTTGGCCGCGCCGCTGCGGACGCCCTGGGCGAGAGCAAGTGGGCCTTGCTGGCAAACCACGGCGTGCTGCTGGTCGCCAACGGAATCCGTCAAGCGCATTTGCGGGCCATCACGCTGGAGTGGCGTTGCCGGATGGCCTGGCGCGTTGAGACCTTGGGCGGGGGCAACCCGCTACCCGCAGCCGTCGCTATAGCGACTGGCCAGCGGCCAGACGCGAATGGTTTCCCCTTTCTTTGGGAAGCCATGGCACGTGAGGAAATTCGCCGCGACCCTAGCGTGCTGACGTAAGCCATGAAGCCCAAGGTTTTGCTGCTCGCCAAATTGCCGGCAGCCCTGGCCGAGCGCTTGCACCAGCACTTCGATTGTCATGACTACGCGCAACTCGCAAGCGCTGAGCTGCAAGCCTTGGCGCCGTTGATGCGAGGCATCTTGGCAACGGGTGAATCCGTCGTAAGCCGGGAGATGATCGCGCGCTTGCCTGCGCTGGAAATCATTTCGGTGCTCGGTGTCGGCTACGACGGCATCGACATTGAGGCCGCGCGGGAGCGCAAGATTTGCGTCACCCACACGCCAGGCGTCTCGACCGACGACGTCGCCGATTTCGCCATGGCGCTATTGCTTTCGGCCGCGAGACAGGTCGTGAGCGCCGACAGCTTTGTGCGCCGAGGCGATTGGGCTGCGGGTCGATATCCGATGACGCGGCGCGTCTCCGGTAGCCGCCTGGGCATTGTCGGCCTCGGACGCATCGGACGTGCAGTGGCGCTGCGTGCACAGGCATTCGGCATGAGCATTGCCTACACCGGCCGGACACAACACTCAGACCTCGTCTATCGTTGGTGCCCGGATGCACGCAGCTTGGCTGCAAGCGTCGATTTCCTGGTGGTCTGCGCCAGCGGCGGCGAAGGGACACGCGCGCTCATTGACGGCGAGGTGCTCAACGCGCTTGGTCCAAGTGGCATCCTGATCAACATAGCGCGCGGCGCCATCGTCGATGAAGAGGCCTTGGTGGAGGCATTACGAGAGCGCCGGATTCTGGCCGCAGGCCTCGACGTGTTCTGCCATGAGCCCGATGTGCCAGCGGCGCTGCTTGCGCTGGACAACGTGGTGCTTTCACCTCATATGGCGAGCACCACGGGCGCTACCGTTCTAGGCATGCTGGAGCTGGCCATTGCCAACCTGCGCGCGTGTTTCGATGGCACGCCACTGCCCGCGCCCATAGAGGGGATATCACCCGCTGCGCCCACTGAGCCCTATGCGCCGCCCGCACTTGAGACCGAGCAAAGGGCGGGTCATCGCACGGATCTGTGACGGATCCGCTCGTCCTTGCACCAGCCGCGTCTGCGGCCGGTGCAAACGTGACTTACCAGCGCACGTTGAGGCTAACGCCCACGGTGCGCGGATCGACGTAGTAGGCCTGAGTCAGATTGCCGAAGCCCGGGCCGAAGTCGATCTTGTTGGCAATGTGCTGCTTGTCCAGGGCATTGCGTGCCCAAAGCGCCAGCTCACCGCTGGCCTGGCTGCCCAGTTCGATCTCGGACAGGCTCAAGCGGAAGTTGACGAGGCCAACACTGTCCACCAGCGTGTTCGCCGCCGTCTGCAAAGCCGGATTGACCGTGGTGAGCTGGTAGGGATAGAGGTAGTGGCTGCTGGTGAAGCTGTAGTCCGCCGTGCCACGCAACTCGCCCAGGCTGGTGCGCAGCAAGGTGCCGCTGGCCACCAAGTTCAGGGTGTGGCGCGGCGCATGCACCACCGCCACATTGTCGGCCACGTTCTTGCCCGTCGCGTCGGGATACTCCTTGTAGCGGGTTTGCAGATAGCCATAGCCGGCCTGCAATTTGAAGTCGCGGGTGACACGCGCCACCGCCTCAAGCTCAATGCCCCGCGAATTGGCCTTGCCGATATTGCGAATGTCCGAAGCCGCCGCGCCTGTGGCCGTGAAGACCGCCTGCTGCAGATCGGTGCTGTCGTTATTGAACAGCGCCACATTGAGCATCATGCGACCGCCCAGGAGTGTGGACTTGGCCCCCAGCTCAAAGGACTTCAGCTTCTCGGGCTTGAAGGGCGTAGTGGCCTCTTGCACCGTACTAGCCTCACCGTTGAAGCCGCCGCTCTTGAAGCCCTCCGAATAGCGGCCGTAGACGCTGACCTCATTGCTCAGCTTGTAGCCCAGGCTCAGCAGCGGCGTGGTGGCGGTGAACTTGGTACTGGCGGCCGTGCCCTGCGGAACGATCACTGCCAACACCGCGCCAGTGGGCGACACTGCGGCGTTGTAGCGCTCGGTGCTCTTGGTCTCGCTGGTGTGACGCAGGCCAGCGGTCAGCGTCCAGGCATCCGCAAACCTGTAGTCAGCCTGGCCGTAGACGGAATCGGCCTTGGTGCTGAAGCCATAGCGCGAATCAAAATTGGCGCCGCCGGAGAAGAAGGTCTGCGGGTTGGAAGTGAAGCCCTCGTCCTCGAAGCGGTAGAGGCCGCCCACGTAGTTCACCGGGCCGGCAGCGCCGATCAACTGCAGCTCGTGTGAGGTCTGCTTGAAGTCCGACAGGCGCTGCGTGTGCGCAAAAGCCACCGGTGAGCCGTCCAGATCCAGGGCATCCTTCCAGTCCATATCGCGCTTGGCGGCGATGTACTTGAGCGTGTTGTCGCCATTGAGCTTCCACTCGGCCGTCAGGGCATGACCCTGAATATTCATGCGCTCAAAGCTTGGGCCGTCCACGGCTGCGTTTTCGACACGCCCCCCGGTGGACACCACGATGCCAGAGGGGAAGCCGAAGTCCTTGTCCACCGTGGATCGCACCACCTGCGAAAAGCGCGAGTTCTGATCGACCTTGGTCTTGTCGTAGCGGTAGTCCAGCACCAGATCGCGGCTCAGCTCCAGGGTCGCGGCCAGGCGAGCCGCCTGATTGTCACGATTGTTGAGCTGGGTCACCGAGCTGCCGGGCGCGGTCTTGACCCAGCCATCACGCTGCTCGGTACGGCCACCCACGGAGACCTTCAGCGGCCCGGCCGAGGGCAGATCCAGCGAGAGCTTGGTCACGCGGGACTTGTAGTTGCCGACGTCCACGCTGAACTGGCCACCCAATTGACCACTGGGCTTCTTGGTCACCAGATTGATGGCGCCAGCCAAGGTATTGCGGCCGTACAGCGTACCCTGCGGACCGCGCAGAACCTCCACGCGTTCCAAATCGACCAAATCAAACACCGAGCCCTGGCTCTTGCCGACATAAACCCCGTCCACATACATGCCCACGGTCGGATCCCAGGACAGGGCCGGGTTGGTGGTCACCGAGCCTCGGATCGCGATCTGCACCGCGGTGGAATTGCCGGGCGTGGGGCTGATTTGCAAATTAGGCGCCAGCGAAGCCAGATCGGCCACATTGCTGATGCCACGAGCCTCGATGTCAGCGGCGGTGATGGCCGTGGCGGCAACCGGCACATCTTGCAGCTTCTCCTTGCGGCGCTGCACGGTCACGACGACCGCATCGAGCTTGGCCATGTCTTTGGCCTCGCTCAGCGCCTCAGGCTGAGTCTGTGCGTGGGCCTGATGGCTCGCATCGAGCAGGAAGAGGCTGGCCAGGGCCAGCGCGATGGGACGCAGCCGCGGCTGCTTGAATGGGGTGTACATGGGTGGGGTCTCCGGCTTTATGGCACCTGCCGCCGTTTGGCACAGGCGTATTTTTCAAAGCCGAATTTGCCGCCGGGACCGCAGCCCCTCATCGTCCGAAGAGACTAACGCACCAAACCATCAGGCAAGAAAAAGCCCGGCAGGCCGGGCTTTCAACATACAAAGAACACGGGGCTTTGCCGCTTTGGCGCCTTACTCAGAATCGTGCACGCCCAACCAGGCCACGCTATTGAGGAAGATGCGCACCAACTCGGTCTGCCTGCGCACGCCCGTCTTGGAGAAGATCGAGCGCAGATGCGCGCGTGCCGTGTTGCGGCGGATGTTGAGCACCTCACCCGCTTCTTCGAGCGACAAGCCATTGGCCAGCTGGATGGCCAAAGCCGTCTCGGCCGGCGTCAGCTGGAACAACTGTTGCGCCAGCTTGACGGGAGGGTGCGCCTTGCCTTCGGCATCGCGAACAAACACCGCCACGCAGGGGCGATGCTTGCCCACGGTCCACTGGTCCGGTGTCATGGCCTGCACCACCACCCCCCAGCTGACCTTGCCCGACGGGCGGCTCACCGACATGGCTTCGATCAGGCCCACGGACTGTTGTTTGCCCGACAGTGCATCACGCACCAGGCGCTGCAACTTGCGGTTGTCATTGGCGTAGGTGGCCTCCAGCTGATTGCCGACGATGCGCAGCCCGTCGCCGAGTTCCAGCACGCCCTTGGCCATTGGATTGCAATCCAAGACCAGACCGTTTTCATCCAGCACCACCGCGGCCACCATCAGCTGCGCCATCGCATGGCTGTACAAGGCACTGACCTTGCGGTCCTGGTTGATAGACAAATGCAGATTGAGCGCGCGCTTGAGATGCGGGAGCAGCAACTTTGCATCGGCGCGATCCTGCAAAGAGAAGGCCGGCGAGCCCTCTGGCCGGGTGACGCGAAAGCCGTAAATGCCGCCGTCCTTCGTGGCGATATCGCAGGCCAGCACATGGAACACGCCATGCGGCTCGCACCAATCGCGGTAGTACTGCGAAGACCGCCATTCGGCCTCGGGCAGGATGTCGGCGATGGTCACCAATTTGTCTGGCTGCAAACCAGTGAAGGGGCTCAGGGCAATCTGCGGATGATGGGAATTGACCTCACGACGATCGCTGGCGGCGGAGACGATCCAGCCCAAATCATCACCACTGCCGGGGCGCACGATCAGGGAAACATAGTTGCCCCCTAGTGCGTGCAAAATCGCCTCCAAAGCGCGGCCCCAGGCCGAGGTGTCCATGGCCACCTCGTAGATCAACCCCAGCAATTCACTGAATCGCTCGACCGAGGACAAAGGCGCCTGGATCATCATTTGAGTCATAGAAGGTGGCGCTGAAGAATCAAAGTTCGCGCACGGTTCTTCGCGCAACTTTTCGATGAAGTTTGTCTCTGTTGTCATGCCGTTTTGGCCTTTGAATGGTTATGACACCATTCAAGCCCGCAAGGCAAAAATTCACCATCAGAGACAACCCTGGAATGTGCCGTTTTGGGCCTGGTAGCGCACATCTAATCGATCTCAAACAGGCCCGCAGCGCCCATGCCACCGCCAATGCACATGCTGACGACCGCGTAGCGCACGCCACGGCGGCGCCCCTCCAGCAAAGCATGGCCGACCAAGCGGGCCCCCGACATGCCGAAAGGGTGGCCGATGGCAATTGCACCGCCATTGACATTGAGGCGCTCGTCCGGAATGCCCAGCTGATCGCGGCAGTGAATCACCTGGCAAGCGAAGGCCTCGTTGATCTCCCACAAGCCGATGTCGTTGACGCTTAGGCCGTGCCGCTGCAGCAGCTTGGGGATGGCAAACACCGGGCCAATGCCCATCTCATCGGCACCGCATCCCGCCACCGCCAAGCCCCGGTAGATGCCCAGCGGTTTCAAGCCTCGGCGCTTGGCCTCGGCCGCACTCATCAAGACCGAGGCGGACGCACCATCGGAGAGTTGGGAGGCATTGCCGGCGGTGATGAATTCGCCCTCGGCAATCCACTGGCCGCTCTTCCACACCGGCTTGAGCTTGGCCAGGCTTTCCAGCGTGGTGTCGGCACGGTTGCCCTCATCTTGGCTCAGCGTCACGGCTTCGCTGCCGATGACATTGCCCTCTTTGTCGAACAGCTGTTTGGTGCTGCTCAGCGGCACGATTTCATCCGCGAACAGTCCCGCTGCTTGCGCTGCAGCCACACGCTGCTGGCTGCGCAGCGCGTACTCGTCTTGGGCGCTGCGCGCCACACCGTAGCGGCGGCTGACAATCTCGGCCGTCTCAATCATCTGGATGTAGGCAGTAGGCGCCGCAGCCAGCACTGCCTGAGACTGGGCGCGGTAGCTGTTCTTATGCTTGTTTTGCACCAGCGAGATCGACTCCAGGCCACCCGCCACCGCGACATCCATTTCGCCACACATGATGCCCTTGGCAGCCGTGGCGATGCTCATCAGGCCGGACGCGCACATGCGGTCGATGGCCATGCCGCCCACGCTCTCGGGCAAACCGGCGGTGTAGCCGCACAAGCGCCCCAGGTTATAGCCCTGCGTGCCTTGCTGAGCGGCAATGCCCAGAATCACATCATCGACATCCTTGCCCTCAACGCCGGCCTTGGTCAGCGCAGCGCGGATCACATGGCCCCCCAGCACCGGTGCCTCGGTGTCATTGAAAGCGCCCCGGTAGGCTTTGCCAATGGGCGTGCGCGCGGTCGAAACGATGACTGCTTCATTCATGGAAACGGATCCTTATTCGAAATACAGACGGCTGATGGTGTCCACCACACAGCCCGGTTTGTCTTGGCCCTCGATCTCGACGCTGATGCGCACCGTGACCTGCACGCCGTCCCCCTTGATGGGCTCAGCAGCCACCACCTCGCCGCGGCCGCGCACCCGCGCACCCACTTTGACTGGCGCTGGGAATCGGACTTTTTCGCAGCCATAGTTCACGCCCATCTTCAGGCGCTGATAGCTGACGAGTTGGGGCAGAAAGAAGTTGGCCAGGGCCAAGGTCAGATAGCCATGCGCCACGCAAGCCCCGAAGGGACCTTGCGCAGCGCGTTCAGGGTCTACATGAATCCATTGATGGTCGCCGGTGGCGTCGGCGAATTGCTGGATGCGCTGCTGGTCGATATCAAGCCATTCGGTCGCGCCCAGCGCCTGGCCGATTGCTGCCAGCACGGCAGCCACCGAATCAAACTGTGTGCTCATGCGCTTTAGGCCTGCTGCGACGAAACCGACACGACCTCGCCCGTCATATAGCTGGAATAGTCGCTGGCCAGGAAGACCATCACATTGGCCACTTCCCAAGGTTCGGCGCCACGGCCGAAGGCCTCTTTGGCGGACAACTGGCTGAGCAATTCCTCCGAAGCCGACTTCTTCAAAAAGGCATGGATAGCGATGGACGGGGCGACAGCATTGATGCGCACACCGAATTCAGCGGCCTCCAGCGCCGCGCAGCGGGTCAGCGCCATGACACCTGCCTTGGCCGCCGCGTAATGAGCCTGCTCCACCTGCGCGCGCCAGCCCAGGACCGAGGCGTTATTGACGATCACGCCACGGCCGCGCGACTGCATCTGCTGCAGCGCCGCCCGCGTCATGCGGAAGGTACCAGTGAGGGTGATGTCCATCACCCGCTGCCAGTCCTCGTCGCTCATGTCGACCAGGCGCTTGGCGCTACCGAAGCCGGCGTTGTTGATCAGGACGTCAATGCCCTGGAGCTGTGTCTCGGCCGCAGCGATCAGGGCATCGACCTGCGCTTGCTGACTCACATCACAGAGCTGGCTGAACACTTGCTGCAAGCCGGTCTCGCGCTTGATGGCCTCCACGGCCTCGCTGAGGCGCCGCTCATGGACGTCAGAGATGAAGAGCGCGCGGCAACCCTCCTCAGCGGCGCGCTTGGCGACGGCAAAGCCAATGCCGGCGCCGGCAGCGGCGGTGACCAGCACGGACTTGCCCTTGAGCAGACCATGCGCGGGAACATATTCGGGAGCGGGCTTCATCGACACAGGGAGATCCTTCTCTGACTTTGTCCACCATGGTCGCGTTGGCCGCACCCGCGCACATCGTCCAGGCGGACGATTCGGGCGGCTTCAGCCCGGCCGACTCGCCCTGGGCATGCCCAAGGCACGCTCGGCAATCAGATTGAGTTGGATCTCATTGGTGCCGGCATAAATGGTGTCCGAGCGTGCGAATAGCGCCGACTGCTGCAGCAATTGCACCGGCAAGGGCTGCTCACGCAGATCACCCGCCACGCCCATCACGTCCAAAGCCAGCTTGCCCAGGTCGCGGTGCCAGTTGGACCAGCCGTATTTGTAGATCATGGCCTCCGGGCGCAAGCTGCCGTCCTGCGCCCCCGAGAGCATGCGTAGGGCGTTGTAGCGCAGCACACGCAAGCCCGACCACGCTTGGGCGATGCGACCACGCAGATGCGGGTCACGGGCCGCACCGTTGCTGCGCGCCAGCTCAATCACCTGGGTCAGTTCCTGCGTGAAATGCATCTGCTGCCCCAAGGTGGAGGCACCGCGCTCAAAAGCCAGCAAGGCCATGGCAACCGCCCAACCTTCACCGGGCTTGCCGATGATGTCGGCCGCCTGCGCGCGCGCGCCGTCAAAAAACACCTCGTTGAATTCCGCCCCGCCCGTCATCTGCCGGATCGGGCGGATCTCCACGCCCGGCTGATCCAGCGGCAGCAGCAGAAAGCTCAAGCCCTTGTGTCCCTTGGAACCGGGCTCGCTGCGCGCCAGCACGAAGATCCAATCCGACTCAAGCGCCCAGGATGTCCAGACCTTCTGGCCATGCAGCAGCCAGTCGCCACTGAGCGGATCCTGCTGAGCACGCGTCTGCACATTGGCCAGATCGGAGCCGGCGCCGGGTTCGCTATAGCCTTGACACCAATACTCGGTGCCCGCGCGGATGCCAGGCAGAAAACGCTCGCGCTGCGCCTCTGTCCCCAAAGCCAGCAGCGTAGGACCCAGCAAGCCCTCACCCAAATGCCCCAGGCGCCCTGGGGCACCAGCGCGCGCATACTCCTCGTGAAAGATCAGCTGCTGTTCGATGCTCAGCCCTCGGCCACCCCAAGCGGTAGGCCATGCCACACAGGTCCAGCCGCCTTGCGCCAGTTCGCGCTCCCAGGCCTGGCGCAAGGCCGGGTCAGGGCCCTCATCGCCGGGCCCGCCGCGATGCTTGAGAGCTTCAAATGGGCCGCGCAAATGCTCGCTCAGCCAGCCCGCAACTTCACGGCGGAAGGCTTCATCTTCAGGAGAGAAATCGAGTCGCATGACAGTGCCTAGGTGCGAGAGTCAATCGAGCAAGGCGGCGGCGATGCGCTCACGCCATTGTTCGGGAGTGCCCAGCCAATGGCTACCGGCCTGGGCGCGTTTGAAATAGAGCTGGGGGTCGTACTCCCAGGTGAAGCCCACCCCGCCATGCAGCTGAATGGCCTCTTGGGCGCAGAAGAAGAAGGTCTCGCTGGCCAGCGCTTTGGCGGCACCGGCTTCCATGTATTGGGCTTGGGGCTCGGCACCCGAGTCGGCCTGCGCCGCGGCCCCATAGACCAAGGAGCGGGTGGATTCGATCGCCACCATCATTTCGGCACAGCGGTGCTTGACGGCCTGAAATGCGGCAATCTTTTGGCCGAACTGGGCACGCTCGGCGGTGTAAGCCAGCGTCAGATCCAAGCACTGCTGGGCGCCGCCCAGCTGCTCGGCCGCTAGGAGCAAGGCAGCGCGGGCTTCAAAGTCCTGCAGCGCCGCCAAACTGAGATCACCTCGGTCAACACGCGCGGCCGCTTCAAGCTGCACATCCTTCAATCCCACATGAGCCAGGCGGCGGGTCTGGTCCCAGGTCTGCAATGGGCGGCAGCTCAATCCGGGCGTCCCTGCAGGAAGCGCAAACAGCGCCAATTCGGACTCATCAAGGCGCGCGAGCACGAGTAGAAGCTCGGCGCTTGCGCCATCGGGCACATGGGCCAGATCGCCGTCGAGGAGCCAGCCCTGCCCCTCCCGACGCGCCCTGACACCCGGCTCGGCCACCGCCACGCCATGTGCGTCCAAGCCCAGCGTGGCACGCAGCTCACCAGACGCGATTGGGGGCAGCCATTGACTCAGCGCCGCCACACTGCCGAGCACCTGCAAGGCCGTGGCCGCCAGCACCACGCTAGAGAAAAACGGCGAACAGAGTTGGCGCCGCCCCATTTGCTCAAGCAGTAGCGCCAATTCCACCTGGCCCAGCCCCAAGCCCCCATAGGCCTCGGGAATGGCGGTGGCGCACCAGCCAAGTTCTGCGCCTATCTGAGTCCACAAGCGCGAATCAAAGCCTGCTTCGCTGTCCGCCGCGGCGCGCAGGGCGGCGCTGTCGTGGGTCTGTGCCAGAAAGTCGGCCGCCGCATCGCGAATCATGCGCTGGTCGTCTGTCAAAGAAAAATTCATGATGGCCTTGGCTGCGACGCAATAAGTGGAGCGAACAACAGTGGCCTCGAGAAGCGGCACTGCTGGGCTGCCCAGTGTCACGACTGACGCCTTCACACTCATCGTCTGATGAGACTAGCGAGGCACAGTGCAGCGCGAATTGGCGCCGGAGCCAGGCGGGACATGGCATGCTGTCGGCCCAAGCCGCACGGCCCGCAACGCTCAACACCTCCCCTCGCCCCAAGAATGAGCCCCATCACATCCTGCGTCCTGCTGGACCAAAGCCCGAGCCGCGCCACCATCGAAGCGCTATTGAACACAAGAGGCGAGCAGGCACCAAGGTTCGAGCGCTGCGATTTTGATGGCCTGGATCTCAGCCGCCTGGACCTGCGTGGCGCCGAGTTCATGGACTGCCAGATGGCCGAAGTCGACCTCAGCCGCGCCCAATTGGCTGGCAGCCGCTGGCGCAATTGCCGCGCCCGTCAGGCCGACTTCGGCCTGGCTGATCTGAGTGACGCGCAGTTCCTCAACTGTGATCTGAACAATAGCCGCTGGGCTCGCGCCAAGCTGGCCTCCGCCGGCTTCACCGGCGTGAAGCTGACCGGCGCGCAGTTTGGCGACAACAGTAGCCTCGGCCTCACCATCAAGGAGTCCCTCCTGATTGGCGCCGACCTGCGCGGCTTCTCCTTCCGCAAGCAAACGCTGCAAGCCCTGGACTTCTCAGAAGCAGAGCTTTCGGCCTGCGACTTCCGCGAGACGGTGTTCGAGGGTGGCAGCCTGCGCAATGCGCATCTAAAACTCGCGCGCTTCGAAGGCGCGGACCTGCGGGAAGCGGACTTAGGCGGCCTCAAACTCGCCAACGCCGCGCTCTTCAAAGGCGCAACGATCTCGGCACGTCAGGCTGCCGCCTTGGTCCAAGAGCTGGGCATTCACGTGGCCTAGCCGGCAGACCGGTCGCTGGCAGACTTGCTCTTCAATCCATCAACAGGCCACGCCACCATGGACGTTGGCCTTATCAAGCCGCAGAGTGAATTCGATGGCAAAGAGCAACTTCGAATGTATCTGGGGCCGGAGTCAGTGACTTCTTGGCTGCGGCGTGCTTCTTGCTTGTGGACATTGTCTGACTCCCTTTGCAGTCAGGATGTTCGTGGAATCGATTGTCTTGGCGCGCTAACGAGGCTGCCAGGCCTGCACCGCCATCACCATCGCCAAAGTGTCGAGTTCGCAGTACCGGAGCAGGGCGTTTTGAATGGCATCACGCTCGCGGGGGGCTAGCGTTTCAAACTGGAGCCGTGCATAGGCTGCCATGGCTGCCCCACCTTCCTTCAGTTCTTCTCCGAAGCTGGCATCCAGGTTTGCCAATTGCTCCGGACTCAAATCGGCAAACACGGGCGGGAGCAAGGTGTAGGGGTCTCGGATGCTTCCGTCTTCGTCCTGCACCCACCATGTCATGCCTTGTTTTAAATTCAAACTAGGCATGCTCGGTGACGCATAGTTTGGTGCGCCATAGAGTTCACGCAAGAAGGTCGAACTGCGCATCAAGGCCGGCAGCACTTTCTTCAGCGAAGAACTGCCGCGGGTTGCCGGATGGAAATAGAAGCGCTCGGCCAATTTGCAAAGATCGACCATGGCGCGAGGCCCTTCCACGTCGACGCCGTCCTCATTGCGTACGGTGATGGATTCAATGAAATCAATGAGTGCCTGAGCGTCGGCCGGCTGGTTCTGCTCAGCCATCAGTTGCAAACGCAGATGATTGAGCACGGTGTTCTCATGTGTGGCCCAGCGAAAGATCGTCCCGTCGTCGCCGCCCAAGGCTCGTCGCAAGGCCCGCAAGAATTCAAAGTTAGGGTTGAAGCCTGGCTCAGCCTTCAGGAATTGGGATTGATGGCTGACGCGGCCATCCGCCTGCATGACATGATGCGAAAACTGGAAGGCGACCGTTTCATACGGTCGGTGGCCAGCGTTGAAGGGGATGGCAACCGCGCAGGTCTCGAAGTCGATGAAATGCAGCGGGTAGCGCCATGACTTCATGGATGCAGCTAGGCCGAACCGGTCCAGAAAGTAGTCCCCTCCACGTGGCCATTGACCGCTGGCTTGAAACCATTGGCGGTGCTTACGACTCAGGCCTTCTGGCCCGACCTCGCTGCCATCGAAGCCCAAGTCTTCTTGCGTCAGTTGCTTGAGCTTGAGCACGCCTTGCGAAATCAGTGCGTCTTTCTTGGCGAAGTTCCAGAGGTCTAGCACTGTGCTGTCTTTGAAATCTGGGTCTTCCCACTTAAAGGCCGCTTTCCAGCATTCATGGAAGCCGCTGCGGGGCTCGCCTGGCAGAGGCGGATGGGGTGTCTTGAACTCGCAAGTGCCGCAAGCCTTGCTGGGCATTGGCCCCAGGCGCTGATCCTGGCGATAGGCCTTGGCTAGCAGATCCACAGCCTCAGCAAAGGGATAGGCCTGGTTCAACACGCTCAGCGTGCCGCCAAGGATTTCTTGCACCAACCCGTCTACGTTGATGGCCGTCAGTATGGGCTCGCCACTTCGTTGAGCGGTACCCGGGGCAACGGACACTTTGATTTGACGCCCGCCGTTGTCGTCGCGCTTGACCGGAAAGCACTGATTCAAACCCTCAACCGTTGCCGACTTTGACTTGTCGGCCAGCATCAAGAAACTGTGGAACTCGAAGCTCGGGTAAGCAAGCCGAGCCACATGGGTTTGAAAGGCAATGTCTCGCAGGTAGGGTAAATAGGCCGACGCGATTTCGCCTTTGCTGTTCCTGAAGTTCGAACCGGCGGCAATGCTGCCGTCGATGGACTTGGCTTTAACCTCAATCAGTTCAATGCATGGGCCGCGCTTGCGCAAGATGTCCACGCGGACAAATAGCCCCTGCGCTTCAAATGCCGCCTCATAGATCGTCACATCCTCTTGCGCTAGCAAGGCTTGGGTCTGGCGCACTTGAGATGCATGGTCCGGCGCGTCGACTTCGATGCCGTCCGGGTACATCAAGCAAGCCAGGGCACCCACTTGATAGCCGCCTTCGGCGAGGGCGGCCAGAAAGCTGTTTTCCCGAGTGGTGTTTGCGAAATCGGCCTTGCCCGTGTAGAAGAGCTTGGTGGGGCATTCCAAGGCTTGCTTGAAGCGTGATTTCGTGAGGGTCTTTTCTTCAGAAGTCGACGCAATGACCTTTGCCTGCATATCAATTCAGCGATGAGCATACCAATTTGTTGGGCACCATTTCCCTTTGCCACTTTTGTCGCTCAAACCAATAATGCAAACGTATTTCTTGCCCTTAGGAGGTGCATCCGAAATAAAGAAGCCTTTCGCTCCTCCAACCATGGACGATGGATTCTGATTATTGAGTGCGTTTGATTTATCGTAACCACTCCAGTCGATCAACGCTCGGTGCGGATCTCCCTCGATCCAACTGCCGTACATGTGCTGGGACTTATCCAAGAACACAAAAAAACTAGCACAGATGCCATTTTCAACCAAACTTAGTAAGTGTTCGATATCTTCTAGGTACGCGCGTTTTTGCCCGAGGTCTATGGACGGTGACGCCTTTACTTCTATAGCCGCACATATGGAGCTGATCGGGGTGGATGCAACAACATCACCAGGACCGTTTCCATAGCAGGTAAGGAGAACGCCATTCTCTTTGAATACTACAATATCAGTGCGGTAGCCGAATGGCTTACTACTCTCAACTTTGTTTGGTAGCTTTGATGAAGCCTGGATTTTTATTTCCAATTGAATTCTATCGACTTCAATCGACCTAGGGTTAATAGAGAATTTCTGCCTTCCTTCCGCCCTCTCACTCAATTGGGCGGAAGATTTTGACTTTAGTTGCGGAATATTTTTGAGATGCTGACGAAGTTCTGCAACTGCTCCCGCTTCCCGCAGAATGGCAAAGGGAGTCTTCTTATGTGCTTTTAAGAAAATGTGAATTTTGGACTCGATTTCTTTTTCCACGCGACATTGTGTGTGTAATTTTGTTTTTATCACGGCTCACCTTTCAAATTTAGCAATTAAATCCAATTGGATTTTTTCTCGAAATCTTTTTTAAATCAATGGTATTCGCAAGCTTCAAAATCAAGCTAGCGGTCGTTGTTGCTTTACTCAGTTGAGACCAGCCATGCTTTCCACAAGGCAAAAACTTGCACTGCTGTGCAGACTGATTCAGTTGCAGGCCCAGGTCGTCTGGATGGATCGCCGAGCTGGGGTATCAGAACAAGGCTGCGATCTACGGCCTGCTGTTCGACATGGCGGCCGAGGTGCTGCTGACCATTGCTGGCGATGCGAAGCACCTGGGCGCACGCATCGGTGCCACGCTGGTGCTGCACACCTGGGGCTCGGCGCTCACGCATCACCCGCATGTACATGGCATCGTGCCTGGCGGTGGCCTGGCGGCTGACGGCAAGTCCTGGGTGGCGTGCCGGCCCGGGTTCTTCCTGCCTGTACGGGTGCTCTCGCGCCTGTTCCGGCGGCGCTTCATCGAAGGACTTCAACACCTGCACCGCGCGCAGCGGCTGCAGTTCTTCGGTGATCTCGGCGTGCTACGCGATGCCAGGGGTTTCGCCGAATGGCTGGCGCCGATGCGCAAGCAGGAATGGGTGGTCTATGCCAAGCGGCCGTTTGCAGGGCCGCAGGCGGTGCTGGCCTATCTGTCGCGCTACACACACCGGGTGGCGATCTCCAACAGCCGGCTGGTCGCCATGGATGAGCGCGGCATCACCTTGCGCTGGAAGGACTACCGGGCCAAGGGGACGGGCCAGGCCAAGGGGAAGCTGCGCCACAAGACCATGACGCTGGCGCCGCAGGAGTTCATGCGCCGCTTCCTGCTGCATGTGCTGCCTGGGGGCTTCCATCGCATCCGGCACTACGGGCTGCTGGCCAACGGCAATCGGCGCGACGCTTTGGCGGCGGCACGCGCGGCGCTGCAAGTGCAGGCTGAGGCGGTGCCCGCCGCCGAGCCAGCCATCCGCACGCCAACCTTCGTCTGCTGGCACTGCGGGCGGGCATTGCTCATCATCGAGATCGTCATGCGTGAGCGCACCTTGATTCGGGGGCCGCCCTCATGAATGCAGAAGTGAAATCCATGCACCTCCGGGCACCGGCGAGCCTTCATCTCGAACCGGTGTGGGGCACGTTTGTGTGGCCTAGGCTCGGGCGGCGCTCTGCACCGTCATTGAGGTGCGGTTCAAAGCGTACAGGCTGGTTCGACGCACGCCTGGACACCCGTATCGTGGCACTCAAATCCATCGGCGTGCCGCCAAGCGCGCTGTACTCAAGCCGCTGCAGCGCCGAATCGCCATAGCGACCGTGCCTGCGACAACCGCAGCCACATGCGCCGCGGTTTCCTCCCTAGAGGTTTATCCAACACCTGCCCTCAAGTCAGCGTGACGCGCAGACCTGTCCTGCGCGACGGGCAGGTGTCGGACAAACCTAAACCATAGCGGAAGCTCGCCGCCTAGCCACCAAGGCCGTGGCTTCCCATCGGCACTAAGGCGCACCCTGGGCCACCTGGCACCCGCCCTTCAGCTGCCGTAGACCTTTTGTGGGGGAATGCCTTCGCTGATTAACTCCTCAACCACCTGGCTCAGTTCGGCCGGCTCCCAACGGGCGCGTTTGTCGCGGATCTTGCCGGTGCGCCAGCCCTCGGCAACGGAGATTTCGCCCCCCTTGGCTTCGAAGCAGCGCCCGCTGACGCGCGCCGACAAAGGGCTGCCCAGCCAGACCACAATGGCGGCCACGTTCATTGGGTCCCATACATCAAAGCCGCTCTCCGGCTTTTTGACCATATCGGGCATGCCTGCCTCGGTCATGGCCGTGCGTGCCGCCGGGGCCAGGCAGTTGACGGTGATGCCGTAACGCCCAAGCTCGGCGGCTTGCACTAGGGTCAAGGCAGCGATGCCGCCCTTGGCCGCGACATAGTTGCTCTGCCCGATTGATCCCTGCAAACCAGCGCCGGAGCTGGTGTTGATGATGCGGGCGTCCACCTTCTGGCCAGCCTTGGCGGCATCGCGCCAACGCCGCCCCAGCACATTGGCCAGGCAGAAGTGGCCGCGTAGATGCACGCGCATCACCGCGTCCCAGTCATCCTCGGTCAGCGAGAGAAACATGCGGTCGCGCAGGATGCCGGCGTTATTGACGAGCACATGCACTTCGCCGAAGGCGGCCAGGGCCGCGTCGACGATGGCCTGGGCACCCTCGATGCTGCAGATATCGCCGCTATTGGCCAGGGCCTGGCCGCCGGCTGCGCGCACTTCGGCGGCGACGGCCTCGGCCGCGTCCAGGCGAATGTCGTTGACGACCACGTTAGCGCCCTCGGCCGCAAAGGCCAGTGCGTAGGCGCGGCCCAAGCCGGCGCCGGCGCCTGTGATGATGACTGTTCGTGCTTCGCAAATTCGCATAGTCAGTTTCCTTTCCCGCCCTCAGGCGGTAGCAGCAAGTGCGCGCTCAAATCGCCGGCAAGGTCGATGCCGGCATAGCAGCGCTCGATAAAACGCCAATGCCCATCAACATAGGCAAATCGGTCGTGGTGGCGGCCAGTCGCCAGCAATTGCAGCGGCATTGCCGCGCCCGCCTTTTGCAGCAGCGTCCACTGCGATCGGCAACTCGCCCCCTTCAGGTCAGCGTCGAGTTCAATGCAGGGGTTGCTGATGAGGTGCCGGGTGCGCGGCGTGCCGTCCTCATAAATGCGCACCCACCGCCGCCACATGGCTTCCATGGCGGCGGGGCCTTGGATGCGCCGGCCCTCGACCAACAAGCTCGCATGCTCAAACAACGTCGCTGCCTCAGCAAAGCTGCCGCTGTCGATCGCGTCGGCATATCGGTAGAGCAGCGCTGGAATTGCCAGCGCCGCCTCACCCGCCGAGCTCCTCATAGGCGCTCGATGATGGTCACATTGGCCTGCCCGCCGCCCTCACACATGGTTTGCAGGCCATAGCGGGCGCTGCGGCGTTCCAACTCATACAGCAACGTGGTCATCAGCTTGGCCCCGGAAGCACCCAGCGGATGGCCCAGCGCAATCGCGCCGCCATTGACATTGGTGCGCTCATGCGGATAGCCGGTTTCCTTCAGCCAGGCCATCACCACCGAGGCGAAGGCCTCGTTGATCTCGACCAGGTCGATGTCCTCGATCTTCATGCCGGCCTTCTTCAGCGCCCGGGCAGTCGCCGGGATCGGTGCCGTCAAATGCCAAATCGGGTCATCGCCGTAGACGCTGAGGTGATGGATGCGCGCGCGCGGCGTCAGCTTGTAACGCTTGAGAGCGGCTTCCGAGACCACCAGCACCGCGGCGGCCGCATCGCAAGTGGAGCTGGAAACCGCTGCGGTGATGCCGGGATAGGCCGGGTCCACCGGCTGCAGCGTCGCCATCTTTTCAAGCGTGCTGGCGCGCGCCGTTTCGTCCATGCTGAACACGCTGCCGTCGGCACGCACAAAGGGCACGATCTCGCGGTCGAAGCGGCCTTCAGCGATGGCGCGCAGAGCGCGGTCATGGCTTTCTTTGGCGAACACTTCCATGGCCTCGCGGCTGGCCCCCCAATGGTCGGCAATGCGCTGTGCGGCATAGAACTGATTGACGGGTGCATTGCCAAAGCGCTTTTGCCAACCCAGGCTTTCGGCGAATGGGGTAGTGAAGCCCAGCGGCTGGCCGGCCAGCATGGCCGAAGAGATCGGGATGGCGCTCATGGTTTGCACACCACCGGCCAGCACCACATCCTGAGTGCCGCTCATCACCGCCTGGGCCGCGAAATGCACGGCTTGCTGGGAGCTGCCGCACTGGCGGTCCACCGTAGTGCCGGGCACATTCAGCGGCATGCCGGCAGCCAGCCAGCTGGTGCGGGCGATGTCGCCGGCCAGCGCGCCGATGGTGTCCACACAACCAAAGATCACATCGTCATAGTCGGCCGGAGGGATGTCATTGCGCTCGACCAAGGCCTTGATGACATGGGCGCCTAGATCGGCCCCATGCACATCGGCCAATGAACCTTTGCGCTTGCCGGTAGGGGAGCGCAGCGCGTCGACGATATAGGCTTGAGCCATCAGGGTACTCGCTCGAATCAGAGGTTGAGAAAGGTATTGCCGGGCCCGAGCGGCGCCCCATCGGCAAGCAGCACATCGGCCAGGCGGGCCTTGTGAAACGTGCGATCGCCCCAAGCGGAGTCCAGCACCCAGGCTCGCTTCATGAACATTTGCAGGTCCACCTCCCAGGTGTAGCCCATGGCGCCATGCACCTGAATGCCCTTGCGCGCTGCCAGCCAAGCAGCCTCGGCGCAAGCGAGCTTGGCATGCGAGACACGCACCGCGCGATTCGGCTCGCCCTTGGCCATGGCACAGGCCGCGCGGTAGAACACCGGCTTGGCAAATTCGATCTTGGTGACCACATCGGCCAGCTGGTGTTTGACGGCCTGGAAGGAGCCGATGGCCTTGCCGAACTGCTTGCGCTGCGCGGCATAGTCCACCGTCAAGTCCAGCATGCGTTGAGCCAGGCCCAACAACTGGCCCGAGACATTGAGCGCGCCACGGTCGAGCAGCTCGTCGGCCAGCACCTGACCCGATTCAGCATCAGAAATTCGCGTCGCCTCGCTCGGCGTCCACTCCACTGTGGCTAAGCGCCGGGAGGAGTCGATGCTGGGCAGCGCCGTGATGCGGGCTTGCGCCGGGGTCAAGGCGTGCCACTGCGTGCCGGCCGCGCTGACATGAGGCAACAAGAGCAGGTCAGCCAAGTGGGCATCAGCCACCCAAGGGTTGACTGCATGCCCCACCGCAACGCGGACCCGCCCATCGGCCATGCGCGGCAGCCAGGTCTGGCGCAGTTCATGGCCTGCGGGCAATGCGTTCAGCAAGCCGGTCGCCAAATAGGCGCTGTCTGCAAGTGAGTCTGGGATGGCGAAATAGCCCAGCTCCTGCGTCATCAAGGCCCAGTCCACATCGCCCAGGCCCAGACCGCCAAAGTCTTCAGGAACCGACAGCGCCGTCAGCCCCTGCTCGGCGATCTTGGCGCGCATCTCGGGCGAGCGGCCGACATCGGTTTGCCAGATGTCGCGCAGCTTCTCCGGCGCAGCCTCGACCATCAGAAAGCGACTGACCGAGTCGCGGAAGGCTTGCTGGTCCGCGTTGAAGGTGAAATCCATGTCTCGCTCGCCTGCTCAGGATTTGGGTAGGCCGAGCAGACGCTCGGCAATGATGTTGCGCTGGATCTCGTTGCTGCCCGCGTAGATCGGGCCGGCTTGCGCAAACAGAAAGCCTTCCAGCCACTCCTCCACCTCGGGGTCCTCGCAGAACTCGGCACGTGGCCCCAGGATGCGCATCGCGGTATCGTGCATCTCCAGATCCAGCTCAGACCAGAAGATCTTGTTGGTGCTGGCCTCGGCGCCGATATGGGCGCCTTTGAGCAAGCGCCCGACCACATGATGCGAAGCCAAGTTGTAGGCCTCCGCGCCCATCCAGGCGCGCAACACCGCATCGCGGATGGACGGATCGCGGTCCGCTTCGGCCTGGTGCTTGCGGTAGAGCTGCATCAGCTTTTGCGCAGTACGTTGGTAGCGGGCTGGCGAGCGCAACAACAAGCCGCGCTCAAACCCTGCGGTGGCCATGGCGACATTCCAGCCTTGGCCCTCCTCGCCCAGGCGGTTGTCCACGTTCACCCGCACATCGTCAAAGAACACTTCGGCAAAGGCCTGCTTGCCGTTGAGGGCCTGGATAGGCCGAATGGTGATGCCGGGCGCATCCAAAGGCACCATCAAATAGGTGAGGCCATGGTGGCGGCTGGAAGCCGGGTCACTGCGGAACAGACCGAACAGCCAGTTGGCAAAGAGGGCGCGGGTGGACCAGGTCTTCTGGCCGTTCAGCACATAGTGGCTGCCGTCCGCGCTGAGGATGGCACGGCTGCTGATCGCAGCCATGTCCGAGCCGGCGTTGGGCTCACTCCAACCCTGCGCCCACATGGCCTCGCAGCGTGCGGTGGCGGGCAGGAAGCGGGCCTTTTGTTCGGGCGTGCCGAACTCCATCAGCGTCGGGCCCAACAGCAAGATGCCGTTTTGGTTGACCCGCATCGGCGCATCGGCGGCCCAATACTCCTCCTCGAAGATCAGCCACTCGATCAAATCGCAGCCCCGGCCGCCCAATTCGGTCGGCCAAGTCACGCTGCTCCAGCCCGCCTCGGCCAGCGTGGCTTCCCATTGCCGGTGCTGCTCAAAGCCTTCGCGGGTGTCGTAGCTGGCAAAGGCTTGGCGCGGGACGTGTTGACGCAGCCAGTCGCGGACTTCGGCACGGAAGGCCTCTTGCGCAGGGGTGTAACTCAGATGCATGCAGCGGCCTCGATCAGAACTTGGCGTCGCGCTTCTCAACGAAGGCGTGGCGGGTTTCAGAGGAATCCGGGCTCATATAGGCCTGGAGGGTGAAGCCTTGCTCCCAGCGGTACTTGGCCTCCAGATCGCCGTCCTCAATGCCGGTCAGCGCCTCTTTGGCAATGCGGATCATGGCCGGGCTCTTGGCGGCAATCTTGGCGGCAACGGCCATGGCGGTATCGCGCAGTTGCTCCTTGGGCACCACGCGTTCGATGGCCCCCAGGCGCAGCGCCTCGGGCGCACCGATCATGTCGCCGGTGAAGAAGAGATAGCGCGTCTTCTGCACCCCGAACATGCGCTGCAGATGCGCCGCGCCGCCCATGGCGCCGCGATCCACCTCGGGCAGGCCAAAGCTTGCGTCCTCAGCCGCGATGACGATGTCGGCCGCGCCGCAGATGCCGATGCCGCCACCCAGCACGAAGCCATGCACCGCAGCAATCACCGGCACTTTGTTCAGATGCACCGCCTTGAAGGTGGCGTAGTTGCCGGCATTGACGTCGACGATGAGCTTGTCATTGGCGGCCAACTCCTTGATGTCGACCCCGGCGCAGAAGCCGCGCCCTTCTGCACGGATCACGATCACACGCACCTCGGCGCGTTGACCCAGGGCCTCGATCTCGGCCGCCAAGCCGTACCAACCGGCCGCATTCAGCGCATTGACGGGCGGTCTGTTGATGACAACTTCGGCCACGCCGTTGTCGTGCAAGAGGGAAGAAAACTGCTGAGTTGTGCTTGTCATTCGCTTCTTTCTTCAGGCGGCCAGGGTTTGCAGGCCTACCAGACGCTCGCTGGCCTGTTTGACCATGGCACCGATAAGTTCATCGCAGCTTTCGAGCCGGCCAATCAGCGCGGCCACCTGGCCGGCCGACATCACGCCTTCGGCGGGCTTGCCGTCAACCATCGATTTCTGCAGCAGCATGGGCGCGTTGGCGGCCATCACGGTTTGGGCCACGCTGGCCGAGTCTTCGCGCATCGCCTGCCAGATCACGCCGAAGGCATGGCCCAGAGTCATGCCGGTTTGGGCCTTCCACTGCAAGGCCAGGTTCAGCGCGATGCGCAGGCGCTTGAAGGCGGAAGCCTTTTCCAGCATGGCCAGGTATTCGTTGGGGATCATGCGCTGGGGCATGCCGTCCACCAGATAGGACACCTGGATCTTCTCGGCGTCCTTGGTGGCCAAGTAGCGCTGCAGCGTGGCTTCCGGCACGCCGGAATCGCGCGTCATCAGAAAACGCGTCCCCATGGCGATGCCCTGGGCACCGTAGGCCAGGGCGGCGACGAGGCCGCGGCCATCGTAAAAGCCGCCAGCGGCCACCACAGGCACTTGCACCGCATCCACCACCTGGGGCAGCAGGACCGTCGTCGGCACGCTACCGGTATGACCGCCGCCCTCGCCACCCTGGATGGTGATGATGTTGGCGCCCATCTCGATGGCTTTCTGCGCGTGCTTGAGCGCCCCCACAGTGGGCATGCAATGTATGCCTGCATCGCGCAGCCGCGCAATCGTCTTCTTGTCGGGCCCCCGGCCATAGCTGACCGCACGCAGCTTGTGCTTCACGGCCAGGTCCAGCAACTGCTGCGCGTTCGGCTGAAACATATGGAAGTTCAGGCCGAAGGGCTTGTCATTCGTCAGTGCCTTGACGCGCAGAATCTCGGCCTCGATCTGGTCGGCCGCAATCGTGGCCCCGGCCAGGAAACCGAAGCCGCCTGCGTTAGTCGTGGCAGCCACAAGGGATGAGCCGGCAACCCAGCCCATCGCGGTTTGAACGATTGGGTACTGGCAGCCCAGCAGATCGCACAGGGGCGTACGGATAACTTGTTCGGAGTTCACGCCTGGCTCTCGTCTTTCTTATTGGCCTGCACCATGGACTTGGCGTCATGCCCGCCCAGAGCACCTGCACCCAGCACTTGGCTGTGGGCATGGGCGAAGTGGTGGTAGCCGAAGGCCACATCCATCGTCGTGCGCAAGCCTTGCAGCTCTTCGGCGCGGTTGATCACGGTCTTGGTCAGGGCCAAGCCAAGGCGTGGCTGCTGGGCGATCTTGCGCGCCCAGTCGTAGCAAGCTGTTTCTAGCGCGTCACGCGCAACGACCTTGTTGACCATGCCCATCTGGTAAGCGCGCTCGGCCGTCATGCGCTCGCCCAGGAACAGAAATTCCTTGGCCACGCGGGGGTTGAGTTCATGCGCATGCGCGAAGTACTCAACGCCGGGGATGCCCATGCGCACCACGGGGTCCTGAAAGAAGGCGTCGTCACTGGCAACGATCAGATCGCACACCCAAGCCAACATCAAGCCGCCGGCCACGCAAGCGCCCTGCACCATGGCGATGGTGGGCTTGGGCGCATCGTGCCAGCGCCGGCACATGCCCAGATAGACCTCTTGTTCACGCACGAAGAGCTGCTCGGCGCCCGGCTTGTTGGTATGGTCCCACCACAGGCTCTCACGCTCAAAGGGCTTGTTGATGTCGCGCCCCGGCGTGCCGATATCGTGGCCGGCGCTGAAGTGCTTACCAGCACCGCGCAAGACAATGACCTTGACGCAGTCATCGTCCACGGCGCGGCGAAAGCCCGCGTCCAGCGCATAGGTCATCTGCGAGTTCTGCGCGTTGTTGAACGTGGGCCGGTTCATGGTCAGCGTGGCGATGCCCTCGCTGACCTCATAGAGCACCGGTGCATCGGTCTCGTAAACGGCCTTGTCCTCGCGCTGGACGAAAGCGTCGCCCGGGTCGGTGCTGCGGCTCATATTGGCTCCTTGGCGATCAGCCCAGTGCGCTGGCGCGCAGATTGCTGGGGTCGAGCTGGTTCAGCAAGGCCAGTTGCGCAGGTGAGGGATCGGCGGTCACCGGCACATCGGTGGGGATGTGCAGCGCAAAGCCGGTGGCGGCCTGCACCTGCTCGACCGACACACCCGGATGCAGCGACACCAAGCGCACCTGATGCTCGGGGCCACCGAAATCCATCACGCACAGATTGGTGAAGATGAAGCGGATGTCGGTGGTCTCTTCAAGACTCCAGCCGCGCTCCAGGCGCGCGGGGTTGTAGCCCACCGAGGCCACCATATCGACCTCGCCCGCCACAAACACCTTGGGGCTGTGGTTGGGCACGAAGAAGCTGTTGGCGTGATTGATCGAGTTACCGGGGAAGCCACGCACGCCCAGCATCATCGACTTGGGGCGGGCGTAGTCGCTGCCCACCATGGAGATATTGGCCTGACCAAAGCGGTCCACTTGAGTCGGTCCGACCATGGCATGGCGCTTGCCGCCCCAGACGTTGTCGAAGATACGCGAAAAGCCCATCCAGGTCTCACGCTTGGGCAGGTAGCCATTGCGCGGGCCCACCGGCACCGGCTCGCTGACCAGCCAGGCCTCGGAGTCGGTCATCATCAAATCGCGATTGATCGACAGCATGCACAGCGAAGCCGCCAGGCGCGGCACGATGCCGATGCCGGTGGCCAGCACCTCGCCGTCGTCCTTCCAGGACTGGGCTGCCGCACAAATGATGCGGTCAACCAAAGAAAATTCAGCACTCATCGTCATCAGCCCTCAGAACACCGGCAGCGGCAGTTTTTGGATCGCCTCGGCACCGCCGACGCGGTCGATGTACTCGGCCTCCGAGCAATTCACATAGCGGTCTGCGTAGCTCTGCCAACCGCCCTCTTCCTTGGCGCTGGCCACGTACTCCTTGAAGTGCTTGAGGTCAAAGCCGTACAGCGGCGCACAAGAGCTGGGATGTGCGCCAAAGGGCAGATGCACGACGCCGCTGGTCTCGGAACGTTCCCAGAAGGCGTAGCGCGCTTCATCCCCCGTCTCGAAGAAGCTGCTGTCGACCAACTCGTCGCAGCTGACGAAGGTCTGTCTGGCGGCACGAGCAAACAGATCGTCCATGTACAGATCGGGGCCCTTGATCTGGCAAACGCCGCGCACATCGGCGCGGTCCACATGCAGCAGTGCGGCATCCAAACGCAGCGCTGGCATAGCAACCCAGTCTTTGCCGTCATAGGGCGAGCCGGTCAGCTTCAGCTCAGGGTTACGCTTGAGCACATCGGTGCCAAGACCCACCCGCGTTGGGATGAAGGGCACCCGCATGCCAGCAGCCTTCAGGCCCAACATGAACAGGCCTTCGTCCACCTCCATCACCTCCAACTGCCCGGACTGACGGGCGGCGCGGAAGTAAGGCTCCAGCGGAATGAAATCCAGCGAGACGAAGGCGAACACCAACTTCTTGACCTTGCCTGCCGCGCACAGCATGCCGACATCTGCGCCGCCATAGGCCACGATGGTCAGGTCCTTGAGGGGGCTGCGCAGGATCTCCCGCACCAAAGCCATGGGTTTGCGCCGCGGTCCCCAACCACCAATGCCGATGGTCATGCCGTCTTTGAGCTGCGCAACGACTGCCGCTGCGCTCATCTGCTTATTTGCCATCGCCGAGTCAACCTTCTTGCTTGAGCAGATCGCTCTGTGAAACGCTGAAATCGTGGCCCCACAGGCTCACACGGGTGAACTCATGGACGATGTGCTCTTGCCAATCCACCACCGCGCCGCCATAGCCGTACTCGATGTCGAACTCGGACGGCGTGCGCATGTAAAAAGAAGTCATCCGGTCATTGGTGTGTTGGCCCAGCGTGGCGCTTTGGCGCACCTTGTGGGAGGCCATGCGATCCATGGCACGACCCACCTCGGGCATGTCCTCCACCTCGACCATCACATGCACGCACCCACTCTCCACGGGAAAGCCCGCGATGGCCAAGCTGTGGTGGCGCGCGTTATTGCAGTGCAGGAAGTGAATCGGCAGCACCACGCCTTCGGTGCCCGGCGGCTTGAAGTTGAAGATGTCCGAGAGCTCAAAGCCCATCACCGCCTTCAAAAACTCGGCCGTCTGAGCAAAGTTCGGCGCCGGCAGCACGGTGTGGCCCATGCCAATATTGCCGGTGATAAAGCGGGACACACCTGCGGGCGAAGCAAAGTGCGCGAAGTCTGAAGTGAAACCCCAGCTGACTTCATGCCGATTGCCGGAAGGGTCTTGGAAGCTGACCACCTGCTGAGCGCGGCGAAGCGCGCAGAGGGCGGCGTCTTCAAGCGTGTACTCAACCTTGGCATCACGCAAGGTCTGAACGGCGGCGTCGAAGGCTTGTTGATTCACCACCTCCCAGCCCGATGCCACATAGGCATTGCGCTGGCCGGTTTGAATGGCGAATCGGAACTGGCGCTCGTCCATGCGCACATACAAGCCGCCATCAGGTGCTGCGACGGTCATCATGCCGAGCACGTTCTCGGCGTAGTTCTTCCACTTGGCCAGATCGGTGGTTTCAGCCACCACGTAAGCCAGTCCGCGAATGTCCATCATTGCTTGTCCCCAACGGGCTTCACAGAGAAACCCCATAAGACGCATTCTGTTGAGGCAGGTCGGACACAACATCGTCCGTTGAGACTAACGCGTCATCGCGCCGGAACGAGCTTGCGGCATAGCCGCCGGTGCAGCCGAAAAAAGGCCCTCAGGCCAGCGGATAGTCGGTGTAGCCGGCCGGGCCGGCCGAGTACAGGGTCTTGCGATCAAAGCGTGCCAGCACCTGTTCACGCGCCAGCCGTGCCGGCAGATCCGGGTTGGCAATGAAGTGCCGCGCGAAGGACACGGCCTCGCCCTGCCCGGCTCGCAACGCCGCCTCGGCGCTGTCGCCATCGAAGCCGTCGTTGAGAATCAGCGGCCCTTTGAAATGCGTGCGAGCCAAGGCAAAGGCATCGATCTCGACCGTCGGGGCCTTCATCACATGCAGATAGGCCAGGCCCAAGGTCGAGGCCTGACGCATCAGCTCGGCATGGGTGGCCGCCGAGTCTTCATCGGCCGTGTCGTTATAGGTATTGCCTGGGTTCAGGCGCAGGCCCACGCGGCCGGCACCGATGGCGGCCGCCATCGCCTGCAGGCACTCAAAAGCAAAGCGCGCGCGCGCTGGCGCCGCACCACCGTATTCATCGCTTCGTTGATTGGTGGCTGAACTGAGGAACTGCATGGCCAGATAGCCACTGGTGCCGTGCAACTCAACACCGTCAAAGCCGGCCACCAAGGCATTCTTCGCCGCTTGCGCATGCTCGCTCACAACGGCGCGAACCTCATCGGTGCTGAGCGCACGCGGCATGTCAAAGGGCTGCATGCCAGCAGCGTCGGTCCAGATTTCGCCCTTGGCCTGCAGGGCCGAGCAGGACAAGGTTTCAACGCCGCTGGGCTTGATGTGCCGGCTACCAATGCGGCCCGAATGCATCAGCTGCAGCACGATTCGCCCGCCTTTGGCATGCACCGCGTCGGTCACCTGACGCCAGCCCTCAACCTGGCGGGTCGTAGCGATGCCGGGTTGACGGCAATAAGCCTGGCCTGCAGGGCTGGGCCAAGCGCCTTCGGCGACGATCAAGCCCGCGCCGGCGCGTTGCGCGTAATACTCCGCCATCAGCGCATTGGCTGTGCCATCAAGGTCGGCGCGATTGCGCGTCATCGGCGCCATCACGATGCGATTGGCCAGCTGCAAGTCGCCCAGCAGGACGGGCTCAAAAATTTTGCTCAGGGACATGGTTACTTTCAGCGCACGCGCATCTTGGGCGCCGGCGTGCCGCGGCGCATGGTCTTGAGGAATTGCTCCAGCGGCGCGGCTGGCGCCACCTGGGGCAGTTGGTCCTTGTCGGGGCGCTGGGCCCAAAACTCCTTCCAGCTCGGGAAGAGTTCCTGAAAGGTTCCCCAGTACGGCTCGCGGCCCGGCCAGCGCATCTTCATATCGCCGATAGGCGGCTTGTTCAGGTCGGTGGCATACCAATAGCAAGGCAGCCGACGGCGGAAGTACCACACGCCGTCCATGCGCTCGTAGTCGTCCCAATAGAGCATCTGCATGATCACCCACTCAGGGCCGCACTCATGTTCGTTCTTGGAGTAGACGACGCCGGTGGCATGGTCAGCGTCGACGAACTCGATGATGTGCTGGCCCAGATGGTGCGAGGTGCCGGTGAACTGATCACGCAAGGTGCTGTCCTGCCAGGCCTTGAAATGCTCGCGCCCCACTTTGTCGCGACCAACGCGGATGTCAGGCGCGAACAGATTCACATGCGCATCCATATCGCGCATGTCCAGCGAAAGCGAATACTTGCCCGCCAGCTGACGAATCGCGTCCAGTGACTCCAGCCTATCGATGCGCTCTTCCAGCGTGGTGGGCCAGTTCATCGTGGCCACGCTCACAGCGCCGTCACCAGTACGGCCGAGCGGCCACCATCGACCGGCAGTGCAGCGCCGGTGATGTAGCTCGCTTCATCGCTGGCCAGGAACACGATGGCATTGGCCAGTTCCTCGGGCCGGCCGACTCGCCCCATGGGGATCAAGCGTTCGGTGTTCTTGCGGCTGGCCTCATCGGCCAACATGCCCGCCGTGGCCGGGGTTTCAACCACCGCCGGAATCACCACATTGACGCGAACGCCAAACGCCGCGCCTTCGGCCGCGGCCGCACGGGAGAAATTGTCGACGGCCGCTTTGGCTGCCGAATAGCCAGCCATCCACGCGGTGCCGAGCTGACCACAGATCGAGGAGACGTTGACGATGGCGCCGCCTTTGCCGCTGGCCTTCATCAACTGCAGCGCAGTGCGCGTGCCCCAGAAGGTGCCGTCCACCGTGGTCTTGAAATTGGCCTGCCAATCAGTTGTCGAGGTGGCGTCGATGGCACCCCAGGTATAGGCCATGGCGTTGTTGACCAACACGTCCAGCTGGACATGGCGCCGCGCCGCGGCCTCGATGGCGCCAACGTACTGGCTCTCGTCACCGACATCGGCCAGCACCGCCTCGGCTTGGCCACCGGCCGCGCGTATCTGCGCCACCACCTCATCGAGCGGCGCTTGCCGGCGACCGCAGATCACCACCGTGGCACCCTCTTGCGCCAGCCGAATGGCGGTGGCGGCCCCAATGCCGCTGCCACCACCGGAAACGAAAGCCACCTTGCCTTGCATGCGTTTATTGCTCATGGCTTGGCTCCTCAGATGAAGGCACTGCCGCCGTTGACGGCCAGGTTCTGGCCGGTGACAAAGCCACTGTCATCGCTGGCCAAGAACACAGCCACCTTGGCAATGTCATCCGGCTCGCCCATGCGCCCCATCGGCACGCCTGCCACGATGGCGTCAGCCCACTCCTGGGGGATGCCCTGCATCATGGGCGTATTGGTAGGACCTGGCACCAGGGTGTTGACGCGAATGCCGCTCTTGGCCAATTCCTTGGCCATGCTGCGGGTCAAGCCCATCAGCGCAGCCTTGGAAGCCACGTAGTGCGCCGGGCCGTCACCGCTGACGGCGGCCGTGCTGCCGAGATTGATCAACACGCCGCCACCCGTCTTCTGCATGGCCCGCACCGCCGCGCGGGCGCAATAGAAGGCACCATTGAGGTTGACGCCGATCACGCGCGCCCAGGACTCGTCGCTGATGTCGGTGAAGCTGTCGACGCCGCCAGTGCCGGCGTTATTGACCAACACGTCAACACGGCCAAACTTCGCAAGGACTTCCTCCACGGCCGCATTGACAGCAGCGGAATCCGCCACATTCAGAGCCAGCGCCAAGTGCGGCCCGACCAGTCCGTCCAAGCTCTGTTGCGCTGCTTGCAGATTCAAATCCAGCGCAACAACGGTCGCCCCTTCAGCCACGAAACGGCGCGCAATCGCGCGGCCCATACCCTGCCCTGCGCCAGTTACCAGCGCCACTTTGCCTGTCAGCTTCATATCCTTGTCTCGCTCGTTTGCCATGTCATCCCGCCTGGGGTCATGACGGTCACACTAACGAACGCGCTATGCCGCGCCATCGTCCGAGGGGACTAAATCGGCGGGCAGTTCCAGCAAAGGTTAGAGAGATAGAGGCGGCCCAAATTCAGGGACTGGCGGTTTCAGCGTTGATTGAGCCAGTCGATATTCGCCGCAGACGGCGGCTTGGGCCGCGTTACCGAAGGCAGACAGATCGCCATCTAGTCCGTTTGGACGAGGCGGCACCCCGGCATGAGTGCAAATCTAGCTGTCGTTTCCCAAGAGGTTGTTCACCCGAAGTAGTCAGGGAAGATGGAG
>NZ_CAMFJS010000009.1 GCF_945956965.1 uncultured Roseateles sp.
TATCTGGAAGATAAGCGATAGACCGTGTCCGGAGATTCAGGGGGCTATCTCACTACCTCAGCAACCCCTGTCAATCAGGGGGCAACACTACACTAGATGATCGGGATCATCTGAAACTAGGAGCGTTGCGCTGATGCTGACTTCCTTTCACATCAAGAATTTCAAGGCCTGGAAAGATACCGGCCCCATACGACTAGCACCATTGACTGTGATTTTTGGCGCCAATAGCGCTGGCAAGAGCAGCTTGGGTCATTTGTTGCTGGCACTTAAACAGACCAGCTTATCAGCAGACAGAAAACGACCACTCCACTTGGGAGATGAAAATTCCCTGATTGATTTAGGTACATTTGCCGAGTGCCTTCATAATCACGAGCTACAGCATGCTCTTGAATTTTCCTTGGGATGGGAAATTCCTGGAAAAGAACTTGAAATACGGAATCCGCTCAACAAGGAGAGATTTGCGGGTGATGAATTGAGGCTTGACGTTAAGCTTTCAGCTGATGCCAAAGAGCAGCCGAGAGTGGATAGGCTGAGCTATAAATTGTTGCGTGATAGCGCCAATCAACTCTCCGTTGAATTTAGTAGGGATGGAAAAGGCAAGCTCGAAATTGCATCAGATGAATACAAGCTTGTTCGCAATACCGGCCGAAGCTGGCCGCTGGATGAGCCAGATAAGTTTCACCGTATTTCTGACCAGAGTCGGGCGCGTTTTCAAAATGCTGAATTTTTGTCCGACTTTGCATTGGCGACAGAAGCTGCGCTGAACAGCGTTTATTATCTTGGGCCACTGCGAGAGCACCCGAAACGCATATATTCGTGGTCAGGTGAAACGCCGGAAAGTGTGGGGCAGAAAGGTGAATTTGCGATTGCTGCCATTCTGGCTGCGAGTGCGCAAGATAGAAAGCTTAATCGTGGTCCCAAGAAGCATCTAACGCGCTTTGATGCGTTTGTCGCGCAATGGCTCAAGGATCTGGGGATTATCGATGGGTTTGCTGTTAAGCCCGTGGCGGAAGGTAGAAAAGAATATGAAGTTGTCGTCAAAACACATGCTGCCGCTAGCGAAGTAAAGATTACCGATGTCGGGTTTGGTGTGTCACAGGTATTGCCGGCATTGGTTCAGGCTTTCTATTGTCCGCCACATTCCACCATCTGGATGGAGCAACCAGAAATTCATTTGCATCCTCAGGTTCAGGCGGAGCTAGCTGATGTTTTCATTTCTGCGACGCAAGCTCGCGAGAATGGTAAGGAGCGCCATGTTCAGTTGATAGTCGAAAGTCATTCAGAACATTTTCTTAATCGCCTACAGCGGCGCGTTGCGGAAGGTGTCGTTTCGCCGGAAGATGTGGCTGTATATTTTTGCCGCCGTGCTGGTTCAGTAACTGAATTGGAGCCTTTGCGCCTCAATATGTATGGTGAAATAGAAAACTGGCCAGAATACTTCTTTGGCGACGAAATGGCCGATATTGCTGGACGCACATTGGCGGCGATGCAGCGTAAGAAGGATCTTGCTAAGGAAACTGGTAGATGATGAGGGTCGTTATTGATACCAATGTGCTTCTGGTCGCTAATGGGCAACATGCTGATGTATCTCCGGATTGTGTTGCCGAGTGTGTGAGACGACTGCAGGCTATGGAGAAGAACGGCGTAACGGTAATTGACGACGGTTATCGCATTCTTGGCGAGTATCAAAACAAGACCAACATAAGACAGCCAAAAGGGGTTGGTGATGTGTTCTTAAAATGGCTGTTGCGCCAAACAGCTAACCAAAGCCGAGTGGAGCAAGTCAACCTAACCGAGTTGGCGGAGAACGAATTCGCAGAATTTCCGGATGCGAGCTTGCAACGCGTTTTTGATCCACCAGATCGCAAATTCGCCGCTGTGGCGCATGCTCATCCAGATAAGCCATCTGTATGGCAAGCGGCGGACTGCAAATGGTTGGACTGGTGGTCCGCACTTCAGGTGAAGGAGATTCGCGTCGAATTTTTGTGTCCGGAAGATGCTTGTGGGTTTTATCGCAAAAAGTTTCCCGACAAGTTGCCACCTGTTTTGCCCGGCTGGAAATGAACTCTGAATTTTTTCGCTTTCCCCACACCCCGCACTTGGCATGGCTCGGCCAAGGGGCGCCACGCGACGACAAAGTTTTGTCGTCATTTGAGGTTGACGCGCTGCTGGCAACAGAAGTGGTGGTGGAAGAAAAGCTTGACGGCGCCAATTTGGGCTTTTCTTTGGCGCCCGATTTGGTTTTACGTATGCAAAATCGTGGGAATTATTTGGCTGAACCTTATTCTGGACAATTTTCCCGTTTGCCGGCTTGGCTTGGGCAAAAGGGCGACGCCCTGCGATCCGTTCTGGCTCCCAACATCATTTTGTTCGGCGAGTGGTGCGCTGCGCGCCATTCGCTCGACTATCTCGCGCTTCCCGACTGGTTTTTGTTGTTTGATGTGTATGACCGCAGCGTAGGTCGTTTTTGGAGCAGTTCCCGCCGCGATGCTCTTGCCGACGATGCTGGGTTGGCCACAGTGCCGCAGATGGCTCGGGGAAAGTTCTCGGTTTCCGCTTTGAAACGGTTGGTCACATCAACGAGTAGCCGATATCGCCAGGGGCCGCCGGAAGGACTGGTGGTTCGCCAAGATTCTGCTCAGTGGTGCGAGGCTAGGGCGAAGCTTGTACGGGATGACTTCACTCAGTGCATGGACACGCATTGGCGCAAGCGAATCATTGAATGGAATCGAGTGGATTCAAGCCTTAATCGCCGGTTTTGATTTGGGAACGAGGGGAAAGAGTTCGATTGAAAATCGATCAAGCTGGATATCGGAAAAGAAGGTCGATGTATTGAATATTGGTTGATAACAAGCCTTAATCCTTAGCGCCGTTGCGCTCAGAATCTGGTCGTCGCCGCCTCGATCCCCAATCCAGTCTCTCGAAGCCCGCATCAACCCGCAGCCAAGCGCCCGCCATCCCGACGGGCGCCCCAGCATCACTTAAACCTGCGGCAACAAGAACCGCCTCTCCCAGGCGCTGATCTCGTTCTGGAAGCTCTCAAATTCAAGGCCTTTGACCGACAGATAGCCTTGCACAAACTCCGCGCCCAGCAGGCGGGCGGCGCCTTCGCTCAGGGCCATGGCTTGGTGGGCGTGGATGAAGCTGCGGGGCAGGTCGTGGGCGTGGTCGTAGGCGTTGCCGACCAGGGGCTCGGTGGGGCGCAGGCCTTCTTGCATGCCGGCCAGGCCGGCGGCGAGTGAGGCGGCGATGGCCAGGTAAGGGTTGGCGTCGGCGCCAGCGATACGGTTCTCTACCCGGCGGGCGGCCGGGCCGCTGCCGGGGATGCGCAGGCCGGTGGTGCGGTTGTCGTGGCCCCAGTGCAGGTTGACGGGGGCTTGGCTGCCGCTCACATAGCGGCGGTAGGAGTTGATGAAGGGGGCGTAGATCAGCATCAGCTCGGGCGTGTAGCGCTGCAGCCCGGCGATGAACTGGAAGAAGGCCGGGGTGGCGCTGCCGTCCGGCGCGGAGAAGATGTTGTTGCCGCCGGCGTCGACGATGCTCTGGTGCAGGTGCATGGAGCTGCCGGCTTCACCGCTGATGGGCTTGGCCATGAACACGGCGTTGAGGCCGTGTTTGAGCGCCACTTCCTTGGCCGCGTACTTGAACAAAAAGGCTTGGTCGGCCACGGTGACGGGGTCGTCGTGCAGCAGATTGATTTCGTACTGCGTGCGGCCCACTTCGTGGATCCAGGTGTCGGCGGCAATGCCCAGGGTGTCGATGGCGGCGTGGAACTCGTCCCAGAAGGGCGCCAGCTCATTGAGCATATTGAGGCTGAAGGCCGATTGGCCGGCCTCGGCCCGGCCGCTGCGGCCGAGCGGGGCGCTCAAGGGCTGGGCGGGGTCGTGGCTGGCGGCGCAGAGATAAAACTCGATCTCGGGCGCCACCACCGGTTGTAGGCCCAGCGCGTGGTAACGGGCCAGCACGCTTTTCAGCAGGCTGCGCGGCGCCAGCGGCGAGAGCTGGCCGCTCCAAGGGCCGCTGATCTCCAGGCAGTCGTGAATGGCCATGTATCGCGGCCGGCTGGCCCAGGGCACGGGTCGGAGGGTGCTCAGGTCAGGCAGCAGGCGCACATCGGGGTCGGCGTCCGGGAAGATCGGGTCGTAGGAATACTCGCCGGTCACGCATTGCATGGCAATGGCCTGGGCAATGCGCAACTCCTGGCCGCGCGCGAAGCTGGCTGCGGGCATGAGCTTGCCGCGCGGATAGCCGGACACATCCGGGAAGATGCATTCCACATCACGCACGCCTTCGATTTGAAAGCGGGCGGCCAGTTGTTCCGAAACGGCTTGCGCCTGGGTCATAGCGTGGACTCTTGAAGTTATGGCAGCGATTCAAACAGCGCCAGATATTCCTGCGTGAGCTTGTGGCGCGGATCCAGATGGATCATAGGCCGAGCCAGCTCGTGCGACTCCTTGATCTTGACGCTGGAGCTGAGGTAGGGCTGCAGCACCGGCAGGCCTTCGTCGATCAGCTCTTGCACCGTGCGCTGCGGCAGGCTGGCGCGGGGCTGGAACTGGTTCACCACAATGCCTTCCACGGCCAGCTCGTGGTTGTGGTCGGCCTGGATTTCACTCACGCTGTCCAGCAGGCCGTAGAGGGCGCGGCGCGAGAAGTCGTCGCAGTCAAAGGGGATCAGGCAGCTGTCCGCTGCGATCAGGGCGGAGCGGGTGTAGAAGTTCAGCGCCGGCGGCGTGTCGATCCAGATCTGGTCGTAGTCTTCGGCCAAGCCTTGCAAGGCCTCACGCAACTTGTAGATCTTGTAGCGGCTTTCCAGCTTGCTGTGCAGCTCTTCCAGCTTGGGGCTGGAGCGCATCACATGCAGATTCTCCCAGGGGCTGGCGCTGATGAAATCGGCCATCTTGGGCGGCCGCACGCTGAAGCTCAGGGTGGATTCGAAGAACTCTGTGGCGCCGTGCTGGCCGGCCTCATCGGCCGCTTCGCCCAGCAGATAGCGGGTGGAGTTGCCCTGCGCGTCCAGGTCCACCACCAAGGTGCGCAAGCCCTGCTGCGCCGCGATGGCCGCGAGGTTGCTGGTGATGGTGGATTTACCCACGCCGCCCTTTTGATTGAACACAACACGTCGCATGCCTGACCCTTTGCTGAAGCTGATGGCAGAGCGAGTATTGTGCACTGCAGCAATTACAAAATTGCGGGGCTAGAACTAGGTGTCTACACGGCTGTGGCGGGCGGTCGCGCCAGCGGCGCCCTCACGGGCGGCAGATGACAATGCGGTACTTTTCCCGGCACGGTCCACCGTGAGCGCCAATGGGCCGTTAGCAGTTCACCTTCACCGCCAGCTTGAGCGCTACTGATGCAGCACCATTCCCCCATTGACAAGCCCGCGCCAATCACAGCCTCGCGCTACACGGCTGCTGGCGCCGCCGCGCTCTTGAGCCTGTTGCTGAGTGCTTGCGCTTTCCCCACCCCCCGCATGACCCCGCCGCCTGACATTGCGCCCAACGCCGATGTGCTGGAGGTCGCCAATCGCAGCAGCTTTATCGGCTCGCTGGTGGATGAGTCCTTCGATGTCGGCCCCTACCGGGTGACCGAGGTCAAACGCGGCTGGGGCTCGAACAGCAGCACCACGCTGGGCAATGTCACGGTGCAGACGAGCAGCTCAGGATTTCGCTTTGGGTTCAATGGCACGGCCGACCATTGGCAGGGCCGCTGCGACTACCGAGCGCAGTCGCGCCTCGTGCAAGTTGGCAATGTCGGCGATCTGGAAGAGGACAAGGCCAATTTGCGCTGTAGCTGCCGCAGCGACAACAAAGAGCGCGAAGTCAGCTTCGATCTGGACGATGAATGGCGCCCCTTGCGCGGCGCGCTGCTGATCGACGGCAGCCGTTACGAGCTGCAGCAATACAGCTTTGGCCGGCATCGCGGCGGCCTCAAGTCACCGGCCTCGGGCTACCGGGTTGAACGTGAAGGCAGCGGCGCCGGTGTGGCCGCCGTCGAGGTGCTGCACCCCGGGCGCATCTGGCTGCAGCGCAGCTTGCCGGCTGAGCAGCGCGAGCCCATGGCTTGCCTGATGTCGGCCTTGATGATTTACGGCTCGCAATAAGTCAATCAATCAATCTACCGGCGCGCCGCTTGGGCCATCAGCGGCCCGCCGCACCCTTGTCTTTGCCATTCGCCGCGCGGCAACGCTGAATGTCGCAAGCGGTGGGCAGCTGGGCGCGGTATTCGGTGACGGTCTTGAGCTGACTCGGGTCGCGGGCCAGGCAGTGCTGGCCTTTGCCGTCGTCGTAGTACGAGGTCACATCGACACAGCGGCGCGAATGCGCCACCAGGCCGTAGAGGTGGCCCATCTCATGCGAGATGGTCATCTGCAGGGTTTCGCCCGCCGGGTGCCTGGGGTTGCGGCGCTTCAGCAGCTCAAAGCCTGCCGGGCTCAAGGCCAAGCGGCGCTGGGTCAGATTGGCCAGGGCGAAGCTGCCGCGCGTTTCGGCATCGCTCCACAGCACCTGCACATTGCCGGGGTTGGCAGCCATCAGCGCGGGCGTCATCTCACCACGCACCACCAGGCCCGGCACGCCGCAGGCGGACCAGGCCTCGGCCGCGCGCTCCAGCGCGGTAAACACTGCGCGCTCGTTGAACTGAGGGGCCGCGCCGCTATGGTCGTAAACAAACACCAGCTTGGCGGCCACGGCCGCGCGGTCTTTGCCATCGCCCCAGGTGCTGATCTCACCGGGCCGGCATTCGGCCATTTCCTGTTCGCGCACGCTGGGCTGAGCCTGGGCCTGGCACAGGCAGGGCATCAGCAAAGCCCCCATGATCCAGACGATATGTAAAGGATGCTTTACATATTTACAGCCTCTGACTAAGATGAAATTGGAAAGCATGCTTTACAGGAGCGGGCCATGATGACCATGAAGACGACAAACGCCAATACCGGCAGGAGCCGCCAGTATCTGAAGGAACTGGGCGGCGCGATGCTGGCATATGCCGTGGTTTTGCTGGCCTCCATCACCTGGCTGAATAGCCATGCCGACCTGGCCAGCCCCTGGCGCGACCTGGCTGCGCTCAGCCCCATGCTGCCGGCCGTGGCGGTGCTGTGGGCCATCATGCGCCAGATGCGGCGGCTGGACGAATTGCAGCGCCGGGTGCAGTTCGAGGCCCTGGCCTTCGCCTTTGCGGGCACCGCCTTGCTGAGCTTTGGCTACGGCTTTCTGGAAGGGCTGGGCTACCCGCGTTTGTCCATGTTTGTGGTGTGGGGCGCGATGGCGCCTTTGTGGGTGCTGGGCCTGCTGATCGCCGCGCGGCGCTACCGCTGATGAAGAACTCGCTGCGCGAATTGCGCGCCCAGCGCGGCTGGTCGCAAACCGATCTGGCCGAGCGGCTGAATGTGTCTCGGCAAACCGTCAACGCCATCGAAAACGAGCGTTATGACCCCAGCCTGCCGCTGGCCTTCCAGATCGCCAAATTGTTTGACTGCACCATCGAGGCGATCTTTTCGGCCGACTGAGCGTTCACCAAAAACGGGCTTGATCAGGCGGCCACGCCGATGATCACGCTGGAGGCCTTGAACAGCGCGGTGGCCGCCAAGCCGGGGCGCAAGCCCAAGCTGTCGGCGCTGGCTTGGGTGATGATGGCCGCCACGGTGCCGCCGCCCTGCAGTTCCAGTACCACCTCGCAATTGACGGCGCCGGGTTGCAAGCGCAAGACCTGACCCCGCAGCTGGTTGCGGGCCGACAGCTTCACGTCTTGCTCTCCGGTCATCAGGATGATGCTGGAGGCCTTCACCAGCGCGAAGGCCTTGGCGCCAAGCGTCAGCCCCAGCTCAAGCCGGCTCTCGCGGGTGACGCTGGCCACGATTTGCTGGCCGCCGATGATGCTCAGCGTGATTTCGTCATTCACCGCGCCGGGGCGCATCTCGCGGACCGTCCCGGCAAACTGATTTCTGGCGCTGGTTTTCATGGCAATGCTGCCCATCAGGGCGTAGTCGGCGTGCAGGCCTTGGGCTTGGGTGTTGAGGCGCGCGATGAAGCGGGCGTGTTCTTGCTGGATCAGCGCGTAGTTGGCCACCAGGGCTTCGCCGCGTGGCGTCAGGCGGCTAAAACCCCCGCCCTTGCCGCCGGCCAGGCGCTCCAGCAGCGGCTCACCGGCCAGGTTGCTCATCAGCTCAATCGCGTTCCAGGCGCCCTTATAGCTATAGCCCACCGCCTTGGCCGCTTGGGTGAGTGAGCCCAGCGCTGCAATCTGCGCCAGCAAGGCCAGCTGGCGGCTGCCGCCCAGGTCCTGGCCTTGCAAGCTCAGGCGCAGTTCGGCGGCCAGCTGGAGCTGGGAGTCTTCAGTCGTGCTCGGGCTCATCGGGGTTCCTCACGATGCGGCCGTCGCGCAGCTGCAATTGGGTCTCGCCGAACAGGGCCAAGTCGTCCGGGTCGTGGGTGATCATCAGCAGCGGGATCTGCAGCTCGGCCAGCAGGGCTTGCAAGCTTTCGCGCAGACGGCCGCGCAAGGCGGGGTCCAGGGCCGAGAAAGGTTCGTCCAGCAGCAGGGCGCGCGGCTGGGTGATCAGTGCGCGCGCCAAGGCCGTGCGCTGGCGCTGGCCGCCTGAGAGCTGATGCGGCAGCTGCTGGGCTAGCGGGCTCAGTTCAAGCCGGTCCAGCCAATGCTGCACGGCGGGCAGGGCGGCGGCTTTGCGCGCACTGGGGTTGAGCCAGCCGCGCTGTAGGCCGAAGGCAATGTTCTGCGCCACGGTGAGTTGGGGGAAGAGGGCGTAATCCTGGAACAGATAGGCAAAGCCGCGCTCGCGCGCAGGCACATCGGGCCCGCCCGCCGCGAACAAGGTTTGGCCTTGGAAGGCGATGCGGCCGCTGTCGGGGCGCAGCAGGCCGGCGATGGCCTGCAGGGTCAGGCTCTTGCCCGCGCCCGAGGGACCGTAGACGACGGTGTTGCGCGCCTGGCTGTGGAAGCTCACATCCAGGCTGAACTTGGCGCTGATGCGCTTGCGGATCTGGACCTCGATCACGCCTCGGCCCTCCGCGTGGCCGGCGCCAAACGACCGGCCGCCAGCAGCACAACCACGCAGGTGATGGAGATGATGATGACCAGGCTGTTGGCCAGCTCATCTTGCCCACTCTGCACCGCCTCGTAGACGGCGATGGACAGGGTTTGGGTGCGGCCGGGGATGCTGCCCGCCACCATCAGCGTGGCGCCAAACTCACCCAGCGCCCGCGCAAAGGCCAGCAGCAGCCCGGCCAGAATGCCACGCCAGGCCAGCGGCAAGCTAACGCGGAAGAACAGCGCCGCCTCGCTCAGGCCCAGCACGCGGGCGGCCTGGGCCAGTTGCGGGTCGAGGTTTTCAAACGCCGCGCGGGCCGACTTCATCACCAGCGGGAAAGACACCAGGGTGGCGGCAATCACCGCGCCCTGCCAGCTGAAGATCAGGGTGATGCCGAAATGCTCGAACAGCCAGGCGCCCAGCGGCCCGCGCTTGCCGATCAGCACCAGCAAGTAGTAGCCCAACACCGTGGGCGGCAAGACCATGGGCAGGGTCAGCAGAGCATCAAGCAGCTCGCGGCCGGGAAACACCCGCAGCCGGGCCAGCGCGAAGCCGGCCGCCGTGCCCAGCAGCAGATTCAGCCCGGTGGCCCACAGCGCCACCTTGAGCGAGAGCGCCAGCGCGGGCCAGCTGGCCTGCAGGGCTGCGAACAAAGCCGTGTCTCCGCTCACAACGTTCAGGGCGCCAGAAAACCGTGGCGCGCCAGCACGGCCTGGGCGCCTGGGCTCTGCAGATAGCTGAGGAACTGCCCGGCGAGCTTGGCGTTAGCGCTGCCGCTCACGATGGCGGCGGGGTAAAGAATCGGTTCGGCGGTGGGGATGATGAAGGCGGTCTTGACCTTGTCCGCTGCCTGGGCGGCGTCGGTGGCGTAGACGATGCCGGCCTCGGCCTCGCCGCGCGCCACATAGTCCAGGGCCTGGCGCACGTTCTGGGCGTAAACGGCCTTGGGGGCGAGGGCGGTCCACAGGCTGGCGGCCTCCAGCGCGCTCTTGGCATAGCGGCCGGCTGGCACGCCCTCGGGGCGGCCCAGGGCCAGGCGGGTGAAGGCGGGGTTTTGCAAGTCGGCCAAGGACTTCGGCGGCGTCACGCCCGCCGCGCTGATCAGCACCAGCTGATTGCGGGTGAAGTTGCGCCGGCTGCCCGGGGCGAGCAAGCCTTGCGACTGCGCCCGGTCCATGCTGATCTGGTCGGCCGCGGCGAACACATCCACCGGCGCGCCCTTGGCGATTTGGGCCAGCAAGGCGTCAGAGGCGGCGAAGTTGAACAGCAGCTTGCTGCCCGGCTGCTGCGCTTCAAAGCCCGGCGCCAACTCCTTGAAGGCATTGCTGAGGCTGGCGGCTGCGGAGACCGTCAATTCGGCGGCCTGAGCCGCAGGCGCCAAGGCGCTCAGACTGCTCAGCAGAACAAGGGAGAGGCGGAGCAGGGCGGTGCGTAAAAGCATGGCGGGCGGGGTGATCAGAAGCGGGTTCAGGCTCGAAATATAGCTGACTACATAACGACTGCGCTCGGATGGATCTTGGCGGAACGACGCAGGCTTGTGCGCTCTGGGCTTGGGCGGTGCATGTGTGCCCGGGCGCTGGCGGCTTTGCTGCCAAAGTCGGCGGTTATATTGGTGGGGCTAGCTCGCGCGCTGATGGCTGCACAGTCGCCCTCTCTCAATTGGGCACGACGCCCGCCCTGAATTCAGCGCCAAGCTCGGGGCCCTAACGAGCCACCCGCCCGTCCGGCCCTCGTTCAATTTCAGAAGTTCAAGGACAGTCATCAATGCCACAAACCCATGCCCCGCAGCCACTCTGGACCATTGCCGCCCCCGTGATCGGCTGGCTTTTGCTGGGTGGTCAGGCCATGGGTTTGAGCCAAAACCTGGGGATGATTTACCAGGGCTTGATGATTGCCGGCTTGCTGGGCGGCGTGCTGGCCGCCGTGCATCACGCGGAGGTGGTGGCGCACCGGGTGGGCGAGCCGCTGGGCAGCCTGATTCTGGCGGGCGCCATCACGGCCATCGAGGTGGCGCTGATCGTCACGCTGATGCTGGCCGGCGGCGAGTCGGCCACCACGCTGGCGCGCGACACGGTGTTCGCCACCGTGATGATCATCCTCAACGGCATCGTCGGCATCTGCTTGCTGGTGGGCGGGCACCGGCATCTGGAGCAGCGCTTTGAGATCAAGGGCGTCAACGCGGCGCTGAGCACCTTGGCCGCCATCGTGGTGCTGACCATGGTGCTGCCGGTGTTCACCAGCAGCGTGCCCGGCCCGCTCTACAGCGATAGTCAGCTGGGCTTTATCGCGGTGATCTGCTTGCTGCTGTATGCGGCCTTTCTGTTCATCCAGACGATTCGCCACCGCGACTACTTTTTGCCCTCGGCCGAGGATGCGGCCCTGGCCGGTGACGACGCCCATGTGGCGCCGCCCAGCACGCGCGCCGCGTGGATCAGCGCCGGCTTGCTGGTGCTGGGCTTGGCGGCCGTGGTTTTGCTGGCCAAGTCGATCTCGCCCTTGATTGAGGCTGGGGTGGCGGCCATCGGCGCGCCGGCCACCTTGGTGGGCGTGATCATTGCGGCCATCGTCTTGCTGCCCGAAGGCCTGGCGGCTCTTGGTGCCGCCAAGGCCAATCTCTTGCAGACCAGCCTCAACCTGGCCCTGGGCTCGGCCCTGGCCAGCATTGGCCTGACCATCCCGGTTGTGGCCTTGGTGGCGATTGCCAATGGCTGGCAACTCACCCTGGGCCTGGACGCCGCGTCCATCGTGCTCGTCACCTTGTCCCTGATGGTGGCGACACTATCTCTGGGTACCGGCCGCACCACGGTGTTGCAAGGCGTGGTGCACCTGGCGATCTTCGCGACCTATTTGTTCATGACCGTGTTCCCCTGAGCGGGGTGAACGGAGAGCCCGGGGCGGCGTGTGCCGGGTTCAGCCGCTGTAGCGCAGCGAGGCGTCCAGTTGGTCGACCAATTCAGCCCAATCGGCGTCGTCACAGCGTTGCTCGCACAGCATCTCGGCCTGCGCCGGGCTCCAGAAGGGCGCATCGGCCAAGCGGATCTCAGGCGCCAGCGGCGCGTGACGGCTCAGGAACGCGTGGATGCTCACCGGGTCATTGGGCAGGCCCAGTTGCGCAAACAGTTCGTGGAAACGGTGATGTGCTTTGTCCATGATGGGTGTCGAGCTGGAGGTTCGGAAGATGGCTTCGAAACCATTGTTGGCTCGAAGTGCTGGGCCTGCTGATGATTGCTGTGCGCGAGTCCTAAATCGTCACCCCATATCGTTGCGCCGTCATATGCGCCAGGATGGACAAGGCAATCTCCGGCGGCGTGCGCGCGCCGATGTTCAAGCCCACCGGCCCATGCAGCCGCGCCAGCTGGTCTTCACTGAGGTCGAAATGCTCGGCCAAGCGCGCCCGCCGTTTGGCCTGGTTGACCCGTGAGCCGATGGCGCCGACGTAAAACGCCGGGCTGCGCAGCGCCTCCATCAAAGCCAGATCATCAAGCTTGGGATCGTGGGTGAGGGCGACGATGGCGCTGTGGCCGTCTGGCGCGAAGGCCTGCACGCAGTCGTCCGGCATCTCGCGGCTGAGCGTGCAGCCGGGCACCTCCAGCGTGTATTCCTCGCGCGGGTCGCAGATCAGCACCTGATAGTCCAGCGCCTTGGCCATATCGGCCAGGTACTGCGTCATCTGCCCGGCACCGATGATCAGCAAACGCCACTGTGGGCCGTGGTGGGTGCACAGGCTGTGCTCGGTCAGCAGCACGACATCGGCGCCTGCTTGCGCCTCGCCCAAGCTGACTTCGCCACTGGCCAGGTCCAAGACTCGCCGCACCCGCTCACCGCGCTCCAGGCGCTGCAGCAAGGCGTCGATTTGTGAGCCGGGGGCCGACAGCGGCTCCAGCATCAACTCCAGCGTGCCGCCACAGGGCAGGCCGAAGCGGTTGGCCTCCTCGGCGCCGATGCCGTAGCGCAAGAGCTGGGGCCGGCTCAGGTGCATCGCACCTTCACGCACCTTGGCCACCAGATCGTCTTCAATGCAGCCGCCGGAGACCGAGCCGGCAATCTGCCCGTCATCACGCAAAGCCACCACCGAGCCCACCGGGCGCGGGGCCGAACCCCAGGTGCGGGTGATGGTGCCCAGCACCACGCCGCGGCCCTCGGCCAGCCACTGGCTGACCTGGCGCAAAACCGTCAAATCAAGATTGTCCATAGGCCGATGCTAAACGCCTGCGCCCGGCTTGATGTGCGGCAGCTCAAAACTCGTGGCGGGATTCACAACTGTATGCCCGTACATACGGGTAAACGGCGGATAGCGCGGCAGCCGTGCAGCCGCGAGGATGTGTATTGCCGCTTGGTGAAAAAAACTAGGAGACGAGATGAGTCAGAGAATCACGCTCAAGGTAAATGGCAAGACGCTGACGCGCACGGTCGAGGCCGACCAATTGCTGGTGCAATTTCTGCGCGAAGACCTGGCCCTGACGGGCACCCATGTGGGCTGCGACACCGGCCAATGCGGTGCTTGCACCATTCACCTCAACGGCCGCGCCGTGAAGAGCTGTACCCTGCTTGCGGTACAAGCCAACGGCGCCGAGCTGCGCACCATCGAAGGCCTGGCCGCCGCAGACGGCAGCCTGCACCCCATGCAAGCCGCGTTCAAAGAATGCCACGGCCTGCAATGCGGCTTCTGCACCCCCGGCATGGTGATGAGCGCGGTGGACCTGGTGCAGCACCACGGCTGCCATTCCGAGACGCAGGTGCGTGAAGCGCTGGAAGGCAATATCTGCCGCTGCACCGGCTACCAGAACATCGTGCGTGCAGTGCAGACCGGCGCCGCCGCGATGAAGGGAGGCCAGTGATGAACGCGCCCCAACAAGGCCTGATCGGCCAAAGCATCCGCCGCCGCGAAGACGCACGCTTTCTGACCGGCCGTGGCCAGTACACCGATGACCTGGTGCTGCCGCGCCAAAGCTACGCCTACTTCCTGCGCTCGCCCTACGCGCACGCCAGCATCAAAGCCATTGACGTCGCGGCGGCCGAGGCTGCCGAGGGCGTGCTGGCCATCTTCACCGGCGAGCATTTCCGCGCCGTCGGCGGCCTGCCTTGCGGCTGGCTCATCAACAGCCTGGACGGCTCGCCGATGAAGGAGCCCAAGCACCCCATCATTGCCGATGGCAAAGTGCGTTATGTCGGCGACGCCCTCGCCCTGGTGGTGGCCGAAACCTATGCCCAGGCCAAGGCCGCGGCGCAGCTGATCATGGTGGACTATGAGGAGCTGACGCCGGTGGTGGACACCGCCAGCGCCACCCAGTCCAGCGGCCAGGTGCACGACGAGGCGCCCGGCAACGTCTGCTACACCTGGGGCTGCGGCGACAAGGCCGCCACCGACCAGGCGTTTGCCGGCGCGGCCCATGTCACCAAGCTGCAGTACTGCAATAACCGCCTGATCCCTAACGCCATTGAGCCACGGGCTGCGAATGCCAGCTACAACCCCGGGGACGAGAGCTACACCCTCTACACCACCAGCCAGAACCCGCATGTGGCGCGGCTGCTGATGTGCGCGTTTGTGCTGGGCATCCCCGAGCACAAGGTGCGCGTGGTGGCGCCGGATGTGGGCGGTGGCTTTGGCTCCAAGATCTTTTTGTACGCCGAAGAAACCGCGCTGACCTGGGCCAGCAAGCAAGTTGGCCGCCCGATCAAATGGACCGCCGACCGCAGTGAAGCCTTTTTGAGCGACGCCCACGGCCGCGACCACGCCACCGTGGCCGAGCTGGCGCTGGACGCGCAGGGCAAGTTCCTCGCCATGCGTGTGCACACCACGGCTAATTTGGGCGCTTACCTATCCACCTTTGCCAGCAGCGTGCCGACCATTCTTTATGCCACCTTGCTGGCCGGCCAGTACACCACCCCGGCGATTTATGCCGAGGTGACCGGCGTGTTCACCAACACCGCGCCGGTGGATGCCTACCGGGGTGCGGGCCGACCCGAGGCCACTTATGTGGTGGAGCGCCTGGTGGAAACCGCGGCCAAGGAGTTGGGCATTGACCCCGCCGAGCTGCGCCGCCGCAATTTCATCCGAAGCTTCCCCTACCCCACACCGGTGGGCCTGACCTACGACGTGGGCGACTACGACGCCACGCTCGACGCCGTGCAGGAACTGGCCGATGTGGCCGGCTTCCCCGCTCGCCGCGCCGCCAGCGAGGCCAAGGGGCTCAAACGCGGTCTGGGCTATTCCACCTACATCGAAGCCTGCGGCCTGGCCCCGTCCAATATCGCCGGCGCCCTGGGCGCGCGGGCGGGCTTGTTCGAGGCCGGCGAGGTGCGCGTGCACCCCACCGGCAAGGTGACCATCTTCACCGGCTCGCACTCCCACGGCCAGGGCCACGAGACCACCTTCGCACAGGTGGTGGCCGACAAGCTGGGCATCCCGATCGAAGACGTCAGCATCGAGCATGGCGACACCGGCAAGGTGCTGTTCGGCATGGGCACTTACGGCAGCCGCTCGCTCTCGGTGGGCGGCACGGCCATCGTCAAGGCGGTGGACAAGGTGATCGCCAAGGGCAAGAAGATCGCGGCCCATCTGCTGGAAGCGGCCGACACCGACATCGAGTTTGAGAACGGTGTCTTCAAGGTGGCCGGCACCGACAAAAGCGTGCCCTTCGCCTCGGTCTCGCTGACGGCCTATGTGCCGCACAACTACCCGCTCGACAAGTTGGAGCCCGGCCTCAACGAGAACGCCTTCTACGACCCCACCAACTTCACCTACCCCGCCGGCAGCTATGTTTGCGAGGTGGAGGTGGACCCCGCCACCGGCCAGGTGCGGGTGGACCGCTTCAGCGCGGTGGACGACTTCGGCAATATCGTCAACCCGATGATCGTGGAAGGCCAGGTGCAAGGCGGCATCGCCCAAGGCATCGGCCAAGCCTTGCTGGAGCACGGCATTTACGACAAGGAAAGTGGTCAGCTGCTGACAGGCAGCTATATGGACTACGCCATGCCGCGCGCCGACGACCTGCCCAGCTTCCAGATCAAGACCGCCAAGGGCACGCCCTGCAGCCACAACCCGCTGGGCGTGAAGGGCTGCGGCGAGGCGGGAGCCATCGGCTCGCCGCCTGCGGTGATCAACGCCATTTGCGACGCCATCGGCGTCAAGGATGTGCCCATGCCCGCCACCCCGCATGCGGTGTGGCAAGCCATGCAGGCCAATCGCTGAGCGCAAGGGAGACACACGCCATGACATTCACCTACACACAAGCGGGCTCGGTGGCCGAAGCCGCCCAGGCCGGCGCCAAAGACGAGGCTAAGCTGATCGCCGGGGGGCAGTCCTTGCTGGGCGCCATCAAGCTGGGCCTGGCCGCGCCTGAGGCTTTGATTGACCTCAGCGGCCTGGCCGATCTGAAAGGCATCCGTCTGGACGGCGGCAAGCTGGTCATCGGAGCCATGACCACGCACGCCACGGTGGCCGCGTCCAAAGAAGTGCAGAGCGCCATTCCGGCCCTGGCTGACTTGGCCGGCCGCATCGGCGACCGCCAGGTTCGCAACCGCGGCACCCTGGGCGGCAGCCTGGCCAATAACGACCCTGCTGCCTGCTACCCCGCCGCCGTGCTGGCCTTGGCGGCCACGGTGCACACCGACCGGCGCAGCATCGCGGCGGATGACTTTTTCAAAGGCATGTACGAAACCGCGCTGCAGCCCGGCGAGATCATCACCTCGGTGAGTTTCCCGGTGCCGGCCAAGGCGGGCTGGCAGAAGTTCAAACAGCCGGCCTCGCGCTTTTCCATCGTCGGCGTCTTCGTGGCGCAGACGGCGGCGGGCGTGCGCGTGGCCGTCACCGGTGCAGGGCCGGGCGTGTTCCGCGAGCCGCAGCTGGAGGCGGCGCTGGGCAGCAACTGGAACCCTGCTGCCACGGCGGCCATCACCGTCAGCGCCGACGGTCTGAACCAGGACCTGCATGGCTCACCCGCTTACCGTGCGGCGCTGATTCCCGTGCTGGCCGGGCGGGCGGTGGCAGGGGCGGCGTGAGTTCCGCGCCGCTACCCGCCAGCATTGACGACACCGCGGCCGCGCTGCGCGCGCAGGGCTATGTGGCCCAGCGCGCGCTGGCCACCGCCACCTTCTTGGCCTTGCGCCTGCAGCGCCCGCTGTTTCTGGAAGGCGAGCCCGGCACCGGCAAGACCGAAATCGCCAAGACCCTGGCGGCCATGCTAGGCCGGCCGCTGATTCGCCTGCAGTGCTACGAGGGGCTGGACTTGGCTGGCGCCGCCTACGAGTGGAACTACGCCCGCCAGATGCTGGAGATCAAGCTGGCCGAGGGCCAGGCCTCGCGGGAGGAGCTGAGCCGCGATCTGTTCGCGCCGCGCTTCCTCATCAAGCGCGCCTTGCTGCAGGCGATTGACCCGGCCAATGCGGTGGCACCGGTGCTGCTGATCGACGAGTTGGACCGTGCCGACGAACCCTTCGAAGCCTTTTTGCTGGAGGTGCTGAGCGACTTTCAGATCACCATCCCCGAGCTGGGCCTCATCAAGGCCCTAACGCCGCCCATCGTCGTCATCACCTCCAACCGCACGCGGGAGATTCACGACGCCGTCAAGCGCCGCTGCCTCTATCACTGGGTGGACTTCCCCGATGCGGCCACCGAGCTGGAGATCTTGCGCCTGCGCGTCCCCGAGGCGCCCGCCGCGCTGGCGCGCCAGATCGTCGCCTTCATCCAGGGCCTGCGCCGTCTGGATTTGTACAAGCTGCCCGGCGTGGCCGAAACCATCGAGTGGTCGCGTGCGCTGCTGGAGTTGAACGCCCTGGTGCTGGACCCCGCCACCTTGCACGACACCTTGGGCGTGCTGCTCAAGTACCAAGACGACATCGCCCGCGTGCAGGGCTCCGAGGCTGCGCGGCTGCTGGAGCAGTTGCGGGTGGCTGAGGGTGGGTGAGCTTGTGTGATGGCGCCTGAACCTGCTGAGGCTGAAGGTTATTTGGCCCAGAACGTCATGCACTTCGCCCGCGTGCTGCGCCAGGCCGGCATGGCGGTGGGCAGCGACCGCGTCTTGCTGAGCTTGCAGGCCTTGCAGCTCGCAGGGCTGGAATCACGCCAAGACTTTCACGCCACCCTGGCCGCCTGCCTGATCGACCGGGCCGAGCACCGGCCCCTGTTCGACCAAGCCTTTGCCATCTTCTGGCGCGACCCCGATCTGCTCGGCCGCATCATGCGCATGCTCTTGCCGCAAGCCCAGGCCAATCCAGGTCTATCGCGCACGCCGGCCCTGCCGGAGAACCGGCGCCTGGCCCAGGCCCTGTTCCCGCATGCGCCCGGCCCGCAGGCCAAGTTGCCCGAACCTGAGCAGCAGATTGAAATCGACGCCCGTTTGAGTTGGAGTGCGCGCGAAGTGCTGCGCCAGCAAGACTTCGACACCATGACGGCGCAAGAGTGGATCGCCGCCAAGCGCTTGCTGGCGCAGCTGCAAGGCAGCTGGCTGCTTGAAGCCCGCCCGACCCGCCGCTGGGCCAGCGCCGCGCGCGGCCGCCTGGACTGGCGCGGCAGCCTGCGCGCCCAGGCGCGTGGCGAGCACCAGGCCCTGCCGCGCCAGGCGCGCAAGGAAAAGGTGGCGCCGCTGCTGATCTTGGCCGACATCTCCGGCTCCATGGGCCGCTACTCGCGCATGCTTTTGCATCTGGCCCATGGCCTGGCCAACCCCGTGCCGCGCAGCAATAGCCGCGCGCCCAAGGTTGAGAGCTTTGTCTTCGGTACACGCCTCACGCCCATCACCCGCTTGCTCAAGCAGCGCGACCCCGACCTGGCCGTGGCGGCGGTATCGCGCCAGGTGCAAGACTGGTCTGGCGGCACCCGCATCAGCGCCTGCCTGCAAGAGTTCAACCGCCGCTGGGCCCGCCGCCTGCTGCACAGCGACAGCACCGTGCTGCTGATCACCGACGGGCTGGAGCAGGGCAGCGAGGATGATCCGCGCTGCGCCGCCCTGGCCTTTGAAGCCGAGCGCCTGCGCCTGAGCTGCCGCCGCCTGGTCTGGTTGAATCCGCTGTTACGTTTTGATGGCTTCGAGCCCAAGGCCGCTGGGGTGCGCGCCCTGCTGCCCGAGGTCAGCCTACATCTGCCGGCGCACAATCTGGCCAGCTTGGAAGTGCTAGCGCAGCGCCTGTCGCAGCCTTATGCCAGCGGCAATCAAAGCGCCCGCACAAGCGCCAGATCGAACACGTCCTCATCCTTCTCGACACAGTCATCACCATCACAACCATGAACCTCACCGGCCAAGAAACCCTGCCCGTCTCGCAAGCCCAAGCCTGGGAGGCGCTGAACGACGCCGCCCTGCTGCAAGCCAGCATCACTGGCTGCGAGAGCCTCACGCTGATCGGCGAGCACGAGTTCGAGGCCTTGATGACCGTGGCCATCGGCCCGGTCAAGGCCAAGTTCAAGGGCAAACTGAAGCTCTCAGACCTGCAGCCACCCAGCAGCTACCACCTCGCCTTCGAAGGCAGCGGCGGCGCCGCCGGCCACGGCAAAGGCACAGCCCAGGTCCGGCTCGAACCCGTGAGCCCCAACGAAACGACGCTGCACTACGACGTGCAAGCCAGCGTCGGCGGCAAGATCGCGCAAATCGGCTCCCGCCTGGTGGATATGGCCGCGCAGAAGATGGCCGGCGACTTCTTCTCCGCTTTCAATACCGCTTTGCAAGCCCGTTATGCGGTGGCGCCGGCGCTTGTTGAATCTTCGGCTGATGAGGTAGCACCGAAGAAGAGCTGGTTTCAGCGGCTGCTGGATTGGTATTTGGGGTGGCTGGGGCGGGTGTTTACGGGGAAGGTGTGAGCCGGCGGCGGATGCGTTTGCTCAGTTGGTCCAGCAGTGCCCCTGCCTTCAGGGTCGGCAGGATTTCCCGGAAAGCCTTAGGCGCGAATTGCGCAGGGAGTTGTCGAGGCGGAAAAACAAGCCTTCAAGATGGCGACCTCACTTGGCTGCCGAGTCTCGGAGAAGCAATCTTGAGGCAGTCGCTGAATTTTTCAGAAATTGAATGCTGTAAAAATACAGCCGATCTGGCGATCTATGTCGCTAGATCAGTTGCTTCCGACGTGAGCCCTCGCCATACAGCATGCTGCTGATTTTGGGCGTGCGAGTTGTCGCCAGGGAACACCTTAGACCCGGCAGTTGTGCTGTCGTAATCATTTCAAAATTTGTAGGAAAGTTGAGCATGAATCGATTCATTTCGTTGACCTTGTCAGTTGTGGCCCTAGTGGCAATCCAGGGTTGTGCAACCAAAACATACGGGCGCCAAGGCTCTCTGACAGACTACGAGAAGGAATCAATGTCTTGCCGGGAGATCGATCTTGACTTGGCGAAAACTCGAGGATTTATCGATCATGTAAACAAGGAAAGTGAGTTCAGCGGTAAGGATGTTCTTGCGTTTCTCGGAGATTTCGGTATCGGCAACAGCATGGAGAAGAGTGCCGCTCTCGAAAGCGCGAATGCTCGCATCGCCCGACTCAGCGAGCTGAAGCGCACTAAACAGTGCCCAGCAAGTCCTGTCTAACCCGACGACCAGGACATCAGAGCATCTCAAGCTCAACTAGCACGACAAGACCCTTCGGGGTCTTTTTCATTTCCAGACCAGCATTCTGAAAACAGTGGCATCGCAATGAAAAGCTGCCTGAACGGCAACAAGCGGGCTTGGCGCTGAGCGTGCCGTAGCGATTGAGCGCCTGGCCGCCCAACTTGCATTTCCATGCCCCGGAATTTCTGCAAATTCAGCTGAGGCCGGATGAGGCGAATGACCGCAATTCCTCTGTTGGCCGCGCTTGGGATGCATGGCGAGTGATCTGGTGTTGGGTGTCGCCCGTTTCTCCTTCAGCTTTGTTTCAGATCACCACGTCACTTTGCCCGCCTTGCTATCCTCACCTCAGGCTTCGACACCCAGCCCGCTGATGTGAGGACCGCAAGATGATGGTGATGATGAGAGCTTCGACCACCTGGCTGGTGCTGCTGGTCTTGCTGGCCTTCGCATGGCTGGGTTTGCCAGCATGGCCTGCGGACGGTACGCCGGACTTGCAGCGCTGGATGGTCTATCTGGATGGGCTTTATCTCAGCGGCTATCTGGCCATCGGTTTGATGTCCGTGGCGATGGTGCTGGCTTTGCGCATGCCTTGGCTGGAGCGCGGGGTCGGCGGGCTGGACCGGGCTTATCGGCTGCATAAAAGCCTGGCGCAGTGGGGTATCGGCTTGGCGCTGTTCCATTACGGATTGCGCTTGGTGGTCAAGGAGTTGCGCGGCAGTGGGCTGATGGTCAAGCCCAAGGGCTTGGCCAGCCAAGCGGTGGAGGCTTTGCGGCCGTTTCATGGCACGGCCAAGGATTGGGCGGAATGGGCGCTCTATCTGGCGGTGGCGCTGGTGGTGGTGGCTTTGTGGCGGCGCGTGCCTTACCGCTGGTTTGCGCGCCTGCATCGGCTGCTGCCGGCGACTTACTTGGTGATGGTCTATCACAGCGTGGTGTTCTTGCCGCAGGGCTATTGGCAGGGGGTGGGCTGGCCGGCGGCCGGGCTGATCATGGCCTTGATGCTGTTTGGCAGCGTGGCGGCTTTGATGTCTTTGTTCGGCCGTGTGGGCCTGCGCCGGCGTGTGGCGGGTGAGGTGCTGGAGGTGAAGCAACTGGCACTGGATGTGCTGGAGTTGCGCCTGAAGCTGGCGCCCGGCTGGCCCGGCCATGAAAGCGGCCAGTTCGGCCTGGCCACCTTTGATAGCCGCGAAGGCGCGCACCCCTTCACGATTGCGTCGAGTTGGAAGGGCGATGGCGAACTGCGCTTTGCCATCAAGGCCTTGGGGGACTACACCCGCAATTTGCCCACGCTGCTGAAGGCGGGCGATGCGGCTTGGGTGGAAGGGCCTTATGGGCGCTTTGTGTTTGCAGACGGCAAGCCGCGCCAGATCTGGGTGGGCGGCGGCATTGGCATGACGCCCTTTCTGGCGCGCATGCAGGAGCTGGCTCAGCTGCGCGAGGAAGCATCATCCGCTTCGCCCACAGCTGAGGCGCCCGCGCTGCTGGCGCAGCAAGTGGATCTTTTCTACTGCACCCGCAAGGGCGACCCCGACATCACGCGGCGCATTGCGGAGCTGGCCGCTGCGGCAGGCGTCAATTTGCATGTGCTGGAGTCCACCACGCAGGGGCAGCTGAGTGTGGAGCGTTTGATGGCCATGTCACCGCAGTGGCGCGAGGCCAGCCTTTGGTTCTGCGGCCCGGCGCGCTTCGGCCAGGCTTTGCGCGAGGGCTTGCTGGCTGGGGGCTTGGCGGCTGGCGACTTTCATCAAGAAGCGTTTGAGTTCCGCTGAGCCGGGCTGCAGGCCATGCGCCTGCGTCAGGGCTGTTCTGCTCGCAACTGTTCCCGCAGAAAGCTGAGCATGGCGGTGCGGGACTGCGCAAAGGCCTCGGGTTGGCCGCCCACATGCACGCCAGCGCCCGGCTTGACGCCGTTGGGCACATCGGCCCGCACGCGCACCGGGGCCTTGGCATCAAAGCCGTGGAAGGCGCCGGGGTAGGCGATGAATTGGGGCTTGATGGCGACGGCGTCGTTCTTTTCGCTGCTCGCGCCGCTGGACTTCACCTGGGCCTGTTGGGCCAAGGCCTCGCAAGGTGCGGCAGCGGTCCAGTCGTCGGCCGCGCCGGTCAGCATCAGCAGTGGGGCGCTTGGTGCATAACCCCGTTTGAGATCGGCTTCGCAGCCGGGGTAAAACGCCACCGCTGCGCGCGGGCGCAGCGCGGCGGCTTTGACTTCCGCGTGGTTCAGATTGGTGCTGGCCAGCACGGTGCTGCCGCCGTTGGACCAGCCCAGCAGGGCCAGGCGCTTGCCATCCACATCGGGCCGCGCGGCCAGCCATTGCAGGGCGCCCAAGGTGTCGCGGCGGCGTTCGGTCATGGTGATGGCGCGGCTGCCGATTCTTTGTGTGCAGAGCTCGCGCTCACCGCGTGGTGTCAGGGAGTCCAGCACCAGCACATGCCAGCCTTGCTCATTGAGCGTCTTGCTGTAGTCCTGCATGCGCTCAGACAAAACTCCGCCGTGCCCGTAGGCACCGCCGCAGCCGTGCAAAAGCACGATGGCCGGCGCGCGGGATGAAGAAGTGCCTGCCGCCGGGAACCAATGGCCCAGTAGCGGGATGGCCTGGCCGGCGCGCAGGTCGAGGCTGGGCACTTGCACCTTTTCAGGCGTGGTGCCGCTCGCGGCCGCAGCAAGTCCGCCTGTGAGGCCCAGGCAGCCGGCCATCAAGGCGCGCAAAACGAAAGACTTGGCAAGTCCTGCTGTGGTGCTGTGCGTCGGATTCATGGACGAGATTGTGGCGCGACAAGATGACGCGAAGCCGCCCTAGACTGAAACGCGAATTGCCACACCGCCGCCGCCCTGCTACACCTGCGGCCCATGCAACGCTTCTTTGACACCACCTTCCGCCCCTTCTTCTTGCTGACCGGCGCCATCACCGCCGGCGCGGCCGGCCTGCTGTTTTTGCCGGCCTGGACGCTGAAGATGATTTTTCAGCTGGACTATGTGCCGGCCTACACCGTGCTGGCCCAGCACTGGGGGGCGATGGTGGGCTTGGTGGGGCTGGGGATGATTCTTGCGGCGCTGCGCAGCGAGTGGCGCACGCCCATCCTGATCTTCGTTGGCCTGGAGAAGGCCTGCCTGGTGCTGCTGGTGCTGATGAACTGGGGCCAGCCGGCGGCGGCCGGTTTTGTGGGTGGGGCGTTGATGGATGTGCTGGTGTCGCTCTACATCCTGGGCTATTTTTGGGCGCAGCGTAAGGTTTGAGGCCTTCTTGTGGCCCGCCGTTCATCGGCGTGGCTGGCGATGAGTCGGCGCTGCTGTTGATTCGTCGGCTGGGTGCCGGTGCGGTGGCTGGGCCTGCTTAAGGTAGCGCCCATCAAGCCACTCAAAGCCGGATCCCAGCATGTCAAGCGCCGTTCAAACCCAAGCAGTCCTGTCTCTTGATGCCCAGCGCGAGGCGTTCGCGCGCCGCCGCTTTCTGGCCATGCCGCTGGCGGGGTTGATCGCCTGGAGCGTGATCGGCCTGGTGGGCAGCGTGGCCTCTTTGTATGTGTCGGTGCTCACGCTGTATGCGGCCACCGGCTCCATCGTTTATCTGGGCATGTTGCTGTCGCGGTTGACGGGTGAGAACCTGATGGACAAGCGCCGGCCCAGGAATGAGTTCGACAAGCTCTTCATGCTGACCGTGGCCATGGCCTTGCTGGTCTATGCCATCGCCCTGCCATTTGCCGCGCAGGATTACAGCTCCTTGCCTATGAGCGTGGGCATCTTGACCGGGCTGATGTGGCTGCCGGTGTCCTGGTTCATCCAGCATTGGATTGGCATCGCGCATGGCGTGGCACGCACCGTCTTGGTGCTGGGCGCTTGGTATGCCTTCCCGGATCAGCGCTTTGTGATCATCCCGACCGTCATCGTGGCGCTCTATGCGGTGGTGATCCTGGTGCTGGAGCGGCGCTGGCGCGCTTTGCAGGCGGCGGAAAAGGGCGAGCAAGAAAAGCCCCTGCCGACTACAATTGCGGGCTTGGCTTGAGATTCACCGCGAGGTGAGCCCGTCCAGGGCCAAGGCCCCGGGCACTTGTTTCCAGCCTCCCTTTTGTTGTTCGTCCATGCACCGTGCTGCCTTGCTTTGGCGAGGAACCGGTGCATTTGCTCTTTCTTGGCCCATGAGTTTCCTTGTCCAGAAATCTCGGCGTCGCTTGCTGCATGTTGATGCCTTGAAGGCGGTGGCTGCGCAAGCCATCGTGCTGCATCACCTGTCGGCCTATGGCCCGATTGCCCACGCCGTGGAGGCGTGGCTGCCGCATCTGATGTCGGTGCTTTATCAATACGGCCGCTTGGCGGTGCAGGTATTTCTGGTGGTGGGGGGCTTCTTGAGCGCGCGGGGCTTGTCGGCCACGGGTCAGGCCTTGCAGGGCGCCGTGCCCGAGCTGTTGTGGAAGCGCTATCTGCGCCTGGCTTTGCCCTTCATGGCGGCGGTGTTCCTGACCCTGGCCTGCTCGCTGCTGGTGGAGCCCTGGCTGCAAGAGTTGACGCCCACCTCGGTGAGCCTGCCGCAGCTGCTGGCGCATGGCCTGTTGATGCAGGACCTACTGGGATTTGAATCGCTGACCGTGGGCGCCTGGTATGTGGCCATGGACCTGCAATTGTTCGCCATGCTGGTGGGCTTGATGTGGCTGGCGCGCCGGCTGCAGCCCGCACGCGGCCTGGGTCAGGTGCGGCGCTGGCTGCGCATGGTGATGGCGCCGGCCTTGGTCTTGCTGCTGTGCCTGGCCTCGCTGTTTGTGTTCAACCGCGATGAGCAACTGGACATCTGGGCCCTGTATTTCTTCGGCTCTTACGGCCTGGGCGCCCTGGTGCATTGGCTGGGCCTGAGCCCGCAGCGCCGCTTGGGCCTGTGGCTGCTGACGGCCCTGGTGCTGGGTGCTTTGGCGGTGGAATTCCGCGAGCGCATCGCGCTGGCCCTGGTGACGGCCCTGGCGCTGGCCTGGTGGCAGGCACGCCATGACCAAGCGCCCGAGCAGCAGCCCTTGATCCGCTCGCCGCGCCTGGCGCATTGGGTGGCTCAGCTGGGCACGCATTCTTACGCGCTGTTCCTGATCCATTTCCCGGTCTGCTTGCTGCTCAACGCGGTGTTTGAGCATCAGGACATGGCCGGTGGCGCCTCCGGCATCGTCATGATGCTGGCGGCCTGGGGCTTGAGCAATCTGGCTGCCCTGGCCTTTTACCGCTGGGTGGAAGTGCCCAGCGGGCGGCTGCAGCTGGGCAGTTTGCTGCCTCGGCTCTTGCGGGCCTGATCGGCGCCTAATTTGTGCGCCTAATCTGCCCATAGTCCCTCAGGACTTGTCTTTGAGCGAGCAGGTGCTCAGGCCGAAAGGCAGGTAGGCCGGGCAAAAGCGGAAGACGCCGGTGAACAGCGGCACGATGCCGATATAGCCCCAGGCACCCACGGTGCCACTGGCCGCCAGGCCCAGCAGTGCCAAGCCGGCGACGATACGGAAGATGCGGTCGGCGGAACCGACATTGACTTTGAACATGCTGAACTCCTGAGTGGGTTGGAATGCCTCACTGTCGCCGCCGCAGCCCGGCGCGTCTGTGACCTGGGTCACTCAGGCCGCGGCGTGGGCCGCAAACTGGCGCAGCGCCGCCACATTCAGCAGCTCGATGCGTTCCCGCCCCAGGCTGATCCAGCCTTCGCGCTCAAAGCGCTTGAGCAGGCGGGTGATGATCTCGCGCACCGTGCCCAACTCATCGGCCAGGGCTTGATGGGTGATCTGCAAGACCGCGCCATGGCCCAGCAAGGTGCTGGCCAAACGCTGATCCAGGCGCTGAAAGGCGACGGCCTCGGTCAGCGCCATCAGCTCGGTCAGGCGGTCGGCGAAGAGGCCGAACACATAGTTGCGAAAGCCGGCGTCGGCGGCCCAGGCGGCAAAGCCGGCCGGGCTCAGCAGCACCAGCTCACAAGCCTCGGTGCACTGACCCTGCGCGGCCAAATGGTGATGGCCGAACAAGCTGGCCGTGGAGGCCACGCACAAATCGCCGGGCAAGACCCGGTACAACTCCAGCGAACGCCCCGTGGCCGCCACCCGGGCCACGCGGATCTCGCCGCTGAGCAGCATGGGGAATCCTTGGCAGGCCATGCCTTCATTGAAGACCTGCGTGCCGGGTGCGGGCTGCACCCACTGCGCATCCTGGCGGAAGACCGTCTCGCGCATGGTCGCGGGCAGGGCCGCCACGGCCGGGTAAGCCGCCAAGAGCCGCGCTTCTTGAAGTGGGGTCAGAGTCAATTTCTTCTCTCGTTAAAGCCGCCGCGATGGCCATGGGCCCGCGCGCATGGCTCAGTCATGCCCATGCAAACTGGCTGCGCTATTGTGTGCGCTGGTTTGAACCTCACGCGACGGAGTGGCCCATGTTCTTGCAGCAATTGACGCCCGAGTGGCGCGCCTGGCTGGGCGACAACGTGGCGCGCGGCTGCAGCGCCGAGTCCCTGCAGGACTTGTTGGTCAAGGGCGGCTATGCCGTGGCCCTGGCAGCGGGGGCGGTGGCCGAGGCGCGTGAGGCGCATCTGAGCCGCGAGCTGCTGCGGGGTCAGGCCTTGCCTGCCGGGCAGTCGCTGCAGCGGCCCACCATCGATGTGCAGTCCGCCAATCAGCTGCAGTGCAGCGACGGCCAGCAGGTGCGCATCGCCGCCGTGCTCGATCACCCGCAGCTGGTTTTGTTTGAAGACATGCTCAGCGATGAGGAATGCGCTCAGCTGATCGCCCTGGCCGATCAGCGCATGAGCCGTTCCACCGTGGTGGATGAGCAGCTGGGTGAATCCCGCCCGCATGAGGCGCGCACCAGCGCCGGCGGCTGGTTCCAGCGCGGCGAGTTCGCCTTGCTGGCGCGCATCGAAGCCCGCCTGGCCGAGCTGCTGCACTGGCCGGTGGACCATGGCGAGGGCCTGCAAGTGTTGCGTTACGGCGTTGGTGGCGAATACCGCGCCCACTTCGACTACTTCAACCCCGCGCTGCCGGGTAGCCAGCGCCATCTGCAAGCCGGCGGCCAGCGCGTGGGCACCTGCATTCTTTACCTCGACGAAGTGGCCGCCGGCGGCGGCACCCGTTTTCCCACCCTGGGCTTTGAGGTGCGACCCAAGCGCGGCGCGGCGCTTTACTTTGCCAGCGTGGATGCGGCAGGCCAGGAAGACCCGGCCACTTTGCACGCCGGCGTGCCGGTGATGGCCGGGGTGAAGTACATCGCCACCAAGTGGCTGCGCCAGCGTGCGTACCAGTGAGCGAGCACGGGCTTGCCCAATCAATCAGTGAACCAAGGGTGGCAGCCCGCGGATTTCGGCAAGACCTGACCCTTTCGAGTCGGCGCGAGCCTAGGCTTGGGCACAATCCACGCATGACTTCAAACTGCCTCGCCACCGCGCAACGCTTCACCTTCGACCCAGTGCCGGCCCTGCCATGAGTTGGCGCGCTGAACTGAACCTGGACCTGAGCCTGGAGCAAGGCCGCAGCGTGGCGCGCTACCGCCACGACGGGCCCTTGCGCATCTTGCAAACCCTCTACCCCGAGGGCGATGCCATCTGCCACAACGTGCTGGTCCATCCGCCCGGTGGCCTGGTGGGGGGCGACACCTTGAGTGTGCAGATGACGGTGGGCGAGGGCGCGCATGGCCTGGTCACCACCCCCGGCGCCACGCGCTTTTACCGCAGCGAAGCCGGTGCCCGGGCGACTCAGCAGGTGAAGGCCAGCCTGGCGCCCGGTGCGCGCCTGGAGTGGCTGCCGCTGGAGGCGATTGCCTACCCCGGCTGCGCGGCCTTGAACGAAGCGCGCTTTAGCCTGGCGCCCGGCGCCGAGCTGCTGACTTGGGACATCACCGCCCTGGGCCTGCCCGCCGCCGGCGCGCCCTTCGGTCATGGCGAGTTCACCCAACATCTGGAAGTGGAGGGCGTGTGGCTGGAGCGCGGCCTGATCCGCGCCGACGATGCGCTGCTGATGAACAGCCCCCTGGGCCTGGCCGGCCAGCGCTGCCTGGCCACGCTGGTGTTTGCCGCCGGCGAGGCCATCGCCAAAGAACGCCAGCAGCGCGCACTGGACGCCGTGCGTGCCCTCATTGAGGCCCAGCCGCCCGAGCTACGCGAGCGCAGCGGCGTGACGGCAGCGCACCCGCAAGTCTTGGTTTTGCGCACCCTCAGCGCCGTGACCGAACCCAGCTTGCTTTTGCTGCGCCAATGCTGGGCGGCGTGGCGGCATGAGTTGTGGGGCTTGAGCGCGGTGCCGCCACGGCTGTGGGCGATGTAAGGCCACGCCAATCTTCAAACGCCAGACGAAAAAAAGCCCGCGCTGGCCAAGGCTTGCGCGGGCTTTTGCTTTGCCTGACGTCCAGGCCCGGGTGGGCTTGGCGAGGCGAGACAGCTTTAGATGTCCGACTTGCGGCGGCGAGCCACCAGAGCGACGGCACCGATGCCGGCCAAGAGCAGCGCGTAGGTGCTTGGCTCGGGGACGGTGGGGATGGCCGGGCCGCTCAGCGGGGCGCTGGAGACATTGATATTGCCGCCGAAGGAGCCGCCCAGGCTGGTGCCCAAAATGGTCAGCGTGAACTGGCCGGGCTTCACATTCAGGGCGCTGAATTCGAAGTTGTCGAAGCCGGAAGAGCGCTTGCTGGCGTCGTCGTTGCGAACGGCGGTGAACAGTTGATCACCCAGGGTGACGCTGCTGATGTCGAAGCCGGTCTTCTTGGCGAAGCTCGAGTACACGTTGATGTACAGCTCGTTGACATTGCCCAGGGCGGACAGGTCGAGGCTGAACTCGTTCTTGCCGGTGCTGTTACCAAGGAAGGAGGCTGCGCCGACACCGTCTTCCCACTTCAGGGTGATGGGCGAGGCAGCGGCCGAAGCGGCCGAGGCCAGCAAGCTGCTGGCGGCAAATACGGTAGCGATAACTAATTTCATTAACTAAACTTCTCAGAGAGCACTTCATGACGGGTGAACGCACAAGGCGCGCGTCCACCCCGGAGGGAGGAGGGGAGGACTCTGAAGGGCGCTGCCAGCAGCGTCAAGGACTCAAACGTGGGAACCCCCCGCAGCTCAGGGGGGAAAGTGTTGGCATAAAGCCGACGCGCTGCCCGCGAATCCGGGACGGCACCCGACTCAGATCGACACCAGCTGCCGAATGCCCAGCGGCCCCATGTCCGCGCCCTGGCCTTGGGTAATCACCGCGCCGCGTTCCAGCACCAGAAAGTCGTCGGCCAACTCCTCGGCAAAGTCGTAGTACTGCTCGCACAGCAGCACGGCCATGCGCTGGCCGTTGAGGCCTTCATCGGCGAGTTGGCGAATCACCCGGCCGATGTCTTTGATGATGCTGGGCTGTATGCCCTCGGTGGGTTCGTCCAGGATCAGCAGCTTAGGCCCCGCCGCCAGCGCGCGCGCAATGGCCAGTTGCTGCTGCTGGCCGCCCGACAAATCGCCGCCGCGCCGCTGCAGCATCTGCTTCAGCACCGGGAATAGCTCGAACAAGGCCGGCGGGATGGGCGTGCTGGCGGGCTTGGGCGCCAGGCCCATCAAGAGGTTTTCTTCCACCGTCAGGCGGCCGAAGATTTCGCGGCCCTGCGGCACATAGCCGATGCCCATGCTGGCGCGGGTGAAGGGTGTGGCGCGGGTGATGGTCTGGCCGTCGAAGCGGACCTCGCCGCTTTTGATGGGCACCAGCCCCATCAAGGACTTCAGCAAGGTGGTTTTGCCCACGCCGTTGCGGCCCAGCAAGACGGTGACACGTCCGGCCTGGGCGCTGACCGACACATCGCGCAAGATGTGGGAGCCGCTGTAGAACTGTTGAATATTCTTGGCTTCAAGCATTGTTGTCGTCTCCCTTGGCGATCTGTATGCGAGCCGTTTTTGGCCCGCTGTTTTGCTTCGCTAGCGACCCAGATAGACCTCGATCACCCGTTCATCCGCCTGCACCTGGGCCAGCGTGCCCTCGGCCAGCACGCTGCCCTCGCACAGCACGCTCACCTTCTCGGCGATGCGGCCCACAAAGCTCATATCGTGTTCCACCACGATCAGGGTGTGTTGGCCTTTGAGGGTGAGGAATAGTTCGGCCGTGCGCTCGGTTTCCTGGTCGGTCATGCCGGCCACGGGCTCGTCCAGCAGCAAGAGCTTGGGGTCCTGGCTCAGCAGCATGCCGATCTCCAGCCATTGCTTTTGGCCGTGGCTCAAGAGGCCGGCGGGGCGGTGGCGTTCATCCCCGAGCTGAATCAGCGTCAGCAACTCGTCCAGGCGGTCGCGCTGCTGGCCGCTCAGCCGGTGCCACAGCGCGGCGGCCACACCGCGCGGGCCTTTGAGCGCCAGCTCCAGGTTTTCGAACACGCTCAGCGCCTCGAAGACAGTGGGCTTTTGAAACTTGCGGCACAAGCCCATGGCAGCAATCTCGGCCTCGTTGTGGCGCAAGAGGTCGATGGTGCTGCCGAAGAAGACCTGGCCCGAGTCAGGCCGGGTCTTGCCGGTGACGATGTCCATCATGGTGGTCTTGCCCGCGCCATTGGGGCCGATGATGCAGCGCAGCTCACCCGGCGCAATGTCCAGCGAGAGTTTGTTGATGGCGCGAAAGCCATCGAAGGACACGCACACTTCTTCCAAGTAGAGGATGCGGCCGTGGGCCAGATCCAGTGAACCGGGCTCATGCACGCGCGAGTAGCCGGCGCTGCGGTCGCCGGAGGTCTGCTCGGCGGCGGCGGGCTTGGTTTTTTGCAGGCGCTGCTCGCCTTGCTCCAAGAGTTCGGGGGTCATGCCTTGCCTTTGCGCATTGCCAGCTTGTTGAACAGGCCCGCCAGGCCATCCGGCAGGAACAGGGTCACGGCGATGAAGAGCGCGCCCAGGAAGTAAAGCCAGATCTCCGGCGCGCTGACGGTCAGCCAGCTCTTGGCGCCGCCCACCGCAAAGGCGCCGGCAATCGGCCCCAGCAGCGTGCCGCGCCCGCCCACTGCGGCCCACACCGCGATCTCGATCGAGTTGGCCGCACTCATTTCGCTGGGGTTGATGATGCCCACTTGCGGCACATACAGCGCACCGGCCACACCGCACATCACGGCCGACAGGGTCCAGATCGCCAGCTTGTAGGGCAGGGGTGAGTAGCCGCAGAACATCAGCCGCGACTCGGCATCGCGCACTGCCTGCAGCACGCGGCCGAACTTGCTGCGGGTGATCCACAAGGCCAGCACATAGCAGCCCAGCAAGGCCAGGCCGCTGAGCACGAACAGCGTCATGCGCATGCCTGGGGTGGCGATGGGCAGGCCCAGAATGCGCTTGAAATCGGTGAAGCCGTTATTGCCGCCCAAGCCAGTTTCATTGCGGAAGAACAGTAGCATGGCGGCATAGGTCAGCGCCTGCGTGATGATGGAGAAGTACACACCCTTGATGCGCGAGCGAAAAGCGAAGTAGCCAAATAACCAGGCGATGCAGCCCGGCACCAGCACGATCAGCGCCAGGGTGGCGGCGAAGCTATCGCTCAAGCGCCAGAACCAGGGCAGGGTCTTCCAGTCCAGAAACACCATGAAGTCCGGCAGGGCGCTTTGGTACTGCCCGTCGGCGCCGATTTGGCGCATCAGATACATGCCCATCACATAACCGCCCAGCGCGAAGAAGAGGCCGTGGCCCAGCGACAAAATGCCGGCAAAGCCCCAGATCAAGTCCATCGCCAGGGCGCAGATGGCGTAGCACATCAGCTTGCCGAGCAAGGCCACGGCGTAGTCGCTGAGGTGGAAGGCGCTGCTGCTGGGCAGCAGCAGGTTCAGGGCCGGAGCCAGGACGCAGACCGCCAGCAAGGCCGCCAGCAGCGCGGCCCAGCCGCGCCAGCTCAAGAGCGAGCGAGAGGGTGTTGTTGTGGGCATGGTGATCATGATTCCGCCGAGCGACCCTTCATCGCGAAGATGCCTTGCGGGCGCTTTTGGATGAAGACGATGATGAAGAGCAGCACCGCAATCTTGGCCAGCACCGCGCCCATCTGCCCTTCCAGTAGTTTGTTCACCAAGCCCAGGCCTAGCGCAGCGTAGACCGTGCCGGCCAATTGGCCCACGCCGCCCAGTACCACCACCAGGAAGGCGTCGACGATATAGCTCTGCCCCAGGTCCGGGCCGACATTGCCGACCTGGCTGAGCGCGCAGCCGGCCAGCCCGGCGATGCCCGAGCCCAGCGCAAAAGCATAACGATCCACCCGCGCGGTATTGACCCCGGTGCAAGCGGCCATGCGGCGGTTCTGCGTCACGCCGCGCACGAATAGCCCTAAGCGGGTGCGCTGGATCAGCAGGCTCACCCCCAGAAGCACCAGGCCGGCAAAGAGGATGATGAATAAGCGGTTCCAGGGCAGGCTCAGATTGGGCAGCAGCTGCAGGCCGCCACTCATCCAGGCTGGGTTCTCAACGCCGACGTTCTGTGCGCCGAACAGCGAGCGCACCGTTTGCATCAAAACCAGGCTGATGCCCCAGGTGGCCAGCAGCGTTTCCAGCGGGCGGCCATAAAGCCAGCGCAGCACCAGGCCTTCCATCAAGGCGCCTACCGCTGCCGAGGCCGCGAAGGCCAGGGGCAGGGCGGCCAGCAGGTAATAGTCAAAAAGGCTGGGCGGCAGATAGTGGCGAAAGCCCAGCTGCACCAGATAGGTGGCGTAGGCGCCAATCATCATCAGCTCGCCGTGAGCCATATTGATCACGCCCATCAGCCCATAGCAAATCGCCAGGCCCAGGGCCACCAGCAGCAAGATGCTGCCCAGGCTCAGGCCGGTGAAGAGCTGGCCCAGGCGCTCGCCCCAGGCCAGGCCCTCGCGCACCTGGCGCAGCGCGGCCTCCAGGGCTGGTTTCACCGAGGGATCGGTCTCGATGCTGATGCGTTCGTTGAGCAGCAGCTCGGTCGCCGGCGTTTTGGCCAGCGCCAAATCATGAGCGGCTTGGATGCGTTTGGCCGGCAGCTCGCTGCCCAGCAAGGCGGCGGCGCGGGCCAGTTGTAGGGCGGTTTGGATGGCCGGCACATCTTCTTTGGCCAAGGCCTTGTCCAGCAGGGCCAGGCGGGCTTCGCTGGGCTGCTTGCCCAGTGCCTGGGCGGCGGCCAGGCGAGATTTGGGGTCGGCGTCGAACAGGCTGAGCGCGGCCAAGGCGGTTTCCAGCTCGCCGCGCAGGCGGTTGTTGAGCATCACCTCTTCGGCGTCGGCTGGCAGGGTCAGGTCTTGCCCGCTGACGGCATTGCGAGCGTGGCTGCCGTCGGCCTGCACCAGCAAGACCTGGCCCCCGGCCAGGCGCACGCTGTCATTGGCCAGGGCTTGCAGCAGGGCGATGCTGGCGGCATCTGGCGCCAGGATGGTCTGGTTCAGCGCGGCGATGCGCTCATCGGGCTCGCCCTGCACCAGGGCCAGGGCCTCGCTTTGCGTGAGGGCGTGGCTGGCGTTGGTGGCCAAGAGCAGAAGCAGCAGGGCGCAGAGATGTCGGAGCATGGGCGCGTGGAGCCAGGTTGTCGAAAGGGGCACAGAGGCAGGGGCCGTGGCTTTGCGTTCGCGGTGCAAACCTTCAGCCACGGCTGCAAGCAGGCAGGCAAACCAGCGTGTGCGCTTGCCTGCTCGATCACTGACTTACTTCTTCACCGGCTCATCAGGCTTCTTGTCATTGCCTTCGATGTAGGGGCTCCAGGGCTTGGCCTTGACCGGGGCGGGCGTCTTCCAGACCACGTTGAACTGGCCGTCGGCCTTGATCTCGCCGATGAACACCGACTTGTGCAGATGGTGGTTCTTCTCATCCATCTTGGAGGTGATGCCCGAGGGCGCGGTGAAAGTCTGGCCGGCCATGGCGGCAATGACCTTGTCCACATCCGTGCTCTTGGCCTTCTCGACGGCCTGCTTCCACATATGGATGCCGATGTAAGTGGCTTCCATCGGGTCATTGGTCAGCGGCCGGTCCTTGTGGCCGGCAATGCCCTTGGCCTTGGCGTAGTCGCTCCACTGCTTGATGAAGGCGGTGTTGCTGGGGTTCTTCAGCGACATGAAATAGTTCCAGGCGGCCAGGTGGCCGACCAGCGGTTTGGTGTCCACGCCGCGCAATTCTTCTTCGCCCACAGAGAAGGCCACCACCGGCACATCTTTGGCCTTCAGCCCGGCATTGCCCAGCTCTTTGTAGAAGGGCACGTTGGAGTCGCCATTGATGGTGGACACCACCGCGGTCTTGCCGCCGGCCGAGAACTTCTTGATGTCGGCGACGATGGTTTGGTAGTCGCTGTGGCCAAAAGGCGTGTACTTCTCGTCGATGTCGCTGTCCTTCACGCCCTTGGTCTTCAAGTAGGCGCGCAGGATTTTGTTGGTGGTGCGGGGGTAGACGTAGTCGGTGCCCAGCAGCACCCAGCGCTTGGCGCCGCCGCCGTCCTTGCTCATCAAATAGTCCACCGCGGGAATCGCTTGCTGATTGGGCGCGGCGCCGGTGTAGAACACGTTCTTGCTGAGTTCCTCGCCTTCGTACTGCACGGGGTAGAAGAGCAGGCCGTTCAATTCCTCCACCACCGGCAAAACGGATTTACGTGACACGCTGGTCCAGCAGCCGAAGATAACGGAGACCTTGTCCTGCGTCAGCAACTGCTTGGTCTTCTCGGCGAACAGCGGCCAGTTGGAGGCCGGGTCCACCACCACGGGTTCGAGTTGCTTGCCCAGCACACCGCCCTTGGCATTGATCTCGTCGATGGCCATCAGCACTGTGTCCTTGAGCACGGTTTCCGAGATGGCCATGGTGCCCGAGAGGCTGTGCAGCACGCCCACCTTGATGGTGTCTGCGGCTTGCGCGCCATGGGTGAGCAAGCTCAAGGCAGCCAGCGCGCTGGCGCTGGCCAAGGCTTTGAGAGTGAAGAAGCGACGGCTTTGCATGGTGAGGAACTCCGGTTGGCAAGGTTGAAAGGGCAGGGAGCTGGCTCAGTGTTTCAGTGCTTGAACGCAAAGGCCAGGAAGACAACACAAGAGAGAGAACAAGGGAACTTGAAAGAGACGAGCCCATGCTAGGGCGGCCCCAGGAGGAGGGATATACGGCGGATGGCGTATGCGGGCGCTGCGGTGCGCTGAACTGCACATTGAGGGCTCACTGCACAAGACCTGTGAATCAAAGTCAAAGAAGTGCGTCAACTGGAAGGCTCGCCCCGTCTTGCGCTTGGGCTCGTGGCCTGGGCGGCAGTGGCCGGCGCCTCTTCCTGCAGCCACCTCGTCGCCGCCATGGCTGTGCAAATTCGGTCCTAAATCGCCGGACCATGCAAAGCTGGCACGGAAGCTGCTAAAGCTAAGTATCTTCAGTTGTCTCCTCCACCGCCTCTGGGTGGACTTCAGGCCTCGGTCCACAAGACCGGGGCCTTTTTTTGTCTTTTTTCGGCTGTCGTCGCTGCGAGGCGGGTGCGTCAAGGGGCGTGGCGCTGCAAAGTAGTGCGGGCCGTGCACCGAAGCGATGCCTGCTGCAGGCAAGACCTGACCCCTGCGTGCTCGTCAGGTGGGCGGGTCCGGAAAAAAGTTGACGAAATTTCAGCTCAATCGGCAGGGGGCGGTGCGGAATGCGGGCAGAGGCCAGCGTGCTTGAGCTTCGTCAAGGCGCGCCGGGCCGGATGGTGAGAATGTGACAAGATTGTTAAATCCATGCCAACCAAGAAAGTCTTGCGCATCATGAGCACCACCAGCCCACGCCCCGAACGCAATGCCAAGAAGCCTGCCGCCAAGCGCGGCGCTGCGAAGTCTGCCGCTGCCACGGCAGCTCCTGTTGCCTCAGCCGCCAAGCCTCGGCGCAGCCGCAGTGGCGACACGGCGGGCAGCCTGGATCAGTCTCGCATTGCGCGCCAGGTGGTGAAGGAGTCGGTGGCCAAGGCGCAGGCGCGCGAGCTGGAGGCCTTGAAGGACATCATGCAAAGCAGCGGGCCTGAGGCCTTGGCCAGCTCGGTGCGTGCGGTGGTGGCTGGTGCGTCCAAAGATGATGCCGAGGCTTTGCGCCAAGCTTTGCTGAGCGAGCTCAACGGCAGCCTGGCGACGGAGCCGGGCGCGGGTTTTGCCGGCAATCCGGATGAGGAGTTGTCGGCCCAGTGGCGCAGCGGCGCCTACCCCTACAAAAACCTGATGTCGCGGCGCAGCTATGAGAAGGAAAAGTATCGCCTGCAAGTCGAGCTGCTGAAGCTGCAGGCCTGGGTCAAGGCCACTGGCGCCAAGGTGCTGATCTTGTTCGAGGGCCGCGACGCGGCGGGCAAGGGCGGCACCATCAAGCGCTTCATGGAGCATTTGAATCCACGCGGCGCCCGTGTGGTGGCGCTGGAAAAGCCCAGCGATGTGGAACGCGGCCAGTGGTACTTCCAGCGCTATGTGCAGCACCTGCCCACCGCGGGCGAGATCGTCATGTTCGACCGCAGCTGGTACAACCGCGCCGGCGTGGAGCGGGTGATGGGATTTTGCAGCAATGACGAGTATGTGGAGTTCATGCGCCAGGCGCCTGAGTTCGAGCGTAATCTGGTGCGCTCGGGCATGCATGTGATCAAGTTCTGGTTCTCGGTCAGCCGCGCCGAGCAGCGCCGCCGCTTCAAGGAACGTGAGGCGCATCCGCTCAAGCAGTGGAAGCTCTCGCCCATCGACAAGGCCTCGCTGGATAAATGGGAAACCTATACCAAGGCCAAGGAAGCGATGTTCTTCCACACCGATATTGCCGAGGCGCCTTGGACCGTCGTTAAGTCCGACTGCAAAAAGCGCGCGCGCCTCAACGCCATGCGCTATGTGTTGCATCAGCTGCCGTACAACAACAAGGCGCTGGACAAGGTCGGCCAGCTCGACCCCTTGCTGGTGGGCCGCGCCAATGTCGTTTACGAACGCGGCGAAGCGCAGGGCCGCAGCATTCAAGACCCCCTCTGAACCCGGGCTCAAGCGGGCCGGCCGTGCAGTAGCCGGTCGGCTGGGCCTAGCCACTTTCGGCTGTCAGGGGCTAAGTCGCTGCGAGGCAGGGCACAATCCGCTGCCCTAGCAAGCGAGGTGGTGGTGGTTGATGATGAATAGCGCGGTGATTGACCATTACGGCCAGTTCTTGCGGCATGGCATCGAGTTTGCCGCCACCCTGGCCTTTGCCACCTCTGGCGTCTTGGCCGGTGCGCGCAAGCATCTGGACCCGGTGGGCGTTTGCGTGGTGGCTTTTCTGGCTGCGTTTGGCGGCGGCACCTTGCGCGACCTGCTGCTGGATCGGCGGCCGTTTTACTGGGTTGAAAGCGTCAACGTCGTCTGGCTGATCTTCGCCATCAGCATGGGCGCGGTGCTGTTCATGCGGGCGCGCCACTTCGAGCCCACGCGGCGCCTGATCCAGATCCCCGACGCGCTGGGCCTTGGCCTGTTCGTGGCGGTGGGTGTGGACGCCGCGCAGGCCGTGGGCATGCCGGCCTTGGTGGCCGTGCTGATGGGCGTGATTACCGGCGTGTTCGGCGGCGTGCTGCGGGACATCGTCTGCAATGAGATCCCCCAGGCCTTCAGCGATCACCAGCCCTATGCCATTCTGGGTTTTCTGGGCGGCTGGCTTTACCTCTTGCTGGAGCATTTGCACGCCCCTGACTGGCTGAGCCTGTTTGCCTGCATTGCCTTCACAGCCGGGGTACGCTTCTTGGCGATTTGGCGCAACTGGCGGCTGCCCGGCTGGCGCAGTTGAGGGCTGACTCAGCCTCCGTTGGCCGCTTCAGTCAGGCTGGTTTGGCCGCCAAATTCCTCATAGGCTGAGAGTGCCTCCGCCGCGTACATCAGCGAGGGGCCGCCGCCCATATAGATCGCCATGCCCAAGGTTTCTTCCAACTCGGCACGGCTGGTGCCCAGCTTGACCAAAGCCTGGGCGTGAAAGCCCACGCAGGCGTCGCAACGCGCGCCCACGGCCAGAGCCATGGCGATCAACTCCTTGGTCTTCTTGTCCAGCGCGCCTTCGGCCGTGGCGGCCTGGGCCAGGGCCGAAAAGGCGCGGGTGGTTTGGGGGATATCAGCGCGCAGCTTGGCCAGTGAGGCGGAGACGCTGCGGGTGATGTCTTGGTAGCTCTTGCTGCTCATGCGAATCTCCTGCGGGTGGGTGGGGCAATGGTTTGACTATGCGCCGGAGCTGCGCCAAGCCATTTGCGTAACATCAATATTTGCGCAATAATGCAAATACGCAAGTAATCGGCCGCCGCGCAGTTTGGTGGCGCCAGGCTTGCCCTTCAACCCAGCCAAGAAATTGAGGACCGATATGTCAAATAGCTCTCTTCATCTGAGCCCTGTGGAGGCCCTGCAGGCTTTGCAGACCGGTGCCTGCTGGCTGGTCGATGTGCGCGAAGGCCATGAAGTGGCCCGCTTGGCTTACGACCACCCGCGTGTGATCTGCCTGCCCTTGAGCCAACTCGGCCAAGCCCTGGGGCAACTGCCGCAAGACGCCGAGCTGATCATGGCCTGCGCCGCCGGTGGCCGCAGCCAGCAGGCCATGCAGTTTCTTCTGCAAAACGGCCGCGCCGATGTGCGCAATATGAGTGGCGGCATGGGCGCGTGGATGGCGCATGGGCTGCCGGTCAAGTCGGGCGTGGTTTGAGTTTCTGGACTCAAGCCCATGCTGAAGCGGTGCTTGTTGAATGGGCTGCGGGCCACTGAGTCGGGCAGCGCCTGCGGCTGGTCAATTTGCACTCTTGTGGGGTGGAAATCGACAGTATTGAGCAGCTCCCGCAGCATCGCCGTTGCGGTGCGGCATGGCGGCATCTAGTTTGAACACAGGGCCATCAGTCGGTGGCCCGAATTGACTCAGACAAGGATGCCCATCATGAACTCAATCGCATTGCGCGCGCCCAGCGCCGCACTGATCCTGGCGCTGTCCGCACTGACCCCTGCGCTCGCCCAAAACCGCCTGCCCGCTGTGGAGGTTGAAAGCACCCGCAACACACCGCTGCGCTACGACGTCAACAGCGTCTGCCCGACGATGGGTGAGCAGTTGCAGGAGTCCCTGGCCTACAGCGTTCGCTACCTCGACCAAGCCGGTGAGATGCGTGTCGAGTTCGACCTGCAAGGCCAGGTACCCGATAAGGTCAGCGCCACGGGCGGCCCCATGGACTTGCGCGCTCCGGTGCGCCGCGCCGTCCGCTGGTTGCATTGCAGCAATGGCCCCGCCAACAAGCAGCGTTATGCCTTTCTGGTGATCTTCAAGCCCGATGACGGCAGCGGCACCAGCGACGGGGCCAATCGCCAAGCCCAGGCAGTGACGATTCAACCTTTGCAGGTGCTGGCGCTGAAGGACTGAGGCGCCGCCCATGCCCGCCGGGGTTTGTGTCGGCTGAGCTGAGCCACCACCAGAAGCGAAAGCAAGACAAGCCAAGCAAAAAGGAATGCGGCCCCAAGGGGCCGCGTTTTCATTGCCGAACGAGAAGAGTTGAAGGCCAAGGCCATCAGTGCTGCAAGGGCGTGGCGCTGCCCAGCCAGCGCAGCAATTGCATCAGGGAGCTGGCCTGGGTTTTGTCCAGCAGATGTCGCACATGGGTGCGCAGGGTGCTGACTTGTACGCCTAGCTGACGAGCCACCGCCTCCACCGCCATGCCGTCGGCCAAGAGCATCAGCACATAGCGCTCCGCATTGCTGAGCCGACATTCGCGACACAAGGCCTCGATGCGCGCATCATGCGAGAGTTCGGGCTGATCGATCTGCAGCGTCAGCAGCAGGCATTCATTTGGCCATTCGGTGGCGCGCGCCATATCGCTGCTGAGCGGCGCGACCTGCAACCAGCCGGTTTGCAGGCCAGGCTTGAACCACAGTGCGGCGCGTGCGGTGGCGCCGTGCGCAGCCTGGTGCAAATGCTGTTCGATGGCCGCGGCCTCCAGCTGACCCAGCTGCATCAGATGCTGGGCTCTTTGCACGGCCAGACCTTCATTGCAAATGCGCTCGGCCGCGAAATTGCAAAACAGCAAAAGGCGGTCACGCCGCAGCACCAGCAGGGGCTGGGGCAGAGCGCGCAGCACTTGAACGCTGCGATTGAAAGAAGTGTTGGCTTGATCACTGAGGCACAGCATGATGAGGCTCCCTGTTGTGTGAAACAGGGCGCCAGTCTGCGTGCCCTCGGGGGGTGGCGACCATTGGCCAGATGGGCGATCCTGCCGGGCTTGCAAGCCTGTCTTGCCAAGCTCAGCGCCGTCCGGCCCATCCCTTTGGCCTAGCCTTTTGGGTGAACCTGATCGTTTCGTCTCGATCCAAGTTCCTCTGCCGCCCTACACCTCCCAGCGCGGATGCAAGGCCCGCAACTGCGTCAACGCCATGCCGGCCGCCGCAGTGCGGGTTTCAACGCCCAGCTTGGCGAAGACCCGCTCAAGATGCTTCTTCACCGTGGCCGGGCTGCTGCCCACAATATCGGCGATGTCGCGGTTGATTTTTCCCTTGATCACCCAGTACAGCACCTCGGCCTCGCGGGCGGTGAGTTTGAAGCTCAGGGCCATGGATTCGATCAGGGCGGCGTCGGAGCTTTCGCGCATCACGATCAGCCAGTCATCGGCCTCATCGGCTTCGCTTTCTTGCGCGGCCAATTGGCGATGCAGGCTGAAAGCCAGGCGGCGTGCGCCCAGCTCGGCCACCAGGCGCGGCGGCTCGATCTGGCGTTCGCGGGCATCAGCCACATGGCGGCGCAGCCAGTCCAGCACGGGCGTTGGGGTTTGCGGGGCCTGTGTGCCGTAATAGGTCTGCAGCAGCTCGCGGGCCAGCGGCGTTTGCCACATCAGCCGGCCATCGCTGGCGCGCACCGTGATGCTGGCGTGGCCAAAGGCGTCCAGGGCCTGGCGGCTTTGCTGGGCCTGGCGGGCGCCTTGCATATGCACTTGCATGCGCGCCAGCACCTCCTTGGGCTTGATCGGCTTGGTGACGTAGTCCACCCCGCCGGCGGCCAGCGCGGCCACCAGATGCTCGGTCTCGGTCAGGCCGGTCATGAAGATGATGGGGATGTGGGCGGTGGCGGGTGCGGCCTTGAGGCGACGCGCCACCTCGAAGCCGTCCATGCCCGGCATCATCGCGTCGAGCAGCACGATCTCGGGTTGGGCCTGGGCCGCGCGCTGCAGGGCTGCCTCGCCGCTCAAGGCCACCAGCACGGTGTAGCCGGATTCATCCAGCGCGTCATGCAGCACGCTGAGGTTGTCGGGCATATCGTCAACGATCAGCACCACGGCGCTGCCTTGGGTGTCAATGCGCATAGTCGGCATCCAAGAGCTGTTGAATGGTTTCAAACTGGAACTGCTGGGCCAGGCCGCGCAGGCGCTCGCAAAAGGCCGCACTCTGCGGGGACTGGCTGACCAGCTCATCCAGCGCCTGCTGCACACCGCGCAAATAGCCCAGTTGCAGGGCCTGGCGCAGGCCGCCCAGCAGGCGGGGGTCAGGTCTTGCCAGTGCGCTGATGGCGGCCGGGGCTGGGCTGGGCGCGGCCGGGCGTGCCAGCCACTCCAGGCCCAGGCGCGCGCCCAGCCAGTCCAGCAGCTCGGCATGGCGAAGCGGCTTGAGGATGAAGTCTTCGGCGCCCAAGTTGGCGCTATTGGCTTGGCCCTTCTCGAAGGCATTGGCCGAGACGATGGCGATCTGCGGCGGCGTGAGCGCCAGCTCGCCACACAGGCGGCGCAGGCGGGCAATGGTTTCCCAGCCGTCAATGCCGGGCATGGCCAGATCCATCAGCACGGCGTGCGGGCGGTAGCCGCTGACAATCAAATCCAGCGCGTCGTGACCGCTGGCGGCTTGGCGCAGCTCGAAGCCCAGGCCTTGCAGCAGCTCGGCCAGCATCAGCCGGTCGGCCTCTTCGTTGTCCACCACCAGCAAGCGGCGGCGCGGCCCGGCATAGCCGCGCCGGGTCTCGGCCACGCGCTGCGGGCGGGCGTGGCCGTCATCGCGCAGCTGCGGCAGGAAGAGGCGCAGGGCGAACACGGCGCCGCTGCCCTCAGCCGCTGTTTTGCTGCGTGCGCTCAGCTCGCCACCCATCAGATCGGTCAGCATTTTTGCGATGGTCAGCCCTAAGCCGGCGCCCGGTGCGGCCTGAGCCGCGGCCATGCCATCGCCGCGGCTGAAGGGCTCGAAGATGCGGCTCAGCTCAGCCGGCGTCAGGCCGGGGCCGCTGTCTTCCACCTCGATATGCGCCATCTCGCGGGCATAGCGCACGCGCAGGGTGATGCCACCCTGGCGGGTGAACTTGATGGCGTTGCCGATCAAGTTGATGAGAATTTGCCGCAGGCGCTTGTCGTCGGCGCGCACCCATTCGGGCAAGCTGCCCTGGGGCTCGAAGTGGAAGGCCAGGCCCTTGGCGGCGGCTTGCGGCTCGAACATTTCGGCCAGCTCGTGCAAGGCATCGGCCAGGGCCATGGGCGCGGGGTTGAGCGAGAGCTTGCCGGCTTCGATGCGGGCAATGTCCAGGCTGCCCTCGATCAGCGACATCAAATGCTCGCCGCTGCGTTTGATCACCTGCACCGCCTGGCGGCGCTGTGGCGGGATTTGCCCGTCCTCGGCCATCAGCTGCGCATAGCCGAGGATGCTGTTGAGCGGCGTGCGCAGCTCATGGCTGATGGCGCTGATGTAACGGCTCTTGGCCTGGTTGGCATGCTCGGCCACCTGGCGGGCGGCTTGCAAGGCCTCATCGGTCAGTCGGTGTGAGGCAATCTCGCGCATCAGCGCCTGGGTTTGGCGGCGTGATTCCTCTTGCGCGACGGCGCGGCTCTTGTGCGTCAGCACCAGCCACCAGGCCACCACGCCGGCCATCACCGCCAGGGCGGTGTAGGCCTGCCAGAAGCCACTCTGCCGATACAGCAAGCCCAGCAGTGCCGCCAGCAAGGGCAGGGCCAGCAGCATCAAGCCCAGGAACTGCGCCAAGCCCATGTCCAGAATCGCCCAGGAACGCTGTGGCGTGATGGCGCGCAGGGCGGCCGCCCATTGCGCGGCCAGTCGCGCCTGCGGCTTGCACAAGTCGCCACAGCGCGCATCCAGGCTGCAGCACAGCGAGCAGATCGGGCCTTGGTAAGCGGGGCAGTGGGCCATATCGGGGCCTTCGTAAGCGGCTTCGCAAACCACGCAGCGGCGCGGGCGCAGCGGCGCTCCAATCTCGCTGGGCGGCGGGTCTTGGCGCGCCAGGTAGTAGCGGCCGCGGGTGGCCCAGGCAATCAGTGGGGCGCTGAGCAAGGCCGTGGCCATGGCGATCAGGGCCGAGAAGGCCTGCGCCATGCTGCCGAACAGGCCCAGATGCGCGGCGATAGACAGGCTAGACGCCAGCGCCATTGCGCCCACGCCCACCGGGTTGATGTCGTAGAGATAAGCGCGCTTGAACTCGATGCCTGGGGGCGAGAGGCCCAGTGGCTTGTTGATCAAGAGATCGGCCACCACCGCCATGATCCAGGCGATGGCGATATTGGCGAACAGGCCCAGCACCTCGCCCAGGGCCTCGAAGACATTCATCTCCATCACCAGCACGGCGATGCCAATATTGAACAGCACCCACACCACCCGGCCGGGGTGGCTGTGGGTCAGCCGGGAGAAGAAGTTACTCCAGGCCAGCGAGCCGGCATAGGCATTGGTGACATTGATCTTCAGCTGCGAGATCACCACGAAGAGCGCGGTGGCTGCTACCGCCCAACCGTAGTGGCCGGGGAACAGCGCCTCGTAGCCGGCCAGATACATCTGGTTCGGATCCACCGCCCGCTCCGGCGGCACGGCCTGGCTGATCGCCAGCCAGGCCAGCAAGGCGCCGCCCAGCATCTTGGGCACGCCCATCAGCACCCAGCCGGGCCCGCCCAGCAACACGGCGGCCCACCAGCGGCGCTGGGTCTGCGGCGTGGCGGGGGGCATGAAGCGCAGATAGTCGGCCTGCTCGCCCATCTGCGTGATGAGGGCCACGCCCACGGTTAGCGCTGCACCAAAGCCGCGCATATCGAAGCCGGCCGAGCCGGTTTGCGAGCCAGCTTGGTGCAATACGCCCGCAAATGCGGCGGGGTCTTGCCACAGCACGCCAGCAAATGGGGCGGCCAGCATCAGCAGCCACAGCGGCAGCGTCCACATCTGAAGCCGGCTGATGGCAGACACGCCGTGCAGCACCAGCGGGATCACCAGCAGGGCGCAGATCAAGTAGCCCCAGCGCGGTGGGATGTCCAGCGCGAGCTCCAGGGCATAGGCCATCACCGCGGCCTCCAGCGCGAAGAAGATGAAGGTGAAGCTGGCGTAGATCAGCGAGGTGAGCGTCGAGCCGATATAGCCAAAGCCCGCGCCGCGCGTCAGCAAGTCCATATCCACCCCGTAGCGGGCGGCGTAAACGCTGATGGGCAGGCCGGCCGCGAAGATGATCAGCCCGGTGGCCAGAATGGCCCACAAGGCATTGCTGAAGCCGTACTGGATCAGCAAGGTGGCGCCCACCGCCTCCAGAATCAAAAAAGACGAGGCGCCAAAAGCCGTGTTGGCCACCCGCCCGGCGGACCAGCGCCGCGCCCGTTGCGGAGTGAAGCGCAGGGCGTAGTCCTCCAGCGTCTCGCTGGCCACCCAGGCGTTGTAGTCCCGTCGCAGCGTGATGACTTGCTGCGGGGCATCGGTGCAAGGCAGGGCGGCGGGGGCGTTCATACCGGTAACGGTGCAGGTTTCGTGCCTGCGGCATGAGGCTTGCTAGGTTGAAGCCATTGCGTCAGCAAAAAGCTGGCTGAGGATTTTTTATGGAACTGACTCCGCGTGCTCTGCCGCTTCAGCGGCAGCAGGCGTTGGCTAAGGAGCCGTTATGGAATTAACCCCGCGTGTTCAAGCGCTGTGGCGCTTGCACGCGCTGATTAAGGACTTTTTATGGAACTGACCCCGCGTGAGAAAGACAAGCTGCTGATCTTCACCGCCGCCCTGCTGGCCGAGCGCCGCCGTGCGCGTGGCTTGAAGCTCAACTACCCCGAGGCGGTGGCCTTCATCAGCGCCGCGGTGATGGAAGGCGCGCGTGACGGCAAAACCGTGGCCCAGCTGATGAGCGAGGGTCGCAACATCCTCAGCCGCGCCGATGTGATGGACGGCGTGGCCGAAATGATTGCCGACATTCAGGTCGAGGCCACCTTCCCGGACGGCACCAAGCTGGTCACCGTTCACCAACCGATTGTTTGATCCCACATCGCAATCGAGCTGCAGTTTGAGAAAAGGAATCGAGCCCATGAAACGCATCTTCACCCTGGCCTTTGCGCTCCTCTTGCTGCCCATGCTGGCGAGCGCGCATAGCGGCGAGCCTGGCCATGGCCACAGCTTGGCCCTGCTGGACGGCTTTCTTCACCCCTTCAGTGGCGCCGATCACCTGGCCGCCATGCTGGCAGTGGGCTTGTGGAGCGGCCTGGCCATGCGGCGCCTGTGGCTGGCGCCTTTGAGCTTTGCGGCCTTGCTGTTGGTGGGCGCGTTGAGTGGCTGGGGCGGCAGTCTGGTGGAACCCATGGTCGCGGCCTCCGTCTTGGTGCTGGGCTTGCTGGCTGCATTCAGGCTGCAATTGCCCGCTGCCGCAGCGGCCACGCTGGTCGGCGGCTTCGCGTTCTTCCATGGCATGGCCCACGGGGCCGAGCTGGGCGCCGGCCAGGCGCTGCTGGGCATGGTGTTGGCCACGGCATTGCTGCATGCGGCCGGCTTGCTGATCGGCCTGCAGCTGCGCCGCCTTCCTGCTGTCGGCTCGCGCTTGCTCGGTGGCGGCATTGCGCTCTTGGGCCTGGGCCTGCTGGCGCGCATGGTGGCCGCATGATCCCCGGCGAACTCTTCACGCCTGCGGGCGAGCTGGCGCTCAACCCGGGCCGCCGCACCCTCACCCTGGTGGTGCAAAACCAGGGCGACCGGCCCATTCAGGTCGGCTCGCATTACCACTTCGCCGAAACCAATGCGGCGCTGGGTTTTGACCGCGCGGCCGCGCGCGGCATGCGGCTGAACATCGCCTCGGGCCTGGCGGTGCGTTTCGAGCCGGGCCAGCAGCGCACGGTGGAATTGGTTGAACTGGCCGGCGATCGCGTCGTTTACGGCTTTCGCGGCCTGGTGCAAGGGAGTTTGTGATGGCAACCATTGGGCGACGCGCCTATGCCGAGATGTACGGCCCCACGGTCGGTGACCGCCTGCGCCTGGCCGACACGGCGCTGATCATCGAGGTGGAGCAAGACCTGACCCTGCGGGCCGGCGGCTACGGGGAAGAAGTGAAGTTCGGCGGCGGCAAGACCATACGCGACGGCATGGCGCAGTCGCAGCGCACGCGGGACGAGGGCGCTGTTGATACCGTCTTGACCAATGCCCTCATCCTCGACCACTGGGGCATCATCAAGGCCGATATCGGCCTGAAGAACAGCCGCATCGTCGCGATCGGCAAGGCCGGCAATCCCGACACACAAGACGGTGTGGACATCATCATCGGCCCCGGCACCGAGGTGATTGCCTGCGAGGGCATGATCGTCACCGCCGGCGCGGTGGACACCCATATTCACTTCATCTGCCCGCAGCAGATTGAAGAAGCTTTGAGCAGCGGCGTCACCACCATGCTGGGCGGCGGCACGGGGCCGGCCACCGGCACCTTTGCCACCACCTGCACGCCGGGCGCCTGGCATATCGAGCGCATGTTGCAGGCGGCCGATGCCTTCCCGATGAATCTGGGCTTTCTCGGCAAGGGCAATGCCAGCCTGCCCGCCGGGCTGCATGAGCAGATCACGGCCGGCGCCATTGGGCTCAAGCTGCATGAGGATTGGGGCACCACGCCGGCGGCCATCGACAACTGCCTGAACGTGGCCGAAGCCACCGACACGCAAGTGGCCATCCACACCGACACCTTGAACGAAAGCGGCTTTGTCGAAGACACGGTGGCCGCCTTCAAGGGCCGCACCATCCACACCTTCCACACCGAGGGTGCGGGCGGCGGCCATGCGCCGGACATCTTGAAGGTGGTGGGCGAGGCCAATGTGCTGCCCAGTTCCACCAACCCGACCCGGCCCTACACCATCAACACCCTCGACGAGCATGTGGACATGTTGATGGTCTGCCATCACCTCGATCCCGCCATTGCCGAGGACCTGGCTTTTGCCGAAAGCCGCATCCGCCGCGAGACCATCGCCGCCGAAGACATCTTGCACGACCTCGGCGCCATCAGCATGTTCAGCTCCGACTCTCAAGCCATGGGCCGGGTGGGCGAGGTCATCATCCGCTGCTGGCAAACGGCGCACAAAATGAAGACTCAGCGCGGCGCCTTGCCTGGCGATGGTCCGCAAAACGATAACGCGCGAGTGAAACGTTATGTGGCCAAGCTGGCCATCAACCCGGCGATTGCGCATGGCATCAGTCACGAGGTGGGCAGCATCGAGGTCGGTAAATGGGCCGATATCGTGATCTGGAAGCCGGCCTTCTTCGGCGTCAAGCCCTATCTGATTCTCAAGGGCGGCATGATCGCCATGGCCGCCATGGGCGACCCCAGCGCCTCCATCCCCACGCCGCAGCCGGTGCATTACCGGCCGATGTTCGGCGCCTACGGCGGTGCGCTGGCGCGTGGCAGCCTGAGCTTTGTGTCGCAAGCCGCGCTGGCTGCCGATGTGGGGCGGCGTTATGGCTTGCACAAAACGCTGGCTGCGGTGCGCGGCATCCGCGGCGTGGGCAAGCGCGACATGATTCTCAATGACTATCTGCCGCGCATGGACGTGGACGCGCAAACCTATGCCGTGCGCGCCGATGGTCAGCTACTCACCTGCGAGCCCGCCACTTCGCTGCCGATGGCGCAGCGCTATTTCCTGTTTTGACGAACGAATGATCATGACTGCCACCCTGAGCCCATCTTTGAGCACCGACCTGAGCATCCGCCTCGACGATTTGCAAGACCCGCGCATTGCCGCCTTCCTGGAGGACCACCTCGCTGATATGCGCCGCACCTCGCCGCCCGAAAGCGTGCATGCCTTGGATCTGGCTGCCCTGCGCCGGCCCGAGATTCAGTTCTGGACCGTCTGGCAAGGTGAGGAACTGCTGGGCACTGGCGCCATCAAGCTGCTGGGCCAGCAACATGCCGAGCTCAAGTCCATGCGCACAGCGCCGGCGGCGCGCGGTCGTGGCGTGGCGCGCGCGCTGCTGCAGCACATCCTCAGCCAGGCGCGTGCCCAGGGCCTGACGCGCCTGAGCCTTGAAACCGGCACCACCCCGGACTTCGCGCCCGCTCACGCGCTCTACCTGAGCAGTGGTTTTGAGAATTGCGGGCCATTCGGCAGCTATGTCTTCGACCCCTTCAGCCGTTACATGACCTTGGCGCTGTAGTCCCCACTGCGGGCTCAACCAAACGTGCCGCCGGGGTGGCGCCGATAATTCAGGCTCACTCCGTTCACCAGCGCCAAACCACACCATGCTGCAAGTTTCCAAACTCCTTCCTCAAGGCCAGGGCCTGGCTCCTGTTCTGCTCAAGCGTGCCGGCACGGTCGAGCTGGACTGGGACACGCGCCAGAAAAGCCGCTTCTCGGCGCACGACGATGCGGGCCGCGAGCTGGGCGTGTTCCTGCCGCGCGGCAGCCTGGTGCGCGGCGGCGATGTGCTGGTGGCCGAAGATGGCTCGCTCTTGCGCGTCATCGCCAAGCCCCAGCCCTTGCTGCGCATCACCCCTTGCGGCGCGCATGGTTCGCCCTTTGACCTGACCCGCGCCGCCTATCACCTGGGCAACCGCCATGTGGCCGTGGCGCTGCGGCCCGACCATTTGATGATCGAGCCCGACCATGTGCTGGCCGATATGTTGCGCGCCATGCATCTGACCGTCACCGAGGTCAACGAGGGCTTCGACCCCGAAGCCGGCGCATATGCCGCTGAAACCACCGGGCACGGCCATGGCCACAGCCATGCGGCCCCCGCGCCTGCTTCTGCCCATGTGCACGGCCCCGGCTGCGGCCATGACCATGCGCATGCGCCCGCGGCGCCCAAGCCGGTGAGCATTCCCGTCAAGATCGCGGTGGCTGCGGCGCCCGCACCGCATGTGCATGGCCCGGGCTGCAATCATGGCCATGACCACGGGCATGACCACGGGCACAAGCACAGCTGATGTCAGTCGCCGCCCCCAGCAGCGCGTTTCTGCAACTACTCTGGCTGGCCTCGCCGGCCTTGCCGGTGGGTGGCTTTTCTTATTCCGAAGGCCTGGAGGCAGCGGTGGCCCACGGCCAGGTGCGCGACGAAGCCTCGGCCGCGCAGTGGCTATCGGCCCAGCTGGCTTTGAGCCTGGCGCGTGGCGACTTGGCCCTGGTGGCCCAGGCGCATGCCGCCTGGCTTGACGCTGATGTGGCGCGCTTGCAGCGCCTCAACGATTGGGTGCTGCAGACCCGCGAGAGCCTGGAGTTCCGCCTGCAAACCGAGCAAATGGGCCGCTCCCTGCTGGCTTGGCTGCGCAATCACGATAGCGCCACGCCGGCGCAACTGCAGTGCTGCGCGGAGCTCGGGGACACGCCCAGCTATCCGGTGGTGATGGCCTTGGCCCTGGCGGCCAGCGGCGCGCCGGCTCAAGACGGCTTGTTGGCCTATGCCTTCGGCTGGGCCGAGAACATGGTGCAGGCCGCCATCAAATCGGTGCCGCTGGGGCAGAGTGCCGGCCAGCGCGTGCTCAGCCGTCTGGCGGCCGAAATCCCGGCCGCGGTGATCCAGGCCATCAGCCTGCCTGACGCCGAGCGACAAGTCTTTTCGCCCATGCTGGCCATTCTCTCGGCCCGGCATGAAACCCAGTACTCCCGCCTGTTCCGATCCTGATCATGAGCCTCTCCAGCACCTCGCCTCTGCACCACATCCCGAACCGCCGCAAGAAGCTGCCGCCGCTGCGTGTCGGCATTGGCGGCCCGGTTGGCTCCGGCAAGACCACCTTGCTGGAAATGCTGTGCAAAGCCATGCGCGAGCGCTGGGATTTGGTGGCGATCACCAACGACATCTACACCAAGGAAGATCAGCGCCTCCTGACCGTCAGCGGTGCGCTGCCGGCCGAACGCATCATGGGCGTGGAAACCGGGGGCTGCCCGCACACCGCCATCCGTGAGGATGCCTCCATCAATCTGGAGGCCATCGACCGCATGCTGGCCCAGTTCCCCGACGCCGATGTGGTGTTCATCGAATCCGGCGGCGACAACCTCGCCGCCACCTTCAGCCCCGAGCTGAGCGATCTGACCATTTACGTGATCGACGTCGCAGCGGGCGAGAAAATCCCGCGCAAGGGCGGCCCCGGCATCACCAAGAGCGATCTCTTCGTGATCAACAAGACCGACTTGGCACCCCATGTCGGCGCCAACCTCGAGGTGATGGCAGCCGACACCTTGCGCATGCGCGGGGCGGACAAGCCTTTTGTGATGACCAATCTGAAGACGCTGAGCGGCCTGGATCAGGTGGTGAGCTTCATCGAGAGCAAGGGCATGTTGCTGCCCGCAATGAGCGAGTGATGGCCGGCCCCAAGGCCTGAGTTCATCAAGGATCGAGCGCGGGTTCGCCGGGCCAATCAGCCCTGCCCACAGGCCCGGCTTTCAGCAGGCGCTCGAAGTCTTGCGCTGACAGGGCTTTGGAGAAGAGATAGCCCTGCCCGTAGTCGCAGCCCATGCGGCTGAGCAGCTGGCCTTGCGCTTCGGTCTCCACACCCTCGGCAATCACCTTGATGCCGAGCTTGTGGGCCATCACCACAATCGCTTCGCACAGGGCGAACTCGGTGGAGTTCTCGCGCAGATTGTGGGTAAAAGACTGGTCGATCTTGAGGAAGTCGATGTCGAACTTCTTCAGATAGGACAAGGACGAGTAGCCGGTGCCGAAATCGTCGATGGCCACGGCAATGCCGGCATCGCGGAACTGCAGCAGGCTCTTGGCAATGCGGGCGTCATTGCCCATCAACACCCCTTCGGTGATTTCAATGGTGATGCTGTGGCCCGGCACGCCGTGCTCGCTCAGCAGGTCAATCCAGTCGCGGTGATCAGGTCGCTCGCTGCTGAACTGCACGGGTGACTTGTTGATGCTGATCTGGAAGGCGGGATCGTATTGGCTGGTCCAGTGCCGCACCTGCAGCACCGCTTGGTGGAAAACCCAGTCGCCCAGCTCGTGGATGATGCCGGTCTCTTCTGCGACCGGGATGAAGTCGGCTGGCGAGATCAGGCCCTTGTCCGGGTGGCGCCAGCGCAGCAGGGCCTCGGCCTTGCAGATATGGCCGTTGGCGAGGTCCACGATGGGTTGGTAGTGCAACTCGATCTGTCCGCTGCCCAGGGCGCGTCGCAGATCGGCTGCCATGTGCATGCGCAGCATGGCGGCCTCTTGCATCGGCTTGGTGAAGAAGCGGAAGCATTGCCGGCCGCTGCTCTTGGCGGCATACATGGCTTGATCGGCGTTCTTGGTCAGCTCAATTTGTGTGCTGCCATCGTCAGGGTAGAGCGCGATGCCGATGCTGGCCGACACATAGCACTCGATCTGACGTAGCAAATAGGGCTCGGAGACCCGATTGATGATCTTCTCCGCCACCTGGCCGACGGCTTCGGTTTCGTGCAACTCGGTCAGGATGACGGTGAACTCATCGCCACCCAGGCGGGCGACCGTGTCGTAGTCGCGCACGATGGTGCGGATGCGCTGGGCGGCTTCGACCAGCAACTGGTCGCCGACGTCGTGGCCCATGGTGTCGTTGATCTCCTTGAAGTGATCAAGGTCGATGAAGAGCAGGGCGAAGCGGCCGTGATCACGGTGCGACTGCTTGATGGCCTGCCCCACCCGGTCTTGGAACAAGCGGCGGTTGGGTAGCTTGGTGAGTGCGTCGAAATTGGCTTCGCTCCAGACCCGCGACTCAGCATTTTTCATCTCGGTGATGTCATGAAAGTTCACCACCACGTGCTGGATGTTCTCTGCCTCGTCCCGTTCGGCAAAGGCGCTGACCATGACCCAGCGTAGCTCGTCTTCATCAGGCACCCGCACGCCCATGACCATGTCGACAACGGCCTGGCCACTGGCCAGCACCAAGCTCACGGGATAGGCATCGGGCGCCAAGGCTTGGCCTTCATCGTCAACAAAGCACCAGCGGGGATCGATGGCCTGTTTGCCCAGCATTTGATCTTGGCTGAGCCCGAGAATGCTCGCGGCCGCGGGGTTGCAAAACAGGATGCGGGTGTCCCTGGCGTGCACCACGATGCCGGTTTGCAGGCTGGTCAACAGCAGACGCTGCTGCTCCTCTTTGCCGGCGAGTTCTTGGTGCTGTTGCGCGAGTTGTTCGGTGTGTGCGCGCAACTGCAGGATCAGCCGGTCCTGCGTGTGCCATGACTGATTGATCTGACGTGCCAACACCAGCAGCGCCAGGGCAAAAAGGGCGACTAGCCCGCCAACGCCAAGGGCCTTGGGCCACCAAGCTCGGGCCATGGTCTGGGTCGATGTCCCCACATTCACCAGAAAACCGTACTTCAGGCTGCGGTGGTACGCGTGGCTTCTGCTGACCGGATCGAGGCTGCTGGAGTCGGTGACGTAAGTGCCTTCGTCCGGCTGGTTTGCCAAGGCCTGGCGGAAACTATTGGATATCGTTCGATTGCCAATCGGGATCGGATTGTTGAGCTCGAAGGTTTGCCGGGCGATCAGGCCAAGATCGCGGTCGCGCAAGGCGATCGAGCCGCCTTGACCCAGCTGAATATGGCTGAGCAGGCGCTCGATGTCGTCGATGTAGATGGACGCATAAATGGTGCCCTTGAAGCGGCCATCAGGGCCATTGATGCGCCGCGCGAATGTCCAGACCCAGCGCTTGGTGGTCTTGGCGATGACCGCATTGGCCACCCACAATCCCGGATCGGGCCGGGCGTCGTCGCGCAAGCCCTTGAAGAATTCCCTGTCCGCCATGCTGACGGGGGGGGCATTCGGCTCTGTGCCATAGACCAGTTGCCCCTGTGCATCGGTGACCCGAAGAAATGAAACATTGGGCAGGCGGTTTTTTGCTTTGATCAGATAGCGATTGATGGCCTGGACATCGATGCTGGGCTGGCTGCTCTGGCGCATCACCTCGTCGCGGGCGTCCTGCAGGGCCAAGTCCAGCATGTCAATCATGCCGTCGAAGGTCTGGACCAGCGAGCGGGCCAAGTGCTGCGCCGCGCTTTGCGCTTGCTGCTCAGCATCCTGCTTCAAATAAAACAGCGCGGCCAAGGCCATCACGCAGGCCAAGCCAATGATCACGCTGATCCCGGTAAAGAGCTGCCAGCGCTTGCCTGCTACTTCGGCTTGCGTTGGAGTGGCTGCATTGGGTGCGTTGCGGGGACCTTGCATGGCGGGCTGAGGCAATTCTCGCGGTCGCTGCCCCGGTGAGGCAGAGCTCGGCCCATTCCACCCGGTCTACCCCCTGCTGTCAATCGGCGTCTGCCGTTGTCGCCATGCCCGGGCTTGCGGGCCGAGGGCTGACGTGTCTGAATGGCTCGGCTATTTGGGCGCCAGGCCCATATCGTCCAGGCGCAGCAGGGCTTCGCTGCGGCGCTCCCGGGCGATGTCGCGCCAGTCGCGGTCCTCCTGCGCGCCCATCAAGGCGTAGAGCAAATTGAGGCTGACGCCCGGCCACTGCGCCTTGAGACGAGCGTAGAGCCTGTAGGCGTCGTGCTGGCGCAGCTGGTGGATGTCATGAACGCCAAGCCGCGCCAGCTGAGCGCGGCTCTTGGGCCCGAGCCCGCGCATCAGCCCATCGGCGTGCACAGTTCCACCAGCGTGCCATCGGGGCAGCGCACATAGGCCACCGTCTGGCCCCAGGGCTTGGTCAGAGGCGGCTTGATGGCGGTGGCGCCAGCGGCGAGCGCTCGCTCGAAGGCGGCCGGCACATCGGCGCAGGCCAGGCCGATTTCCATCCCCAGCGGCGCGGCGCTGCTGGCCGCCACGAGGTAGTCGCAGCCCACGCTGTCGCGGGCCGTTTCATGATCCACAAAGGCCAGGGCGGTGGCGCCGGTGTCGAGCTCGCCGTAGGCGCCCGACTCATGCAAAAAGCGGCGTTGGAGCCCAAAAGCTTGTTCGAAGAAGGCTAGGGAAGCGGCCACATCGGCCACATAAACAATGGTGTAGGCGAATTGCATGGAATATGTCGCAGATGCGGGAGTTGAAGCGCATAGCCTAAGGGATGCGGCCCGGCGCCCGCGCGGCCAAGGCAGCCGCCTAGGGTAAACTCTCGCCTGTCATTGGGGAGTAGCCGCCGCCTGGAGTCAATCCGGCGGGCTCGCGTCAACACACTTGGTCCACATGACCATGGCGCGCGCAGTCTCGAAGTTCCAACACCTGGCAAGACCTTTGACCACATCGACCTGCATCGCGGCTGGTCTCGGTGTGGTCAATGGTTTTTCGTGTTGAGTAACAAGCACCGGCCGCAGAAGAAAGAAGTCGCATAGCCTTATGGAAGCCTTCCTCGTCTCCACCGGCGTCGTCGCCCTGGCCGAAATCGGTGACAAAACTCAGTTGCTGGCCTTTTTGCTGGCCGCACGTTTCCGCAAACCTCTGCCGATCTGCCTGGGCATCTTCATTGCCACGGTGGTCAACCATGCCGGCGCCGGTGCGCTGGGTGCCTGGATCACCTCCCAGGTCAGCCCCATGACCATGCGCTGGGTCTTGGGCTTGGGCTTCATCGCCATGGCGGTGTGGACGCTGATCCCGGACAAGATCGATGAAGAAGTCGAAGGCGGCGGCAAGCTCAAGCTGGGCGTGCTGGGCACGACCATCGTGGCATTCTTCATGGCTGAGATGGGTGATAAGACACAGATCGCTACCGTCGCACTAGCAGCACAGTTCAACGCATTCCTGGCGGTGGTCGCAGGCACGACCCTGGGCATGATGATTGCGAATGTGCCGGCCGTCTTCCTGGGTGATCGCATGGCCGGCAAGATCCCGGTGCGTCTGGTCCATGGGGTGGCTGCCTTGATCTTCGCGGCCTTGGGCGTGGCCACCTTGGCAGGCGTAGGCCAGAGCTTGGGCTTCTGAGCGAGCGGGCTTGAGAGGCTGCTTCGTTCAGCCTTTCTCAGCCAAACGCCTTGGCGCCGCTTGACCGGCGCTTCTTGACCTGCCGGCGGGTAGCGCTGTTGTGCCGGGGTCAATTTTCCCTTGCTGCATCAGTTTGTGGCCGGGCCGGCCTATGCGATGATCATCTGCCATTTGCCGTAGTCATCAGGGGGTCTCCTATGCCTGGATCTTCGCGCGTGTTGCTGGTGGACGATGACGAGCTAACGCTCCAAATGTTGGAAGCCACCTTGGAGGGCGCGTATCAAGTGACTTGCGTCACTGGCGGCGAGGAGGCGTTGGCGCGCTGCGCGAGCGAGGTCTTCGACCTGATCGTGCTGGACGTGGATATGCCGGGGCTGGACGGCTACGAGACCTGCCGCCGCCTCAAAGCAGACTGGCAGTTGGCGGAGATCCCGGTGATCTTCCACTCGGCCCGCACCACCATTGAAGAGCGCTTGCAAGGCTATGCGGCCGGCGGTGCCGACTATCTGCCCAAGCCTTTTGACGCGGCCGAGCTGCAAGCCAAGATCGGCCTGGTGCTGGCCGGCCGCGACAAGCAGCGTGAGCTCGCGGGTCAGCTTGATGAGGTGATGAGCGCTGTCTTGTCCACCGCCGATATGGTGGGTGAGGCCGGCGTGGTGCTGGAGTATCAGCGCCAATTGGGGGCCTGCGCTGACTATGTCGGCGTGGCCAAAGCCTTCTTCGAGGCCTTGGAGCGCTACGCCTTGCAGGGCTGTCTGCGCATTCGCGGCCGGGGCGAGACGCTGTCGGTCAACCCGCGTGGGCCGTGCAGCGCCCTGGAGAACTCTATCCTCGATCATCTGCAAACCCAGACCGATGGTGCGCGCATTCGCGCCCTGGGCGCCCACACCAGCTTCAGCTACGGCAATGTGATTGTGTTTGTGCGTGACCTGCGCATGGACCGCTCCGCGATTGAAATGGATAAGGCCGAGTCTGAGCGCATGGGCCGCGCCATCGACAACGTGGCCATGCTGGTCGAAGGCGCTTTGGTGCGTGTGGCGGCGCTGGACACCGAGATGGCGGCGCGTGAGCTGGCCGATGTGCGCCATCTGGTGGCCATGACACGCAATGCCCTGGCCGATATCTCGGCCCGTAATCGCCAGCAGATCGACGAGGTCAAGGCCACCTTCGAGAGTCTGGCTGCCGAAGTCGAAAGCAGCTTCATGCACCTGGGCCTGACCCACTCGCAAGAAGACCATCTCAGCACCATCATCAAGCAGCATATGGAGGCGGTCATGACCACCTTCAGCCAAAGTCACGAGGTGGAACAGTTCCTGGCTCGTGTGATCGATAAGTTGAGCAAGCAAGTCTGAGTGAGCGCGCGCGCCACGCAGGTGAGGAGTAGCGCTTGCAAACCCAGTCCCCAGACCCCAACAGTCCGCCTGAGCTGGAAGTAGGCGGCGCGCGGGCGTGGCAGCAACGCCAGCAAACGCTGAGGGACTTTGAGCTCAGCCTGGAAGGCTTGATCAAGCGCAGTGCCAGCGTGTTCTTGCTGCTGGTGGTGCTGGGGGTGTTGGGCTTTTTGGCGTCCAAGCTGATGCTGACGGAGCTGACTTGGGCCGCACGCTTGCAGCGCATGGCGGCCGGCCTGTTGTACCTGGCCGCGGCATTGATCTCGCTAGGCTTGCTGCACCGCATCAGCGTGCGGGCCGGCACCTTGTTTTTTTGCTGGTCGGCCATGGCCTTGCAACTGGGGGCAGCAGCCTATTACGGCACCGGCTTGTTCTCGTCGGGCATGACCACCTTGGTGGCCTTGCTGGTGGTGGTGGGCTTGCTGGTGGGCCCGGGCGCGGCATTGCGCGCCACCGTGTTGACGGTGCTGGGCATCTTGGGGCTGTGGTTTTTGCAGGCGCAGGATTTGCTGGGCAAGGTCGAGCAGAACACCTTCCCGCCACTGGGCAGCTTTGCGGTGGTGCTGGTGATGAGCGCCCTGGTGGTGGGTTGGCTGGTGCTGCGTTACGGCGCCTTGTTCCGTGATGTGATGCTTTCGCTGGACAGCTCACGCCAGCTCCTGGCCGACACGCTGCATGCGCAGCAAACCGCCGTGGCCGAGTTGCGCGCCAGCGATGAGCGCATGCGGGTGCTGCTGGACCATTCCCTGTCATGCACCCTGATTCTGGACGGTGACACCGGCCAGCTGCGCTTTGCCAATGTGCAAACCCTGCTCAAGCACGGCTGCGAGCGCATCAGCGAGTTCGATGCCAGTTTGTACTTCCCCGGCGACCCCTTCTCGCGCGCGCAGGGCGTGACGCATATGCGAGAGGTTTTGACGCAAGGCCCGCAGTACTTCGAGTGGCAGACCCGCCACCGCGACGGCACGCCCATCTGGTGGGATGTCAAACTGGAGCGCTTGCAGGTCGGCAACGAAACCATTGTGGTGGCCTTCGCTCACGACATCACCGAGCGCCTACGCGCCGAGAACGAGCTGCGTGTACAGCGCGCCCGCCTGGAAGAGCAGGTGAATGAGCGCACGCATGAGTTGATCTCCGAGAAGCAGCGCCTGCAAGACATCATCGAAGCCCTGCCCATCACCCTGAGCATTCGCGACTGCCAGGGCCGCTACACCTTGCTCAATCGCAGTTTTGAGCTGGCCACAGGCCATGGGCGCGAGCAGGTGCTGGGCCTGAGCGCCAGGCACTTCATGCCCCCCGAGGTTGCGGCCGAAATTGCCGATACCGACGCGCAGCTGATCGCCGGCAAGGCCAGCATGACCACCGAGCGCCAGATCATGCACCCGGTCGACGGCATGCACGACTATTTGGTCACCACCGTGCCGCTGCTGGATGCGCGCAAGCGCACCTATGCCCTGCTCAATCTGGGCACCGATGTGACCTCGCTCAAGCGCCTGCAGCGCGAGCTGAGCGTCGCCAAAGACGAGGCCGAACACCTGGCCCGGGTGAAGAGCGAATTCCTGGCCAATATGAGCCATGAGATCCGCACCCCATTGAATGCCGTACTGGGCCTGGCCCAGCTGGGCGTGGGCCGTGCCGGCGACCCAGCGGCAGCGCGCAGCGGCTTTGAGCGCATCGCTCGTTCGGGCCGCCATTTGCTGAGCGTCATCAACGACATCCTCGACTACTCCAAGGTGGAAAGCGGCAAGCTGGAGATCGACCCGCTGCCCTGCAATCTCAGCCATCTGGCCCGTGAAGTGCTGGACCTCGTGGCTGAGCGCGCCGAGGCCAAGCATCTGCGCCTGCGCCTGGACTATGAGGTGGCCGAAGATTGGGTGGCCATCGACGCCTTGCGGGTCACGCAAATCCTTGTCAACTTGCTGGCCAATGCGATCAAGTTCACCGACAAGGGTCGGGTCACGCTGGGCGTGACGCAAGGGCCCGATGGCCTGCGCCTGAGCGTCACCGACACCGGCGTGGGCATTGCGCCGGAGCAGCAGGCCCGCATTTTCAAAGCCTTTGAGCAGGCCGATAGCTCGGTGACGCGGCAGTTCGGCGGCACCGGCCTGGGCTTGTCCATCAGCAGCCGCCTGGCCGAGGCCATGGGCGGCGAGATCACCGTCAGCAGCGAGCTGGGTCAGGGCTCATGCTTCACCCTGCGCCTGCCTTGTGTCTTGGCCAGTGGCCAAGCCCATGCCCAGCCCATGATCAATGCCGCGGTGCCGCCCGACCTGTTGCGCGGCCTGCGCATCTTGATCGTGGACGATGTGGACATCAACCGCGAGATCCTGCAAGACCTGCTGTGCCTGGCCGGCGCCGAGGTAATGAGCGCCGACAGCGGCGAACAGGCCTTGGCTCGCCTGAGCGAGGCCGGGCCCGAGGGTTACGACCTGGTGCTGATGGATGTGCAGATGCCTGAGATGGACGGCTACGAGACCACTCGGCGTCTGCACCAAATAGCGCCTCAGCTACGGGTGATTGCCGTCACCGCCCACGCCTTGCCGGAAGAGCGCCGCAAATGCATGGCGGCGGGCATGCTGGGCCACATCACCAAGCCCATTGACCAGGCGGAGCTGATGCAGGCCTTGCTGGAGCACAGCCAGGACCTGCCGCGCCGCGCTGCCAATTCGACCAGCCCCTCACAACTCATGCCCTTGGCGGCTGCGCCGGCTGTGCCGCCCGCAGCGCAGGCCAATGTTCAGGCCAATACACCGGCCAATACTCATGCAAGCACACAGGCCAGTCCGCTGGCGAAGCCACCGGCCAGCAGCTCAAGCCCTGCACAAGACGCGGCGGTGCCTAGCGCTCCTGCCGCGCCCGCGAGCCGTGCCGCCGTCTGGCCCGAGCTGCCGGGCTGTGACTTCGAGGCTGCACTGACCCGCTGCGCTGGCCGGCAGGAACTGCTGGCCAAATTGCTGGGCACCTTTGCCAAGCAGTACGCGCAATACCAGAGCGTGTTCGAGGAGGCGCGCATCACCGGCTTGCCTGCGCTGGCCAGTGCGGCGCACCGGCTCAAGGGCTTGGCGGGAAATCTCGGACTTTCTCGGTTGGCGCAAAGTGCCGAAAGTTTGGAGGCGGCTGCGGGAGGTCGTGGCGACCCCGCACAAGTGCCTGCCGCGCTCTTGGATTTGGTGCGCGAAATCGGGCCTATGGTCAGCGTCATTTCACAGTGGCACGCGGCTTATGTCGCGGCTTCGGCCTGAAGCAGATTTCGTGGACAAACGGTGATTTGCCGCGTTCCAGATGATTTAGAGCTCAAGCTCCAATCCTGACGTTTGCCGGCAACTTCAGAGGGTTTCTCCCGGTGGGGTTGCCCCTTGTCCCGGGAGAACAATGCAGCCCTGCGCACGGCTGGATACGCCCGCCAGGCCTCCGCACGGCGGCCAGGGTTCTGTACCTGCCAAGCTCCCCTGATCTGCCTCCTTGAGGAATCCAATCGATGAAAACCACCCGCCTTTGCACTGCACTGGCCTTGATCTATGTTGGCGGCCTTGGCCTTGCCGGCGTTGCCCAAGCCCAGGAAACCCTTGAGCGTGTCACCGTGACCGGCTCGTCCATCAAGCGCCTGGAATCGGAAACGGCTTTGCCCGTCACCGTGATCACCCGCGCGCAGATCGAGAGCAGCGGCGCCGTCAACACCGAAGACCTGCTCAAGCGCGTCTCGGCCAACTCGGCCATGACCTCGGACACCGGCCAAGGCACGGGTTATGCCACCTCCAATGCCAATCTGCGCGGCTTGGGTGCCAACTCCACCCTGGTGCTGCTGAACGGCCGCCGCCTGGCCAATCACCCCTTCGGCAATATCGGCGGCAATGCCTCGGTTGACCTGAACAGCATCCCCTTTGCTGCCATTGAGCGCATCGAAGTCCTGCGTGATGGCGCCTCGGCCGTGTACGGCACCGACGCTGTCGGCGGCGTGATCAACTTCATCACCCGCAAGGACTACAAGAACGGCGAAGTGGTGCTGCGCTACGGCGACACCCAAAAGCGCATCGGCGGCACCGAGAAGGGCGCCTCCATCTCCTTCGGCTTCGGCGATCTGGCCGCCGATGGCTACAACGTCCTGCTGACCGGCAATGTGCAGCGCAACTCGCGCCTCAAGGCCATCGATCAGGCTTATTACAACCGCGGCGTTGACGAAGTTCCGGGCTCCAGCCCACCGTCGTCCAGCGCGCCTTTCCCTGGCTTCATCGAGGGCACCATCGCCCCCGGCGCCTACCCTGAACTCAACCCCGGCGCCAGCTTCCAGACCTGCGGCGCGCCCTACGCCTTCACCACGCTCAAGGGCAAGACGCCCAATGGCATGGAGCAGCGCGGCTGCCGCTTCATCTACGCCGCGACGCTGGACAACTTGCCTGACCAAGACAAGGGCGATCTGTTCGGCCGCGCCACCTTCAACATCGCCAAGGACCACCAAGGCTTTGTCGAGGCTTCGTTCGCCCACAACCACAGCATCGGCCGCATCGCGCCGACGCCCATCCGCTACGGTTTCGGTCCCTTCAACGCCGCCAAGTTCGACTTCGAGCCGGTGTTGATGCCCATCACCAGCAAGTACTTCCCGACCGCGCTGCTGACCAAGCTGGGCTATGTCCCCGCGGACTACAGCGATGCCAATGGCATGGCCGCCATCGGCCTGCGCGCCATTCCTGCCGGCAACCGCATCAACGACAACACGAATGAGCAGATGCGCTTCGTGGCCGGTGCTTCCGGCGTGATCGGCGGCTGGGATTACGACACCGCCTTCAACTACTCGCGCGCCACCGGCAAGCTGAACTACCACGGCTATGTGCAGGAAGACCGCTTCCTCAAGGCCCTGGCCACCGGCAATCTGAACCCCTTCGGCCCCGGTGATGCCACCGACGCAGCCTTGTGGGCCTCGGCCGCGATGGACGGCGATATGCGCAAGTCCTCCAGCACCACCACCGAACTGGACTTCAAGGCCAGCAAGGAGCTGATGGCCATGGGCGGCGGCAGCATGGCCCTGGCCTTGGGCGCCGATCTGCGCCAAGAAAAGGCCGATGACAAGCCGCTGAATGCCGACTACGCCGCCGGCAAGCACATCGGTGGTGAAGGCACGGTGCCGCACACTTCCGCCTCGCGCAATCTGACCGCCTTGTTCGCCGAGCTGTCCATGCCCTTCGCCAAGGGTTGGGAAGCCACGGTCGCTGCGCGTTATGACCACTACAGCGACTTCGGCTCCACCTTCAACCCGCGTGTGACCATGCGCTACCAGCCCAGCCGCGAACTGATGTTCCGCGCTGCGGCCGGCACCGGTTTCCGCGCGCCGACGCTGTGGGACGTGAACTCGCCCTCGTCCTTCTCCAACACCGCCGACACGGTGCAAGACCCGAACTGCCCGGTGGCCTCGGAAATCAACGGCCGTTGCAACTCGCAGCTGCCCACGCAGTCCATGGCCGCTGCCAACCTGAAGCCAGAGAAGAGCCGTCAGGCGTCTGTCGGCATGGTGTTCGAGCCCAACTCGGCCATCTCGATGACGCTGGACTACTGGACCATCGAGAAGACCGATCAGATCGGCGTGATCGCCGCTGAAAACTTGCTGACCACGCCTGACCTGGTGAGCCGCTTCAGCAACCGCATCAAGCGCAATGCTGCCGGCTTCATCCTGTATGTCGAAACCCCGGTGGACAACCTGGGCAAGCTGCAGACTTCGGGCTGGGACTTTGACCTGCGTGGCCGCATCGGCCTGGGCGACGCTGGCCGCTTGAATCTGGGCCTCGGCGGCACCTATGTCAGCAAGTACGACGCACAGAAGTACGCTGGCGGCCCTTACGGCGGTTTCGCCGGCACGGGCGGCGACGGCTCGGTGGCGCCGACACCGCGTTGGCAGCATGTGGCCAGCGCCGAGTGGGCGTATGGCAATCTGGCCCTGGTGCTGGAAAACGTCTACACCCGTGGCTGGACCGAGTCGGCCTCTTCGGTGGCGGCCAATATTGGTGTTGACGCGCCGCATGAAGTGAAGAACTCCAGCCGCTTCAATCTGTCGGGCACCTACAAGGGCATCAAGAACCTGACCCTGCGTCTGGGTGTGCGCAATCTGCTGGATACCGAGCCGCCTTACGTCGCCTCCTCGTCCTACGGTTCGCACGCAGCCGGCTATGCCGCTTCCTTCACCGATCCGCGTGGCCGCTTCATCTACGGCAACGTCGCTTACCAGTTCAAGTAAGACCGTTGAAGGTGCTCAGGTCTTGATGGCCTGAGGCAAGACCTGACCCCTGCTGGGTAACCGGCGGGGGTCTTTTCATTTGGGCTAGCGTTCAGCTGGCGCAGACCTGGCGCACCGCATGCTCCCAGTTAGCCATCAGCTCCTGCGCCTGTTCGCGCCCCATGGCGGGCTGGAACACCCGCTCGGCCCGCCAGTTGCCGGCCAGATCGGACAAGCCGCCGTAGACCCCGCAACTCAGGCCCGCCAGATAGGACGCGCCCAAGGCCGTGGTTTCGATCACCTGGGGCCGCACCACCGGAATGCCCAGCAGATCGGCCTGGAACTGCATCAGCAAATCGTTGGCGCAGGCGCCGCCGTCGACGCGCAACTCACTCACCGCCATGCCGCCCTGGGCCACCGCATCGCGGCTCATGGCCTGCAGCAGCGCGGCGCTTTGGAAGGCGATGCTATCGAGCGCGGCGCGGGCGATATGGGCGCTGGTGCTGCCGCGCGTCAGGCCCAGGATGGCACCGCGCGCATCGGCGTTCCAGTAGGGCGCGCCCAGGCCGGTGAAGGCCGGCACAAACATCACGCCGCCGCTGTCGGGCACGCTGGCGGCCAGGGCCTGCACCGCGCCGCTGGTCTCAATCACCTGCAAGCCGTCACGCAGCCACTGCACCACCGCGCCGCCGATGAAAACGCTGCCCTCCAAGGCGTAACGCGGCTTGGCATCGATCTGCGCGGCACTGGTGCTGATCAGGCCATTGGCCGAGGTCTGGCACTGGCCGCCGGTGTGCATCAGCATGAAGCAGCCGGTGCCGTAGGTGTTCTTGGCCATGCCAGCCTCGAAGCAGGCCTGGCCGAACAAGGCGCTTTGCTGGTCGCCGGCGACGCCGCCGATGGCGATCTCGCCGCCCAGATGCGCAGCGGCGACCTGACCGTAGTGGTGGGAGGAGGGGTGCACCGCCGGCAGCACCTCGCGCGGGATGTCCAGCAGGCGCAGCAACTCATCGTCCCAGTCATTGCGGTGCACATTGAAGAGCATGGTGCGCGAGGCATTGGTCACGTCGGTGGCGTGCACCCGGCCTTCGGTCAGGCGCCACAGCAGCCAGCTGTCGATGGTGCCGAAGGCCAGCTCGCCGCGCGCGGCCTGCGCGCGCGCGCCGGGCACATGGTCCAGCAGCCATTTCAGTTTGCTGCCGGAGAAGTAGGCGTCGATCACCAGGCCGGTCTTCTCCTGCACCAGCGGGGTCAGGCCTTGCGCGCGCAAGTCGGCGCACAGCGCGGCGGTGCGGCGGTCTTGCCAGACGATGGCGGGGTGCAGGGGCAGGCCGGTCTGGCGGTTCCACAGCACGGTGGTTTCGCGTTGATTGGTCAGGCCCAGGGCGCTGATGTCGGCGGCCACCAGGCCGGCCTTGGCCAGAGCCTCACGCGCGGTGGCGAGCTGGCTGTCCCAGATCTCCATGGCGTCATGCTCGACCCAGCCGGGTTGCGGGAAATGCTGGCGGAATTCGCGCTGCGCCTGTGCCTTGATCTGCCCCTGCGCGTCAAAAACAATCGCGCGTGAGCTGGAAGTCCCTTGATCGAGTGCGAGCAGAAAAGTGGTCATGAGGAAGGGCGCAACCGTTGGCGCTAGGATGGCGTGATGAATGATTTTGACGTATTGGTGGTGGGTGGTGGCATCAACGGCGTGGGGATTGCACGCGATCTCGCCGGGCGTGGCTGGCGGGTGCTGCTGGCCGAGGCGCAGGACTTCGCCTCGCACACCTCGTCCTCCTCGACCAAGCTGATCCACGGCGGCCTGCGCTACTTGGAGTACTACGAGTTTTCGCTGGTGCGCAAGGCCTTGCAAGAGCGCGAAGTGCTGCTCAAAAGCGCCCCGCACATCATGCATGCCCTGCGCTTTGTGATGCCGCATGACGCGGCCATGCGCCCGGCCTGGATGATTCGCATGGGCTTGTTCCTTTACGACCACCTGGCGCGGCGCGAGTGGCTGCCCGGCTCCAGCGGCGTCAATCTGCGGCGCAGCAAATTGGGCACGCCGCTGAAGACCCAGTACCGGCGCGGCTTTGTCTATTCCGACGGCTGGGTGGACGACGCCCGGCTGGTCATGCTCAATGCCGTGGACGCGCGCGACAAAGGTGCCGAGCTGCTCAGCCGCAGCCCGGTGACCTCCGTGCAGCGCGGGGCCCAAGGCTGGACGGCACGCATCCAGACCCCGCAAGGCGAACGCGTGGTGCAGGCCCGCGCCTTGGTCAACGCCGCCGGCCCCTGGGCCGAGCGCTTTTTGCGCGAGGTGGCCCTGCCGGCCGCGGGCGAGCCGCTGGCCACCAAGAGCCTGCGCCTGGTCAAGGGCAGCCATATCGTGGTCAAGCGCTGCTTCGAGCATGACCATGCCTACATCTTTCAAAACCCCGATAAACGCATCGTCTTCGCGATTCCCTACGAGGGCGACTTCACCCTGATCGGCACCACCGATGTGGAGGTGCCCGGCAGCACGCTGGACGGCTTCGCCAAGGCGCAGATTGACGAAGCCGAGGTGGCGTATTTGTGCGAGCAAGCCAGCCGTTACTTCACCAAGCCGGTCACCCCGGCCGATGTGGTGTGGACTTATGCCGGCGTGCGCCCGCTGCTGGACGACGCCTCGGGCGACCCCTCCGCCGTGACGCGCGACTATCTGCTGGAAACCCACCGCGATGGCGCGCCGCTGCTGACCGTGTGGGGCGGCAAGATCACCACCTTCCGCAAGCTGGCCGAGGACGCGGCCGATCTGGTCGGCAAGATGCTGGGTGGCGCGCCGCGCCCGGCCTGGACCGAGCAGGCTTTTTTGCCCGGCGGTGATTTTTCGGAGTGGATCTCGCGCCAGCAGATCAAACCGCAAACCCCCGCTCCGCGCCTGGACCCCAAGCTGGAGTACGAGGCCTTGGTGGCCGCGCTGCGCCTGCGCCATGCCTATCTGCCGGTGTCACTGGCACGGCGCCTGGCGCGGGCTTACGGCGCGCGCCTGACGCAGTTGCTGGGCTCGGCCACCCAGCTCAGCGACCTGGGCGCGGAAGTGGCGCCGGGCCTGTTCGAGGCCGAGCTGCGCTATCTGCAGCAGCATGAGTGGGCCAGCTGCGCCGACGATGTGCTGTGGCGCCGCAGCAAGCTGGGCTTGCACTGCACGCCGGCGCAGCGTGAGCAGGTGGCGGCCTGGTTCAGCGCCCAGGCGTCGGCCGCCTGAGGCTTCACAAGGCGCGCTGACTGCGCCGCAGCGCGAGCAGCAGGCCAACTGGCGCTGCTCTTGCCACTGAAAGCCCAGGCAAACGCCCCCTGGCGGTGCAGCCTGCGCTACCTCGGCCAAGGGCTTTGCGCGGCGGCTTCTCCGCAGAGAGACTGCGCCGCGTTGCAGTTCATTTGCAGCCCCAGACCATGCGGGAGGCATGGCTGCAAGCCCTGAGAGTTGTCATGAAAACACGCGCCCACCGAACCCGCCCCTGCCTGGCGCCCGCCTTGTTGCTGGCCTTGCTGCAGGCCGCCCATGCCGAGCCGCAGGCGCCAATCGCCAAGCCCAGCACTGAACCGGCCGCCGAGCCTGCAGCTGACCGCAATGCCGAAAAGCTCGCGCCGGTCACCGTCAGCGCCGCCCGCCCGCAGGCCAGCAAGCAGGTGCTGACGCGGGAAGAACTCAGCAAGCTGCCCGGCGGCGGCAACGACCCCATGCGGGCCATGCAGACCCTGCCCGGCGTGGTGGCCACCAGCGACGGCAATGCTGCGCCGGCCATTCGCGGCTCGCGCCCCGGCGACAACAGCTACTACATCGACTTTCTGCCGGTGGGCTATGTCTTCCACCTCGGCGGCTTCGTCAGCACCGTGCATGCCGATCTGGTGCAGCAGTTCGACCTCTATACCGGCGCCTTCGGCCCCGAGTACGACGATGTGCATGGCGGCATCGTTGATGTGCAGCTGCGCAAGCCGCGAACGGACAAATTTGGCGGCAGCATCAGCACCAGTCTGACCGGTGCCGACCTGCTGCTCGAAGGCCCGGTCAATGACACGCAGAGCTTTTACTTCGCCGCCAAGCGCAGCTATTTCGACCTCTTCATTCGCGGCAAGAAGACTGACGAAGAAAGCGGCCTGATCTACGCCGCGCCCAAGTACCACGACTACCAGGGCCGCTACCTCTGGAAGCTCAACCCCGACAACGAGCTGAGCTTCTACGCCCTGGGCGCGGCGGACGAAATCAACTACTCGGTGCCGGCCGATACGCGGCTGGGCCAGCAGCAGCCGGCGCTGGTGGGCGACTCTTCCGCCAAGTACGGCAGCAATACCCAAGCCCTGGTGTGGGACAGCCGCATCAGCCCGCAAATCAGCAACAAGCTGGCCCTGGGCCATTGGTCTTCCAGTAACCGCAGCAAGGCAGGGCTGGCGGCCGATGTGGACATCAAGACCGAGAACCTTTTTGCCCGCGAGCAACTGCGCCTGCGCGTGGCCGAGGATCATGAGCTGACCCTGGGGACGATTTTGTTCTCGCAGAAATACCAGCTGGGCCTGGACCTGCTGGATGCGCGCTGCACCGAGTTCGACCCCAACTGCGACATCAGCAGCGGCCAACGCGTCAAGCTGCAGGAAAGGCTCACCGTCAACTACGCCAATCTCTATGCCAAGGACCGCTGGCAGATCAGCCCCGAGCTGGCCGCCACCTTTGGCCTGCACCTCACCCGCGACGGCTACCTCAAGCAAAACTATGCCGAGCCGCGCCTGGGCCTGGAATGGCATGCGCTGAAGAACACCACCTTCACCCTGGCCCTGGGCAAACACAATGCGTTCCCCGATGGCGCCCAGGTGCTGCCCGGCATCGGCAACCCCAAGCTGGAACATGTGCGGGCCAAGGCCGCGGTGCTGGGGGTGAACCAGCGCCTGGCCGAAGGCTGGTCCGTCAAGGCGGAAACCTATGTGAAGCGGCTCAGCGGCTTCGGCATCAGCGACCCCGCGCTGAACTACATCAACGGCGGCAGCGGTGATGCCACCGGCCTGGAGCTGTTCGTCAAGAAAGACGCGCTCGATTCCAAGTTCTCCGGCTGGGCCTCGGTGAGCCTGTCACGCTCACAGCGCAAGAATGATCTGACCGGCCAGCAGTTCCGCTTTGAGTACGACCAGCCGGTGGTGGTCAATCTGGTGGGCCAGTACAAATACTCCGACAGCTGGCAGTTCGGCGCCAAGTGGAGTTATCACAGCGGCAATCGCTATACCCCGGTGGTGGGCAGCCGCACCGATGCCGGCGGCCGCATCCTGCCGGTCTACGGCGAGATCAACTCAGAGCGCCTGCCGGCCTATCACCGCCTGGATTTGCGCGCCGACTGGATCGTCACGCCGCGCCTGAGCTACTCCTTCGAGCTGATCAATGCCTACGGTCACGAGAATGTGGAGGGCTACCAGTACTCGGCCGACTACAAGGCGCGCAAGAAGGAGGTGGGCTTCGGCCTGATGCCCAATGTGGGGCTGAACTACAAGTTCTGAACGCAGCTCAGCTCAATCCCTGAACGGCCGGGTCGGGAACACCATGCTCTGGCTGGTGCGCAGCACCGTGCCGTTCTGGAAGTGCACATTGAAGCGCATGGGGTAGCCGGTCTGGTCGGGTTCGATATTCCAGTCCCACACATCTTCATTGCTATTGCTGAAGTAGACGCGGCTGCGCTCGCGGCCGAGGATGCGGCTGACTTGTTCGGGCGTCATGCCCACTTCGATGCGGGCGCGCTGCGGCGGCGACAGGCCGTCCAGCACGCTCAGCACCTTGTCGTTCGCATCCACGGTAATCATCATGCAGCGGGTGCCGAAAGGCTGCTGCGGGTACTCCATCGTTTGCGTGCCATCGGCATTGGGCCAGACCCGGCCCGGCTGGCCCTGGGCTGCGCGCAACTGGGCGCCGGTGCTGATGCCGGGCTGCACACCGCTGAAATTGCCGGGTAGCTGGGCGCAGGCGCTCAGCAGTCCGGTCAGCAAAGCGGCCAGCAGCAGGGCCGAGGCGGGGCGGGCATTGCGGTGGGTGTGAGCTTGGGCGTTCATGGCGGGCCTTCGCAAGCGGCTGAGGGAGTGAATACTGCTGTCATTCTGAAGCATGCGGCGCGCTCGCGCACGGCTGGCGCTATCCCTTCAAAGGGTCACATAAATGCAGGCTTGGGGGCATACTCGAACGCACCATCGACGGCCCCCCGGGAGTCTTCATGCCACGCATCAGCCCCGTCTCGCGCAAGCCCACGGCCACGGCCACGGCCACGGCCAAGCCCGCGCCCAAAGCGATCAACCTCGCCCTGCAAGGCGGTGGCTCGCATGGCGCCTTCACCTGGGGCGTGCTGGATGCTTTGCTGGCGGATGGCCGCTTGCACATCGACGCCGTCAGCGCCACCAGTGCCGGCAGCCTCAATGCCGTGGCCCTGGCGGACGGGCTGCGGCGTGGCGGCCCGGATGGCGCACGCCAGGCCCTGCATGAGCTGTGGTCGGCCGTGGCCCAGGCCGGGCGCGTCAATCCCCTGCTGCCCGCGCCTTGGCTGGAGACCTTTATGCATGGCTTGTCCCACGCGCTACCGCCTGAATGGTCGCCGCTGCAGATGTGGGCCTCAGCCATGACGCAGCTGCTCTCGCCCTACCAATTCAACCCGCTCAATATCAACCCTTTGCGCGCCATTGTGCAAAGCCAGTTCGACTTCGAGGCCTTGCAGCAAGAGGCGCCCTTCAAGCTCTTTCTCAGCGCCACCAATGTCGAGACCGGCAAGATCCGCGTCTTCACCGGCAGCGGCATCACGCCCGACGCGGTGCTGGCCAGCGCCTGCTTGCCCACGCTGTTCCAGGCGGTGGAGATCGAGGGCGAGTTTTTCTGGGACGGCGGCTTCATGGGCAACCCGGCCATCTTCCCGCTGATCTATGCCGATGTGGCGGCCGATGTGCTGATCGTGCACGTCAACCCGGTGCTGCGCAAAGGCGTGCCGCGCAGCGCGGCCGAGATTGCCAACCGCGTCAATGAGATCAGCTTCAACTCCTCGCTGATGCGCGAGATGCGCGCCATCGCCTTCGTCACCGGCCTGATCGACCGCGGCCGGCTCGACCCCCATGACGCCCGCCGCATGCGCATCCACTCCATCCGCTGCGACGCGCTGATGGCCGCCCAAGGCGTCACTACCAAGATGGACACCGACTGGGCCTTTCTGTGCCGCCTGCGCGATGCCGGCCATGCGCAGGCGCAAGCCTGGTTAGCTCAGCATCTGGACGAGGTGGGCCAGCGCTCCAGCGTGGATATCCGCGCTGAATTTCTCTAGGGTTTTCTAGCGGTCGGTGACAGTCGGGCTCGGTGCTTGCAATGCGCTACGCTTGCGCCAAATTTCAAAGCCAGCACCTGCCGTGAACACAGCCCCCCCCGCCTCTGAATCCCTGCCCGCCGCCTTCGACGCGCGCGCCTGGGTCACGCCCGAAGACCTGAATGTGACGCCCAGCCTGCTGGGCCTGCCCCTGGCCACGCCCAAACAGCGCGCATTGGCCATGGGCATTGACCTCGCGGTGCTGGTGCCCTTTTCCAATCTGGGCAATTTCTTTTTGTTGATGGCCATTGGCGCGGGCTTTTTGCTGCTGCTGCGGCACCGCGCCGCGCAAGCCAACCCTGCCGGGCCAAAGCGGCGGCAAGTGGGGCTGTGGATCTTGCTGGCTTTCAGCCTGAGCTTGGGGCTGCCGCAGGCCTGGGATGATTGGCATGCGCCCGAACCGGTCAAGTACGGCAAAGCGTTGCCGGGTGCGAGCGATGGTGAAGAGAGCGAAGATGCACCGGCCAGTGGCGCTCAAGTTACTGCCACTGAGGTGAGTGCTGATCCGTCCGCGCCGGGTGCCTCGGCAGCCGCCGCCGCCGTCCCCGCCTCGGCCGCAGCGCTGACGGCGCAGCAGCAAGAGCAGAAGAAACAAGCGCAGCACATCGCCCGCCTGGAGGCGCAGGTCAAGGCTCAGCAAGCGGAGATCCAGGCGCATCACTTTGACCCGCGCGCCGCGTTCAAGCGCATCGTCAACGAGGTGGGCTTGAGCTACTTCTGGGCGCTGCTCTACTTTTCCCTCCTGCCGGTCTTTTGGCCGGGCCAAACCCTGGGCAAGAAGCTGCTGGGCCTGAAGGTGGTGGAGCTGACCGGCAAGACGCTGACGCCGATGATTTGCTTCAAGCGCTATGGTGGCTACGCTGCCGGTATGGCCACGGGCATGACCGGTTTTGTTCAGCTGTTTTGGGACAGCAATCGCCAGGCGATTCAGGACAAGACGGCGCACACGGTGGTGATTGATGCGCGGAGCAGCAAGCGGCTGGCGTTGCCGGAAGCGGCTTGAGGCTTGGTTTAGGCTTGGGGTAGGTTTCTGACTAACTGCCGGTTGGCGTGGTTGACGTTGGGTTGCCGGGATTTCGCCCCGGCGGGCGACCTTCTTTCTTGGGTGCCCAAGAAAGAAGGCAAAGAAGCCGCTCAGTCGCTGGCAGGCGCCTGAGCCTTCGGCAGCCGTCGCAAGCGCTGCTTGCTCGGTGCAGCCTCAGCCCCGAATGCCTGGCCCCTGCGGGGTCCGCTGCGGTGCTCGACTTTGGCGGGCCGCGCCCAACTCACTGCGCTACGCTCCGTTCAGACAAAGGGCGCGAAGTCAGCCCTTGAAGGCGCTTCGCGCCGCCCGCCAAAGCCTGCGCTCCTCGCCCAGGCAACACGGGGAACCCCACACGGCTCGCTGCGCTTCGCCTCGGCCAAAACCAAGGCCAAACTCAAGCCGGAGCCTAAATCAAAGTCGTAGCCGTAGCCGTAGCTCTAGCTCTAGCTGCTGCCCAAGTCATCAGCGCGGCGCGTTTAGCGCGCCGCCCCTCAAGCCGATGAGCAGCGAGGCGTGACTGTATTCAGTCCCGTTGAGCCTGGGTGAGGAGCGGAAGGTTTCTTGGGCGTCGCGAAGCGACTTCAAGGGCTAGCTTCGCGCCCCTTGTTTGAACGGAGCGTAGCGCAGTGAGTTGGGCGCGGCCCAAGGAACCTGAGCACCGCAACGGACCCCGCAGGGGCCAGGCGTCGGGTCGCCTTCTTTTGCTCACTTTTCTTGGCGAAGCAAGAAAAGTGAGTCGCCCTCCGGGGCGAAATCCCGGCTGGGCCTTGGCACTAGCGCCAAATGCGCGAGTACAAGGAGAGCCAGGCTAAGTGCAATGAACTCAACTCGGCGGACGTCCGCCCGCCGACCAGTTCAACACTACAAACTCAAAACGCCGGCACCACCGCGCCCTTGTACTTCGTCTCAATGAACTTCTTCACCTCAGGCGTTTGCAAGGCCGCAGCCAGCTTCTTGATGCCATCGCTGTTCTGGTTATCAGCACGCGCAACCAGGAAGTTAGCGTAAGGCGACTGCGCGCCCTCAATCGCCAGGGCGTCCTTGGCTGGGGTCAGCTTGGCTTCCAAAGCGTAGTTGGTGTTGATCAAGGCCAGGTCCACTTGGGGCAGGATGCGCGGCAGGGTGGCGGCTTCGATTTCGCGGAACTTCAGCTTCTTGCTGTTCTCCACGATGTCTTTGGGCGTAGCCAGAATGTTGTTGATGTCCTTCAGCTTGATCACGCCAGCACGCGCGAGCAACACCAGGGCGCGGCCGCCGTTGGTGGGGTCATTGGGCAGGGCCACGGTGGCGCCCACGGGCAGGTCGGCCAGGCTCTTGTGCTTGGTCGAGTAGGCGCCGAAAGGCTCCACATGCACGGCGGCCACTGGCACCAAGTTCGTGCCCTTGCCCTTGTTGAACTCGGCCAGATAAGGCTTGTGCTGGAAGAAGTTGGCGTCCAGGCGCTTCTCGGCCACTTGCACATTGGGCTGCACATAGTCGGTGAAGACCTTGATCTCCAGCTCCACACCTTGCTGGGCCAGGCCAGGCTTGACGAACTCCAGCAGCTCCGCATGCGGCACGGCGGTGGCGGCGATGCTCAGCTTCTCGGCCCAGGCGCTGGCGCCCAGGCTCAAGAGGGCGGCGCTCAGAACGGCGGTGAGCAGGGTCGATGGGGTCTTGCGCTTCATGTTGGTGTTCCCTTTGGATGTGGGTGAGAGAAAGGAAAAGAGGAAGAGAAAAATGAGCTTGTGGCTCGGTGGAAATCGAATGCTTGGTGTGAAACGGCTTGGCCAATCAGCTCAACGGCGATTCAGCCGCCTAACCGCCCAATCCCCCAGCATCTGCAGCAGCTGTACCAAGACCAAGAGCAGGGCCACGGTGACCAACATCACCTCGGTCTGGAAGCGTTGGTAGCCGAAGCGGATGGCCAGGTCACCCAGGCCGCCGCCGCCGATCACGCCGGACATGGCGGTGTAGCCCACCAGGGTGATGGCTGTGACCGTCAGCGCCGACAAAATGCCGGGCAGGGCTTCGGGCAAAAGCGCTTGGGTGACGATCTGGCGCGGGCTGGCGCCCATGGCAAGGCCTGCCTCAACGATGCCGCGATCCACCCCGCGCAAAGCCGCTTCCACCAATCGGGCGAAGAAGGGCGTGGCCCCCACCACCAGTGGCGGGATGGCGCCGGCCACGCCCAGCGAGGTGCCCGTCACCAGCAAGGTGAAGGGGATCAGCAAGATCAGCAGAATCACAAAGGGCAGCGAGCGCAGCACATTCACCACCAGCGAGAGCAGGCCGTAGGCGCGCGGCGAGTCCAGCAACTGGCCGCGGTCCAGCAAGAACAGCAGCACGCCCAGGGGCAGGCCCAACAGGGTGGTGAAGAGCAGGGCGCCGCCCAGCATCAGCAAGGTGTCGACGCTGGCCGTGCCGATTTCGGCCCAGTCCATGGTCAGCAGAATTTCGGTCATGGTTCTTACTTTTTCTTCTTGTTGTCAGGGCAATCAGCGCAGCACTTCAACGCGCACGCCGCGCTCGGCCAGCAGGGCTTGCGCGCCGGCCAAGTCACCGCCCGTAACGGCAATCGTTAGCTGACCGTAGGGCGTGCTTTTGATGCGGTCGATGCGGCCATGCAAGATGCCGAAGTCGATGCCGCTGCGCCGCGCCACCTCGCCCAGCAAGGGCTCGTAGGTGTGCTCGCCCTGGAAGGTCAGGCGCAGTAAGCGGCCTGGTACATGGGCGTAGTCTTCGTTCAGCTCGTTCTCGTCGATCTTTTCGGCTTCTTGCACAAAGCGGCGCGTCACCGCGTGCTGGGGATGCAAAAAGACCTCGGCCACCGGGCCAACTTCTACCACCCGCCCGACCTCCAGCACCGCCACCCGGTCGCAGATGCGGCGCACCACATCCATCTCGTGGGTGATCAGCACAATGGCCAGTCCCAGCTCGCGGTTCAGCTGGGCCAGCAGGTCCAGGATGGCGCGGGTGGTTTGCGGGTCCAGCGCGCTGGTGGCTTCGTCGCACAGCAGCAGCTCCGGGCCGGTGGCCAGGGCGCGGGCAATGCCCACGCGCTGTTTTTGTCCGCCCGAAAGCTGAGTCGGATATTTGTGGCCCTGGTCGGCCAGGCCCACGCGGGCCAGCAGTTCCGCCACTCGCGGCGCGATCTTCTCGGTGGGCCAGTGGGCGATGCGCAGCGGCCAGGCGATGTTCTCGGCCACGGTGCGCGAGCCCAGCAAATTGAAGTGCTGAAAAATCATGCCGATGCGCTGGCGTGCGCTGCGCAGCTGCGCGTCGTCCAGGCTCAGCAGGTCTTGGCCGGCAACGCGCACACTGCCGCTGTCGGGCCGCTCCAGCAGATTGAGCACGCGCAGCAAGGTGGATTTGCCCGCGCCCGAGTGCCCGATGATGCCGAACACTTCGCCCGCTTTGACGCTGAGGCTGATGCCGTCCAGCGCGGTGACGACTTGTTTTGCGTCGCTGCAGCCGCCTTTTTTGTTGGCGCCGAAGCGTTTATGAATGTCTTGGAGTTCGATCACGGGGGAGGGAGGGGGCGTTCAGGTGGGCTGGGGGCGCCCGACCTTTTTGGGCTAAGGCAGCCATCCTAGTGAAAACCCTCGATTCCCCAAGAATTCATTGGTAATAAGCAAATTCTGGGCGATTGGTGGAGTTGGGGCTTGGGTGCTTTTGGGCTGGTTGAGCGAGGGTGGGCTTGTGTGAAGGGTGGTGCCGGGATTTCGCCCCGGCAGGCGACCTTCTTTCTTGGGCGCCCAAGAAAGAAGGCAAAGAAACCGCCCCGAATGCCTGGCCCCTTCGGGGTCCGCTGCGGTGCTCGACTTTGGCGGGCCGCGCCCAACTCACTGCGCTACGCTCCGTTCAGACAAAGGGCGCGAAGTCAGCCCTTGAAGGCGCTTCGCGCCGCCCGCCAAAGCCTGCGCTCCTCGCCCAGGCAACACGGGGAACCCCACACGGCTCGCTACGCGTCGCCTCGGTCGAAAACCAAAACCAAAACCAAAACCAAAACCAAAGCTAAAGCTAAAGCTAAAGCTAAAGCTAAAGCCAAGGCCAAGGCCAAGGCCAAACTCAAGCCGAAACCAAAGTCGTAGCCGTAGCCGTAGTTGTCGCCGACGCCGACGCCATCAGCGCGGCGCGTTTAGCGCGCCGCCCCTCAAGCCGATGCGCAGCGAGGCGTGACTGTCTTCAGTCCCGTTGAGCCTGGGTGAGGAGCGGAAGGTTTCTTGGGCGTCGCGAAGCGACTTCAAGGGCTAGCTTCGCGCCCCTTGTTTGAACGGAGCGTAGCGCAGTGAGTTGGGCGCGGCCCAAGGAACCTGAGCACCGCAACGGACCCCGCAGGGGCCAGGCGTCGGGTCGCCTTCTTTTGCTTACTTTTCTTGGCGAAGCAAGAAAAGTGAGTCGCCCGCCGGGGCGAAATCCCGGCAACCCAACTTCGACTCAACCAACCTGAAGTTAGACCACCAAGAACAAAGGCAACTACACCCGTCTCGGCCTTCAAGGCAAGAAGAAATACACCTCCGCAATCAAGCCCTCCCGGCATCGATACACCACCGCCACCTGCTGCACACCCTCACCCCGGCCATGCACCCGCTCATGGTCAATCACCGTATCGCCCATCACGATGCGCTGTGTCACTTCCGCCTGCACTTGCGGGGCGGCAAAAGGGCCTTGGCGGTAAAGCTCACGAAAGGCCGCGCGGCCTTGCAACTGCGGCTCCAAGGGCAATTGCGCCGCGCCGTTGGCCAAGCGCCAAACCCGCACATCCTCGCTGTAGCAGGCCACAAAGGCCTCCAGATCCTTCGCGTTGTAGGCCAGCAATTGGGCTTGGGCCAGTTCTTCCGCCGTACGCACCATCGTCGTCTTGCTCATCCCCTGGGCCTCCATCGATTCACTCATTCGTTCATTCACTCGCTGTGATACGCGGGCAACTTAGCCCCGCAGTTGCGGCAAAACTTCGAGTCCGGTTGATGCCCCTCGGTCAGGCACTCATGGCAGGTGCGCGTTGTCGTCTTGGGTGGGAACTGAAAGCGCTGGGCGCTCATCTCGGCCGTCACGATGCCGGTCGGCACCGCCAGCACGCCCCAGCCCATCAACATCATCAGCGAGGCAATCGCGCGGCCCAAATCCGTCTTGGGCGTCAGGTCGCCATAGCCCACCGTGGTCAGCGTGGTGATGGCCCAGTACACGCCCACCGGGATGCTGGTGAAACCATGCTCCGGCCCCTCCACGATGAACATCACCGTGCCCATGATCAGCACCACCATCAGCACGGCCGACAAGAACACAAAAATCTTGCGCCCGCTGGCTCGCAAGGCCCGGCCCAGGCTGATGTATTCCTGCAGATAAGCCTGCAGCTTGAGGATACGAAACACCCGCATCAGGCGCAGCACCCGCACATCCACCAGCGCATACAAGCTGGGCTCAAAAATCGCGAGGTAAGTGGGCAGCACCGCCAGCAAATCCACCAGGCCGTAAAAGCTCAGCGCATAGCGCAGCGGGTGGCGCACACACAGCAGGCGCAAGACGTACTCCGCCGTGAAGGCCGCGGTGAAGAAATACTCAAAGCCCGTGAGCCAGGGGCCGTAGCGGCTGCGCAAATTGCCCACGCTTTCCAGCATCACCAGGGCCACGCTCAGCAGCACCATCAGGATCAGCGCCAAATCAAAGCGCCGCCCGGCCCGCGTGTCGGCCTCAAAAATGATGGTGTAGCAACGCAGGCGCCAGCCGCTCAGGGGCTTACCGAATTCGTTAGGTGAGGTGCTGCCGGCTGCATTGGCTGCAGCGGCTCTGCCTGCGCCGGCCCGAGCGGCCGAAGGCTGGTGCGCCGCAGGGGCGGCGGAAGTGCGAGAAGCGGGGGAGGAATTTTTGCGCGCCATCCCCCAAGCCTAACTGAGGCCGGGCTGTGAACCGGCCAACTCAGCAACGTGAATCAGGGGCCGTCGTTCTCAACTTGAGGGTCAGCACTTGGGTAGAGTGACTCCACTTTGCCTGCATTAGAGAAGAGCAGCACTACGCCCTTGATGACAGTGTCTTTGGTCGGCATCGGCACAGTCAGCTGGTTGTTCACTGCAGGCGAAAAGTTGTTAGCCGACTGTACCGGGTCAGCACCCAGGGTCTTGTAGGTCGCGCTGATCAGCACCAGATCGGTGGTCTGGATCAGTGCAAAAGTGCAGCCGCCAGCTGATTTTCCAATGGACAGGGGAAGCTTCGCTGGCACGGTGCCCTCGGCATCCTCGAAATACCAGCAGCGCGCAAAGCGGCCGGTGAGGTTATCCAATTCGGCTTTGACGTAATACGTATTGGTCATCTTCCTGGGTCCCTTACTTTTTCGAATTTCGTTCTGGATTGAGCGGCAGTCAGGACGCACGGCCCCGGCTGGATCAGGATTAAGAACCGAGCTTGTGGCGCACCCAGTCTTGTTCTACTTGCACATCGCTTGCTCGGCCCAGGCAGGAATGTGCCTGGACCCAGGCCTGGGTGATCTCGTAATGAACTTGCAAAAGCGCCTTCAATCCGCTGAGTTCCGTGACCACCATCTCGCATTGCTCTATTCTTTGATCCGAATGGCTCATGCCGCCATGCAAGGAGGCCATGGCGAGTCTTGTTTGAGCTCTGGCGGTGAGCAGCAGCAGGTCGGTCGGCTGTTGGCTTAAGCCCTTGCTCACCGACTCCAATACTTCCACCAAGGGCGCGATTGACGCTTCGTATCTACCATGAGTCTCCAGATGACGGGTCAATGCCAAAGTGATCTGCACGAGAACAGGTAAGCGCCGAAGCCGTGCAGATGCAGAGGCGCTTTGGTCCAAGGCACTCAAACGCTCCAGTTGCTGCCTCAGTTCAAGCTCAAGCGTGCTTTGGGGCGCGACTTGCGTGAGTTCAAAATCGACGAGCACTGACTGGAATTGCCATCTCCAGTTCTTGGGCTCGTGTTTCAAAAGATCAGCAAGTGCGCGCGCAGCAAACTGCAATTGTTCTTTGGCCTGGTCAATTTGTTTGAGTTGACGCAACGCTTGCGCGGACTTGCCGCGCATCACCGCCTCGTTGTAAGCCCATTTCAGATCGGATGGTGCGCGAGATCGAGCCAGGGCAATGCCATTGAGACCTATTTCGTAGAACGCCAGCGCTTCTTTGAAGCGCCCTTGCCAACTCAGGGTGGAGGCTAGCCAACTGAGGCTGTCAGCCCAAGATCCGCGCAAACTCTGATCAAGCGGTTTGATCTTTAATGCTTGATCTTTCAATTCAATGGATTTGCGGAACTTCGCTTCAGCTCCCGACAAATCGCCACTCTCCAACAGAACAGAGCCCAAGCTGTTCTCAGCGTAAGACAGTTCAACAAGGGGATCAAACTCGCCTGGCGCAGTTGCCAGCCACTCTTCACAGCTGCGGCGGTAGTCCTCCCAGTCGGCGCGTGCAAGCCTAAATTGCCGCTTGGTGAAATGAACTTGACCCATCCAAAACGAGGCAGTCCCTTGGGCTTTGCGCCACTCGATCGCGAGACCTTGGTCGGGCGGCGGGCCAGCGAGCAATTTCCGTGCGGCCTCCAAGGGATCCATTGCTGCATCAAGCTCATGCTTGGATACAGCGACTTCACCCAATACCGTCAATGCCTTGGCCCGTTGAAGGATGCTGTGAGGGCTGGCCTGCGCCTCAGGTGAGGCGCGCAGATGGGCCAGGGATTTGGCGCCCACGTCATTGAGCAGTTCCAAGCGGCCGATGGGGCGCAGCTTGTCGGCAAAGTCGCCGAGCAGATAACCCAGTAAATCATCGGCATCGGCGCTGCGCTGCTGGGCAATCTTCTCAGCCCGCTCAGCCCGCCAGGCTTGGGCCAGGCTGAGGCTGGTCAGGCCAGCCAAGGACAGGGTGGCAGCAGCTCCCGCAGCCACCCCCCAACGATGCCGCCGCACAAACTTGGCCGTGCGGTAGTAGGCACTGTCCGGCCTGGCGCTGATCGGCTCATGCGCCAGCCAGCGGCGCAGCTCTTCGCTCAGGGCGGCGGCATTGGCGTAACGCTCGGCGGGCACTTTCTTGAGCGCCTTGGCGACGATGGTGTCCAGGTCGCCGCGCAGTTCGCGGGCGGCTCTCTTTTTGCTGAGGTCTTGCGCTTTGCCTTCCGCACTCTTGCCGCGCACGGCGTCGGAGAGTTTTTTGGGTTCCACCTCGACGATGCCGCGCATGCGCTCTAGCGGGGTGGTGTTGGCGTCGTTTTCGTTGGTGGCGGTGGGGTGGCGGCCGCTGAGCAGCAAGTAGAGCAACACGCCCAGGGCGTAAACGTCGGTGGCGGTGGTGACTTCGCTGCCTTGCACTTGCTCGGGTGCGGCGTAGCGGGGCGTGAAGGCGCGGCCGGCTTGCTGGGTGAGTTCGGAGGCGGCGCCGGCACTGGTGGCTGAACCCGCACCTGAACCCCCAGCAGCCGCGCCCGCCTCATCGCTGGCTTCCAGCAGCTTGGCGATGCCGAAGTCCAGCAGCTTGACCTCGCCGTTAGCGGTCACGAGGATGTTGGACGGCTTCAGGTCGCGGTGCAGGATCAGCCGCGTGTGGGCGTGGGCCACGGCGGCCAGCACATCGCGAAACAGCAGCACGCGGGCGCGGGTGTCCAGGCCATGGCTGTCGCAGTATTGGTCGATGGGTTGGCCGGCGATGTATTCCAGCACCAGATAGGGCGCTTTGCTTTCGGCGGCCAGGCCGGCGTCCAGCAGGCGGGCGATGTGCGGGTGGGCCAGGCGGGCGAGGATTTGCCCTTCGCGGGCGAAGCGGCCGGCGTCCCCCGGGCCGACGAGGCCGGCCGAGAGGAATTTGATCGCCACCTCGCCCTCGAAGCGCCCGTCGGTGCGCCGCGCCAGCCACACCGCGCCCATGCCGCCGTGGCCAATCTCGCGCACCAGGGTGTAGGCGCCCACCAGTTGGCCGGCGGCCAGGGTGTGGGCGGCCAGGCCGAGCAAGGGCGTGGCCAGATAGTCGGCCGCCTCTTGCTTGGCCTGGCGGGCCAGCAGCTCGGCCAGGTCGGCGGCCAGCTCGGGGTCCTGGCGGTGCAGAGCCATCAGGCGGCTGGCGCGGGCGCTGAGGTCCAGGTCCAGCAATTCGTCCAGCAAGGGGCTGAGCTCGGGCCAGCGGGCTTTGTTGATGATGCGCTTGGCTTGACTCATCGGGGGGCAATTCACTCTTGCAGGGCGAGGGAGAGAAACAGCCGGGCTTTTTGCCAGTCGCGCTGCACGGTGCGTTCGGTCAGGCCCAGGGCCTCGGCGATTTCGGCCTCCAGCAGGCCGCCGAAGTAGCGCATTTCCACTACCTGGGCCAGGCGCGGCTCCAGTGCGGCCAATTCGTCCAGGGCTTCATGCACGCGCAGGATTTCCTCGTCGCGCTGCTGGGGCAGCTCGGCATGGGCGGTGTTGAGGGTGATGTGGGTTTGCCCGCCGCCACGGCGCTCGGCGCTGGCGGCGCGCACCAGGTCGATGACGATGTGGTGCATGGTTTTGGCGGCGTAGGCCAGGAAGTGGCGGCGGTCGGCAAAGTCCAGCCCGGCTTGGGCTTGCAGGCGCAGATAGGTTTCGTGTACCAGGCCGGTGGCGTCCAGCAGGGTCAGCTCGCCGGATTTGTGCAGGCGGCTGCGTGCCAGGCGCTGCATTTCGCCATACAAAAGGCTGAGCGCGCGCTCGCCGGCCTGGGTGTCGCCCGCGGCGGCGGCTTGCAGCATCTGGGTGATGTCGCTGGCGCTGGTGTTCACGTGGTCCTCAATCCCTCGGTGTCCGTTTGTTTTTCTCGCCGTCACCCTGCGGCCAGGGGGCGGCTGCGGGTGACGTAGGGGCAGGTCTTGCCCGGGTGGCGTGGCGCCTTTGCCTTCACTCTAGCGCCTGGCTTGCAGGGGCGGCAGTGCCGGCTAAAAAAATTTGCAATTTGGATGTCGGGTTTTTCGGTGGCATTCCGTTTTAAGCAGTGAGGGCATGTTTGCGTAGCTAGGTCTGGGGAGGCCTGCATGGAGAACGCACTGCGCAGGCATGGCCTCAATCCATTGCAGAAGAAACGAAAACACGAGTTCGCCGCGCATGTTTCAGCCCTCCGACAATGCCATCACCTCGGCCCCTGCCGCAGCACGTTTGAGCTTGGTGGCAACGCCCGCGCCAGCCGGCGCACGCAAGCGCCCGGGCCGGCCGGAGATTTTGAGCGTGGCCGACGAGGCGGGCTTGCTGCAATTGCTGCAACGCGAGTTGGTGGCCAGCAGGCGCTGCGGCGCCGAGCCGGCCTTGTTGCTGATCGCCATTCAGGGCTTGAGCAGCCACGGCCAGCAACTCGTCACCCCCGCCCATTTGAACGGCGCGCGCCACGCCTTGGGCGAGCGCCTGCGCGGCCGGGTGCGCAGCCATGATGTGGTGGTTCGGCTGGACGCCGGCCAGTACGCGGTGATCCTGGGCAATATGGCCCAGGCCCGGCCCGAGTTGGTGCAGCAGCGTTTGCAGCAGCAACTGGGGGGCACTTACGAGATCGAGGGCCAGTGCGTCAGCCTGAGCCTGCGCATGGCCAGCGCTTGCGGGGAGCGTCAACGCCTCAGCGCGGCGGAATTGCTGGCGCTGGCGCAGGCGCGCTTGCAAGGCCGCTAGTTGGCGGCCTAGCCCTTCTTGCCCTTGCAGGGCGAATAGCGCCCGTCCGACACCTTGGCTGCTGCGCTTGGGCGCGGCAAATGCGCCGAAACGAGGGCCTCCGTTCTTGCGAATCGACTAAGCTTGCGGGCTGCGAACACCATCAACAGCCTCATGTTCAAGCTCAAAATTTCATTCGTCCTGCTGGCCAGCAGCGCCCTCTTGGGTTGCGCGTCCGGTGGCAAGCCCGCGGCCTCGGCCGCCAGCGCCGACACGGCCCCGCTGATCGCCAAGGCGAGCCAGCAAGTGGCGCCGCCCAAGTTGATCGTCTTCATGGTGGTGGACGGCCTGCCGATGCGCCAGGTGCTGAACTACCGTGATCAGTTGCAGCCCGATGGCTTCAAGCGCTTTCTCGACCGCGGCACCTGGTTTGCCAATGCCCATTACGGCCATGGCCACACCGTCACGGCGGCCGGCCATGCGGTGATGTTGACCGGCGCCTACCCGCAGCGCACCAGCATCATCAGCAATGAATGGCGCGACCCCAAGACCGGCGAAATGGTCTATTGCACCCAGGACGCGGCGCACAGCTATATCGACAACAAGACCGCCCCGCTGGCCGGCACCAGCCCACGCAATCTGCGCGCCGAAACGGTGGGCGATGTGCTGCGCGGCGTGGACCCTGCGGCCAAGGTGATTGCCATATCCGGCAAAGACCGCGGCGCCATTCTGCCCGCCGGCCACAAAGGCACGGCCTATATGTATATGAGTGAGACGGGCCAGTTCGCCTCGAGCACTTACTACATGCCCAGCCACCCGCAATGGGTCAAGGACTTCAATGCCGCCAAGCCGGCTGACGCCTTCTTCGGCAAGGCCTGGGCGCCGCTGCTGCCTGAAGCGGCCTATGCCCGCTCGGTGCCGGACGGCCAGTTCTGGCAAGTCAACGCCGGCAATGGCAACAAGCTGCCGGCCATCTTGGGTGACAAGCACGAGAAGCCCGGCCCCTTGTTCTACGCCAACATCCTGCCTTCACCCTTTGGTGACGAGCTGACGCTGGCCTTTGCCCGCGCCGCCATCGAGGGCGAGGGCCTGGGCGGCGGCGTGCGCGCCAAGACCGATATCTTGTCGGTGAGCCTGTCCAGCCATGACTATGTGAACCATGCCTTCGGGCCGGAGTCGCGCCTCTCGCACGACCACTTCCTGCACCTGGACCGCTATCTGCAAGGCTTCTTCCAGTATCTGGACGCCAAGGTCGGTGCCGGCAACTATGTGGCCGTGCTGACCGCCGACCACGGCTTTGCCGATACGCCCGAATGGGCCAAGTCCCAGGGCCGTGATGCGGACCGCATCAACCCGGCGCAAGTGCTGTCTTGGGTGAACAGCGGTTTGGTGAAGAAGTTTGGCGAGGGCCGCTGGGCCACCGCTTTCTCGGCCGCCGGCATTTTGTTTGACGACAAGTTGATGGCGGCCAAGGGCGTGAAGCCCGCCGATGTCTACGAAGAAACCAAGGCTTTGCTGCTGCAAATGAATGGCGTGGCCGATGTCTTCACCCTGGCGCAACTGCAGGGCACGGACACGCAGACGCCTTATCTGGCGGCGATGCGCAAGTCCTGGCACCCGGATGTGGCCGCGCCGGTGCAGATCGTGGTCAAGCCGGGTTGGTTGTTCGGCTCCCGCGTCGGCGGCAGCTCGCATGGCACGCCGTATGAGTACGACACCCATGTGCCCATCTTGAGCTGGGGCCCGGCCTGGGTGGGCCGTGGTGAAGTGAAAACGCCGGTGGAGGTGGCTGACATTGCGCCGACCCTGGCGAACATCTTGCATGTGCGCACGCCCGCGCAAGCGCAGGGTCGGGTCTTGCCTTTGCCGCCAGCGACTGTGGCCGCGGAACTGAAGTAATTGTTTTGCAGCGCCCTGGCTCGGCTATTCCAGGCTGAGCTGGGGGTAGCGGGCGATGATTTCCGCCATCGCCCCCTCGCGCCGCATGGCGTCGAAGGCTTGTTGCAGCCTGTGGCGCATGGCGGGCTCGGTGGCCAGGCTCAGCGCCATCGATGAGGCAGATTCGCGCAGCTTCAAGACCGGCTCAATGTCGGCAATGTTGTAGCCATGCTGCTTGAGCACGGCCGGCGCCAGCGCCCGGCTGATGGCTAGCAACTCGACCCGATCGGAGAACAGGCGCCTCAGGGCAATGCCGTAATCGGCGCTGCGGTCGAGGTGCTGCTCACTGTCCAGCCCCAGGGCGAGCATTTCGCGCTCGGAGATGTCGCCCATCACCACGGCCGTGCGGTATTGGCGCGTGTCCTGCGCCATGCTGACGTTGACATCAGGCCTGGCCTTGCGGCGGTAAATCATGCCTTGGCGTTTGGCGATGGTGCCCAGCCAGTAGAAGGCTTTCTCGCGCTCGGGCAGGCGCACGATGGTGGGGATCAGCACCGCTGAGTTGCCCCGTGCCTTGGCCAGCACCCGCTGCCAAGACGAAAACTCGAATCTGCCGCTCAGTTCGGCCCGGCGCAGCAGCTCGCGCACCAATTCCACCGAATAGCCGGCGGGCTCGCCCTGCGCATCGCGGAAAGAAAAGGGCGGCAATTCCTCCAGCATCACGCTCAGGCTGGCTTCGCTTTCCCCCGCGCTGGTGGCCAGAGTGGTTGCCACGCCCAGCATGCCCGCTGCAGCGGCCAGCCAGTGGCGTCGCGTCAGACCAAGCTGCGCCCCGCCGTGACCGGTGTCGCCGAGGGGGGGATTTATGCGGGCGAGGTCTGACATGGCGCAAGTGCTGGGCAAATCGAAAGGGCCTTGTCGTCAACGGTCACAAGAAGACTGCAAGAATGCCTGCATGAGCGCACGAAATCAATCTTTGGGCGAGGAGATTGCCAACGCCATCAGTCATGGCCTGGGCTTTTTGCTGGCCGTGGCGTCTTTGCCCATCCTCAGCATCGCTGCGGCGCGGCAGGGCGAAACACGCCATGTGGTGGCGGCCTGTGTGTTCTCGCTCACCATGATGCTGCTGTATCTGGTCTCCACGTTGTTCCACGCCATGCCGGAGGGCCGCGCCAAGCTGTGGCTGAACCGGCTGGATCACGCCGCCATCTATTTGTTCATCGCCGGCAGCTACACGCCTTTCGCCTTGGGCGTTCTGCATGGGGCCTGGGGCTGGACGCTGTTTGGCCTGGTGTGGGCATTTGCCGGCCTGGGCGTGACGGCCAAGCTGTTCAACCGCCTGCGCCACCCGCTGTGGTCCACCGGGCTGTATGTGGCGATGGGCTGGCTGGTGATCTTCGCCCTGGGGCCTTTGACGGCGCGCATGGCCCCCGCAGGCCTGGCCTGGCTGGTGGCGGGCGGCGCGGCTTACACCTTGGGCGCCATCGTGTTCCTGCTGGATGGCCGTATTCGCTACGGCCATTTCATCTGGCACTTGTTTGTGCTCGCGGGCAGCGGCTGCCACTTCTTCGCCGCGCTTTGGTACGCGGTTTAGAACAGGTTTTGTTGGCCCCTCATTCAGCCAGCACGTAGCGATTGCGGCCGGCCAGCTTGGCGCCGTAGAGCGCTGCATCGGCGCGGCACAGCAGGGTTTCGGTGCTTTCGCCCCAGCTGGCTTGGGCCAGGCCGACCGAGCAGTGATAGCCCAGCTCCGGGTGATCGGGCAGGGGCCGGGCTTGGCGTACCCGCTCCAACAAACGTTCGACGATGGCCTGCGCCTGGGGCAGGCCGGCGGCGGGCAGGATCAGCAAGAACTCGTCCCCGCCCAGGCGGGCGCAGCCGTCCTCGCGGCGGCTGCTGGCCTGGAGTTGGCGGGCGAAGTCGATCAGGGCCATATCGCCGGCCGCGTGGCCGAGGCGGTCGTTGATCTGCTTGAAATCATCCAGGTCGAGCAGGGCGACGCAAAGCGGCCAGGGTTCGCTGTCCATCAAGGCCTGATCCAGCAGTTGCAGGCCGTGGCGGCGGTTGCTCAGGCCGGTCAGGGCGTCGGTATTGGCGGCGGCCAGGGCTTTGATATGGGCTTGGCGCAGGGCGCGGCCTTCCTGGCGCAGGCCGCTGATATCGCTGGCGACGCACAGCATCCAGCCTTGCTGCTGAACGCTTTCGGTCATCCAGATCCAGCGCCCGTCACACAGATCGGCCTCGAAGGCGCGGTGGGCGGTCTTGCCGCGGCGGGAGTGCACATTGGCGATCCAGGCCTCGATGTCCTGGGTTTCGATGAAGGCGCCACGCCGGTGGGCGTAGTTGTCACGCATCATGTCGGCCCAGCTCATGGGCCGGTCGGTCGTTACCGCATAGGCGGCGCGGAATGCGCGGTTGGCGTAGCGCAGCATGTCCTGCGCATCAAACAGCGCCACCAGCAAGGGGCTGTCTTCGTGCATACCGAGCAAGATGCTGGCCAGTTCATCCTGCGTTTGCAGGCCTTGCATGTCGCTCATCGACACCTCCACAGAATGGCCCTATTCTGAGCCAATCAGCGGTGCCCGGCGGGAAAGTCTGGTGGCTGGCGCGCCTCAGCGGCGGCGGATCTCGCCTGAGCCGCTGACGTTTTGTTTGAGCACCGGGCGGCCGGCGTAGCTCAAGTCGCCCGAGCCTTGCAGGGTGGCATCGAGGTTTTGCGTGAGGCCCAGGTTCAGGTCGCCCGAACCGCTCAGCTGGGCTTTTGTGCTGCTGCCGTTGAGGCTGCGCGCATCCACATCGCCTGAACCTTGCAGCAGCCAGTTTTGCCGCTCGGCGCGACCGGCCACCGTGCAGTCGCCCGAACCGGACAGCTTGGCGTCGAGCTCGTTCACATCCAACAAGCCGATGCGCAAGTCGCCCGAACCGTTCAGGTTCAGGCTGAGCTTGTCGCCCTTGAATTTGTCGATGGCGATATCGCCGGAACCGTTGGACACCAGGGCTTGCAGGTTCTTGCTGTCCACCCACACGGTGGGGGCGTAGCGGGTGCTGAAGCCCGCGCCGGGCTGCAGGCGCAGAATCAGGGTGTCGTCTTCGACACGGGTGTCGATCAGAGGCTCGATATTGTCATCCGCCGAAACGCGAGCCGCATCGCTGCTGGCCTGGCTCAGGCGCACATTCATCGGGCCTTCGAGCCGCAGCTTGCTGAAGGGGCGCAGGGTGCGCGCTTTCTCAACGATCACGCCCGAGCCCTTGATCCGCTTGCCGGCGGGGCCGTAGTCCGTCGGGCCGCTGAAGCTGGCCGTCCAGCTATTGCCGTGGTTCTTGATGCGCAATTCCCAATCATTGCTCTCGGCGGCGTGGCTGAGCCCGGTCAGGGCGAGCAGGGCGGTGGCGGCGATCAGTTTGAACTTGGGCATGGGGCAGCTCCTTGGCGTGACGGGTGACAAGCGGTGGTGCCGTTGAGGTCACCAGGAAAGGGTGAGAATTGCCCGCAGTGTCGTGTTGACCCTGCCGCCGCGCCTAGCGGGACGCGACAGGCCGCACAATCCGCGGCACAGACGGTAGCGCCGCTGGGTTTGGAGCAGAACAGCAAAAGGAGCCCAAGATGAAATGGGAAGGTCAGCGCGAGAGCGAGAACGTCCAGGATTTCCGGGATAGCAGCGGTGGGGGTGGTGGGGGCGGCGGCTTTGGCGGAGGCCGCGGCATCGGTTTGGGCGGCATCGTCATCGCTTTGCTGGCATCCTGGGCCTTTGGCATTAATCCCATGACGGTGCTGGGCTTGCTCAATGGCGGCGGGGTGCCGCAGTCCGCGCCCGCGGCCTCGCATGCGCCGGGGGCCAAGCCGCAAGATGCCGGCGCGCGCTTTGTCGGCGTGGTGCTGGCCGATACCGAAGACGTGTGGGGCAGCTATTTCGCCGCCCAAAATCAGCAATACGCGGCGCCCAAGCTGAGCCTGTTTCGCGGCAGCTACAAGACCGCCTGCGGCATGGGCGAGTCGGCCATGGGGCCGTTTTACTGCCCGGCTGACCGCACGGTCTATATCGACCTGGCTTTCTACGACACCTTGCGCACCCGCTTGGGCGCGCCGGGTGACTTCGCCCAAGCCTATGTGATTGCCCACGAAGTTGGTCACCACTTACAGAATTTGCAAGGCACGACCGAGAAGTTGGATCGTGCCCGCCAGCGGGTGTCCGAACGTGACTACAACGCGCTGAGCGTGCGCCTGGAGCTACAGGCGGATTGCTATGCCGGCGTGTGGGCCAAGCTCTCGCAGCAAAGCAAGGGTTGGCTGGAGCAGGGCGACATCGAGGAAGCGCTCAATGCCGCCGCTCAAATTGGTGACGACAAATTGCAGCGCCAGGCGCAGGGCCGTGTCGTGCCCGAGAGTTTCACCCACGGCAGCAGCGAGCAGCGTGTGCGCTGGTTCAAGACCGGCTTGGCGACGGGTGAGTTGAAGGCTTGCAACACCTTTGGCGCCGGCGCTGTTTGAGCTTGGCGCAGGGAGAATTCCCGATTTGCCGAAATATCTGCTCAATTCCAGGGACACCACCCGTTCAAGGGGGTGGCGCGCGATGGCGGCAGTGTGCGTTGTGTGGAACACTCCTCCCAAAGTCTCACCGCTCGACTCTAGTCCTCTTGCGCTAGGTCAGGTACCGATAAGCCGCAGGGAGAAATTGTCATGAACCAGCATCAACAACAGCCGCTTGATTCAGGCCAAGAGCCCGCCATGCCCCAAGTCGCCGCTACAGCCGCGTCTCGCTTGGAAGCTCGTCGCCGCCTGCTCAAGGGTGGTCTGGCGCTGGCGCCGGTGGCCATGACCGTCACCAGCCGTCCTGTGCTGGGTGCTAACCTCGAATGCCATGGCCCGACCGGCTTTCAGTCGGCCAATGTCAGCCGGGCTGTGGGCAAGACTGTGGACTTGGCTTGCGGCACGCGCAAGCGCCCAGCGGATTGGGCCGTGCCGGGCACGACTTACCCCTCAGGCTTCAATTCTGGAACCTTGTTCGCGACGTATTTCGCGAACGGTGGATTTGCCAACGGCACCACCTTCGGCAATATCCTGGCGATGAGCGCAGGCTCCTCGGTGAATACTCAAATCGCCCAATTGGTGGTCGCGGCGATTCTGAATTCGGTCACCACCACCGTGCCATCGCGGGCGCAGATCATTGCGCTGTGGAATGGTCACGTGAACAAGAATTACAGCCCTTCTGGTGAAGCGCCCTGGGATGATGCCAAGATCATCAAGTACCTGAACTACACCATGGGTGTGATCGTCAGCTTCTGATCACAGGCGACGAAGTCCAGGGTCGGGCGTGCCGGAGGCACAAACACATCAATGGCGGGTGCTGAATTCGGCATCCTTGCGCATGCGCCTGCTTGATGAGCAGCAGTTGGTGTTCAATGAGCTGACGGGAGACACCCATTTGCTCTCCTTCAGCGGCCAGGAATTGCTGAGCCTGCTGGTCGAATCCTCTCCCCAAGCCTGGACCAGTTCCGCCTTGAGCCAGGCGCTGCTGGGGGAAAGCGACGCGGCGCTGGAAGCGCGCATCACGCAAAACCTGAACTATCTCGAGCAGCTTGGCTTGATCGAGCAATTGCCCTCGTGAGACTGGCGCAACTGCAGGCTGCGGCCCTGAGATCTGCCTTGCGCGGCGAGGGCTTGTTGATCCGCACCGGCCCGGTGCTGGTGCGCATCCGCTCCCAGCTCGACAGCGTGGCCGACGCGCTGGCTACGCTTTACGCCGATCAAACCCTGGGCACGGCCGAGGAATTTTGCGATTTCGACACTCGCATTGACGCGGTGGACGGTCTGCGCCACTGGTTGCGGCCGCAGGCGCAGTTCTCGTTTGAAGGCATCCGGCCCTTCAAGCCCATGGCTTTGCCCCATGCCTCGGCCATGCTGGAATGGGGCTTGAACTGGTGTGTGTCCGGGCACTGCCACCAATACATCATCATTCACGCGGCGGTGGTCGAGCGCGGTGGCCGAGCCATGGTGCTGCCGGCGCCGCCCGGCTCCGGCAAGAGCACTTTGTGCGCCGGGCTGGTGAATCGGGGCTGGCGCTTGCTGTCGGATGAGCTGACCTTGATCGACCCGCAAACCGGCGAGCTGGTGCCGCTGGCCCGGCCCGTTAGCTTGAAGAACCGTTCCATCGAGGTCATCAAGGCCTTTGCGCCGCAGGCCGTGTTCGGCCCGCTGACGCGGGATACGGTCAAGGGCACGGTCGCGCATATGAAGCCGCCCACCGACAGCGTCTTGCGCAATACCGAGCGGGCGCGGCTGGCCTGGGTGGTGTTCCCGCGCTATGTGGCCGGCAGCCCAGTGACGCCCAAGCCTTTGCCGCGCGCCGAGGCCATGATGGCCTTGGTGGACAACGCCTTCAACTACCACTTGCACGGCCGCCAGGGCTTTGAGACCTTGGTGGATCGCGTGGCCGCCTCGCATTGCTTGCGCTTTAAGTACAGCGATCTGGAGCAGGCCTGCCAATTCTTCACCCAGCTGGCGGATGCCGCGGAGGTGTCGCTATGAGCCTCGGTCCGAGCTTGCTGGTGCAGGCCCTGGCGCGGCCGCAAGACTGCCTGGGCTGGACACTGCGGCAATGGGAGTTGCTGCTGCAACAAGGCCGGCGCGCCAATCTGCTGGGCCGCTTGGAGGTTGCCTTTGAGCGCGCTGGGGTGCTGACGCAGCTGCCGCCCGGCCCGCAAAAGCATTTCGATTCGGTGCGCCGCGTGGCCGACAGTCAGCGCCGCGCCGTGCGCTGGGAGGCCCGCAAGATCGCCCAAGCCTTGCAAGATCTCAAGATGCCGGTGGTGGTGCTCAAGGGCGCGGCTTACGCCTTGAGCGAGCTGCCGCTGGCGCAGGGGCGTTTGTTCTCGGATGTGGACATTCTGGTGCCGCGTGAGCGTTTGCCCGGCGTCGAGGCCTCCTTGATGGCCGAGGGCTGGCAGACCGGTCACCATGACGCTTACGACCAGCGCTACTACCGAGAATGGATGCACGAGATCCCGCCGCTGCAGCATGTGCTGCGTGAGACGGTGATCGATGTCCATCACAACATCTTGCCGCTGAGCGGGCGCATCCAGGTCGATGCGGCCAAGCTCTTGGCGAAGGCCCTGCCCATTGCTGGCTGGCCGGGGCTGTACCGCCTGGCCGATGTGGACATGGTTCTGCACAGCGCTTGCCACCTTTTCCTTGATGGCGAGTTCGACAAGGGCTTGCGGGACCTGCTGGACCTGGACGGCTTGCTGCGCCACTTCAGTACCACGCCCGATTTCTGGCCTGCGCTCAGCGCGCGTGCCTTTGAGTTGGGCCTGGCCCGGGTGCTGTTCTACGCCTTGCGCTACACCGGCCTGGTGCTGCACACACCCATGCCCGCGATCAACGGTGATTTGCTTCAAGCTGGGCCTTCGGCCGGGGTACTGAGGCTGATGGATGCGGTGTTCCTGCGCGCCCTGCAGCCCGACCACCCCAGCTGCGAGGACGGCTGGACCGGCAGCGCGCGGCGCTTTTTGTATCTGCGCGCGCACTGGATGCGCATGCCCTTGGGGCTGCTGCTGCCGCATCTGCTGCGCAAGGCGCTGCGGCGCGAGCCCAGCGATGAAGCTACGCCCGCGGCACCTGCCGCCTAGCCGCTTCTGTCGTGCGGCCAGGTCACTGGCTTGTCCTCCCGCCTGCCCGCTCCCATCGCTTATGCTTTGCGCATGAAGCCACGCAACAAACCTTTCGCCATGATTCGCGAGTTCCATCTCGCCGACTGGTTCACCCTGGGCAATGCCTGCGCCGGCATGGGCGCCCTGTTTTCGGTGATGTCTTTTCTGCAGACCGGCCAGATCCTGCACATCTACTACGCCTGCGCCCTGATCCCGGTGGCCTTTGTCTTCGATGTGCTGGACGGCCGCATCGCGCGCTGGCGCCAGCAGCAATCGGTGCTGGGGCGTGAGCTGGACTCTTTGGCCGACGTCATCTCCTTCGGCGTGGCGCCCGCGGCCATCGCTTATGCCTGCGGCATGCAGGGCTTGTACGACCGCATCATCTTGGTCTTCTTCGTGGCTTGCGGTGTCTCGCGCCTGGCCCGCTTCAACATCACCGCCGAAGCACTCAGCGAAGGTGGCAGCAAGGTCAAATATTTCGAGGGCACACCCATCCCCACCTCTTTGCTGCTGGTGATCGTGCTGGCCGTGGCCGCCATGCAAGGTGCCATTGGCGATCAGATGTGGGGCGGCAAGCTGGACCTGTTCGGTTTTTACTTGCACCCGCTGGCGCTGATGTACGCGGTGTCGGGCTCGCTGATGGTGAGCCGGATTCGGATTCCCAAAATCTGAGGCTTGAGTTCGCGGTTCTTGCCCCGACTGACTCAGTCGCTCAAGTCAAACTCAGCCGCACCCCGGCCGCCCCGGCCGCGCTCAGGTAAAAGCGCGCCGGGCCCAGCAAATGCATGTGCTGGCCGGCCTGAATGAACACATCGTCCGGCTTGCCCTGTTCGGTCAGCCACAGGCAGCCATGGCTGACGCGTAAGGTGCGCGATTGCCAGGCGCGCAGCGGCAGTGCCAACGGCGCCTGGGCGGCAGCAAGATGAAGCTCGGCTTGGCGCTGTGAACCTGGCAGCGTGGCGGCGGAAGGCGCATCGGTTCTGAGTAAGGTGTCCATGGCTGCCAGCTTGCGCCCAGCACGCCGGCGGCAACAGAGGCACAGCCGCCCCAAGCGGGCAAGCACAGGCGAGCGTTTTGGCGGCACTGTGTTGGCCGGCTTTGCCCTCATCTGTATTGCATGTAAGCGCGGCGTACCGTACAGAATCGGGCCATGACCGATTCAAACCGCAGCGAGCCGCTCTATCTTCAAATTGCCGACCGGCTGGCGCGCTCCATTCGCGCGGGCACCCTGGCGCGGGGTGAGCGCATGCCCTCGGTGCGGGACTTGGCGCGCCAGGAGGGCGTCTCGCAATCCACCGTTGTGCAGGCCTATCACTGGCTGGAAGATGCCCGGCTGATCCACGCCAAGCCGCGCTCGGGCTACTTTGTGCAAAGCCGCCCTGAACCCTTGCCCGAGCCCAAGGCCTCGCGCCCCAGCGGGCGCTGCTGCTCGGTGCGGGTGGGCGATTTGGGCCGCGAGGTGCTGAATCTGGCCGCGCAGCAAAACATGGTCTCCTTCGGCGCGGCCTGCCCGGGGCCGGAGATGTTCGACCAGGAACGCGTGCGCCGCGCCCTGACCCGGGTGGTGACGCGCCAGCGTGATCTGCTCTGCACCTACCCGCTGGGCTCGGGGCGCGAAGAGGCGCGCCGCGCCGTGGCCCGGCATGGCCTGAGCCTGGGCTGCGTGCTGCATGCCGACGACATCGTCATGACCAATGGCTGCATGGAGTCCGTCACCCTGTGCCTGAAGACGGTCACCCAGCCCGGCGATGTGGTGGCGCTGGAGTCGCCCACTTACTTCGGCTTTTTGGAGATTCTGCAAAGCCTGCATCTGCGCGCGCTGGAGATTCCCACCCACCCGCGCCACGGCATCTCGGTGGACGCGCTGCAACTGGCGCTGGAGACGCAAGACGTCAAGGCCGTGCTGGTGGTGCCTACGCTGTCCAACCCGCTGGGCGCCTGCATGCCGGTGCTGGAGCGTAAGCGCTTAGCTCAGCTGGTGGCCGCGCATGACATCGCCTTGATCGAGGATGTGATCTACAACGACCTGGCCGAGCAGGACGACAAGCGCCGCGCCGTCAAATCCTTCGACACCACCGGCCATGTGATGCTGTGCGGCTCCTTCAACAAAACCCTGGCGCCGGGCCTGCGCCTGGGTTGGGTGGAGGCGGGCCGCTGGTCCGCGCCGCTGCGCAAGATCAAGGACGTGCAGTCGGGCGCGCAAACCGCCGTGCTGGAAGTGGCGCTGGCCGATCTGCTGAGCCAGGCCGGCAACGAGGCCGCGCTGCGCCAGATGCGCGCCAGCATCGCCGCGCGGGTGGACGAGGCACGCGGCTTGATCGCCCAGAGCTTCCCCAAGGGCACCCGCGTTACCGACCCGGCGGGCGGCTACATCCTGTGGGTGGAGCTGCCCGGCGGCTTGGATGCGGTGGCGCTTTACGAGGCCTGCTTGGCCGAAAACATCTGCATCGCGCCCGGCCAAATGTTCAGCGTTAGCCCGCGCTTCCGCTCCTTTATTCGCCTGGGCGTGGGTGGCCGTTGGGGGCCGGAGCACCCGGCCGCGCTGCGCCGCATCGGCGCCCTGGTTCAGGCCCTGCTCGACGCGCCGGGCTTGGCGGCGGCCTGAGGCTTGATGCGCAGCGCCCACCACACGCCACTCACCAGCAGGGCGATGCCCAGCAAGGTCAAGGGCGCGGGTGCCTGGCCGCTGAGCGTGAAGGCATAGGCCAGCGCCGACAGGGTTTCGAACACGATCAGCTGCCCGACGATATTGGTGGGCAGGCGCTGGCTGGCCTCGTTCCAGCACAGGGTGCCCACCCAGGAGGCGAACAGGCCCACGGCCAGCATCAAGCCGACAAAAGCCCAGGGCCTCGGGCCCAGCGGCAAGCTGAAGTCTGCGGGCAAGGGCGGCAGCCCGGCGCTGTGCAGGCCCAGCATCAGCGCGCCGCCCAGCAAAGACATTGGCAAGGTCACCAAGCCCTGGGCGGTGGCCCAGGCGCGTGGGCTGCGGTCCGCGTGCGCGCGCAGCCAATCAGCATTGCGAATCGGGTACCAAGTCCAGCAGGCCACGGCAGCCACGGCCAGCAGGGCACCTTCCAGGTAATGCTGGAAATTGGCCTGCGGCTTGGCGGCGAGCTGGCTCAGCTCGGTCTGATTGACGCAGGCAATGCCCAGCGCGATCAAAGCCAGCGAGGGCGCCAGCCGCGCCCAGGGCAGCAGACCGTCGCGCGCGCGATTGCGCCGGTTGGAGATCACGGCTATCACCACCGGCAGCGTGCCGATGATGACGGTCGGCAGCGGCCCGCCGGCGCGCTGAATCGCGGCCGCCAGGCACAGGTAGTAGAGGAAGTTGCCGATCGCGCTGAGCTTGCAGGCTTCCAGCCAATCCGCGGCTTTGAGCTCGCGCAGGGTGGCGCGGTCCATCAAGGCCAGCGGCAGGGCGATCAAGCCAAAGGCCAGGTAACGGCCCACCACCAGCATCGCGGCCGGATAGTCCGGCAAGAGCAGGGGCGCCACAAACACCAAGCCCCACATCAGGCCGGCGCCCAGGGCAAACAAGAATCCTATCCACATGGGCGCAGTGTGCCTTGGCTCAGCGGCCTCAGTGCCGCTTGGCGCAGCGAAGTTTTTCGCCGGCCCAAAAAGAGAAACCGGACATCACGATGGCGATGTCCGGTCCTCGGCTCGGCTGGCTTGCCCTGCCACAAAGGCGGGACTGGCTGGCACAGGGTCCCTTACGGGCTCCTCCCCCTGTTGTCTGAGCCTGCATTGTCTGAAATCGGTATGACAGTGGTGCTGTGGTTTGCCCTTGATTCTGTAACGTGCGGGCGATATGCGAACAAACAGGGGATTGACTGGCCATGGATTGGGGTTGCCCAAAGAAGTCTTGAGCGCCGGGCCGCTGGGCGCAATCCTGTTGAGCGCCCTCCAGGCAGTGCTGGCGCTGCAGGCTTAAAGCGCCTGGCTTGCTGCTCTCACCCATTCCGATGGGGCGATGCCAAACAAACCTTCTGCGCAGGCCAGGGCCTCTTCCACAGTTTCATGCCAAGAGTCCGCGGCGTAGCGCTGATCCAAGGATTGGTAGATCAGCAGGAAGTTCTTGTTGCCATCGCTGGTGATCTCAAACCGGAACGCCAGTTCGAGGGCGTTGTCATCATCCAGATCAGCCGGCGACCAGCCGCTATTGGGGTGGCCGAGGATGCGGATGACTCGGCTCGGGATGCTTGCGTAGGATTTCATTGTTGGGCTTAAACGTTGGCGCTCAGCTGACGCCTTAGGCGGGCGGATGGAGCCGCATGGTCAGGGGCGATTTACCAGGGGGCCTTATCTGTCCATCTAGGCCAGTCGGCAGAAGTCTCAGCATTCACTCTTGAGAGGCGCCAAACTGCATAGACAGCAATGGCCGCTATCAACGCTGGGAACAAATAGCTTGAACTCCAAAAGGGTAGCCCGGCAACAAACAGGACAGCCAGAGCGACAGACCAAAGCTGAAGGTCAATCCTTTTCGTGAATTCCACTTCCGCCCTTGAAACGGTGCGGAAAAGCCGAACGCCACACTCCGGGCAGGTCAGTTGAAATATCCCTTTGAATCTATGGCGCAGATCAACGCGGTATTTTGGGCACTGGTAGTTCATCGCCATTTAACTCTGATTGCTAGGGACAAGTTCTCAGGCGCCAGGCAAGCAATCCGCCAAGACCTCAACCCAATGCCGCACCGGCGTGCTGGTGCCGCTTTGCAAGTGCTGGATGCAACCGATATTGGCCGAGACAATGGTCTGCGCATGCAGGGGCGCCAGGGCTTGCAGCTTCTGGTCGCGCAGCTGTTTGGACAGCGCCGGCTGCAAGACCGAGTAAGTGCCCGCCGAGCCGCAGCACAGATGGCTGTCGCAGCTAGCCAGTTTGACTTCGAAGCCTAGGGCGCGTAGGCCTTGCTCGACACCGCCGCGCAGCTGTTGGCCGTGCTGCAGGGTGCAGGGCGGGTGATAGGCCAGCTTCTCGCGCGGCGTGTCTTGTTGCTGCGCCCCCAGCTGCGGCAGCAGCAGGGGCACCAAGTCGGGCAGCAGCTCGCTGAGGTCGCGGGTGATGGCGCTGATCTGCGCGGCCTTGTCGGCATAGTCGGGGTCATGGGCCAGGGCGTGGCCGTAGTCCTTCACCGTGACGCCGCAGCCTGAGGCGTTCATCACCAGGGCCTCGATCTTGCCGGCCTCGGTCAGCCCGGCCACCAGCGGCCACCAGGCGTCGATATTGCGGCGCATATCGGCCAGGCCACCCATCTGGTCATTCAAATGGCTGCGGATGGCGCCGCAGCAGCCGGCACCATCGGCCACCAGGGTCTGAATGCCGGCGGCGTCCAGCACGCGCGCCGTGGCGCTATTGATATTGGGCGCCATGCTGGGCTGCACACAGCCCAGCAACAAGCCCATCTTGCGCGGGTGCTGCTTGCGGGGCCAGTCATGCGCGCTGGCGGGGGCTTTACCTGGCACTTTGTCTTGCAGGGCGGCGGGCAGCAGGGGGCGCACCAGCTTACCCAGGCGCATGGCCGGCTCGAAGGCGGGCGAGGTCAGGCCTTCTTTCAACAGCCAGCGCACGGCGCGTTCCCCGGCGGGGCGCTCGACCTTAGCCTCGACAATGCCGCGGCCGATCTCCAGCAACTGGCCGTACTGCACGCCGGAAGGGCAGGTGCTTTCGCAGTTGCGGCAGGTCAGGCAGCGGTCCAGATGCAGCTGGGTGCTGCGCGTGGGCTCGGCGCCTTCCAGCACTTGCTTGATCAGGTAGATGCGGCCGCGCGGGCCGTCCAGCTCATCGCCCAGCAGCTGATAGGTCGGGCAGGTGGCGGTGCAAAAACCGCAATGCACGCAGCGGCTCAAAATGGCCTGGGCCGCCTTGCCGTGGCTGGTGCCGCTGAACTCTTCGGCGAGTTGGGTTTGCATCAGGCGCTTTCCTGTCGTACGCGGTAGCTGAGGGTCCAGAAATAGTCCAGCTCACGCCATTGAATCTCGTCGGCCATGCCGGCCAGCAAGCGGCGCATCTGCGCTTCGCTGGGGAAGTTTTTCAGCACCTCGTGCTGGCTGCCGTCGCTGAGGCTGCGCAGCTGATAGCCATTGCCTTCCGCGTCTTTGCGGCTGATGGGCGAGCTGTCGCCTTCCACAAAGCGGTTGTCCATCAGCACCACGCGGGCGCCGTCTTGCAACTGGCTGTGCAGGCCCTGCAGCCATTCACGCTGGCGGGACTTGGGTACGTGCGAAAACCACAGGCCGGCAAAGCCGGCATCAAACGGCGAGGGCGTGCCCGCCGCCACCACGCCGGGCGCGTAGGCGTCGGCCAGCATGAAGGCGACCTTGTCGAAGTCCAGCGCTTTGCTGCGGGCCTGCGCCAGCACCTCGGGGTTGATGTCGGTGCCTAGCCAGCGCTGCGCTTTGGCGGTGGCTGCGGGCAGCCAATAGCCGGTGCCGGTGGCAATCTCCAGCACCGTGCGGCCGCTGAACTGCTGGCGCAGCCAGGCTTTGATCTCGGCCAGATTGGCCTGCCGATGCGGCTTCTCAAACACCGCCTCATATTCCTTGGCGCGCTGGGCGTAGTAGCGCTGCATGGCCAGATTGCTGGGATCCTGCGGCTCAGAGTCCGGCATAGAGCCTCCCCGGATTGAAGATCCCTTGCGGATCGAATGATTTTTTGAGTTCACGATGAATGCGCAACAGGGGCGGCGAGAGCGGTGCGAAAACGCCCGCGCTTTTGTCCGTGGCGCGGAACAAGCTGGCGTGGCCGCCCACTTGCGCGGCGGCCTCGCGCACCTGCGCGGCGGGCATGGCGGTGGTGAGCCAGCGCTGGGCGCCACCCCATTCCAGCAATTGCTCGCCGTGCAGCTTGTCCAGCGCGGGCGCGGTCTGCGGCACGCTCAGGCGCCACAAGGCGGCGCCGCCTTGCACGGCCCGCTGGGCGGCCTGAAAGAACTCATCGCTCTGGTCGCGCAGGCCCTGCCAGAAGGGTTTGGCCAGCTCGGGAGCGATCAGCTCGCCACCCAGGCTCTGGCGGGCCGCGTCCACCGCCGCTTGCGCACCACTCAGGCGCAGCAGCAGGGCGCCATCCCACCAGGCGCTGGCATTGATGGGCAGGGGCAGGCCACCCCAGCGATTGAGCTGGTTGAGCGCATGCGCCTGGCTCTGCTCGAAACGCAAAGTGGCCTCGGCCACCGGCAGTGGCAGCACCTTCAGCGAGACCTCCAGAATCACGCCCAGAATGCCCATGGAGCCGGCAATCAGGCGCGAGACGTCGTAGCCCGCCACATTCTTCATCACCGTGCCGCCGAAGTTCAGCGCCTCGGCCTGGCCGTTGAGCAGGGTCAGGCCCAGCACATGCTCGCGCAGAGCCCCCATGCTGGCGCGGGCCGGGCCGCTCAGGCCGCAGGCCACCATGCCGCCCACCGTGCCTTGGCCGCCGAAGCGGGGCGGCTCAAAAGCCAGTTGCTGGTTTTGCTCGGCCAGCACCTGCTCCAGCTCGGCCAGCGGCGTGCCGGCCTTGACCGTCACCACCAGCTCGCTGGGCTCATAGCTGCTGATGCCGCGCAGGCTGGCGAAATCGCCGATGCGCAGGGGCAAGCCTTGCGGCACTTCGCCGTAAAAGGACTTGCTGCCCGAGCCCAGCAGCTGCACCGGGGCGTGCTCGGCGGCGGCGCTGCGGATGTGTTCTTGAATCTCCGTCAAGGCAAGTGTCATCAGTCAAAACCTCGGCAAATCGGGATGGGCCAGCAGGCCGCGGCTGACATGCATGCGGCCGTATTCGGCGCAGCGGTGCAGGGTCGGGATGACCTTGCCGGGGTTGAGCAGCTCGGCGCCATCAAAGGCGCGTTTGACGGCCATCATCTGCTCCCGCTCGGCGGCGGAAAACTGCACGCACATGCTGTTGAGCTTTTCGATGCCCACGCCGTGCTCGCCGGTCACCGTGCCGCCCAGGGCGACGCTGGTTTCCAGAATCTCGGCGCCAAACTCCTCGCAGCGGCGCAGCTGGTCGGGGTCGGAACCGTCAAACAGAATCAGCGGGTGCAGATTGCCGTCACCGGCGTGGAAGACATTGGCGCAGCGCAGCTGGTACTTCTTTTCCATCTCGGCAATGGCCAGCAGGATGGCGGCCAGGTTTTTGCGCGGGATGGTGGAGTCCATGCACATGTAGTCGGGGCTGATGCGGCCCGACGCGGGGAATGCATTCTTGCGCCCACTCCAGAAACGCAAACGCTGCGCCTCATCGGCACTCACTTCGATGCGGCTGGCGCCGCTGCTCAGCAACACGGCCTGCATGCGCTCGATTTCTTCGGCCACTTCTTCGGCGGTGCCGTCGCTCTCGCACAGCAAAATAGCTTCGGCTGTCAGGTCGTAGCCGGCATGCACAAAGTCCTCCACGGCCGCGGTCATGGGCTTGTCCATCATCTCCAGGCCGGCCGGGATGATGCCCGCGGCGATGATATTGGCCACCGCCGCACCGGCTTTGCGCACATCGTCAAAGCTGGCCATGATGCAGCGCGCCAGCTGGGGTTTGGGCGTGAGTTTGACGGTCACCTCGGTCGTCACCGCCAGCATGCCTTCGCTGCCGACGATCAGGCTCAGCAAGTCCAGGCCCGGCGCGTCCAGCGCTGCGCCGCCGAACTCCACCGCCTCGCCCTCCATGGTGAAGCCACGCACAGCTAACACGTTATGCAAGGTGAGGCCATATTTGAGGCAGTGCACGCCACCGGAGTTCTCGGCCACATTGCCGCCGATGGTGCAGGCGATCTGGCTGCTGGGGTCGGGGGCGTAGTAAAGGCCGTGCACGGCCGCGGCTTCCGAGATGGCCAGATTGCGCACCCCGCATTGCACACGGGCGGTGCGCGCCACCGGATCGATCTGCACGATCTGCTTGAACTTGGCCAAGCTCAGCGTCACGCCCGTCGCATGTGGCATGGCGCCACCCGACAGCCCGGTGCCCGCACCCCGCGCCACCACCGGCACGCCCAGCGCGAAGCAGCTGCGCAAAATGGCGGCGACCTGTTCTTCGGTTTCCGGCAAGGCCACCACCAGGGGGCGTTGGCGGTAGGCGGTCAAGCCGTCGCATTCATAGGGCACCGTGTCCTCGGCATGCCAGAGTAGGGCATGGCTGGGCAGGTGTTTGGACAGCGCGGCGACCACGCGGGCCTGCGCCTGCACACGCTGGGTGGGGTCGATCACGGCAGAGGCGCTTTGGGCCGCCTTGGCGCCAGATTCGTCGGTGGCGCCAGTGGCGCTAGTGGCTGCGTTCACGGGCGGGTGGCCTCTCAGGGCTTGCTATTCTTTACGGCGTTGCGCACCGCGGGCTTGTGGGTGCTTGCCTTGGCAGCGGGTTTGGCCGCCAGGCTTTTGCTGACCGACTCCACCATGCTGCCGGCCACGGCGCCGGGCACAGCCGCGGCTTTGCGCAAGGTGTCGCCCGCAGCGTCAAACGACTGTTTGACGATGGCGCCGGCCAGGTTCTTGGCCGCGTCGGTGGCGTTTTCTTTCATCGCCGTGGCGGCCAGCTGGGTGAACTGCTGGCTCAGCGCGCCCCACCATTGCAGGGGGTCCACGGCGGCCGGGATGGCCGGCGCAGCGGCCGCTGCTGTTGAAGACTTCTCGGCCTTGGCTTTGGTGGCGGGTTTGGGCGCTGGCGCCGGGGCGGCCGTTTTGGGCAGAGCCTGCGCGGCAGCGGCCATCACTTCCGGCGGGATGCCGGGCATGGCCGGCCAGGCGGGGGTGGACATGGCCTCGGCGGTGGGCAGCTTGAGGGCATTGCTTAGCTCGGCCAGCGGCACGTTCAGCGACTTCAGCGTTGACAAGGTCATGCGCTGCACCTCCAGGGCCTGGATGGTGGCGCCCAGCATGCGGGCGTTTTGTTCCAGCCAGAACTGAACGGTGCGCAGCTCTTCGATGCGCTTGCCCAGCTCTTCCGGGTTGAGCGTCGGCGCCACCCACTGGCCGATGCCGGGCAAGGCGGCCCCGGCGTTCTTCACCAAGCCTTGCAGAAAATCAAAACCGGGGACGAATTTGCTGAAGCTGTTGTCGGCCATGCTTTTGTGCTCCTTCAAGAGGGTCGTTCAATGCGAGGGGGAAGACGCGGGCTGATGGTACGACGGATGCAATTGCTGCACCTCGAAGCCGTGCTCTTGCTGCAACAGCAAGGGCAGGGCGCGCGGCCCGCTCAGGTGCAAGCTGCCAACGGCGGCCAGCACCCGCCGGCCCTGCCCGTGCAGGGCGGCAATGCGCTCGGCCAGGCCGGGATTGCGCTCGTCGTTGAGGGCGCGCAGCTCGGCGCGGTCTTGCGCGTTGCCCACGCACTCGCACCAGTCCGCGTAACGGCTCAGGGTGGCCATATCGCTGCTGGCCCAGGCCTGCGCCAGGCGGCGCGTGCTCTTGCGCAGCTGGCCTTGTTCCAGCTGTTGCAGGCCTTTGCGCAGCTGGGCTTGCGCTTCCTGGGGATCGGCGGGCAGCAAGGCTAGCAGCTGGGTGTCCACGCTTTCCAGGGCATGAATGGGCACGCCGCTTTGGTGGGCCCAAGTGCTCAGCATCAGCTCCTGGCCGAAGCTGGGGTCCATGCCGTCCCAGCGGGCGTCCAGGGCCATGTAATTGCTCAGCTGCAGCAAGGGATGCAGATGGGCCAGCGCTTGGTCCGGCAGGCAAGCGGCGCGTGCCTGGGCGGCCAGGCGCTTTTGCAGCGCGGCGCTGGCTTGGAAGGGGCGGGCATGTTGGGGTGGCGTGCTCAGGGCTTGCAAGGTGGCGGGGTCGCTGAGGTCCAACTCCAGGGCCAGGCTGTCGCTTTGCGCCATGGCTTCGCGCAGCAGCGGGCCAGGGAAGAACCAGGCCATGCGGCCGATGTGCAGGGTGCCGTAGAGATAAGAGTCATGGCCGCCCTTGCGCAGGCGGTAGAGAAAGCCGCGGTCGGGCGCGGCCGCGGCCAACTCGGCGGCTTGCGTTGCGCTGGGCAAGGCGGTTTGTGGCGGGCAGCGTGTTTTGGCCTGGGCCGGCGGCAGCGGCAGGCTCAGCGCCAGGGCGAGGATGAAGCTTGACAGCGCCTTCATGGCTTGGCGCTGCGGATCAAGAGTTCGCCGCCATGCTGGGTGAAGCTCAGCTTGGACAAGATGTCCATGCCCAGCAAGGGCGCATCGAGCGCGGGCAGCACGGTGACGGGTAGGCGCTGTGCGTTCACGCCGCCTTGCAAGCGCACATCGGCGCGGGCCCGGTAGCCCCGCGCCACGCCGCCGGCGGTGTTGGAGGCCACCTCGGCTTCGGCGCTTAAGCCCACTTGCTCGGCCAGGGCCTGGGGCAGGGCGGTGCTGGTGGCGCCAGTGTCAACCAGAAAGTCCACCGCCACACCGTTGACCTCGCCGGGCCAGTGGAAATGGCCGTCACTGGCGCGGCGCAAGGTGATCTCACCGCCCTTGATGGACACCAGGCTTTGCTTTTGCTCGCGCTCCCAGGCCTTGAAACCCAGGAACACCAGCAGCATCAGCAAAAGCCAGATGGTGGCGAGTTTGAAATAGCTGGGGAGTTCTTTGTGGGGGCTGTCGGCATGGCTCATGCCGACACGATGCCAGATTTTTGTGGCGGCAGAAGGCGCTGGCGGCAGGTTTTCGCCACTCGGGGTGCACAAAAGAACAAGGCCAGCCGGACTTTCGTCCTGCTGGCCTTGCGGTGTGGTGGCGACTAACTAACGCGCTAACTCATCAGTCACCGCCTCGGCGCGCCAAGCCATGCTGGCGGGCCGGGCTGAGGGATCACTTGTGATTACTTGTGATAGGCGGTCTCGCCGTGCGAGCTGATGTCCAGACCTTCGCGCTCTTCTTCTTCCGTCACGCGCAGGCCGATCACCAGGTCCACCACCTTGTAGGCGATCACCGAGACGACTGCCGACCAGACCACCGTCACGCCAACCGCCTTGGCTTGCACCAGGACTTGGGCGGCGATGGAGTAGGCATCGGCCGTCACCGTCGTGGCCGTGACCCAGTCACCCACAAAGCTGGGGCCGCCCAGGGCTGGGGAGTTGAACACGCCGGTCAGCAGGGCGCCGATGATGCCGCCCACGCCGTGGACGCCGAAGACGTCCAGCGAGTCGTCAGCACCCAACATCTTCTTCAGGCCGGACACACCCCACAGGCAAGCGAAGCCGGCGATGATGCCGATCACCAAGGCGCCGCCGATGCCGACGTTGCCGGCTGCAGGCGTGATGGCCACCAGGCCAGCCACAGCTCCCGAAGCCGCACCCAGCATCGAAGCCTTGCCCTTGTGCAGCGCTTCACCGACCGACCATGCCAGCACGGCAGCGGCCGTGGCGACAAAGGTGTTCATGAAGGCCAGGGCGGCAAAGCCGTTGGCTTCCAGAGCGGAGCCGGCGTTGAAGCCGAACCAGCCCACCCACAGCAGCGAGGCGCCAACCATGGTCAGTGTCAGGCTGTGCGGGGTGAAGGCTTCCTTGCCGTAACCGACGCGCTTGCCGATCATGAAGGCACCCACCAGGCCCGCCACAGCGGCGTTGATGTGCACCACGGTGCCGCCGGCGAAGTCCAGCGCGCCCCATTGCCAGATCATGCCGGCGGTGCTGTTGACCTTGTCGACCACATCGGCGCCGGTGTAGGCGTCAGGGCCTGCCCAGAACCAGACCATGTGGGCGATCGGCAGATAGCTGAAGGTGAACCACAGGGCCAGGAAGGCCAGCACGGCGGAGAACTTGGCGCGCTCGGCGAAGGCGCCGATGATCAAGCAAGCGGTGATGCCGGCGAAGGTGGCCTGGAAGGCGGCGAACACCATTTCCGGAATGACCACGCCCTTGCTGAAAGTGGCTGCGTTGGCGAAGGTGCCGGTGGCGTTGTCCCAGATGCCCTTCATGAACAAGCGGTCAGTGCCACCGATGAACTGGTTGCCTTCGGTGAAAGCGAGGCTGTAGCCGTAAAGCACCCACAGCACCACGATCAGGGAGAAGGCCACCATCACCTGCATCAGCACCGACAGCATGTTCTTGCTGCGCACCAGGCCGCCGTAGAACAGGGCAAGACCTGGCACCGTCATCATGATGACCAGCAGGGTGGACAGCATCATCCAGGTGGTGTCGCCCTTGTTGGGCACCAGCACCGGGGCAGATGCGGCTTCGGCAGGAGCGGAAGCCGCGGCTTCAGCGACCGGAGCGGGCGCGGCAGCCGGCGCAGGCGCCGAAGCGGTGTCAGCGGCGACAGCGCTGGCGGTAGCGGCCGCAGAGGCCGCGGCACTGGCGGTGTCTTGGGCCCAGGCGGCAGGTGCAACAAGCACCGTGGCGGCCAAGGCCAGACTGGCAAAGAGTTTCTTCATATTCGAGTCTCCAGACGGGAGCAAATTGAGCGTTGAGCGTATGGAATCGAGCGCTGGCGCGCCCTTCGCTTTACAGGGCTTCGTTGCCGGTTTCGCCGGTGCGGATGCGCACGACCTGGTCCAGCGGCGAGACGAAGATCTTGCCGTCACCGATCTTGCCGGTCTTGGCGGCGCCTTCGATGGCCTCGATGACTTGGTCGACCACTGCGTCATCCACGGCCGCTTCGATCTTCACCTTGGGCAGAAAGTCCACCACATACTCGGCGCCGCGGTACAGCTCGGTATGGCCTTTCTGGCGGCCGAAGCCCTTCACCTCGGTGACGGTCAGGCCTTGCACGCCGATGGCGCTGAGCGCCTCGCGCACTTCGTCAAGCTTGAAGGGCTTGATGACTGCAGTGATCATTTTCATGGTTGTTTCCTCGCGTGGTTCTATCTTGATGCGGTGAGGCTGCTGGCTCAGAAAGTCTTCTTGACCGACACCACCAGGCGGCTCTTGCCCAGGTTCTTCAGGGAGTCGGCGCTGGAGCCGCCCATATAGGCGTCGGAGTCGGTGCCGATGACGGCGGCGCCGAAGGTGAAGCCGGCGTAGTCCTTGTTCACCGTCAGGGCGTAGTCGGTGTAGCTGCCGGCGCTGTAGTTCTTCACCTTTTGGTAGCCGATATGCGGGGTCACGGTGAAGCCTTCGCCCAGGTCGAAGGTGGCGGAGACGTCGAAGTAGCCGCTGCCCTTGCTGTCGGCGGTGCCGAACAGGTCAGTCACGCTGTGCGAGTACTTGGCGGTCACCGGGCCGAAGCTCAGGGCGCCATAGACCTCGGTGGTGTTGGCGCTGGGGTTCAGATTGTTGCTGGGGTAGACATAGCTGAGCACGCCCACGTCCAGGGTCAGGCCCTTGGCCACTTCGGTCTTGTAGCCGCCGTAGAGGTCGACCTCGACATTGGCGCCGCCGTTGTAAGGCGCGTCCTTGATCCACTTGATGGTCGAGGCCCACGCACCGACGTAGAAGCCGCTTTCAGCCGCGTAGTCCACGCCGCCTTGCAGGGCAGGGTCCAGGCGCGATTGCGAAATGCCGCGGTAGCGGTATTCGCTGGTCAGGCTGAGGTTGAAGCTCAGCGGGCTGGCCGGTGCGGCAGCGGGCTCTTCGGCCAATGCGGGCAGGGCGGTGGAGGCCAGGGCCAGTGCGAGGGCATGGGCGAGAGCAAGCGAGACGGGGAAGGCTGACTTCATGGTGAAACTCCTGGCAGTTTTCGGATTTAAGGGAGAGAACAAGCTTGGCGAAACACTTCGCTACAGGCATTGCAGCTTCCGTGCCAACTAGAACCATGGCCCGCCTGGGCGTTCAAATCTCACGCCATCCCCCGGGTCTGCCCTGAGTTGGCCCGCCCCTCTCAGCGTTTACCCTGGCTGACGTGGGCGATGGGCGCACCAGCAAGGGTGTCGCGTACAAAGCCCTCTGCATCATCTTGGTGCGCGCACCGCCGCTGTGCGCCAGCACTGGCAAAAGCTGTTGTCAGCGCTCACAAGGGAGTGTTTTGGCATGTCACTCGCCCTGCTTCATAGCCGCTCGCTCGATGGCATGAGCGCCGTCGCCGTCAGCGTGGAGGTCCACCTGGCCAATGGCCTGCCCAGTTTTACTTTGGTGGGTTTGGCGGATACCGAGGTCAAAGAGGCCCGGGAACGTGTGCGGGCGGCTTTGCTCAACAGCGGTCTGAGCTTTCCCCACAACAAACGCATCACGGTGAATTTGGCGCCGGCTGAGTTGCCCAAGGAGGGTGGCCGCTTTGATTTGCCAATTGCGCTGGGCCTGCTGGCCGCCAGCGGGCAGATTGATGCGGCGAGGCTGGCCGAGCTGGAATGTGCCGGTGAGTTGTCGCTGGGCGGGGAGCTGCGCCCCATTCGTGGTGCCCTGGCCATGAGTTTGGCAATCAGCCAGGCGCAACACCAGGGCGGCCCGGCCCGCGCCCTGCTGCTGCCCAAGGACAGTGCGGCCGAAGCGGCCTTGGTGGAGGATGTGCAAGTGTTGGCCGCAGGCCATTTGCTGGAGGTGGTGGCGGCGCTGCAGCCGGCGAGCGAGGAGGCCTTGCCGCGCGCGCAAGCCCTACCGCGCCTGTCAGAGGCTGCAGGCCCCGATCTGCGCGATATCAAAGGTCAGGCCGGCGCCAAGCGGGCCTTGGAGGTGGCTGCGGCCGGCGAGCATTCCCTGCTCTTGGTTGGCCCGCCAGGCACCGGTAAGTCCATGCTGGCCCAGCGTTTGCCGGGCTTGCTACCCCCTTTGAGCAAAGAAGAGGCCCTGGCCTCGGCCGCAGTGCTGAGCCTGGTCGGCCAGTTTCAGCCGCAGCGTTGGGCGCAACGGGCGATGCGCAGCCCGCATCACACCGCTTCGGCCGTAGCCCTGGTGGGCGGCGGCTCGCCCCCTCGGCCGGGCGAAATCTCACTGGCCTTGCATGGTGTTTTGTTTCTGGACGAATTGCCGGAATTTAATCGTCAGGCCTTGGAGGCTTTGCGTGAGCCCTTGGAAACCGGACGCATATTGATCTCGCGGGCGGCGCGGCAGTCGGAGTTCCCGGCACGCTTTCAGCTAGTGGCGGCCATGAACCCTTGCCCATGCGGGCAATTAGGCAATGCGGCCCAGACCTGCCGCTGCACGCCCGATCAAGTCAGCCGTTATCAGGGGCGACTGAGCGGCCCCTTTCTGGACCGGCTCGATATCTCCATCGAGGTGCCGGCCGTGCCGCCCGCCGTGCTGGCGGCTCAGCCCGCTGGCGAAGCCAGCGCCACGGTGGCCGCTCGGGTGGCGCGGGCGCGTCAGCTGGCCTTGCAGCGCCAGGCTTGCAGCAATGCGCGTTTGTCGGTGGCCCAGCTGGATCATTTTGCGCGGGCCGAGCCTGCGGCTCTGGCCTTCCTGCAAAAAGCGGCCGAGCGCCTGGCCTGGTCGGCCCGCAGCTACCACCGCATTTTGCGGGTGGCGCGCAGCATCGCGGATTTGGCCGCCGCCGAGCAAATTCAAAGCGCCCACATGGCCGAGGCGGTGCAGCTGCGGCGTGGGCTGGGCAAGAGTTGAGCTTATGAGGATGGGTGCGCCGCGAACCCAGCGGCCTCGGCAATGAACAAAGCCCCTTTCGGGGCTTCGATGAATTTGAGCAGGCCGGTTGGCGGCGAGCTCATTGCGAGCTCGCTGCGGCCTCACATCGGCGTCAGTTCGCCGTCGCGCACGCGCACCATGTCATTGACGCGCACGCGCGGGGCTTCGGAATACTCGTAGCTGCGGGTGCTGTTGTCCGAGAAGCTCACTTTGACCACCCAGACGGTGCGGGCGTTGCGCTTCTTCTCCATCTCGTTACCAAAGTAGCCGCCGGCCGCTGCCGCGCCCACGGTGGCCAGCTTCTTGCCATTGCCACCGCCCACTTGGTTGCCCAACAGGCCACCCAGAACGGCACCACCCACGGCGCCCAGGCCGCTGGCTTGGCCCTCATGCACGACTTGCTTGACGGACAAGACGGTGGCGCAATCCTCGCACCGCGCTACTGGCTTGCTGGGTTCCGGTTCGGCTGCGGCCATATGCGTCTCGGCCACCGGCGCAGGTGCTGCTTGATGGCTGGCGGGCTTGCTTGGCTTGATGGCCGGCTTGGCGCTCGGCTGAGCCTCCGCCAGCCTGGGCGTGGCCGAAGCCGCCACGTTGCTGGGCAGGGCGCTCAGGGCGGTCGCTGCCTCAGTACTGCTGGCCGCAGCTGCGAGGGCGGCGCTGCTGTTCACGGCCGCAACAGGCTGGGCAAGCTCATTGGCTGCCGTGCTCGATTGCGAGCGGCCCAAGGCATACACCCCGGCCAACAAGGCGGCCAGCAAGGCGATGCCGATATAGCGTTGTGAGGCGGAACTGGAAACGGAAGAATTTGTCATGGGCGGAAAGTAGCGAGAAAAACAGTAATGGCAAACCCCTAGTTCGGAGCATGCCATGCCTCTCCCGCCATTTGGCTGAAACGCCCACTCAGCTTGTAAGTACTTGCAAGCCAGGCTGAGCCTCTCCTTAAAGCAAGGGTGCCAGCGCCCGCTCGGCCGCGACCTGATCCAAGGCCATGCGACGCCCCCAGTCCGTCACCTGGTCGGCGCCGATGCGGCCGACATTGAAGTAGGCCGCTTGCGGGTGGGCGAAGTAAAAGCCTGACACGCTGGCGGCCGGGGTCATGGCCATGGATTCGGTCAGGCCCATGCCGATTTCTTCCGGCGCCAGGGCGCGGAAGACCTCGCGCTTGACCAAGTGGTCAGGGCAGGCCGGATAGCCCGGCGCCGGGCGGATCCCGCGGTATTTCTCGGCGATCAAGTCCTCGGCCGTCAAGGCCTCGTCGGCGGCATAACCCCAGAACTCGGTGCGCACGCGCTGATGCAGACGCTCGGCAAAGGCTTCGGCCAAGCGGTCGGCCAGGGCTTTGAACATGATGGCGGAGTAGTCGTCCAGATCGGCCAGGAACTGCGCCTCCTTCTTCTCCACGCCCAGGCCCGCGGTGACGGCGAACAGGCCGATGTAGTCTGGCACGCTGCCTTTGGGCGCGATGAAGTCGGCCAGGCAGCGGTTGGGGCGCTTCACGCCGTCGACCACCGGCCGCTCGGACTGCATGCGCAGGCCATGCCAGGTCATCAAGACCTCGCTGCGGCTTTCGTCGGTGTAGATCTCGATATCGTCGTCATTCACCTGGGCGGCGGGGTAGAGGCCGAACACGCCATTGGCCTGCAGCCAGCGGCCCTTGATCAGGCGCTCCAGCATGCGTTTGCCGTCGCTGAAGACGCGCTGCGCTTCGCTGCCGACGATCTCGTCTTTCAGAATCGCGGGGAAGGGGCCGGCCAGGTCCCAGGTCTGGAAGAAAGGGCCCCAATCGATGCTTTGTGCCAGCTCGGCCAGGTCGTAATTGCGAATCACGCGGCGGCCGATGAACTGTGGCTTGGGCGGCTGGTAAGCGGCCCAGTCCAGCTGCGCCTTGTTGGCGCGTGCCTGCGCCAGGCTGACCATGGGGGTCTGCTTTTTGTTGGCGTGCAATTGGCGCACTTGCTCGTAATCGGTCTTCAGCTCGGCGATGAATTTGGCGGCGCGTTCGTCCGAGAGCAGATCGCTGCACACGCCCACGCTGCGCGAGGCATCGGGCACATAGACCACCGGGCCTTCGTAATGCGGCGAGATCTTGACGGCGGTGTGCACCCGGCTGCAGGTGGCGCCACCAATCAAGAGCGGCGTGCCACGCGAGCTGAAGTATTCGTCGCGTTGCATTTCTGCGGCGACATGCTGCATCTCTTCTAGGCTGGGCGTGATCAGGCCGGACAGGCCGATGATGTCGGCCCCTTCGGCCTTGGCGCGGGCCAGAATGTCCTGGCAGGGCACCATCACGCCCATATTCACGACCTCGAAGTTATTGCACTGCAAGACCACGGTAACGATGTTCTTGCCGATGTCATGCACATCGCCCTTGACGGTGGCGATGACGATCTTGCCCTTGGGTTTGGCCTCGCCGCCGGCCGCAATCATGGCCAGCTTTTCGGCCTCGATATAGGGCAGCAAATGCGCCACCGCCTGCTTCATGACGCGGGCCGACTTGACCACCTGGGGCAGGAACATCTTGCCCGCGCCGAACAGGTCGCCCACCACATTCATGCCGGCCATCAGCGGGCCTTCGATCACATGCAGGGGCCGGCCGCCCTTGGCCTGAATGGCTTGCCAGGCTTCTTCGGTATCGGCGGTGATGAACTCGGTGATGCCGTGCACCAGCGAATGGCTGAGGCGCTCGTTCACATCGCCGGCGCGCCAGGCCAGGCGGGCCGTGTCGTCAATGGCCATGCCCTTGGCGCGCTCGGCCACTTCGATCAGGCGCTCGCCGGAGTCGGCGCGGCGGTTCAGCACCACGTCTTCGACGCGCTCGCGCAACTCGGCATCCAGGTCGTCGTACACGCCCACCATGCCGGCGTTGACGATGCCCATGTCCATGCCCGCTTGAATGGCGTGGTAGAGGAAAACGGTGTGAATCGCCTCGCGCACCGGGTCATTGCCGCGGAAGCTGAAGGAGACATTCGACACACCACCGCTGACCTTGGCGCCCGGCAGGTTCTGCTTGATCCAGCGGGTGGCGTTGATGAAGTCCACCGCGTAGTTGTTGTGCTCTTCGATGCCGGTGGCGATGGCGAAGATATTCGGGTCGAAGATGATGTCCTCGGGCGGGAAGTCAACCTCGTCCACCAGCATGCGATAGGCGCGCTCGCAAATCTCAATCTTGCGGGCATAGGTGTCGGCCTGGCCTTGTTCATCAAAGGCCATCACCACGGCCGCCGCGCCATAGCGGCGCACCAGCTTGGCCTGGCGCTTGAATTCGGCCTCGCCTTCCTTGAGCGAGATCGAGTTGACGATGCCCTTGCCCTGGATGCATTTGAGGCCGGCCTCGATGACGCTCCATTTGGAGCTGTCGATCATGATGGGCACGCGGGCGATCTCGGGTTCACCGGCGATCAGGTTGAGGAAACGCACCATGGCGGCCTGGCTGTCCAGCATGGCCTCGTCCATATTGATGTCGATGACCTGGGCGCCGTTCTCCACCTGCTGGCGGGCCACGGCCAGGGCGTCTTCGAACTGGCCGTTGAGGATCAGGCGGGCGAATGCCTTGGAGCCGGTGACGTTGGTGCGCTCGCCCACATTGACGAACAACGTGCCCGCGCCGATCAGCTGGGCCTCCAGGCCGGAGAGCTTCATCGGGGGTGGGGTGACGGCGGAGTGTGCGGACGACGACATGGCGGACCTCAAGAGACGGTGGGCCGCAAACTCACCGCGGCCCAAAGGATAGGGATTCGGTGAGCGTCGTTACTGGGCGCCAGCGGCACCCTTGTCCAAGCCTGGCAAACCCTTGACGGTTTGTCGCAACGCTCCTTGAACCAGGGCGCGATTTTACGCACAGGCATGGGCTTCAATCGCGCCCCATTCAAGCCGCTGCGCCAGATGCCGACAAAATAGCGTCCTGCCGCGCTGCGGCCATCGATGCCGCGCCCGCGATCACGCAGCGCAAAACGACAACAAACGAGCCCACTTTGGATCTGATTCCCTTTCCCCCTGTTGCCCTGCGCTTTGGCCAAGAGCTGCCCTATTCCGTGCGGGATGCCGAGGGCAAGCTGCTGATTGCCAAGGGCCATGTCTTGCTCGACAGCCCGCAGGTGCGCCAGATGATTGTTCGCGGCGTTTGGGTGCAGGCCCATGAAACCAAGGAATATCAAAAAGCCTTGGCCCATAAGATGGACACCTTGATGCACCAAGGCGCCGCGCTGGGCGCCATCATCAAGGCTGAAGCCGAGCTCAAGACCGAGCGCCAGCTGCGCCCCGAACTGGGCCCGCAAGCCGCCTGGGCCGATTTGCGCGTGCATGCCGCCAGCGTCTTGCGCGAGCCGCGCGTGGAGGACTTCAAACCCCGCTTCCAGCAGCTGCACAACGAGGCGCTGGAGCGCCTGCTGCGCCAGCCCGATGCCACGCTGATGCTGCTGATCTTCGACGCCAGCATGGACTTCAACCAGTACAGCGCGCGCCACGCCATGCTGTGCCAGGTGCTGGCCGAGCTGTGCGCCCGCCAGCTGGGCTTGCCCGATGAGCAGCGCCTGGCCCTGACCCAGGCGGCGCTGAGCATGAATATCGGCATCACCGCTTTGCAAGATCGTCTGGCCGCGCAGCAAGACCCGCCCTCGGAGGCGCAGCGCCGCGATTTGATGGGCCATGGCGACCGCAGCGCCGAGCTGCTCTACAGCCTGGGCGTGCGCTCCGAGCTTTGGCTGCAAACCGTGCGCCTGCATCATGAGGCCGGCCCCGGCCCGCTGGCCGAGCGCGCGCCCGCCGAGCATCTGGCCCGCTTGCTGCGCCGCATCGACAGCTTTGCCGCCCGCCTCAGCCCGCGCCGCTCACGCCTGGCGCTGCCCGGCGCCTCGGCCAGCCGCTCGGTCTATCTGGATGAGTTGCGCCAGCCCGATGAGGCCGGCGTGGCCATCGTCAAAACCCTGGGGCTGTACCCGCCTGGCAGCTTGGTGCGCCTGGCCAATGGCGAGGTGGGCATGGTGTTCAAGCGCGGCCACAGCGCCACCGAGCCCATGGTGGCGGCCCTGCTGGGCAAGAGTGGCAATCCCTTGAGCGAACCGGTGCCGCGCGACACCCGCTTAGCCAGCCAGGCCATCGCCGCCAGCCTGGCGCCACATGAAATGAAGCTGCTGGTGACGATGGAAAAGCTCTTGCGGCTCTAAGCCCGCAAGAGGCGGGGCTCAGGCCTCGACGAGATTGCTGAAGAACTTGTCCCCGCTGACCCGCGGCTTGTAGGCCGACACCTGCTTGGCAATCGCCGCAATGTGCGCGGGCGTGGTGCCGCAGCAGCCGCCGGCGATATTGAGGAAACCGCTCTTGGCGAACTCGCTCATCAGCCGGCCGGTCACGTCCGGTGTCTCGTCAAAGCCGGTGTCGCTCATCGGGTTGGGCAGGCCGGCGTTCGGGTAGCAGCTGATCGCCACCTCGCCGGCGGCCTTGGACAGCTCCTCGATATAGGGCCGCATCAGCGTGGCGCCCAGGGCGCAATTCAGGCCGATGGCCAGGGGCTTGGCGTGGCGCACCGAATGCCAGAAGGCGGTGACGGTTTGGCCCGAAAGAATGCGGCCCGAGGCGTCGGTAACGGTGCCGGAGATGATGACCGGCAGGCGCTCGCCCGTGTCTTCCATCAACTCGTCCAGGGCGAAGATGGCGGCCTTGGCGTTGAGCGTGTCGAAGATGGTTTCCACCAGGAACAGATCAACCCCGCCTTCCAGCAAACCCTTGGCCTGCTCGTAATAGGCGGCACGCAAGGTGTCGAAGTCGACATTGCGGGCACCGGGGTCGTTCACATCCGGGCTGATGGAGGCGGTGCGCGGAGTCGGGCCTAAGGCGCCAGCGGCAAAGCGGGGCTTGTCCGGCGTGCTGTATTCGTCGCAGGCCTGGCGCGCGATCTTGGCGGCGGCCACGTTCATCTCGTAGGCCAAGGCCTCCAGGCCGTAGTCTTCCTGCGCCACCGAGGTGGTGCCAAAGGTATTGGTCTCGATGATGTCGGCGCCGGCGGCCAGGTACTGCTCGTGAATTTCCAGAATCACATCCGGCCGGGTCAGCACCAGCAGATCGTTATTGCCCTTCAAGTCCTTGGGATGGTCGGCGAAACGCGTGCCGCGGAAGTCCGCTTCGGTGAGCTTGTAGCGCTGGATCATGGTGCCCATGGCCCCGTCCAGAATGGCGATGCGCTGCTGCAAGATGGCGGGCAGGGCGGCGCCGCGGCTGTAAGGCGAGGGGGTCGTGGTCGGTGCGTTCATGCCCGCATTGTAGGAAGGCGGGGAAGACCCCGGGGCAAGGGCGCCCTAAAGCCAGTGTGCTGGCGAGCGCCAGAGCCTCAAAAATGGGGCATCTGGCGGCGGGCGGCATTGCTTGAGCAGCCTGCACACCCGCAGCAAGCGGCAAGCCTCAGGCTTGCCGGCTTGTTGGCTTAGCGTGCGCCGGGAGCGCGGCCGCGTGGGCCGCGTTGTTCGCGGCCATCCCCACGGCCATCACCGCGACCGGCAGGGCGGCCTGCGCCACGACCTTCACTGCGACCATCACCGCGGCCTTCCGGGCGACCCCGGCCTGGCCCGCGCGGGCCCGCATTGGCCGGGCGCGCTTCACGCACCGGCTGAGCGGCACGCTCGGCCCGGGCGATTTCCAGCAGGCCGGGCAATTCGGCTTCCGTCACGCCCTTGAGCACGCAGAAGTTGGGCAGGGTCAGCGTAGTGCGTTCGAAATCGTGCAGCAGGCCGGCGCGGTTGCGCGCCTGGGTCTGGGCCAGATCGCGCTCAGCCTGCTCGGCGGCTTGACGTTCTTGTTGCAGGCCACGGCGGCGGGCCAGCTCTTCGCGGGCGGCCAGGCGGTGCTCTTCGCTCAACTCGGCCACGGGCTGGCCGTCCAGGTCAAAGCGGTGCGTGGCTTTGCCCAGGGCGATCAGATAGCCGGTGTTGCCGGTATGGCGACGCAGAAAGCTCGACAGCTGGGCCTTGCTGAACTGGGCCGGAGCGCGCTCTTGAATATCAGCCTGGATGCGTAGCTTCAGGGGCTTGAAGCCACCGCCGCCGAAGATGGCCGGGAACAGCGCCTTGAGCTTGGCCGCGCATTCGGCGGGCGACATCTCGGGCGCGGCCTTGGCGGCGGGGGCGGCCGCTGGCGCAGCGTCGCCCTCAGCCGGGGCAAGATCGGACGCTGCAGCTGCGTCACTGGCAGCCGCTGGTGCGGCGGCAACAGGGGTCTCGGCAGCTGGGGCGGAGGCCTCGTTCGAACCCTCAGGGGCGTTCAAATCGGCGGTCTCAAGAGAAGAATCAGTCATGGCAGGCGCGCTAGTGCGGCAAAAGTTCAAGCCGCTATTGTCCACCGCCGCGGCCGCTCGTTCCCAGGCTTTGCAATTCAGCCCCTGCTAAAGGCTTCACCGCTCACGTGGCGCCGCCTCAAAGCCCGCCGAAAACCTTCTTGAGAATCGCACTGCCGGTGCCCAGCGGGTCTTTGCGGATCTTGCGTTCTTCCTCGGCAATCATCAGGAACAGGCCGTCCAAGGCCCGGCCGGTGACGTATTGCTGCAGATTGGCATCCTGGCTTTTGATCAGGCCCAGGCCGGCGGCTTTGCCGGCCACGGCGTTGTACTTGTCGGCCAGCGCCACTTTCTCGGTGGCGTGGGTGACGATGGGCAAAAACTGCTTGCTGAGCGGCTCACGCGTTTTGCTGACGAAGAACTGCGTCACCGAGTCGTCGCCGCCTTGCAGCAGGCGCACGCCGTCTTCCACGCTCATGGACTTGATGGCCGAGCTCAGCAGCGGCCGAGCCGCTGGCACGGCGGCTTCCGCGGCGCGGTTCATGGCCGTCAGCAACTCCTCGACCTGCTGGCCCTGGCCCATCATCTTGAGCAGCTGCACGCCGTCTTTGAGCTGACCGGGCAGCTCAATGCGCACCGCGGGGTTGCCCAGAAAACCGTCTTTCCTGCCCAGGTTGGCGATGGCTGCATCGGCCCCGCGGGCCAGGGCCGCGCGGATCCCCGAGGCGGCATCGCCTTCGCTGACGGCCGCCCAGCTTGGCCGCAGCGCGAGCAAGGCCGGCAACAAAAGCAGGGTTCGGCGGTGGTGTTGGTGGCGCAAGCTCATGCTCAGATCTCCGGGGTGGGTTTGTCCAGCGCTTCATGCAGGGAGACGACATCTTGGTCGATGGCGCCGAACATGCTCAGGCCATCGCGGCCCTTCATCTCGATGCGGATGCTGTCGCCGAACTTCATGAACTCGGTCTTGGGGGCGCCGCTTTCGATGGTTTCGATGGCGCGCTTCTCGGCAATGCAGCTGTAGCCACGGCTCCAGTCCTTGTTGCTGACCGTGCCCGAGCCCACGATGCTGCCCGCCCGCACCTGGCGGGTCTTGGCGATGTGGGCAATCAGCTGGCCGAAGTGGAAGGTCATCTCCGGTCCGGCCTCGCACAGGCCCACCTTGCGGCCATTCCACATCGATTGCAGGCTCAGCTCGACCCTGCCGCCGCGCCAGGCCTCGCCCAGCTCATCGGGGGTGACGGCCACCGGGCTGAAGGCCGTGGCCGGCTTGCTTTGGAAGAAGCCAAAGCCCTTGGCCAGCTCGGCCGGGATCAGATTGCGCAGGCTCCAGTCATTGGCCAGCATCAGCAGGCGCACGCCGTCCAAGGCTTGCTCCGGGCTGGCGCCCATGGCCACATCGCCGGTGATCACGGCGATCTCCGCCTCGAAGTCGATGCCCATGGCTTCGGAGACGAAGCGCGCCGGGTCGCAGGGCCCCAGAAAATCATCGCTGCCGCCTTGGTACATCAAGGGGTCGAGGTAAAAGCTCTCCGGCACCTCGGCGCCACGCGCCTTGCGCACCAGCTCTACATGGTTGAGATAAGCCGAGCCATCGGCCCATTGGTAAGCGCGTGGCAGCGGCGCCATGCACAGCTTGGGGTCAAAGTTGAAGGCGTGGCGCAGCTTGCCGTGGTTGAGGCTGATGGACAGCTCCTCCAGCTGTGGGGACAAAAAGCCCCAGTCGTCCAGCACCTGCTGCAGGCGGGTGGCGATGCCATTGGCGTAATGCGCCTGGCTGAGATCACGCGAGACGACGACCAACTGGCCATCGCGTGAACCGTCTTTGTAGGTGGCAAGTTTCATGGATGCGGCAAGGCTTGCGAAGAAGCGGGAACAATGCAAGTCTCGCATTCTCACCTGCGGCCGCCCGCGCTTTGTCGCGCCACGCTGTGGGCTCTTGTTGGTTCCTTTGTTCGTTCGCCCCTCGCTCTGCTTGCCGCTCCCGTTCCCGCCATGTCCGTCCGTTCCGCACTCTTGTCGGCCTTGCCGCGCCGCAGCACCCGCCAAGCCCTGGCCGTGGCTGTGATGCTGAGCCTGCTGGCGCATCTGGCCTTGCTGTTGCCGGCCAAGCCTGCGCCAGCACCAGCGAGCGCGGCCCGCAGCGCCAACATCCTGATGGCGCTGCAAACGCGGGCTGTGCAGCCACAGGCAGCCGTACAAAAGCCGGAGGGCAAAAACGCCCCCGGCCCTGCCGCCAACCGTGCTGCCACCGAGCCCATGCACAGCCAGCGCCTATCGGCAGAGTCAGACCCCGCCCAGGCGACGGTGAAGGCGGCGGCGCCGCCGCTCACCACCGCCCCTTCGGTGTCCACCGAGGCCCCCGCACTGGCAGCGCTGGCTCCCGCCCGACCCGGCAGCGCACCGCCCAGCGGTGAATGGCATTACCTCCTGCGCGCTGGCGAGCGCGAAGGCCAGGCCAAACTGGTTTGGCACAGCGAAGCCGGCCGCTACGCCTTGCGCCTGGAGCGGCAGTTGGAAGGCCGTGCCCTGCCCAGCTGGCACAGCCAGGGCAGCTTGGACGATTGGGGCCTGGCGCCGCAGCGCTACACCCAGCAGCGCCGGGGCCGCGAGCAGGCGGCCATCAACTTCCGGGCCGACGAAGGCCTGCTGAGTTTTTCCGCCAGCACGGCCTTGCTTCCGCTCGAGCCGGGCACGCAAGACCGGCTGAGCTGGTGGTTGCAGCTCAGCGCCCTGGTTGAGGCCGACCCCGCTTTTTACACCGCCGGCCGCAGCTTCAATTTGCGGGTGGCGGGCGTGCGTGGCGTGGCGCTGGACTGGCCCTTCGAGGTGCTGGGCCTGGCGCCGCTGGCCCAGGACGATGGCAGCAGCGTGATGGCCTTGCAACTGCGACGCGCAGCCTTGGGCGCCCACAGTGGCGAGGTTCAGCTGTGGCTGGACCCGGCCCGCCATCACCTGCCGCTGCGCCTGAACTTTGATTTGCCCGATGAGCGGGGCTGGAGTCTGCGCCTCAAACCCGAGGCACCGCCGGCGCTTGGCGCCAGCGCCGCTGGCACCTGATCTGCGGGGAAACACGCTCCCTCACTTGCGGGAATAGCGTCAATTTTTTGCGTCAGCAACACAAATTTCCTGATCGAAGCCTCCGAAGTGCCGTGTGATCTGAGACCATTTGTCCATGTGGTGGCGCACACCTTGTGCCGATAAGGCTTGAAAGTGGCGCCGCTGGCCGCAGTTGATGCTGATAGGAGGTTTCCATGCACATGCTTTACAACTCCCCCAGCTTCAGTGTTGTTAAGTTCGACATCCAGGTCAACGAGCCGCAGATGGGCGAGTTCCTGCAAGCCAATCCTGAGTTGCGATTGCATCGCGGGGGCTACGAGATCGTCGACAAATTCAGCCGCAAAGAAATCTTCATCGAAGGCGCGCTGGCCCAGCAGTTCCAGGATGGGGTTGAGGCCTTGATCGAACAAGACCCGAGCGAAGAAGACCTCGACGACTTCATCGAAAGCTTCGCCAGCATGGGGCATCAACCCGTCGTCATGCACTGAAGCCGAGACCGGCGACGAGCCTTCACCGGTGGGTGAAAAAGAGCGCTTGTACTGTGCGCCGAGCTAAGCCAAGATCGGGCAGCGCCGGGCTTGGGCCGGCGGCTTGATTGCGAGGGATGCCATGGTGAAGCGCTCAACCGCTGTTGTGAGCCCGACCGCGCCGCGAGGTGCCGCGCGGCCGCGCGCCGCCGCCGCGAGCAGCGCCGATTTCAAGCAAGAAGGCCGTGTGCTGCCTTCGCCTGGGCTGAAGAACGCCGCCGTGCTTGACCGCATGTGCTCGCAGTTTGTGTTGACGCTGACCGTCAAACATGCCGGCAAATTCAATCTGCGCCGCGACTTCAACGGGCTGCTGTCCTTCACCGGCCGCCATCTGGTCTGGCCCGTGCGGGTGCTGGGCCGGCTGCGTGACTACCTCAAGCAGCGCTGCCAGAACAACGAGCTCTGGAGCGGCCACGAAGCCCTCAGCGACGAGGATTTCTTGCTGCGCTACGGCGTTTGGACCGGACCTTTTTCCGAGTCCACCTTGTTCTTCTACCTGGACGAATACGTCAAGGACGCGCCCAAGGACATGCTGGCCCTGCTGGCCACCACCAGCGAATGGCTGGACCGGCAGTTGAAGCGCGAGTCCACTCTGGTCGAAACCAATATCGATTCGCTGGGCAATCTGCTGCAGCTCAATCCGGCTGAGCGCGCGCTGCTGCTTTACGGCACCCTGGCGCGCTATCAGCGTGAGCTGCGCGGCGCGCTTGTTGAGTTCAAGGTCAATACTGCGCAAGAAGCCTTCGCCACCATCGCCGCGGTGGCCGGTGTGAATGCCCAGGAAGTGGCCGAGGCTTTGCGCGCCGGCTCGCGGCTGGAGCGCATCGGCATGGTGGAGAACCTGATCTCCGAGCACAACATCACCGATCTGGCCGACCTGATGAAGGTGAGCGATCAGCTCCCGCCGGTCTTGATGCGCGAATACAAAGGCCCGCATGACCTGATGGCGGTGTTCACCCGCCCGGCCTCGAAAAGCAGCTTGACCGCGGCCGATTTTGATTTCGTCAGCGACGACCTGGGCGTGGTGGGCAGTTTGCTGCGCGAGGCGGTGGCGCGGCATGACGCCGGCGTGAACATCTTGCTCTACGGCCCGCCCGGCACCGGCAAAACTGAGTTGGCCAAGGTGGCCGCACAGGCGGCGGGGCTGGATCTTTACGAAGTGGAATACGCCGACCGCGATGGCAATTCGCTCTCCGGGCGCGACCGCTATCGCTCGCTGCAGATCAGCCAGGTGTTCCTCAAGGCCAGCGCCAATGTCGCGCTCTTGTTCGATGAGGTGGAGGACGTGTTCCCGCCGCTGTCGAGCGACACCGCGCAGTTGATGGCGCGCCTGGATTCGAGTGGCGAGCAACCGGCCAATGGCTCGGTCAGCGGCAAGGCCTGGGTCAATCAGATTTTGGAAACCAATCCGGTGCCGGTGATCTGGGTCACCAACCGCATCGAGCAGATCGACCCCGCCTTCCGGCGCCGTTTTCAATATCACCTGGAGCTGAAGTCGCCGCCGCCGGGGGCGCGCCTGCGCCTGGTCAGCACTGCGTTGGCTGATGTGCCGGTGAGTGAAGGGTTTGCGGCCCGCCTGTCTGAGCGGCGCGGCCTGACCCCGGCGCAGGTGCGCACGGCGGTGCGCTTTGCCCAATTGGCCGGCCCGCCTGCGGACTGCGAACGGCTGATCCTGCGCCAGCTTGAAAACGCCGACAAAGCCCTGGGCCATGCTAGCAAGGAGCGTGGCGCCCGTCCCATGGTGACGCAGTACGCGTTGGATTTGCTCAACTGCGAATCGCGCTTTGAGATCCCTCGCATCGTTGCCGCCCTGCAAAAGCGCAGCAGCGGCAATCTGTGCTTTTACGGCCCACCGGGCAGCGGCAAGACCGCACTGGCCGAGCACATTGCCCAGAGCTTGCAAAAGCCTTTGATGATCCGCCAGGCCAGTGACTTGAGTAGCAAATTCGTCGGCGAAACCGAGCAGAACATGGCCCGTATGTTCGAGGCTGCCGCCAGCGAGGGCGCGGTGCTGCTGTTGGACGAGGCCGACAGCTTTTTGCGCAGCCGCCGCATGGCCGAGCGCAATTACGAGGTCTCCGAGGTCAACGAGATGTTGGCCGGCATGGAGCGATTTGCCGGCGTTTTCATCTGCACCACCAATTTGTTTGAAGACCTGGACGAAGCCGCCTTGCGCCGCTTCGCCTTCAAGATTGCCTTCAAGCCGCTGCGCGCCGATCAGCGCGAACGCATGTTCCGTCGAGAAGCCCTGGGTGACGATGAGGCCGTGCTAGATGCCGATCAAACGGCGCGTTTGGCCGCGCTGGATGTGCTGACGCCGGGGGACTTTGCGGCCGTGCGCCAGCAGGTGGAAATCCTCGGCGAGCCGCTCACGCCGGATGAGTTTTTATCTCAGCTGGAGGCCGAGCACCGCGGCAAGCCCGGGGTGCGGCAGCGGCGCGGCATTGGTTTTGCGGCGGCGCTCAAGCATTGATTGCCGGGGCTGAGCGACTGGCGTCGGTCAGCCTTGTTGGCAGGCGTGCCGGCCCCGCGCTCAGGTCCCCTCGGGGTCGACGCTTTCCGTGGGGCGATTGCGCAGCAGCAGTTCGGTCAACTCCAGCAGCTTGGCGGGGCTGAAGGGCTTGGTGAGAAAGATATTGGCGCCGGCTTCCAGGGCGCGCGCCTTGGTGGCCGGGCGAATGTCAGCGCTCAGCACCACCACCAAGGCACTGGCCAGGGCGGGATCGGCGCGAATGCGTTGGCAGACTTCAATCCCGTCCAGTTCGCCGGGCAACATCACATCCAGGAACACCAGATCCGGTCGCAGCGTTTGCGCCAGCGAGAGGCCGAGGCTGCCGTTGGGCGCCTCGTACAGCGTATGGGTGGATTCTTCCAATGACCAGCGTACCAAGCGACGGATCTCGGCTTGATCTTCGATAAGCAAAATCTTGTGCGGCATGTCGGAAGGCTCGGCGGAGCACTGAGAATCTTCGCGCATATTACTTTGCAAAAGGGGGCTTGGCATTGGCGCAGGCAGCCCCATGTGAACAACGGCACAGGCCTGTCGGGCTTGTGCCTGCCCGCGCCGGTCCTGGCTTGGCTTTTCCTGGCCTAAGCCCGACTGGCTCCTAGAATCACTCCACCTCTTTCGCCTGCTTCCTCGAGTACATCCGCCATGGTTCCCCACCTCATCACCGCACTGACAGGCCCGATCAATGAGCTGGAGCAGCGCGTGCTCGAATCCATGCCAGCGATTGAGCGCTGGTTCCGGCTTGAATGGATGGAGCACACGCCGCCTTTCTACAGCTCGGTGGACCTGCGCAACGCCGGCTTCAAGCTGGCGCCTGTGGATACCAATCTTTTCCCCGGTGGCTTCAATAATCTGACGCCCGAGATGCTGCCCCTGGCGGTGCAGGCCGCCATGGCCGCCATCGAGAAGATCTGCCCCGAGGCCAAAAACCTCTTGCTGGTGCCTGAGAACGACACCGGCAACAGCTTTTACCGCAGCAATTTGGCCACCCTGGTGCGCATCTTTACCCAGGCCGGCTTGAATGTGCGCCTGGGCAGCATGGACCCCGCCGTGGTCGGCCCGACCGAACTGGCCATGGCCGACGGCAGCAGCTTGACCCTGGAGCCACTGCTGCGCACGCGTGGTCGACTGGGCTTGAAGGGCTTCGATCCCTGCACGGTCTTGCTCAACAACGATTTGTCGGCCGGCGTGCCGCGCTCGATTGAGCATCTGCATGAGCAGTACCTGCTGCCGCCCCTGCATGCCGGCTGGCCGACGCGGCGCAAGAGCCAGCATTTCAAGGCCTACGAGGAAGTGGCCAAGAAGTTCTCCAAGCTCCTGGGCATGGATCACTGGCTGATCAACCCCGTGTTCACGCCCTTGCAAAGCGCCGACTTCAGCGCCGGCGCGGGGCTGGAGGAGCTGCAAACCCAGGTGGACACCATCCTCAACAAGACCCGCCGCAAGTACAAGGAATACGGCATCCAGGAGAAGCCCTTTGTGGTCATCAAGCCCGATGCCGGCACCTACGGCATGGGCGTGCTGACCGTGCGGGACGCCAAGGATCTGGCCGAGCTGGGCCCGCGCAAGCGCTTGGGCCCGGTGGCCGAGGGCGAGGCCGAGCATCAAATCATCGTGCAAGAAGGCGTGGTCACGCATGAGCGGGTGCATGACGCAGTCGCCGAGCCGGTGGTCTACATGATGGACCGCTATGTGGTGGGCGGCTTCTACCGCGTTCATGCCGACCGCGGTGTGGATGAGAACCTCAACGCGCCCGGCGCCAGCTTTGTGCCGCTGGCGTTTTCGCAGTCTTCGCAACTGCCGCGCCTGGGTGAGAAGCCCGGTGCCAGCGCGCCCAACCGTTTTTATATGTACGGCGTGATTGCCCGTTTGGCGATGCTGGCGGCGAGTTACGAGTTGGAAGTCACCGACCCGGAAGCCGAAATCTACGCCTGAGCGGGTCACTCATTTCTTGCTCCAGGCGCTGCTAAGACATAAAGCGGGCGCAGAATGGCCGTTTTGGCTTGCGCGGTGTTTTCGCACACCGCCTCGTGCTCGTGAGTTCTGCCGACAATAAAAACGCCGCCCATTCACCCTCGGCCATGGCCGGTTTGACTCTGGGGGCCCTGGGCGTCGTTTACGGCGACATTGGCACCAGCCCGCTGTACGCCTTGAAAGAGGTGTTCCATGGCGGCCATGTGGCGCCGACGCCCGACAACATCCTGGGCGTGCTCTCGCTGCTGTTCTGGACGATGACCATCATCGTCTCGCTCAAGTACGTGCTGCTGATTCTGCGTGCCGACAACAATGGCGAAGGCGGCTTGATCGCCATGCTGGCGCTGGCCACCAATGCGGTGAACGGCAAGCCCGCGCTGCGGCGCCGCTTGATGTTGGTCGGCATGTTCGGCACCGCCATCTTTTTCGGCGATGCGGTCATCACCCCGGCAATGACGGTGCTGGGCGCGGTCGAGGGCATTGATGTCTACGCGCCAGAGTTTCACGAGGCCATCTTGCCGCTAACCCTGCTGGTGCTGGCGGGCTTGTTTACCGTGCAGCGCATGGGCACGGGCGGCATCGGCAAGGCCTTCGGGCCGGTGATGGTGCTTTGGTTTGCGAGTCTGGCCTTGCTGGGTCTGCCCCATGTGCTGCAGAACCCGCAGGTCTTGGCGGCCATCAACCCTGCCTATGCCCTGGCTTTTTGCATGACCCACAAACTGGTGGCTTTCATCGCCCTGGGTGCGGTGGTGCTGGTGGTCACAGGCGGTGAGGCGCTCTATGCCGACTTGGGCCACTTTGGCAAGAAGCCGATCCGTATCGCTTGGTACGGCATCGTCATGCCTTCGCTGGTGATCAACTATTTCGGCCAAGGGGCGATGCTGCTGGAGAACCCCGAGGGCATCAAGAACCCCTTCTTCTTGCTGGCACCCAGCTGGGCCGAGATTCCCTTGTTCGTGCTGGCCACGCTGGCGGCCATCGTGGCCTCGCAGGCGCTGATCACGGCGGCGTTTTCGGTCACCAAGCAGGCGGTGCAACTGGGCCTGCTGCCGCGTATGCGCATCTTGCACACCTCGGTGCGTGACACCGGGCAGATCTATGTGCCCTTTGTGAACTGGGGGCTGTTTGTCTTCATCGTCTTGGCGGTGGTCTTCTTTGGTTCCTCCAGCAAGCTGGCAGGGGCCTACGGCATTGCCGTCACCATCGACATGACCATCACCACGGTGATGACCTTCTTCGTCATCCGCTATGGCTGGAAATACCCTTTGCCGCTGTGCATTCTGGCCACGGGCTTTTTCTTCCTCATCGACCTGACCTTCCTGGCCTCCAATATGCTCAAGCTGGTGGCCGGCGGCTGGTTCCCGTTGATGATAGGCATTGCCATGTTCACCTTGATGCTGACCTGGAAGCAGGGCCGGCGCCTGCTCAGTAATCGCTTGCGTGACGATGCCATCGAGCTGAAAAGCTTTCTGGACGCCATCTTCATCAGCCCGCCGCTGCGGGTGCCGGGCACGGCGGTGTTCTTGGCGGCCGAGGCCGGCGTGACGCCGAACGCCTTGATGCACAACCTCAAGCACAACAAGATCCTGCATGCGCAGAACCTGTTCGTGACCGTCAAGCACCACGAAGTGCCCTGGGTGGCGCCCGAGCAGCGCCTGAGTTACGAGAGCCTGGGCCATGACTGCTGGACGGTCAGCCTGCACTTTGGCTTCATGAACGAGCCGGATGTGCCCGAGGCCTTGCAGCTCCTGCGCCAGCAAGGGGTGCAGATGGAGGAGATGGAGACCAGCTATTTCCTCTCGCGCGATATCGTCATCCCCACCATCGGCAGCGGCATGGCGCTGTGGCGCGAGAAGCTGTTCGCCAATATGCACCGCAACGCGGCAGCCGCAGCGGACTTCCTGCACCTGCCCACCAACCGGATCGTGGAGTTGGGGTCCAAGGTCGAAATCTGAGCGCCGCCGGCGCGCTTGTGAGCGGTTCGCACCTTGCCCCTTTCAAATTGCGGCGGCTAGGCAACAGCCGCTGAATTTGATGCGGCGCAGCAAAACAAGGCGCAAAATGCCTGTTTTCGATCAAGACGGCGCATCGCGGCGCCGCGCAAATCTGTGAGTTCTGAAACAACTGCGCACGGCAAATCGACACTGGCTGGCTTGACCCTGGGGGCGCTCGGCGTCGTTTACGGCGACATCGGCACCAGCCCGCTCTATGCCTTGAAAGAGGTGTTCAACGCGGGGCATGTGCCGCTCACACCGGCCAATATCATCGGCATCTTGTCGCTGGTGTTCTGGACCCTGACCATCGTGGTGTCCTTGAAGTATGTGACCCTGATCATGCGGGCCAGCAACAAGGGCGAAGGTGGCACCATGGCTTTGCTGGCCCTGGCTGGCACGGCCGTGGCAGACCGGCCGCGTTTGAAGCTGGCCCTGCTCATGATGGGCATTCTGGGTGCGGCCATGTTTTATGGCGACGGCGTGATCACCCCGGCGATCTCGGTCTTGTCCGCGATCGAAGGCTTGGAGCTGGCCACGCCCGCTTTCAAACCCTATGTGGTGCCCATCACCTTGGGCATTTTGTTCGGCCTCTACGCCATCCAGAAGCACGGCACCGGCGCCATGGGCGTGGTGTTTGGCCCCATCACCTTGATCTGGTTCCTGGTGATTGCCTACTTTGGCGTGGTCTGGACCCTGCGCGAGCCGGCCGTGCTGGCCGCTATCAACCCGCTGCTGGCGCTGGAGTTTGCCTTGACCCACGGCCATGTCACGCTGGTGGTGCTGGGCGCGGTGTTTCTGTCGGTTACCGGGGCCGAGGCCTTGTATGCCGATATGGGCCACTTCGGTCCCAAGCCCATCCGCCTGGCTTGGTTCGGCCTGGTCTGGCCGGCCTTGTTGTTGAACTATTTCGGCCAGGGCGCCTTGCTGCTGTCCAACCCGGCGGCGGTGGAAAACCCCTTCTTCCTGATGGTGCCGCAAGGCCTGCTGCTGCCCATGGTCGGCCTGGCCACCATGGCCACGGTGATTGCCTCGCAAGCCACCATCTCCGGCACTTTCTCGGTCACCAAGCAGGCGATTCAGCTGGGCTATCTGCCACGCATGCGGGTGATTCACACCTCCATCAAGGAAACCGGCCAGATCTATATCCCGGCGGTCAACTGGATGCAGTTCGGCGCCATCGTGGCGGCGGTGGCCTTGTTCGGCTCTTCGTCCGCCCTGGCCACGGCCTACGGCATTGCGGTGACGGCCACCATGGTGCTGACCACCTTGATGACCTTCTTTGTCACCCGCTACTTGTGGAAGTACCCAGCATGGCTGTGCATTGGGGCCACCGCCTTCTTCCTGTCGATTGAACTGGTGTTCCTGTCTTCCAACGTCCTCAAGGTGTTCTCGGGCGGCTGGTTCACGCTGGCGATTGCGGGCGCGGTGTTCACCGTGATGCTGACCTGGAAGCAGGGCCGCCGCTTGCTCAGCGACAAGCTGCGTGAAGATGCGATCGACCTGAAGAGCTTTCTTGACGCGGTCTTCATCAGCCCGCCGCACCGCGTGGTCGGCTCGGCCGTGTTCTTGTCCGCCGAGCCGGGCATGACACCCAATGCCTTGCTGCACAACCTCAAGCACAACAAGGTGCTGCATGAGCAGAACGTCTTCGTCACCGTCAAGCACCACGAAGTGCCCTGGGTGCCTGCTGCGGAGCGAGTGCATATCGAAGAGCTGGGCAATCACTGCTGGCAGGTGAGGCTGAACTTCGGCTTCAAGGATGAGCCCGATGTGCCCGCCGCGCTGACGCTTCTGGCCAAGCATGATGTGGCGCTGGACGATATGGAAACCAGCTACTTCCTGTCCCGCGACATCGTCATTCCCACCATCGGCAGCGGCATGGCCTTGTGGCGCGAAAAGCTCTTTGCCAGCATGCACCGCAACGCGGCGGCAGCGGCCGACTTCCTGCACCTGCCCGCCAACCGGATTGTGGAGTTGGGCTCCAAAGTGCAAATCTAACGTCTTTGCGGGACAGACCGCCCGAGGGGGGAACCCCCGAGTAGCTCTGTCCCCAACTGATTAGAAGTCTTGCGGGACAGACCGCCCGAGGGTACCCCCGAGTAGCTCTGTACCCAACTAACTGGAAGCTTTGCGGGGCAGACCGCCCCGCCCGGTTTAAGCCAGCGCCTCGCTACGCTGCCCCGCTGCGGTCAAGTGCACCACCATGCCCTGCGGAATCAGCTCCCAGCCTTCGTGCTCGCCTTCCAGCGGCTCCGAGGCGATCACATGGCCAAGCTCGCCATGCCGGTGAAGATAAAGGGTAGGCGCGCGCTTATCGCTGGAGAAGCGGAATGCGTGGATGGACTTGCCATCGGCCAGTGCGGCTGAGAAGCGCAGGGGCTGGTCGATGCCCAGCACATGCATCATCGCCAGCGTCTCGTTGAGCACCTGGCCCACTGCCTGGGTGATGCTGTCGCCCATTTCCATGCGGTTGATGATCATCAGGAACAGCAATTCCGAGTCGGTCGCACCCTGGCGGTGGGCATAGAGATGGTCGGATAGGCGCGACTCCATCGCCCGGCGCAACTGGCCATAACCGCCAATCTGGCCGTTGTGCATGAAGAGATAGGGGCCGTAGTGAAAAGGGTGGCAGTTCTGCCGCGCGATGCCGGTGCCGGTGGCGGCGCGCACATGGGCAAAGAACAGCGGTGAGCGCACATTGCTGCACAGGGCCAGCAGGTTCTCGTCTGACCAGGCGGGCATCACCTCGCGGTAAATGCCGGGGCTGCTGCGCTCGCCATACCAGCCGATGCCGAAGCCGTCGCCGTTGGTGACGGCCTTGGCCTCATCGGCCCGCAGCGACTGGCGCACCAGGGAGTGGCGCGGCGTGCAGACCAACTCTTCCAGAAAAATCGACTCACCCAGATAAGCAAGAAATCGGCACATAGGCGGCAGTTTGGCAGCAAGGCGTGGGGTCGGGAATCAGTAGAACTGCGCTGTGCGAAAGCCTTCGCTATGCTGGCAGCCATGACAAGCTGGCTTCGCGATCTTTCTGTTTCGGCTGTGGTGGCTGGTTTTGTAGCGGTTTTGGTGGGCTTCACCAGTTCGGTGGCCATCGTGTTTCAGGCCGCGCAGGCGCTGGGCGCCACGCCGGCGCAAACCAGTTCCTGGATGTGGGCCTTAGGGCTGGGCATGGGGGTCACCAGCCTCGGTCTGTCGCTGTGGAGCCGCCAACCGGTGCTGACCGCCTGGTCCACCCCCGGCGCGGCGCTGATCGCAGCCACCTCGGGCATTCCCATGGCCGAGGCGATTGGCGCTTTTCTGGTCTGCGCCGCCTTGATCATCTTGTTCGGCGTCACCGGCTGGTTCGAGCGTTTGATGGACCGCATCCCGCTGGCCGTGGCCTCGGCCCTGCTGGCCGGGGTGCTGGCGCGTTTTGGCTTGGACGCCGTTTTGACCGTCAAGACCGCGCCCCTGCTGGTGCTGAGCATGGCCGCGGCCTATCTGCTGGGCAAGCGCCTGTGGCCGCGCTATGCGGTGCCGGGCGTTTTGCTGGCGGGCGTGGCGGTGGCCGCCGCACAGGGGCGCTTGCATTGGGGCGCGGTGGAGTGGGCTTGGGCGCAACCGGTCTGGACCACGCCGGCCTTCAGCTTGGCGGCCCTGATCGGTGTGGCGCTGCCGCTCTTCCTCGTCACCATGGCCTCGCAAAACCTGCCCGGCGTGGCCGCGCAGCGGGCCTCGGGCTATCGCGCGCCGGTCTCGCGCAGCATCACGGTGACAGGTCTTGCCAGCCTGCTGTTGGCGCCCTTCGGTGGCTATGCCTTCAACCTCGCGGCCATCACGGCGGCGATCTGCATGGGGCCTGAGGCGCATGCCGACCCGCGCCGCCGCTACCTGGCCGCTTGCGCGGCCGGGCTTTTCTACATCGCCGTGGGCCTGGCCGGTGGCGCAGTGGTGGGCTTGCTGGTGGCGTTTCCGCGTGAGCTGGTGGCGGCGATTGCCGGTCTGGCTTTGCTGGGCACCATCGCCGGTGGCCTGAGTGCCGCGCTGAAGGAAGAAAAGCACCGCGACGCCGCCATCCTGACCTTTCTGGTCACGGTCTCCGGCCTGAATCTGCTGGGTATCGGCTCCGCGTTCTGGGGCGTGGTGGCCGGCAGTGTGGCGCTATTGGTGCAACACTTGCGTTCGAGATAAAGACTGACTGATTGATTGATTGAATGATTGACTGGAAGCTATTGCCATGAAACTGCTCTTCGTTGCCGACCCGATCGAGACCTTTAAGACTTACAAGGACTCCACCTTCGCCATGATGCGCGAGGCCGCCAAGCGCGGCCATGAGATCTGGGCCTGCGAGGTGCCCGATCTGGTGTGGCGCAGTGGCGGCCGCGTGGTCGCACGGCGCGCCCGCGCCTTGATCCTGACCGGTGATGCCAAGGACTGGTACAGCGTGGCCGCCACGCAGGAGCTGGTGCTGGCCGAAACCGACGCCATCGTGATGCGCAAGGACCCGCCTTTTGACAGCGAGTTCTTCTACGCCACCCACTTGCTGGGCCAGGCTGAGCGCGAGGGCGCGCGCGTCTTCAACAAGCCCGCCGCGCTGCGCGATCACCCTGAGAAGCTGGCGCTGATGGAGTTCCCTCAGTTCTGCACGCCCACGCTGGTGACGCGTTCGGCCGAGGTGGTGCGCGCCTTCCATGCCGAGCACAAAGACATCATCCTCAAGCCCCTGGACGGCATGGGCGGCAGCGGCATCTTCCGCGTTGGCGCGGACGGCCTCAACCTCGGCGCCATCATCGAAACGCTCAACAAGGACGGCGCCGAGACCATCATGGTGCAGCGCTATCTGCCCGCCATCAGCCAGGGCGACAAGCGCGTGCTGGTGATTGGTGGCGAGGTGGTGCCGTTCTGCCTGGCGCGCATTCCGCAAGGCGGCGAGGTGCGGGGCAATTTGGCCGCGGGCGGCAAGGGCGTGGCCCAGCCCATCAGCGCGCGTGACCGTGAAATTGCCGAGGCTGTGGGCCCCATCCTGGCCCAACGCGGTCTGCTCTTGATCGGCCTGGATGTGATTGGCGACTGCCTCACCGAGATCAACGTCACCAGCCCCACCTGCTTCCAGGAAATCACCGACCAGACCGGCTTCGACGTCGCCAAGATGTTCGTCGACGCGCTGGAGCGCAGCCTCTGATGCGGCTGCAGCCGCTCGCTTCGCTGCAAGGCTGAAATCCTCCACCGATGCTGCGACAGCTTCCCCTGGCCCGGCAACTGACGGCCGCCCACATCAACGGCATCGGCGTGGCGCTTGGCGTGGCGGCGGTGCAGACGCTGTTCAGCCTGCTGCTGGGCCTGCCCGTGGGTTTGGCTGCAGCCGGCGGCGCGGTTTGCGCCAGCTTGCCGGATGTGCCCAACCCGTCGCAGCGGGTCTTGATGCGGGTCTTGCCCGCTGCCTTGGTCGCTGCCCTGGTGAGTTTGTCGGTGGGCTTGCTGCGGGCCTCACCGCTGGCGATGACGCTGCTGATCGCGTTGATCGCCTTTGTCAGCCTGTTGAGCATGGCCTGGGGCGCGCGCGCCGGGCCGCTGTCTTTCACCGGCGTGCTGGCGCTGGTGTTCGCCATGGCCTGGGAGGCGCCGGCCACGCCGCTGGATGCCTTGATCCACGCCGCCTGGGTGCTGGCCGGTGCGCTCAGCTACGCCGTGTGGGCGAGACTCATGGCTGTGTTGCTGCGCCGCCGCTACCGCGAACTGGCGGTGGCAGCAGCCATGCGTGCCGCGGTGCGCCGCCTGCGCTCACGCGCCGAGCGCATTCGCGGCGATGTGCCGGTTGCCGAGGCCGGCATCCGCGCCTCGATCGCCGACGATGTGCTGCTGGCCGAAGCCTTGCAAGCGGCTCGCGACCAAGTCTTTGCCGCCCAGCCCTCGGCCCACAGCCGGCGCCAGATCGATCTGGTGCTGGGCTTGATCGAGTTGCGCGATCTGCTGCTGGCCAGTCGGCTGGATCTGCACTTGCTGGGCGAGGATGCGGCCGCCCTGGCTTGGCGCCATGCCCTGGCCGACACCTTGCTGCCGCTGGCTGCGGTGTTGGAAGAACTGGCCGCGCATGTGGACCGCGGCGCGCCTTTGCCGCAGGTCTCGCCCCAGCAATCGCCTGCGCTTTGGCGCGCGGACCTGGCCGCCCGCTTGGCCAGTGTTCAGGCGCCGGCCGGAGATGCTCGCCTCCATTTGGTGGACGCTTTGCAAAGCCGCATCGGCCATATGTTTGACGACATCGCCGCGATGGTGGAGCGCTGCCGCCAGCCCGACCGGGCCAGTGCCTGGACGCGCGAGCAGTTGCAGTTGTTCGTCTCGCCCGAGGGCTGGCCGCTGGCGGCGCTTAAACCCCATCTGAGCCTGCAGTCCAGCGTGATGCGCCATGCTTTGCGCGGCGGCTTGGCGCTGTCGCTGGCCTATGCCTTGGGGCTGATGCTGCCCTGGGCGGCCCACCCGCATTGGTTAGTCTTGAGCGTGTCGGTGGTGCTGCGCGGCAATCTGGAGCAGACCTTGTCGCGCCGCAACGACCGCATCATCGGCACCGTGATCGGCTGCCTGCTGGTGCTGGCCCTGGCGCAAGCGGCGCGGCTGGGTGCTGGCCATGGCGTCCTGGCCCTGAGCTTCTTGGTGGCGGTGGGCGTGGCCCATGCTTATGTGAATCAGCGCTACCGGGTGGCGGCGACTGCGGCCACCTTGATGGCCTTGCTGCAGCCCTTGCTGCTGGCGGCGGGCACCCAGCCGGCGGTGGGTGAGCGGCTGGCGGATACGGTGATCGGCGCCTTGCTGGCCTGGGCATTTTGCTTTGTGCTGCCGTCTTGGGAGCGCCGCAGCCTGCAGCGCCTCAACGGCCAGTTGCGCCTGGCCCTGGGCCGGCATGCGCGCAATGTCTTGCAATGGGCGCCGACGCAGACCCAGCAACTGGCTCAGCGCCTGAGCCGCCAACAGGCCTACACGGCCTTGGCGGCGCTGGCCGCAGCGGCCCAGCGCACACGGGTGGAGCCGCGCAGCGTGCGTCTGCCTGAGCCCGAGATTGAGGCGGTGCTGAGCCATGGCTACCGGCTGATGGCTTTGCTGGGCGCCTTGCAGCAACTGCTTAGCCGGCGCCGCGAGCGTCTGGACCCGCTGCAGAGCCCGGCCGCCTTGCAGCGGAGCCTGGCCGCGCTGCAGCAGGCCTTGCAACAGCCCGCTCAGGCGGCGCCGTCCACTCAGGCTGCCGATGCTGCCGAGGCTGCGGATACGGTTGCCGCCGAGCGCCTGAGCACGCCGCTGGAGGACGAAGTCTGGCCCGAGCATCTGAGCCAGCAAGACCTCAGCCCCTGGTTGCTGCGCCGCCTGGGCCTGTGCCAGCGCGAGGCCGCCTTGTTGAGCGAGGCCATGCAGCGCCTGCAAACCGCCATGCCGCCCGAGCCGGCCCGTCCGCCTGCTCTGAACTGAGCCTGCGTCGACCACCCCCACGTTAAGAATGCCCCGCGGGCAGCACAGCCGGCGCCTGCGGTTTATGCTCTGCGCCATTCGCCGGCCCGGGCGCCACGGGCGTGTCCCCGTCGGCCTGAATCCGCGCACTTTCTCCTCCTCCCGCAGTCCCTCAGACAGAAAGCCTCCCACCATGATCACCACCCGCGCAGCCGTGGCCTGGAAAGCCGGTGCCCCCTTGACGATTGAAACCGTGCAGCTCGACGGCCCGCGCGCCGGCGAAGTCCTGGTGGAAGTCAAAGCCACCGGCATCTGCCACACCGATTACTACACCCTCTCCGGCGCCGACCCGGAAGGCATCTTTCCCGCCATCCTGGGCCACGAGGGCGCGGGCATCGTGCTGGAAGTGGGCGAGGGCGTCACCTGGCTCAAGCCCGGCGACCACGTCATTCCGCTCTACACACCCGAGTGCCGGCAGTGCAAGTTCTGCCTCTCGCGCAAGACCAATCTCTGCCAGGCCATTCGCCCGACCCAGGGCAAAGGCCTGATGCCCGATGGCAGCTCGCGCTTCTCCATCGACGGCAAGCCGATCTTTCACTATATGGGCACCTCCACCTTCGCCAATCACATCGTGGTGCCCGGCATTGCGCTGGCGAAGATTCGCGAGGACGCGCCTTTTGACAAGGTCTGCTACATCGGCTGCGGCGTGACCACCGGCGTGGGCGCCGTGCTGTTCACCGCCAAAGTCGAGGCCGGCGCCAATGTGGTGGTGTTTGGTCTGGGGGGCATTGGCCTCAATGTGATCCAGGGCGCCAAGATGGTGGGGGCCGACAAAATCATCGGCGTGGACCTGAACCCCGAGCGCGAGGCCCTGGCCCGCCAGTTCGGCATGACCCACTTCATCAACCCCAAGGAACACGCCAATGTGGTGGACGCGATTGTTCAGCTCACCGACGGCGGCGCGGACTATTCCTTTGAGTGCATCGGCAACACCAAGGTCATGCGCGATGCGCTGGAATGCACCCACAAGGGCTGGGGCCGCAGCATCATCATCGGCGTGGCCGAGGCCGGCGCCGAGATCAGCACCCGGCCCTTCCAGCTGGTGACCGGCCGCAAATGGGAAGGCAGCGCCTTCGGCGGCGCCCGCGGCCGCACCGATGTGCCCAAGATCGTCGACTGGTATATGGAAGGCAAGCTCAAGATCGACGAGCTGATTACCCACAAGCTGCCGCTGGAGCGCATCAATGAAGGCTTCGATCTGATGAAGCGCGGCGAATCCATCCGCTCGGTGGTCGAGTTCTAAGCCCATGTTTGAGCTGATCTCCACCCATGCCAGCTTCGGCGGGCAGCAGCAGTTTTGCCGCCATGACTCCGAAATCATCGGCCTGCCGATGCGCTTCGCCTTGTTCGTGCCGCCCGCGCCCAAAGGCTTGCTGATCTTTCTGGCCGGCCTGACTTGCACCGAGGAAACCTTCACCATGAAGGCCGGCGCGCAGCGCGTGGCGGCCGAGCTGGGCCTGGCGCTGCTGATGCCCGACACCAGCCCGCGCGGTGCTCAAGTGCCGGGCGAGGCCGAGCATTGGGACTTTGGTGTCGGCGCCGGTTTCTATCTCGATGCCACCGCTGAACCCTGGGCCCGCCATTGGCGCATGGAAAGCTATATCACCGAGGAGTTGTTGCCTGAGGTGCTGGCCGCCTTGCAATTGCCGGCCGACAAGGTGGGCATTTTTGGCCACTCCATGGGCGGTCACGGGGCCTTGACCCTGGCCTTGCGCCATCCCGATAAGTTCCGCTCGGTCTCGGCGTTCGCCCCCATCGCCGCGCCCAGCCAATGCGCGTGGGGCAAGAAAGCCTTCAGCGGTTATTTGGGCCCTGACACCGCCACTTGGGACGCGCACGATGCCAGCGCCTTGATGCTGCAGGCGCCGGGCGCAGGCGTGCTGTTTCCGGCCGGCATCTTGATCGACCAGGGTATGGCCGACAAATTCCTGCTGGAAATGCAGCTGCTGCCCGAGCGCTTCGAGGCCGCTTGTCAGTCGCGTGGCCAGCCGGTGACCATGCGCTGGCATCTGGGCTATGACCATGGCTACTACTTCATCGCCAGCTTTGTCGAGGACCACCTCCGGCATCACGCCAAGGCCTTGCTGGGCTGAGCCCGGCGGCATCCAGCGCGCAGCACCGGCCCATGAAATCACTGGACGCCCAACAACTGCGCCGCATCCCCGCCAGCATCTGGGTGCTGGGCTTCGTCAGCTTGCTGATGGACGTTTCCTCCGAAATGATCCACAGCTTGCTGCCGCTGTTCATGGTCAGCGGCCTGGGCGCCAGCGCCCTGGCTGTGGGCTTGATTGAAGGCTTGGCCGAGGCCACGGCCTTGATCGTCAAAGTGTTCTCCGGTGTCTTGAGCGATTACCTGGGCCGCCGCAAAGGCCTGGCGCTGTTGGGCTATGGCCTGGGCGCGCTCAGCAAGCCGCTGTTCGCGCTGGCGCCGGGCATGGGTTTGGTGGTGACGGCAAGGCTGATCGATCGGGTGGGCAAAGGCATTCGCGGCGCGCCGCGCGATGCGCTGGTGGCCGACCTGACGCCGCCGCAGATCCGCGGCGCCGCCTTCGGCCTGCGCCAGGCGCTCGATACGGTGGGCGCTTTCCTCGGCCCGCTGCTGGCGGTGGGCTTGATGCTGATGTGGGCGAATGACTTCCGCGCCGTGTTCTGGCTGGCGGTGATCCCCGGCGCCCTGGCCGTGCTGCTCTTGCTCTTCGGTGTTCAAGAGCCGCCGCGCAGAAGCGCCGCGCCGCGGCTCAATCCGATCCAGCGCGTCAATCTGCGCCGCCTGAGTGCCGACTATTGGTGGGTGGTGGGCATTGCCGCGCTGTTCACCCTGGCGCGTTTCAGCGAGGCCTTTCTGGTGCTGCAAGCGCAGCGCACGGGCGTACCCATGGCCTGGGTGCCGCTGGTGATGGTGGCGATGAATCTGGTCTACGCCCTGGCTGCCTACCCTTTGGGCAAGTTGTCGGATCGTCTGGGTGAGGCCAAGCTCGGCTTGCTGGCGGGCGGCCTGGTGCTGCTGATTGCGGCGGATCTGGTGCTGGCCCGCGCCGAGCATTGGCCCATGCTGCTGTGCGGGGTGGCCCTGTGGGGTGTGCACATGGCCATGACCCAGGGCTTGCTGGCCACCTTGGTGGCTGACACGGCGCCGGCCGATCTGCGTGGCACCGCCTACGGCTTTTTCAATCTGCTCAGCGGCCTGGCCATGTTGCTGGCCAGCGCGGCGGCCGGCTGGCTGTGGGATGCGCATGGCGCGCCCAGCACCTTCTACGCCGGTGCGGGCTTTTGTGTGCTGGCGCTGCTGGCCTTGTTGGCCTACGCCAGGCGGGCGCGGATCAGCGCAGGCGTTTGACGCGCGCGGTCTCGTTGCTGCCCTCGAGTTCCAGCATGAAGCTGCCCATGGCCGCTTTGCGGATCTCGACCTTGGGGCTCTTGAGGTAGACCACGGCGCGGCTGCCATCAATCACCTGCCAGGCTTGACCGTTGTTCAGGTAAATGATCTGGTTCGGGCCCCAGCCTTCGAACAGGCCGTCGATCTGGCCGCTGATGACATCGGGTTCGTTCTTGGGGCGACTCGTCAGGCCAAAGGTGTCGGCCACCGGGGCGGCGGCTGTGGCTGTGGCTGTGTTTGATGTTGCTGCTGCTGCGGTCGCGCCCACAGCCAGCGGCGCAGTGCTGGCTGCTGGCGCCTGGGGCTGCTTGGCGGCCTGATCGGCCAGGGCGTCGTAGCAGCTCAGCCGGGCTTTGGCCTCAGTCAGGGCGCGGCAGCCTTGCAGGCCGGCGCTGGGCAACTCAGCCGCCTGCACCAGGCCGGCGGCAGCGAGGAGGGCGATGGCTAGGGGCGCTGTCATGGGCTTGCGGCTAGGCGTGTGCATCGGGAGGCTCTGGTCTGATGGTGATGCCGCAAGCATATCGCCCCGCTTGGCCTGCCTTGCCCCGGGCTTTCCTGCCCGAAGCGGCGTGCGTCAATCACCGCGAGCATGCAAGCGCAAATGCAAGGGCTCATGCGGCCGCAAGGTGATGTTGAGCGTTGGCCGTGGTGGCTCGGCGCCGGGCACGGGTGAAAAGCGGAAGCGTTGCAGCAGCAGGGCCGCGATCAGGGTGATCTCGGTCATGGCGAAATGCTGGCCCAGGCAGACGCGAGGGCCGGCGCCAAAGGGCAGGTAGGCACCGCGCGGAATCGCGTGGGCCGCCTCCGGCGCAAAGCGTTCGGGCCTGAAGGCCTCGGGCTCGGGAAACCAGCGCGGGTCGCGATGCATCACGCCGGGCGTGAGCCGGATCATGCTGCCCTTGGGCAGATGCCAGGGGCCGATGTCCAGCGCCTGCGTGCAGCGCCGGGTCAGCAAGGCCGGGGCGGGCGGGAACAGGCGCAGCGCTTCCTTGATGGTTTGGCCCAGATAGGGCAGGGCGGCCACATCGGCAAAAGCCGGGGCGCGTTGCTCGGGGCCCAGCAAGGCTTGAACCTCGGCACTGGCCCGCGCCGCCACATCCGGGTGGCTGGCCATGCACCAGGCCCACCAGGTCAGCGCCACGGCGCTGGTTTCATGGCCGGCCAGAAAGGTGGTCATGCACTCATCGCGCAATTCCTTGTCGCTCAGCGCCTGACCCTGTTCATCGCGCAAATCCAGCAGCATGCCCAGCAGGTCTTGTGGCCCGCTGTGGCCCTGGGCCAGCAAACGTCGGCGGGCGGCGATCTGGCCCTCCACCAGCTCGTTCAAGACCCGCAGGGCATGCCGCTTGGCGCGCTTCCAGGGCGCCCACAATGGCGCGCTGACGGGGTAGAACATCTCGCGGTAGCCCTCCTGGCTGAGCACGCGCAGGGCGGACTCGGCAGCGCGGGCCAGGGGCGAGGCTGTGCAGCTGAAGGTGGTGCGCAGAATCACGTCCATGGTCAGCTCGGTCATGGCGTGTTCAAAGTTCAGCACCACGGGCGCATCTGCATTCCCTTGTGGCCACTTGGCGAGCGCCTCCTTACCGGCCTGCACGATCAGCGGCGCCAGCGCCGTCACCCGTTTGGGTGCAAAGCCGGGCTGCAGCATCTGGCGCTGGCGCTGCCAGGCGGGGCCTTCGGCAATCAGCACGCTGTGCCCATGGGCGGCGGCCATCACCTCGGTGCCGCGCTCCCAGCGGATCAGGCCCGCGTGCGCGGCCACCAGCAATTCGCGCACCGCGTCGGGGTGGAAGAAGCTGTAGTCGCGGTACTGCACCAGCCGCATGAAGACCACATCGCCATGCTGGCGCTGCAGGCCTTGCAAGAAGCCGATGTAGTCGCGCCCCATGGCGCGCAGCTGCGGCAGGCCGAACCAGGGGCAGGCCGGGCCTGGGGGCAGGGCGGTGGGCCGCGTGGGGCTGGGGGACGAGGGTTTCGTCACTGTGTTGGCGCTGTGGTTCATGGCCGCCATCATGGCCAGTCGCCCCAGCCCTGTCTTGAACGAAAACGACATCGCCGCAGGCGCACGCCGCGCCTCTACACTGAGCGCCACCATGCATGCCGAGCCTGCCGATTCATACGCCGAACTTTGTGCCGAGCCCCGCGCGCAAGCTCGCCTTGATCTTGATGAGGCGCTGGCGCACCCTGCGGCCAGCTTGGGTGAGCCAGGCCTGCACCCGCTGACACGCGCCAGCCTGATCCCGCCGCGCCTGAGCCTGGGTTCTTGCGTGCGCGGCTATATGACGCGCGACTTGCGCGCCGCGCCGGACCTGAGCCCTGCGCAGCGCAGCACCTGGTTCCCGGTCTCGCCGGTTTGCACCATCACCTGGTTTTTGCAGGGCCAATGCGCCGAGGTGCTGTGCGAGCCGGGCGATGAGCTGGCGCAGCAGGAGCGCGGCTTGCGCTTCTTACCCGAGCTGCCCTTTCTGGCCGGCCCGCACAGCCGGCCCACCAAGTTCCGCACCTTTGGCCCCGGCCACAGCTTTGTTGCCGTGCTGATGCCGGATGCCTTCAAGGTGTTGACCGGCCTGGACCTGCTGCAGTGCCAGGATGCCGTCCTGCCCCTGCACACGCATCTGGGTGCCGATTGGCAAGCCATGTCTGCCGCCGTGCAGGCCGCTGCCGATGACGCCAGCCGGGTGCGCGTGTTCGAGGATTTTTTGCAGCCGCGCTGGCAGCAATGCCGCGCCGAGGGCGGCCACGATATGCCGCGCTATCGCGACTGGATGGAAGCGCTGGCGGTGCGCGCCATCGCCGCCGGCAAGGGCCGCAGCATGCGCCAGGTGGAGCGCCGCATCAAAGCCTGGAGCGGCCAGTCCCTGCGCCAGCTGCAATCGGTGAGCCGCGCGGAGCAAAGCTTTTTTCGCGTGCGCGAAGCGCTGGAGCGCGGCCAGGTGGTGTGGACCGATCTGGCCTATGAATCCGGCTATGCCGACCAAGCCCATCTCTGCCGCGAAACCCGCCGCGTCACCGGCTTCAGCCCCGAGCTTTTGCGCCAGCGCATCGAGTCGCATGAGGCCTTCTGGGCCTATCGGATCTGGAGCTAGCTCAGCGCGAAGCCTCAGGTCCCCGGCTTGTCTTGATTCGGCTTGTGCTCGCTCTGCTTGGGCGGCAAATGCCGGCGCCGCTCCGACCAGCGCTCACGGGCGCGTTCCGCCTTGGTCTGCCGCCGGCTCGGCCAATCACAGCCGCTGCAGGCATCGCAGCAGTCACACCATGACAAGGCATCACACAGGCCCGAGAACATGCGGCCGCTGGGGATGTCGCAAGAGGGGCAGTCCCCCGGCAGGTCGCAGCCCGCATCGCAAAGCCCGCGTTGGTTGATCTGGGCCAGGCGCGGTGTGGGTGCGCCGCCATAGCGGCGATGCGCGATGCCGCAGCGCTGCAGGCGTTTGCGCAGCAGACCCAGGCCTTGCCAGCAGCCATGGCGGCGTATCACCCTGTAGCCCAGGGCGGAGCAGCTGGCGCGGCCGCAGTGGACGCGATAGGCGCAGCTGAAGCCTTTGTACGGGGACAGCCAGCGCTGGTAGGCGCGGATCAGGCCCAGGGCAAGACGTCGCATGGCAATTCTGGAGGGAATGAAAACGGCCCGAGACGCAGCCCCTGGCGGGGCCACGGCGCGGGCCGTGGGTCAGATCAGATTAAGGATTAGGCTCAGGGCTTACCTGCTTCCTTGCCCTCGGTGGCTGCAGCCTTCTTCGCGGCAGCCGCAAAGTCGCCAGCATAGATGTGCAGGAACTTGGCCGGGTCAATCGCCTTGCGCAGCGCGGCGTTGACTTCGTCCAGTGTGGCCTTGCTGATCTGATCTTCGCGCTGCTGCGCAAAGCTCATGGTGCGGCCGGTGTGCAGCTGGCCGACCAAGCCGCCGGCCAGGCTGGCGTCCTGGGCGCGGCTGATCTTGGACTGCTCCAGCAGGGCTTGCTTGGCGTCGGCCAGTTCGGCGGCGCTGATGCCGTCCTTGACCAGCACGGCCAGCTCTTCGCTGACGGCGGCTTGCACGCGAGCCAGGTTTTGCGGAGCGTAAATGGCAAACATCAGCGCGGCGCCGACGGGCTCAAAGCTGCCAGCGCTGAGCTGGCTGCCCGCACCGTAGCTGATGCCTTCCTTCTGGCGCAGACGGTCCAGCAGGCGCGACTTGACGCCGCCGCCCAGCACCTTGTTGGCCAGGGCCAGCGGCACATAGTCCGGCGCGTCGTCCTTCAGCGCGAGCGGCAGGGCGGCGATGTAGAAGGCATTGGCCTTGTCGGGGGCTTCGAGTTGAATCACGCCGGGCTTGATGGCGCTGGGCTCACTGACCAGACGGGCGAACTTGCTCTTGCTCTTCCAGTCACCGAACAAGGCCTTGAGCTGGGCTTGCGCCTCGGCGTTGTCGAAGTCACCGACCAGGGCCAGCTTGGCGTTGTCGGCGCCGTAGAAGTTGCTCCAGAAGCGCTTCACATCGTCCAGCTTCAGGGCCTTGAGCTGGGCCGCGCTGTCGTCAAAGCTCATGAAGCCGCGCACATCGCCCTTGGCATAGGGGTCGCGGGCCTTGTCCAAAGCTTGTGAAGCCATGGCTTGCGGCTCGCTGCGCTGGGCGTCGATCTGGGCCAGGTTCTCTTTCACCGACTGCTCGAACTCGCTGGCCGGGAAGGTGGGTGCACGCAAGATATCGCGCAGCAGGGCCAGCACGGCGGGCAGGTTTTTGCGGACGGTGTCGAACTGCACATTGACGGTCTGGCCGCTGCCGTTGATCTGCAAACGCGCCTTCAGCTCGTCGAGCTTGGCGGCGATGTCGGCGCGGCTGAGCTTGCCGGCGCCGCGGTTCAGCAGTTCGGCGGTCATGGCGGCGGTGGTGGCTTGGTTCGTCAGACTCTTGACGTCGCCAAAGTCCAGGCGCAGGGAGCCGCTGACGGTTTCGCCGCGCGTCTTTTTGGCGGTCAGGGCCAGCTTCATGCCATTGGGCAGGGCGCTGCGCAGAGTGCGCTGTTCGATATTGGCGGGGCTGGTGTCGAAGTTCTCGCCCTCGGCCACAGCGGCACGGCCTTGGTAGCCCTCCACCAGCTTGGCCACGTCCACGGCGGCCGGCATCACGGCGCGGTCGGGCGCCTTGGTGGGCACGAACTGGCCGTAGGTGCGGTTGCTTTCCTTGAAGTAGTTCTCGGCCACGCGCTGCAGGTCGGCCACGGTCAGGGCCTCGATGCGGTCACGCTGCAGGAAGAACAAACGCCAGTCGCCCGAGGCGATCGATTCCGACAGCTGCACGCCCAGGCGCTGCGGGTCATTCATGGTCTTCTCGATCTCGCTCAGCAAGCTGGCCTTGGCGCGCTTGAGTTCGAGCTCGGTGATGGGCTTGCTCTTGATTTGCTCCAGGCCGGCGATCAGGGTGCTGCGGGCCTCGGCCAGCTTCTGGGTCTTGCCCAGCTCGGCCATGAAGATGATGTAGCCGGGCTCCGCCAGCTCGAAGTTCCAGGGCGCGATGGAGACGGCCTTCTTGCCCTCCACCAAGCTCTTGTGCAGACGACCGTTGGGCGAGTTGGCCAGCACCTCGGCCAAGGCCGCCATGGCGGCGGAATCGGCATGGCTGGCGGCAGCGCTGCGATACAGCACGGCGGCCAGCTGGGTGTCGCCGTTGCGGCTCAGCGTGACTTCACGGGCGCCGTTTTGCACCGGGTCTTGGGTGTAGGTGGGCGCCAGCACGCGGCTGGGCTTGGGCAGCGCGCCGAAGACGCGCTCAATCTGCGCCAGAGTCTTGGCCGGGTCGAACTTGCCCGAGACCAGCAGCACCGCGTTGTCGGGCTGGTAGTACTGGCGGTAGAAGGCTTGCAGGTTCTCGATCTTGACGTTCTCGACGTCGGTGCGCGCGCCGATGGTGCTCTTGCCGTAGTTGTGCCAGTCGAAGGCGGCGGCTGCCATGGCTTGCCAGAGGGAGCGCTGGGGGCTGTTCTCGCCCATCTCCATCTCGTTGCGCACCACCGAGAACTCGGTGTCCAGATCCTTGCGCGCCACATAGCTGTTCACCATGCGGTCGGCTTCCATCTCCAGCGCCCAGATCAGGCTGTCTTCATTGGCGGGGAAGGTTTCGAAGTAGTTGGTGCGGTCGTAAAACGTGGTGCCGTTGAACTGCATGCCACGCTTGCCCAGCTCTTGCATGATGTTGCCGCGCGTGGGCGTGCCCTTGAACACCATGTGCTCCAGCAAATGCGCCATGCCGGTTTCGCCGTAGTTCTCATGCCGGCTGCCGACCAGATAGGTGATGTTCACCGTGGTGGTGGGCTTGGAGGCGTCGGGTGCCAGCAGCACGCGCAGGCCGTTGGGCAGGCGGTACTCGGTGATGCCTTCGACCAAGGCGGTTTGCTGGGCTTTGGCCGTGGCGCCCGCTGTGGCTGCAGCCGGTGCGGCAGCTGGGGCCGGGCTTTGGGCAAAGGCGTCAGCGGCCGGATACAGGCTCAGGCTGCCCAGGGCAGCGGCGATCAGAAAAGCGGTGGTACGCAAACGCATCGAAAGGCTCCGAGGATGTGGGTGTCAGGTCTTGCCTGCCGACCGGGTAGGCTGGCGGGCAAGCGGCCCAGTATAGGCAGACCCAAGGAGGCCTTTTTGCTGATGCCGGGCACTCTTCACCTCGGGGTGGCTGCAGGCCGCCCGCCATGAACGAAGCGTTAACTTTTGCGCGCTTGGGCTAGCTCAGCAGCGCGTCCGCCCCGGCCAGGGCTTGTGCTGGCAGAGCCTCTGGGCTGGTGGCCGGCGCGGCCTGCTCGCGGGTGGCGAGCTCCAGCCGCGTGAAGGCCTCGCCCACCAGCGCCATCAGGCGCGGCGCGTCGGCCACCTGGGCATGGTCGGCAAACAGGCTGACCTGAATCTGGCCGGCATAAGACATCAAAGCAAAGCCCACGCCCATGGTGCCGGCCTGCGGCACCCAACACGCCATGCGGCTCAAGCGCGCACCGGCCAGATAGCGCACCTGCGTCGGGCCTTCCACATTGGTCAGCACCACCGAGCCTTTGCTGGTGAAGATCTTCAGCAGCAAGTTCTGCAGCAGGCGCGGCAAAAAGCCGGTGAGCGTGAGGAAGAACATGGTGGCATGCGGCTGATGCGAGGCCTTGATGGCGCGCATATGGCGGTTGGTTTGGCGCAGCTGTTCGCTGGCGTCGGCCTCGCAGGTGGGCAGGTCCACGGCCACCAGGCCGAAGTGGTTGCCCAGCAAGAAGGCATCGCCCTTGTTGCGCAAATTGAAAGTGACGGCGCCGCGCACCGCACGCTCATCAACCCGCTCGCCTTGCTCTTGCAGGTATTGCCGCAGCGCGCCGGCTACCGCCGCCACCCAGACATCGTTGATGGTCGCATTCATGCGCTTGGCCACGCTGCGCAGCATGGCCAGGTCCAGCGGGGGCAGCAGCAGCAAGGACTTCTCGCGGCTCAGTGGCGCCTTCAGGCGGGTGCGCAGATCGGGGCGCAGCAGGGTCAGGCGCGCCAGCTGTGCGCTGATCCGGCTCCAAAACAGCAGGCGCTGGGCCTTCTTGCAAATCGGGTTGACCACCGCGCGGCAATGCCGGGGGTGGCCTTCCAGCGCGGGCGCAAAGCCGTGATCATGGCTGTCATCGGTGAGGTGTTTGAGCACATGCATCAGGCCTTCGCCATCGGTGATGCAGTGGTGCAGGCGGAACACGATGGCGTAGCCGCTGCCGCGATGCTGCACCACCTGCATATGCCACAGCGGCCGCTCATGCGGCAGGGCTTGCAGGGCCTGGGCGGCAAAGTGCTGCTGCAGCTCGGCGTCGTTGAATTCCTGGTCCAGCTGGGTGAATTCGACATGGCGGCGGATGTCGAATTCCGGGTCCCGCACCCAGCAAGGCGCGCCATTGCGCTTGGCCACAATCTGGGTGAAGCGCGGGTAGTTGGGCAGGCGGTGCTCGATGGTGGCGCGCAGCTCCTCGAAGTTGAGCCGGCCTTCAAAGATCAGCACGCTATTGATCACCATCAGGTTCTTGCCCGCGTCCATGCGAAACCAGGAATAGTCGCGGCGCGTCATGGGGGCGAATTCGAAGGGGTTCATGGTGGGCCCACGTTTTGTGACTGCTTTTGAGGCGTTTGGATGGCGTCGCCATGATGCGCAGGAGCGCCGCCTTGGCGCTGACTTTGCGAGCCAAGTTCTTGGTTTTCGGTACCCTCCATTCGATCGGGCGGGTCAACCCCAGTTTCAGCACGAGCCCCCGCCAAGGCAAAACGTTGACCGCCCGAAACGGGGACGCGCAGCGCATGCGGGACTGGCTCCGCCTTGCCCTAATATGGCGGCACAGCAATCCAAAAAGGGAATGGTCGTGCAGCAAAAAAATCAACGATGGGCGGCCGCTGCCCTGGCAGGTTTGGCACTCAGCGTGCTCGGCGCGGGGGCTGCCCGCGCCTGTGAAGACTGCGTGGACGATGAGCCGGCCGACGCGATCTATTTCGGCGGCCCCATCGTCACCGTCAACGATGCCCAGCCGAGCGCGCAAGCCGTGGCCATTCGCGGCGGCCGCATCGTCGGCGTTGGCAACAAAGCCCAGCTCACGCATGAGTTCAAGGGCGCCAAGACCCGCTTGGTCGACCTCAAGGGCAAGACCATGCTGCCCGGCTTCATCGATGCCCATGGCCATATGAGCAGCGTCGGCCTGCAGGCCGTGGCCGCCAATGCCTTGCCGCCGCCGGACGGTCGCAATAGCTCGATCCCGGCGCTGCAGAAAACCTTGAAGGACTGGGCCGCCGCCTCGCCGCTGCCGGCCAAATACGGCCTGATCGTCGGTTTCGGCTACGACGATTCCCAGCTCAAAGAGCAGCGCCACCCGACGCGCCATGAGCTGGACGCTGTTTCCACCACGCTGCCGGTGATCGTGATTCACCAGTCGGGCCACCTCAGCGCCTACAACAGCCGGGCGCTTGAGTTGGCCGGCCTGACGGCGGCATCGAAAGATCCGCAGGGCGGCAAGATCCGACGCGAAGCCGGCTCGCAAGAGCCCAATGGCGTGCTGGAGGAAACCGCCCACTTCGCGGCCCTGTATCAATTCCTGGCCAAGCTGGGCGCGGGCGAGAGCATGGCCTTGCTCGAGGCCGGACAGCAGCTCTATATGAGTTTTGGCCACACCACGGCGCAAGACGGCCGGACCGACCCCGGCACCCTGAGTCTCTTGCCCAAGGCGGCCGAGTCCGGCAAGCTCAAGATCGATGTGGTGGCCTACCCGGATCTGGCGGTCTCGGCCGAGGACCCGCTGCTGCGCAGCCCCTGGCAGGGCCGCAAATATCGCGATCATTTCCGCATCGGCGGCGTCAAGCTCAATTTCGACGGCTCACCCCAGGGCAAGACGGCTTGGCTGAGCCAGCCCTATTACAAAGTTCCGGAGGGCGAGTCCGCCAGCTACGCCGGTTACCCCACCTTCAAGGATGAAGAGGCGAATGCCCTGGTCACCAAGGCCTTCAAGAATGGCTGGCAGGTGCTGGCGCACACCAATGGCGACGCGGCAATTGCGCAGTATCTGAACGCCATCAAGGTCGCGACCGAGGCCGTGCCCGGGGGCGTGGACCGCCGCCCGGTCATGATCCACGGTCAGACGCTGCGTGCCGATCAGATGGACCAGTTGCAGGCGCAAGGCGTGTTCCCCTCGCTCTTTCCCATGCACACTTTTTACTGGGGCGACTGGCACCGTGATTCGGTGCTGGGCCCCGAGCGAGCCGCCAATATCTCGCCCACCGGTTGGATGATGGCGCGCGGGATCAAGTTCAGCTCCCACCACGATGCGCCGGTGGCCTTGCCCGACACCTTGCGGGTGCTCTCGGCCACGGTGAATCGCACCACCCGCACGGGCAAGGTGTTAGGCCCAGAACACCGCGTCGAGCCCATCGTCGGCATCAAGGCCATGACCTTGTGGGCGGCGTACCAGCATTTTGAGGAGGCGGACAAGGGCAGCATCGAGGTCGGCAAGCTGGCCGACTTTGTGCTGCTGGACAAGAACCCTTTGACCTACCCTCGCCTGAAGATCGCGAGCATCAAGGTCATGGAGACGATCAAGGAAGGGCAGACGGTCTATCTGCGTGCCGGCGCGGCCAAGGCTCAGTCCGCGCATGTTCAAGGCTGTGCGGAGTCAGCGGATTGCTTCCGCCTGGCCAGTCGGGCTTTGGGTGAGGCCGGGATGATTCATTTGCATGGGGCCGCTGAAGGCCATACGCATTGATGGCTTGACGGCAAAAAAAGGGGGGCTTGTTGCCCCCTTTGTCTTTCGCTTAACCCAGCTTCAGCAGGTGAAGCACCACGCGTGCGGTGGTCTGCTCGGTCTCCACCAGTTCGGCAAAAGGCGCCCCGCTGGTGTAGGCGTTGGCCCAGCGGTTCTTTTTCAGCTCGGCCACCCAGGCCGGGCTGGCATTCAAGGCGGCGCTTAGGCGGATGTGCTTTTGAATTTGCGCCGGATCCAGGCCGGGTGGCGCGAACAGGCCGCGCCAGTTGGCCATATCGGTGGCCACGCCCTGGCTGCGCAGGGAGCGGATGCCGTCGCTGTCGGCGCGGCTGGAAATGGCCAGCGCGCGCACGGCGCCGCTGTCCAGGGCTTGCTTGGCTTCCGAGAAGCCGCTGATGCCCACATCCAGCTCGCCCTTGCTCAGGGCCGCCACCAGCTCGCCACCACCGGCATAGGCCTGGTAGTGCAAATTGGCCGGAGGCACATCGAGGGCGCGACCCATCATGCCCATCAGCATATGGTCCACGCCGCCGGCGCTGCCGCCGCCGAAGCGGATGCCGCCCGGCGCGGCTTTGAGCTTGTCGTTCAGGTCAGCCTGGCTGCGCAGCGGCGAGTTCTTGGGCACCATCACCACCAGGGAATCGGCGGTCAGGCGGGCGATCGGTGTGACGCGGCGCATGTCCACGGTGGCGCGGTTCAGGGCAATCGCGCCCAGCATCACCATGCCGCCCAACATCAAAGTATTGGGCTGGCCGGCGTACTTCTCGACGAAGTAGGCCAAGCCGGGCACGCCGCCCTTGCCGGGCTTGTACTCAAACTCGACCTGCTCCACCAGTTTGCTGGCTTGCAGGGCCGAGGCCATGGCGCGGGCGGTCTGGTCCCAGCCGCCGCCTTGCGCGGCGGGCACCAGCAGGCGCAGCGGACCATAGGCTTCAGCGGGTTTGGCGGCTGCCGCTGCGGTTGACTTGGCTTGCGCCAGAGCCACGCCTGGCACGGCCGAGGCCGCTGCAGCGCCGGCGCCTGCCAGCAAGATGGTTCTTCTTTGCATCTGGGTACCCATGATTTATTTAAAACAACAGATGGCAGCCCTGCGTGGTGCAAAAGCCGCCCAAGCGGACAATTTTGGCAGTCAGGCAGCTTAGTTAAAGCTACAGAAAGTGCCGTTTTGCCAATTCCTTGGCTGAAATGCGCTTTGTGTCCTCGCTGGGGGCGCTGGGCCTGCGGCTTTGTCCACCCAGGCTGTGGGTAACTATGGGGATGTCCACTGGCCAATCGTCGGCAGGGCCCTATCCATCGATGTTTTGCTGCTTTGCTCGAAAATGTGGCAGTTGGGCGGGCGGCGTCAACGACAATCGAGGGCTATGGCAGTCCTATCTATCTCCAACGCCCATCTCGCTTACGGCCACGTTGCCTTGCTCGATGGTGCCAATTTCTCGCTCGAAACGGGTGAGCGCGTCGGCCTCATTGGCCGCAACGGTACCGGCAAATCGTCGCTGCTGAAGGTGCTGGCCCAGATCGACAAGCTCGATGACGGCCTGCTGCAATTGCAGCAAGGCCTGACCAGTGTCTACGTGCCCCAAGAACCCGAGTTGCGCCCCGAGGCCAGCATCTTCGACGTGGTCAGCGAGGGCGTGGCCGAGGCCAAGGCCTTGCGCGAGCGTTATGAGATCCACGATCCCGAGGACGACCTGGAGTGGGTGGCCGAGCGCATCGAGCACCTGGGCGCCTGGAATTGGGAGCAGCGGGTGGAGGAAACCCTGCAGCGCCTGAATCTGGACGGCACCCGCATTGTGGGCGCCTTGTCGGGCGGCTTGAAGAAGCGTGTGGCCCTGGCCCGTGCCCTGGTGGCCCAGCCCGATGTGCTGCTGCTGGACGAGCCGACCAACCACCTGGACTTGGACGCCATCACCTGGCTGGAAGAGCTGCTCAACGGTTTCAAGGGCAGCTTGCTGCTGATCACCCACGACCGCAGCTTCCTGGACAACGTGGCCAATCGCATCGTTGAGCTGGACCGCGGCCAACTGCGCGGCTACCCCGGCAATTTCGCCGCCTTCACCGCGGCCAAGGCCTATGAGCTGGAAAACGAGGCGCTCTTCAATGCGCGCTTCGACAAGATCCTGGCGCAAGAAGAAATCTGGATTCGCAAGGGTGTTGAAGCCCGCCGCACCCGCAGCGTGGCGCGTATCCAGCGCCTGGAAGCCATGCGCTTGCAGCATGCGGCCCGCCGTGATGTGCAGGGCAAGGTCAAGCTGGACATCGACACCGGCGGCGCCAGCGGCAAGATCGTGGCGGAGCTGGATTCGGTCAGCAAGAGCTACGGCGGCCGCACCATCGTGCGCGACTTCACCGCCACCATTCTGCGCGGCGACAAGGTCGGCCTGGTGGGCGCCAACGGTGCCGGCAAGACCACGCTGCTGAAGATGATTCTGGGCCAGCTCGAACCCGACAGCGGCAAGGTGCAGATGGGCAGCAAGATCAATGTGGCCTACTTTGACCAGATGCGCGATGTGCTGGATCTGGACGCCACGCTGGCCGACACCATCAGCCCTGGCAGTGAGTGGATCGAGATCGGCAGCCAGAAAAAGCATGTGAAGAGCTATCTGGGCGACTTCCTGTTCTCACCCGCGCGCGCCAATTCGCCGGTCAAGAGCCTCTCGGGAGGCGAGCGCAACCGCTTGCTGCTGGCGCGCTTGTTTGCCCGCCCGGCCAATGTGCTGGTGCTGGACGAGCCCACCAACGACCTGGACATCGAAACCCTGGAGTTGCTGGAAGAGCTGCTGGCCGAGTACGACGGCACCGTCTTCCTGGTCAGCCATGACCGCCGCTTCCTGGACAACGTGGTCACTTCAACAATAGTCAGCGAAGGCGATGGCCGCTGGCGCGAATACGAAGGCGGCGTGCAGGACTGGCTGATCCAGTCCAAGCGCGCAGCCGCCATCCGCGCCAAGCAAGAGCCGGCTCCGACCCCGGCGGCGGCTGTTGCGCCAGCAGCTGCCCCTGCGGTTTCTCCCGATGCCCTGGTGTCGTCCAAGCCACGTAAGCTCAGCTACAAGGAACAGCGCGAGCTGGACGAGCTGCCCGCCAAGGTCGCAGCGCTTGAGGCCGAGCAAGTGCAGCTCAACGCTTTGCTCAACGGCACCGAGCTCTACACCAAGGGTGCAGCGCGCATTGCCGAAGTGACCGAGCGGGCCGCCAAGATCGATGAAGACTTGCTGATCTTGATGGAGCGCTGGGAAGTTCTCGAAGCCAAGTGAGCTTTAAGTAAACCAAGCACTGGGAAGGGCAAACGCATGGACTTGCAACAGGAATGGGTGGCACTGCAAAACAAGTTCGAGCAATACGAATTTGTGGCCTGGGCCAACAAGCTGGCGGCCGTGTTTTTGCTCGCCCAGATGAATGCGGGCCGCTTGGTGCTGGCCCTGATTGCCCTGCTGTGGCTGCAAGAGGCCGTGCTCAAGACGTTTCAGTCCCGCCTGGGTGAGCGCCTGCTCAAAGTGGAGCAAGGCATGCGCAAGGGCGTGACGGATGCCTTCTCCGCCGGCGCCATGCAGTTGCACAGCGACTGGCTGGCCAGCCGCCCCGGCACGGCTGGCTTGCTGGCGCAGGTGCTGCGCCAAACGCTGCGCCCGACCGTGGCCTTGCCCTATCTGCCGCTGATGCTGTTCGCCTGGTATCGCACCGGCTTGTGGACCGGCATCTGGTACTGAGCCGGCGCAAGCAATTTAAAGCGCGATTTGCAATTCACGCAGGCCGCTGAACCCCAGGCTGAGCTTGTCGCCGGCGTGTAAATCCAGCAAAACCAGCCAGGCACCGGTGGTGACCACCGTGCCGGCTCGGATGCTGGCGCCGTTTCGGCTCAGATGGCGCAGCCAGGCGGGCAGCAGCCACGTCGGGTCACCCAAGGAATGGCTGCCGCTGGCGCGCAGCGGTTCTGCATCATTGCGTTGAATCCAGCACGACAGCGCGGCCCAGTCGGGCGGCTGCTGGGGATCAAAAGCCTGCCAGGGGCCGAGAGCCAGAGCGCCGTGCGACAAGCAGTCGGCCTGGCGCAGCAGCGCAGGCGCCTCACCGGCTTCGGCCCAGCGTGAGCTGACCAACTCCGCCGAGACGGCGAAGGCGTCCACCAACTGCATGGCCTGGGTGTGGCTCAGCTGGGCGGCTTCTTCCGCGCTGATGTCTGTGCCAATGCGTAGAGCAATTTCGGCCTCGATGCCCGGCGCGCGTAGGCGTAGATCGGCGAAGTTGGCCGGGCTGGTGCGCACACCGGCCGGTGCCAGCGGCGCATGGCTCAGCTCGCTGCTGCGATTGGCGCCGCCGCTTTTCCAAAACTTGGCCGCCTGCTGGCCGGAGGTCCAGCCCAGGCGGGCGGCCAGCTGATCTTGCACCGCGTAGGCGCTGGCGCTGTCAGGCACGCAGGCCGTCCATTCGGCGTCCGGCAAGACCTGACCCTCGGTCCAGGCCTGGGCCAAGGTTTGCGACAAATCGGTGAGGCTGTGCGTTGCTTGTGTCATGCGGGTGAGTGTCGCAGCAAGCGGGCGCGGCGAAGGCGTCAGGCGCCACGCTTGCGGCAATGCTCCAGCAACTTCCAGAAATGGGCGTCTTGCGCGGTGGCGTAGTTGATGCGCATCAGCGTGCCGGGCCGGCGCGTCGGGCTGAACAGGGCGCCCGGGGCGACCAGCCAGTTCTCGTTCATCATTTGCTGGGCCAGCTTTTCGGTGTCCATGCCGGTGTCCAGCCAACCGAACAGGCCGGCGGGCGGCGTCACCGAGTGGCATCCCGCGGCCTCGGCTAGGCGCAAGCTGCGCTGGCGCGCTGCGTCCAGCCGGCTCAGCACCCGCTCGGCATGGCGGCGCAGCAGGCCTTTTTCCAAGCAATGCGCCACGGCGCGTTCCAGCAAGGGGCTGGTGGTGAGTGTGCTCAGCAGCTTGAGCTGGGTCAGCGCAGCGATGCGCTCAGGGCTGGCCGCCACATAGCCGACCCGCCAGGCGGGGGTGAGAATTTTTGAGAATCCCGACACATAAATGGTTCGCCGCAAGCCATCCAGGGCCGATAGGCGCGGTGCGTGATTGGGCGCAAGAAAAGCGTAGGTGTCGTCTTCCACGATCTGGAAGTCGGCGCTCTCCGCCAGCTTGAGCAATTGGTGGGCCTTGGCCAGCGAGAGGGTGTTGCCGGTCGGGTTGTGCAGCACCGATACGGTGACGTAGAGCTTGGGCGCGTGTTGAGCCACCAGCTGGGCCATCACGTCCAGGTCGGGGCCATCGGCGCCGCGCGGCACCGGCAGCAAGCGCATGCCGGCCTGGCTCAGGCGGGCGAATTCAATGGCCCAGCCGGGCGCGTCCACCAGCACCGCGTCGCCGGGCTGCAGCAGGCTGCGGGTCAGCAGATCCAGCGCGTGGGTGGCACCCACGGTGCTGACGATTTGCTCGGGTGCGGCGGCGATGCCAAGGTCGCTCATGCGTGCTGCCAGAGCCTCCCTCAGGCGGGCGTCCCCGGCCGGCTCGCCGTAGTGCAGGGCCAGTTGGGCGCTGGCGCTGCCTTCGTTCAAGACCTTGCGCATGGCGGACTGGATCATGGGCAGGTCCAGCCACTCGGCCGGCAGGGTGCCCAGGCCGGGCGCTCGCTTGGCATCGGCCTGGAACATGCCGCGAATCAGCGCGCTGGCGTCCACCGGCGCCGTGCTGGCGGGCTGGGGGCCGGCGCGGCTGGCGCGCTGGGTGGATGCGAGCGCTTCGCGGACAAAAAAGCCGCGCTGTTTGCGCGCCTCCAGCAGGCCCTGGGCCAGCAACTGGTCATAAGCGGCCACCACGGTGTAGGGGCTGACACCATGCTGGCGCGCGCAATCGCGCACCGAGGGCAGGCGGCTGCCGGGCAGCATCAGGCGCTGCTGAATCCGCTCGGCATAGCGGGCCGCCAACTGCTGGGCCAGGGGGGTGGCGGATTGGCGCGAAAGCCCCTGGGTGGTGGCCATCGCCATGCCGCTTGTGTTGGTGTTCATGCCGATACAGATGCGTTTTATGTTCTGAAAAGTGTACTGGTTCTGTGCTGTTGTCGGCAATAGACTGACAGCATTGAAGGTGCCTCGCCCAAGGAGTTTGTGAGCATGAATACAGAAATGACGCTGGCCGTGGTGGGCTTCGCCGCCGTGAGCTCCATCACGCCGGGGCCCAATAACATGATGCTGCTGGCCTCCGGGGTGAACCATGGCTTTCGCGCCACCGTGCCGCATATGTTGGGCATCAGCATTGGCTTTGCGATTCTGATGTTGGCAGCCGGCTTTGGCCTGGGGGCCTTGCTGACTCAGTGGCCGCAGCTGCATTTGGGGCTGAAGGTGGTGGGCATTGGCTATATGGTCTGGCTGGCCTGGCGGCTCTGGCATGCGGAGGCGCCGGCGCAGCCGGGGCAATCCGCGGCTACGGGTTCAGCGGCCTCGGCAGCATCGACCGGGCCGCTGGGTTTTTGGGGTGCCGCGGCCTTTCAGTGGGTCAATCCCAAGGCCTGGATGATGGCCGTGGGGGCGGTGGCCGGCTTCATCGCGCCGCACAGCGGGGCCGGGGCGGTGCTGGTTTTGAGCCTGATCTGCGCCAGCGTCAATCTGCCTTGCATCAGCGTCTGGGCCCTGGGTGGCGCCAAGCTGAGCCGGCATCTGGCTGAGCCCAAACGCCGCCGCTTGTTCAATGCGTTGATGGCGATCTTGTTGTTGGCCAGCATCTGGCCCATGCTCAAGACCTGAGCCTGGCGCCGGCCTGGTGCTCGTAGGCCTCACAATCAAGCATCAATCAAAATTGCCTTTTTGCAAAATTCGGAGACCAGTCAGATGACGACCACGCCCCCTTCGGCTTTCCACCTGGCGCGTCGTGCCGCGCGCATGAACCCTTCCGTCATCCGCGAGATCCTCAAGGTCACCGAGCGGCCCGGCATCTTGTCCATGGCCGGTGGCCTGCCATCCAGCGATACCTTTCCGGTCGAGGAAATCAAAGCCGCTTGCGACCGGGTGCTGACCCAGAACCCGCGCGAAGCCCTGCAGTACGCCGCCAGCGAGGGTTTCGCGCCCCTGCGTGAGTGGGTGGCGGCGCGTGTCGCGTCGCTGGGCATGTCGGTGTCACCCGATCAGGTGCTGGTGACCAGTGGCTCGCAGCAGGGGCTGGACCTGGTGGGCAAGATTTTGTGTGACGCCGGTGCGCCGGTGGCGGTGGAAACGCCCACCTATTTGGGCGCGCTGCAGGCCTTCACGCCCTTTGAGCCGAATTTCGTCAGCCTGGACAGCGATGAGCAAGGCGTCTCCCCCGCCGCGCTGGCTCGCTTGCCGCATGACGCACCGGGTACGCGTTTCGCCTACCTCTTGCCGAACTACCAAAATCCCACCGGCCGGGTGATGAGCGCCCAGCGCCGCATCGACGCGATGGCAGCCGCCCGCACCGCCGGCGTGCCGGTGATTGAAGACAACCCGTATGGCGACCTCTGGTACGACGAGCCGCCGCTGCCCTCGCTGTCCAGCCTGTGGCCCGAGGGTTCGGTGTACCTGGGTAGCTTCTCCAAGGTGCTGACGCCGGGCTTCCGCCTGGGCTACATGATCGCCCCGACGAGTCTTTACCCCAAGCTGCTGCAAGCCAAGCAGGCGGCCGATTTGCACACGCCCGGCTTCAACCAGCGCGTGGTCTACGAGGTGATTCGCAATGGCTTCCTCGACGAGCATGTGCCCAAGATCCGCGCGCTGTACAAGGCCAACCGCGATGCCATGGCCGAGGCGCTGAAACAGCATCTGCCGGCCGGTTGCGAATACCAAACGCCCAAGGGCGGCATGTTCTTCTGGATCCGCCTGCCAGAAGGCTTGGATGCGATGGAGCTGCTGCCCAAGGCGGTGGACGCGGGCATTGCCTTTGTGCCCGGCGCGGCCTTCTATGCCCAGGCGCCGGATCCGCGCGCGCTGCGCCTGTCCTTTGTGACGCTGACGCCGCCGCAAATCCACGAAGGCGTGGCCATCCTGGGTCGGGTCTTGCGTGAAGCGCTGGACGGCGCGATTGAACACGCGCCATGAGTTTGCAAACGCGCAGATTCGCCCAAGTTGATGTGTTCACGGCCATGGCCTTGCGGGGCAATCCGCTGGCCGTGGTGATTGATGGCGAAGGCCTGAGCGACGCTGCCATGGCCGCTTTTGCCCGCTGGACCAATCTCAGCGAAACCACCTTCATCCTGCCGCCCACGGATGCTGCCGCCGACTACCGGGTGCGCATCTTCACGCCCGGCGGCGAGCTGCCTTTTGCGGGCCACCCCACCTTGGGCACGGCGCATTGCTGGCTGGCCAGCGGCGGTGTGCCCAAGACCAAGGGCATGCTGGTGCAGGAGTGCGGCATTGGCCTGGTGCGCGTCAAACGTCAGGTCGATCGCAACAAGGAGCGCTTGGCCTTTGCCGCGCCAGCGCTGCGCCGCAGTGGGCCGGTCGAGCCGGAGCTGCATGCCCAGGTCTTGCGGTCTTTGCGTCTGAGCGCCGAGGAGGTGCTGGACGTGCAGTGGGTCGACAATGGCCCGGCCTGGATGGCCGCGCGCCTGAAAAGCGCCGCCGCGGTGCTGGACTTGAAGCCGGACTTCGTGGCGATGCAAGGGCTCAAGCTGGGCGTCGTCGGCGCCTACCCTTCGGGCTCGCCTCAGCAGTTTGAGGTGCGCGCCTTTGTGCCTGACCTCGGTGTGCCGGAGGACGCCGTCACCGGCAGCTTGAACGCCGGCCTGGCCTTGTGGCTGCAGGGGGCAGGTCTTGCCCCGGCCAAATACATTGCCGCGCAAGGGGCGGCGCTGAGCCGTGCCGGCCGGGTGCATGTGCAGCGCGAGGGCGAGGGTGAGGGCGATAGGGTCTGGATCGGCGGCGATGTGACGCCCATGATCGAAGGCGTGGTGCGCCTGTGAAGCACAGCGAGGCGCTGTTCCGCGAGGATGCTCAGTTGCGCGAATGCAGCGCCACGCTGCTGCGGATTGACGAGCGCGGCTTGCTGCTCGACCGCACGGTTTTCTATCCCCAGGGCGGCGGCCAGGCTGGCGATGCGGGTGAGTTGCTGCTGCCCGATGGCCGCCTGCTGGTGCTGGTCGACACCCGCAAGGGCAAAGATGAGGGGGCGGGCGATGAGATCTTGCATCTGCCCGCTGCCGGGCAAGAGGCCTTGCTGGCAGAGTTGAGCGCTGGCACGCCCGTGTCGGCGCGGATCAACTGGGAGCGCCGCTTTGCCCATATGCGCTTTCATACCGCGACCCATTTGCTGTGCGCCCTGGTGCCCCAGCCGGTGGATGGCTGCTCCATCACCGCTGGCTATGCCCGCCTTGACTTCCATATGAGCGAGCCGCTGGACAAGGATGCCTTGACCGCGGGTTTGGGGCGCCTAGTGGCCGAGGCGCACCCGGTGAGCCAGCGCTGGATCAGCGATGCCGAGCTCGATGCCAACCCCAGCCTTGTGCGCAGCATGAGCGTGCAGCCGCCACGCGGCAGCGGCCGGGTGCGCTTGCTGGAGATTGCCGGTGTGGACCTGCAGCCTTGCGGCGGCACCCACGTCGGCAACACGGCCGAGATCGGCGCCGTCATCGTGACCAAGCTGGAGAAGAAAAGTGCGATGACCCGCAGGGTCGTCCTGGGCTTTGCCCAGGCAGGCGAAGCCTGAGGCACTTT
>NZ_CAMFJS010000010.1 GCF_945956965.1 uncultured Roseateles sp.
CCTCCATCTTCCCTGACTACTTCGGGTGAACAACCTCTTGGGAAACGACAGCTAGTCTCGACGCTGGTTCTGCTGTCCGCCGCAGCGGCCGCTGCCGGGCTGAGCGATGGCAGCGCGGTGGATGCCGAGCGGGCCGCCCTGCAGCGTCAGAGCGCCGCCATCGAAGCGCAGTTCACCAAGGACAGCGAGGCTTGCCAGTCGCGATTCATGGTTACCGCCTGCTTGGACCAGGCGCGCCAGCGCCGCGAACAAGCCTTGCGCCCGCTGCAGCAGCGCCTGGATGCGCTGTCCCTGGCTGAGCGGCGCGCCCGCGCCGAGGCGCAGCGCGAGGCGGTGCAGGCCCGCCAACGTGAGTTTGAAAGCCAGGAAGGGCGGCGCCGCACCGAAGCCTTGCTGCGCGCGCCCGGCGCGGATGCGGCCAGCCAGCCCATGCGTGATTTGCGCGCGCCACGTGCACCGCTGATGGACCGGCGTGAACGTGAAGACGCCAAAGCCGCCCAGCAGGCCCGAGCCGAGCAAGAGGCCGCCAAACGCGCCGAGCAGACCCAGCAGCGTTTGCGGCAGATGCAGGCCCATCAAGCCGAGGTGCAGCGCCGCAATGAAGAGCGCTTGAAAAAGCAGGCCGAAAGCGGCAAGCCCGCGCCCGTCAGCCTGCCTGTGCCGCCTGCAGCGCAGTTGCCGGCGCGCGTGCCGCTGCCGAATCTGCCGGCATCGACACCCGCGGCGGCGCAGGCCTCTGCATCGGCATCCACGAGTGCGCCCAGGCGCTGAGCGCTGAAGATTTGGCCCGCCTTGCTTGCCTTGGGCTTGAGGGGAGGTGGGGAGATGTGGCCGGCGGGCCCGGCCTCAGATGAGGGCTTCGACCCGAATGATGGCCAGAGACAGATTGTCGCCAGCGCCACGGGCGCGTTGGCGTGCCTTGGCAATCAAGGCCTCGGCCGCTTCCCGGGGCGGCAGTTGTTTGAGCGTATTGCCCAGTTCGGTTTGGCTGAAGTAGTGCCAGAGCCCGTCGGTGCAGCACATCAAGGTGTCGCCGATTTCCAGGCTGTCGATGCGGCTGAGCTGGGTGGCCGGTTCGGCCACCGTGCCCAAGCAGGCGGTCAGCAGATTGGACTGCGGGTGGCTTTGTGCCTCCAACTCGCTGATCTCACCCTCGTCCACCAGGCGTTGCACATAGGAATGGTCCAGCGTGCGCTTGAGCATTTCGGCACCGCGGAAGAGGTAGATGCGCGAGTCACCCGAATGCACCCAGTAGCAGCGCCGGTCGCTATTGATCAGGAAGGCGGCCACGGTGCTGTGCGGCTCTTCCTCGGCCGACAAAGCGGTCAGCTTGATCATCAGATGGGCCTCTGACACCAGCTGCTGCAGCAAATCTTCGGCCGATTCTTCCTCGGGGACAAAGCGTTCAAACAATTGTTGTGCGGTCAGCAGCACCTGATCGGCGGCTTTGCGCCCGCCGCTTTTGCCGCCCATGCCATCGGCCACGACGGCCAAAACGCAGCCGCTGTATCGGGGGTGGGTGATGACGCCAACCTGATCTTGCTGGTAAGTTCTGTCACCGCGATGGGTGCCGGTGGCGGCAGCAAGGCGAAAGCCTGGGAGGATGCGAGTCATGGTCAAAACTATAATCCCTAGCCCGGTGGATATTGCCCTGGAATGAGCGAATATCCGCCCTCTCTTTTGAAGCCCAAGACTGCGAGTTTGCACCGAGCCCATGGATGAAGAACTGCACTCGCTGTCGCGCCGCCTGATTGAGTTGCGCATGGAGCACGCCGATCTCGATTTGCTCATCGACCGACTCACGCTGGATGAGGCTCAGGCCAAGAGCCAAGGCTTGGCCTCGGACGAGCTGAGCTTGCGCCGCCTGAAAAAGCGCCGCTTGGCGCTGCGTGATCTGATCGCCAAATTGGAACTGGAAAGCGATCCCGATGAGCGGGCCTGAGCAGGTGTTGGGCGATACCGCTGATGATCTGGCGCTTCCCGAAGTCGAAGATCTTTCTCCTTCTGAGCTAGAGCAGTGGGTGGCCGCGGCCTTTGCCCCGGGCGGCCCAATCTCCCAGGCTGACCCCGGCTACTCCCCGCGCGAGCAGCAATTGCAGATGAGCCAGGCGGTGGCGCGCGCGATTGCCCGTCGCGAGACCTTGGTGGTCGAGGCCGGCACGGGTGTTGGCAAGACCTTTGCTTACTTGGTGCCGGCGTTGCTGTCGGGTGGTCGTGCCTTGATCAGCACCGCGACTAAGAATTTGCAAGACCAGCTCTTCATGCGCGATTTGCCGCGCCTGTGCAAAGCCTTGCAGACCCCTGTGCGCATCGCCCTGCTCAAAGGGCGCGGCAGCTATCTGTGCACGCACCGCATGCAACACGCCCGCCACAGCGAGGAGTTGAGCGATAGGCGCGCCGTGCTGGCCCTGGCGCGCATCGAGCGCTGGGCGCTGCAAACACAAAGCGGGGATTTGGCCGAGTTGGATGGGCTGGATGAGCGCTCCTCGGTGATCCCGCTGGTGACCTCCTCGCGAGACAACTGCCTGGGCTCCGACTGCCCGGAATACCGCGCCTGCCATGTGGTCAAGGCGCGCCGCGAGGCCATGGAGGCCGATGTGGTGGTGGTCAATCACCATCTCTTCTTCGCTGATATGTCGCTGCGCGACAGCGGGGTGGCTGAGCTGCTGCCCAGCGTGGATCTGGCCGTCTTCGACGAAGCCCATCAGCTGGCCGAGGCCGGCGTGCAGTTTTTGGGCTTGCAGCTGGGCAGCGCGCAGTTGCTGGATTTCGGCCGCGATGTGCTGGGCTTGGGCTTGGCGCAGGCGCGTGGCCTGCAGGATTGGCAGGGCTTGCAAGCGCGCCTGGAAAAGGCGGCGCGAGAGCTGCGGCTGGTGAGTGCAGGGCCTTTGGCCAGCGCGGGCCGCGAGGTGCGCGGCATGATCAAGCTGGCATGGAAAGAGCGTGCCGGCACGCCGGCGTTCGCGGCGGCCTTGGATGAGGTGGCGGAGGTGGCTGAGCTGGCGGTTGACTTGCTGGCCACGGTGGCTGAGACCTCGCCCGACTTTGTGCGCTTGCATGAGCGTGCCCAGCAATTGCTCAAGCTGGCGCAGGTCTTCGCGCAGGAGCCCGAGCCGGCCGACGTGCGCTGGATTGACCTCAGCCCGCATCAGGCGCGCCTGATCGAATCACCGCTGGACATCCGCGAAGCCATGCAAGAGCAACTGGGTGCGGCGCCCAAGGCCTGGGTGTTCACTTCTGCCACCTTGGGGGATGACGAGCGCTTGACCTGGTTCACCGAGCCTGCGGGCCTGGATGATGCGCGGATCTTGCGCGTCGGCAGCCCGTTCAACTATGCCGAGAATGCGCGGCTCTACATCCCACGAAATTTCCCCAAGCCCAATGAGGCTGTGCACCCGCAGGAAGTGGCGGCGCTGGCGGCGCGTTGCGCTCGCGCCTTGGGTGGCCGCACCTTTGTGCTAACGACCACATTGCGCGCACTGCAAACCATTGGCGACAGCCTGCGCTGGGACTTTGAGCAGGCCGGTGATGACATCATGGTCTTGCAGCAAGGCATTGCGCCCAAGCGCATGTTGCTGCAGCAGTTCATGGAGCATCCCCGTGCCGTGCTGGTGGGCTCGGCCAGTTTCTGGGAGGGCATTGACGTGCCGGGCGACAGCCTGCAATGCGTGCTGATCGACAAGCTGCCTTTCCCGCCGCCCAACGACCCCTTGGTGGAGGCGCGGGTGCAGCGCCTGGAGGCTGTTGGCCGCAACGCCTTTGCGCATTACTTCATCGCCGAGGCGGCGATTGCTTTGAAGCAAGGGGGCGGGCGTTTGATCCGCACCGAGCAGGACCGCGGCTTGCTGGTGGTCTGCGATCCCCGCATGGCGGTGATGAACTATGGCCGGCGCCTGCGCGAGGCGCTGCCGCCGATGACCCGCCTGGCAGACGAGGCGGAAGCGCTCGACTGGCTGCAACTGCTGGCCGAGATGCGCGAAGAGGCGCAATAAAAAACGCGCCGGTTTGGCGCGTTTTTTGTGTGGTCTGCGTTGTAGCGCTAGCAGCCGGGGTCAGGTCTTGCTAGCGGCCCCGGCCGTCGGCTTCACCAGACCTTCCACCAGGGCTTGTCTTTGCCCGGGTTGAGGTAGGCGCTCTTCGGGAAGTTGGTGGCCAGCACGCGCTGGGCGCTATCGCGCAGCGGCAGCAGGTCCAGCTTTTCATAGCTCTTCACCATGATTTGCAGTGCGTGCTCGGCGGCTGGCGCGTACTGGAACTCTTGCACGGCTTGCTGGGCGCGATTGGCGGCCGCCACATAGGCGCCGCGCTCGTAGTAGTAGCGCGCCACGTGCACCTCGTAGTTGGCCAAGGTGTTGGTGATGAAGTCCACGCGAACGCGTGCATCACTGGCGTACTTCGAGTCGGGATACTGCTCAACGACTTGGCGGAAAGACAGCAAGGCATCGCGCGAAGCTTGTTGGTCGCGCTCCGAGATGTCTTGTGCGGCCAAGCGGCCGAACAGGCCCAGGTCCTCATTGAAGTTGACCAGGCCGCGCATGTACAGCGCGTAGTCCATCGCCGGGCTGGACGGATTGAGCTTGATGAAGCGATCCAGTGTCGTCACCGCTTGGGCGCGCTCACCGCTCTTGTGATAGGCCCAGGCCAAATCCAGCTGCGCTTGCTGGGCCATGGTCGTGCCAGCGGCGCGGCCTTCGATCTTCTCCAGGGCCTTGATGGCGCGGTCATAACTGCCCGCCAGCAGGTCATCTTTGGCCTCTGCGTACAATTTGTTCAGATTGGCCTGCGAATTCGGGTCATCTTTGGGGGCCGAGTTACAGGCCGCCAGGGCCAAGGCTACCGTGACAGTCAGCCAGGTCGCGCGGGCCTTTTGCGCAATGCGAGGCATGGCGCGGGGCTTGGCAGCAAGCTCTCCGGTCGGGAGGCTGGCTTGGCGCTTTACACATTTTTCGATCATGATCCCTACAGGGCGGTGCATGGCACCCCCTCAGCTGAAGACGGAGCTTTCATTATATGGTTCAGGCCTTGCCTGCAGATTCAACAAACTCACCGGCGCAAGACGACGGTGAGTGGGACGCCGAGCAGAGCGTCGAGCAAGGCATAGAGGTGCGTGAGTCCCTGGTCACTGCCGAATGGCATGCCCAGCGTCTGGATCGCTGGATGGTGCAGTTGGCGCCGGAGTTTTCCCGCAATCATTTGCAAGGCTTGATCGAGCGCGGCTGCGTCAGCATCAATGGTCAGCCCGCGACTAGTGCGTCGAAAAAATTGCTGGCCGGGCAGTCGGTGCGGGTGGAGTTGCAGCCGACCGAAGAGAGCAAGGCCTTCCGCGCCGAGCCCATGGACCTCAATATCGTCTACGAGGATGCCCATCTCCTGGTGCTCAACAAGGCGGCGGGCATGGTGGTGCATCCGGCTTCGGGCAATTGGTCAGGCACTGTGATGAACGGCTTGCTGGCGCATCACCCAGCGGCGGCGACCCTGCCGCGGGCGGGCATCGTCCATCGCCTAGACAAAGACACCAGCGGTTTGATGATGGTCGGCAAGACTTCAGAAGCGGTGACGGCACTGACGCGCATGATTGCGGCCCGGCAGGTGCACCGCGAATATGTTGCGCTGGCCTATGGTCGCGTGCCCGAGGCCATGGTCATTGACGTGCCGATCCGCCGCGACTTGATCTCGCGCATCAAGATGGCGGTGCTGGCCACCGGCAAGCCCTCGCGCACCGATGTTTTTGCGCTGGGTGAGGGGCAGGTGGGGGTGCGCAGCGTGTCGGCGGTGCATTGCGTGCTGCACAGCGGCCGCACGCATCAAATCCGGGTGCATTTGGCCTTTAAGGGGCATCCGCTGGTGTCCGACGCGATGTATGGCGGTGTGCCGGCGCTGGGCTTGACGCGGCAGGCTTTGCATGCAGCACGCTTGAGTTTTGCGCATCCCATCACTGGCGCGGCGCTGCAATTTGATGCGGTTTTGCCACAGGATTTGGCATCTGCCTGGGAATTGTTGGGGCTGCCCGAGTTGCAATTGCCGCCAGTGAGCTACTGAGGGCGCTACAATCGGGCCCTGCTGATGCAGTTGAGTGATCGCGCATCAGCCCGCTGCGTGAGCCTTGAGCTTGATTCTTGCGATAGCAAGCTCCGCCCAAGCCGCGCATCTATTGCACAAAACCCCGCCCCTGCGGACATTGGTCCTGACGCCTACAAGCTGGTGAGTTGAGCCAGCGAGGCGAGTGATCAATGCCTGGGCCAGGAATATCGCAAAACCCCCGTTTGAATCGGGAAAAATGACGAAAGTCAATGAACACACAGGATGCTAAGCGCGTCCTCGAGACCGCGCTCATCTGCGCCCAGCAGCCTTTGACTCTGCGCGAAATGCGCAGCTTGTTTGCCGACGCGATTGGGCCGGATACCTTGCGCAGCGTCTTGGATGAAATCACCCGAGACTGGGAAGGTCGCGGCGTTGAACTGGTGGCCGTGTCTTCGGGTTGGCGTTTTCAAAGCCGGCCGGAGTTGCGTGAATACCTGGACCGCTTGCATCCCGAGAAGCCTCAGCGTTACTCCCGTGCCGTGATGGAAACCCTGGCCATCATTGCCTACCGGCAGCCGGTGACCCGGGGCGATATCGAAGACATCCGGGGAGTGGTGGTGTCGACCCAGATCGTCAAACAGCTTGAAGATCGCGGCTGGATTGATGTGATTGGTTATCGTGAGGCGCCGGGTCGGCCCGGGCTTTACGCCACCACCAAGCAGTTTTTGGATGATCTGGGCCTGAGCAGCCTGGAGCAATTGCCGGAGTTGGAGGCCAGTGGTGCCAGCCCGACTCAGGCTTTGGCTGACGCGGCCGGGCTGCAAGGCCTTTTGATTGATGACATGGCGGAAGCCAACGAAGTAAACCTAAATGCCAGCCCGGATTCATTGTCTGAATCTGAGCTTTCTGAATCCTTTGATTCCTCCTCAGCGCCAGCCCTCGATGACGGCGGCGCGTCCCCTCCGGCGACGCCGGACCCTTTGTCTGACGCCGCCGATAAGGTGCAAACCGACGCATGAATTCCAACGACCAAGAACCCCAAGACACTGCCGCTGCCGGCGCTCCTTCGACCGAAGCTGAAGCCGCGCCCAAGCGCAAGCGCAGCCCGGCCAAGCCCAAGGTGGCTGCTGAAGTTGCAGCGCCTGCCGATGAGGCAGTTGTTGCCGTGAGCAAGCCGCGCGCCGCACGCAAGACGGCCGTCAAGAAGGCTGAAGGCGCTGCCGCCGATGTGGCCGCCTCGTCGGTAGATTCGGCCGCCGTGCCTGAAGCAGGGGCAGTGGCTGAAGCTGCGCCCAAGCGCCGTGCGCCTCGCAAGACGGCGGCTGCTGCCGCTGATGCGGTGGTGGAAGTGGCTGCCGAGGTGCAGGCTGCTGCGCCGGCCGTGGTCGCTGAGTCTGCTGGGCTCGCTGCCAAGCCCGCTCGCAAGGCCGTTCGCGCCGAAGCTGCGCCGGTGTTCACGCTGGGCCCGGATCAATCCCAGGCCGAGGCGGCTGTTGCTCCGTCGGCTGAGGGTGGCGAGGGGTCTGAGTCTGCTGCTGGTGCGGCTGCCGAAGGCGCTGAAAGCCTTGAGGGTAATGAGCGTCGTAGCCGTAATCGCAACCGCCGTCGTGGCCGCAAGGATTTCGCTGAAGGCGAAGAGCGCGCACCGCGTGCCGCTGTTGAAGTTCAGGCGCCTGCGCCTGAAGTCTTGGCAGCTGTGGGTGAGCGTTTTGCCGAAGTGCTGACGGGTGATTTCGACGCCACCGTGGAAGACGCTGAGTCGGACGAGGCGCAAGATGGCGGCGAGGGCGAAGAGCAAGACAGCAAGCGCGTTTTGGCGCCTGAGCCTGATGCACCTAAGCTGCAAAAGGTCCTTGCCCAAGCCGGTATCGGTTCGCGTCGCGACATCGAGGACATGATTGCCGACGGCAAGATCGAGGTGAATGGTGAGGTGGCCCATATCGGCCAGCGCATCTCCTTCGGTGACAACGTGCGCGTGGCCGGCAAGCCCATCCGCGTGCGCATCTCGCCGCCGGCGCCGCGCATCCTGGCCTATCACAAGCCGGCCGGCGAAGTGGTGACCTTCAACGACCCGGAAGGTCGCCCGACGGTGTTCCGTCATCTGCCGCGCCTGCAGCAAGGCAAGTGGCAGTCGGTGGGTCGTCTGGACATGAATACCGAAGGCCTGCTGCTGTTCACCAACTCCGGCGAGTTGGCCAATCAGCTGATGCACCCGCGCTTTGGCGTGGAGCGTGAGTACGCTGTGCGCGTGCTGGGTACGCTGACGCCTGATCAAAAGGCGCGGCTGCTGGAAGGTGTTGTCATCGAAGGCCAGAAGGCGGCATTCAAGAGCATTGAAGACGGCGGCGGTGAAGGCGTGAACCATTGGTATCGCGTTGTCATCACCGAAGGTCGTAACCGCGAAGTGCGCAAGCTCTTCGAGGCCGTGGGTTTGGTGGTGAGCCGTCTGATCCGCATCCGCTATGGCACCGTGGTGCTGCCGCGTGGTTTGAAGCGCTGCGTCTGGATCGAGCTGGGTGAAGAAGATGTGAAGATCATCCGCCGCCTGGCCGGTGGCCCGCAGCAAGAGCGTACTGATCGCGGTGAGCGTGGTGAGCGCCCCGAGCGTGGCAACCAGATGCGCGGCGAGCGTCCCCAGCGCGGCAATGACCGTGGCGGTGAACGTGGCGCCGAACGGGGTGCCGAGCGCGGTGCTGAGCGTGCCCCCGAGCGCGGCAATGATCGCAATGCCGACCGCGGTAACAACCGCGGTCGCCGTGCCGATGGTCGCCATGGCGGCGTCGGCCCGCGTCCTTCGCGCCCGGTGGAACGCAATGAGCGCCCGCAAGATCGTGGTCCAGATCGCTTTGCCGAGCGCAGCAATGATCGCGGCTCGGATCGTCAGGACGATGATTTCGACGAACCGATCCCGCGCAATATCAATCCGCTGGAGCAGACCTTTGACCGTCGCTTTGCGACCAGCAAGGGTCGTGGCATCCCGGCCGGTTTCGGTGCAGGCGGCAGTGCCGCTGACCGCGGCGGCCGTGGTGGTCGCCAAGGTGGTGGCGATGGCCCGCGCCAACCTGATCCGATGCAGACCTCGGTCGGCTATATCGGTGCCGACGCCTTTGTGCGCCGCGGCAACCGGGGCGGTGGCGGCCGTGGCGGCCAAGGTGGCAATAACGGTGGCGGCGGCCGTTCTGGCGGCGGCTACGGCGGCCGTAACCGCTAAAAAAGCCCGGCCCCTAGGGTCGGCAGGGAAGGCGGGCAACGCAGCGCATGCGGCGTTGTCATCCTCACACAGTACAATCACGGGCTTTGCTAAGCCCCCCGATTTCAGGAGAAAACCATGGCTATCGAACGCACTCTGTCCATCATCAAGCCCGACGCCGTCGCCAAGAACGTCATCGGCCAAATCTACTCCCGCTTTGAAGGCGCTGGCCTGAAGATCGTGGCTGCCAAGATGGCCCACCTGTCGCGTGGCGAGGCTGAAGCCTTCTACGCCGTGCACAAGGCACGTCCTTTCTTCAACGACCTGGTCAACTTCATGATCTCCGGTCCCGTCATCATCCAGGCTCTGGAAGGCGAGAACGCCATCCTGAAGCACCGCGATCTGATGGGCGCCACCGACCCGAAGAAGGCCGAGAAGGGCACCATCCGTGCTGACTTCGCTGACAGCATCGACGCCAACGCCGTGCACGGTTCCGACGCCGCTGAAACAGCAGCGCAAGAAATTGCGTTCTTCTTCCCCGGCATGAATGTTTACAGCCGTTAATTCGGCAGTCGCAAAGCCTCTTGTGCCTCGGCCTTGAGGCCTAGCGACACAAGAGGATTGAAGACTCATGGACGCAGCCGTCAACCTGCCTGGACTCACGAACCTCCTCGGTTTCGACCTCGAAGGCCTGGCCGCGTACTGTGAGCAGCTGGGTGAGAAGCGCTTTCGCGCCACCCAGCTTTTCCGTTGGATTCATCAAAAAGGTGCGTCTGATTTTGATCAGATGACCGACCTGGCCAAGTCGCTGCGCGACAAGCTGGCCTCACGCGCATGCGTTACGGCGCTGCCCGTCATCTCCGAACATATTTCCACCGACGGCACGGTCAAATGGCTGTTCGACGTCGGTGCCGGCAATGCGGTCGAAGCGGTGTTCATTCCCGAAACCGACCGTGGCACGCTGTGCATTTCCAGCCAGGCCGGTTGTGCCGTGGGCTGCCGTTTTTGCTCCACCGGCCATCAGGGCTTCAGTCGCAACCTCGATACGGCCGAGATCATTGCCCAGCTCTGGTTCGCCGAGCACAGCCTGCGCAAGCGCTTCAATCAGACCGAGCGTGTCATCTCCAATGTGGTGATGATGGGCATGGGCGAGCCGCTGCAGAACTACAACGCCCTGGTGCCCGCGCTGCGCATGATGCTGGACGACCATGGCTACGGCATGTCGCGCCGCCGCGTCACGGTCTCGACCTCGGGCGTGGTGCCCATGATCGAGCGCCTGCGCGACGATTGCCCCGTGGCCTTGGCCGTGTCCTTGCATGCGCCGACCGATCCGCTGCGCGACCAACTCGTGCCGCTGAACAAGAAGTACCCCATCGCTGAATTGCTGGACGCCTGCAACCATTACTTGGAGAAGGCGCCGCGCGACTTCATCACCTTCGAGTACTGCATGCTGGACGGCGTCAACGACACGCCCGAGCAGGCGCATGCCTTGGTGGAATTGCTGCGCGGCCATGTGTCCTGCAAGATCAATCTGATTCCCTTCAATCCCTTCCCGGCCTCCGGCTTGAAACGCAGTGCGAACGAGCGTGTCAAGGCCTTTGCCGATGTGCTCTTGCAAGCGGGCCTGATCACCACGGTGCGCAAGACGCGCGGTGACGATATCGACGCGGCTTGCGGGCAGTTGGCCGGTGAAGTGCAAGACCGCACCCAGGTGCATGTGCGCATGGTGCGAGCGCCAATAGTGGTAAAAGGCGCGAGCCCTTCCTGAACCTCCGTTCTTCAGCCAGCCCGCCGCCATGAAAAACTTCTCGTCAGTTCCCGATGCGCCTTTCTCGACTCGCTTGCATCTTTTGACCCGACCCTTGCTGGTGCTGATGGTGGCCGCCATGGGTCTCGTGGCTGGCTGCGCAGCGCCGCAGGCCAATGATCGGGAAGTGCCACGCACCGATTTCGATTCCACCGACGCGGACCGCCGCGCCTCCGTGCGCATGGAGTTGGCCGGTGGCTACTTCGCCCGCGGCCAGTACGACACGGCGCTGAATGAGGTCAAGCAGGTCTTGGCCATCAAGCCCGATATGCGCGAGGCACTCAATCTGCGCGGCCTGATCTATGGCGCCCTGGGTGAGACCCATCTGGCCGAAGACAACTTCCGCCGCACCTTGAACCTGTATCCGCAAGACCCGGATACCTTGCACAACTACGGCTGGATCCTGTGCCAGCAAAAGCGCTGGTCGGCGGCGCAAGAGCAGTTTGAGCGTGCGCTGGCCCAGGCCAGTTACCGCGCGCCGTCCCGCACCTGGTTGGCCAAGGGGGTGTGTGAAGCGCGTGCGGGGCGCCAGGCGGCGGCCGAGCAGAGCCTGCAAAAAGCCTTTGAATATGATCCCGCCAGCCCAGCGGTGGCCTTTAATTTGGCCGAAGTGCTGTACCGTGGCCAGCAATATGAGCGGGCGCGTTTCTACATCCGCCGCGTCAATGCGCAGACCGAACAAAGCAATGCCCAAAGCCTCTGGCTGGCCTTAAAAATAGAGCGCGGCATGGGCAGCAGCGCGGGCGTAGAGGACCTGAGCCAGCAGTTGCGCAAGCGCTATCCGCAGTCGTCGGAGCTTAAGGCTCTAGACGCGGGCCGCTTCGACGAATAGAGAAAAACAAGAGGGAATCAACGCATGACTTCGAATCTGAGCGGCCCCGCTGCTGCCGAGGCGCCCGACTTGCCCACCGTAGAAGGCGTGGGCGCCGCTTCGCCGCAATCGGCCGGTGCCTATTTGCGTGCCGCGCGTGAGAAAAGCGGCCTGCATATCGCTGCGTTGGCTGTCATGCTCAAGGTGCCGCAGGCCAAGCTGGAAGCCATTGAAGGCGACCGTTGGCAGGACCTGCCCGATATGACTTTTGTGCGCGCCCTGGCCAAGGCCATGTGTCGCGCCTTGAAGGTTGATGCTGGCCCAGTGATGGCCATGCTGCCGAGCAGTGAAGACAGGGTCTTGAGCGTCTCGCGCGGTCTGAATACGCCTTACCGCGACCGGTCCTCCGATGGTTTCTCGCTCGAGTTGCTGGGCCGCCCGGTGGTCTTGGGTGCGGGCGGCTTGTTGGTGGCCGCGGCTGTGGTCTTTTTCATGCCAGCCGACTGGTTGCAGAACCTGAGTGCCAAGACCCAGCCAGCGCTGGAAGCGCCCGTTGCAAGCGTGCCCGAAGCCGCCGCAGCCTCGGCAGCTTCGCAGGACTTGGCGCCTGTGGTGGCGGGGGCCAGCGCTTTGCCTGCTTCCCAGGAGGCCAGCGCGCCGGGGTTGGTGAATGCGCCAGCATCGGCACCCGCGGCCTTGAATGCGGTGGCCGCCAACACGGCCGCGGTGAATGCCGCGCCAGTGGCGGCCAAGCCCGCGCAGGGCGCTACACCGACGGCCAGCGCGCCTGTGCCTGCACCTGTTCCCGGCGTCGGCCAAGTGCCTTTGCGCGTCAAGATCACTGACGAATCCTGGGTCGAGGTGGTGGATGCCAAGGGTCAGGTCTTGCTGTCCAAGCTGCTGCGCCCCGGCGATGAGCAGAACCTCGTCGGCACGCCGCCGCTGAAGATCCGCGTTGGCAATGTGGCCGGTACCGAGCTGACCCTGCGTGGCAGTGCGGTGGATTTGAAGTCTCAGTCGCGTGACAACGTGGCTCGCATCGAACTGAATTGAACATCATGAGCAGCAGCGACATCATTTTGGACAGCAATATCGAGCAGGCCATTGCCGCCGCGATGCCGGCGCCACGCCGCTCGCGCCAGGCGATCGTGCGCCAGGGTTCACGCATCGTGACCATCGGTGGCGACGCGCCGGTGCGGGTGCAGTCCATGACCAATACCGACACGGTGGATGTGATCGGCACGGCCATTCAGGTCAAAGAGTTGGCGAATGCCGGTTCGGAGCTGGTGCGCATCACCGTCAACACCCCCGAGGCAGCTGAAGCCGTGCCCCATATCCGCGAGCAGCTCGACCGCATGGGCATTGATGTGCCGCTGGTGGGTGATTTCCATTACAACGGCCACCGCCTGCTGACCGACTATCCCGCCATGGCCCAGGCCTTGGCCAAGTACCGCATCAACCCGGGCAATGTGGGCAAGGGCGACAAGCGTGATCGCCAGTTCGGCCAGATGATTGAAGCGGCCATCAAGTACGACAAAGTCGTGCGCATCGGTGTCAATTGGGGCAGCCTGGATCAAGAGCTGCTGGCCAGCATGATGGACGAGAACGCGCTGCGCGCCTTGCCTTGGGATGCCAAGCAGGTGATGTACCGGGCGCTGGTCCAGTCGGCCCTGAGTTCGGCGGCCTATGCCCGTGAACTGGGCATGAACCCCGACAACATCATCATCAGCTGCAAGGTCAGCGGCGTGCAGGACCTGATCTCGGTCTACCGCGCCTTGGCGGCGCGCTGCGACTACGCCCTGCATCTGGGCCTGACCGAAGCCGGCATGGGCACCAAGGGCACGGTGGCCTCGGCCACGGCCTTGTCCATCTTGCTGCAAGAGGGCATTGGCGACACCATCCGCGTCTCGCTCACGCCTCAGCCCGGTGAAGCTCGTACCCAAGAGGTGGTGGTGGCGCTGGAGATTTTGCAAAGCCTGGGCCTGCGCGCCTTCAACCCCAGCGTGACCGCCTGCCCGGGCTGTGGCCGCACCACCAGCACCACCTTCCAGGAGCTGGCCAAGCAGATCGACGACTTCCTGCGTGCGCAGATGCCGGTTTGGCGAGCCAAGTATCCCGGCGTGGAAAACCTCAAGGTGGCTGTGATGGGCTGCATCGTCAACGGACCCGGCGAGAGCAAGCATGCCGACCTGGGCATCAGCCTGCCCGGCACCGGCGAGGCCCCGGCCGCCCCGGTCTTCATCGACGGTGAAAAAGCCCTGACTCTGCGTGGCGACAATATCGCCAACGAATTCCACGCCTTGGTGGAAAGCTATATCGAGAAACGTTTCGGCGCTGCGGCCCAAACAGCCTGAATCCACCCGAACACAAAGAGCGCCATTGATGACTGAAGTACAAGCGAAGAAATTGCCCCAGCTCCAAGCGGTCAAGGGCATGAACGACATCCTGCCGGCCGAATCGGCCCGCTGGGAATGGCTGGAAGCCAAGATGCGCAATGTTCTGCAGCGCTATGGCTATGCCAATGTGCGCACGCCCATCGTGGAGCCCACCGCCTTGTTTGTGCGCGGGATCGGCGAGGTGACGGACATCGTCGAGAAGGAGATGTATGCCTTCGAAGACCGCGCCGACAAGCACGGCCAAGCCGAGCATCTGGCCTTGCGCCCCGAGATGACGGCCGGCGTGGTGCGCGCCATGATCGAGCATTCCTATTTGCGTGACTCGGGTCGACGCCTCTACTACTTCGGCCCCATGTTCCGGCGCGAGAAGCCGCAAAAAGGCCGTTATCGCCAGTTCCATCAGATGGGTGTGGAAGCGCTGGGCTTTGCCGGCCCGGATGTCGATGCCGAAGTGATTTTGATGGGCAGCCGCTTGCTGCGCGAGCTGGGTTTGGTGGACGGTGAGCATGTTCGCCTGGAGCTGAACTGCCTGGGGGAAGTGGCCGAGCGCCGCGCCCACCGCGAAGCCCTGATTGCCTATCTGGAACAGCACAAAGAGCTGCTGGACGAAGACAGCCAGCGCCGCCTCTACACCAACCCCTTGCGTGTGCTGGACACCAAGAATCCAGCCCTGCAGGCCATGGCCAATGCCGCGCCCAAGCTGCTGGACTTCCTGGGCGAAGCCTCGCTGGCGCACTTCAATGGCGTGCGAGCCATTCTGGATGCGGCCGGCGTGGCCTACCAAATCAACCCTCGCCTGGTGCGCGGCCTGGACTATTACAACCTGACCGTGTTCGAGTGGGTGACTGAAAAGTTGGGCTCGCAAGGCACGGTCTGCGGCGGTGGCCGTTACGACGGCCTGATCGAGCAGCTCGGCGGCAAGGCCGCGCCGGCGGTTGGCTTCGGCATGGGCATGGAGCGCATGCTCTTGCTGCTGGAAGAAGTGGGTGTTTTGCCTAGCGCGCCGGTGCCACAAGCCTATGCCATCGTGCCCTCGGCCAAAGGCTTGCCCCAGGTGATGGTGACGCTGGAGGCGCTGCGCGCGGCCGGTGTGTCGGTGGTCTTGCATCCCGGCCAGAGCAGCATGAAATCGCAGTTCAAGAAGGCCGATGCCAGTGGCGCGGCCTTCGCCCTGATCTTTGGCGAGGATGAAGTTGCCCAGGGTCAGGTGGCCGTCAAGCCCTTGCGCGCCGAAGGGGCTGAGCAATTCATTCGCCCCATGGCCGAGGCATCGGCTTGGGCGGCCGAGCTGCGCAACGCATAATCGCGACCGGCTGAGTCCTTTGATGATTCAAGCCGGCCACTTTCGCTAATTCAAAGAAACTTCTCATTCATGGCGTCGCATCTCGATCTCGAAGAACAAGAACAGTTAGACCAGCTGAAGGCATTCTGGAAGCGCTGGGGCAATCTCATCACCTGGGGCCTGACCCTGGCCGTGGCCGCATTTGCCGCCTGGACGGGCTGGAACTGGTACCAGCGCGACCAAGCCATCAAGGCCGCCGCCATGTATGACGAACTGGACCGCGCGGTGCAGCAGGGCGAGGCCGACAAGGCCGGCCGCGTGTTCACCGACTTGAAGGATCGCTACCCCGGCACCGCTTACGCCGCCCAAGCCGCCCTGCAGGCCGCCAAGGTGCAGTTTGACAAGGGCAATGCCGATGCCGCCCAAGCCAGCCTGGTCTGGGCCGCAGATAACGCCAAGGCTGACGAGTACCGCGACATCGCGCGTTTGCGTCTGGCGGGCTTGCAGCTGGACGCCAAGAAGTACGACGAAGCCGGCAAGACCCTGGACGGCATCAAGTCCAAGGAATTCGCCGCCCTGCAAGCGGATCGCCGCGGCGATCTGTACAAGCTGCAAGGCAAGCCCGACCAAGCCAAGGCCGAATACCTGAAGGCCCACGCCGCGCTGGACAAGACGCAGGACTATCGCCACTTGGTGGAAGCCAAGCTGGCCACCTTGGGTGTGGCCATGCCTGACGAAGCCGCCTCTGCCGCCGGAGCTGGCAAATGAGTCGGCTGACGAGCTGGGTCTCGGGTCGTCAGCTGCAACGCGGCGCGGCGCTGTTGGCAGTGTCGGCATTGCTGTCGGCCTGCTCCCTCTTCGGTGGGGACAAAGCGAGCAAGCCTGCTGAGCTGGAAAAGATCACGCCCGCCATCGCTGGCCGGGTGGTCTGGAATAGCAGCCTGGACAGCGTGCAGTTCCCGCTCTCCATCGCCGCCGTGGCCGACCAGTTTGTGGTGGCCGGCACCGATGGCGTGGTGACCGCCTTGCAAGCAGCTAACGGCAAGCCCCTGTGGCGTACCGATGTGGGCCAAAAGCTCAAGGCTGGTGTGGGCAGCGATGGCCGCTTCGCTGCCGTGGTGACCCGCAACAGCGAGTTGGTGGTGCTGGAAGCGGGCCGCGTGCTTTGGCGCAAGACTTTGCTCACGCCGGTGATCACCGCACCTCTGGTGGCCGGTGAGCGGGTGTTTGTGCTGTCGGTGGACCGCCAGGTCCTGGCCTTCGATGCGCAAGAAGGCCGCAAGCTGTGGGAAATGCGCCGCCCGGGTGACGCATTGACGCTGGCCCAGCCCGGTGTGATCGGCGCTTACAAGGACACGCTCATCGTCGGCCAAGGCGCGCGCCTGACCGGTGTTGACCCGAACAGGGGCACTGTGCGGTGGGAGGCCAGCGTGGCGAATCCGCGTGGCACCAATGAAGTCGAACGTTTGGCTGACCTGGTCGGCCCCATGTTCCGCAGCGGCGATCTGCTCTGCGCCCGCGCCTTCCAATCGGCCGTGGGTTGCGTCAATGCCGACCGTGGCCTGGCCCAGTGGAGCCGCAATGTCGGCGGCATCAACGGTGTTGGCGGCAGCGCTAGCCTGGTTGTTGGTGGCGACGCTTCCGATCGCCTGACCGCCTGGAATATCAATAATGGCGAAGTGCAGTGGACGGCGGAGCAATTCCTCAATCGCAAGCTCAGCGCGCCGCTGCTGCAAGCAGCCACCGTGATCGTGGGTGATTTTGAAGGCCAGGTGCATTTCCTGTCTGCCGAAACCGGCAAGACCCAGCTGCGCCTGAGCACCGATGGCTCGCCCATCGTTGCCGCCCCCGTGGCCTTGGGGCAAACCGTGTTGGTCGCCACGCGCAAAGGCGGTTTGTACGCCTTTCGCCCTGAGTAAGCAGGCCGGCGGCCCCCAATTTGTAGTTCAGTAGTCAACAGCAAAAAGAAGAAAAACATGAAACCTGTCATCGCACTCGTCGGGCGCCCCAATGTGGGCAAGTCCACCCTGTTCAACCGGATGACCAAGAGCCGCGACGCCATCGTGGCCGACTTCGCCGGTTTGACCCGCGACCGCCATTACGGCGACGGCCGCATCGGCAATCGCGAGTACATCGTGATTGATACCGGCGGCTTCGAGCCCGACAGCACGACAGGCATCGTCAAGGAAATGGCCAAGCAGACCCGCCAGGCCGTGGCCGAGGCGGATGTGGTGATTTTTGTGGTGGACGTGCGCTTGGGCTTGTCGGCGCAAGACTCCGACATCGCCCGCTATCTGCGCCAGGCCAGCAAGCGCGTGTTCGTGGCCGTCAACAAGGCCGAGGGCATGAGCGAGTCGCCCCTGTTGGCTGAGTTCCATGAACTCGGCATGGGCACGCCGATCCCGATTTCGGCCGCCCACGGCCAGGGCATTCGCAGCCTGCTCGACATCGTGCTGGAGCCCTTCGAGTTCGATGACGAGGAAGACGGCGAATCCAGCGCCGCCCCGGACGGCGTGATCCGCCTGGCCGTGGCTGGCCGCCCGAATGTGGGCAAGAGCACGCTGATCAATACCTGGCTGGGTGAAGAGCGCCTGGTGGCCTTCGACATGCCCGGCACCACGCGCGATGCGATTGCCGTGCCTTTCGAGCGCAATGGCCAGCAGTTCCAGTTGGTGGACACGGCCGGTCTGCGCCGCAAGGGCAAGGTGTTTGAGGCGATCGAGAAGTTCTCGGTGGTCAAGACTCTGCAAGCGATTGCCGACGCCAATGTGGTGCTGCTGCTGATCGACGCCACCCAAGGTGTGTCAGACCAAGACGCGCACATCGCCGGCTATGTGCTGGAAAGCGGCCGCGCGGTGGTGATCGCCATTAACAAATGGGATGCCATCGACAGCTATCAGCGCGAGTTGCTGGCACGCTCCATCGAGCAGCGCCTGGCCTTCATGAAGTTCGCACCCGTGCTGCATATCTCGGCCTTAAAGCGTCAGGGTCTGGGCCCGCTGTGGGGCGCCTTGGCCGATGCTTATTCCTCGGCCTACAAGAAGATGACCACGCCGGTGCTGACCCGCCTGATCCAAGAAGCGGTGGAGCACCAAACGCCCAAGCGCAGCGGACACTATCGTCCCAAGCTACGTTACGCCCACCAGGGCGGCATGAACCCGCCCTTGGTGATCGTGCACGGCAATTCGCTGGAAGGCGTGACCGAGGTCTACAAGCGCTACCTGGAAGGTCGCATTCGCGCCCACTACAAATTGGTCGGCACGCCGCTGCGGATCGAGATGCGTTCCTCCAAGAATCCTTTCGCGGACAAGGAGTGACCCCATCACCTCCTGCCCCGCCGGCAGCACTGAGGCTTACCCTGTGTTAAGGTGGAAACCGTTAGTTCGAACTCGTTTGTTTATCCCTCTCACAACACGGAGCATATCGTGAGCAATAAAGGCCAACTCTTGCAAGACCCCTTCCTGAACCTGCTGCGCAAGGAGCATGTTCCGGTCTCCATCTACTTGGTGAACGGCATCAAGTTGCAAGGCCACATCGAATCGTTCGACCAGTATGTGGTGCTGCTGCGCAACACCGTGACCCAGATGGTCTACAAGCACGCCATTTCGACCGTGGTGCCAGGCCGTGCCGTGAATTTCCACACCGCTGACGCGGCCGACGACGCTGCTTGATTCCGGCGGCCCGCCCAAGCCTGTCTCGCCTTGAATGCCGATGCCCCAGCGGGCGCCGTCACTTGATGCAAAAACAGCTGGGCGGGTTGTTTGATGACTGGGCTGGCCCAAAACAAAGACACCTTGAGTTCATCCGCTTCCACTGCTTCTTTCCCCACCGCGACGCCGCCCTCTGAGGCGGCGCGCGCCATTCTTGTCGGCGTTGATTTCGGCCGCAATGCCAAGGGTTCGACCTTTGACGCGACCCTGGACGAACTGGCCCTGCTGGCCGAATCGGCCGGCGACACACCCGTGGCCCGTGTGATCGCCAAGCGCCAGGCGCCCGATGCGGCGCTGTTTGTTGGCTCCGGCAAGGCCGATGAAATCAAGTTGCTGGTGCAGGCGCACCAGGCTCACACCGTGCTGTTCGACCAGGCGATTTCGCCCGCGCAGCAGCGCAATCTGGAGCGCGTGCTGGGCGTGCCCGTGGCCGACCGCACGGCCTTGATCTTGGAGATTTTTGCCGCCCGCGCCAAGAGCCACGAAGGCAAGATGCAGGTGGAATTGGCCCGGCTGCAATACCTGGCCACACGCTTGGTGCGGCGCTGGAGCCACTTGGAGCGGCAAAGCGGCGGCATCGGCATGCGCGGCGGCCCCGGTGAGGCGCAGATCGAGCTGGATCGGCGCATGATCGACGACCGCATCAAGACCATCAAGGACAAGCTCAAGAAGGTGCAGCGCCAGCGCAGCACCCAGCAGCGCGCCCGCGCCCGCAACAGCGTCTACCGTGTCTCCTTGGTGGGCTATACCAATGCGGGCAAGTCGACCTTGTTCAACGCTTTGGTGAAGGCGCGCAGCTACGCGGCCGACCAGCTCTTTGCCACACTGGACACGACCACCCGCTCGCTGTACCTGGAGCAGGCCGGCATGAGCGTGTCCCTGTCCGACACAGTGGGTTTCATTCGCGATCTGCCGCACAAACTGGTCGAGGCCTTCCGCGCCACGCTGCAGGAAGCGGCCGATGCCGATTTGCTCTTGCATGTGGTGGACGCCGCTTCGCCGAACTTGGACGAGCAAATGCGCGAGGTCGAGCGCGTGCTGGCTGAAATTGACGCCGCCGGCATTCCGCAGATCCTGGTCTACAACAAGCAAGACATGCTGGACGACGACCAGCGCCCGCGCGAAGCCATGGATTGGCTGGAGCGGCCCGATGTGGGGCAGGGCGGCGCGGTGCGCGTGCCGCGCGTGTTTGTCAGTGCGTTGGACGGCACCGGCCTCGATATCTTGCGCGAACAAATCGTGTTGGCCATGCAGCGTGCGCCTAGCGACGCAAGCAGTGACCCCCGTGATCCGCGCGACTTGAATTTCCGCACATCTCCCCAAGCTGGCGGGATGGACTTTGATTCCGAGCACAACCCTTTGGCTGACTCCGACCCGGATGCGGCTGACCCATTCCCTACACAGGCATGAGCATGAATACCTTTGAGCCCGTGAGCCGTGCGCGGCCGCTGACAACCACCCTGGGTGGGCAAGTCAAAGCCGTTGCACTCGCCGCCCAGGCCTTGATCGCCGGCGCCGCCTTCAAGCTGATGCCGCGTGGCTGGCAGGAAGGTCGCTTGCTGAACAATGGCCGCAATGACGGCCCGCCTGATCTCGACGAACTGTGGCGTGACTTCAACAAGAAGCTGTCCGGCATGTTCGGTGGCGGCAATGGCGGCAATGACAAGCCCGGTGGCAATAACAACAACGGCAATAACAACCCCAACTTCCAGCCCGATATGAAGAGCGCCGGCATCGGCGCGGCGCTGATCGCGGGTGTGGTGGTGCTGGGCTGGTTGGGCAGCGGCTTCTTCATCGTGCAAGAAGGTCAGCAAGGCGTGGTCACGTCCTTCGGCAAGTACAGCAAGACGGTAGAAGCCGGCTTCCAATGGCGCCTGCCTTACCCCTTCCAAGCGGTGGAGGTGATCTCGGTCACCCAGCTGCAGCAGGTGGAAGTGGGCCGCGCGATCGTGGTGCCTTCGTCTGGCCTGCGCGACTCGTCGATGCTGACGCAGGACGAGAACATCGTCGACATCCGCTTCACCGTGCAGTACGTGCTGAAGAATGCGCGTGACTATCTGTTCGAAAACCGCAACCCCGATGAAGCCGTGGTGCTGGCGGCTGAATCCGCCGTGCGCGAGATCGTCGGCAAGAGCAAGATGGATTCGGTGCTTTATGAGCAGCGCGATGCCATCGCCGTCGAGCTGGTGCAATCGGTGCAGGCGCAGTTGGATCGCCTGAAGTCAGGCATCCTGGTCAAGAGCGTCAATGTGCAAAACGTGGCCCCACCCGAGCAGGTGCAGGCGGCGTTTGACGATGCCTTCAAGGCCGGCGCCGACCGCGAGCGCCTGAAGAACGAAGGCCAGGCCTATGCCAACGATGTGATTCCCAAGGCGCAAGGCACGTCAGCGCGTTTGATGGAAGAGGCCGAGGGTTACAAGGCTCGCGTCGTGGCGCAAGCCGAAGGTGATGCGCAGCGCTTCAAGAGCGTCTTGGCCGAGTATCAGAAGGCGCCCGCGGTGACGCGTGACCGCCTCTACATCGACACCATGCAGCAGGTCTACTCCAACGTCAGCAAGGTGATGGTGGACAGCCGCAATGGCTCCAACCTGCTGTACTTGCCGTTGGACAAGCTGATTCAGCAGACGGCCGCGGGCAATGTGACGGTGTCGCCGCCGGTGGTGGTGAGCCCCGCCACCGAGAGCCCGGCGCCCAGCACCGGCGCCAATGACCTGAGATCACGTGACGGCCTGCGTAGCCGTGACGGCCGCTGATAGAGCCGGGAGATAAAGACATGAATCGTATTGCCGCCATCGTCGCGGGTGCTCTGGTTGCTTTCATGGTGGCCAGCTCCATGCTGTTCATCCTGGACCAGCGCCAGTTTGCCGTCGTCTACTCACTCGGTGAAATCAAGGAAGTCGTCACCGAGCCTGGCCTCAAATTCAAGATGCCGCCGCCGCTGCAAAACGTGGTCTTTCTGGACCGCCGTGTGCAAACGCTGGACAGCCCCGAGTCGCGCCCTATCTTCACCGCTGAGAAGAAGAGCTTGGTGATCGACTGGTTGGTGAAGTGGCGCGTGGCCGAGCCCCGTCAGTTCATCCGCAACAACGGCGCCAATATGCGTAACGTTGAAAATCGACTGAGCCCGGTGGTGCAGGCGGCCTTCAACGAAGAAGTCACCAAGCGCACCGTGCTGGCCGTTTTGGCCACCGAGCGTGAGAAGGTCATGAACGATGTGCGCGCCCGCTTGGTGGACGAAGCCAAGCAGTTCGGCATTGAGATTCTGGACGTCCGCATCAAGCGCGTGGACTTCGCTGCCAACATCACGGATTCGGTCTACAACCGCATGAAGTCCGAGCGTCTGCGCGTGGCCAATGAGGCTCGTTCTACCGGTGGCGCCGAAGGCGAAAAGGTTCGCGCCGATGCCGATCGTCAGCGCGAAGTGATCGTGGCGGAAGCCTATCGCGATGCGCAAAAAATCAAGGGTGAGGGCGATGCCAAGGCCTCGGCGATCTACGCCGAATCCTTTGGCCGCGATCCGCAATTCGCCCAGTTCTATCGTTCGCTGGAAGCCTATCGCAACACCTTCCGCAACAAGTCAGACGTGATGGTGCTGGACCCCAGCACAGACTTCTTCAAGGCCATGCGTGGTGCGGGCGCCAATGCCGCACCTGCCACTGCGCCGCGTAAATAAGGCTTAAGCCCGAGGTGTCGACCGATCTGTTCTTCGGTGCCTTGGCGCTGATGTTGGTGATCGAGGGCTTGCTGCCCTTGATCAATCCGACCCTGTGGCGTCAGGTGTTCGCGCGTATGTTGGGCATGACGGACGGGCAGATTCGCTTCGTCGGTTTGTCAAGCATTTTGGTGGGAGTCCTGTTGCTGGCACTGGTCTGGCCGTGAATCTGGCCTTTGGGCCGGTACAATGCCGTTTTTAACCGCTGGCGAAAATTCACATGGCCTCTGCTTGGTTGCTGCCCGAGCATCTTGCTGACGTTCTGCCCTCCCAGGCGCGTCGTATCGAAGAGATGCGGCGTGAGTTGCTGGACATGGCGCGCACCTACGGCTGTGAGTTGGTCATGCCGCCGCTGCTGGAGCATCTGGAATCGCTGCTCTCCGGCGCCGGCCATGAGCTCGATCTGAAGACCTTCAAACTGGTCGATCAGTTGTCAGGCCGCTCCTTGGGTCTGCGTGCCGACACCACCCCACAAGTTGCGCGCATCGATGCGCATTTGCTCAACCGTGCCGGCGTGACCCGCTTGTGCTACTGCGGCCCGGTGGTGCATACCCGGCCGTCTGGCCTGCATGCCACACGTGAGCCCCTGCAGTTCGGCGCTGAAATCTACGGCCATGCCGGCCTGGAGGCTGACCTGGAAGTGCAGGAGATGGCGCTTGAGGTTGTGCGCCGTGCCGGCTTGCAAGGCGCCGCCTTGGACTTGGGCGATGCGCGTCTGGTGCGCGGCATCTTGGGTGATGTGAAGCTCAAGCCGGCCGAATTGCAAAACCTGGTGACCGCGCTCGCCACCAAGGATGCACCGGCTGTGCAGGCCATGTCGGCGCAGTTGCCGGCCACGGTGTTGCAAGGTCTGCAAACCCTGCTGTCTTTGTACGGCGGCGTGGAGGTTTTGGAGCGCGCGCGAGCGAGCTTGCCCCCGCACCCCGAGATCACTGCGGCCTTGAATGATTTGCAATGGCTGGCCAAGCATTTGCAGCTGACGCATCCCGAGATGCGCCTGAGCTTCGATCTGGCTGACCTGACTGGCTATGCCTACTACAGCGGTGTGCGCTTTGCGCTCTATGCCCAGGGCTCCAGCGATGCCGTGCTGCGTGGTGGCCGCTACGACGAGGTGGGGGCGGTGTTCGGTCGCCGCCGTCCTGCGGTGGGCTTCAGCCTGGATTTGAAGACGCTGGTGGCCTTGACGCCCAGCAGCCCCTTGCGCGCCGCCGTGCGGGCGCCCTGGGGGGAGGATGCCAGCCTGCGTGCCGCGGTGCGTCGCCTGCGTGAGGCGGGTGAGACCGTGGTGTGCATATTGCCTGGCCATGAGCACGAAGGTGACGAATTTGATTGCGACCGCGAACTGGCGCTGGTCGACCAACAGTGGGTGGTGCGCGCGCTTTGAGCGCCGCGTTGCTGACCTGACCTAATTTTTTTGATCATCGGAATGAGCAAGATGAATAGCGAAATCTCCCGCGGCCGCAATGTGGTAGTGGTCGGCACCCAATGGGGTGACGAAGGCAAGGGCAAGGTTGTTGACTGGATGACCGATCACGCCCAAGGCGTGGTGCGTTTCCAGGGCGGCCACAACGCCGGCCACACCTTGGTCATCAAGGGCGTGAAAACAGCCTTGCAGCTGATCCCTTCGGGCATCATGCGCGACGGCGTGGCCTGCTATATCGGAAATGGCGTGGTGGTGGACCCCACACATCTGTTGAGCGAGATCGAGCGCCTAGAAAAAGCCGGTGTGGAAGTGCGTTCGCGCCTCTTCATCAGCGAGTCCTGCCCGCTGATCCTGCCCTTCCATGTGGAAGTGGACAAAGCGCGCGAAGCTTTGCGTGAAAGCAGCGGCAGCGGCAAGATCGGCACCACCGGCAAGGGCATTGGCCCGGCCTACGAAGACAAGGTGGCGCGCCGCGCCCTGCGCGTGCAGGATCTGAAGCATCCCGAGCGTTTCGCCAAGAAGCTGCGCGAGTTGCTGGAGCTGCACAACTTCGCACTGTCGGGTTATCTGAACTCGAAGGCGCTGGAATTCCAGCCCATCTTCGATCAAGCCATGAAGATGGCTGAGCTGATCAAGCCGATGATGGCCGACGTGGGCTACATGATCCACAAGGCCCATCTGGCAGGCGCCAATATCTTGTTCGAAGGTGCGCAAGGCACACTGCTGGACATCGACCACGGCACTTATCCCTATGTGACCTCCAGCAACTGCGTGGCTGGCAATGCGGCGGCCGGTGCCGGCGTTGGCCCGCAAATGCTGCACTACATGCTGGGCATCACCAAGGCTTACACCACCCGCGTGGGCTCGGGCCCGTTCCCGACCGAGCTGGAGTGGGAAAAGGAAGGCACGGTGGGCTATCACCTCGCCACCGTCGGCCAGGAGCGCGGCACGGTCACCGGCCGGGCTCGCCGTTGCGGCTGGTTTGATGCCGCTGCGCTGAAGCGTTCGGTCATCATCAACGGCATCACTGGCTTGTGCATCACCAAGCTCGACGTGCTGGATGGCCTGAGCGAGATCAAGATGTGCGTGGGCTACGAGATGGATGGCCGCCAGTTCGACATCCTGCCTTTGGACGGCGATGAGATCGCGGCCTGCGTGCCGGTCTACGAAACCTTCCCTGGCTGGACCGAGACCACTTTCGGCGTCACTGAATGGGACAAGCTGCCCGTCAATGCGCGCCGTTACCTCGAGCGCATCAAGGAAGTCATCGGCGCGCCGATAGACATGGTCTCCACCGGCCCCGACCGCGAACACACGATTCTGCTGCGTCACCCCTATGTGGGCGCCGTCGCCTGATTCGCATTCACTAGATTTACAGGAGTTCCCCCATCATGTTGACCGACGACGGCAAGCACTTGTACGTGTCCTGGGATGAGTACCACATGCTCACCGAGCGCCTGGCGCTGAAGATCCACGCCTCCGGCTGGGAGTTCGATCAGATTCTGTGTCTGGCCCGTGGCGGCATGCGCCCCGGCGACGTGCTCTCGCGCGTGTTCGATAAGCCACTGGGCATCATGTCCACCAGCTCTTACCGCGCCGAAGCCGGCACCATCCAGGGGCGCCTGGACATCGCTAAATACATCACCATGCCCAAGGGCGAACTGGCTGGCCGCGTGCTGCTGGTGGACGACTTGGCGGATTCCGGTGTCACGCTCAAGGCCGTGGTCGAGCGCCTGCGCGGCATGCCCGCCATCAGCGAGCTGCGCTCGGCGGTGATCTGGACCAAGGGTGTGTCGAGCTACACGCCGGACTATTACGTCGAGATGCTGGATACCAGCCCCTGGATTCACCAGCCCTTCGAGGAATACGACGATATGCGCCCGGAAGCCCTGGCCAAGAAATTCGTCGTCTGAGCCAGAGCGCCACACGCTTTTGTTCTTCAGCAATGACAAACAAGCCGACCGCACGCAAGTGCCGTCGGCTTGTTGTTTATTGCGGGGTGCTCAAGAAAAATTTTGGCCTGCATCGCTGTTTCGCCCGGCAAAGGCGCGGACACAAAGCAAAATGGCCGCATGTTCGCGGCCATCAAAAACAGATTCGACAAAAACAAAAGCCAACGCAGATGCGTTGGCTTTTGAAAAATTTGGTGCCCAGGAGAGGACTCGAACCTCCACGGAGTTACCCGCTAGTACCTGAAACTAGTGCGTCTACCAATTCCGCCACCTGGGCAAGGTTTAAAACAGCTTCTTTGCAGAAATTGTTTTAACGTTTCAGGAAAGACAAGGATTCTATCATCAAAAACTTTAAGAACGCAAGTCAGTCCCCGCAAGAAGGCATCGGCCTGCTCAGCGAAGTCGACGGCACCCTGCAAGGTCACCGCGACGGGCATGGTTTTCTGATCCCGGATGAGGGGCAGCAGGACGTCTATTTGCCGCAGCAGGAGATGCATGCCGTCATGCATGGCGACCGTCTGCGTGTGCGCATCACCCGCTACGACAAACGCGGCCGCCCCGAGGGCAAGGTGCTGGAAATTCTCGAGCGCAAGAAAAAGCCCATCATCGGCCGCTTGCTGTTGGAGTCAGGCATCTGGCTGGTGGCGCCCGAAGACAAGCGCATGGGTCAAGACATCTTGATCCCCAAGAACGGCACGGCCAATGCAACGGCCGGGCAGGTGGTGGCGGTTGAACTGATCGAGCCGCCTTCGCTGTATTCGCAGCCGGTGGGCCGGGTGGTGGAGGTCTTGGGTGAGATCGACGATCCCGGCATGGAGATCGAAATCGCGGTGCGCAAATACGATGTGCCGCACCGCTTCAGCGCCGAGACCCTGGCGCAAGCCGCCAAGCTGCCGGAGAAACTGCGTGCCATCGACTTGAAGGGGCGTATTGACCTGCGCGATGTGCCCTTGGTCACCATTGACGGTGAAGACGCGCGTGACTTCGATGATGCGGTGTTCTGCGAGCCCCACAAGCAGGGCCGCGGCAAGACTGCCTTCAGTGGCTGGCGCTTGCTGGTGGCGATTGCGGACGTGAGCCACTACGTCAAGCCCGGTGACCCGCTGGACGGGGATGCCTACGAGCGCGCCACCTCGGTCTACTTCCCGCGCCGCGTCATTCCGATGCTGCCGGAGAAATTGTCCAACGGCCTGTGCTCGCTCAACCCCTATGAAGACCGGCTTTCGATGGTCTGCGACATGCTGGTCAGCGAAAGCGGCGAGGTGCAGGCTTACCAGTTCTATCCGGCGGTGATCTGCTCGCACGCCCGTTTCACCTACAACGAGGTGGCGGCAATTCTGGGCAATACCCATGGGCCGGAGGCTGCCAAGCGGCGCGATCTGGTGCCGCATCTGCTGCATCTGCACGAGGTCTATCGTGCTTTGCTGGCTGAGCGTGGCCGCCGTGGTGCAATTGACTTCGACACGACCGAGACGCAAATCGTCTGCGACGACAACGGTCGCATCGAGAAGATCATCCCGCGCACACGTAACGATGCGCACAAGCTGATCGAAGAGGCCATGCTGGCGGCCAATGTCTGTGCCGCGGACTTCATTGCTGATGCCAAGCACGGCTCGCTCTTCCGCGTTCACGAAGGCCCGACGCCCGAAAAGCGTGTGGCCTTGCAGGCCTATCTGCGTGCCTTGGGTCTTGGCCTGAGCATTGGCGATGATCCCAAGCCCAAGGAGTATCAAGCGATTGCCGCGGCCACCAAGGATCGCGTTGACTCGACCCAGATCCACTCGATGCTGCTGCGCTCCATGCAGCAGGCGCTGTACACCTCGGCCAACTCGGGGCACTTTGGCCTGAGCTACGAGGCATATACCCACTTCACCAGCCCGATTCGGCGTTATCCCGACTTGCTGGTGCACCGGGTCATCAAGTCGATTCTGGCGAACAAGCGCTACCACCTCGATGCCGGCAAGATGAATGTGCCGATGCCAACCAAGCGGCCGGGGCGCGCTCAGCCTATCGATCCCGCCAAGGCCTCCACCGAGATCGAGCGCTGGGAAGTTGTGGGTGCGCATTGCAGCGCAAATGAGCGCCGCGCTGACGAGGCCTCGCGTGATGTCGAGGCCTGGCTCAAGTGCCGTTATATGCGCGAGCATTTGGGTGAAGAGTTTGCTGGCACCGTCAGCGCCGTGGCCAGCTTTGGCCTGTTCGTGCAGCTCGATGCGCTCTACGTCGAGGGCATGATTCACATCACCGAGTTGGGCGGCGAATATTTCAAGTTCGACGAAGTGCGGCAGGAGTTGCGCGGCGAGCGCACCGGCCTGCGCTACGCCACCGGCGCCCGTGTGCAGGTTCAGGTCAGCCGTGTGGACCTGGACGCGCGCAAGATCGATTTCCGCCTAATTCACGACAGCGAAGAGGCCAAGCTGGTCGCGCGCGCTCAGCGTGACAAGGCGGGTGCTGCTGCGCCGACGCGCGGCACCATGAGCGCGGCAGAGGCGCTGGAAGAAGTGCGCCGGCATGACCGCGAGGTCAAGTCTTCGGGCAAGCGCGGGGCCAAGCCGGCGCGGCGCAAGTCCGGCGCTTCACAAGCCATGGCCAGCCCGGCGCATCCCGTCAAGGCGGCGCGTGCTGAGGCGCGCAAGGGCGGCGGGAAACCTGCCGCAGCGGCCGCCGCTGAGCCGCGCGCGCGCAAGCGGCGCTGAGCGTGCTTCGGTGCGCTGTTCAGCGCCCCAAGATGCCTAGTTCGGTCTTGGCTTGAGGTCTGTCGGCCTTGTTTCGGTCGGAATTGCCGTGATGGATCTTGGCAGGTTTGGTCGGCATCGCCGCCAAGCCTTGCTGGGTTCAGCGCTCAGCGAAGCTTGCGCGGTTCTCGTGCATGCGCTCCACCAGGGCGCCCGCGCGCAGCGGCCCCAGGGCTTGGCTTTGGCCGGCCAGCCCGTGCCAATGCACGGCGGCGGCGGCCAGGGCTTGAGGGTCTTGCCGAGGTGCTTGGGCCCACAGACCGGCTAGCCAACCTGCCAGCACATCGCCTGTGCCGGCGGTGGCCAGGGCGGCACTGCCGCTGGCGTTGATGAGTGGCATCTGCTGCATTCGTGCCGGCGCCGTGATGACGGTGCCCGAGCCCTTGAGGGCGACATAACTTTCAAATCGATCGGCGATTTGTTGGGCGGCAGCCAGTCGGTCGGCCTGCACGGTCTTGGTGTCGCAGCCCAGCAAACGAGCGGCCTCTAAAGGGTGAGGTGTCAGTATGGTGGTTTGTTGGCGCGCGGCTCTTTGCTGCAACTGCGATTGAAGTTTGGGGTCTGCCGCAATGGCGTTGAGCGCATCGGCGTCCAAGACCAATCGTTCTGCTTGGTTCAGTGCCGTGCTCAAGCTTGCCGCCACGGCTTGGCTGCCGCCGCAGCCGCACAGCACGGTACGGCCCGCCCATGTGTGGACATCGCTGAGGCGGCTGAGGCGCAGTTGCATCAGCTCAGGCGCTTGCGAGTCCAACTCGTTCAAGGGCTCGGTGTCGCCTGTGGGGTCCAGCGGGCAGGCGTAGACCCTGCCGGCGCCTGAGGCCAATGCGGCCCGGGCAGCTAAGCGCAGGGCGCCGCGCATGCCGGGGGCGCCGCCAATCACCAGCACATCGCCTTGGCTGCCTTTGTGTTGCATGTGGCTGGCTGGCTGGCCCCAATCGCGTAGGCAATCGAGGCCGATCAGCCGGGCGTCCGGCTGATCGGGCGTCACGCCCAGTGTGTCAAGCCAGATCTCGCCGCTGCATGCGCGGCCGGCGCCTGTGAATAAGCCGGGCTTCAGGCTCAGCAGGCACAGCGTGTGCTGGGCCTGCACCACCCAGTCGCCGTAGCAGTTGCCGCTGTCTGGGGCCAGGCCGCTGGGCAGATCGACCGCCAGCACGGGTGCGCCCAGTTGATTGAGGGTTTGAATGGCCGTGGCGATGGCGCCGCTCGGTGCTCGATCGCTGCCCAGGCCCAGCAGGGCATCGATGGCTAGGCCGGTGTCGAGAGCTGGGGTCAGGTCTTGCGTGATGGGCACGCCCGCCGCTTGTGCGGTCAGCAGTGCTGTTTGCGCGTCGGCAGGCGTTCGGCTTTTGCTGGGGATCAAGCTGACGCGGACGCGCCGGCCTTGGCTGTGCAGCAGTCGCGCGGCGACCAGGCCGTCGCCGCCGTTATTGCCGGGTCCGCACACGATCCAGAAGGTGCGCTTGGTATCGGTTTGCAGGGCCAGTGCCAGCTTGGCCAGGCTCAGTCCAGCGCGTTCCATCAAGCTGGGGCTGGGCTGCTGTGCGAGCGCGCGGGCCTCCATGGCACGGGCGCTGGCGGCCAAGAATAAGGGCAGGGTGTGGAGCAGCTTGCTGAGGTGGATCACAGCTGGATTGTGAGTCCAAATGCCATGCCGGCCACAGCCCTGTTTCCCCCCGGTTTCCTCAGGCTGCCAGCCGGCTCAACTCAAGCCCTGTGGTAGCGGGGATGTCGGCGCCGGCTTGATCGCCGCTGATCTGGCTGCTGATGACGCAGGCGGCGCCACAGGCCAAGGTCCAGCTCAGCAAGGCGCTGGGTTCGTGGGCGAGATTGAGCCAAACCCCGCTGCGCCCGCTCTGGCCCAGCAGGGGCAGGCCGTCGGCCAGATGCACCTGGCTGCCGCGCCATTGCTGCAATTGGCCGGCTTGCATGGCGCCGGGGAACCAGTCGTCCAGCACCTTGTGCATTTGCGTCAATGCCGCCGGTCGAATGCGCGGGCTGGCATCGAATTCGCCGCTCTGGCACAGACGAATCCGCTGGCCGATGCGGCTGATGCTGATGCCGGTGGCTTGGTCGAAAAGGCCGGCGCGCGGTCCCAGATCCGGGTGGGCCTCCAACTGCCGCAAGGGCGCGGTCAGTGAACTGCCGTGCAAGCTTGCCAGTGCGAGCTTGATACCCAGGGGCTGCAGCAGTGCGGCTGCGCCCGTGCCGGCGCAAACCACGATGGCGTCGAAGCTGTCTTGCTGCGGGCCATGGGGGGCAGGGCGGGTGTCGGAGGCGTCTTTGCTCTCGGCATAGCGGGTGCTGGGGCCGGCTTGCTCTGCGGGTGGTGTGTATTCGTGCACCAGTTGCGCGGGCGTGCCTGGGTTGATGCTGCGCACCGTGGTGTGAAAGCGGAATTGCGCACCCAGGCGTTGGGCGGCCAGACGGATCTGGTGGGCGAACTGGCGGCAGTTGCCGACCTCGGCTTGGGCCAGGTGGATGCCGCCATGCAGGGCTTGGTCGGGGTTCAGGCCGGGCTCGACAGTGCGGCATTCCTCGGGGCTGAGCAGCTTGGCGCTGAAGCCGAACTGCGCCAAGCGGTCCAGCCCGGGCTGAATCTGCTTGAGCTCGCGCTCGGTGCGCAGCAGCACCAGCTGACCTTCGGCGCGCTCGAAGTCCAGTTGCAGGCTGCGCCGCAAGGTTTGCAGGCGCTGCAAGCTGAATTGGGCGAGCTTGAATAGGTTCTCTTGCGCAGCCGCGGAACTCTTGTTTTGGGCTGCGCGGCGGCGTTGCCATTGCCAGCCGAAGTGGCGGCCTGCGCTTAGGCGGGGCCAGCCGGGCGTGGTCCAGGGCAGGGCGAGTTCGGGGGCGACGATGCCGGCATTGGCAAAGCTGCCTTCGGCGGCCACGCTGCCGCAGCGATCGAATACCGTGACTTGGTGGCCGCGTGCGCTGAGTTCAAACGCGGTGGTGACGCCGGCAATGCCGGCGCCGATGATGGCGATGCGCATGCTCAGTGTCCCCGCCCGAATTTGGCAGGCGCGCGGCTCTGGCTGAGGCCTTGAGGGGCGGTGAATCGAAGGGCTCGCAGTCGGCCTTCTCGCATGCGCTGCGGGGCGCTGCTCAGGTCGTTGGGCATAAGTCGTGTATAATCTTTGGGTTTTGCCGGGTGGCTCGAACAAGAATGTTCGGTCGCTGATCGGTGGAATTAATCGCAAACCGGCTATTCGAGAGGTGTTGCTGCTGTTCAGGCAAAGCCAAGTGCTTTGTCTCAGAAGTATTGCAGAGCAATTCGAGCCGGATTTTAGACACAACCTTCGGAGTAATAAAAATGTCCGTCACTATGCGCGAGATGCTGGAAGCCGGCGTCCACTTTGGTCACCAAACACGTTTTTGGCATCCCAAGATGGCCCCCTACATCTACGGCCATCGCAACAAGATTCACATCATCAACCTCGAGAAGACGCTGCCTGCGTTCGAAGAGGCGATGAAGTTCGTTCGCAACCTGGCCTCCAAGCGCGGCACCATCATGATGATTGGCACCAAGCGCCAAGCTCGTGAAGTCATCGCTCTGGAAGCTCAGCGCGCTGGCATGCCTTATGTCGACCAGCGTTGGTTGGGCGGCATGATGACCAACTTCAAGACGGTCAAGGCTTCGCTGAAGAACCTGAAGGACATGCAAGCTCAGGTCGAAGCTGGTACCCAGCCCGCGATCAAGAAAGAAGCGCTGATGTTCCAGCGTGACTTGGCCAAGCTGGAAAAAGACATCGGCGGCATCCAGGACATGGCCGGCTTGCCCGACGCCATCTTCGTGATCGACGTGGGCTTCCACAAGATCGCTGTTGCCGAGGCCAAGAAGCTGGGCATCCCCGTCATCGGCGTGGTTGACACCAACCACTCGCCCGAAGGCATCGACTACGTCATTCCTGGTAACGATGACTCGGCCAAGGCCGTGGCTCTGTACGCTCGCGCCGTTGCTGACGCCGTGCTGGAAGGCCGTGCCAATGCTGGTAACGAAGTCGTGCATGCTCAAGCCCCCGCTGGCGACGAGTTCGTGGAAGTGAGCGAAGGCGCTTAATCGCGTCTTTGGCTCCTAACGCCACGACCAAAAGGGGCTGATTCAGCCCCTTTTTTTCAGAAAAATTGGATATCAACGAGCTGTCGCTGTTCAAGCGCGAGGGCTCATGAAACCGGAGAATCAAAATGGCTGTTATTACCGCAAGCATGGTTGCTGAGCTGCGCGCTCGTACCGACGCTCCGATGATGGAGTGCAAGAAGGCCCTGACCGAAGCCGAAGGCGATCTGGGTCGTGCGGAAGAAATCCTGCGCGTCAAGCTGGGCAACAAGGCTGGCAAGGCCGCTTCGCGCGTGACCGCCGAAGGCGTCGTTGCCACCGCCGTGGTGGGCAACGCTGGCGCTCTGCTGGAAGTGAACTGCGAAACCGACTTCGTGTCCAAGAACGATGCCTTCCTGGCTTTCGTGAACGCTGTCGCGGGTCTGATCGCTTCGGACGCACCGGCCGACGTGGCTGCCCTGTCGGCACTGCCCCTGTCGCAAGAAGGCTTCGGCCCCACGGTGGAAGATGTTCGCAAGGGCCTGATCGGCAAGATCGGCGAGAACATGACCATCCGCCGCTTCCAGCGCTATGCCACCGGCTCCAAGCTGGCTTCCTACCTGCACGGCACCCGCATCGGCGTGATGGTTGAGTTCGACGGCGACGAAGTTGCTGCCAAGGACGTCGCCATGCACGTGGCCGCCATGAAGCCCGCCGCTCTGTCTTCGGCCGATGTGCCTGCTGAGCTGGTCGAGAAGGAGCGCAAGATCGCTGCCGAGAAGGCTGCCGAGTCCGGCAAGCCTGCCGACATCGTCGCCAAGATGGTTGAAGGCTCGGTGCAGAAGTTCCTGAAGGAAGTCTCGCTGCTGGATCAAGTCTTCGTGAAGGCTGCCGACGGCAAGCAAACCGTTGCCGCCATGCTGAAGGACAAGGCCACCACCGTGAAGGGTTTCACCCTGTACGTGGTCGGCGAAGGCATTGAGAAGAAGGTGGACGACTTCGCCGCCGAAGTGGCCGCGCAAGTGGCTGCCGCCAAGGGGGCTTAAGCCTCCCCAGTGTAAAGGGCGCCTCTGGCGCCCTTTACACTTGTGCCCGCGCTGATGCGTGGCCCATCCCACAAGGAGGGTGTCAGCCGGCGCGGCACGCCAAGACTATTTTTAGCAACACGCAGCACATAGAGGTCACACATGCCCGCGCTCAAACGAATTCTGCTCAAACTCTCCGGCGAAGCTTTGATGGGCGATGACGCCTTCGGCATCAACCGCGCCACCATCGTGCGTATGGTGCAAGAGATCCGCGAGGTCACGGAATTGGGCGTGGAGGTGGCGGTGGTCATCGGCGGCGGCAATATCTTCCGCGGTGTGGCGGGGGGCTCGGTGGGCATGGACCGCGCAACGGCCGACTACATGGGCATGTTGGCCACGGTGATGAATTCGCTCGCCCTGGCTGACACCATGCGCCAAGAAGGCATCACCGCGCGCGTGATGTCGGCCATCGGCATCGAGCAGGTGGTGGAGCCCTATGTGCGCCCCAAGGCTTTGCAGTATCTGGAAGAAGGCAAGGTCGTGGTGTTTGCTGCCGGTACCGGCAATCCCTTCTTCACCACCGACACGGCCGCAGCCCTGCGTGGCGCGGAAATGGGCGTGGAGATTGTGCTCAAGGCCACCAAGGTCGACGGCGTTTACACTGCCGACCCGAAAAAGGACCCGTCCGCGACCCGCTACGCACGCATCAGCTTCGATGAAGCGATCACCAAGAATCTGCAAGTTCTGGATGCCACCGCCTTCGCGCTGTGCCGCGACCAGAAGCTGCCGATCCGCGTGTTCAGCATCTTGAAGCCTGGTTCGCTCAAGCGGGTGGTCATGGGTGAAGACGAAGGCACGCTGGTGCACGTTTAAGTGCTTGCCGGCCTTAGAACTGATCAGATATTCAGAGAAGCATCATGAGCATTGCAGACATCAAGCAAAACGCTGAATCGAAGATGGCCAAGTCCGTCGAAGCTTTCAAGAACGAGTTGGTGAAGATCCGCGTGGGCCGTGCCCACCCCGGCATCCTGGATCAAGTCAGTGTCGAGTATTACGGCTCCATGGTGCCGATCAGCCAGGTGGCCAATGTGTCTTTGCTGGATGCGCGCACCATCAGCGTCCAGCCCTGGGAAAAAGGCATGGGCCCCAAGATTGAGAAGTCGATTCGCGAGTCTGACCTGGGCTTGAACCCTTCCTCGCAAGGCGATCTGATTCGCGTGCCGGTGCCTCCGCTCAACGAAGAGCGCCGCCGCGAGCTGACCAAGGTCGTGCGCAATGCCGGCGAAGATGCCAAGGTGGCCGTGCGCAATCTGCGCCGTGACGCCAATGAGCAAGCCAAGAAGCTGACCAAAGACAAGCTGATCAGCGAAGACGACGAGCGCCGTAGCCTGGACGATGCGCAAAAGCTCACCGACCGCACGATCGCTGAAATCGACCGCCTGATCGCGGCCAAAGAAGCCGAAATTCTGGCTGTCTGAGCGGACCCGCTGCGCGTGAGTTCCGAACAGACCCTCGTGCCTCGCCACATTGCCGTCGTCATGGACGGCAATGGGCGCTGGGCCAAAAAGCGCTTTCTGCCCCGATTCTTTGGCCATAAGCAAGGCGTTGATGCCTTGGTCAAGGTGGTGCAGGCCTGCATCGACCGAGAGGTCGAGTACCTCACCGTCTTCGCCTTCTCCAGCGAAAACTGGAAACGCCCCTCCGATGAAGTCTCCGGCCTGATGGGCTTGGTGCTGGCGGCGGTGTCGCGTTATCTGGCCCGCATGGGGGCCATGGGCGTGCGCATTCGCATTGTGGGTGACCGTGATGCGGTTTCACCCAAGCTGCGCAATGCCTGGAATGAGGCCGAATCCGCCACCGCGCACAACACCAAGCTGACCTTGTCGGTGGCCTTCAACTACGGTGGCCGCTGGGATGTGGTGCAGGCGTGCAAGGGCGCCATGCAAGCCGGCGTGCCGCCCGAAGAGCTGACCGAGGCCAAGCTGAGCGAATTCATGGCGATGAGCTATGCGCCGGACCCCGACCTCTTCATCCGCACCGGCGGGGAAGTACGCATCAGCAACTTCTTGCTGTGGCAGGTGGCGTATACCGAGTTTGTTTTCTCCGACTGCCTCTGGCCTGAGTTCGGCGAAGCCCAGCTAGATGCTGCCATCGAAGCCTTCCGCGAGCGCGATCGGCGCTTCGGCGGCGTCAAGCCCGAGCCTGCCGTTAGCGCAAGCGTCTGATCTTTTTTCAAAGGCCTCAATGCTGAAGCAACGCATCATCACAGCCCTCGTGCTGTTGGCCGTTTTGTTGCCTGCCGTGTTTGCGGCATCCAGCTGGCCTTTTGCTGTTCTGACCCTGATTCTGATCGCGGCGGCGGGTTGGGAATGGGCGCGCTTGAATGCGCGTGCCGGTGAATCCCGGCTTTTGCCCCTGGCTTTCGGCGGCGCCGTTGCCGCCGCCTGTGCCGCCACCTTGGGTGGCTTGGGCCTGGAGCCACCACCGATCTGGTGCTGGTGGCTGGCGGGTACCATCTGGGTCTTGGGTGGCGCATTCGCCCTGCGTGGCGGGCCCACGGCCTGGCCCCATGCCTCCCATGCCTTGCGCCTGGTGCTGGGCGCCCTGGCGCTGTGGGCGGCCTGGATGGCCATGGTGCAAGCCAAGGCCATTGGCATCAATTTCCTCCTGTCTGTGTTCTGCTTGGTCTGGATGGCCGATGTGGCCGCCTATTTCGGTGGCCGCAGCTTCGGCCGCCGCAAGCTGGCGCCCTCCATCAGCCCCGGCAAGAGCTGGGAAGGCGTCTGGTCCGGCATGATCGGCGTCTTGCTCCTGGCCTTTGTGTGGGTGCATGTCATCGAGGTGCAGTTCACGGTGGACTCACCCAGCCTCTACCAATTGCTGGCCCGCCAAGGCTGGCTGGTCAGCCTGCTGAGCTTGCTGGTGCTCAGTGCCATGAGCGTGGTGGGCGATTTGTTTGAATCCCTGATCAAACGTGCCGTGGGCGCCAAGGACAGCAGCCGCCTGCTGCCCGGCCACGGCGGCGTGCTTGATCGTGTGGATGCCTTGCTGCCGGTGTTTCCGCTGGCCATGGCACTGAGTAGTTTGAGCTTGATCATCACATGAACCCTAACTCGCGAATCCAGCGCATCTGCGTGCTGGGCTCTACCGGCTCCATCGGCGTCAACACCCTGGATGTGTTGGCACGTCACCCCGAGCGTTATGAGGTGTTTGCGCTGTCGGCCATGAGTCGGGTCGAAAACTTGCTGGCGCAATGCCTGCGCTGGCAGCCGCGCTTTGCCGTCATGCCCGAGCGTGCGCCCGCCGCCCGTCTGCGCGAATTGCTGCGCGAGCAGGGCAGTGCCACCGAGGTGCTGGACGGCGCCGACAGCTTGGCGCAGATCGCCGCGCACCCGGATGTGGACATGGTGATGGGTGCCATCGTCGGCGCCGCCGGCTTGGCCCCTTGCCTGGCGGCTGCGCGTGCGGGCAAGCGCCTGCTCTTGGCGAATAAAGAGGCCATCGTCGTTGGTGGTGCCTTGTTCATGCAGGCGGTGGCGCAAGGTGGTGCCACCTTGCTGCCCATCGACAGCGAGCATTCAGCCATCTTCCAATGCCTGCCCGAGGATCGGTCCACCTGGGCGCAGCGCATCGATCACATCGTGCTCACCGCCTCCGGTGGCCCCTTCCGCCAGCGCGACCCGGCCACGCTGGCTGAGATCACGCCCGAGCAAGCCTGCGCTCACCCGAACTGGGTGATGGGCCGCAAGATCTCGGTCGACTCCGCCACCATGATGAACAAGGCGCTCGAAGTGATCGAGGCGCGTTGGCTCTTCAACCTGGCGCCTGAGCAGATCCGCGTCATCATCCATCCGCAGAGCATCGTGCATTCGATGGTGGTGTGCCGCGATATGTCGGTGCTGGCCCAGATGGGCACGCCGGATATGCGGGTGCCGATCGCCTACGGCCTATCATTCCCCGAGCGCATTGAAGCTGGCGCCAGCCGCCTGGAACTCGACAAGCTCAGCGCGCTGACCTTCGAGGAGGCCGATGAAAAGCGCTTCCCCGGCCTGTTCCTGTCCTGGCGCGCGTTGCGCGGGGCCGAGGGCTCGACGGCGGTGCTGAATGCTGCCAATGAGGAAGCCGTTGAGGCCTTTTTGAACCGACGCCTGCGCTTTGACCAGATCCACCGCATCAATGTGCAATGCCTGGACGAGTTGCTACCCGAGGCGGGTGAGTCGACCAGCGTTGAAGGTTTGCTGGGCTTGGATGCGCGCACGCGCCGCCATGCGCAAACCTTGATTGCCGGGCTGGCTGCATGAGTACCTTGCTGGCCTTTGTGCTCACGCTGGCGATTCTGATCGTTGTGCATGAGTACGGTCACTACCGTGTGGCCAAGGCCTGTGGGGTGAAGGTCTTGCGCTTCTCGGTGGGCTTTGGCCGCGTCATCTGGCGCCGCCAGGCCTCGCCCGACGCCACCGAGTTCACGCTGTGCGCCATCCCGCTTGGCGGCTATGTGCGCATGTTGGACGAACGCGAAGCGCCGGTCGATGCCGGTCTGCGCGCGCAAGCTTTCAATAACAAACCTTTGCGTCAGCGCGTGGCGATTGTGGCTGCCGGGCCGTTGGCCAATTTGCTGTTGGCGGTTGCCTTGTTTGGCGCGGCCAACTGGGTCGGCATGGATGTGCCCAAGGCTGTGCTGGGCACGCCGGTGGCGGGTTCGCTGGCCGAGCGGGCGGGTGTGCGGGCTGGGGACTGGGTGCAGTCGGTGTCCACCGACGGGCAGGACTGGCGCGACATCAGTTCCTTGCTGGATCTGCATGAACAAGTGGCCACCGCCGTGGCTCATGGCCAGAAGCTGCATTTGAGTGTGAGCCAGGGCCAAGGCCATGGCCGGCGCGAGTTGCTGCTGGATACCGAATCCCTGGCCGGCGCTGAAATGGACGCCGCCCTGGCCGCCAAGCTGGGCTTGGGCGGGCCTTTCAGCGAAGCAGTCTTGGGCCGCATCAGCCCCGGCGGCGCGGCCGCCCAAGCGGGCTTGCGCGAGGGCGACCGGGTCTTGGCTGTGGATGGCTTGCAGGTGGCGGACGCCGCCAGCCTGCGGGCGATGATTCGTGCCGCTTCGGCCGATGGTCAGCCGCATGTTCAGGCCTGGCGAATTGAGCGATCCGGCCAGTCCATCGAGCTCGAAGTGACGCCCAAGGTTGTGGCGGAAGGCGAGCGCAAGATCGGCCGCATCGAAGCCATGGTGGGCGCTGCGCCGCAAATGGTGCATTTGCGTTACGGCTTTTTTGACGGCCTGGCGCGCGGTGCGGCGCGCACCTGGGAAGTGTCTTGGTCCACCCTGAAGGTGTTTGGCCGCATGCTGATCGGGCAGGCCTCGCTGAAGAATCTCAGCGGCCCGCTGACCATTGCTGAATACGCCGGCCAGTCGGCCAAACTGGGCTTGACCCAGTACCTCGGCTTCCTCGCGCTGGTGAGCGTGAGCCTCGGCGTCTTGAACCTCTTGCCGCTGCCCATGCTCGATGGTGGGCACCTGATGTATTATCTTTTCGAGGGTTTGAGCGGCCGCCCCGTCTCGGAGTGGTGGCAAACGCAACTGCAGCGCGCAGGTGCGTTGATCCTGATGCTGATGATGGCTTTAGCCCTTTCCAACGACGTGGCCCGGTTTGCGGGCCTGCATTGATCCTAAGCATGTCCTCATTTCTAAGAAGAATAGGTGCGCCCAAGCGCGCCTCGATCCTGACTTTGGCCTTGGTGGCCACACTGCAGTCAGGCGCCGCCTGGGCGGTGGATCCCTTCGTCATCAAGGACATCCGGGTGGAGGGCCTGAACCGGACCGACCCTGGTACCGTGTTCGCGTCGCTGCCCTTTCGTATTGGCGATACGTATAACGACGACAAGGGCGCGGCTGCCTTGCGCGCTTTGTTTGCCACTGGCTTGTTCAAAGATGTGCGCATCAATATCGACGGCAGCTCCGCTGTGGTCATCATTGAAGAGCGCCCCATCATTGCCAACGTCAGCTTTGTCGGCCTGAAAGAGTTCGACACCGAAGCGCTGACCAAGTCGCTCAAGGACGTGGGCATTGGCGAGGGCAAGCCCTTCGACAAAGCCTTGGCCGACCGTGCCGAGCAAGAGTTGAAGCGCCAGTACCTGACGCGCAGCTTGTATGGCGCCGAGGTCACGACCACGATCACCCCGCTGGAGCGCAACCGCGTCAACGTCAGCTTCGCTGTGACCGAAGGCGAGCCCGCCAAGATCGGTGAGGTGCGCATCCTCGGCTCCAAGGTGTTCTCCGAGAGCACGCTGCTGGGCCTCATGGAGCAGACCACCTCGGGCTGGCTGACTTGGTACACCAAGACCGACCGCTACTCGCGCTCCAAGCTCAATGCCGACCTGGAAACGCTGCGCTCCTACTACCTGAATCGCGGCTATCTGGAGTTCGCCGTTACCTCCACCCAGGTGACGATTTCGCCGGACAAGCAAAGCATCAGCGTGGCCATCACGGTCAGCGAGGGGCAGCCCTACACCGTCACGGCCGTCAAGCTCGAAGGCGAGTTCCTGGGCCGCGAAGAAGACTTCAAGCGCCTGATTCAGCTCAAGCCCGGCCAAGCCTATCAAGGCGAAGCTGTGGCTCAGACCACGCGCTTGTTCAGCGACTACTACGGCACCTTTGGCTACGCTTTTGCGCGGGTCGACAGCCGGCCCGAGATCGACAAGGCCACCGGCCAGGTCGTGGTGACCTTCACCGGCGACCCGGCGCGCCGCGTCTATGTGCGCAAGGTCATCATCGGCGGCAACACCCGCACACGGGACGAAGTGATCCGCCGCGAATTCCGCCAGTTCGAATCGGCTTGGTACGACGGCCAGCGCATCAAGGCCTCGAAAGACCGGGTCGAGCGCCTGGGCTACTTCAAGCAAGGTGAAGTGACCATCGACACCCAGGAAGTGCCCGGCACCCAGGATCAGGTGGACGTGCTGCTGACGGTGGTGGAGCGCCCCACCGGCAACATCATGGTGGGCGCGGGTTACTCCAGCCAGCAAAAGCTGTCGTTGACCGGCTCCATCCAGCAGGACAATATTTTCGGTTCCGGCCATTCATTGGGCATCCAGGTCAATACCGCCTCGACCGGCCGCGCGCTGGTGATCAGCGAGACCGATCCCTACTTCACGGTGGACGGTATTTCGCGCTCCTTCGACGTGTTCTACCGTACCCAGAAGCCCATCAACACCCTGGGTGAGCAGTACGAGTTGATCACCCACGGCGGCTCGATCCGCTTCGGTGTGCCGTTCTCGGAAATTGACACCGTGTTCTTCGGCTTCGGCTATGCCCGCACCCGCATGAGCACGACGGCTGGCCTGCCCAATAGCTATCTGCTTTACGGTCGCCAGTTCGGCAAGGACAGCTCCGAGTGGCCCTTCACCATCGGCTGGGCGCGTGATAACCGTGACAGCATCATCTCGCCCACGGTCGGTCGCTTCGCGCGGGTCAATCTGGAGCTGAGCACCTTTGGCGATGCGCAATACGGCCGCGCCAATGTGCAGTACCAGGAATACATCCCGATCACCAACAAGATCACCCTGGGCCTCAACAGCGAAATCGGCTGGGGCCAGGGCTTGGCTGGCAAGCCATACCCCATCTTCAAGAACTTCTACGCCGGTGGCCTGGGTTCGGTGCGGGTGTTCGAGGCAGGCTCTTTGGGCCCGGTTGACGTGACCGGCTCATATTCCGGCGGCAATCGCCGCATGAACGTCAATGCCGAGTTGTACCTGCCGGTGCCCGGTGGCGGCAATGACAAGACCTTCCGATTCTTTGGCTTCGTGGACGCCGGCAATGTCTGGGGTCCGCAAGAAAAGGTGACCTTCGACTCATTCCGCTCCTCTGCAGGTGTGGGCTTGAGCTGGATTTCGCCAATGGGCCCCCTGCGTTTGAGCTATGGCTCGCCGATGCGCAAGAAGCCCACAGATAGAATCGAGAAATTCCAATTCCAGATCGGGAATGCATTCTGATGAAAAGCTTGTCTTTGAAAGCGGTGGCACTGTCCGCCATGTTGTCGGTGTCGGCCTTGTCCGGTGTGTCTGCTGCACAGGCCCAGGAACTCAAGATCGGCTATGTGAACAGCGACCGCGTGATGCGGGAAGCCAATATCGGCAAGGCTGCGGCTAGCAAGCTGGAAGCCGAGTTCGGCAAGCGCGAGAAGGATCTGAAGGAAACCGAGCAGAAGCTGCGCGGCGCCGCCGAGAAGCTCGAAAAAGACGCCCCGACCCTGAGCGAAGCTGAGCGCACCCGCCGCCAGCGCGATCTGGTGGAAACCGACCGCGAACTGCAGCGCAAGCGCCGCGAGTGGCAGGAAGACCTGACCCAGCGCAAGAACGAAGAAATGTCGGTGATGGTTGATCGTGCCAACAAGGTGATCAAGCAGATCTTCGACGCTGAGAAGTACGACCTGATCGTGCAAGACGCCATCATGTTCAGCCCGCGTGTGGACATCACCAAGAAGGTGATCGACGCGCTCAACGCGCAGAAGTGATTTCGCCGGTGGCCACCACGGTTCACCTGGCTGATCTGATCGCCGCCTTGGGCGGCGATCTTCTTGGTGAGGCGCAAACGCCCATCGCGCGCATCGCGCCGCTGGACGAAGCCGATGGCCAGTCCATCAGCTTTCTGGCCAACCCCAAGTACCAAGCGCAACTGGCGCAAACGCAAGCGGCTTGTGTGATCGTGGCGCCGGCTTTTGCTGAGGCGGCAGCGGCCCGAGGTGCTGGCGCAGGCCTTGCTATTTCGGCGGCCATCGTCACGCCCGACCCTTACCTCTACTTCGCGCGCTTGACTCAGTGGTGGGCGGAGCGCACGCGCCCACAAGCGCCTGCGCGGGTGCATCCCAGTGCGGTGATTGACCCCACGGCCCGTTTGGGCGCAGGTGTCGACATCGGCCCGCTGGCGGTGATTGAAGCGGATGTCGAGATTGGTGAGGGTGCCCGCATCGGCGCTCATTGCGTGATCGGACAGGGCGCTCGCATCGGTGCCGGCACGCGCTTGAGTGCGCATGTCACCGTGGGCTTCGGCTGCCAGATTGGCGCGCGTGGCATCGTGCACAGCGGCGTTGTGATTGGCGCCGACGGCTTTGGTTTTGCGCCCAATTTCAAAGCCGGCGAGGCTTCAGGCTGGGTCAAGATCGAGCAACTCGGCAATGTGCGCATTGGTGACGATGTGGAGATCGGCGCCAACACCTGCATCGACCGTGGCGCCTTGGCCGACACCGTGCTGGAAGACGGCGTCAAGCTGGACAACCAGATTCAGATCGCCCATAACGTGCACATCGGGCGGCATACGGCGATTGCCGGCTGCACCGCGATTGCGGGCAGCACCAAGATTGGCGCTTTTTGCACCATTGCCGGCGCGGCCAATATCGTGGGCCACCTGACTTTGGCCGACCATGTGCATGTGTCGGCCGCCACCCTGATCAGCCGCAGCATCAGCAAGCCCGGGCTCTACAGCGGCGCCTATCCCTTCGAGGAAAACGCCAGCTGGGAGAAGAACGCGGCCACCCTGAGACAATTGCATGCCTTGCGCACCCGTTTGCGCGAGCTAGAGAAAAAGAACACATGACCATGGACATTCACAGCATCCTCAAGAAACTCCCCCACCGCTACCCGCTTTTGCTGGTGGATCGTGTGCTGGAGGTTGAAGCCGGCAAGCGCATTCTGGCGATCAAGAACGTCAGCATCAACGAGCCTTATTTCGTTGGCCATTTCCCGCATCGCCCGGTCATGCCGGGTGTGCTGATTCTCGAATCCATGGCGCAAGTGGCTACCTTGCTGGCGCTGGAAAGCTCGGACATCAAGCTGGACGACAGCACGGTCGTGTACTTTGCGGGCATCGATAACGCCCGCTTCAAGCGGCCTGTGGAGCCCGGCGACCAACTGCGCCTGGAAGTGACGCTGGACCGCGCCAAAGCCGGCATCTTCAAGTTCACTGGCAAAGCTTTTGTGGGCGAGGCCCTGGCGGCTGAAGCACAGCTGATTTGCACCATGCGCAAGATCGACGCCATCTGACAGGCGGAGGGCCCATGAGCTTGATTCACCCGACCGCCATCATTGACCCCGCCGCGCAGCTGGACAGCTCGGTCGCGGTAGGTGCTTACACGCTGATCGGCCCGCATGTGCGCATTGGCGCGGGCACGGTGGTGGGCCCGCATTGCGTCATCGAAGGCCGCACTTCTATTGGCGCGGGCAACAAGATCTTCCAGTTCAATTCCATCGGCGCCGTGCCGCAGGACATGAAGTACGCGGGTGAGCCGACCGAGCTGGTGATCGGCGATCGCAACACCTTCCGGGAGTTCTGCACCGTCAATCTGGGGACGGCGCAAGATGAGGGCGTGACCCGCCTGGGCAGCGACAACCTCTTGATGGCTTACGTCCACATCGCCCACGATGTGCGGCTGGGCAATCACATCGTGCTGGCCAATAACGCCACGCTGGCGGGCCATGTGCATGTGGGCGACTGGGCCACCATCGGCGGCCTGTCGGGCGTGCATCAGTTCGTCAAGATCGGCGCGCATGCCATGGTCGGATTCCAAGGCCATGTGTCGCAAGATGTGCCGCCTTTCATGACGGTGGACGGCAACCCCCTGGCGGCGCGTGCCGTCAATGCGGTTGGGTTGAAGCGACGCGGCTTTTCGGCCGAGCGCATCGCGGTGATCAAGCAGATTCACAAGCGCCTTTACCGTTCCTCGCTGACGCTGGAGCAGTCGCAGCAAGCCATTGCCGAGCTGCGGGGGCAGGGCGCTGACGAGGATGTGGACTTGATGCTCAACTTCCTCGCCGCCGCCACCCGCGGCATCGTGCGCTAACGCAGTCATGACAGAACTTTCGCCTCGGGCCCTGTCCATTGGCATGGTGGCCGGCGAGGCCTCCGGCGATTTGCTGGCCGGCATGATGCTGGCCGGCTTGCGCACGCGCTGGCCCGTGCTGCGCTCGCAAGGCATCGGTGGCCCGCGCATGGCCGAGCAAGGTTTCGAAGCCTGGTGGCCGCACAGCAAGCTGAGCATTTTTGGCTATGTGGATGCGCTGCTGAATCTGCGTGAACTGCTCTCGATTCGCCGTCAGCTGGGCAATCGCTTCTTGGCTGGCCCCGAGCGGCCGGCCGCCTTCATCGGCATCGACGCGCCCGATTTCAATTTCGGCCTGGAGCAGCGCCTGCGCGAAGGCGGCATCAAGACGATTCATTTCGTCTGCCCCTCGATCTGGGCTTGGCGCGCCGAGCGGGTCGAGAAGATCAAGCGCTCGGCCGACCATGTGCTGTGTCTGTTTCCTTTCGAGCCGGAGTTGCTGCACAAGCATGGCATCGCCGCCACCTATGTGGGCCACCCCTTGGCCGATGCGATCCCGCTGGAGCCGCCCAAGGCGCAGAGCCGCGCCGCGCTGGGCTTGAGCGAGACGGATACCGTGGTGGCGCTTTTGCCGGGCAGCCGGCGCAGCGAGATCCGCTACATCGCCGAGCCCTTTTTGCATGCCGCCCTGTTGATGCAGCAAGCCCGGCCCGAGCTGCGCTTTGTGATGCCGGTGGCACCGGGCTTGCGCCCGCTGATTGAGCCTCTGGTGGCGCGCCTGGCACCTCAGCTCAATTTGCAATTGCTTGATGGCCGCTCGCACGAAGCCCTGGCGGCTTGTGACGTGACGCTGGTGGCCAGCGGCACCGCCACGTTGGAAGCAGCCCTGTTCAAGCGCCCGATGGTGATTGCCTACCGCATGCATTGGCTCAACTGGTGGCGCATGCAGGGCAAGAACTACCAGCCCTGGGTGGGCCTGCCGAATGTGCTGGCGCGCGAGTTTCTGGTGCCCGAGCTGATTCAAGACGCGTGCGCACCCGCCGCGCTGGCGCGCGAGGGCCTGGCCTGGCTCGCTGAACCTGAGCGTTATGCCCGGGCGCAGGCGCGCTTTGCCGAACAACATGAACTGCTGCGTTGCAATACCGCGCAAAAGGCCAGTGATGCCATCGCCCAAGTCATTGATGGCCGCGCCTGAGCAGCTCGGCCTGGTCTGGGCCGGCGCGGGCTTGTTGGCTGGCGTGGATGAAGCTGGTCGTGGGCCCCTGGCTGGGCCGGTGGTGGCTGCCGCGGTGATTCTGGATGATGCTGTGCCCATCACGGGCCTGCGGGACTCCAAGATCCTAAGCGAGAAAAAGCGCGAACTGTTGTTCGATGAAATCCGCGCCAAAGCCCTGTGCTGCTGCATCGCCGAGGCCTCGGTCGAGGAAATTGACCGCCTGAATATTTTGCAAGCCACCCTGCTGGCGATGCGCCGCGCGGTGGAGGGCTTGCGTTTGAAACCCAGCTTTGTGCAGGTCGACGGCAACCGCCTGCCGGTGCTGAAGATTCCGGCCGAAGCCATCGTCAAGGGCGACGCCAAGGTGCAAGCCATCTCGGCCGCATCCATCCTGGCCAAGGTTCATCGCGACCGCCAGTGCATCGCGATGCACGAAGCCCATCCGGCCTACGGCTTTGCCACCCACAAGGGCTACCCCACGGCCGAGCATCTGGCGGCCTTGCGCGCGCATGGTGTCACCGCCTGGCACCGCCGCTCCTTTGGGCCGGTGCGCGCAGTTTTAGAGTCAAGCAAGTAAATGAGCCAGCTGCATCACATCACCTCGCGGGACAACCCCGCCCTGCAACGCCTGCGCAAGCTCAGCCAAGACGGTGGTGCTTACCGCAAGCTGGGTTCTGTTTGGCTGGAGGGCGACCACTTGGTGCGCGCCTGCCTGCAGCGCGGCCATGCGGTGACGCTGGCCGTCATCACCGAAACGGCCGCGCAAGACCCGGCGCTGCGCGCGCTGGCCGATGCCGCACCCAAGATCTTGGTGGTGCCGGCGGCGCTGTTCAAAAGCATCAGCGGTTTGGAGTCACCGGCGCAAATCGGCTTTGAAGTCCCGCACGACGATGGCCAAAGCTTCAGTCCCGACCTTGATTCCATCGTGCTGGACCGCCTGCAGGACGCCGGCAATGTGGGCACCATTTTGCGCAACGCCGCCGCATTTGGCTTCAAGCAGGTGCTGGCCTTGAAGGGCACCGCGGCACTGTGGTCGCCCAAGGTCTTGCGGGCGGGCATGGGCGCACATTTCGGCCTGCGCTTGATCGAGGGCCTGAGCCCGGCCGATCTGGACCGTTTGCAAGTGCCCCTGATCGCCACCAGCTCCTATGCCGAGTCGCAGATCCACAAAATCGCCTTGCCCCAGCCCTGCGCTTGGGTGATGGGCCACGAAGGGCAGGGCGTGCAGCCCGAGCTGATGCAGCGCTGCGCCCTGACCGTGGGCATCCCGCAGCCGGGTGGCGAGGAATCGCTCAATGTGGGCAGCGCCGCGGCCATCTGCCTGTACGAGAGCGCCCGCCAGCGCTTGTGACTTTATAGGCTCAGGCCGATCACGCCGCCCGCGATGCAGGCTGCACCAGCCAAGCGCCAGCCGCGCTCGCCCTCCTTCAGCAATTGCCCGCCCAACAGGGCCGCAAACAGCATGGACACCTCGCGGGTCGGTGCCACCCGGGACAGCGGCGCCAATTGCATGGCGTAGAGCACCAGGATGTAAGCCAGCGGGCTGCACACCGCCACCAGCAGCACATAGCGCCATTGCTGGCTGAATGCAGCGGCAAAACTTTGCGGGTCGCGCCACAAGCTGGGCAGCATGAAGGGCACGCGCAGCAGATTGGCAAAGTAGTCCAGCAGCAGCGGCGAGATCAGCAAGACCTTGATGGCATAGCCATCCACCACGGTGTAGCCTGCGATCAAAACGCCGGTGATGCCACCCCAGAGCAAGCCGAGCTGGCGGCGGCGATGAGCCTCCCCCTCGCGCGGGCGCCACAGCCCCGGCCCGGCGGCAATCAAGACAATGCCCAGCACCACGGCCAGCAAGCCCAGGCTGCCGCGCAGGCCCAGGTGTTCGCCCAGCAAGAACACGGCGGCAATGGCAGACATGGCCGGCGCACTGCCGCGCGCCACCGGGTAGACCACGGTCAAATCGGCCAGCCGGTAGCCCGTCAGCAAGGCGTTGAAATAGAGCAGGTGCAGCAGGGCCGTGGCCATCAGCACGGCCCAGGTTTTGCTGTCGAAGTCGGCCACCACATCCCAGCCGACGAACCAGACCACTGGCAGCCAGATCACGCTGACCGTCAGGGCTGAGGCGAGGGCGAAGTGATGGTTGCCGCCGGCCTTCTTGGCCGCGAAGTTCCACAAGGCATGCAGCAGCGCGGCGGCCAGCACCAGGGCAAGAGCGGAGCCGGGCACCTCAGTAGATCAGGCGGTCGGGTCGCAGGTCGCGCAGGATGGTGGTGGCGATCTCTTCGATGGACTTGTGCGTGGACGACAACCAAGCAATGCCGTCCTTCTTCATCATCGCCTCGGCCTCGTTGACCTCGTAGCGGCAGTTCATCATGTCGGCGTACTTGCTGCCGGGTCGGCGCTCGTTGCGGATCTGGCTCAGGCGCTCGGGGTCGATGGTCAGGCCGAAGCATTTGCGCTTGTGCGCCACCAGCATGGAGGGCAGGCGGCCGCGCTCGAAGTCTTCGGGGATCAGCGGGTAGTTGGCGGCCTTGATGCCGTGCTGCATGGCCAGGTAGAGCGAGGTGGGCGTCTTGCCGCTGCGCGACACACCGACCAGGATCACATCGGCCACATCCAGATTCTTGGCCGATTGGCCGTCGTCGTGGGCGAGCGAGAAGTTGATGGCCTCGATGCGGTCGTGGTACTCCTGGCTGCGCGCCACGTCGGAGAAGCGGCCAACGCGGTGGTTGCTCTTGACCTCGAATTCTTCTTCGAGCGGCTCGATGAAGGTGCCGAACATGTCCATCACCCGCGCTTGGCAATGGTCGCGCACGATCTTGAGCACCTCGCGGTCCACCAAGGTGGCGAAGACGATGGCCCGCGCGCCTTCGCGCACGCTGGTTTCATTGATTTCGCGCACCACGGCATAGGCTTTTTCCGGGGTGTCGACAAAGGGCCGGCGCACATGGCGCGGCTTGATGGGGAACTGGGCCAGGATGGAGTTGCCGAAGGTTTCGGCGGTGATGCCGGTGCCATCAGAAACAAAGTACACGGTGCGATTGGGCATGGTGAGCGATGGAAAGTTCGCCTTGATCATAGGGCTGTTGCTGCCCGCGCGGCCACCAAAGGGCCTGGCCCGGCCGCCTTTGGCGGGCTGCGTGGCGGCCGCGCAAAATCAGACTGGCATGCCAAAAATGTCAGCACGCGCCACTCGGGCTTGCCCGTAGAATCAGCGCCAATCATCCCGTTCAGCCACATGACGCCCCTCAGCCCACAACAAAAATTCGAACTCGCTGGGGAGTGTGCCGTCTGTATCAGCCTGAAGGATGGCGCCGGTGGCGGCGTCGTCATTGCGGGAGCGCCGTTTTTTTATCATCCCGGAGCTTTCCCATGTCACAACGCTTTGAGCCGACCGCCCTGGTCGTTCCCTTTGAGAATCTGAGAATGACGGATGTCGAGGTGGTCGGCGGTAAAAACGCCAGCCTCGGCGAAATGATCTCGCAACTGGCCGCCTCGGGCGTGCGGGTGCCGGGCGGCTTCGCCACCACGGCCCATGCCTTCCGCGAGTTCCTCAAGCATGAAGGTCTGGACAAGCGCATCGAAGCGCGCCTGGTCAGCCTCAATACCGATGATGTGCGCGCCCTGGCCGAGGCCGGTGCGGAGATTCGCGGCTGGCTGGAGGCGCAGCCTTTCCCGGCCGATCTGGAAGCACAGATCCGCGCTTCCTTCGCACAGCTGACCGCTGACAACCCCGGCGTGTCCTTTGCCGTGCGTTCTTCCGCCACGGCCGAAGATTTGCCTGATGCGTCCTTTGCCGGTCAGCAAGAAACCTTCCTGAATGTCGTTGGCATCGAAGAAGTGCTGCACAAGATGAAGGAGGTGTTCGCCTCCCTCTACAACGACCGTGCCATCAGCTACCGCGTGCACAAGGGCTTTGCCCACGCCGATGTGGCCCTGAGTGCTGGCGTGCAGCGCATGGTGCGCTCCGACCTCGGCTCGGCCGGTGTGATGTTCACCATCGACACCGAGAGCGGCTTCAAGGATGTGGTCTTCATCACCTCCAGCTATGGCCTGGGTGAAACCGTCGTGCAGGGCGCCGTTAACCCTGACGAGTTCTATGTCCACAAGCCCGCGCTGGCGCGCGGCAAGCTGCCCATCATCCGCCGCAACCTCGGCTCCAAGCTGATCAGCATGGAGTTCGCCACGCCGGCCGAAAAGGCTGCTTCGGGCAAGCTGGTCAAGACGGTAGACACCGCGCCCGAAATGCGCAACCGCTATTCGCTGAACGACGCCGAAGTGATCGAGTTGGCCAAGTTCGCCATGATCATCGAGAAGCACTACGAGCGTCCGATGGACATCGAGTGGGGCCGCGACGGCGTGGATGGTCATATCTACATCCTGCAAGCTCGCCCTGAGACGGTGAAGAGCCAGATGGAAGGTCAGGTCGAGCACAGCTACAAGCTCAAGGGTCACAGCGCCGTGTTGGCCGAAGGCCGCGCCATCGGCCAGAAGATCGGTACTGGCCCGGTGCGGCTGGTGGAGAGTATTGCCGATATGGACCGTGTTCAGCCCGGCGACATTCTGGTGACGGACATGACCGACCCCAACTGGGAGCCGGTGATGAAGCGCGCTGCTGCCATCGTCACCAACCGTGGCGGTCGGACCTGTCACGCCGCCATCATCGCGCGCGAACTGGGCATTCCTGCCGTGGTGGGTTGCGGCGACGCGACCGAAAAGCTCAAGGACGGCCAGCTGGTCACCGTAGCTTGCTCGGAAGGCGATACCGGCTACATCTACGACGGCCTGCTGGAAACCGAGGTCAGCGAGGTGCATCGTGGCGAACTGCCTTACTGCCCCGTCAAGATCATGATGAATGTGGGCAACCCGCAGCTGGCCTTCAACTTCGCGCAGATGCCCAGCAGTGGCGTGGGTCTGGCCCGGTTGGAATTCATCATCAACAACAATATCGGCGTCCACCCCAAGGCGATCCTGGACTATCCGAATATCGACGCTGACCTGAAAAAGGCGGTCGAATCGGTGGCCCGCGGCCACGCCTCGCCACGTGCTTTCTACGTCGACAAGCTGGTCGAAGGCATCGCCACCATTGCCGCCGCCTTCTTCCCGCGCCCGGTCATCGTGCGTTTGTCTGACTTCAAGAGCAATGAGTACCGCAAGCTGATCGGTGGCTCGCGCTACGAGCCCGACGAAGAGAACCCCATGCTGGGCTTCCGCGGCGCCTCGCGCTACATCAGCGGCGAGTTCTCGGACGCTTTCGCGATGGAGTGCGAGGCTTTGAAGCGCGCCCGCGTCGAGATGGGCCTGACCAATATCGAAATCATGGTGCCTTTCGTGCGCACCGTGCGCCAAGCCGAACGCGTGGTGTCGATGTTGGCTGAGCGTGGTCTCAAGCGCGCGGCCACCGGCGGCACCGATGGCCTGCGCGTCATCATGATGTGCGAAGTGCCCAGCAATGCGATTCTGGCGGACCAGTTCCTGGAACATTTCGACGGCATGTCGATCGGCTCTAACGACCTGACTCAGCTGACCCTGGGCTTGGACCGCGACTCGGGCCTGGAGCAATTGGCCGGCGATTTCGACGAGCGTGACCCGGCCGTCAAGGCCTTGATCTCGCGCGCCATCAGCGCCTGCCGCTCCACCGGCAAGTACATCGGCATCTGCGGCCAGGGCCCCAGCGACCATCCGGATTTCGCCGAGTGGCTGGCCGACGAGGGCATCGTGTCGATCTCGCTCAACCCCGATTCTGTGATCGAGACCTGGCAGCGTCTGGCCAAGCGTTAATCGCTGCTTTCTGACAGCTGAACAGCCCCGTGAGGGGCTGTTTTCATATCGGGCGCGGGTTCCTCGCTATCGACAGCCAGCAGCCGCTCCTCGCATGATGGCGGCTCGCTTTTCTTTGACCTCCCGTGAATCCTCAGCAAGAAGCCTCCTCGTCCGCCGCGCCCATGCCCATGCCCGCCTTTCGGGCGCGCCTGCATCGCATCTATGCCTGGTACACCTTGGGCTTTGTGGTGTTCGTGCTGGGCTTGGCGCTGTGCGAGTACTTCGGGCTTCCCAAGATCTGGATCGGCTTTTGCTTTTTGGCGGCGACGGTGGGCATTTACGCCGTCATTGGCTTGTTCAGCCGCACAACGGACGCCGATGAATACTATGTGGCCGGCCGGCGCGTGCCGGCCATCTACAACGGCATGGCCGCTGGCGCCGACTGGATGAGCGCAGCCTCCTTCATTGGCCTGGCGGGCACGCTGTATTTGGCGGGCTACGCGGGCCTGGCCTATGTGCTGGGCTGGACGGGGGGCTTTTGCCTGGTGGCCCTGTGCCTGGCGCCCTATCTGCGGCGCTTCGGGCAGTTCACCATTCCGGACTTTCTGGCGGCACGCTATGGCGGCCATGCGCCGCGCTTGATCGGCGCGGCGGCGGCAATTCTGATCTCTTTCATCTATGTGGTCGCGCAGATTTATGCGGTGGGCTTGATCACCTCGCGCCTGACCGGCCTGACCTTTGAAATCGGCGTGTTTGTGGGCCTGGGCGGCGTCTTGGTGTGCTCCTTTCTGGGGGGCATGCGGGCCGTCACCTGGACGCAGGTGGCGCAGTACATCGTGCTGGTGATTGCCTATTTGGTGCCAGTGGTTTGGTTGTGTGCCAAGCAGACCGGGGTGCCTTTGCCGCAACTGGTCTATGGCTATCAGCTGCAAAAGCTGACCCTGCGCGAGCAAGAGCTGATCGACGACCCGAAAGAGCTGCAGGTGCGCGGCCTATATGCGCAGCAGGCCGCGAACTACGAGAAGAAGCTGCAGGATGTGCCTGTGGCCCTGGCCCAAGACCGCCTGCATGCTTCGCAACTGGTGGCCAAGCTCAAGGCGCAGGAAGCGCCGCTGGCCGACATTCAAGCGGCCGAGAAGGGCCGCGCGGCCCTGCCGAAAACGACCTTGGACGCGGAGGAGCAGTGGCAGCGCGCCAAGCAGTTCAATGACACACGCGCTCAGCCGCTGGGCGGCATGCCAAGGCAGGGGCAGGTGTTTGCCGGTGATCCGGTGGGCACGCCGGCGGAGCAGCAGCAGTTTGGCGATTCCCGCCGCAACTTCTTGGCGCTGATGTTTTGCCTGATGGTGGGTACCGCGGGCCTGCCGCATTTGCTGACCCGCTTCTACACCACGCCCTCGGTGGCGGAGGCGCGGCAGTCGGTGGCCTGGTCTTTGTTCTTCATCGCGTTGGTTTACTTCACGGCGCCGGCCTTGGCGGTGATGGTCAAGTATGAGGTACTGACAGAGCTGGTGGGTCAGTCCTTCAGCCAGTTGCCGGACTGGATTGCGCAGTGGAGCCGGGTCGACTCCAGCTTGCTGTCGGTATCTGACATCAATGGCGATGGCATTCTGCAGTTGGGTGAGATGCGCATCAGCTCGGACATCATCATGCTCATGACGCCGGAGTTGGCTGGGCTGCCTTTTGTGGTCTCCGGCATGGTGGCCGCCGGCGCACTGGCAGCGGCCTTGTCCACCGCAGATGGCTTGCTGCTGACCATCTCGGCCGCTTTGTCACACGATGTCTACTTCCGCACGGTCAATCCGCAGGCAGTGATGACGCGGCGCGTTACTTTGTCCAAGGCCTTGTTGTTGGTGACGGCCTTGGCGGCGGCGGCGGTGGCCGCGCAGCGGCCGGCGGATATTCTCTTCTTGGTGGCGGCTGCCTTCTCGGTGGCCGGGGCGGCCTTCTTTCCGGCTCTGGTCCTGGGCATCTTCTGGCGCCGCGCCAATCGTCAGGGGGCCGTGGCGGGCATGTTGGCGGGTTTGGCTGTGACCGTTTACTACCAGGCCGTGGCCACGCCCTGGATGCGCGAGGCGCTTGGCTTGCCGGGGCCGGTGCAGCTGTGGTGGGGCATTCAGCCGGTGTCGGCGGGTTTGTTCGGTGTGGCCGCGGGCTTTGCCACGGTGGTGCTGGTGAGTTGCTTGACGCCGCGGCCGGATGAGGCGCAGATGCAGACCCTGGCCTTGCTGCGCAGTCCGCCGCCGGCTTGAAGGGCCTGCTTGCAAGTAAATGCTAGGCGAATCCCTAAAGCTGAGCTAGAATCGCGGGTTCCCCCTTGCCGTGATCACGTCAGTCGACGCCGTGGCACGGCTTCTACAGCTTTCGCAGCTGGCTGAAAACAGCCGGCATTCAAGCGAGCTGGAATCCACAAGGAGTACTTATGCGTCACTATGAAATCGTTCTGCTGATCCATCCGGATCAAAGCGAACAAGTTCCGGCCATGCTGGAGCGCTACAAGAGCCTGATCACCACCGGTGGTGGTACTGTGCACCGCGTCGAAGATTGGGGCCGCCGTCAAATGGCTTACCTGATCCAGAAGCTGGCCAAGGCTCACTATCTGTGCGTCAACATCGAGTGCAGCGTTGAGACGCTGCGTGAACTCGAAACCGGTTTCCGTTTCAACGACGCCGTGTTGCGTCACCTGACCGTCGTCAAGGCCAAGGCTGAGACAACCCCGTCGGTGATGATGAAGACCGTGGAACGCGAAGACGCTCGCAAGGCGCCTCAAGTCGCGTCGGCCTAATCAGGCCAGCTGTGCTTGAAGTGATCGCATTGCGTTGAACCATCTGGTATTGCAAGCGCAGCTCTCGGAGTTGGGTTTGGTTCGATACACACCGGCCGGCTTGATGGCCTTGGACTGCTGCTTGAAGCATGAGTCCCAGGTTCAGGAAGCAGGCAAGCCCCGCAAAGTCTCCATGGAGCTGAAGGCGGTGGTGATCGGTGAGATGGGTAAACGGCTGCAAAGTTTGGGGCTTGGCGGAGAAGCACTGTTCACAGGCTTTTTGACCACCCAGCGCAATGGTCGCGGTGTGATCTTTCACATCACCGGCCTTGAGAAATGCAGCAGCAATAGCGCCGTCGCCTGAGCACGGAATTGTTCGAATCCGGATTAAATTAAAGAGGTCACAAAATGGCACCACCACGTGGCAAGGGTCGCTTCTCCAAGGACAAGAAGCCCAAGCGCAATACCCAATCGTTGCTGTTCCGTCGCAAGCGTTTCTGCCGCTTCACCGTTACCGGTGTTGAGCAGATCGACTACAAGGACATCGACACCCTGCGCGATTTCATCGGCGAAAACGGCAAGATCACGCCTGCCCGCTTGACCGGCACGCGCGCTTTTTTCCAGCGTCAACTGACTGTTTGTATCAAGCGTGCGCGTTTCCTCGCCATGCTGCCGTACAGCGATCAGCACAAGGTCTGAGGAGTAGACCACTATGCAAATCATTCTGCTTGAAAAAGTCGCCAACCTCGGCAACCTGGGCGATGTCGTCACCGTCAAGAACGGCTACGCACGCAACTTCCTGATCCCGACTCGCCAGGCACGTCGTGCCACCGAAGCGGCCATCAAGGAATTCGAAGCCCGCCGCGCTGAGTTGGAAAAGGCTGCTGCTGAGAAGCTGGCAACCGCCGTCGCTCTGGGCGAAAGCCTGACCGGCAAGACCGTCGTCATCAGCCAAAAGGCTGGCGTGGACGGCCGTTTGTTCGGTTCGGTCACCAACGCTGACATCGCCGACGCACTGGTCAAGATGGGCTTCACGTCCATCGTCAAGTCGCAGATTCGTCTGCCCTTGGGCCCGCTGAAGGCTGTTGGCGAGTTCGCCGTGAACGTGGCTCCTCACACCGACGTGGTGGTGGAGTTGAACGTTCAAGTGCAACGCGAAGCTGAGTAATCAGCCAAAGACAGTCGCGAAAGAAATTTCGCCTGCATGCTGACCCGCTTGGGTTAGCATAGAAAAGCCGACGCTGATCAAGCTGTCGGCTTTTTGCATTTTGGGGCGCTGACTTATCCCCGCTTATCCCGGTGTTGTCCACAAGCTTGTCCACAGCGTTGATGTGGCAAGCTGAGGCGCCGGATCAGGCCCTGGGTCAGTCGCCCAAGCCAAATATTGCACCGTCCACCGCCGAGTCCCCCGATGAGCGCCACTTTCTCTTCTCCGTCCCTGCCGTCCTTGCCTGGCTCCGGCGGCAGCGCCGAACGCCGCGATGACGAGGTCGCCCGCCTGCGGGTACCGCCGCATTCCATCGAGGCCGAGCAAAGCGTGCTGGGCGGCTTGTTGATCGACAACACGGCCTGGGACCGCGCCGGTGACATGCTCACCGAGAGCGACTTCTATCGCTTCGAGCACAAGCAGATCTACCTCGCCACCGGCAAGCTCATCAATGCGGCCAAACCGGCCGACGTGGTGACGGTGTTCGAAGAGCTGACCTCCATCGGCAAGGCCGAGGAATGTGGCGGCCTGGCCTACCTGAACGCCCTGGCGCAGAGCGTGCCCAGCGCCGCTAATTTGCGCCGTTATGCCGAGATCGTGCGCGAGCGCGCGATTCTGCGCAAACTGGTGACCGCCAGCGATGAAATTGCCACGGCCGCTTTGGCACCCCAGGGCCGCGCGGTGACGCAGATTCTGGACGAGGCCGAAGGCAAAATCTTCCGCATCGGCGAAGAAGGTTCGCGCAGCCGCCAAGGCTTCCAGAGCATGGATAACTTGGTGGTTCAACTGATCGACCGAGTCAATGAGTTGGCAGAGAACGGTGCCGAGGATGTCACCGGTGTACGCACTGGCTTCTTCGATTTGGACCGCATGACGGCCGGCCTCCAGCCCGGCGACTTGATCATCTTGGCGGCCCGCCCCTCCATGGGCAAAACGGCCTTCGTGGTGAATATCGGTGAGAACGTGGCCATCAACGAAGGCCTGCCCGTCGTCATTTATTCCATGGAAATGGGTGCCGCTCAGCTGGCCATGCGTATGGTGGGTTCGATCGGCCGCATCGACCAGGGCCGCCTGCGTACCGGGCGTTTGAATGACGACGAATGGGGCCGCTTGTCGGAAGCGGTGGACAAGCTTGGCAAGGCCAGCATCTTCATTGATGAAAGTCCTGGCTTGAGCCCGTCTGAGGTGCGCGCCCGCGCCCGGCGCCAGGCCCGTATTTGCGGCAAGCTCGGCCTCATCATCATCGACTATTTGCAGCTCATGAGCGGCAACGGCGGCAACGAGGAAAACCGGGCCACGGTGATTGGCGAAATCTCGCGCGGCTTGAAGGCCTTGGCCAAGGAATTGCAATGCCCGGTGATTGCGCTCTCGCAGCTGAACCGAAGCGTGGAGCAACGCCCCGATAAGCGCCCCATGATGTCTGACTTGCGTGAATCCGGCGCCATTGAGCAGGATGCTGACATCATCATGTTCATCTACCGCGACGAGTACTACACCAAGGAAGAGTGCAAGGAACCGGGCGTGGCCGAGATCATCATCGCCAAGCAGCGTAACGGCCCAGTGGGCACGGTCAAGCTCTTCTTCCAGCGCATGCACACCAAGTTCGAAAACTTGGCGCCTGACTATGTGAGCCCGGCCGGCGCGGAATATTGAGTTTTTTGGCTGGACATTATTGGAATACTGTATGAATATACAGTATGCCTGCCAAGCCTAAGCCTCATATACCGCCCAAACCCGCCCAGCCCCCGATCTATTTGCCTGCCGAGGCCCTGAAAGGCCGCGGCACGGCTTGGGCGCTGGCGCACCGTTTCAGCGTCGATGAGCGCGAGCAATTCGACGATGGCTGGGGCTCGCTGGCGCAAAACGTTGATGAACAGCCCCTGCCGCCGCGAACTGAGATCATCGAGGAGCGGGCGCGCAAAATCCTCACCGGCAATCAGTCGCCGGACATTCCCTTTGACCTGTCCATCAACCCCTACCGGGGTTGTGAGCATGGTTGCGTTTACTGCTTTGCCCGGCCCACGCACAGCTATCTGAATCTGTCGCCGGGGCTGGATTTCGAGACGCGCATCGTCGCCAAAATGAATGCCGCCGAGCGGCTGCGCGCTGAGTTCGCCCGGCCCAGTTATCGGCCGCAGTTGCTCTGCCTCGGGGCGGCCACCGATGCCTATCAGCCCATCGAGCGCAAGCTGCGCATCACGCGCGGCTTGATCGAGGTGCTGAGCGAACATCGCCACCCGGTGTCCATCGTCACCAAGTCCGCAGGCATCGAGCGCGACCTCGATTTGCTGGCGCCGATGGCGCAGGCCGGGCTGGTGTCAGTTTATGTGTCGGTGACGACGCTGGATGGGCATTTGGCCCGCACCCTGGAGCCGCGAGCTGCCGCGCCGCAGCGCCGCTTGCAGCTGATCAAAACGTTGGCCGAGGCGGGCGTGCCGGTGGGGGTGAGCGTGTCGCCGCTGATCCCTTTTCTCAATGAGCCGGAGTTGGAGCGGATTTTGGAAGCCGCCGCGGCCCTGGGCGCGCGCACCGCCTTCAGCATCCCGCTGCGCCTGCCCTGGGAGGTCAATCCTTTGTTCCAAGATTGGCTGCAACAGCATGTGCCGGATAAAGCGGCCCGCGTCATGGCGCGGGTGCGGGAGATGCGGGATGGCCGTGATAACGACAGCCGCTTTGGCCAGCGCATGCGCGGCGTGGGCCTGTGGGCTGACTTGATGCATCAGCGCATGAAGAAGGCCTGCGCCCGTCTGGGTCTGAATCGCGAACGCTTCGCTCTGGACCTGACGCAGTTTCAGCGCCCTCAGCCACTGCCGAGTATTGCGACGCAGGCGCAGGGCGCAGGCTCTTGTGCCCCCGGCTCAGAGGCATCGAGGCAAGGTCTGTTGTTCTAGACCGGCGGAACCACGCGGACCCTTTCCTGGCGGACGTTCTTGCCCTGAGAGGAGCGTCGACCTCCTGCTCAGGCTCCCGGCGTGCCTAGGCGGTCGCCAAAACGGGTGCGCAAACGCTCGATGACCTCAGTGATCATGACCATGGCCTGTTCTTCGCCCATCGCCACCATGGCGCGATTCTGGTCGGAATAATGCATCATCAGCAGGCCGCGCAGCTTGGCGAAGCTGGCGGGTTTGTCTTTGCCGCAGACGGCGGACTCATTGGCCAGTACGCGTTCAATCACGCCAGGGTTCAGCAACGGCACCTCGCACATCAGGGCCAGGGTGGCGATTTCTTGATCGATTTCCTCAAAGTGCATGGACCAACGGCCGGCCTCGTAGCTGGGTGTAGTGGACATCTGCGTACTCCTTGGCTGAAGTGGCTGGGATCAGTGGCGACTGAGCGTCAAGCTTGTGGCCAAGCCAGTCTAGCGCCCCTTTGTGACGGAGCGACTTGACAACCGTGGGGTGAAGCGGCCTATGCCTCGGTGCTGGGGCTCGCGGTGCCAGGCCCGGCTTGTTGAATGGCTCTTGTTCTGCGGACTCTCAAGTCCGCAGCGCCAAACCACCCGCAGCGCGGCTGCGGCCATTGCTGATGCCCAGCGGCAGCACAAAGAGCTCTTGCAGCTTGGTGATGCGCTCGGCCAAGGCCGGCGCATCGTCAATCTTTTCGGCATGGCGTTTGAGCACCAGGGCGGCCATGTCGATCAGCTTGGCATTGCGGGTGGCTTCGCCTTGCTGGATCAGCAGCTCGACGCCGGTGCGGGCCGAGCCACGCATGGAATGACGCATCGCCGTTTCGGCAATCTCGAAAATCTTGGTGTGGCAGGCCTGGAATTCGGTGGCGATGGCTTCGTTCTTCTCGGCCATGGCCACCAGCAACTCGGTGCTGGACTTGGAGGTACAAAAACGCAGACCCAGGTTTTGCATCAAGGTGTCCATCTCGTCGAGCTGAATGTCCTGCGCAGCCAAGCGCATCCATAAACCCACCAACAAGGTGGCGGACTCCAGATTGAAGTCCTCCTCGTCTTGCTGGGTAGCGAAGCTGCGAGAGAGTTCCAGGGCATCGCCAATCTTGCGGTCCTGCAGCTTGCGCAGGGCCTGAAAGACAAGCTCGAAGCGCTGCAAGCGGCGGTCCTTGGGCTTGCGTTCCAGCTCTTGCACCAGCGCATCCTGCGCGTACTTCAGGCCCTTGGTGTCGCGCGCGTCAAAGCGCATAAAGCCCACCAGCATCAGGCTGAGCATGTCAAATAGCTTGGAGCGCAGGCCGGTGGCCATGGTGCGCTCCAGCATCTTCAGGGCTTCGGCGCGCTCGCCCGCGTAAAAGGCTAGGCTGCCGCAACTTTGCTGGCGCAGCAGGCAGCCGGGCGTAAGCGAGGCGGCCATGCGGTAAGTGCGCAGGGCGCCGGCGATTTCGCCTTGCTCCATTTGCACCCGGCCCATGACGTCGTAGGAGTCGGCGTAATCGGGGATCTCGCCGATCAAGGTTTCCAGCGTGCGCCGCGCGGCATTGGTATTGCCGGTGGCCAATTCGGTGCGGGCCACACCCAGCCGCGCCCAGGGCACGGTGCGGGCCTCGATGATGGCGTCGTAGAGCTTGCGGGCGTCGTCATGCCGGGCGAGCCGCAGCATCAACTCGGCGCCGATGCGGGCGGCGTAAAGCCAGAACTCGGCGCGGGCATTGAAGCGCTTGAGGCAGTGGTTGGCGGCGGTGTCGAAGTCTTGCGCCTCGATGGCTTCGAAGATGTCTTTGAGCACCCGCTTGCGGTGGCGGGCATGGGTCAGGCGCTCCGCCAGTGCAGCGCTGGTGTAAGGCTTGATCAGATAGCCGTCGAGCGCGGCTTCAGCGGCCTCTGCCACTTTGGCGTAAGTGGCCTCGCCGGTGACCATGACGAAAACGGTGGAGTAGGGCAGCAACTGCTCGCGGCGCAACTCATCCAGCAGGTCTTGGCCGGACATCTCGGTGCCGTCGAAGTGGTAGTCGCACAGCACGATGTCATAGGCTTTGTGCTCCAGAATCATGCGGGCGTCATGCACCCGGGTGGCTTGGCGCACAACGGCCACGCCCAAGTCACGCAGCTGTGCCGAGAGCAGGCTGCGCGAGGTGGCGTTGCTGTCGATGATCAGGGCGCTGGCGCTCTGAATGCTGCTGTCCATCAGGGCCATAGGCGGTCCGGAGCGGCGGCGCGGAGATTTTTCTTGGGCTTCTTCACTTCTGTCCTATCGGCCGCGCGCTGCAGGACTTGAATGCGGGCTTGTCTCAGCGCCTTTCACCAGCGCCTCTTGTCGGCAGTAATGCACATGGTGTGGCCCATGAAAAACGCCCCGGCGTTTGGCGGCGGGGCGTTGAAGACGCATGGCGAATGCGTGGGGCAGGGTGTTGCCGAATCCGCAGGTGAGTGCGGCACGGGCCTTCTTGGCCAGGCCGGCGCCTCACCCGGGCCATCACTTGAAGATGTCCTTGACCCGGTCGGTCCAGCTCTTGGCGTTGGGCGAGTGGCGCTCGCCGCCGTCGCGGAAGCTCTTGTCCAGCTCCTTCATCAGCTTGCGCTGATGTTCGGTCAGCTTGACCGGCGTTTCCACGCTGATGTGGCAGTAGAGGTCGCCGGGGTAGCTGCTGCGCACGCCCTTGATGCCCTTGCCGCGCAGGCGGAAGGTCTTGCCGTGCTGAGTGCCTTCGGGCAGTTCAATCTCGGCCTTGCCGCCCAGGGTGGGCACTTCAATCGTGCCGCCCAGGGTTGCCGTGGTCAGGCCCACCGGCATGGTGCAATGCAGGTCGTCGCCGTCGCGCTCGAAGATGTCGTGCTGCTTGATGCGAATCTCGATGTAGAGGTCGCCTGCCGGGCCGCCGTTCACACCGGGCTCACCATTGCCGGCCGAGCGGATGCGCATGCCTTCGTTGATGCCGGCTGGGATCTTGACTTCCAGCGTCTTGCTCTTCTTCACCTTGCCCTGGCCGTTACAGGCCGTGCAGGGGTCGGGAATGATCTTGCCGGTGCCATGGCAATGCGGGCAGGTTTGCTGCACCGAGAAGAAGCCCTGGCGCATATGCACGGTGCCCGAGCCATTGCAGCTGCCGCAGCTCTTGGCCGTGGTGCCGGGTTTGGCGCCGGTGCCGCTGCAGACTTCGCAGCCTTCCCAGCTGGGGATACGGATCTGCGTTTCCTTGCCGCGTGCCGCCTCTTCCAGCGTGACTTCCATGGCGTAGCTCAGGTCATTGCCGCGATAGACCTGCTGGCCACCGCCGCGCCGGCCGGCACCGCCGCCGCCATTGAAGATGTCGCCAAAGATGTCGCCGAAAGCTTCTGCAAAGCCGCCGAAACCTTCCGCGCCCGGGCCGCCACGGCCGCCCATATTCGGATCCACGCCCGCATGGCCGTACTGGTCATAGGCGGCGCGCTTTTGCGGGTCGGAGAGCATTTCGTAAGCCTCTTTGGCTTCCTTGAATTGCTCTTCGGCCTTCTTGGCACCTTCGCCCTGATTGCGGTCAGGGTGGTGCTTCATGGCCATCTTGCGATAGGCCTTTTTGATCTCTTCCTCGGTGGCGCCTTTGGCGACACCCAGGGCTTCGTAATAGTCACGCTTTGCCATGGGGCGGTTCCGTGCAGTTCAAACAACAGCGCCGCGACGAGCTATTCGGGCCTAGGCCCTGGGCTACGACGCGGCGGCGAAACACCGGCCAGGCGGCTTGAGCGCCTGGCCAGGAGCCTTACTTGGTGTCTTTGACTTCCTTGAACTCGGCGTCAACGACGTTGTCGTCGGCCGGCTTGGCGGAAGCTTGCTGAGCGCCTTGCGGCTGCTCGCCACCGGCTGCACCTGCGGCAGCGGCGGCTGCAGCTTCGGCGCCTTGGGCGTCAGCGTAGACCTTCTCGCCCAGCTTCTGGCTGGCGGTCATCAGGGCTTCGGTCTTGGCTTCGATGTCGGCCTTGTCCTCACCCTTGATGGCTTCTTCCAGGGCAGCGATCGCAGCTTCGATCTTTTCCTTCTCGCCGGCTTCGAGTTTGTCGCCATGCTCGGTCAAGGACTTCTTCACCGAGTGCACCATGCCGTCGGCTTGGTTCTTGGCTTGCACCAGCTCGACCTTCTTCTTGTCTTCGCCGGCATTGGCTTCGGCGTCCTTGACCATCTTCTCGATCTCGGCTTCAGACAAACCGGAGTTGGCCTTGATGGTGATCTTGTTTTCCTTGCCGGTGCCCTTGTCCTTGGCGCCGACATGCAAGATGCCGTTGGCGTCGATGTCGAAGCTCACTTCGATCTGCGGCGTGCCGCGCGGTGCTGGCGGGATGCCTTCCAGATTGAACTCGCCCAGGCTCTTGTTGCCGGTGGCCAGCTCGCGCTCGCCTTGGTAGACCTTGATGGTCACGGCCGGCTGGTTGTCGTCAGCCGTCGAGAAGGTCTGCGAGAACTTGGTCGGGATCGTGGTGTTCTTCTTGATCATCTTGGTCATCACGCCGCCCAGGGTTTCGATACCCAGGGACAGAGGCGTCACGTCCAGCAGCAGCACGTCCTTGCGGTCGCCGCCCAGCACCTGACCTTGAATCGCGGCGCCCACGGCCACGGCTTCGTCAGGGTTCACGTCACGACGTGGCTCCTTGCCGAAGAACTCCTTGACCTTGTCTTGCACCTTGGGCATGCGGGTCATGCCGCCAACCAGGATCACGTCATCGATGGCGCTGACGGCCACGCCAGCGTCCTTGATTGCCGTGCGGCAAGGCGCGATGGTGCGCTCGATCAGCTCGTCCACCAGCGACTCCAGCTTGGCGCGGGTCAGCTTGACGTTCAAGTGCTTGGGGCCGGTCGCGTCAGCGGTGATGTACGGCAGGTTGACGTCGGTCTGGGCCGAGTTCGACAGCTCGATCTTGGCCTTTTCAGCGGCTTCCTTCAGGCGCTGCAGAGCCAGCACGTCCTTGGTCAGGTCGACGCCTTGTTCCTTCTTGAACTCGGCCACGATGTAGTCAATGATGCGCTGGTCGAAGTCTTCGCCGCCCAGGAAGGTGTCGCCGTTGGTCGACAGCACTTCGAATTGCATCTCGCCGTCCACATCAGCGATTTCGATGATGGAGACGTCGAAGGTGCCGCCGCCCAAGTCATACACAGCGATCTTGCGGTCGCCCTTGCCATGCTTGTCCAGGCCGAAGGCCAGGGCCGCAGCGGTCGGCTCGTTGATGATGCGCTTGACGTCCAGGCCAGCGATGCGGCCGGCATCCTTGGTGGCTTGACGCTGAGCGTCGTTGAAGTAGGCGGGCACCGTGATGACGGCTTCGCTCACTTCTTCACCGAGGTAGTCCTCGGCGGTCTTCTTCATCTTGCGCAGGATCTCGGCCGAGACTTGCGGCGGGGCCAGCTTCTTGCCGCGCACATCCACCCAGGCGTCGCCGTTGTCAGCTGCAGCGATGGTGTAAGGCATCAGGTCGATGTCCTTTTGCACTTCCTTCTCGCTGAACTTGCGGCCGATCAGACGCTTGACGGCGTAGATGGTGTTCTTGGGGTTGGTGACGGCCTGGCGCTTGGCCGAGGCGCCGACCAGGATTTCGCCATCTTCTTGGTAAGCAATGATGGACGGGGTGGTGCGAGCGCCTTCGGCGTTCTCAATCACGCGCGTCGTGTTGCCTTCCATGACAGCCACGCACGAGTTCGTGGTGCCCAAGTCAATACCGATGATCTTTCCCATGTGTCTTTCTCCTGAAATCTGTTTGAAGGGCGCTGCGGGCCTTGCCCGGTCAGCGCCGCCTTGAATGTGGTGAATCCGATGCTTCTAAGCTGTGGCCCAGACGCCGCCTTTCAAGAGGCTTTGTGCTGCCAATCGCCCGAAATGTCGTAATTTTGTTTAACGCGGGGCCGAAACGGTGACCAAAGCGGGGCGCAAGACGCGCTCGGCAATGGAGTAACCCTTTTGCAGCACGGCCACCACGGTGTTGGGTTCTTGCTCGGCCGGCACCATCGAGATGGCTTGATGCTGATGGGGGTCAAACTTGGCGCCCGCGGCGGGGTTGATCTCCAGCACCTTGTTGCGCTCCAGGGCGCTGGCCAGCTGGCGCTTGGTGGCGTGCACGCCTTCGAGCACCGTTTCCACCTTGGCGTCGGGCATGGCGATGGCGGCTTCCATGCTGTCCATCACCGGCAGCAAGCCTTCGGCGAAAGACTCCACGGCGAACTTGCGCGCCTTGGACATCTCTTCTTCCGCGCGGCGGCGGATGTTTTCCACCTCGGCCTTGGCGCGCAGATAGGCGTCAGACATCTCGGACAGGCGGGCTTCCACTTCGGCCAGCTTGGCCTCGACCGTCGGCTCAGCGCTCACCGCTGCGGCGACTTCGGGCTGGTCACTGGAGGAATCGGGGTTGGGTGTTTGAGCTGTTGTCATGATGCTAATGAGAGGCAGTGGCCGACATATGGGCGCGAAAACCCCCAGTTCAAGAGGGCGATTAGGCCGAAAAGTGGGCGATTATCGGATGGAAACCCTAGGCGTTCGACCGTCGGCCTGGGTTTGCTGCGCGTTTGGCTTGGCTTCGGCCCATGCTTGGCCTGTGTGCGGGCTTGTTTGTGGGCTTGTTTTTGGGCCTGCTTTGCCGGGCTGGCCGCTCCGAAGCGAGGGTGCCCCGGGGCGCCTCAACCCTCGTCGCTGGCGCTCCAGCGATCCCATTCAGACAGGCGCCGGCGGTCTTGCTTGGTGGGCCGGCCTTGGGTGATGGTTTGGGCGGGTTCGGGGGCCAGGCGGCGCTGCTCGGCGGCACGTTCGCGCAGGGCGATGCTCTCGGGCGTTTCTTCGTACAGGGCCTGCGCCTGCGGCGCCGGGCCGCGGGCGTGGCTCAAGCCGCGCACCCATACCTCCCGCAAGACCTGGCCCTGGCGCAGGCGCACCAAGTCGCCCAGCTTCATCTCGCGTGAGGCCTTGGCCACCAGGCCATTGATCTGCACCCGGCCATGGCCGATTTCCTCGGCCGCCAGGGCGCGGGTCTTAAAAAAACGTGCTATGTCCAGTCGGGTGTAAAAAACCTACTACTAAGAGTCCCCCATGGAGGCGGAACTGCGCATTGAAAGTAGTAGATGCACCAATTTTTCCGCTGGGGCCCTACCACTCCCGCCCGCCCGAGTGAGTAGTTGGTGGGCGGAGCTACTTGTGGATAGCTTGAGGAAGCATCTAGTCTCGTGGTAACGGGCGCACCTCATCCATATCGCGATTTTTGATACCGCCAGATCTCAGCTACGGTGCGGGGCTGAGAGCAATCCATGGTCAAGACCCTTCACAGCCGCCACAACAAGGTATTCCTAGACAAGCTGCGAAAGCTGCGGGAGTCGCGTAATCTTCGTCAGGCCGACCTAGCTCTTCTCCTGGGTCGCAGCCAAGGCTCGGTCAGCTATGTTGAGAGCGGCCAAACCCGCCTGGACATCATTGGCTTACGCGACTGGCTGGAGGCGCTTGACTACAGCTTCCTTCGCTTCCTGAGGGAGCTCAACGCTGAGCTCCGTCAGGCCGATGCTCTCGGGCCCCGCGCCCAGTCACGGCGCTCTCGCAAACGCACCTCCCGGCTGATCCAAGCAGGAGGCATTTCAGCTTCACTGACCGGTCAGTCGCCCGAGTAAACGGCACTCACTCACATCCTGCAGAAGTCGCCGCTACAGTAGCCCTGGCAGCTGGTGTCGCTGGATGCGCTCGTCCAGCTTTTTGACGAAGGCCTCTAGCGTCGTACCGCAAGCATGGGTCCACAGCGCCAGCTCGAAGACATCGACACGCCTGAGGCCGGCCTCACAGCGGCTGACAACGTCCTGGCCGATGCCCATCCGATCGGCCAGTTCCGTCTGATTGAGTCCAGCCTGCCCCCTGAGTAGGTTCAACTCATCAAGAAACAGCTTGTACTTCTCGTGGTGGAGCGGGTATCTCATCCTGTAGCAGCTGCGAACGCAACCACACAGGATCAAAGGAAGGTCGATTTATGTGAAAACGCCATAAATCAATCGCCTCTCCCCTTCAAAGGGACTGTCACGACGCCGTCGTGTCAAAGCGTGATCAGAAGAAGCAACCCCTGCCGCAACATCGCGCGCCTTTGCAATCGCGTGCATCGTGGAGGAATCTCGGTGAGAGGGTTCGGGTGTTTTTCCTCAAAACCCCCTTCTGAAGCGATCCCTTCAGCATTGGTGGACTTCCGACCTTGTGGTCAAAAATTGATGTACTACCTCTTATAAAAAGGTAGTATATGAGCATGTTCGTTGACAACAGCCTGGCAGCTCAGGCGGCCTACTCCTCCGCACTCTCCGCAGCCCGGATGGCGCAGCTCAATCGATCGCCCGCCGACCTTCCAGGCGGCTTCGCGTCGAAGCTGATCCACGGCAAGCGGTACCACTACTACCAGCGCAAAGGCCCGGCCGGCCTCGAGCAGATCTACGTCGGTCCGGATGACGAGGCGACCCGCACGCTCATCGAAGCCGCTCACAACGAGACTGCGGTCGCGAACCAGGCGCACTTGCGCAAGTTGGCCAACGCGGCTGCAGCCTTGGGTTGCTACACCGTCACACCGAAGCACTTCCGAGTGCTGAAGCGCCTCGCTGATCACGGCGTGTTCTCCGCTGGCGCCCTTGTGGTGGGCACGCATGCCTTCCTGGCCTACCAGAACGTCCTGGGCGTGATCTGGGGGGATCCTGGCCAGACGGTTGACCTGGACTTCGCACACGCGGGCAGAAACCTCTCATTGGCCGTGGCGCCGGACGCCCGCGTCGATGCCCACTCGGCGATAGAGTCCCTGCAGATGGGCTTTGTGCCGGTGAACTCTGGAACACGCTACGTCAAGCCGGACGAGCCGGACTTCGATCTGGACTGGCTGACCTCGCGGACGCGCACCGGTGACGCACCGGTCGAATGCCGTGCGCTGAATGTGACCCTGCAGCCGCTTCGCTTCATGGAGCTGGCGCTTGAAGCGCCCATCCCGGCGGCCCTACTAGGCAACACTTCGGCCATCGTCGTCAACCTTCCGGCGCCGGCCGCCTACGCCGTGGGCAAGCTGCTTGTGGCGGCGGAACGGACCGGGGACAGCCGATCCAAGACGAAGAAGGACATCGCACAGGCAGCGGCGCTGATCGACTACTTCGTTCAGCGCGATCCGGACACCATCGTCGAGATGGTCGCCTTGACACGTGCACGCGGCCCGGCTTGGCGCAAGGCCTTGGACGTTGGCTTGGATGCCCTGAACCGGGCGTGGCCTCGCGTCGGTGAGAGCTTGGCTGCGGCGACCGAACAAGGGAAGTAAGCGGGCGCTACGTGGGCTCTCGACGCCGGCGCTTGGCAGCCAGTCGCTCCATCTCCTGATTGGCGATCTCCCGCGCCCGGTCCCGCTCTGCTTGCTCTGCCTCTGCCTCCATGAGCGCCTGGCGGTAGGCCTCAGCCGACTCCCTGGTGATCTGATCCTACCGTTCGGTCCAAGCCGAGATCTGCTTGTCATAGACGGAGAAGACGAGCCCAAGCAAGGCGAAGCACAAGCCAGATCAGCAACTGCCCATAGTTCTGCACGGTGTCGCAGTCGGCTCTAAATCAAGAGTTTGCATACGGCAGGCCTGCATCAAGAATTTGCCGCCATCAAACCTCTGCCGACGCATCGCCGCGCCTGCCAAGACACCGCCATGTTCGTTTCTCACCCTCAGTACGAGCTTCCATACCCATTGCTGTTTGAAGAACCTGACACCCGATACTGGCGCGTGATGGCGCTTAACCTTCATACACCCTGGTTCTTGCTATCGGTGGAGCATGTCGCTCCCGATGAGCCCGACATGACCTTTGTGCGAACGCTGTGTATCGGGTGGGAGTATGACCTTGTAGAGACTCTGCGAAACCTCGACTCCTCCCGGGTCAAAGGGCTGGTCTGCATGCTGCCGGCTTGGCAGTCGGACACCGGCCAATGGTCGGCGCGCGAAATCCGCGAAGTCTGGCTCAGGGGCGACCATGCTGTGCTGGTCGACCCAAATGGCGAGAAGTTTGAGGCCAACCCGATCCTGGAGCCAGTCGGTCAAGCGAAGTTGGAACTTCTCTTGCGGGTAGCCGCTGCTCGGCCAAGGGGGCGCGGCAGATCCGGCGGCGCGAGCTAGCTGTTGGGTTCATGGATCGTTGCGGGGTGCTTCGATGAGATCCCGCAGATCCCGTCTTCCGTAGGCGTCCGGCTAAGTCACCTTGACACGGCGAAGACGCTCTGCACGCGCAACCCGAGTGCGATAGTTACCGTAACGCGTTACGGTAATTACCGTAGCCCCTGCAGTGCACCACGTGGTTAAGCCCGCCGGACGGCAATGGCAAGACCCACCGCGCCTATCTGTGGTGCTACTGCGGCACGCAATTCAGCCGTAAGCTCCCGCAAAGCCATCCTGAAGTCCGGTAGCCGGGCTCGGATGCTTGTGTCCGCGACAGCATGCATGGACACATGGGCACTTCAGGCCAGAGTGCAGGGGCGCTAACGACACCAGTGGGGTGCAGCTGGCGCCGGCATTCGCCACAGGTCACGGCGCGGTTATCGAGCTGGCACGCCAGCCAGCGGTCTCCACGGCAGCGAAGGCGTTGGCTAACGGCCTCAACGCCAACATCCTGCGTCGCAGGCCTGGTGAACTGTTGGACATTTGAGGGCAGCAGCACCACAGCGCTTGGTTGTTGAGGATCATCGCCGCACGCTCGAGAACTCGGCCGCAAGCGCAACAGTGCACGCCACTAACTATCCACCCCATGACCGACAGCCCACGAAAACACAGCTACTGGAACCTCCGTGTGATCGAGTTCGACGCGGGAGAAGATTCACACAGCGCGGTGCACGAGGTCTATTACGAGGCAGACGGTCGCCTTCGCGGCTATTCGGTGGATCCAGCAATCATGATGTGGATACCAGACGACGAGCCAGGAGCGGCAAAGCGCGCCCTAGAGAAGTTCCAGCGCGCCCTTGCGGAGCCGCCGATCAAGGCAAAGGAGTTCGGATGACATCGCTCAGAAGGCAGCGTGCCAGGATCCACCGCATCTATCAGGACGCCCTTCGCCGGCGGATGGACGGCACGCTGGAGGACTATCTCTGGGATCGGATGCCCGCCGTCGGGAGAGAGTTCGGCAGCCCGGACTTTGATCGGCTGATGGAGGAAGACTACCGGCTCGGGCGAGGTGTGTTCGACCCGGCTGTTCGCCAGGCGTTCGGGGCGGGCAGCAAAGGTCTTGTCGGCGTCGACGTAACCGAGGACCTTCCGTTGCAGCCCAGGATGCCCGTCTGACGACGATGGCGCACAAGCGTCCGCCGAACCCACCTAAACGGCAGCCTTCGGTATCTTCACAGCCGAGTGGACGGCGAGCACGGTGCACACAAATCGTTCGGCCGCATGTCTGGCACTCACTCTAGTCAACAGATATTGCGCCACAAAGAGGCCGGCTGCGCCCCAAATTCCGGAGGCGCCAACCCCGGCGCCCCATAACGCGACTGGGGTTAGCAGCGCCAGCGGCAGTGACAGGACGGCCATGTCTCGGTACATAAGGAAGTCCTTCTGCGCTGACATCACCTCGGTGCGTGATTCGATTTGCTTGTACAGCTTGTACCACTTGGAATTTTGCTCCTTGGGGTCCGTTGGAAGCGCCCCTACATTCTTCTTGAGCTGCGCCATATCCACCCGAGGGTCTGCAGGCCCATGACGCGTGAACGCTTCGCAGCCAGGCAGCACACCCAGCGGCTTCCAGAAGACGAGCATCGCCTTCGCATTCGAAGACAGCAGATTCAGGAGAAGCAGGACCAGGACCGGCATCAGTGCCGCGCTGAGCGCACGGAAAAGGCCCAACTGCGTCGCGGTCGCCGAAGTAAGCACCTCAGGCGCGACAAACAGGCCAAGAAGGATCGCATCCGCTGTAGCCAGCGCGATGTGCCACTTGAAGTTCGAGGACTTCAGCGACCGATCGGCGTTCTTCATCATATTCTCCGCTCCGTCGAGGTTCGTCTGCTGCTGACCATACGAGTCCGTCACTCTCAATCCTCTTCCTGCTCTTCTGGGTACGGCCATTGCGGCACCGGAGTCCAACCCCTGCTGATACCCTGAGCAAGGCACAGGTTCTTTCCCTCGGTCGCGGCGAAGTGCCCTCCTCGATGGTGAATGGCCCGGATCACTGAATTCTTTGGATGATGCTCGTCGGCCTTGGCTGAGCTGCAAAGTGCGTTGAACGAGTGCGTCGTGGCCGGGTTTGCCAGCCTCCCGCCAAGCCACGTGTCGAGGACTTCCGTATTGACGTTGTGTCGCCCCCCGTGATGCGGAACTTGGAACATCCACAGGCCTGGCAACTGCAGCCCCACATATGGGGCGTACGCGGCCGCCTCGGCGAGACCCTCACGTCCAGTGTCGCCGGTCAGCAAGATTCGCCTGTCGCAGATGTTGGCGTACTGGACAACGCTCATCTCGTTCTCGGAGCTGGTTCCTTCGACTGGGAAGTACTCGTGTGCCCATACAGCCTTGACGAGGTTTGCCACGGATTTGATGGCCTTGGTGAACAGGCTTCCTAGCCCGAAAGCCTTGTCCTCATCGACTGCAGCGGGAGTCTTGTCGGACTCGACGACCAGATCGAGGTATCGGGCTTTCGATGGGGCCATCACCGTAAAACTCCCGATCGATGCACCCTGCAATGGCGTACTGATAGGGACACCTCTTGCCACAGCGAGCTCTTCAAGGCTTGCCGCGGCCGCATAGACAGTGCGCAGCCGGCGCCTCAGCGCATCCACCGAGTTGTAGGTTTCAAATCGGTGGATTAGTTCATCCGCATAGAGCCAGGGCCGATTCATCCAGAGGCGACCCACCGTGCACTGCTCCAACACCTTTCTCAGGCCGTTGACGTGGTCCTGGTCTGTATGGGTCAGTACGACGTGATCGACGTGTGTCGTTTGATATTGCGTCTTCAAGTGCTCTACCAGCTTGTCCCCGGTGTCGAGGAATCCGCCATCAACGACGTGTACGGTGGTCGCACCGTTGACTGAGTAGCGAACGGCGATGGCGTCGCCGCTCTTGGCGGTTTCAACCGCCAGGAAGTCAATCTCAACAAAGTCGGTCATGGTTTCGCTCCCCTGAAGTGGCAAGTAGGCGGCTCATCGCGCCGCGTGTGCGCGCTGAGCCATCATTGGCTCACACGTTATCATCACAAGGATCCCATATGCGTCGCATTTTGATGCTAACACAAGATTATTTTCAGTCTATATACCGTTTTATGGTGATGCGTTATGATGATCTTGACGCCGACTCATTTTTCCGCCGACAACCATGAGAGCCCCAACAGATGAACTGACGCAGCCTCAGCGCGATCGGCTCGCATACATCGAGCTTCGCGTGCGCTTCCTTGGGGAGGTGCGGCGCCAAGACTTGTTCAACCGGTTCGGCATTCAGGCGGCGGCGGCCACGCGTGATCTCGCCACCTACAAGGAACTGGTGCCTGGCAACATCGACTACGACAGCAAAGAGAAGGTCTACATTCGCTCGGAGCTATTCCGGCCGCTGTTCGACTTCGCCCCTTCCCGCGTACTGACTTGGCTAGCGCACGGGTACGGTGATAACGAGCCTGTCCGGCATCGGGCACTCCTGCCCGCGGAGGTGCCCACGGAGATCAATGAGCCAACTCTTGAGGCTCTCTCAGTGGTGACGCGCGCAATCCATCGGAAGTGCGCTATCCAGGTGACCTATCGCGCTCTTAGCAGCGGAATGACCACCCGTGAGATCGTGCCCTTCGCACTCGCGGATGGCGGCAGTCGTTGGCACGTTCGAGCCTTCGATCGCCGCACCCGTGAATTCCGGGACTTTGTCCTGGCCCGAATTGCAGACGCACGTTTCGTCGACGGTGGCGTCCAGGAAGAGGAGCGCCCGGATCAAGACATCCAGTGGAACCGGATCGTCGAACTAGAACTGGTTCCCCACCCTGCCAACATGCGGAACCCCGACACGATTGAAGCCGAGTACCAGATGACCGACGGGTGCCGCGTTGCCCGCGTCCGTGCCGCCTTGGTCGGTTACATGCTTCGTCGGTGGAACGTGGACTGCACACCGGATCATCGGTTGCGAGGTGGGGAAAACCACCTCTGGCTGCGAAACAGGCAAGCGCTTTACGGCGTAGCTAATCTTGTTCTAGCGCCTGGCTACGCCGAAGCTGGACTGGCCGAGCCACGTGAGGGCCAGTAGAGGCTGGTGGTCGAAAAACATGCATCGAACAGCACCTCAGGGGAGTCCCCGTGCTCAAACTTGAACTAGTCCAGAAGAACGCAGCTATCTCGGGTCTGGAGCCTGGGCAGGTGGTGCGCATCGTCACAACCGAGCCGGTCGGTGACAACGCCCTGACTGTCTACTACAAGACTGCCGACGGCAAGTTGCTGGAGCGGATGCTGTTCCGCACAGACGAGGCCCAGCTGTCGCTGGCAGAGGCGGGGCGCCCCTGGGCTTTCGATGCGCCGGGCGAGGAGTTCAAGCTCGCCGCAGAGGCCTACCGCATCAACCTAGCACACCTGTTCGATCCGATGATGGCGGTGCACACGTCGAACGTGGAACCGCTGCCGCACCAGATCACGGCGGTCTATGAGTCGATGCTGCCGCGCCAGCCGCTGCGCTACGTACTGGCCGACGACCCTGGCGCCGGCAAGACCATCATGGCTGGCCTGTTCATCCGCGAGCTGCTGATGCGCGCCGATGCAAAGCGCGTGCTGATCGTCGCTCCTGGCAGTCTGGTCGAGCAGTGGCAGGACGAGATGTTCGAGAAGTTCGGCCTGTCGTTCTCGCTGTTCTCGCGCGAGCAGGTCGAGCAGTCCCGCAGCGGCAACCCCTTCGACGACTTCGACCTGATGGTCGCCCGCGTTGACCAGCTCTCACGCGCCGAAGACCTGCAGGAGAAGCTACGTCTGTCGCACTGGGACCTGGTGGTTGTGGACGAAGCGCACAAGCTCTCGGCTAACTACTTCGGCAACAAGGTCAACAAGACCAAGCGCTTCCAGCTCGGCGAGCTGCTGGGCTCGATCACGCGGCACTTCCTGTTGATGACGGCAACGCCGCACAACGGTAAGGAAGAGGACTTCCAGCTGTTCATGTCGCTGCTGGACGCCGACCGCTTCTACGGTAAGTTCCGCGACGGCGCACACAAGGTCGACGTCACCGATCTGATGCGCCGCATGGTCAAGGAGGACATGCTGCGCTTCGATGGCAGTCACCTATTCCCCCCGAGACTTGCCTACACGGTGAACTACAAGCTCTCGGACATGGAAGCTGCCCTTTATGCGGCCGTGACCGACTACGTCCGCACGCAATTCGACAACGCGGACAAGCTGGCCGATGGTGGCCGACGGGGCACGGTGGGATTTGCGCTGACGTCACTGCAGCGCCGCCTCGCCTCCAGCCCCGAGGCCATCTACCAGTCACTTAAGCGCCGCCGCAACAAGCTCAAGCGCCGCGTCGAGGAAGAGAAACTGGGCCAGCGCGGCAAGGCCCTGGCCGAAACACTGGCTGGCCCCGGCACCAACGGCGTGCCTGACGACATTTGGGAATCGGCCGACGCCATGTCGCCCGATGACTTCGAGAACTTCGAAGAGGCGGTCGTCGACCAGGCCACCGCCGCGCAGACCATCCAGGAGCTCGAGGCCGAGATCATCATCCTCGAAGACTTGGAGGAACAGGCTCGCAAGGTGGTGCACTCCGGCCAGGACCGCAAGTGGGACGAGTTGTCCCGCCTGCTGCAGGACACGCCTGAGATGCACGACTCTGTGGGCCGGCAGCGCAAGCTGATCATCTTCACCGAGCACCGCGACACGCTCAACTACCTGGCCACCAAAATCCGCGGGCTGATCGGCAGCGAAGAGGCTGTGGTGATGATCCACGGCGGTGTCAAGCGTGAAGAGCGCCGCAAGGTGCAGGAGATGTTCCGCAACGACCCCTCGGTGCGCGTACTCGTTGCCACCGACGCGGCCGGCGAAGGCGTGAATCTGCAGAACGCCAACCTGATGGTCAACTACGACCTGCCGTGGAACCCAAACCGGCTGGAACAGCGCTTCGGCCGTATCCACCGCATTGGCCAGACCGAGGTCTGCCATCTGTGGAACATGGTGGCCGCCGAGACGCGCGAGGGCGACGTCTTCCAGCGTCTGTTCGAGAAGCTGGAAATCGAGCGCGAGGCCCTGGGCGGCCGCGTGTTCGACATCCTGGGCGAGGTGTTCGAGGACCGCAGCCTCAAGGACCTGCTGATCGAGGCCATCCGCTACGGCTCTGATCCCGAGGTCCGCGCCCGCCTGCTGCGCAAGGTGGAAGGCGCGCTGGACACCCGCCACCTCGAAGACATCATCAAGCGCAACGCGCTCTGCGAAGAGGTGATGGACGAGAGGCGCCTGTTCGCCGTCAAGGAGGAAATGGAGAAGGCCGAAGCCCGCAAGCTGCAGCCCTTCTTCATCCGCTCGTTCTTCAGCCAGGCCTTCCAGCAGCTCGGCGGCGAGTTGCGTCCGCGCGAGGCTGGGCGCTACGAGATCACCAACGTCCCGGCCAGCATCCGAGAGCGCGACCGTCAGATCACCGGCCGCGACCGCCGCAATGCCGACCCAGTGCTGCGCCGCTATGAGCGCGTCTGCTTCGAGAAGCAGTTCGTGCGACTGACGGATCGCGTCGGCGCGCCGATGGCCAGTCTGCTGCACCCCGGCCACCCGCTGATGCAGTCGGTGACCGACCTCGTGCTCGAAGCCCACCGCAACAAGCTCAAGCAAGGCGCCGTTCTCGTAGACCCAAGCGACATGGGCTTAACGCCGAAGGTGATGTTCATCATCGACCACTCGGTGAAGGAAGGCGCCGACCCGGTGCATGTGGTGTCGCGCCGCATGCAATTCGTCGAGATCGACCCCAAGGGCAACGCCATCAACGCTGGCTGGGCGCCGCACCTGGACTTGGAGCCGCTGGCACCTGCCGACATGGCGCTGATCGAGGACGTGCTCGCCTCCACCTGGATCGCCAAGGATCTGGAGCATGTGGCGCTGGCCCACTCATCCACGCACCTGGTGCCCGAGCACTTCGACGAGGTGCGCGCCCGCCGCGAGAAGACCGTCGACAAGACGCTGGCTGCCGTGCACGAGCGCTTGGTCAAGGAGATCAACTTCTGGTCCGACCGCTACATCAAGCTGCAGGACGACATCGCCGCCGGAAAGGACGTGCGCCTGACGCTGGAGAACGTCCGCCGCACCATCGATGACCTGACGGCTCGCCGAGAGACGCGCGAGAAGGAGCTGCTGGCCATGCGCCACGTCATCTCTGCCACGCCGGTGATCCTCGGCGGCTCACTCGTCATCCCTGCCGGCCTTCTGCTACAGCGCAAGGGCCAGCCGGGCTGGACGGCTGACGCCGCGGCACGGGCCCGAGTCGAGCAGATCGCGATGCGCGCCGTGATGGACACCGAACGCGCGCTGGGCCACGAGGTCATCGACGTATCGGCTGACAAGTGCGGCTGGGACATCACCAGCCTGCCCAAGGCACTGGACGGCCGTCTGCCGCCCTCACGACACATCGAAGTGAAAGGCCGCGCCAAGGGCCAGACCACGATCACAGTCACGCGCAACGAGATCCTGTACGGCCTCAACCAGTCCGACAAGTTCATCCTGGCCATCGTGATAGTCGATGGCGAACAGCACGAAGGGCCGTTCTACGTGCGACAGCCTTTCACCCAGGAGCCCGACTGGGCCGTGACCAGCATCAACCTCGATCTCGATCAGTTGCTCGCGCGCGCGCAGCAGCCAGCCTAAAGGAACAACAACACATGGCGACCATCAAGGCCCCCAAGAAACTCATCGAGGTCGCGCTGCCGCTCGATGCAATTAACGAAGCAGCCACTTACGAAAAGCTTGTCAAGGTTGGCAAACCTCAGAGCATTCATCTTTGGTGGGCGCGTCGGCCGCTCGCGGCCGCCCGTGCAGTCCTGTTCGCCCAGTTGGTAAATGACCCGGGCTACCAGCAGGGCGGCGGATTCCGCTACGGCGTGAACAAGGAGAAGGCCGCGTTAGAACGTGAACGGCTGTTCAAGATCATCGAAGACCTTGTGCAGTGGGACAACACCAACAACGAGGAGGTCCTGGAGCGCGCTCGAGCCGAGATCCGACGCTCATGGCGGGAGACGTGCGAACTGAACAAGAGCCATCCGCATGCACCCGAGCTATTCAACCCGGACAAGTTGCCAGGCTGCCACGACCCATTTGCCGGTGGCGGCGCCATTCCGCTGGAGGCGCAGCGCCTAGGGCTGGAAAGCTACGCATCTGACTTGAACCCAGTGGCAGTGACGATCAACAAGGCGATGATCGATATCCCGCCAAGATTTGCAGGTCGAGTCCCCGTAGGTCCTCTGCCGCCTGGTGAGAAGCAGGCCAACCTGCATGAGGACTGGCGTGGTGCTCGCGGGCTTGCCGAAGACGTTCGACGCTACGGCGCATGGATGCGCGCCGAGGCAGCAAAACGCATTGGGCACCTATACCCGAAGATCAGAGTTACGGCTGATATGGCAGATGAACGTCCAGACCTGAAGCCTTTGGTAGGACAGTCACTGCCCGTAATCGCATGGCTGTGGGCACGCACAGTCAAGAGCCCCAACCCGGCGTTCAGCCATGTCGCGGTGCCACTTGCATCGACCTTCGTTCTGTCGACTAAGGAAGGCAAGCAGGCGTATGTCGCGCCAATAGTTAACGGCGACAACTATCACTTCACTGTGCGCCTCGGCGCGCCAGATGATGCCGCGAAGAACGGCACCAAGCTAACCCGCGGAGCAAATTTCCAATGTCTGGTCTCTGACACGCCGATTGAACCCAAACACATCTACGCCGAGGCGAACGCGGGACGCATGGGCGCGAGATTGATGGCAATAGTGGCAGAGGGAACACGTGGCCGCGTATACCTGTCCCCAACCGCAGACCACGAGGCAATCGCTTGCGAAGCGGCGCCCGAGTCGAAACCGGAAGTTGCCATGCCGGACAACCCGCGTTGGTTCTCTCCGCCGCTGTACGGGCTCAAGACCTATGGTGACCTGTTCACCTCCCGTCAGTTAGTTGCATTGAACTCCTTTACCCAACAGGTCCAAGACGCTATTGATCGTTGCCGCAAAGATGCAGTGGCTGCGGGCATGCCCGACGACGGTGTTCCGCTGGAAGCTGGTGGGAGTGGTGCAGCTGCATATGCAGAAGCCGTAGGTGTCTATCTGGCGTTTGCGCTCAGCCGGACAGCAGACTGGGGAAATTCCTTGTCGCGCTGGGAGTCCAAGGCCCAAGTGCCACAGCAGCTCTTTGGGCGTCACGCGATACCAATGGTGTGGGACTTTGCCGAGGCCAACATTCTTGGATCTAGCACTGGATCCCTCGATGCATCAATTCAAAACATCTACAAGAGCTTTGTGAAGAGCTCAGCGGGTTCTGTAATCCCGGGCCACGCACTGCAGGATGATGCTCAGACGCAGAGGGTCACGGCTAACAGAGTCGTTTCTACGGACCCTCCCTACTACGACAACATCGGCTACGCGGATCTTTCTGACTTCTTCTATGTTTGGCTGCGCAAGTGCCTCAGGCCGATTTTTCCCAATCTCTATGCGACGGTCGCTGTCCCTAAAGCAGAGGAGTTGGTAGCAACCCCATATCGGCACGGGAGCAAGGAAAAGGCAGAGGCCTTCTTTCTGGATGGCATGACTCGGGCGATGCACAACCTAGCGGAGCAGGCGCACCCAGCATTTCCGATCACCATCTACTACGCCTTCAAGCAAAACGAAACGTCAGACACGAGCGGCACTACGAGTACCGGATGGGAAACCTTCTTGGAAGCAGTTCTCCGAGCAGGTTTTGCCATCTGTGGCACGTGGCCAATGCGGACAGAGATGGGAAGTCGCATGATCAGCGCGGGCACCAATGCTCTCGCGTCCAGCATCGTTCTTGTGTGTCGCCAGCGGGCGGCGGATGCGCTCACTGTCAGTCGCCGAGAATTCATCCGGGAGCTAAACGCAGCGCTGCCTGTTGCCCTAGACGAAATGACGCGGGGCGGCGTCAACTCACCCGTTGCCCCGGTGGATCTTTCGCAAGCGATCATCGGTCCCGGCATGGCAATCTTCAGCCAATATGCCGCAGTGCTTGAGGCTGACGGCACACCGATGCGGGTGAAGACGGCGCTGCAGCTGATCAATCGCTTCCTTGCTGAGGACGATTTCGATCACGACACACAGTTTTGCCTGCACTGGTTCGAGCAGCAAGGCTGGGCTACAGGCAAGTTCGGCGAGGCCGACGTACTGGCTCGGGCCAAGGGCACCAGCGTTTCCGGCTTGCAGGCGACGGGCGTCGTCGAGTCTGGCAAGGGCGACTTGCGCCTGCTGCGCTGGGCCGAGTTGCCGCGCGAATGGTCGCCCGAAACAGACACGCGGCTCCCAGTGTGGGAGGCGCTGCATCATCTCATCCGCGCGCTGAATCAGGACGGCGAGTCAGCGGCCGGAGCGCTGTTGGCCCGCATGCCAGCCAGGGCCGAGCCCATCCGTGCCCTGGCCTATCGGCTTTACACCTTGTGCGAGCGCAAGGGCTGGACAGACGACGCCCGTGCCTACAACGAACTAGTCACTGCGTGGAGCGCCGTCGAGCAGGCCGCCGGCGAGGTCGGTGTAGTCGGTTCGCAAGCGCAACTGGACATCTGATCGGGGAAGAACAATGGCACTGAAACCCTGGCGGGAGATCGCCGTCCCTCACGAGGACGTGCTCAAGGGCACGTTCCAGCAAGCCGAGTTCGCGGCGGATCTGTCCCGCGTGCACGCAGGCACTGCGACTGTCGAGTACCAAAACCCGGCGCTGTTCTTCCAGCGCACCTTCATCACGGAGGGTATGCGCCTGCTTCTCGACTCCGTGGTCAAACGCCTTGCGGGCAAGGGCGGCGACCCGGTCATTCAGCTGCAGACAGCGTTCGGCGGTGGCAAGACGCACACCATGCTGGCGGTCTACCACATGGCCAAGGGCGAAGTGCCGGCCAGCGACCTGCAGGGCTTGGGAGACATCCTGAATGCAGCGCAGATCACCGAGTTGCCGCGCGCCCGCATCGCTGTGCTGGACGGCATCAAGTCCTCGCCCAACCAGCCGGTGAAGCGCGACGGACAGCCGGTGCGCACGCTGTGGGGCGATCTGGCCTGGCAGCTGGGTGGTGCCGAAGGCTACGCCCTGGTGGCCGATGCGGATGCCTCGGGCACGTCGCCCGGCAAGGCGGTGCTGGAGACGCTGCTGGCGCGCTGTGCGCCCTGTGTGATCCTGATCGACGAGTTGGTGGCCTACGTTCGCCAGTTCGAGGAGGGCAAGACACTCACGGGCGGCACCTTCGATTCCAACCTGTCGTTCGTGCAGGCGCTGACCGAGGCACTGAAGGCCGTGCCCACGGCCGTGCTGCTGGCATCACTGCCCGAGTCGGACAAGGAAGCCGGCAGCCAGCGTGGTGTGAAGGCGCTGGGGGCACTTGCGCACTACTTCGGCCGCGTGCAGGCGCTGTGGAAGCCGGTGGCCACCGAAGAGGCATTTGAGATCGTTCGGCGGCGGCTGTTTGCCTCGATCAACGACAAGCTGGCGATGGAATCGGTGTGCCGTTCCTTCGCCGACTTCTACACAGCCAACCGCGACGACTTTCCACAGGAGACGCAGGAGAGCCGCTACTTCGAGCGGCTGGTGCACGCCTACCCGATCCACCCGGAGGTCTTCGACCGACTCTACGAGGACTGGTCGACCCTGGACAACTTCCAGCGCACCCGCGGCGTGCTGAAGATGATGGCCAAGGTCATCCACCGGCTGTGGAAGGACGGCAACAACGACCCGCTGATCATGCCCGGCAGCTTGCCGCTGTACGACGCCGACGTGCGCAACGAGGTCATCTACTACCTGCCCCAGGGCTGGGACCCAGTGATCGAACGCGACGTGGATGGCGAGCGTGCAGAGACCACCGAGATAGAGAACAAGGACACCCGCTTCGGCAGCGTGCAGGCTTGCCGTCGTTCAGCACGCGCGGTGTTCCTGGGCAGCGCGCCAAGCACCACGAACCAACTGGTGCGGGGCCTTGAGCTGGAGCGTGTGATCCTCGGCGTCATCCAGCCGGGCCAGCAGATCGGGTTGTTCAAGGACGCGCTGCGCCGCCTTGGCGACCGGCTGCACTACCTCAACCACGCCAACAACCGTTTCTGGCTCGACACGCGGCCCAACCTGCGCCGCGAGATGGAGGAGCGCAAGCGTCGCTTCCAGGATAAGGAAGACGTGTTCCCGACCGTCCGCGAGCGTGTGCAGCGCGGCTTCGCCAGTGGCGCGTTCGGCGGCATCCACGTCTTCACCGACAGCGGTGACGTGCCCGACGACTGGGCGCTGCGCCTGGTGGTGCTGCCACCCGACGCCGCGTTCAGCAAGAGCGGCCAGAGCTTGGCCATCGACCGGGCGACCGAGATCCTGAAGAAGCGCGGCGACCAGCCCCGCTTCAAGCAGAACCGACTGATCTTCCTGGCCGCCGACTACGACAGCGTGAGCCGGCTGAAGGACCATGTGCGCTCGTTCCTGGCGTGGCGCAGCATCGTGGCCGACTACAAGGACAACCGCATCGTCCTCGACAACCTGATGGCCAAGCAGGCGAACGCCAGTCTGGAGCAGGCTGAGGAAACCGTGCGCCGCATGATCCGCGAGACCTACAAGTGGCTCGTGGCGCCGATGCAGGAGGCGCGCCCCGGCAAGGGCTTGTCCGAGCTGCGGTGGGAGCACTTCCAGGTTAACCCCGGCGCGCAGAACTGGTCGCAGGAGATCGAGCGCGTGCTCAAGGAGAACGAGCTGCTCATCAACGAGTGGGCACCGATCCACCTGGCCAAGGTGCTGAAGGACTGGTTCTGGAAGGACGACACCAAGGAGACCAGCGCACTCAATGTCTGGCAGCAGAGTTGCCAGCAGCTCTACCTGCCGCGCCTGAAGGACGACACCGTCTTCCAATTGACGATGGCCGCGGGCGCGGAGAGCCGCGACTTCTTTGGCTTCGCGCAAGGCAAGGAGGATGGCCGGTATGTCGGATTCAGCTACGGCCGGCGCACGTCGCCGATCATGGACTCGTCGCTGCTGCTGATTGAGCCGTTTGCCGCGGCGGCCTACATTGAGGCGCTGCGTGTTGCAGAGGAAGCCTCTCGCACCAAGGCCGCTGATGCGGGCGGGGGCGCTTCCACTACGGGCGTGACCGCTCGCGGCGGCGAGGCGCCTCGTGTCGAAGACTCCGCTAACGGGGGATACCAGACTGGCATGGCTGCGACCGGCCAGGCCTTGAAGAAGCAGTTCTACGGCAGCATCGAGCTCGACCCGATCCTGGCGAAGAAGCAGTTCGCCGATCTGGTCGATGAGGTCGTGCAGCAGTTCACCATGCGCACCGGCGTGAAGGTGAAGATCGCCATCGAGATCCAGGCCGAGTCGGTCACGGGGTTCGACGATGGGCTGCAGCGGGCCGTGAAGGAGAACTGCAACGTGCTGAAGTTCAAGAACGCCGAGTTCGAGTTGGGGGGCTGATGGCACAAGACGACGATGCCCAGAGTACCGGTCAGGGTTCGCCAAAACGCAAGACATTAGACCTTGATCTGCTCTTCGGGCCTGTGACGAGCGTGCCGACAACAGTCGGCACCGTGTACCTCTACGGTCTGCGCGCATCCGACTTTGATGTACTGCAGAAACTGACCGAGGCCGAGCCCTCGGCGCGGTTTCGGGCCCTGCTGCCTTGCATCGCCAGTCTCGTGGAGAGCAAGGGCTTCAAAGACGAGCGACAGCCAATACCGGCCGAGGAGGTGGATCGGCTGACTGTGTCAGACCTGGATGCGTTAGCCGAAGCCTACGCTGCAAAAATACAGCAGCGCGTTCGTGCCGACAGCGACACGCGGGAAAGTCCGCCGCAACGCGCCCCTGACGAGCCGTCAACGGCCTACTTGGATCGCGTGCTGAAGCAAGAGGTCAAGGCTCAGCTCGATCAGCTTCTAACAGTGCGCGAAAAGATGCTGGCATCAACTAGCAGCATCTTCGATAAGGTGCGCAAGAGTTCCTCAGCCCTTGGTTCAACTCTGTCCGCATTCGACCAGCTGACTAAGAGCACAGCACCAGTCGAGATCCGCGCTCCGAACATGGATCACTTTCACGCCATGAATGAGCAATTCGCTCGGCAGGCGCGTGAGCGCGCTGAAGAGCTGGAGATGGTTCGGCTGACAGGGAAGATGACGGCCGAGTCGGCCAAGACACTCAAGGACCTTGCAGAGGCGGCGACGGTCCTGTTGCAACAACTCGATGAGCGTGACAAGAAGGCCGATAAGTCGACGAGCAAACAGATCACCATTGCCGTGTGGTCGGTGGGGATTTCAGCGGTGCTGGCCTTGTTTGCATTGGTCTTCTCAGGCCTGGCCTACTTCCAGGACAAGGCCAACAATGCGGCCGGAGACAAGTGGCAATCTGAGCTGATTTCTGCTGTACAAAGCGGCAATCAGCAGCGCGAGGCAGCTGATAAAGAGGCCAGGCAGCTCCGAGATCAGGTTGCTGCACTTGAAGCCAAGATCGCGCGCATTGAGACGGCTACGACTGCCGCATTGCCTGGCAAGAGCGCGACTTCAGCCTCAGCCCACCGCGCGACCAGTCCTGACGGCATATTGCCACCACCGTAGATCCGCCCACCGACGCACTTCGGCAGCTGTATTGCCCCAGTCCCTCTGATAAACCTGCAACTGCGGTTCGACGTCGGGAAGCGCCAAGCGCCCATGTTGGGGCTAAAGGCGGTGAGTGATTCTTCCATGTTGCCATGGTCCGAATGGCGAGTTGCAGGTCAGCCGGACGCATGCCACAGACGCGACAATAGATAACCTCAGGTTGATACCGTATGGAACGCGTTCGCATTGATAAGTGGCTTTGGGCTGCCCGCTTCTACAAAACCCGTTCGCTTGCTGCCGACGAAATCACACGCAATCGCGTCCAGGTGAACGGCGATACTGCTAAGGCATCCCGTGAAGTCAAGGTAGGCGATACCGTTTCAGTACGCCAGGGCTCCGTTACTCGCGTCGTACGAGTGCGTGGTGTAAGCCAAATTCGTGGCCCGGCACCGACGGCACAGGCACTCTACGAAGAAACTGAGGAAAGCCTCCGGGCCCAAGCCGAGGCGCGCGAGCAACGCCGAATCGCAAACGAACCGGCGCTCAGCATTGAGCACGGCCGCCCAACGAAGAGAGATCGACGTGAGTTGGATGCGGTCCAACATGTCGATTGGGATGATAGATGGAGCGCAAAGCTCAGCGAGGGCTGACTATCTAGTGCGCCGCCAGTCGACTACAGCCGATCGCGGGATTCAAAGCGAATTGACAGGACGGACATGTCGCCCCGCCGTTCATCTGCCAGCGCCGTCACCAGTAATTTTCCGAAGCGCTGAAACATAACCTACGCGCTGAATGGTGCGTCCCTTTGAATTCAGCACGCGCCCATGTTCATCAGTTACCCAACCTTCTGAATCCAGTAGGTCAGTACTAATAGCATATCTGAGAGCAGAAATTTCCGACGCAGTCAAGCCATGCGAAGCCGGAAGTATCTCTATCGTGTCACCTGCCGGCGTCGGCGCTTCCGCACGAAGATCGACCACCAAATTAAGATTTGCTTTGAGTGTTCTGAGCTCCCCCCGCATTTTCCTGTTCTCCGCAATCACCGCGCCAATAATAGATTTAACCGCGATATCCGGGATCTTGCTCAGCACCGCTGCAATCGGATCATCGGCCACCTGCTTGGGCTTCTTTGTAGAACATGATGAAAAATCGGCCCAAGCCTTTATTAGTCCCCTGTAGTCATCTCCTGTACGATTTCTAATAGTCGATTCGGCAGGACCACCTGCTTTGAGTGAAAGCCTTGCAATGGTGGCAGTACTAAAGTCTTTGCTACCGCGATCATGCTGCTCCTGACAGACAGCGTTCAAGATAGTCAAGTTTCTCACTTTGCGCGCATTGGATTTCGCACAGAGCAGTTGGAACAGTTCTTCGGGCCTCATTTTCCAAACTCAATGCGGTGCGCCGGCTGCAGGAGCTGCCAGCTTCATGATTCTTGCAGCGGGTATCGCAATCATAGATGTCGAAATGACTTCCAAAGCGTCATCCAAAACACCCAATTCATGCAGTGATTTGCGCCCCTCGATGTACTCCACTGCTCCTTTCAATGTACCAGCCCTCGATTTAATCAACTCAACAACAGCATTTCCCACCTTTAACTGCTGATCCTGAGACAGTCGGTAAAATATTGGGCTCTTTCCGTTCAGCTCCAGCATGCAGTCCAGGATTTGGCTCCGGCGCAGAGTCGGCCTTCTCGCGTCTACCTCGGGATACATCACAGCGCTCTGACAAAGCACCTCAATTTGATGAAATTCTGAGTTTGTCTCTGTGAGTGCAAATTTAATATCAGAGATCCCGCCAACTGGAACAAGGTGAACACCACCCTTCTTGTCTCTGTTGAGAATTTCTATTGAGCGACCGATAAGGTAGTGACACGCCTGCATGTCATTCAATAGCCCACCCATTGCCTCAGCTTCTGCCTCCATTCGCTGTGAGACCTTTTCGAGTTCTTGATGCCCCCCAAAAATACCGCCGAATTGTTCACAGTGGGAACGCTCATTCTCAAGCCGAATGACCCTATCACTGAGATCAGAATGGCGCTCGGCGGTCTCATGCGTGCGATAGCTAATCTCATTGAAATGAGCCTGCAAGCCGGGAAGAAATGCTGGCCCAGTTAAGAAAAACCTACATCGAACACAATTCCGCGTCGCGGGATATCCAGGAACCGGCCCAAATAGTGCACGACGTTTGGCATCCGATTCATTGCCTATGGGATCCCCACCCACATCACACATCGTCCCGCCAACTGGACAAATTCCCTTATCTTCAAAGATGAATGCAGCCGCAGATGGTTGCTTGGATGCGGCCAATGCTGCACTGGGTGCAAGACTGGAGAATCGCTTGTCAATCTGCTCCACGGTCGCATTCATGAGAAACCGTCTATGATTTTCCTTATCTGCTTCGATTGATTTCTTTTCAGCCTCTGACAGGACCTCCGCCATATAAGCTAAGCCTAGCTTGGTATAGTAGATCGTCATGATGATTCTTGAATGTCCCGCGATAAGCTTGGAAACGACAGAGATAGGCAACTGCAGATCAAGAATTAAGTAGCTAATCAGCGAGACTCGAAGCGAGTGTAGAGGGAAATAGGACTCGCTACTCCCTTCTCCAACGACAAATCTTATTGGCGTTCCGTCGTCGAGGGTTTCCCCTCGATTTTCACAGCGCAGCTCGAGCTCAGCCAACATGGCGTACCAAAGCCCTGAAACAGGTATCTTTGTTATCGGCAGAAGTTTATCTGCGCCGCGACCAGCAGCATTACGGAACAGAAAACAGCCAGAACCTCTTTCAGCCAAAACCTCCTTACTGGTCGCAGACCCGAGATGCTTCACCTCCAAGGTCGTCCATGGAGTAGGGCAAGCAATCGGGTTATACCGCTCTTGCCAATTTCTCAGTTTCTCAAGCCAGTACAGAACCTCACGATGTGTCCAAGGTATTACGTATCCCTTCCTGTTTTCCGGCTTATTCAGATCTGCAGTTTTATTCGTATTGACGAATAGGCCCGCCCCGCTCTCCCGCGCATCGCGATGAAACACGCCAACTTGGTATGGCCTCTTCTGGCTTCCAATGGCCAAGGCAGATTCGTTAAGAACAAACTTGCCGTCCTGATATCTCCATGTGTCGGCCTCACCACTATCAAGAAGCCGAACTTGAGTGGTTCGAAGCGGTAGTTCCAGCTTGATGTAGATCGCCATCGCTCGAACAGGTGACCAAAGCTCCGTGATTTCAGCGCCTAATCCCCGTTCAAGCTCTGTTCTTGTCGCTGGGCGTACTCGCCAAACACAATCGAGGTCATTCTTGTCGATTAATTCCGCATCGACAGCAAACCAGTCACCGTAGCCACGATTGCTGTCGCTATCTGTAGCCCTATGCGCCCATTCCCAATCCCTAAAGTTCTGCCCTGGCGCCAGAAGTCCCCTAAGCTCTTTAATGTAGCGGATCGAGAGTACAGAACGGACCGATTCCGATGGGGTTGCAATCCCCCCAAATGTCAACTTTGGGACAGGATTGTGGAAATGAGGGGGTACGACACGATTTCCATGCCCGTCATCAATGCTCAATTTTTCATTCAAAATCCATTGAAGGAAATCATGCACCGCATTGTTGATCTTCACGCGATGGGATTTTTGGTGCCCTGTTTCATCAGTGGCGCCTTTTTGACGCGCCGAAGACAGCATCGGCTTCGCTGAATCACGCCGCAGGAATATGATGGGCTGGAGTTCAACCCTTTGGGCGTGAACATAATCTATTAAGAAATGGTTGATCGCTTTAAGTTTCGCCGAGATCCCCCCTCTTTGCTTTGATAGATACTCCGCAGCCAACGTTTGCCAGTGTATAAGCCCTGGATTGATCTTAAGCAGATGAGCGAATTCAAAATCCGTAGTTTTTCCTAGCAATCTATCGGCAAATCGCGAGAACGGATTTCTCAAATGAGAGTGAGGTGAGACTTCCTTTGCACCAACTTTTAACTGATCCAGAACCCATGCCGCAAAGTCAAAAATTGCGTCGTTTGTTCTAACGATTGTCTTTTCCGAGGACCTCCGTATGTCCCCTATCGTTTGCTTGAGATCAGGAACGGGATGGTTGCCTTCAAAGATGAATCTCGGGTCGAGCGGAAGTTCATGTTCAAGCAGATATCCAAGGAAAAATAGATTCAGAGAAGCTTTCGCGAGCTCGTCACCGATCGACTCTTCAGCAAGCCAGCGCGCTGCAAATGCTCTCCACCCCTCGAAACCCGGATTGAAGTCGAGCAGATACTTAAACTCCGGGTCAAATCCGACATTGAGCGACTTTGCTCGCCGTCTCCGAAACGGGCTCCGCAAAATCTCTAGCTCGCCTTCCTTTAGGTTCAACGAAGAACGAATGCTTCGAGCCACCCACTTCACGAAGTCACATATCGCATCGTGCATCTTTGTCCGCGTCGTCTCCGCCGTTTTGCAGACGCGTTCAAGAACAACCATTAGGTCGGGCACCGACTTCGTTGAATCAAGCAAGTACTTAGGGTCGAGTGGTACACCCTCTCCAAGAAGATAGTCGACGAAGAAATAGACCAACGCTGATTTCACCGTGCCCCGGGTCGTTCCATTTTGCTGAGTTGCGTACCATTCCTTCGCTAGCAGCCTCCATTCTTCGAAGCCACTATCTAGCTCAAGCAAGAATTTGAAGTTCTCGTCAACGTGCTTGACTGGTCGTCGCATTTGCAATCCTCCTAAACCTATTTTCTTCCTTGGCGAGAAGCCCTAGAGGATCAAAGTCATGAAATCCAAAGTCAGCCAGATTCGGGCGATCAGGTTCATTGCCATCAGATCGGCGCAAACTTTCTTCAATCATCGATTGCACCTGCTCGTACTCTGGCTCCGTATAAATTGCTTGGGATTCAAGTGATCTATGGTGCATGGCCTTCTTAATCACCAGCGCTCCAATTTTTGCTTTAGCAAGCTTCTGACCATACGCATGCCTATGCCCATGCGCAGTTGTTCCCAGAACTTTCGCTGGAATAAGTCCAATCCGCTCGACCGCCTTTGCATGCTGTCCCATAAAGGTATCTAGAGAATATGGATCCCCCTTCTCCGTCACGAATGCGAAAGGATGAATGCAGTCAAGCTGGGATCTTGTTGACATGTAGTAGATCCATAGCTTCAAGAAGAGTTCGGCCGCCCATGTCGATGACCAAAAGACGTAAAAGAAGTTGCCTCCACCTTCAAGCGCATTTCCTTTCCAACCTGCATGCAATTGGTTTGTCGTTGAATAGAGGTTTCGCGGAAGCAAGCCATATCGCGTTCGCAAGTAGGCCTGTCGATTCAAGGGCTGCTGTTTAAGCCCTGGAACCCCGGCATCTGGCGGTACTGCTCCCGAAGACGGGTGGTAGATTCGAACCAGAGCCTGATCTGGGTGAAGTGGATTCGCAGCCACGTCATGGACAAACAAATGGAATGGCTCTGAAACACGCACTCCGCCGTAATGCATGAGCATCGTGATCAGGATGTCTCGCACATTGAGGCGCTCTTCCAGTCGGGGACTTGTTTGCCGCCCAGGCACGATGAACCCTGCAAAAAGGAGATCAAGAATTCGTTCCCTTGGGAAAATCTTGGTCGCGCCACGGTCGACAACGGGTGTGCGTCCCAGCATCACGCTGCGGGCCCGCCGAAGTTCTACCGCTGCGGCGCTGCTGCTATAGGTGTGACCGAGAAATGCCCTGTCGCGTCTCTGATGCCAGGCAGCCCAAGCAAGGGCTTCCTCGCCACGGGTCGCCGTTCGCCAGGGATTGAGTGGCCGTGTGCCATCTCTGTCTGCAAGCCAATCGCTGAGAGCCGTTATCGGCCCCAACAGACCACGGACAGCGGACTCACCTCGCCCAAACCAGTAGAGACCACTCGGATCGATACCGTCAGGTCCGATCGTCCCAGAGTGCAAAGCCCCCGCGAATGCAACGAAGAGGTCCCTAGAGTCCTCAAAGCAGCTCCGATTCGCCAGGAAGTAATCCAGTAGGAGCGAAACCCCTAGGACGAGCTTGTTCATCCAGCTCTGGCTGCGGGCGTGGCCTACAAACGCCAAATACCGCGCAAGTGGCATCAGTGGCCCGTGCTCGGTGAGGATCACGGGGATCTCTTGCCAAACACCAGAGTTGTCTCGATATGCGCGCCCTCTAACTACCGAGTGGCGCGTGTGCCCCTCAACGACCAGACCTACGTCAGAAGGATCTGACACCGAGCAAGAAGAAGAACATAACACGTATTGATAACATGAAGAGTGCAGATAAATGATTTTAATGCACGATAGACGACTGCAAGCCCTGCACACCGATCAAACAAGGACTGGTAGGTTTGCGCGCACCATGTAATGCCCAAAGCCACTTATCCAGGCGCAGGCCATCGGCCTTGGCGGTTTTCTTGTCTGCGGTGGCGGCTTGATTTTTCATGTGGCGGCATTGTCCGCCAAGCGCGGCGGGCTCGCGATGGGCAGGCGCACCCGCGCGATCAGGCCGCTGCCGTTGGCTGCGCCTGGCTCGGGCGTGCGGTTGTCTAGGCTCATTTGCCCGCCCATGGACTGCACGATTTCGCGACAGATCGCCAGCCCCAAGCCAGCGCCGCCTGGCGAGCCGCTGGCAAAGGGCTGCATCAGGCGTGGCCGCAGGCTGGGGGCGATGCCGGGCCCGCTGTCAGCGATGGCGAGTTCGGCGTGCTCACCCATGTCGCGCAAGCTCACGCTCAGCTGGCCCAGTGGCGGGCTGTGTTTGACGGCGTTATGCAGCAGATTGCGCACCAGCTCGCGCAGCGCCCAGGGGTGGCCCAGCACCGGGCAGCTCTGCGTGTCCAGCTCGAAGTCCAGACCTGCATCGGCGATCAGCGGGGCCAGATCCAGCGCCACTTCGCGCACGGTGTCGGCCCAGTCCTGCAGCGGCGGGTCGCCTTGCTGGCGCAGCTGCTCCACTTTGGCCAGGGCCAGCATCTGGTTGGCCAGATTGGTGGCGCCGTCCACGGTCTGACCGATCTCGCTGAGCGCCTGCATCGGGCTCAGGTCGCCGCGCTGGGCGGATTGCACCTGCACCTTCAGCACCGCCAGCGGGGTGCGAAGCTGATGGGAGGCGTCGCGCACAAAACGTTTTTGGTGCGCGAGCAGATTGGCTTGGCGGTCCCAGGCGACGTTGATGGCGGCGATCAGCGGGCTCAGCTCGGCTGGGGCGGCGGGCGCATGGATGGGGCGCAAATCATCGCCTTCGCGCGCGGTGATGGCGCGGCTGAGCTCTCGCACCGGCCGCGTGGCGCCTTGCACCACCAGCCATACCACCGCAGCAATCACCGCCAGCAAGGCGGCCTGATGCCATAGCGTGGACTGCAGCACCCGGTGGGCCAGGGTGCGGCGCAGCTGCAGGGTTTCGGCCACCTGGATGGTGGCCATGCCCATGCCGTCTTCATCGGCCACCGGCTGCAGCAGCACGGCAACGCGGACCGGCTCGCCGTGATAGACATCGTCGTAAAAATCGACCAGGGCCGCGTAGATGCCGCGTGCTGGGATCTGCCCATGCCAGGCTGGCAAGTCCTCAAAGCCCGAAACCAGCTCACCCTTGAAACCGCTGACCTTGTAGACCATGCGGCTGCGGTTGTCGGCCTCGAAGGCTTCCAGCGCGGAGTAGGGCACGGCCGCATGCAAGGTGGGCACGCCGCCGCTATTGCGCACATCGAGCTGCTCGCCAATGGCCTTGGCCGAGGCCAAAAGGCTGCGGTCGTAGGCGGTGTCCACGGCGGCCAGGGCGTCGAAATAAAGCCGGTAGGCATTGAGCCCGACCAGCATGCCCACCGGCAGCAAGATGCCCAGCAGCAGCTGGCTGCGCATGGACAAGCGACCTATACCTTGGCCCAAACGCTGGCCCAGACCGAAGAACCAAGACTTCATGCGCCGCCACTCACGGCTCGGCCTTGAGCAAATAGCCCAGGCCGCGCAGCGTCACTAGGCGGGCCTGGGTGGTGCTGAGTTTTTTGCGCAGACGGTAGGCCACCACCTCGATGGCATCGGGCTGCACGTCCACTGCGTCACCAAACACCAGGCTGCTCAGGCGCTCCTTGGCCACCGCCTGGCCGGGGCGCGCCAGCAGGGCGCGCAGCAGGGCGGCTTCGCGCGGCGGCAGCTCCAGCGCCAGGCCCATGTGATAGATGGCGCCACTTTCCTGATCGGCACGCAGGCCGCAAAAGCTTGGGGTGTCGGCGCTGTGCGGCGGTAGGGTCGATGCAGCGGAAGGGGTGGAATGGTCGGCGCTGCGGCGGCGCCTTGCCAGCGCGCGCACGCGGGCCTCCAACTCGTCCAGGTCAAAGGGCTTGGGCAGATAGTCGTCGGCACCGATATTCAGGCCCAGGATGCGGTCACCCACGGTGCCGCGCGCGGTCAGGATGATGACGGGGGTGCTGAGGTTTTCGGCCCGCGCGTCGGACAGCACTTCCAAGCCATCGCGGCCGGGCAGGGAGAGGTCCAGCAAGACCACGTCGGGCCGGCATTCGCGCCAGCGTTCCAACGCCTGGGCGCCATCGCCGCAGCTGGTGACATGGATGCCGCGGCGCTCGAAAGAGCGCTGCAAAGCCGTCTGCATGGCCAGGTTGTCTTCGATCAGCAGCAGATTCATGGCGGCACGATACCAGCGGCGGCGCGGCGCGCGGGCGAGTTTCGCGATCTCTGGTTTACCCGTAGCTTGCGGACAGCGAATTGACAGGCTCGCCCCGCACCATTCAGGGTCGTGAACTGGTCGGGGCGGGCAGGACCCGCCGGCTCGGTGTTCACGGCCAAGCAGCCTGGCTGCGCCTTCGGGCGAGAGCAAAATTTCTCATCCGTTCTGGCCCATTCAAAAAAACAGGAGACAAGCATGCGTCGCGATACCTTTCTGAAGTCCTTGCTGGCGCTGACCGCGGCCGGCGGCCTGCCGCTGGCGGCGCGCGCCTCGGGCGCCAATCTGAAGATGATGCTGCCTGCCAACCCCGGCGGTGGCTGGGATACGACCGGCCGCGCCTTGGGCAAGGCCTTGCAAGAAGGCGGCCTGGCCAATTCGGTCAACTACGAGAACAAGGGAGGCGCGGCCGGCGCCATCGGCCTGGCGCAGTTCGTCAACGCCAACAAGGGCGAGGGCAATGCGCTGATGGTGATGGGCGCGGTGATGCTGGGCGGCTTGATTACCGGCCGCCCGCCAGTGACGCTGGACAAGGCCACGCCGATTGCGCGCCTGACCAGCGAATACAACGTCTTTGTGCTGCCCGCCAACTCGCCCTTCAAGACCATGGCCGAGGTGATTGCCCAGCTCAAGAAAGACCCCGGCAGCGTCAAGTGGGGCGGTGGTTCGCGCGGCTCGACCGAGCACATTGCCGCCGCCATGGTGGCGCGCGCCGCCGGTGTGGACCCGAGCAAGATCAACTACGTCGCCTTCCGCGGCGGCGGTGAGGCCACGGCCGCCATTCTGGGCGGCAATGTCAGCATCGGCGGCAGCGGCTACAGCGAGTTCTCGCAGTACATCGAGAGCGGCAAGATGCGCGCCCTGGCCATCACCTCGGACACGCGCCTGAAGGGCATCAATGTGCCCACGCTGCGCGAGCTGGGCCTGGATGTGGTGATCGGCAACTGGCGCGGCGTCTACGGCGCGCCTGGCATCACCGAGGCGCAGCGCAAGGCGCTGACCGATCTGGTGGTGGCCGCCACCAAGACCAAGTCCTGGCAGGAATCGCTGGAGAAGAACAACTGGACCAGCGCTTTGCTGACCGGTGCGGCTTTCGAGAAATTCGTCGATGACGAGTTCGCCAGCCTGCGCGCCGTGATGGTCAAGAGCGGCATGCTTTGATGAGCAACTCGGTGAACGCGAATAGCGTCAATTTCCGGCAGGTCGCCGTCGCCGGCGGCGTGCTGGCGCTGGCCCTGGTGCTGGGCTGGGGCGCTTTGTCGATTTCCAGCGATGCCGGCTACGGCGGTGTGGCGCCCAACTTTCTGCCCTGGCTGGTGGCCGGCCTGCTGACGGCCTGCGCCGCCCGCCTGGTCTGGCAGGCCTGCCGCGGCGGCTTCCCGGATATGGGGGACGCTGACGGTGCCGAGCACGGCCATTGGGCCGGCTTTGCCTGGGTCTCAGCGGGCATGCTTTTGAATGCCTTGGCCATCACCACGCTGGGCTTCATTCTCAGCTGCACGCTGTGCTATGTGCTGGCCATCCGCGGCTTTCGCTCGGCGGAAGACCGGCTGGATCTGAGCCCGCGCATCTGGCTGCTGGATGCTTTGGTGGGCATGGCGATCTCCGCACCGGTGTTCTGGTGCTTCACCCAATTGCTGGCAATCAGCTTGCCGGGCCTGACGACGAGCGGGTGGATTTGATGTTGGATGTTTGGAATCAATTGCTGCAGGGCTTTGCCACTGCAGGCACGCCGGTCAATTTGATGTGGGCGCTGGTGGGTTGCACCATTGGCACGGCAGTGGGCGTTTTGCCCGGCATTGGCCCGGCCACGGCCGTGGCCATGCTGCTGCCGATCACGCTCAAGGTTGACCCGACCGCCTCGATGATCTTCTTCGCTGGCATTTACTACGGCGCCATGTATGGCGGCTCCACCACCTCGATCCTGCTCAACACGCCGGGTGAGGCTGGCTCGATGGTGACGGCGCTGGAAGGCAACAAGATGGCCAAAAGCGGCCGCGCCGGCGCGGCCTTGGCCACGGCGGCGGTGGGCTCCTTTGTGGCCGGCACCATTGCCACCGTCTTGGTAACGCTGTTCGCGCCGCTGGTGGCCAAGTACGCCGTGCTGCTGGGCCCGCCGGAGTATTTCCTGTTGATGGTCTTGGCCTTCATCACGGTCAGCGCTGTGCTGGGACAAAGCATGGTGCGCGGGCTGACGGCCTTGGGCCTGGGCCTGGCCCTGGGCCTGGTGGGCATCGACCAAATCTCCGGCCAGGCGCGTTACACCGCCAATGTGCCGGAGTTGATGGACGGCTTCGAAGTGGTGCTGATCGCGGTGGGCTTGTTCGCCGTGGCCGAGGCGCTGTACGCGGTGCTCTACCAGGGCAAGGAGGTGGACACGCAAAACCGCATGGGCAAGGTGCACATGACCTTGTCGGAGTGGAGTCGTTCCTGGCCGGCCTGGCTGCGCGGCACCTTCATCGGCTTCCCCTTTGGCTGCATCCCGGCCGGCGGCAGTGAGATCCCGACCTTTCTGAGCTACGCCACCGAAAAGAAGCTGGCCAAGGACAAGCAGGCCTTTGGCAGCACCGGCGCCATCGAAGGTGTGGCCGGTCCGGAAGCGGCGAACAATGCGGCCATCACGGCCACGCTGATTCCGCTGCTGACCCTGGGCATTCCGACCAGCAACACGGCGGCGATTCTGCTGGGTGCCTTCCAGAACTACGGCATCCAGCCCGGTCCGCAGTTGTTCGACACCAATGGTGCGCTGGTCTGGGCGCTGATTGCTTCGCTCTACATCGGCAATGTGATGCTCTTAATCCTTAACCTGCCGCTGGTGGGCCTGTGGGTCAAGCTGCTCAAGCTGCCGAAGGCACCGCTGTATGCCGGCATCCTGATCTTCGCCACCGTGGGCGTGTACGGCATGCGCCAGAGTGCCTTCGATCTGGTCTTGCTCTACGGCATTGGCCTGCTGGGCGTGGTGATGCGGCGCTTCCGCTTCCCGACCGCACCGGTGGTGGTGGGCATGATTCTGGGCCCCTTGGCTGAGGCGCAGTTGCGCAATGCCATCTCGATCGGTGAAGGCCAATGGGGCGTGTTCATGGAGCGGCCGATGTCCGCCTTCTTGCTGCTGGTGCTGGCCACGCTGATCCTGCTGCCGCGCCTGCTGGCTTGGCGCAAACAGGCGCGCAGTCGCTGAGCGACATCAACCTAAGAAAAAGGCGCACTGTGAAGTGCGCCTTTTTTTGTTCGATCAGTTCGCGGCACCCGCCTGGATGGCCCGCTCACGCTGGCACTTCAAAGCGGCTGTGTCGACCGGCTCCTTGGTGGGCCAGCCTTGCAGATGGCGTTCCGTCAGCGCTGCCAGGGCGCGCATGCCTTCGGGGGAATCGTTCAGGCAGGGGATGTAGTCGTAGCGCTGACCGCCGGCGTGCAAAAAGGCTTCGCGCGCTTCCATATTGATTTCTTCCAGCGTTTCCAAGCAGTCGGCGCTGAAGCCGGGGCAGATCACCGCGACATGCTTGACGCCGTCGGCGGCCAGCTTCTTCAGCGTCGGCTCGGTATAGGGCTGCAACCATTTGGCCTTGCCGAAACGGCTTTGGAAGGTGACGGTGTATTCCGAGGCGCTGAGCCCCAGGCTCTCGGCCAGCAAGCGGCCGGTCTTCAGGCATTCGCAGTGGTAGGGGTCGCCCAGTTCCAGGGTGCGCGCGGGCATGCCGTGGAAGCTCATCACCAGGCGCTCGGGCCGGCCGTTGGCAGCCCAATGCTGACGCACGCTTTGCGCCAGCGCGGCGATGTAGCCGGGGTCGTCGTGATAACGGTTGACGAAGCGCAGCTCGGGCAGGTGGCGGGTGCGCAGCGCCCAGCGCGCCACATCGTCCACCACGCTGGCCGTGGTGGCGCCGGAGTACTGCGGATAGGCCGGCAAGACCAGCACCCGGGTCACGCCCTCGGCCCGCAAGGCATCGAGCGTGGCGGCAATGGCCGGTGAGCCATAGCGCATGGCATAACGCACCACCACAGCGTGGCCGCGTTCGCCCAGCAAGCCTTGCAGCAGCTTGGCTTGTTTCTCGGTCCAGACCTTGAGCGGCGAGCCTTCACTGGTCCAGACGCTGGCGTATTTGGCCGCCGATTTGGCCGGCCGCACACGCAGGATCACCCCATGCAGGATGAGTTTCCAGACCAGGCGTGGGATCTCCACCACGCGCGGGTCACTGAGGAACTGGCCCAGGTAGCGGCGCAGCGCGGCGGGGGTGGGCGCGTCTGGCGTGCCGAGGTTGCAAAACAGCACGGCAGTCTTGGGGGCTGTGCCGTGGGCGTAGGGGGCTTCGGGTTTGGGGGCGCTCATGGGCGCATTGTCGCAAGCTCTGCGCAGTCTTGCGGCGAATCCACTGGCCGTTTTTCGGTGGGCTGTCAGGCCAGCTGCCGGGCTCAGAACCAGTCCGCGCTGCGCTTGAGGATCTTGGCCATATCGCCGCTGTCTCGCAGGTCCGCCAAGCCACGGTTGATGTGGCGCAGCACGGCCGGGTGATCGGCGCGGCGCCTTGACAGCGCCATGTGCAGGGGCATGTCCGCCACGGCAGGTTCCAGCCATTGGAATTGCGCCGCCACGCTTTGCAGTTGGGTTTGCAAAAGATGAAAGGCGACGCCTTTGTCGATCAGTACCAAATCGACGCGGCCTGCCAGCAGCTTGCGCAGATTGCTGGCGTCATCCACCGCGAGATCAGTTTGGAAACCCATCTCCTCGAAGCGCGGCGGGTTGGCGTAGCCCCGCACGGTGCCGATGCGCAGCCCGGGCAGTTGACGCAAGCGGGTCAAATCATCGACGGCCATCACGCTGCCCACGCGCGCGATGAAGCCGATGCGATTGCTGATGCCCAGCGGCTGCGAGTAGGCGAGATAGCGCTCGCGCGAGGCTTCGTGCCAAATGCCCAGAACGCCGTCGGCGCCCCCGCGCTCAGCTTCCGCGAGTACACGTGCCCAGGGGCGGAAGAGCACTTCGGCAGCGATGCCGGCGCGCTCCAGCGCGGCGCGGCCCAGGGCGAGTGCCACGCCGCCATCAGCACTGCTGCTGCTCATATAGGGCGCGTACTCGGTGGTTAAAAGCGTCAGGCGAGCGGGCGCTGCCGCTTGGCTGCGCGGGCGTGTGGCCGTGGGGCCAGGTGAGCTTGGCGGCTCGGCCGTCTGGCTAGGGGACGGCAGTGCGGCCATGGCCGATGGGCTTGTGCAGAGCGAAGCCAGCACAGGCGAGGCCAAACTCAGCAAGGTGCGGCGGCGCGTCAGCATGCCGGATGGTAAACGGGCGTTGAGCCCCTTGGGCGGCAGGGGTTGTTGCCGTCGGCGAGGGGGTCAATATCGGTCCAGGCGGCCTGCCAACTCGTCATCAGAGGGGCACGCCTTCTCGCCAGTCCGTGCTTGCTGCGAGCGCGCCGATGGCGGTCAAAGCCGGCTGCGCGCGGATGAGCCAAGGTGCTGGGGCTGGGTTTCTGCAAAGTGCAGCACTTCAAAGCGCACCACCGGTGAAGTGGCATCGATGGGCGGGCTGCCCAGACCGATCACACCGCTGCCATGCAGGGTGCAACTGCCGCGCTTGAGGCTGACGGTTTCGCCGGCGCTGCCAAAGCGGACAAAAGTGCCGTTGTAGCTGAGGTCGGTGATGGAAAAGCTGCCGCCATGCCAGTCGATGCGGGCGTGGGAGCGGGATACGCGGCCGTCGGTGATGCAGTAGGTGGCCTGCACGCTGCGGCCCAGCACGATGGGCATGCTGTCGATATCAAACACACGGTCCAGGTCCAGCCACTGCAGGCGAATGCCATCGGGTTCAACCGACTGCATCACCTCGCCAAACTGCGTGGCTGCCATGTCGCCGGTGGCGCCATGGCTGGGTTGGTCCAGCACATGCACATGCACCGGCTCGCTGCGGCCACGCACCGCGATCAAATCGAGGCTGCGAAAGCGCGACTTGAGCATGCTGCCCAGGCCTTGCAGCACCTCGGCGGTGATCAGGGTTTCGTTGTCGCCGGCATGGTTGAGCAAGCGGGCGGCCACATTGACGGCATCGCCAAAGCAATCGCCATTCATCTCCACCACTTCGCCGCGGGCCAGGGCCACTTGCATGCGCAGCGAGCGCAGGCCGGCCGAGGCGCCATGCTGTTTGCCGCGAGCCACCACGCGCTCCAACAACTCATGCATGCGGATGGCGGAATGCACGCCGTCACGCGGCGCTTCGAACACGGCCATCAGGCCATCGCCCAGGGTCTTGATCAGCTTGCCATGACATTCGGTGACGGCCTGGCCGACCAGATTGACGGTATGCGTCACCACCGAGGTGGCTTCGGCATTGCCCAGGGTTTCGAAAAGCGCCGTGCTGCCGCGTAGATCGGCAAACAAGACAGTGCGCTCCCGGATTTGGGTCATGGTGAAGGCTGAGGGCTAAACAGCAAATTTTTTCGCAGTTTAGCCTTAGGCATGCTGAGCGATGACTTGAAAAGCCCAATAAAAAAGGGCTGGATTGCTCCAGCCCTTTTGCTTAACTTGCCTTGCTTTGGCTTGCGTTCGCCGATCTGGCTTTTGCGGCCAAGTCGCTGCCTATATGTTCAATCAGAGATTGTCCAAGTCGGTGCGCAGCTTGTGCCTGCGGCGCAAATTGCGATGCGCCTTTGGCGCACAGCCAAGCGCTGAGCGCTCGACTGCCTATCTGTCCAATCAGAGATTGTCCAAATAGGTCCGCAATTTGTCACTGCGGCTCGGGTGCTTGAGCTTGCGGATGGCCTTGGCTTCGATTTGGCGGATGCGCTCGCGGGTGACGTCGAACTGCTTGCCGACTTCTTCCAGCGTGTGGTCCGTGCTCATTTCGATGCCGAAGCGCATGCGCAGCACCTTGGCTTCGCGTGGGGTCAGGCTGTCGAGGATGTCCTTCACCACATCGCGCAGGCCGGCTTGCATCGCTGCTTCGATCGGCGCGGTGTTGTTGGTGTCCTCGATGAAGTCGCCCAGGTGGCTGTCGTCATCGTCACCGATCGGCGTTTCCATGGAGATCGGCTCTTTGGCGATCTTCATGATCTTTCGGATCTTGTCCTCAGGAATCTCCATCTTCTCGGCCAGGGTCGGCGCATCCGGCTCGAAGCCGAATTCCTGCAAATGCTGGCGCGAGATGCGGTTCATCTTGTTGATCGTTTCGATCATGTGCACCGGGATACGGATGGTGCGGGCCTGATCGGCGATCGAACGGGTGATGGCCTGACGGATCCACCAAGTGGCGTAGGTCGAGAACTTGTAGCCGCGGCGGTATTCGAACTTGTCCACCGCCTTCATCAGGCCGATATTGCCTTCCTGGATCAGGTCCAGGAACTGCAGGCCGCGGTTGGTGTACTTCTTCGCAATCGAGATCACGAGACGCAGGTTGGCCTCGATCATTTCCTTCTTGGCGTCGCGCGAGGCCTTTTCGCCCTCGTTCATCTTCTTGTTGATGTCCTTGAGGTCATCAATCGGCACGACCGCCTTGCTCTGAATGTCGATCAGCTTTTGCTGCAGCTCTTGTACCGGCGGCAAATTGCGCGCCAGCACATTGGAGTAAGGCTTGCCGGCAGCCACTTCCTTCTCGGCCCATTCGCGATTCAGCGCATTGGGCGGGAAGCTCTTGATGAAGTACTCCTGCGGCATGCCGCACTTGTCCACCACGATCTTGCGCAGTTCGCGCTCGTAGCGGCGCACATCGTCCACCTGTGAGCGCAGCAAATCGCAGAGCTTCTCGATCGTCTTGACGGTGAAGCGGATGGTCATCAGCTCGGCGCTGATGGCGGCCTGCGCCTTGTTGTAGGTCGGCGACTTGTAGCCGTCCTTCTCGAAGGCCTTGCGCATCTTGTCGAAGTTGACGGCCAGCGAATCCAGCTTCACCAGGGCGGCGTTCTTCAGCTCTTCCAGCTTCTTGGTCAGGGCCTTGGAGCCACCGTTGCCGTCGTCATCGTCCTCTTCGTCGAACTCGTCGAAGTCTTCTTCGGCCACATAGTCGTCGGCCTCATCGGCGGCGACGAAGCCGTCCACCACTTCCGAGATGGTCTTCTCGCCGGCGCGGATCTTGTCGGCCAGGTCGATGATGTGGGCGATGGTGGTGGGCGAGGCCGAGATGGCCAGCATCATGGCCTGCAGGCCGCCTTCGATGCGCTTGGCGATTTCGATTTCGCCTTCGCGGGTCAGCAGTTCGACCGTGCCCATTTCGCGCATATACATGCGCACCGGGTCGGTGGTGCGGCCGAATTCCGAGTCCACGGTGGACAGGGCGGCTTCTGCCGCTTCTTCGGCTTCTTCTTCGGTCGAGGTGGCGGTGGCGCTGCCCTGGATCAGCAGGGTGGCGGCGTCGGGCGCCTGCTCGTAGACCGCGATGCCCATGTCGTTCAACATGGAAATGATGGCCTCGAGGATTTCCTCGTTCACCAGCTTTTCGGGCAAGTGGTCGTTGATTTCCTGATGGGTCAGGAAACCACGCGTCTTGCCCATCTTGATCAGGGTCTTCAGCTCGTGGCGGCGCTTGGCGGCTTCTTCTTCCGTCAGTGCCGTTTCTTCCAGGCCGAATTCACGCATCAGCGCGCGCTCTTTGGCGCGGCTGACCTTCATGCGCAGGGGCTTGGCCTTGGGCTTGTCCTCAGCAGCTTCGGCCACTTCAGCTTCGGCTTCGGGCTCGCCTTCCAGATCCGCTTCGAGGTCCGAGAAGTCTTCGTCTTCAACCTCGGCGGCCTTCTTGCCCGCGGCCTTCTTGGTCTCGGTGGCTGCCTTGGGCTTGCGGCCGCGCTTGGGCTTGTCTTCGGTCGCGGCTGCTGGCGCTGCTACTGCTGCGGCAGTCTTGGCCGCAGCCTTGACGACGCGCACGACTTTGGGCGCGGGTTTCTTGATCTCGTCAACGTCGGCCGTAGGCGTGGTCTTCTTGGCAGTCATGCAAATCCTCGGGTGGATGGGGGCGGGCGGGCCAGAAACAAAGGATCGAGCTTTGAAAAATTCTTTCAGAGCCGAAAAAATTTTGTAAAAAAAATCGATCAGGCAATGCAGTAGCCACCTGGGGCCGTTTACTACGCTTTTCAAGGCGGAGCTCGGCCCAGGTGGCTTTCTAACGCTTTGTTTGCCCGCGCAAGCGGGCAGGGACAAAACGTGGCGCGAGCAAGTTAGCGTGACCCTTTATCAGTGCAGCGCTTGGCGGATACAGGTGGCCTTGATGCCTCAAGGGGCGCCCAGTGTCGCTGGGTGGCCGGGTCCGGCAAATCGCTGCGGGCACTCTTGCCGCGCGCGGAAAACGGCGAATTATCGTCTAAACGCGGGCAATGGTCAAAAAGCCCTTAGGCAGCTGGCGTGTTGACCGCCTCCAGAGCTCGAATGCGTTCCAGCAATTGCTTGAAGCGCTCAAACTCCGCGCCTTGCGGATTGCTGGCAGCCAGGCGGCTGGATTCTGCCTTGAGTTGGAGCAGCCACAAGGCTTTGATCACGGATTGAAAGTCTTCGAACTTGGATTCGTCCTCGCTGTACAACTCGCCGGTGAAGCGTTTGGCTTCGGGCAGCAAGCCTTCATCGGCCAGGGCAGCTTCGAGCACCGACCAAGGGCTGGCGCCGTGGTTGACCATATGACGCTCCAGCCAAGCCACCAATTCGCCGTGCACGCCGGGCAGTTCGTGCAGCAGTTGGTGATCGTCCGGGCTCAGGCGTGCCCACCAGTCGCTATTGAGTAGCAACATGCGCACGGCGTGGTCGGCCTTGGCGGCGGGCTGGCGGCGCGGCGTGCCTATGGTTTCGTCCTCGGGTTCGCCGCGGCGCTTCCAGTTGCCGCTGGGCTTCCAGTCCTTCTTCCACTCTTTCTTTTTCCAGGGCTTGGCGGCGCCTCCGCCTGCGGGCTCTTCCGCATGGGCAGAGGGCTCGGGGAAGTCGTAGTGCTCGTCGGCGCCGTGGCTGTCAAAGGCTTCCAGGTCTGGGAACTGATCGTGGCCGAAATCGTCGTGATGTTGCTGCGACTGCTGTTGCGGCGGCTTGGCGGCGCGTTGGCCGCTTCTTTGGCCACCGCTGCCTCCTCCCGTCGAACTGCTGACTTGCCACAAGCTCATCAATTCCTGGTCGGGCAATTGCGTGCGGCGCGCCAAATCGCCCAGCAATTGGCGCTTCAGCAGGCCATTGGGCAGGGCCTGCCAGAGCGGCTTGGCATTGGCCAGCATGCGGGCGCGGCCTTCGGCGCTGCCGAGATCGCAGCCTTCGGCGCTGGATTCCATCAATTGGCGCGACAGCGGGATGGCCTCGCTCACGCATTGCTCAAAGGCCTCGGCGCCGTATTCGCGCACATAGCTGTCCGGATCGTGTTCGGCCGGCAGAAACAGGAATTTGATGCTGCGCACATCGGTGGCGTGAGGCAGGGCGGCTTCCAGAGCGCGTCCGGCGGCGCGGCGTCCGGCGGCGTCGCCGTCGAAGCTGAAGACCACCGATTCGGTGAAGCGGAAGAGCTTGTGCACATGCTCGGCCGTGCAGGCGGTGCCCAGGGTGGCCACGGCGTTGTTGAAGCCGCTTTGCGCCAGGGCCACCACGTCCATATAGCCTTCCACCACCAGGGCGTAGCCGCGCTGGCGCAGGCCGGCGCGGGCTTCGAACAGGCCGTACAACTCGCGGCCCTTGCTGAACACCGGTGTTTCGGGCGAGTTGAGGTATTTGGGCTCGCCCTTGTCCAGCACCCGGCCGCCGAATCCGATGGTGTCACCGGTGACGTTGCGGATGGGGAACATGATGCGATCGCGGAAGCGGTCGTAGCGCTTTTGCTCGGCTTCCGGGCCGTCCGCGTTCTGCACGATCACCATGCCGGATTCGGCCAGCAGCGGGTCGTCATAACTGGGAAAGGCGCTGGCCAGGGTGCGCCAGCCTTCGGGCGAGTAGCCCAGGGCGAATTGCGCGGCGATCTGGCCGGTGAGGCCGCGCTTTTTCAGATAGTCGATCGCCCGCGGCGACTTTTTCAGCTGCAGGCGGTAATGCGCGCTGGCTTTTTCGAGCACATCGGTGAGTGTGGCCTGACGCTGCTTTTGCTGGGCGGCGCGCTCGCGCTCTTCGGCCGAGCGCTCGTCTTCCGGCACCACCATGCCCACTTGCTGGGCCAGGTCTTGCACCGCTTCGACAAAGCCCAGTCCGCTGTGCTCCATCAAGAAGCCGACTGCATTGCCATGCACGCCGCAGCCGAAGCAGTGGTAGGTCTGGCGCGTCGGGCTGACGATGAAGCTGGGGGACTTCTCTCCATGAAAAGGGCACAGGCCTTTGTGGTTGATGCCGGCTTTTTTCAGCTCGACATGGCGGCCCACAATGTCGACGATGTCGGTGCGGGAGAGTAAATCTTGGATAAAGCCGGGAGGGATCACGGCCGGAAGTCTAAGCCAAGCCCGGCACTTGGCCGATAACCTGCGTCGGCCAACGTGACTGGCTGAAGCTGCGCACCCAGGCTGGCACTTCCTCGGCCGGCATGGCGTGGGCGATGCCATTGCCTTGGCCCAGCACGCAGCCCATGCTCAGCAAGGCGCTGGCATGGGCCACCGATTCCACGGCTTCAGCCACCACGCTGCAGCCAAAGGTCTGAGCCAGGCTGATCACGCCTTCGACCAGGGCGCGGTCTTGCGCATCGACCAGCAGGTTGTGCACGAAAGATCGGTCGATCTTGAGTTCATCCACCGGCAGGCGCTTGAGATAAGTGAGGGTGGAGTAGCCGGTGCCGAAATCATCCAGTGCGAAGCGCACACCATAAGTGCGGCATTGCTGAATCAGGGTGTAGGTGGCATCCACGTCGGCCAGGGCGGCGGATTCCAGCACTTCCAGGCACAGGTGCTGAGCGACGGGCTCGGGGTGGCGTTTGATCAGCTCCAGCAGGCGCGCCGAGAAGTCGGGCGATTGCAACTGCAGCGCCGTGACGTTGACGCTGACGCTCAGCGACAGGCCCTCGGCCAGCCATTGGGCGCTTTGCTTCAGCGCTTGGGCGATGACCCAGTCGCCCACTTGTGCGGCCAAGCCGGTGGCCTCGATCAGGGGCAGGAAATGCATGGGCGGCAAGAGGCCGCGCTCCGGGTGCAGCCAGCGCAGCAAGGCTTCCATGCCTTGAACCTGGCCGGTCTGCATATCCACCTTGGGGTGGTAGTACAGGCGCAACTCGCCGGCGTCCAGGGCTTGTTGCACACGGGTCAGGGCGATCAAGCTGGCTTCGTCACGCAGATGCTTGGCCGTGTCGAACATCTGGTAGCCATTGCGCCCGCCGTGCTTGACGCGGAAGAGGGCATGGCCGGCATGGCGCAGCAGTGTCTCGGCGTCGGACTTGTCTTGCGGGAAGTGCGTGGCGCCGATGCTGGCGGTCAAGGCCAGTTGCAGGACCTCGGCCTTGCCGCCAGGCACCTCCGGCTCGCGCTCGAGGCGGTAGGGCAGGGTCAGCACCTTGAGCAAGCGCTCCAGGGCCAGCTGCGCCTCATCGACCCCGCTGCTGCGCAGCAAGAGGGCGAACTCGTCGCCATTCAGGCGCGCCACCGTGTCTGACCATTGAGGCGCGCTGCGTAAGGCGGCGCGCAGGCGCTGCGCCACTTGTTTGAGCAGGGCGTCGGCGGTCTGGCTGCCGTAGCGGCTGTTGATGTGTTTGAACTGGTCCAGGTCCACCCGGCAGATGCTCAGGCGAAAGCCTTCCGCCTCGGCCTGCTGCAAGCCGCTCTTGAGGCGCAGCATGAACTCGTCGTGATTGGGTAGCAGGGTCAGGGTGTCGAAGCGGCTTTGCTGCTCCAGTGCGGCTTGCTGCTGTACCGTGCGCGTCATATCGCTGACGGTGACGACTCGGTAGCGCAGCGGACCGTCTGGTTCCGGAATGGTTGAAACCGTGAGTTGCAACTGGCAGGGTGAGCCGTCGGCACGTTCGGTCTGCACCTGGGCCTGCCAAAAGCCTTGGGTGTTCAGGTCTTGCTGCAAAGCCTCGGGGGTGAGGCCGGAGCGGCGCAGTGTCAGCGGCGTCAAGGGGGCGGCGCTGTGGCCCACCAGCACATCGCGTGTGCAGCCCATCATCTCGCAGTAGCTGGGGTTGACGTCCAGCACTCGGTTATTCATATCGGTGACCAGCAAGCCCTCATGCAGATGCTGGAACAAGCTGATGCTCATGCGCTGGCGTTCTTCGGCGGTATGGCGCCAATCCACGTCATTCAGGGTGCATTGCAGGTGCAGGGCCTGGCCGCGTTGCGGGCCTTGCGCCCGACGAGCCAAAACCTGGGCGCTCAGATCAAACCAACGCCAGGTTTTGCCCTGAGCCAGCAGGCGCAGAGTGATTTGCCGCCCATCGTCGCCCGTGGGCGCCAGCAACTCGTTCAAAGTCTGCAAGGCGCGCTCCTTGTCGAGCGGATGAACGGCTTCCAGCCACATGGTGTGGGAATGCGCCGGGCCCATATGAGGCCCGAGCAGTTCCCGCCACAGCTCGGAGGCGCTCGTCAGGCGCGCGCCCTGGCGGCTCAGGCGCCATTCGGCTTGTGCCAGATTGGCGTGCTTGAGCGTTTGCAGCCAACGCGCCTGGCGCGCCAGTTGTAAGGTTTTGAGGCTGTCGGTCAGGCAGGGGAGCGCGGCCATGCAGGCCATAAAGCCCCACAAAGACCACAGCGCTGCGTCCCCGGCTTGACGTGCGAAGGGGCCCAGTCCCTGACTCGTGGCCAGCACAGCAAGGGTGTTGATCAGCAGGGCTGAGAGGGTGGCGATTCGGTTGTGCGGCCCCAGCGTGGTCAAGGCCAGCAAGAGCGCTGATGCGAAGAACCAAGGCAGTGCCGTGCTGGCGCTGCCTGAGGGCGTTTTTCCGGCGCTCTGAGCGGCGAGTTGATTGGCGAAATCAAGCGAGTGCCCGCCCAGAAAGACCCAGGTTGCCAAAGCGATTGCTGCAAGGCCACAGAGCGATTGGGCGGCCAGCGCCGCCGGGCTGGCTTGCTCAAGCGTCGTGGGGGCGGTGGGCGAATCCTTTGCCCTTGGATGGGCAAACACCGCCAACGACAGCAGGGCTGGCGCCAAGCTCATCACGCCAGCGGCTTGCGCGCCCCAATGCCGCGTCACGAGCTGCCAATCGAATGGCGAGCCAGCAGGCAGCAAGCTCAGCCACAGATGGGCTACCCCACTGCTCAGCAAAGGGCCCATCAGGAGCCCGAAAAGGACGAAGAGCAGCAGGTCGCGACGGCTCGCCATGGGGGCGTGGAAGTCGAAGTGCTGCCATGCGGCGCTTGCGGCGGCGGGGCCAAGCAATTGCAGCCACTCTGCGCCGGCTTGACCCAGGAGTGCGGCGCTTCCCAGGGGTATGCCGGGCTGAGCCATCGCAAAGAAATTGAGCGCCTGCGACAGTCCCACCCCGGCCAGCAGGCCCGACCACGCGCGCCGGCCCCAGGTGTGGCAACTCAGCAGAGCGAGTGTCATTGGCGGCCAGAGCAGCAAAGTGGCGCTGGCGCTGCCGGCGTTCAGCGTCAAGCATTGCCTGGCCAAGGCTGCGCTCAAGGCGTAGGCGAGTGCCAACAAGGCGCCGCCCAGCACCGCGCGCAGACCGGTTTGAGTCTGGGCAGCGATTTGATTGGGCTTGCGGGCTAAATCATTCACGTCATGACGGCTGGGCTATACGCGGCGGTGGAAACTTGGAGCGCCATGTCGTGTTATTCAGAAGTTATGTGCCTTAGCGCCTTGATATTCCGTCAGCCGGCAATACCGCGTGTGAACGGGAATTGCCAAGGCCGTCGGACCAACGGGGCGCAATTGCAGGGTATTCGGGTGAAGCCGCGCCGATAGGGCGCACTGCGCGCCCTATCTCTAGTCGGCGCAGTGCAATATGACCAAACTGCAGCACATAAGCAGCCGGAGAATCCTAGCAGTGACAGCCTTGCCTGCCGCCGCTTATTCCCCCCAATTCGAATGGGCGGTTAACCCTGAGTAAGCCCAGCCCAGCTGGAGTGACTGGGCAAAAAAAAGCCACCCTTAACAGGTGGCTGATTCAATTCAAAGGCATTTGATTGCCCTTGAATCGGGCCGATTAGACGTGGAAATCTGCCAGGTTGGCGCCAGCCGAAATAGCGGCTTTCAGCCACTTGGGTTGCAGGCCGCGGCCGCTCCAGGTTTCGCCAGTGGCTTGATTGCGATACTTGACCGCCACCTTGGATGTTTTTGCTTGCTTGGCGGGGCGGCTGCTCAGATCGGCTGCCGTCAAGCCATAGTCGCTCATCAAGGACTTGACTTTCGCAATCGCATCCGCGCGCTCACGTTCCTTGGTTTCCGAAATTTGCTCGTCAAGAGCGGCTCGTTGAGCCAAAAGGTCTTTCAGTGATGCCATATGCAAACCCTCGCGAAATATGGATAAATCCAAACTGGTGCCAGTCATTATAGGCACAAGCTGCCCGGAAGATGTATACGGGTATTTTGCGGATGGGTTTGCAAAGGCGGCGGGATGTTGTCTGGCTGATACATCCTGATACACCTGGGGCGCCATCGAGCGATCTGATACTCGGACTGATTCAGCTTATTTGTAGCCGACGCGATCCAGCATTTGCTGCACCTTGGGCAGATTGGCGCCAATCTTGGCGACCGGAATGGTTTCGCTCTTGAAGGTGCCCATAGCCTCCAGCGCTGGGTTGGCAGGGCGCACGCCCGGCACGGCCGGCCATTCGTTATTACCGTTGGCGAAATAGCCTTGCGCTTCGTTGCTGCTCAGATACTCCAGGAACTTGATCGCGTTGTCGCGGTGCTTGGCATGCTTGGCGACGGCGCCGCCGGCAATATTCAGGTGAGTGCCCCAGGATTGTTGATTCGGGAATACAACGCCCACCTTTTCCATCGCCGCGCGGTCGTCCGGCTTATCTGAGCGCATCATCCGCGCCAAATAATAGGTATTGGTGATGGCAATGCCGCATTCACCGCTGGCCACGGCCTTGATCTGGTCGGTATCGCCGCCCTTGGGGGCGCGCGCCATATTGGCGACCATACCTTTGAGCCAGCTTTCCGTGGCTTCTGCGCCCAAATGCTCATAGACGGCGCCGAACAGTGACAGGTTATAGGGGTGCGAACCCGAGCGGGTGCACAACTGGCCCTTGTTTTTCGGATCGCCCAAATCCTGGTAGTTCAAAACGTCGGCTTTCTTGACGTTCAACTTGTTGTAAACAATGACGCGGGCGCGGGTCGACAGGCCAAACCATTCGATGCCTTTGTCGTCAGCTTGGGCGCGCAGATTGGCGGGAATGCGCTGCTCCAGCACGCTGGATTTGATAGGCTGAAAAAGACCGTCTTGGTCGGCTTGCCAAAGGCGGGCCGCATCCACCAACAAAATCACATCGGCGGGGCTGGCCGCACCTTCGCTTTTCAGGCGAGCCAACAGACCCGCATCATCGGTATCTACCCGATTGATTTTGATGCCGGTGGCTTTGGTGAAATTGGCGTACAGCGCCTCATCGGTTTGGTAGTGCCGCGCCGAATATAGATTGAGGACTTGTTGGTCCTGTGCCGAGGCTTGCAGCGCAATACCGCTGAGCAGGGCGAGAGAGAGCAAGGGCTTGACGAGCTTGGGCAGACGCATGAGGACTCCGAACCTAAAAACAGGATGGATGGGAGTCTAACTCAAACAAGAATGATTCTTGTTTGAGTTTTGTCGGTGCTGTTGGCTTGCCGGATTCAGATCGCTGGCGGCACCTGCCGGGGTGTGCGCTATGGGCTCCAATAGAGCCGCAGGCCCGGCAGGACCGGGCTGGCGCAAAAGCGCCCCTGATGCGCGGCATGAGGGGCGTCGCATCAGGGCGCTTAGGCTTGGGGCTGAGTCGTGCTCAGGCCGCCGGTGGCACGTAGCCAGCCACGGCTTCGGCGCCGGTGCCGAAGAAGAACTGCTCCATCTGGCGGGCCAGGTATTGGCGGGCGCGCAGATCGGCCAGGTTCAGGCGGTTCTCGTTCACCAGCATGGTCTGGTGCTTGAGCCACAGGGCCCAGGCTTCCTTGCTGACTTCTTGATAGATGCGCTTGCCCAGATCACCGGGGTAGGGCGCGAAGTCCAGGCCCTCGCCTTCCTTCTTCAGATGAACACATTGCACGGTGCGAGCCATGGCTTTACCTCTTCTCAGCTTGAAAAAATCATGGCGCGCCAATGAGCGCGCCGGGGAAAAAATGAGTGGCGATGACGTTCTGCGGACTTAGCTCAACTTCTTGACCAAGACCTGCGAGCGCCTGTCCCAGTTGTATTTTCGCTTGCGTTCCTCGGGCAGCCACTCGGGGTCGACCTGGACAAAGCCGCGCTTGATGAACCAGTGCATGGTGCGGGTGGTCAGCACAAAAATGCTGGGGATGCCCATGGCCTTGGCGCGCTGTTCGACCCGCTTCAAGATGCGGTCGCCATCGCCCTGTCCTTGCACGGCGGGTGAGACGGTCAGCGCCGCCATCTCCGCGGTTTTCGCTTCCACATAGGGGTAGAGCGCGGCGCAGCCGAAGATGACGCCGTCATGCTCGATCACGGTGTAGAGCTCGACATCGCGCTCGATCTCGGTGCGGTCGCGTTTGACCAGGGTGCCGTCGCGCTCGAAGGGCTCGATCAAGTTAATGATGCCGGCCACATCGTCCGAGCTGGCTTCGCGCAGGCTTTCCAGCTTCTCGTCCACCACCATGGTGCCGATGCCGTCGTGGGTGTAGACCTCTTGCAGCAGCGCCCCGTCCACCGCCAGCGGCAGGATGTGGGAGCGCTCCACGCCGCCTTGGCAGGCGCGCACGCAGTGCTGCAGATAAAAGCCCACATCCAGCGGCGAGGTTGGCTTGGGCGCGGCGGCCAGCATGCGCAGGGCGTCTTTCAGGGCCAGTTCGGTGTCGATGGCGCTGGCGGGGTCGCTCGGGTCTTCGGGAACACCGGCGACTTCGCACACAAACAGCAGTTTGTCGGCCTGCAGGGCGATGGCGGTGCTGGTGGCCACGTCTTCCATGCTCAGATTAAAGGCCTCGCCGGTGGGCGAAAAGCCAAAGGGCGAGAGCAAGACGATGGCGCCGATGTCGATGGCTTTTTGAATCGCCGTGGCGTCCACCTTGCGCACCACGCCGCTGTGCTGGAAGTCCACGCCGTCCACGATGCCCACGGGCCGCGCGGTCAGGAAATTGCCCGACACCACCCGCACGGCTGCATTGGCCATGGGCGTATTGGGTAAGCCTTGGGAGAACGCGGCTTCGATCTCAAATCGGAGCTGACCGGCGGCTTCTTGGGCGCAGTCCAGCGTCACGGCATCGGTGATACGCATGCCCTGGGCGTAGCGTTCGGGTTGGCCCTTGGCGGCGAGTTGCTCGTTCACCTGGGGGCGGAAGCCGTGCACCAGCACGATCTTGATGCCCATGGCATGCAGAATCGCCAGATCCTGCACAAAGGCGTTCAATTTGCCTGCGGCGACCAGCTCACCGGTCATCCCGACCACAAAGGTTTCCCCTCGGTAGGCGTGGATATAGGGCGCGACGGAGCGAAACCAGGGGACGAAGGTGTGGGGGAAAACCAGGCTCATGCCCGGATTGTGCCGCAGCGATGCCGCCGCTTGCGGCCGCTGGCCTCGCCTGCACGGATAATCCGCGCCTCGTGAACGAAAAGACCACTCCCCCCCAGCCGCCTAAGGCAGCAGCGCAGCGCAAGAACCCGATGGCCGCCCGTGCCGTCTTGGCCAATCCGCTGCCCCCCATCACCTTCCCGGAATCGCTGCCTGTTTCTGCCCGGCGCGATGACATTGCGCGGGCTCTCGAAGAGCACCAGGTCATCATCGTCTGCGGTGAGACCGGCTCCGGCAAGACCACCCAGCTGCCCAAGATTGCCCTGGCCCTGGGCCGCGGCCGCGCCAACACCGGCAAGCTGATCGGCCACACCCAGCCGCGCCGCATTGCCGCCAGCAGCGTCGCCAAGCGCATTGCCGACGAGCTGAAAACGCCGCTGGGCGAAATCGTGGGCTACAAGGTGCGCTTCCAGGACCGCCTGCAGCCCGGCGCCAGCGTCAAGCTGATGACCGACGGTATCTTGCTGGCCGAGACGCAGACCGACCCGCTGCTCAAAGCCTACGACACGCTGATCATCGACGAGGCCCACGAGCGCTCGCTGAACATCGATTTTTTGCTGGGCTATCTGCGCGAGGTGCTGGCGCGGCGGCCCGACCTGAAGCTGATCGTCACCTCGGCCACCATCGACGCCGACCGTTTCGCCAAGCATTTCGAGTCCAGCAAGGGCCCGGCGCCGGTGCTGATGGTCTCGGGCCGCACCTTCCCGGTGGAGCAGCGTTACCGCCCCTTTGAAGAGTCCCGCGAGTACGACCTCAACAACGCCATCTGCGATGCGGTGGACGAGTTGTGGCGCGAGGGTGGTGGCGATGTGCTGGTCTTCCTGCCCGGCGAGCGTGAAATCCGCGAAGCCGCCGAGGCGCTGCGCAAACATCACCCGCCCGGCGTGGAGGTCTTGCCGTTGTTTGCGCGCCTGTCGCAGCAAGAACAAGACCGGGTGTTTGAGCCGCATGGCCAGCGCCGCATCGTCTTGGCCACCAATGTGGCCGAAACCTCGCTGACCGTGCCCGGCATCCGCTATGTGATTGACCCAGGTCTCGCCCGCGTCAAACGCTACAGCTACCGCAACAAGGTGGAACAGCTGCAGATCGAGCCGGTCAGCCAGAGCTCGGCCAACCAGCGCGCCGGCCGTTGCGGGCGGGTGAGTAACGGCATCTGCATCCGGCTGTACGAGGAGAAGGACTACCTCGCCCGGCCGCGCTTCACTGACCCCGAAATTCTGCGTTCCTCCCTGGCCGGGGTGATTCTGCGCATGAAGTCGCTGGGCCTGGGGCAGGTGGATGATTTCCCCTTCATCGAGCCGCCGCCCCGCAAGGCGATTGCCGACGGTTATCAGCTGCTCAATGAATTGGGCGCGGTGGATGAGGCCAATGACTTGACGCCCATGGGCAAGGAATTGTCCAAGCTGCCGCTGGACCCGCGGGTGGGCCGGATGATTCTGGAAGCGCGTTCGCGCGAGGCCTTGAACGAGGTGCTGATCATCGCCAGCGCCCTCAGCGGCCAAGACGTGCGCGACCGGCCGATGGAGCAGCAACAAGCCGCCGACGAAAAGCACAAAAAGTTCGACGACGAGAAGAGCGAATTTCTGGGCTATCTGAAGCTGTGGAAGTGGATCGAGGAAGCCAAGGGCGGCCACGGCGAACATAAGCTTTCAAATCGACGGTATGAAGCCCTGCTGCGCGAAAACTTCGTCAGCCCGCGCCGCGTGCGCGAGTGGAAAGACATCTACTCGCAACTCCACACCGTGGTGGCCGAACATGGCTGGCGCCTGAACGGCAGCCCGGCCACTTACGAGCAACTGCACCTGAGCATGTTGGCCGGCTTGCTCGGCAATCTGGGTTGCAAGAGTGATGAGGACGAGTGGTATCTGGGCGCCCGCGGCATCAAGTTCTGGCGCCATCCCGGCGCGCATCTGAGCAAGAAGCCGGGGCGTTGGATCGTGGCCGCCGAGTTGGTGGACACCACGCGCTTGTTCGGCCGCGGCATTGCCAATATCGAGCCGCAATGGCTGCCGGGCATTGCCGGCCACCTGATCAAAACCCAGCTGCTGGAACCGCATTGGGAAAAGAAGGCGGCCGAGGTGATCGCGCTGGAGCGGGCCACGCTTTACGGCATCGTCATCTACAACAACCGCCGTGTCAATTTTGGCAATGTGGATGCCAAGGCGGCGCGCGAGATTTTTATCCGCGAAGCGCTGGTCAACGGTGAGTGGGAGAGCCGCTTGGCCTTCCTGGCGCACAACGCCAAGCAGATCGCCAAGGTCGAGGAGCTGGAGCACAAATCGCGCCGGCAAGACGTGTTGATCGACGACGAGCTGATCTACGCCTACTACGACAGCCAGCTGCCCGCCGATGTGTACTCCGGCGCCACGCTGGAGCGCTGGTACCGCCATGCCTCGAAGTTAGAGCCCAAGCTGCTGCACCTCAGCCGCGAGGAGCTGATGCGCCACGAGGCCGCCGGCATCACCACCAGCGCCTTCCCCAAAATGATTCGCTTGGGCGGCGTGGACTGCGCGGCCGACTATCTGCATCAACCAGGTGATGCACGTGACGGCGTCACCGTCACCGTGCCGATTTACGCCTTGAATCAGGTTAGCGAGGAGCGCTCCGAGTGGCTGGTGCCCGGCATGCTGGAGGCCAAGGTGATGGCCTTGCTCAAGAGCTTGCATCAGCGCCCGCGTTCGCGCCTGGTGCCTTTGCCGGACTTCATCAAGGAGTTCGTCGCCACGCACCCATTTGCGCAGGGGCCGCTGGTCGATGTGTTGCTGAAAGCCGTGAAAGAGCGCAGCCAGATTGCTGTGCAGCGCAATGACTTCAAGCTGGAGCAATTGCAGCCGCATTTGTTCATGAACTTCCGCGTGGTGGACGAACATGGCCGCCAGCTGGGGCAGGGGCGGCATTTGGCCGCGCTCAAGTCCGAGTTGGGCGGGCAGGCGCGTTCGGCCTTCCAGGCGCTGGCGGCTTTGAAGATGCCGGCCACGGCTGCTGCACCTTCCGCGCCACCCGCGCCTTTGCCGCCGGTGGCAAAAGGCGGCATTCGCGCCGAAGTGGCAGCGCCGCCCAAAGCCTCGGCGGCGGCAACAGCCACCGCCAGCAAGACCTACACCGCCTGGACCTTTGGCGAGCTGCCCGAGCTGATGGAAGTGCGCCGTGGTGCGCAGACGCTGATCGGCTTCCCGGCGCTGCTGGACCGCGGCACGCATGTGGAGATCGAGGTGTTTGACGAGCCCGAGGTGGCTGCTGCCAAGCACCGCCTGGGCCTGCGCCGGCTGGTCGCTCTGCAGCTCAAGGAGCCGCTCAAGTTCCTGGAGAAAAACATCCCGGATCTGCAAAAGATGTCGGTGCTCTATATGAACCTGGGCACGGCCGAAGAGCTGCGCGAGCAGATCATCGGCGTGGCGCTGGAGCGGGCCTTCTTGGCCGAGCCCTTGCCGCAGGACGAGTTCCAGTTCAAGGCGCGGATTGAAGAAGGCCGCGCCCGCCTGAACCTGATTGCGCAGGAAGTGGCGCGCCAGACCGGTGTGGTGCTGACCGAGTTTGCCGCCGCCAGCCGCAAGCTCAAGGACGCCCGCGCGGGCAAGGAGGTGGGCGATGACATCAGCGCCCAGCTGCAACGCCTGGTGCCCAAGAATGTCGTCACCGCCACTCCCTGGGCCCAGCTGCAGCATCTGCCGCGCTATCTGAAGGCCATCACGGCGCGGCTGGACAAGCTGCGCGCCGACCCCGCCCGCGATGCCAAGCTGTTGGCCGAGCTGCGCCCGTTGGAGCAGCGCTATCTGCGCCGCGTCATCGAGCTCAAGGGCACGCAGGACAGTCGCTTGCTGGACTTCCGCTGGCAGCTGGAGGAATTGCGCGTGAGCCTGTTCGCGCAAGAGTTACGCACGCCGCAGCCGGTCAGCGTGAAGCGGCTGGAAAAGGTCTGGGGCAGTCTGACGAATTGACCTTCCCGTGCGGGGCTGGAGAGGGTGGAGCGCTCAGGCTCATGTCAGCCAGCCAAGGCCACAATGCAAGACGTAGCTGAGCCTCTTGCATCGTGCCGAACGCCTTCAATTTCAACACCTCGCCCTTTGACTGCCTGAGCCTGGCGGAGCGCCAGCTGGTGCGCGATCAGCTGGACATCGCCTACTTCCGCCCCGGCGATGTGCTGCTGGCGCCGGGCGTGGCGCCCGAGCACCTGTTCATCATCATCAAAGGCTTTGTGCAGCAATTTGAGGGCGAGGAGCATGTCGCCACCTTCGGGCCTGAGGACACTTTTGATGGCCGCGCCCTGGTGGCCGGCAAGGTCAGCGGCCGCTTTGTGGCGGCGCAAGAGGTGCTGGCCTATCAGCTGGCGCGCAGCGCGGTCAATGAGCTGATCTCCAGCAATGCCACCTTCAGCGCCATGCTCTTCGCCGATCTGTCGAAAAAGATCAACGCCCTGGCCGCGCGTGGCAGCCAGCATGAGACGCAGTCCTTGGGGCTGGCGCGGGTGGCCCAGGCCGGCGTGCGGGCCGTGCATCAGTTGCCGGCGGCCACCGACATCGTCAGCGTGGCCCGCTGCTTTGCCGAGCAGCGCTGCGACCATGTGCTGGTGCTGGACGCTCAAACTGAGCCACCCCGCATCGGCCTCTTCAGCAGCAATGATCTGCAGCGCGCCATTCTGGACGGCCGCCCGCTGGATCGCCTGGCCGTGGGCGAGTTGGCCAGCTTCAAGCTGGTCTGGGTGGCCGAGACCGACTATCTCTTCGACGCCCTGATCACCATGATCCGCCACAAGGTGCGCCGGGTGGTGGTGCGTCAAGCCGATGCGCCGGATGCGCGCATCCTCGGCACCTTGGATCAGCTCGATCTGCTGAGCTTTCTGACCAATCACTCCTACCTCATCACCCGCCAGATTCAGGAGGCGCAGGGGCTGGAGGCGCTGCGCCTGGCGGCCCAGCAGATCAATGCCTTGATCGCCTTGCTGTACCGCGGCGGCACCAAGATCAATCTGATCGCGCGTCTGGTGCAAGAGCTCAATGCCCAGCTGTTCGAGCGGGCTTGGCAGCTGATTGCGCCGGCCGATCTGCAGGCCAATAGCTGCTTGTTCGTGATGGGCAGCGAGGGGCGGGGTGAGCAGTTGCTCAAGACCGATCAGGACAATGGCCTGGTGCTACGCGACGGCTACACGCCGCCGGCCGACCTGGCCGAGATCTGCACACGCTTTTCGCAGGCCCTGGCCGATTTTGGCTACCCCGAATGCCCTGGCGGCATCATGCTCAGCCGCCCGGACTGGCGCCACAGTGCCACCGAATTCGCACAGACCGTGCGGCGCTGGCTGCTGATGCCCACGGCGGACAGCTTGATGGCCCTGGCCATCTTCATCGACGCCCATGCGGTGGCCGGCGATGCCATGCTGCTGGAGACGCTGCGGGCCGAGGTGTTCAAGCAGGTGCTGGACAACGATGCGCTGCTGGCGCGCTTTTGCGCCGTCATCAACGCCTTCGAGCAAGGCCAGGGCTGGTGGAACAAGTTGCTGCATCTGGGCGACAGCCACGGCCAGCAGTTGGACCTCAAGCGCGTCGGCACTTTCCCGCTGGTGCATGGCGTGCGCAGCCTGGCGCTGGCCCACCGGGTCACCGCCACCAGCACCGTGGCTCGCATCGAGGCCTTGGCGGCGCAAGACCATTTGCCGGCCGATCTGGCCACCGATCTGATCGACAGCCTGCACTTCTTCATGGGCCTCAAACTCAAGACCGGCCTGGCCGCGCTGGAGCAAGGTCAGCAGGGCGGCGCCATCGCGCTGGATCAGCTCTCCAGCCAGGATCGCCACTTGCTCAAAGACACCCTGGGCGTGGTCAAGCGCCTGCGCGCCTTGCTGCATCTGCGTTTCCGATTGGATATGTTGTGAGGCGCATCCGGGCTGTTGCAGGGGCGCGCTGCGCTTCCTCAGGCGGGCAGTAAATGTTCTGGCAACAAATCAAACGCCGCTGGTTGCTCTACCACTTGGGGGAGCCGGCCTTCGCGCCCATGTTCGAGCCGCCGCCGGCGGATGAGTGGGTGTCGCTGGACTGCGAAACCACCGGCCTGGACCCGCAGTGCGACGAAATCATCGCCATCGGAGCGGTGCGCATCAAGGGCAATCGGGTGCTGAGCAGCCAGCGCCTCGACCTGCTGGTGCGGCCCGAGAAAAAAGCCATCTCGGCGGAGGCCGTCAAGGTCCATGGCCTGCTGGCGCAAGACGTGGCGGGCGGGGTGGACATTGACACCGCGATGCGCCAGTTGCTGCACTTCATAGGCCCGCGGCCCTTGGTGGGCTATTACCTGGAGTTCGACGTAGCGCTGATCAATCGCGCCATCTTCCCGCTGTTGGGCCTGGGGCTGCCGCAGCCCAAGCTGGAGATCTCGTCGATGTATTACGACTGGAAGCAGCGGCATCTGCCGCCTTATCAGCATGGGGCCAGCATTGATTTGCGCCTGGCCACTTTGATGCAGGACCTGGGCCTGCCTGAGCGGCCCGCCCACAATGCCCTCAACGACGCCATCATGGCGGCGCTGGCTTTTGTGAAGCTGCGCAATTTGCTGGCGGAGAAGTAGCGGCGGCAGGCGGCTTGCAGCCAGTACTCAGTGCCGAGCGAGCATAAAAAAACCGGGCCGAGGCCCGGTTTTGCTTTTGCGCTGAAGCTGAGATCAGTGGCCCGATGCGCCCGAGGAACCCAGGCCGGTTTCCGAGCGCACCTGCTGCGCATCGAAGTCGGCACGCTCTTTGGCGGCTTGCGGGCTGCGATCCAGCAGGCTCACCACCCAGATCGTCACGAAGGCGATGGTCATGGAGAACAGCGCGGGCGAGGAGTAGGGGAACCAAGCCGAGCCCTTGGGGTTGCCCAGCGTGGCTTCCCACACCGAGGGCGACACGATGGTCAGCGCTACCGAAGTCACCAGACCCACAAAGCCGCCGACCACGGCGCCCTTGGTGGTGCAGTCCTTCCACAACACGCTCATGAACAGCACGGGGAAGTTGGCCGAGGCGGCAATTGCGAAGGCCAGCGACACCATGAAGGCGATGTTCTGCTTCTCAAAGGCAATGCCCAGCACCACGGCAATCACGCCCAGGCACAGGGTGGTGATGCGCGAGACGCGCAGTTCCTTGGCGCTGTCGGCCTTGCCCTTTTTGAACACAGTGGCGTAGAGGTCATGCGAGACGGCCGAAGCGCCCGACAAGGTCAGGCCTGCGACCACGGCCAGGATGGTGGCGAAGGCCACGGCCGAGATGAAGCCGTAGAACACATTGCCGCCCACCGCCTTGGCCACCAGCACGGCCGCCATATTGGCCGTGCCCGCGCCGCCCAGGATCACGCCCTTGGCCACATTGGCGTACTCAGGATCGGTCAGCACCAGGGTGATGGCGCCGAAGCCGATGATGAAGATCAGCACATAGAAGTAGCCGATCCAGGTGGTGGCCCAGAACACCGACTTGCGCGCTTGCTTGGCATCCGGCACGGTGAAGAAGCGCATCAGGATGTGGGGCAGGCCCGCGGTGCCGAACATCAGCGCCATACCGAAGCTGATGGCCGAGATTGGGTCTTTCACAAAGCCGCCGGGGTTCATGATGGAGGCGCCGATCTTGGCGGCTTCCTCAGCGGTCTTGCCCGAGTTGGCGGCCACGGCGGTCTTCACTTCCACGCCCTTGGCAAACAAGGCTTCCAGGCTGAAACCGAACTTGGACATCACCATCACCGCCATGAAGGTCACCCCGCACAGCAGCAAGCAGGCCTTGATGATCTGCACCCAGGTGGTGGCAGTCATGCCGCCGAAGAGCACATAAATCATCATCAGCGCGCCGACGATGACCACCGCCATCCAATACTCCAAGCCGAACAGCAGCTTGATCAGTTGGCCGGCACCGACCATTTGCGCGATCAGGTAGAAGGCCACGACGACCAGCGTGCCCGAGGCCGCAAAGGCGCGGATGGGGGTTTGCTGGAAGCGGTAGCCGGCCACGTCGGCGAATGTGAACTTGCCCAGATTGCGCAGGCGCTCAGCCATCAAGAAGGTGATGATGGGCCAGCCGACCAAGAAGCCGATGGAGTAGATCAAGCCGTCATAACCATTGGCCATGACGGCAGCAGAAATACCCAGGAAAGAGGCGGCGGACATATAGTCGCCCGCGATCGCCAAGCCGTTCTGGAAGCCGGTGATGCCGCCGCCGCCGGTGTAGAAGTCGGCCGCGGAACGGGTCTTGGCGGCCGCCCATTTGGTGATGTACAAGGTGCCGACCACGAAGACGGCGAACATGGAAATGGCGGTCCAGTTGGTGGCCTGTTTGGCCACCTGGCCCATATCGGCGCCGGCGGCGAAGGCCGTAGAAGCGAAGCCGACCAGGGCGCTCAGGACGAGAGTTTTGCCGAGCTGATTCATTTCACTTCCTCTTCCAGAATTTCACGCGTCAGGCGGTCGAACTCACCGTTGGCGCGGCGCACATACAGGGCCGTGATCACGATGGTGAAGACGATCACGCCGAAGGCGATAGGCACACCCACCGTGGTCACGCCAGCGCCGATCTTTTGCGAGAGGAATTCCTTGTTGAAGGCAATCAGCGAGATGTAGCCGAAATAGACCACCAGCATCAGCACCGTCAGCAAGCGGCCAAAGCCGTCGCGCTTGGATTTAAGTTCCTGATACTTGGGATTGGCCCGAATCCGGGCCACTACGGTGTCCGTCATGTTGTCTACTCCTGGTTTGTGACTGCGTGCGCCCTGCCTTGACTGCCTGGCTGACGCTTGAATACAGGCACAGTGTCTGGGCTCAGACTGACCGGCAACTGACCCGGCCCAGGAGCGGATTGGATTTTTTGGGACAGCCGCGTTGCTTCATGCGCCAATCAGTCAGCTGCATGTCAGTTCTTCAGATGCTTGCGCTCCGACTGACTGTGTAGGCGGCGAATCAGGGCGGGCCTGCCTTGGGTGTGCGAATGGTGTGCTCGGTCGGCCAAAGCTTTGGCTTGAAGCCCTAACTTTTCAAGTCGGCGGTTTATCCGTACTCAGGCTTGGGTGAATCGCCGGCTTGTGCAAGTGCCGCCTGCAGCACCAAGGTCGGGTGCTCGAGCCCTGCTGGTAAAAATAGCGTGGCGAAACTGCCTCATGTTGCGGCTTCAAACCTGTAAGTTTTTGTGTCCAATAGGCGCAAACTAACAAGATACCAATCGCCCGCATTGGTCTGCCTGCCATCCATGTCCGCTCCCGACTCCACTGCGAGCACCACCCCTGATTCCGGCGCCGCGCCCCAAGCGACCCCTGGAGCGTCTGCGCCAGCTCCCGCCGCCTCGCCCAGCGCGACACCGATGCGCCGCTTTGGCCGCTTCGAGTTGCGCGCCTTGCTCAGCAAGAGCGCGCGCAGCATGTTGTGGCTGGTGTTTGATGCACGCCTGGGCCAGGAGCTGATTCTTTGCTTGCCGCGCACCGCGCCCAACACGCCTGAAGCCATGAGCCATTGGCTGAAGATGGCCAATGGTGTGTCGCGGGTGCAGCACCCCAATCTGGCCCATGTGATCGAGGTGGGGCAAGTGGAGCAATGGCCCTTCATTGCTTATGACCGGGCCTTGGGCGAAACGCTGGACGAGCGCCTGGCCCGCCAGGCGGTGCCTGCGCCGCTGGAGGCGGCGGACTGGGTCTGCCAGTTTCTGGAAGGCCTGGCATTCGCCCATGAGGCAGGGCATGCGCATCGCGATATTCAATGCGCCAGCCTGATCATCAGCTCGACCAACCAGGTGCGCGTTTTGGGCCTGGAGGTGGCGCAAGAGGTCTTCCCGGCGTCGGCCGACTTCAATACCGTGACGCGGCGTGCGGTCCGCGAGTCCGCCGAAGAGGATGTGCTGTGCGTGGGCCTGATCCTGCACCGCATCCTCAGTGGCCGCCCCGCCTTGGACCGCGCCGACTTGCAAGCGGCCGTGCAAGAGATGCAGCCTCTGGGTCGCGAACTGGTGCGCATGGGCTGGGAAACGCCTTACCCGATCCCTGACCCGCTGCGCGCCATTTGCAACCGCGCCACCGACCGCCAAGCCCGCCAGCGCTATCACATGGCGCGCAGCTTTTTGCGCGCGCTCGATGGTTGGCGCACGGCGGCCGGCCAGGATCAGGGCGGGCCGATTGCGCTTCTGATGGACAAGCTGCAGCGCATCGGTCATTTGCCCAGCACCAGCTCGGCCCTGCAGCGGGTGGGGCAGTCCTCGGCCATGGAGCGCCAGCATGCCAGCGCCTTGTCCGGCCTGGTCTTGCAAGACATGGCCCTGAGCTTGGAGTTGCTGCGCCGGGTCAACAATTCTTTGAAGCAAAACGGTTCGGCCGGTGGCGGCGCGGTGCTGAATATGCAGCGCGCCATTGCCATGATCGGGCTCGAAGGCGTGCAACAGGCGGCGCGTGCGCTCAAGCCCTGGCCGGGGCCGCTGAGCCCGGTGCAGGCCGAGATGCTGAAAAGCTTGATGAAGCGCGTTCAGCATGCCGGGCAAATCGCGCAAGCGCTGCGGCCGGCGGGTTATGACGGCGAGGTGGTCTATCTGATCACGGTGATGCAAAACCTGGGGCGCCTGCTGATGCAGTACCACTTCCCGGACGATGCTCAGCAAATCCGCCAACTGATGCAGCCGCCAGAACCCACGGTTGAATTCCCCAACCCCGCCAGCCTGAGTGAACAAGCGGCCGCTTTTGCGGTGCTGGGCTGTGATTTGGATAGCCTGGGCGCCGCCGTGGCCCGGCATTGGAGCTTGGGTGACGAGTTGCTGCACATGATTCGCCGCCAGTCACCCGACGCCCCGGTGCGCCACAGCGAAGGTGACGCCGACCTGCTGCGCCTGACTTGCAGCTTTGCCAATGAATTGGAAGACGCCTTGAATCTGCCCGAGAGCAAACGCCAGGCCGGCATCGAGATTGCCACCCGGCGTTATGCCCGGCCCTTGGGTCTGGGCTTGCGCGAGGTCTACAACGCCTTGAATCCCGAGGCGCCCAAGGCCGCGGACGACTTTCCTCAGGATCGCGCCGAGGCCTTGCGTGACAAGCCCCAAGCGCCCGTCGATCCTCTGCAGCCGGGGGCGATTGCTGCGCCTAAGGCCTCGGCATTGCGCTCCCGCTTGGCGGCAATGGCGCCGCCTCAACGTGATGGCGGTAGCGGCGGTAGTAGCGGTAATGGCGGCAACAGCGGTGCAGGAGGCGCACGATGAGCGCCGAGCAGCCGCCAAGCCGGGCCCGCCCCGGCGCCCTCCCGGTGATGGAGCAGTTGCCCCAGCTGGGTCGATTCCGTCTGCTCAAAAAACTGGGTGAGGGCGCGCAAGCCACCGTCTGGTTGGCCCATGACCCGCGCCTGGATCGCGAGGTGGCGCTGAAAGTGCTGCGCCCCGGTACCGACCCAGGCAGCGTGGATGAATGGCTGCACGAGGCGCGCGCCGTCAGCCGCCTGACCCACCCTTTCATCGTGCCGATTTTTGAGGCCGACACCCAGGGCGCACAGTCCTATATGGTGTTTGAGTATGTGCCCGGCGGCACCTTGGTGGACTTGATGCGTCGCCAGGGCAAGCTGGATGCTCGCGCGGCGGTGGAGTTGTGCATGGACGTGCTGGACGGCCTGCATGCCGCCCACCAAGCGGGTGTGGTGCACCGCGATCTAAAGCCCAGCAATATCTTGATCGACGCCAAGGGCCGTGCCCGGGTGATGGACTTCGGCATTGCCGGCCGTGTGCTTGCGAGCAGTGGCGGGGCGGCGCCGCCAGCGCAGCGCAGCGAGCGCGTGGTGGGCACGCCCGGCTATTTGTCGCCCGAGGCCGCGGCCGGCATGGCGCCCAGCCCGCAGATGGATGTGTTTGCCGCGTCCATCTTGCTGGTGGAAATGCTCAGTGGCCGGCGCCTCAACTACGACCCCGACCCCTGGCGCGCGGTGCAGCGGGTGCAGGACGAACAATTCCTGGTGCCCGGCGATCTGGGGCCGGATGTGGATGACGCCTTGCGGGCCATCATCCAGCGCGGCCTGGCTCGGGACCCGGAGCAGCGTTGGCTGGACGCACATCTGATGCATGACGCTTTAGCGGAGTGGCTCAACCCCACTGAAGATGCACCGGCCGCTGCGGATGCTACCGGCGAGGGCGCTGCCCTGGAATTCTTGCTGCGGCGCATGCGCCATCAGGGGGATTTCCCGGCCATGGCCAATGCGGTCAGCCGGATTCAGCGCCTGACACTGTCGGAGAAGGAAAGCCTCAGCAGCCTCTCCAACGAGATTTTGAAAGACGTGGCGCTGACCCAAAAGCTGCTGCGTCTGGTCAACACGGTGCAATACAGCCAGGCGGGGGCGGGTGGCATCACCACCATCTCGCGTGCCGTCGCCTTGGTGGGCTTCGGTGGCATACGCAATCTGGCCTTGTCCTTGATCCTGCTTGAACGCATGGAGAACAAAGCCCATGCGCAGCAGCTGCGCGAGGAGTTTTTGCGCTCCTTGATGGCGGCCTCGCTGGCGCGGGAGTTGGCTGCGGGTGGGCGCGATGGCGAAGAGGCCTTTCTTTGCGCGATGTTCCATAACCTTGGGCGCTCACTGACCGAGTTCTATTTCCCGGAAGAAGCGCGCCAGATCCGCCGCATTACCCGGCCCGAGCGCGGCCCGCTGCTGGTCAAAGATGCGCCCGTCCCGGTGCCGGAGTGGATTGCCTCGGCCCGCATTCTGGGCATGAGCTATGACCAGCTGGGCATGGGTGTGGCCAAGCAATGGGGATTGCCAGAGAGCCTGCAGCTGAGCATGCGCCGCCCCGAAGGTGAACCACCGTTGCGCCAAATCAGCAACCCCGATGAGCGCCAACGCTGGCTGGCCCACGCGGCCAATGATGTGGCGGATGTGATTCTGCGCACCGAGCCGGCCCAGGCGCATGCCCGGGTTCATGCCATGGCGCAGCGCTATGCCCGCTGCCTGGGCGTGACGGCCGAGGCCTTCGGCCAGGCGGCTGATCAAGCGCGCCTGCGCCTGGCGCAGATGACGGCCGTGATGGATCTGGCCTTGCCGCAGAACTCGCCCGCGCTGCGCCTGCTCGCACCCCTGACGCCCACGCCGGATGACTCACTCTCTGACCTGCAGTTGCAAGCCACCCAGGTGCTGGACACGACAGAGAATTTGAGCCAGCAGCAGCAGCTCCGCGACCGCGCGGTGGAAACCTTGGCCGCCGGCATTCAGGACGTCAGCAATGCCATGGTGGAGAACTTCAAGCTCAATGAAGTGCTGCGCATGATTTTGGAATCCATCTTCCGGGCCTTGGGCTTCCGGCGGGTGGTTTTTTGCCTGCGCGACCCCAAGCTGGATCAGCTGACCGGGCGCTTTGGTCTCGGCGAGGATGTGGAAGGCGTGGTGAATTGTTTCAAGATTGCCCTCCAAACCAGCCCTGGCAAACAGGCGGACTTGTTCGAGGCGGTCTGCCAGCGCGGGGTCGATACGCTCATTGCCGACGCCAAAGCGAGCAAGATTGCCGATCGTCTGCCTGCTTGGTATTGCGGGCCCGTGGCGGCGAATAGCTTTTTATTGCTGCCTCTCGCATTGCGCGGAAAGACTTTTGCGCTAATTTACGCCGACAAGGCCAAAACCGGCGGCCTGGACCTGGGCGAAAAAGAACTCTCTTTGCTGCGCACCCTGCGCAATCAGGCCGTGATGGCCTTCAAACAGACCGCTTGACGGCCTGCCGGAGTTCAAAAGCTGCTACCTCTAATTGAGTGGTGGCATGTAAGCGTGCGTAAACGTATCATTGCCGCCTTGTAAAGACGCACGGCCTAGGCCTTGACGTCCAGCATGAAAAAGCGCTCGCTTCTGGTGAGCGTTTTGTTTGTATGCCATCGGCGCAGATGCGGGAGTCGCTCTGCCCGCAGAGGGAACTCCATGACATGGAATGATGGGCTGGCGACAGCGAGGCCGAATGGGTCGACGGGGCCGAATATGCCCCTGGGCGAGCCGCTGATGCCCGCCAGCGGACACAAGCTGACGGAGCCAGGCTTGACGCTTGGGGCGTGGCGCCTGGATTGCGCCAATGCCAGCCATATGGCCGGTTTGACCTATGCCTTCCTGGTTTTCCACCTGCTGCTGTGGACCGTGCTGGCCACGCTGAGCCATCGCGCGCCGCCTTGGGACAATATCGAGCAACTGGTCTGGCAGCAGTCGCTGGAGTGGGGCTATTACAAGCACCCGCCGTTCCCGACCTGGTGGGTTCACGGCTGGACCGAGTTGTTGGGCCGCAAGATGTGGGTCACCTTCTTCTCGGCGCAGCTGAGCGTGGTCTTGATGCAGCTCTTCATCTGGCGCATTGCGCTGATGGTGACGACGCCGGCGCGCGCCTTTGCCTCGGTGGTGCTCAGCAGCTTGGCCATCTATCACGGTGTGCACGGCATCATGGCCAACCACAACACCTTGCAGCTGATGCCCGTGGGCCTGCTGCTGTGGCTGACCTTGCGAGCCGTGCGCGGCGAAGGGTCGGCGGGGCAGGTCTGGCGCTGGATGCTGGTGGGTGCGGCTGCTGCGCTATGCCTGCTGTCCAAATATAGCGCGCTGATCTGGCTGGCCGTGATCGGCCTGTGGTTGCTGCAAGATGCGCGCATGCGCAGCTGGCGCGCTTGGGGCGGCGTCGCGCTGGCGATGCTGGTCTGCGTGCTGCTGGTGTCACCGCATATCAGTTGGTTGACGCAGGAGGGTTCGCCCGGCCTGAACTATGCCGGCCGCGCCATGCAGGGCCAGAACGACCCTGATCAAATCGATCACTGGGGCCGTTTGGCCAAGTTCTGGGTGATCCAGTTTGGCCGCGTGCTGCCGATTTTTCTGGGCTTGGGCTTGATGCTGGCGCTGCTGCGCCGTGCCAACAAAAAGGCGGGCGCGGCGCAGGACGACGCTGCTCACTCGACCGTTGATCTGGCCCGCGAACGCCTGTCGGCCAGCCCCGAGTGGCGCTTCGTGCTCTTCATGGGGCTGGGCCCCATGCTCTTGACCACGGTGTTGGGCGTCTTGGGTGTCCGCTTGGGGTCTGCCTGGGCGGCGACCTATTTTGTGATGGCCGGCATTCTGGCCCTGGCTTGCCTGCCGCTCAAGCCACCTTCAGCAACGCCTCAGTTTGTGCGCAGCGTGTTGTGGGCAGGTATCGCGCTGGAGGTTTTGCTGGCGCTGGGCATGGCCCTTGGCAGTGGCTGGCTGGCGGATTTGACCGGCCGCGGTGCGCGCTCCAATTTCCCTGCCGCCAAGCTGGCACGCAAGCTTGATCGCGTCTGGGAGATGCATGCCAGCACGCCCATGCGTGTGGTGGTGGGTGAAACTTGGTTGGCCGGCAATGTGTCGGTGCGCTCCAAATACCAGCCCTTGGTGTTCATCGAGGCAGATACGCAAAAGTCGCCCTGGATCAAGCCCCATATGCTGGAAGACTGCGGTGCCCTGATCGTGGTGGATGGGCGTGATTTGGCCGAGCCCCTGCCTGCGGCCATGCGTGAATTGCTGGACCGCGCCGAAGACAGCGGCCGCGTCAAGCTGCACTGGACCCGTTTGGCCGACCGCGGCCCGGAGCTGGACGTGATGTGGGCCGTCTTGCCGGCCCAGCGCCCCGAGGCCTGCCCCCGCTGAACCGGCTGCCCCGGCCCTGCCTGGGCATGCCGCCTGCGCTGCAGACATAGGCCTTGGGCCTGCAGGGGCTTGACGGGTCTGGGCTAGACTTCGCGCCATTCGCCCGATTGCGGAGCCAAGGCTCTGCTCGGGTCATCCACAAAATCCTTTCTTGCGCGCCCATGCCTACCATTCAAGAAGCCGCCTTGCTGCAGGCCCTGCAGACCGTTGTCGACCCCAATACCGCGCAAGACTTTGTCAGCACCAAGCAGCTCAAGAACCTGAGCATCGCTGATGGTGATGTGTCTTTCGAAGTCGAGTTGGGCTATCCGGCGGCGAGCCAGATTGCCGAGTTGCGCCGCCAGCTGGTGGCCGCTGCCCGCCAGGTCGAAGGCGTGGCCAATGTCAGCGTGCATCTGCATAGCAAGATCACCGCGCATGCGGTGCAGCGCGGCGTGCAACTGCTGCCCGGTGTGAAAAACATCATCGCCGTGGCCTCGGGCAAGGGCGGCGTGGGCAAGAGCACCACGGCGGCCAATCTGGCCCTGGCGCTGGCTGCCGAAGGCGCGCGCGTGGGCATTCTGGATGCCGACATTTACGGCCCCAGCCTGCCGCTGATGCTGGGTGTTGACGGCAAGCCAGAGAGTCAAGACGGACAGACCATGGAGCCGCTGATGGCGCATGGCCTGCAGGTGATGTCCATCGGCTTCCTGGTTGAGCAAGACCAGGCCATGATCTGGCGCGGCCCCATGGCCACCCAGGCGCTGGAGCAGCTCTTGCGCCAGACGCGCTGGCAGGATCTGGACTATCTGGTCGTGGACATGCCGCCGGGCACCGGCGATATCCAACTGACCTTGTCGCAGCGTGTGCCCGTCACCGGCGCGGTGATCGTGACCACGCCGCAAGACATCGCCCTGATCGATGCCAAGAAGGGCCTGAAGATGTTTGAGAAGGTGGGCGTGCCCATCCTCGGCATTGTTGAAAACATGGCCGTGCATGTCTGCAGCAACTGCGGCCATGCCGAACACATCTTCGGCGCCGATGGTGGCCGCAAGATGGCCGAGCAGTACAAGCTCGACTATCTGGGCGGTTTGCCGCTGGCCATGTCCATCCGTGCCCAGGCCGATGCCGGTGCTCCGACCGTGGTGGCCGAGCCGCAGAGCGAGATCGCCGGTTTGTACAAGACGCTGGCGCGCAAGGTGGCGGTCAAGATCGCCGGCCAGGCCAAGGACTATTCGTCCAAGTTCCCCACCATCTCCATCTCCAAGAACAGCTGATCGTCGGCCCGGCCGCTGCCCGCCTGATCCGTGGCGGCGCAGTCCGTCGGGGATTGTGCGAATCGCGGCGTGCTTGCAGGCCCGGCTTTAACCGGTCTTGCTTGCGCGTTTGTCCTTCTCTGGCGGCCACAATAGCGCCATGGTCAGCCCTCTTTACGTGCACAGCGCCACGCCTTTGATTGAGCCTCCTTTGCCGCGGCTCAGCCAGGCGCGCGCCGCATTGACGCATGAGATCACGGTGCTGGATGAGTCAGGCGCGCAGCGCCAACTGCATATCCCGGCCGAGCGGCCGCTGACCCTGTTTGTCGACAAGCAGGAATTGCTGACCCTGATGACCTTGGGCGAAGCGCCCGAGCTCTTGGTGCTGGGCTATTTGCGCAATCAGGGCTTGATCGAATCGGCGGCCGAGGTTCTGTCGATCACGGTGGATTGGGAGGTTGGCGCGGCTGCCGTCTACACCCGCGCGGGTGCTGCGCAATGGCAAGCCAAGAGCGCCGCCCATCTGGCCACCCGCACGGTCACCACCGGCTGCGGCCAAGGCACCATGTTTGGCGATATGCAGGCCGGCTTGGCCGAGTTGGTCTTACCGGATGTGCGACAGGCGCGCTTATCGCAAACCGATTTGTACGCGCTGCTGGCCGAGATGCGGGCGCTGGACAGTGTCTACAAAAAGGCCGGTTCGGTGCACGGTTGTGGTCTGTTTGAACAGGGGCAATTGCTGCATGCCGTGGAGGATGTGGGGCGGCATAACGCCATCGACACACTGGCCGGCTGGCTGTGGATGAATCGCAGCGCGCCCCTGCGCGCGCCGGTGCTCTACACCACGGGTCGGCTGACCAGCGAGATGGTCATCAAGGCCGCCACCATGGGCCTGCCCATCGTGGTTTCGCGCAATGGCATCACCCAGATGGGGCATGCGCTGGCCACTCGCTTAGGGCTGTGTCTGATCGGTCGCGCCAAGGGGCGGCACTTCATTCTTTATAGCGGCTTTGAGCGCTTTGTGCCCGACGCTGAAATGGTCACGTAAGTTTGCGCAAGGATGATCCGCCGCTCCTTGCCGGGGTGCTGGTGGGCATCCTTGAAGGCCATCAGATCGGCCGTGACCTTTGCCTCGCACTGGCACTGACATGGGGCTTGACGCTATGGACAAGGCCGGGGACTTGTGCCCGAATGCGGGAGGCGTGTCGCATGTTTGTCACGACCGCCCTTGGCACAGGCGCATAATTTTTAAAGAAGTTTTTTCTGCGATTGGGGAGTGCGAGCTTGCGAGGCCAAGATAGGCCCCGGGCTCGTGAAACTTGGGTGTCAGCCCGAAGGAGACGCGAAAATGGATATGAACCGGAGGCATTTCTTCCGGGTGAGCGGGGCGGGGCTGCTTGGCTCCAGCTTGGTGGCGCTGGGCTTTTCGCCCGCGGCGGCTTTGGCCGAGGCGCGCAACTTCAAGCTCAGCCGCGCCACCGAAACCCGTAGCACCTGTCCGTATTGCTCGGTGGGTTGCGGCATCCTGATGTACAGCTTGGGCGACAAGTCCAAGAACGTGGTCAGCGAGATCATGCACATCGAAGGCGACCCGGATCATCCGGTCAATCGCGGCACGCTTTGCCCCAAGGGCGCAGGCCTGCTGGACTTCGTGCACAGCAAGAACCGCCTCAAGTGGCCCGAGATCCGCGAGCCTGGCTCTAAGGAGTGGAAGCGCGTCAGCTGGGATGAGGCGATGGATCGCCTGGTCCCCATGATGAAGGCCGACCGCGACGCCAACTTCGTGGCTCAGAACGCGGCTGGCCAGACGGTCAATCGCTGGCTCACCACAGGCATGTTGTGTGCCTCGGCCTCCTCGAATGAGTCAGGCTATATCACCCACAAGGCGATGCGTTCGCTGGGGATGTTGGTATTCGATAACCAAGCGCGCGTTTGACACGCTCCGACGGTGGCCAGTCTGGCCCCGACGTTTGGGCGCGGTGCGATGACCAACCATTGGGTGGACATCAAGAACGCTGATTTGGTGCTGATCATGGGCGGCAATGCCGCCGAGGCTCACCCCTGCGGTTTCAAGTGGGTGATCGAAGCCAAGCACAAGAACAAAGCCAAGCTCCTGGTGGTGGATCCGCGATTCACGCGCTCCGCTGCAATGAGCGATTACTACGCGCCGATTCGCGCGGGCTCTGACATCGCCTTCCTGGGCGGCGTCATCAACTACCTCTTGTCTAACAACAAGATTCAGCAGGAGTACGTCCGCAAGTACACCAATGCCAGCTTCATCGTCGGCGAGGCCTTTGGCTTCGAGGATGGGCTGTTCTCTGGTTACGACCCGGTCAAGCGCAAGTACGACAACGCCAGCTGGGCCTACGAAATGGGCGCCGACGGTTTCGCCAAGGTTGATGAGACCCTGGAGCATCCGCGCTGCGTGCTCAATGTGATGAAGCGGCACTACGCCCGCTACACGCCCGAGCTGGTCAGCAGCATCACCGGCACACCGCAGGACAAGTTCCTCAAGTGCTGCGAGATGATTGCCGAGACGGCCAAGCCCAACAAGGTGATGACCATCATGTACGCCCTGGGCTGGACACAGCACAGCCAGGGCACGCAGATGATCCGCAACGGCGCCATCATGCAGCTCTTGCTGGGCAATATGGGCTTGTCTGGCGGCGGCATGAATGCCTTGCGTGGCCACTCCAATATCCAGGGTCTGACTGACCTGGGTCTGCTGTCGACCTCGCTGACCGGCTATATGAGCCTGCCGCGCGAGAGCGAGCAAGACCTGGAGACTTACTACAAGCCGCGCGCCACCAAGCCGCTGCGCCCCGGGCAAATGAGCTTCTGGCAGAACTATCCCAAGTTCTTTGTCAGCATGCAAAAAGCCTGGTGGGGCAAGGCCGCAACGGCCGAGAACCAATGGGCGTATCACTACCTGCCCAAGTGGGACAAGGCCTACGACGTGCTGCAGGCCTTCGAGATGATGGGGCAGGGCAAGCTCAATGGCTATATCTGCCAGGGCTTCAACCCGGTGGGCAGCTTCCCCAATAAGAAGAAGATCATTGCCGGCTTGTCCAAGCTGAAGTACCTGGTCATCATCGACCCGCTGGTGACTGAGACCGCTGAGTTCTGGAAGAACTACGGCGAGCACAACGACGTCAAGAGCGAAGAGATCCAGACCACGGTGTTTCGCTTCCCCAGCACCTGTTTCGCTGAAGAAGAAGGCTCTATCACCAACTCCGGCCGCTGGTTGCAGTGGCACTGGAAGGGCGCCGAGCCTCCGGGCGAAGCCAAGGGCGACCCGGAGATCATTGCCGAGTTGTTCACCCGACTGCGGGCGGCCTACAAAAAGGACGGCGGCGCCTTCCCGGATCCCATCCTCAATCTCAGCTGGCCTTACCTGATCCCCAACAGCCCCAGCCCCGAGGAGTTGGCCAAGGAAGCCAATGGCAAGGCCCTGGCCGACGTCACCGATCCCAAGGATCCGACCAAGGTGCTGGCCAAGGCCGGTGAATTGTTGTCGGGCTTTGGCTTGCTGCGTGATGACGGCTCCACCGCGAGCGGCTGCTGGATCTACACCGGCAGTTGGACGCAAGCCGGCAACCAGATGGCGCGCCGCGATAACGCCGACCCGTATGGCATTGGCCAAACGCTGAACTGGGCCTGGGCCTGGCCGGCGAACCGCCGCGTGCTCTACAACGCCGCTTCCTGTGATTCCACTGGCAAGCCTTGGAACCCCAAGCGCAAGCTGGTGGCCTGGAACGGCGAGCGCTGGGCCGGCTCCGACGTGCCTGACATCCGCCCCGATGCCAACCCGAATGATGCGGATGCCGTGCGCCCCTTCATCATGACGGCCGAAGGCGTGGCGCGCTTGTTCGCACCCACGGGCTTGGTGGATGGCCCCCTGCCCGAGCATTACGAGCCTTTCGAGTCGCCGCTGCCCAACAACCCCATGCACCCCAAGAATGACAAGGCGCGCGCCAATCCGGCGGCCCGAGTCTTCAAGGGCGATATGGAGGCATTCGGCAATGCGAAGGACTTCCCGTATGTGGCAACCAGCTATCGCCTGACCGAGCACTTCCACTACTGGACCAAGAACGTTGAAAGCAACGCCATCATCCAGCCCCAGCAATTCGTTGAAATCAGCGAAGAGTTGGCCAAGGAGAAGGGCATTGCCAACGGCGGCTGGGTCAAGGTCAGCAGCAACCGCGGTTTCATCAAGGCCGTGGCGGTGGTGACCAAGCGCATCCCGGTGCTGGACGTCGCAGGGCAGAAGGTGCATACCGTCGGCTTGCCCAATCACTGGGGCTTTGTCGGGGTCGCTAAACCCGGTTATCTGGTCAACACGTTGACGCCTTTCGTGGGCGACGCGAATACCCAGACGCCCGAGTTCAAGAGCTTCACCGTCAACATCGAGAAAGCCTGACCATGTCTTCACTTCAATCTTTAGACATCGCCAAGCGCTCGGCCACCACCACGCCCAGCCCGCAGGCGCGCCACAAGACCATTGAGGTCGCCAAGCTGATCGATGTGTCCTCCTGCATCGGCTGCAAAGCCTGTCAGGTGGCCTGCATGCAGTGGAACGAGTTGCGTGACGAGGTGGGCGAGAACCACGGCACTTACGACAACCCGCGCGATCTGACGGCCCAGTCATGGACGGTGATGCGTTACTCCGAGGTGCAAGTCGAGGAGAACAAACTCGAGTGGCTGATCCGCAAGGACGGCTGCATGCACTGCGAGGATCCGGGTTGCCTGAAAAGCTGCCCGGCCCCCGGCGCCATCATCAAGTACGCCAACGGCATCGTTGACTTCATCTCCGAGCACTGCGTCGGTTGCGGCAACTGCGTCACCGGCTGCCCCTTCGATGTGCCGCGCATTTCCAAGGCTGATAACAAGGCCTACAAATGCTCGCTGTGCTCCGACCGGGTGGGCGTGGGCCTGGAGCCGGCTTGCGTCAAAGCCTGTCCCACCGGCGCCATCCACTTCGGTGCCAAGGAAGACATGCTGGACTACGGTGCCGAGCGCGTGGCCGACCTGAATGAGCGCGGCTTCAAGGAAGCCTCGGTCTACAACCCGGCCGGCGTGGGCGGTACCCATGTGATGTATGTGCTGCAGCACGGTGACAAGCCGGAGTTGTATGCCGGCTTGCCCGCCGATCCCAAGATCAGTCCGCTGGTCTCGCTGTGGAAGGGCTTGGCCAAGCCGCTCGCGGTGGCGGCCATGGCCGGCGCCGTGGTGGCGGGTTTCTTCCATTACATGAAGGTGGGCCCCATCGAAGCCAAGGAAGACGGCGAAGACGGTGAAACCAAGACCGGCAAGGAAAGGAGCGGGACATGAGCACGACCAAAGTCTTGCAGCGTTACTCGGACCGCGACCGTATGAACCACTGGGCGATTGCCCTGCTGTTCATTTTGGCGGCGGTGTCTGGCCTGGCCTTCTTCCACCCCAGCTTGTTCTTCCTGAGCAATCTGGTGGGCGGCGGCGTGTGGGCGCGCATCCTGCACCCCTTCCTTGGGGTGGCGATGTTTGCGGCCTTCCTGAGCTTGTTCCTCAAGCTCTGGCGTGAGAACGTCTTGAACGAAGCCGACCGCGAATGGCAGCGCCACAGCGCTGACATGCTGCGCGGCGACAAGAGCAAGATGCCGCCGGTGGGCAAGTACAACGCCGGGCAGAAGGGCGTGTTCTGGTTGATGTCCCTGTGCCTGGCCGTGTTGCTCTTGACGGGTGTGATGTTCTGGCAACCTTGGTTCGCCGACTTCTTCCCCATCACCTTGCGCCGCATTGCTGTGCTCTTGCACTCGGCCTCGGCCGTGGGCTTGATTCTGGGCACCATCATGCATGTCTATGCTGCCATCTGGGTCAAGGGCACCATCCGCGCGATGACGCGTGGCACGGTCACCGAAGCCTGGGCCAAGCAGCATCATGCTTTGTGGCACAAGGAAATGACCGAGCGCAAGTAGTCAGTCCAGACGCCTCGGCGTGTTAAAAAAGGGGCGGGCTGCGGCGCCGCCCCTTTTGTGTTTTGACGGAACCCCTATGACAGTCTCCAGCACCGCCAAACTGATGTCGCCCGAAGAAATCGCGGTGCGCGCGGGTGAACAAATTCCCTTTTTGCTTTACCCCGAGCCCGGCGTTTTTGCTGCGCGCGCCTTGCGCTTGCGCCAGTTGGCCCAAGGCCATGCCATGGCCGACTTTCTGCACTTCGCGGCCGAGCTGGCACAAGCCCAGCACGAGCAGCTCAGCCGCTCGCAGCCGGCCCTGAGCCTGCCCAGCCAGGCGCAGATCGAGCAAGCCGCACAAGCTGGCCAAGCTTTGCTGGCGCCCACACGCTGGCCGCTGGACCCGGTCTGGCGCGAAGGCCTGCGCGCGCTGATGCACACCCTGGCCGCACGCTTGGCCGCCGGCCCCGCGCAAGCCGCCGTGCTGGGCCTGGCGCAGGCCAGTGATAGCCACTTGGACCAGCAGGCGCAGCGCCTGCTGGCCGGCGTGATGCTAGGTCTGGATCTGGCCACCGCGCCGCTGATCGCCGCCGGCTTGCAGCTTTACTGGACTCAGGTGCTGAGCCAGCTGCAAGCCCGCTATGAACGCGACAAGGTGCCCAATCAGCTGGCGCCTTTCGGCCGTATTGATGACCCGCTGGTCTGCCCCTGCTGCGCCTCCAAGCCGGTGGCCAGCATTACCCGCATCGGCGCCGATGGCGCAGGCTTCCGCTATCTGTCTTGCAGCCTGTGCGCGGCGCAATGGCATTACGTGCGGGTCAAGTGCGCGCATTGCCAGAGCACCAAGGGCATTTCTTTCCAGAGCCTGCTGGCCGAGGACGGCAGCACGCCCGAGGGCGCAGCCGCCGTGCAAGCCGAGTGCTGCAGCGAATGCGGCCACTACCTCAAGGTGGTGCACATGGAGAAAGACCAAGCGGTCGAACCCCATGCCGATGACCTGGCCACGCTGACGCTGGATTTGCTGGTGTCGGATACCGGTCTGATCCGCCACGGCCTCAATCTGATGCTTTTGTTCGGCGATCCAGAAACTGAGGGTGAGGCCGACAAAGCCCCGCCCGACACGAAAGCGCACTGATGACGACGCCCGAAGCATCCATGGTTCATGGTCTGAAGGCAGCGCCCAAAGACTTGCCCTCGCTGGACCGCCTGCTGAGCAGCCCGCGCGCGGGCGAGTTGATTGGCCAGCACGGCCACCAATTCGTCGCCAAGCGCGCGCGCGCCTTGCTGGATGGGCTGCGCAGCAGCGCCCTGGTCGGCACGCTGGAACTGGCCGAGCTGGCCCTGCCCAGCCTGGCCGAGCGCCTGAGTGCGCGTTGTGCGCAAGACCTGGCCCCGCGCATGCGGGCCGTCATCAATTTGACCGGCACGGTTTTGCACACCAATCTGGGCCGAGCCCTTTTGGCCGACGAGGCCCTGGGCCATGTGATGGCCATGATGGCCGGGCCGAATAACCTCGAATTTGATCTGAGCACCGGCGGACGCGGCGACCGCGACAGCATGGTCGAAGCCCTGCTGTGCGAGATCACCGGCGCTGAAGCCGCTACCGTTGTCAATAACAACGCTGCCGCCGTGCTGCTGTCCATCGCCGCACTGGCCGGTGGGCGGGAAGTGATTGTGTCGCGCGGTGAGTTGGTGGAAATCGGCGGCGCCTTCCGCATGCCGGATGTGATGGCCGCCGCCGGCGCTCGCCTGGTGGAAGTGGGCACCACCAACCGCACCCACGCGGCCGATTACGAACGCGCCATCGGCGCCAACACGGCCATGCTGATGAAGGTGCACACCAGCAATTACGCCATCCAGGGCTTCACCTCGGCGGTGGAGGAGGCGGTGCTTGCCCCCATCGCCCACGCCAAGGGTCTGCCGTTGGTGACCGACTTGGGCAGCGGCTCCTTGGTGGATCTGGCGCAATGGGGCTTGCCGCGCGAGCCTCTGCCGCAAGAAATGCTCAAGGCTGGCTGTGATGTGGTGACCTTCAGCGGCGACAAGCTGCTGGGTGGCCCGCAAGCTGGGCTGATCGTCGGCTCTAAGGCGCAGATTCAGCGCATCCGCAAATTTCCGATGAAGCGGGCGCTGCGCATGTCCAAGCTGCCACTGGCGGCGCTGGAGGCCACGCTGCGCCTTTACCTGCAACCCGAGCGCTTGGCTCGCGATCTGCCCACCTTGCGCCTGCTGACCCGGCCGGTGGCCGAGATTCAGGCCCAGGCCCTGCGCCTGCAAGCGCCGCTGGCGCAGGCGCTGAGCCCGCGCTTCGTGGTCAGCCTGAGCGAGATGCAAGGCCAGATTGGTTCCGGCTCGCTGCCGGTGGATGTCTTGCCTTCGGCAGGCCTGGTGATCGCACCGGCCGGCACCAGCAAGAAGGGCTTGGGCACGGCGTTGGATGAGTTGGCCCGCGCCCTGCGCAGCCTGCCGCTGCCGGTGTTGGGCCGGGTGCAGCAAGACCAGCTGTGGTTGGACTTGCGTTGTCTGGATCGCCAGGAAGCAGACTTCCTGGCCCAGTTGCCAGCGCTGCGGGAGGCCCTGGCTTGATCATCGGCACCGCCGGTCATATCGACCACGGCAAGACCACCTTGGTGCGCGCCCTGACCGGCGTGGACACCGACCGTCTGCCCGAGGAAAAAAAGCGCGGCATCAGCATCGAGCTAGGCTATGCCTTCATGCCGGGGCAACACGGCGAGAGCATCGGCTTCATCGATGTGCCCGGTCATGAGCGCCTGGTTCACACCATGTTGGCCGGCGCCACGGGCATGGACCACGCTTTGTTGCTGGTGGCCGCGGATGACGGCGTGATGCCGCAAACCCGCGAGCATCTGGCGGTCTTGGCCCTGCTGGGGCTGAACGCCATCACGGTCGTGATGAGCAAATGCGACCGTGCCGATGCGGCGCGGCGCCTGGCGCTGCGCGAAGAGGTTGCGGCCTTGTTGAGCGGGAGCGGCGTGGAAGGCAGCGCGCTGTTTGAAGTCAGTGCCAGCACCGGTCAAGGCGTGGCTGAGTTGCGCGCGCATTTGCTGGCTTTGCGCCCCGCGCGTGCCGCGTCGGCGGAGCAAGGCTTTCGCCTGGCGGTGGACCGGGTCTTCTCGCTGGCCGGCGTCGGCACTGTGGCCACCGGCACGGTGCATGCGGGCCTGGTCAATGTGGGTGATGAGTTATGCCTGGTGCCGCCAGCCGCCGGCCAAGCGCCGCGCCGGGCGCGTGTGCGCAGCTTGCATGCGCAGAACCAAGGCGTTCAGCAGGCTCTTGCGGGCCAGCGTTGCGCGATCGGCCTAGTGGGGGTGGACAAGCAAGACGTCGCGCGCGGCCAATGCTGGGTGGCGCCTGATCTGGCTCTGAGCAGTGAGCGCCTGGATGTGAGTTTGCGCCTATGGCCCGCCGAAGCGCGCGCTTTGCGCAGCGGCACGCCCGTGCATGTGCACATCGGCTCGGCCACGGTGATGGCCAGTGTGGCGGTGCTGGCCTCGGCGCAAGAGGGCAGCCTAGCTGCGGGCGAACAAGGCCTGGTGCAGCTGGTGCTGCGTGAGCCCTTGGCGACATGGGCGGGGGACCGGGTGGTGCTGCGCGATGCAGCCGCCAGCCGCACCATTGCCGGCGGCGTGGTCTTGGATCCTTTTGCCCCGGCCCGCTATCGCCGCAGCCCGCAGCGTCTGGCTGAGCTGGCTGCGCTGCAGCTGGACAGTCCTGCGGCCCGCCTGCACGCCTTATTGCCCGCCGCTGTTCTTGGTTTGGATTTGAGCCGCTGGGCCACGGCCCAGGGCTTGTCCGCCGAAGCCCGGCAAAGCCTGGAAACGCCCGCGGACAGCTTGCTGGCCAAGGCCGAGGATGGACACGCCTGGCTGCTGGGCGCAGCCCCTGCTGCGGCGCAGGCCGCCACAGCGCTGCAAGTACTGCGCGACTATCACGCCAAGAACCCGGACGAATTGGGCCCCGACACCGCGCGCTGGCGCCGCCTGGCCGCACCGCGCTTGCCCGAAGCGCTCTGGCGCGCTTTGTTGCTGCGCCTGCAAGAGGCCGGGCAGTTGCATTTGCGCGGAGCCGTCGCGCATCTGCCCGAGCATGGCTTGCAACTCTCGCGTGCCGATGAATTGGTGGCGCAGAAAATCGCGCCCTTGTTGAGCACGGCCGGCTTCGAAGGCGCTTGGGCGCGCGACCTGGCCAGTGCCACCCAAACGCCCGAGCCTTTGATGCGGGTCAGTCTTTCTCGCCTGGCGCAAGGCGGTGAGCTGCATCAGGTGGTGAAAGACCTGTACTATGCGGCCCCGGTGATGAAACGCTTGGCGGCCTTGGCGCGCCAGGTGGTGGACGCGCAAGGCGAGGTCACGGCGGCAGCGTTTCGCGATGCCACCGGCCTGGGCCGCAAGCGGGCCATTCAAATTCTGGAATACTTCGACCGCGTCGGGCTGACCCGGCGTGTCGCCGATACGCACAAGCTGAGACCGGATTCGCTTTTGTTCAGCGAGCCGGTACCGAAGGCATGAAGAGGACCTGTGCTTTTGTGGGCAGGACAAAGGAGGGGAAACGATCCTGGTGGATCGGCCGGGCTTCAAACCCGGTGGGTGGTGCCACGCGCCGCCGGGTGGGTTCGACTCCCATTCCCCTCCGCCACTGCATTCCCACCCAGTCTTTGGAACAGCCGATGCTGGTGAATACCGGTTTATCGTTGCCATATCCCCACCGCGCACAGACCCCATGCTGATCCAAGGCCTCTTGCTTCCTGATGACTTGCTCTATTTGGTGGAGCACCAGACCTGGGCCCGTCTGCAGCCCGATGGCTCGGCCCGGCTAGGCATCACGGCCATGGGCTTGAAGGCCTCGGGTGAAATTTATATGTGCCGGCCCAAGTCGGTGGGCACGCAGCTGGAGCAGGGCCGGGCGATGGCGGTGGTGGAATTGGCCAAGTCCATCGTGTCGGTGAAAACGCCGCTATCGGGTCAGGTCTTGCGGGTCAACACCGCGCTGGAAGAATGCCCCGAACTGGTCTGGCGCGACCCTTATGGCGAAGGCTGGCTGCTGGACCTGACACCTAGCCGCTTGGCGGAGGAACAGGCGCTGCTGCACAGCGGTGAAGCGGCGCGCGCGCCGATGGAGAATTACGCATGGCTGAACCAGCTGAACGCCCAAACGCCCCAAGCCCCTCAAGCGTGACGGGCATTGCCTTGCTGCTGTGGGCGGCAGAGCCCGAATCGCCGCAGCGCTTGGTCACCCCTTTTTTTCACGCCGCCGCTGCAGCGGCCATGGACTTGCAGGTGGAAATCTATTTCACCGCCCGTTCGGTACTCTTGCTCAAGCCCGGTGTTGCCGCTGGCTTGCGGGCCTCGGCGCTGCATGACAAGACGGTCTACCAAGCCATGCAAGAAGCGCTGGCCCATGGTGCCAAACTGTTGGCTTGTACGGATGCGCTGCATGCGCAAGGCCTGCAGCGCGACGAGCTGATTCCCGAGTGCAGCGGCCACGGTGGCGCTGTGCAATTCATGTCCCGCGTGGCCGATCCGGCCTGGCGCAGCCTGGTGTTCTGAGACATGCCTTCTAGCCCCAATCCCGACGCTTTGCAAACCTTGTTGGGCCGCTACTCGGTCGGGCCTAAGCATTTGCTTGAACCCGGCCCCTCGAGTGAAGAACTGGCGCTGATGGTGGCGGCCGCCTTGCGTGCGCCCGATCACGGCGAACTGATGCCTTTCCGCTTCAAGCGCGTGGCGGGCGAGGCCCGGCAGCGCATGGCCGATTTGTTTGCTGCCGCCGCTCGGGCTGCGGGCAAAGATGAGGCGGGCGCCGCCATGGATGCCGAGCGGGCGCTGCGCCCACCTGTGACCGTGGCCGTGGTGGCCCGCATCGATCTGGGTCACCCGCAGGTACCGGCGCATGAGCAATGGGCTTGCGTGGGCGGGGCGCTGAGCAATTTTCTCAATGCTGCGCATTGCCTGGGTTATGGCGGCAAGATGTTGTCGGGCGCCAAGGTGCGCGATCCCGGCATCACGGCGGCTTTTTGCGCACCCGGTGAAATCTTGCTGGGCTGGATCGCGCTGGGCACGCCCGCCAAGCGACCGAGCGGCCCCTCGCGCAAGGGTGGGGTGGAACAGGCGCTGCAGGATTGGGCTTGAATAGACGCTTGCGCGGCTGCGCTTCAGTTCAGTCCCAGCGCTGCCAGTAATTCTTCTGGGCCATAGGGCCGGCTGCGCGCCGGCCAGTCGTGTACCAGGCGCTGCATCTGCGCATTCAGCGGCGCTGCAAGGTCGGCGCTGCGGGCCAGGGCCGTCACCTCGCCGCACAAGGCATCGATCTCGGTACGGCGGCCCAGGGCCAGGTCATCGGCCATGCTGGAGCGGGCCTTAGCGTCGATCTTGAGCATGCGCGCCGCCACCAGCTTAAACAGCGGCGTGGGCAGGCGCAGCACGCTGAGCAGGCGGCGCGGTGGCAGGGGCGTCATCGCCCGCACCGGCTGGCCGGCGGCGGCCAGCACGTCCAGCGCTTCGGCCTGCAGCGCGGCCAGGCAGCGGCGGTAGCCGCGTTGTTGCAGCTGCTCGCGCAGCGGCAGGCCGGACAAGGCATTGACCGGGTTGTTCAGGTTGAGCAGCAGCTTGCCCCATTGCACCGCGCGCATCGCAGCGGCGGAATCAATCACTTGCAAGTCGATGCCGCTGCGGGCCAAGGCGTTTTGCAAGCTACGCAGCGGCGCATCTGTTTCGGCAGTGCCTTGCACCATCAGCGCACCAGTGCTGCCGCGGTGGAAATGGCCTGGCGCCAGTTCGGCCACATTGAAGGGCACCATGCCGGCGCGGACATCCAAGCCCGGCGCCGCGGCCTGGGCGGTGTCGGCATTGCCGATGCCGTTTTGCATGGACAGCAACAAGCTGCCGGCGGGCAGGGCGGCCTGCAAGGCACGGGCCGCCTCGGTGGTGGCCGCGCTTTTGACGCACAGCAGGCTCACACTCGGTTGCAGGCCGGCGGGAACGCGTTCGTGCAAGTGCAGCGCAGAGGCCGGAATGGTGTGCTGGCGGCCGCCCAGATCGCTGCAGACCAAGCCATGACGGCGCAGGTGCTCCAGCACGCGGGGGCGGCCAACGAAATGCACGTCCAGCCCAGCCGCGGCGGCCAAGCCGCCGAGATAGCAGCCGACGCTGCCGGCCCCCATCACCAGCACTTGCATCGGCGCGGGCGCGAGCGTCAAGCCAGTGGGCGGGTTAGGTCACGGAAATGGGTGGGGCCAACGCGGCGCTCAATTTCCGCCAGCATCTCGCGGCCCCAGCCCAGCGCGAACATGGCCTCGGCCACGACGAACATCGGCCCGACGGCCAGGCCAATCAAGTCGTCCACGAAGGCGGGCTTCTTGCCCTCGTAGTAGTGGCCCAGGAACTGGATCAACCAGCCCAGCACAAAGCTGCCCACGCCCCAGGCCAGCCAGCTGCTGGTGCTCTCGGCCGCCAGAGGTTCGGCCAGCACGCACAAGAGGCCGTTGACGGCGCTAACGGCCAGGCCCAGCGCCACATTGCCGCGGGTCAGATACCAAACGGTGCTGATCAGCCAGATCACCGAAATCGGCGTCAGGCTCAGGCCCATGACATCCACCGCGGGCCGCGACAGCAGCACGGCGATGGCGAACACGATCAGCGGGATGCCGACGAAATGGGTGGCGATATTGCGGCGGTCGCGGTGGTAGGCGGCGTATTGCGCCATCAGGTCCAGCGCGGAGCGAAAAGTGGAGGGGGTCATGGCAATGTCCCGATAAATAAATGTCAAGCCGCCATGCTAGTCCAAGCCGCTGACTTTGCACTGTCAGAATCGGGACACATTTCGCTCTATGCCCGCATCGCCATGCCACTCCCTGCGTTGATCCCCCGTCGTGCACTGGCCGTGGCCATGATGCTGGCCTTGTTCGGCCTGGCGAGTTGCAGCACGCCGGCGGGCCTCACCGTGGCCCCGCCTGCATTGGCGGCGGGCGTGGATGAATCCAAGGCTTTGGCCGAGCGCTTTGCCAAGCTGCATCAGGCCAGTCCGCAAGCGCAGTTGTTCAAGCTGGATACAGCGGCGTCCACCTTGAGCGTCCATGTGTTCCGCGCCGGGCGAGCAGCGGCCTTGGGGCATAACCATGTCTTGCAGGCGCCGGCCTTGCAGGGCTGGGCCTTGCTCACGCCTGGGGCGCTGGGGCAGACGCAAATGGAGTTGCTGTTCCGGCTGGATGAGTTGCAGCTGGATGCCCCGGCGCAGCGCGCCCGGCTCGGCCCCGGCTGGGCCAGTGAGTTGTCGCCCGCTGCGGTGGCGGCGACGCGCAGCAATATGCTGGGTGCATCAGGCTTGCAGGCGGAGCTTTACCCCTGGGTTCGCCTGCGGGCGGTCAAAGTTGTGGGCGAACTACCCAAACTGGCCGTTCAGGTCGAGATCGAGCTGCACGGCCAAACTCGCAGCCAGTGGTTGGCGCTGGATGCAACGCTCGACGATCAGCGCCTGAATGCACGCGGCGCGCTGGTGCTGCGCCAGAGCGACTTCGGTCTGACGCCGTTTTCGGTGGGCGCCGGCCTGCTGGCGGTGGCGGACGAGTTGCTGGTGGAGTTTGATCTGGTGGCGCGTTCGCAGCCGCATTGAAGCTGGGCGCCGGCCTAGATGCCGGGGCGATGCATGGATGGCTGCGTGATCTGCGGCTCAAGCAAGGCGCTAGCATTGCCGGGCCTGAGATCCCATCATCCATCGCACCACCCCTCGCGCGGCCCATCGCGTCAGTCACCCAGCTTTTGCGCTGGGCTGCCAAGGCCCCGCCACCGACTACGTTTTCCGCTCACCCATTCATGAAGCCACTCGTCAAATCCACCCAAGCCCATGTCCTGCGCACCTTGCTCACCGGCGCGCTGGCGGCCTTACCGATGGTGGCCACTTTGGTGCTGCTGAGTTGGGTGATGTCTTTGCTGCTGCACTACCTCGGGCCGGGCAGCACGGTCGGTGGTGTGCTGGCGGGCTTGGGTTTGCGCATCACCGAGTCCGAAGGCCTGGCCTATGCCCTGGGCGTGGGCTTGTTGCTGGTCTTGGTATATGTGCTGGGCTTGATGGTGGAGACGCAGCTGCAGCGCCGGCTCAAGGCCCTGCTGGACAGCTTGATCCGCCGCATCCCCATCATCAGCACGGTTTACGACTTGCTGACCCGCATGGTGACCTTGATGAGCAAGCGCGACGCCGATGGCGTGGGCGCGATGACGCCGGTGTGGTGCCACTTCGGCGGCGTCAAGTCGGCGGAAGAGGGCGGAGGCGTTTTGGTGCTGGGCTTGCTGTCCACGCCTGAGCCGGTGCAGATCAATGGCCAGGCCTATATGGCGGTGATTGTGCCGACGGCACCGGTGCCGGTGGGTGGCGGCTTGCTTTACTTGCCGCACAGCTGGATCACGCCGGCCGAGGTGGGCATGGAGGGCCTGACCAGCTTGTACGTTTCCCTCGGCGTCACCAGCGCCGAGGTGCTGGGGCGTAAGCCTCAGTAGAACCCGCCGCCGGGCTTGGAGGAGGTCAGCACGCCGGCATTGGCGCTAACGTCGTAATCGCTGGTGCTGCCGCTCAGCGTCTGCCAGTTGCTCAGATTGAACTGGCTGCTGGAGTCCGCCAGCTTTTTCACCCGCATATTCTGTACCGTGAGTGGCTTGCCCGATTGGCACAGGGCCGGGCTGGTCTGTGCGGCCACGAAGTAGACCGCGCTGTCCGTGGTGGTGCTGATATTGGTGACACGCTGACCCGTGAATGGCAGGCTGGCTGAGCCATCGCCTTGAATCAGCAGGGCGGTTTCCACTCCAAGCCCGATGCCGCGCGCATTGGCTGCCGCCAACACGCCGCCGGCGCAACCAAAGCCCGCGCTGCTGGCAATGCTGCGCGACATAAAGCTCACGAGCCGACCCATGCGGTCACGTTCGTCAAAGTGGGGGTCGACAAAGGTGTTGCTGAGGGCGGGGATATGGTCGCCGCCCGAGGGCGCCAGAAAGCTGCTGGCGCTGAAGGGCTGCGGGTCGAAGCTCATGTACTTGTTGAAGGGGTTGCTCAGCGCTTGGGCGGAGGTCACCGAGCCCGTCTGCGCCGAGTAGATGAACTCGCCCAGCACATTGGCGCCGGCGCTGGTGCCGCCGATCGGCACGCCGCGTGCAATCAAGCCCTGAAGCGTGGTTTGCAAGGCGCTGCCCTTCCAGTTGTTGAGGTAAGTGCTTTGGTCGCCGCCGGCGATCCACACGGCGTTGGCGGTGCTCAGCACCTTGTTGACAAAAGCGTCGTTGGCCGCGGCGAGGCTGGGGATGATGAGGGTCTCTGCCGCCGTCAGCCCCAGAAAGGCGCCGCCCACAAAACCGTCCACCGCCGCGGTGTTGGTGGCATTGCTGGCATCGGAGTACAGCAGATAGGGGTCATAGGCGTCGGTGCCTGTTGTGCGGATGACGACGAAGCGGCCACCGGAGCCGGGCCGGATGCCGGCCTTGTCAATCATCCAGCGGTAGGCGCTGTCCACATCCGGCCCGCCGCCCATCAGGACCAAGGGCTTGACGGCGGTGGGCAGGGTGTCGGGCAGGGGCCGCAGCGGGGTCAGATTGCCGGCTGCGAAGTAGGCGGTGCCGGTGACGAAATAGCTGTAGGCCGGGGCCTTGCCACCGCCCTTGGCGCTGGCCGTCGGGCCGGCCGCCAGGCTGGCCAGGCTGAGGCTCAGACCCAGGGCGGCACAACAAGCCGAGCGAAGCGCCGCACGGCGCGCAGGGTGAATGCGAAAGCTGGCCATCTGGAACTCCCGGTCGCGAAGCAGGGCGGAGCCTCAGTCTAGGCATACCGGCTGCTTTTGGGGAAGGGTGTAAACCTTGCTTCCCGCCGACCCGGGCTTAAGCCAGGGCCGCCAGCGGCCACACGGTGACCCAGTCACCGGCCTGCACATCGGCCTGATCATGGTCCAGCACCACCAGGGCATTGGCCTGGCACATGCTGGACAAAATACCCGAGCCTTGATTGCCGGTGATGGCGACTTGCCACTGGCCGGTGGCGTTACGGCTGACGATGCCGCGCTGGTACTCGGTGCGGCCGGGCTTTTTGCGCAAGGTTTGGGTGCTGATGGCTTGCAGGCTCAGCAGCGGCTCGGGCGTAGCCCCGCTCATGCGCAGCAGCGCCTCGCGCACAAAGGCATAAAAGGTCACCATCACCGCCACCGGGTTTCCGGGCAAGCCGAATAGCAGGGTGCCCGGACCGCTATCCGATGGCATGCGGCCGATGGCCAGCGGCCGGCCGGGGCGCATGGCCACGCGCCAGAACAGCACATCGCCCAGCTCGGCCATCACGGCCTTGGTGTGATCCGCCTCGCCGACGCTGACGCCGCCGGAGCTGATGACCGCATCGGCCTCCCGCGCAGCGCGGCTGAAGGCGTCGCGCAGGGCTTGCGGGTCGTCGCGCACCAGGCCGAGGTCGATCACCTCTACGCCCAGCTCTTCCAGCAAAGCCCACAAAGTGTGGCGATTGCTGTCGTACAAGCCGCCCGGGGGCAAGGCCTGACCCTGTTCCACCAACTCATTGCCGGTGGACAAAATCGCCACCCGCAGGCGCCGCCACACCGGCACCTGCGCCAAGCCCAGCGAGGCCAGCAGGCCGATGTCGGCCGCGCGCAGCTTGCGGCCACGGCGCAGGGCGATGGCGCCGCGCGCCAGATCTTCACCGGCCAGGCGGCGGTTGTCGCCGGCTTGCAGCAGGCCCGGCGGGATGCTGATGTACTCGCCATCGGCGGTGGCCTCTATTTGCACCAGCTCTTGCGGGACCACCGTGTCCAGGCCCGGCGGCATCACCGCGCCCGTCATGATGCGCTGGCAGCCGCCGGGTGGCAGTTCAGCGGCAGCGGCCTGGCCGGCCAAGCTGGTGCCGGCTACGCGCAGGCGGGTTGCGCTATCAGTTTGCAAATCGCTGCCGCGCAGGGCAAAGCCGTCCATGGCCGAGTTGTCAAACGCGGGTACGTTCAAGGGCGACACCATGTCCGCACTCAAGACCCGGCCCAGGGCCTGGCGCAGGGGCACCTCGCCCTGTTCGCTCGGCGTGCTGAGCAGCTGCGCGATGAAATCCTGCGCCACCTCGACGCGCAAGGCTTTGGGGTCATAGCCAGCCAGGCGGGCGGCAATCACGGCAAGGGTGTCGGGAGCAGTCATGCGCAGGAGGATGGAACTTCAGGGATTGAACGCTTGGGTAAGGGCATGGGCCAGGGTTAGCGCAGGCGCAGACACATCAGGTCTTTGTCCAGCACCCGGCCGTCGGGTAGCTTGATGGCGCCGGGCAAGCGGCCGTATCGGGTGAAGCCGCAGCGCTCGTAGAGTTTCACGGCGCCGGTGTTGCTGGCGGTCACGCTCAGCGTCACCAGTTCCAGCACCGGCTCGCCGCTCAGCAGCTTCAAGCTGCGTTGCAGCAACTGGCGGCCGATGCCGCGGCCGTGTAAATCGTCCCGCACCATCATGCCGACGATGTGCACCACATGCCGCACCTTGACCCGCGCTTCGTGTTCGCAGGTGATGGCGCCCACCAGCTGCCCTTCATGCCAAGCCAGGAGGGTGAATAAGCAGGCACCGCCCACGCCGCCACTGAGGCGGCTGCGGTAGCTCTCGGCATCGCGGCTGATTTCGGTGGCCGCGTCTGAGGTGAAGGCTTCCGGGTGGCGAGCCAGCATGCCGTCACGCAAAGCCTTGTAGGCCGGCAGATCGGCCGCATGCATGGGGCGCAATTGGCAGTCGGGCGTGGCGGGCTTGAGATCGGCTGAGTTCACGCTCGCGCTCCTGCGGCTTGGCCGGGCAGGGCTTCACCGCTTGGCAAGCCCTCCAGCGCCTGCAGCTCAGCCAGGCTGTTGGCATTGAAAAAAGCTTGCGCGTCGCCGGGCTGCTCGAAGGGCACGAGGCAGTGCTTTTGCGCCCGCAGCCAGGTGTCGATCTTGCGGCCGCCGTCGGCGATGTAAGTGGCCAAGCTGTCCTTCAGGCTAACCCGTAAAAGGCAGAACACCGGCTGGATCTGGCTGGCGCTGGCAATGCCTTCTTGCGGGTTGGCGCTCAGCGGCACCGCCAGTTCGGTGCCGGGTTCTTGCTGCAGCGCAGCCGCCAGCCGCGCGGCCAGATCCAGGGGCAGGGCCGGGGTGTCGCAGGGCGCGCTCAGCAGCCACTCAGTCTTGGCGGCCTGCAGGCCGGCCAGCAAACCCGCCAGCGGGCCGGCAAAGCTGTCGTCGGCATCGCTGAGCACTGCGTAGCCGCTGCCCGCGTAGCGTGCCTGATTGCGGTTGGCATTGATCAGCAGCGGGCCCACTTGCGGGGCCAGTCGGGCCAAGACATGCTCGAACAAGGCCTGGCCGCGCAGCAGCTGCAAGCCCTTGTCCACGCCGCCCATGCGGCTGCCGCGGCCGCCGGCCAAAAGCAGGCCGGTGATTTGTGATCGCTCGATAGGCCCCGTCATCGTGTCCGCTCAGCCGCCGATGTAGTGCATCTCGACGCGGCGCTCGCCGGCCTGGGCGCTGGCTTGTGCCTGGCCGCTTGCGCGCAGCTGCGAGTAGCGGTCGCTGCGGGCAGACCAAAGCTGGGCGATGGCGCCGGCCAGCACTTCATCGCTGCTCGCGTTGCCGCCCCGCAGCAGGCCGCGCAAATCGGCCCCGCGGTGGGCGAACAAGCAGTTGTAGAGCTTGCCCTCGGTGGACAGGCGGGCGCGGTTGCAGTCGCCGCAAAAGGCTTGGGTGACGCTGGAGATCAGGCCGATCTCGCCCGCGCCGTCGGCATAGGCCCAGCGCTCGGCCGTCTCGCCGCTGGCGCTGGGGTCCAGCGGCTTGAGCTCGAACTCTTCTTGCAGCCGCGCCAGCACCTGGGCCGATGGCAACACCTCATCCATCTGCCAGCCATTGCTGCTGCCCACGTCCATGTATTCGATGAAGCGCAGGGTGATGCCCGTGCCCCGGAAATGCCGGGCCATGGGCAGGATCTGATCGTCATTGCTGCCGCGCTTGACCACCATATTGACCTTGATCGGCGCCAGGCCCACGGCTTGTGCGGCGGCAATGCCGTCCAGCACTTCCGCCACCGGGAAGCCCACATCGTTCATGCGCTGAAACTGGGCGTCATCCAGGCCGTCCAGGCTCACTGTGATGCGCTGTAAGCCGGCGTCTTTGAGGCTTTGCGCCTTCTTCTTCAGCAGCGAGCCATTGGTGGTCAGGGTCAGGTCCAGCGGCTGGCCGTCGGGCGTGCGAATGCTCGCCAGCATTTCGATCAGGTTTTCGATATGGCGGCGCAGCAGTGGCTCGCCGCCGGTGAGCCGCAGTTTTTGCACGCCCAGCAGGGCGAAGACCCGGGCCAGGCGGGTGATCTCTTCAAAGCTCAGCAAGTCGGCATGCGGCAGGAAGACATGGTTCTTGTCGAACACATCCTTGGGCATGCAGTAGCTGCAGCGGAAGTTGCAGCGGTCGGTGACCGAGATGCGCAGGTCCCGCAAGGGGCGGCCCAAGGCATCCAACACGGCCCCGCCCGCCCAGGGTATGGCAGGCGTGTCGAGGACGGTAGGCAGCGCGTTGAGCAGGCGCTGGTCGGCAATGGGGAAGACGACGCGAGTAGTCATGGGGGTGATTGTGCCCGCTGGCGCAGTACCCCCGACTAAGGGATGCCGGCGTCTTGCCTCGCGCCGCGGGCCGGAGTGCAATTGCCATTTTTAGCAATGGCCTTGCGTTGCCTCGGCGCATCGCCAAACCGCAGTAATATTCTGATTAGCTGCGAGTCACAGCGCAATGAGTGGAAGGGCCTCTACGTGGACGATGATCTGCTCCTGTGTGACGACCTTGACGAGGAAGACAGCGCACTGGATGTGCAGCCTTGGAAGATCTTGGTCGTGGACGATGACCCTGGCATTCATGAGGTCACGAATCTGGTGTTGGCCTGCCGCCGCTTTGACGAACGACCGGTTGTGCTTTTGCACGCCAGCTCAGCCGCCGAAGCGGAGCGCGTCTTGTCCGAAGATGGCGACGTGGCCATGCTGCTGCTCGATGTGGTGATGGAGTCCGAAATGGCGGGCTTGCTGCTGGTGGATCGCATCCGTGACCAGCTCAATAATCGCCGCACGCGCATCATCATTCGCACCGGCCAGCCCGGCTTGCTGAACGAAGACGATGTGCTCAAGCGCTATGACGTGAACGGCTATTGCCTCAAAACGGCGCTCACTGACGCGCAGCTCAATCGCACCTGCTTGCTGGCCCTGCGCAATTACCGCGATATCCGCGATGCCTGCCTGGCATTGAACTGAAGTCGCCGCTCCGGGCGAAACCGCCATGGCGCTCGGCCCCAGGGCTGCTGTGCTGAGCCATGAAGGCCAAGGCTGGCGGCGGCCTGAAGGGACTCAAGTCCGCTTGTTGGCAATCAAGGTCTTGGGCCCCGCCACTTTGAGTTGCGGCCGGTTCTCCTCTTCGGCAGCCAGGGGTTGCACCTCCACCAGCGTGGCGTGGCAACGCAGGGTCAGGTCTTGATAGGTCTGGGTGCCATGCAATTTCCACTTGATCTCGTCCTCTGTCAAGGCGCGCATGACCTTGGCGGGCAGGCCGGCGATCAGTGATTTTTCGGGCAGCTTGAGGCCGGCGCGAACGAAAGCGCAGGCGGCGACGATGCTGTAGGCGCCGACCTCGGCCTCGTCCATCACCACCGCGTTCATGCCCACCAGCGCGTCATGCCGCACGGTGCAGCCATGCAACACGGCGCCGTGGCCGATATGGCCATTGCTCTCCACCAGGGTGACGGAATCGGGGAAGCCGTGGACCACGCAACTGTCTTGCACATTCACGCCCGCTTCCAAGACGATGCGGCCAAAGTCGGCACGCAAGCTGGCGCAAGGGCCGATATAGCAGCCCGGGCCGATGTGCACATCACCAATCAAAACGGCGCTGGGGTGCACATAGGCACTGGGGTGAACGACGGGGATGACGCCGTCGATGGCATAGCTGGGCATGGTGTTTGTGCTTTCGGGTCTAAAGCGGGGTAAAGGGTGTAGGGGGCGAGCGGGGCGTGGACTTTGCGGGCCGGGGGTCTAGGGTTATTACTGGCTTGCTGCGCTTGCGCTAAATCAATGCACAGCCTACGATCTACCGACCGGTCGGTCAAGAATGTTTGTTTGGTCGACTTTTGTCAAATTGCAGTGCTTGGGGCCGATGTAGGCCCAGCCACTGTGCCGCAATTCAGGGCCACGCATGCAGCAAGAACCGCAGTATTTGAGCAGCCAAGACGGCGCCGTGTTGACGCTCACGCTGAACCGCCCGCAGGCGCTCAATGCCTTCACCTCGGTCTTGCTGGCGCAGCTGCGCGAGGCGCTGGACACGGCTGCGGAAGATGCCTCGGTGCGCTGTGTGGTGATCACCGGCGCGGGCCGAGCCTTTTGCGCCGGCCAGGATTTGTCTGACCCCTACGTCAAGCCCAGCGATGACCCGGCCGAGGCGCCCAAAGATATCGGCCAGTTGCTTGACGGCTTTTATGTGCCCCTGGCGCTGCGCGTGCGCAGCATGCCGGTGCCGGTGATCGCGGCCGTCAATGGGGTGGCTGCTGGGGCGGGTGCTAATTTGGCCTTGGGCTGTGATCTGGTCTTGGCGGGCCAGTCGGCCAGTTTTATTCAGGCCTTCGCCAAGATCGGCCTGATCCCGGACTGCGGCGGCACCTGGCTGCTGCCACGCTTGGTGGGCCGTGCCCGCGCACTGCAGTTGGCCTTGCTGGGCGAAAAGCTGCCGGCAACCGAGGCGCAAGCCATGGGCCTGATCTACCAAGTGGTGGCCGACGAAGACCTGGCCGCCACCGCCCAAGCCCTGGCGCAGCGCCTGAGCCAAAGCCCGGTGCGCGCCATGGCGCAGACCCGTCGCTTGTTCGATCAGGCCGGCCTGCTGGACTTTGACGAAGCGCTCAAGCAAGAGGGGCTGACGCAAAGCCAGCTCGGCTTTGGCGACGACTATCAAGAGGGCGTCAATGCCTTCTTGCAAAAACGCAAACCCGTGTTCAAGGATCGCTGACACCATGAATGCACAAGAAATCGCCGAAGCCGTGCGGGATGGCATGTTTGCCAACGACCGCGCCTCCAAGGGTTTGGGCATGGAGATTCTGGCCATTGCCCCCGGCGCCGCCACCCTGGTCATGACGATCAAAGAGTCCATGCTCAATGGCTTTGACATCTGCCATGGCGGCTTCATCACCACATTGGCCGACTCGGCCTTTGCCTTCGCCTGCAACTCCTACAACGAGTTGACGGTGGCCTCGGGCTTTGCCATCGACATCGTGGCACCGGCTCGTCTGGGCGACCGGCTCAAAGCCGTGGCCCACGAGGTGTCGCTGGCCGGTCGCACCGGCGTTTACGACATCACCATCACCAACCAGAACGACGAGCTGATCGCGGTGTTCCGTGGCAAGTCCTACCGCATCAAGGGCAAGCCCGTGGTGCTCTTGCCCATGCCCACGGATGCCGCCGCTTCCGCTGACTGACTGACTCAGGACGAGCTTTTGATATGAGCGCAAGAATCCCCGCCCCGGGCGAGTTGGACCCGATCGAAACCGCCAGCCGCGACGAGTTGCAAGCCCTGCAACTGCAGCGCCTGCGTTGGAGCCTGGCCCATGCTTACGACAATGTGCCGCATTACAAGGCCGCTTTTGATGCGGCCGGCGTGCACCCCAGCGATTTGAAAACGCTGGCCGACCTGAGCCGCTTTCCCTTCACCACCAAGCACGATCTGCGCGACAACTATCCCTTCGGCCTGTTCGCCGTGCCGCAGAACCAGGTCGCGCGCATTCACGCCTCCTCGGGCACCACCGGCAAGCCGACCGTGGTGGGCTATACCGCCAAAGACATCGACACCTGGGCCGGCCTGGTGGCGCGCTCCATCCGCGCCGCTGGCGGCCGCGCGGGTGACATCGTCCACATCGCCTACGGCTACGGCCTGTTCACCGGCGGCCTGGGCGCACATTACGGCGCCGAGCGCCTGGGTTGCACCGTCATTCCCATGTCCGGCGGCCAGACCGAAAAGCAGGTGCAGCTGATTCAGGACTTCAAGCCCAAGATCATCATGGTCACGCCCAGCTATATGCAGGTGATCATCGAGGAATTCGCGCGCCAGGGCCTGGAGGCTGCGGCGTCCAGCCTGAAGATCGGCATCTTCGGCGCCGAGCCCTGGACCGAGGCCATGCGCCGCGAGATCGAGGCCAAGGCAGGCATCGATGCGGTGGACATCTATGGCTTGTCCGAGGTGATGGGGCCAGGTGTTGCCAGCGAATGCGTGGAAAGCAAGGACGGCCCGGTGATCTGGGAAGACCATTTCTACCCCGAGATCATCGACCCCGAAACCGGCGCCGTGCTGCCCGACGGCTCGGAGGGCGAGCTGGTGTTCACCTCGCTGAGCAAGGAAGCCCTGCCCATCATCCGCTACCGCACCCGCGACCTCACCCGCTTGCTGCCGCCCACCTCCCGCGCCATGCGCCGCATGGGCAAGATCGTGGGCCGCAGCGACGACATGCTGATCATCCGCGGCGTCAATATGTTCCCGACGCAGATCGAAGAGTTGGTGCTGCAAGAGCCGCAACTCTCGGGCCAGTACCAGATCGTGGTCAGCCGCGACGGCTTGCTGGACGCGGTGGAAGTGCGCTGCGAGCTGCAAATGGCCGCCGTGGGCCAGGCCGATGTGGGCGCAATCGCCAAGTCCCTGCAGCACCGCATCAAGACCCTGGTGGGTGTGTCCACCAAAGTCCATATCGGCGCGCCTGATTCGATCGAGCGCACCTTGGTCGGCAAGGCCAGGCGGGTGGTCGACCAGCGGCCCAAGTCTGTTTGAGTTGATTGTTTTTCAGGAGCAAGCATGTACACCCAAGCCATGAGCGTCGGCCCACAAGATGTGGCCGCCAAGGTCAAGAGCGCGGAAGAAGCCCAAAAGGAGGCCGCGTTCGAAGCCCGGATTGATGCCGGTGATTTCATCGAAGCCAAAGACTGGATGCCCGAGCATTACCGCAAGACCTTGGTGCGCCAGATCAGCCAGCATGCGCATTCCGAGATCGTCGGCATGCTGCCCGAGGGCAACTGGATCACCCGCGCGCCCACCTTGAAGCGCAAGGCGATTCTGCTGGCCAAGGTGCAGGACGAGGGCGGCCACGGCCTCTACCTCTATTCCGCCGCCGAAACCCTGGGCACCAGCCG
>NZ_CAMFJS010000011.1 GCF_945956965.1 uncultured Roseateles sp.
TATCTGGAAGATAAGCGATAGACCGTGTCCGGAGATTCAGGGGGCTATCTCACTATTTTGCTTTGGTATCTCGACTTAACTCGCTGATGGATATTCCAGTCGCTAAGAGCGATGTGGCGTTGATTCAGGTCTAGTTAGTCAAAGCCCATTTTCCCAATGCTTCAAGCCGGTGATTTCCGCCGTGGCTGTGGATCAGTACAAATTCATGGGCGGTCCAGGAGATTGGTCGAAAGGGCTGCTTGGCCATTCGCCCGTGGCTGAACAGCAGGGTCATGTGCGGCGTTCCCTGCGGATGGCGAGCGAAGCCATGCTCGACCAGCGCTTGGGAGACCTGGTGGAGCAAGGTCTGCAGGCCTTGATTCCTATGCTCTTCCTGAAAGACGAGGGCGCCCGGACCGCTCAGGCTTTGCACTTGATCGAACTTGATCTGAAAGGACTTGGCGCGGACTTGCTCAGCCGCGCGCATGGCGGCTGACTCGACGCTCTTGGGTATCGCGTCTGGATAGTCGCCAATGAGTTGCAGCGTGAGGTGCAGATGCTCTGCGGCAATGGGCTCTTCTGTCCAGCGGTGTTGCGCCAGGAGGGCCTGGGCTCGTTCATGGATGTGCTGGGCCTCCTCCTTGGAGGGGAACAGGGCGAACAATAGTTTGTTCCCCTGCTTGTGGCCGGAATGTGCGTGTGAAGCAGGTGCGCTCGGGGATGGCAGGCTGCCGTCGAAGCCTGGTAGTTTTAGTTGCTCGACCATGCAAGGCTCAAAAGAAATCAGAGATTGACGACGGCCTCATCATGGATTTTGAGGGCGCCGGCGTCGGCCAGTTCCTGCAGAAGTGCCAAGCTCCAATCTGCGACTGACTGATCGTTAAAGTAATTCTGCCAAATGCTGGTGTGGACGGCGTTGCTCAATAGCCAGTTGAGAAGGCCTTGTTGGCTTTGTCGCTCGATTTCGAGCAGGCGAAACTTGATCAAGGCTTTGGCGGCATGGCGTGCATGCCGATGGGGATTGGCGCGGAAAAAGGCTAGGCGCTTTCGGGCGGTAGCCAACGCAGCCTTGATATCAGTGAAGGCAGGCCCGTGCCCGGGGACGACGACGCGCGCGGGCAGAGATTCAATCAGGTCCAAGGTTGCCTCTACTTCGGCAAAGGCTTGTTCGCAGGCCTTGTCTGCCGGGCCCAGCGCCGGGAAGATGATGCCAAAGCCGTGCTCCCAGAGCGCATCCGCGGAGACAAGAATGGCGGCTTCTGGTTCAAACAAGATAACGGAATGCGGATCATGCCCTGGTGCCGCATGGATCTGCCAGCGGCGCTGGCCCTGGATCAGTTCGCTGCTCGGCTGCAGGACTTGATTGGGGATGAAGCGCGGGCAGGTCTGCCCCGTGCTCTCATAGCTCAGACCTCTCTCATCCCAACGCAGGGCCAAATCGAAGTCGCCGGGCGGAATCGCGATCGGGCAGCCGAAGTGCCGGCTCAACAAGGCGTTGCCGCCGCAGTGATCGGAGTGCAAATGGGTGTTGGCGATCAGGCGCAGGCCTGGCTGGGCGTGATCGGCCAGCGCATGCTGCACCAGGGCCAAAGTCTGTTTGCTGTGGGTGCAATAGCCGCTGTCGATCAGTACTGCGCCTTGCTCGTCATCCTGTAGCAATAGCGAGTTAGACGAGAGCCAACCGCGCTCCAACATGCGTACATCAGCGGGCAGCAAGGCGCTGCTGCTCATCAGCTGCTGCGCAGTTCGCGGCGCAGGATCTTGCCCACATTGCTCTTGGGCAACTCATCGCGGAACTCGATGTACTTGGGACGCTTGTAGGCGGTCATTTGCTCTTGGCAGTAGCGGGCCAAGTCTTCCTCGGCCAAGGCCTGATCGCGCTTCACAACGAAGAGTTTGACGGCTTCGCCTGAGCGACTGTCGGGCACGCCCACGGCGGCGCACTCCAGCACACCCGGGTGCATGCTCACAACCTGCTCCACCTCGGTGGGGTAGACGTTGAAGCCTGAGACCAAGATCATGTCCTTCTTGCGGTCCACGATGCGGACATGACCGGTCTCATCCATCACGCCGATATCGCCGCTCTTGAAGAAGCCATCGGCATACATGGCTTGGGCCGTGTCTTCGGGGCGGTTCCAGTAGCCGGCCATGACTTGGGGGCCGCGAATGCAGATTTCACCGCGCACGCCGATCGCTTGATCCTTGCCATCGTCGTCGCGGATGGAGATCTCCGTCGAGGGCACGGGCAGGCCGATGCTGCCATTGAAGGCGCTGATGTCCAGGCGATTGATGGTGGCGACTGGCGCGGTCTCTGACAGGCCGTAGCCCTCCACCACGGGGCAGCCGGTGATCTTGAGCCACTTCTCGGCGGTGGCTTGCTGAACCGCCATGCCGCCGCCGTTGGAGATCAGCAATTCGCTGAAGTCCAGGCGGGCGAATCGGGGCTCATTCGCCAGGGCGTTGAAGAGCGTATTGACCGCTGGAAAGATGTGCACCTTGTGGCTTTGCAAGGTGTCGATGAAGCCGGGGATGTCGCGCGGGTTGGGAATCAAGAGGTTCATCATGCCCAGGCGTGTGCCCAGCATGTAGCAGGCCGTCAAGGCGAAGATGTGATACAGCGGCAGGGCGCAAACAATGGTCAGGGCCTGTTGCTGATCGCCGCGCTGCTGCAGGGCGGGCATGAACCAGGCCTCGCTTTGCAAGATGTTCGCCAGCACATTGCGGTGTAGCAGTGTGGCGCCCTTGGACAAGCCGGTTGTGCCTCCGGTGTACTGCAAGAAGGCCACGTCGTCGGGGCCAAGCTCAGGGCGCTTCAGGTTCAGTTGGCGGCCGGCTTCCAGGGCTTTGTGGAAGCGGGTGACGCTGCGACCCTTGTCGGTCGGCAGGCGGAACTCTGGCACCATTTTCTTCACATGGCGCACGGCGAAGTTCAGCAGCGGGCCGCGCCACCAGTTCTGCAGATCGCCCATGGAGGCGAGCAAGACTTGGCGCACCTCTGTCTGGTCAATGACTTCTTCCAGCGTGGCGGCGAAGTTCTCCAGCACGATGATGGCTTGTGCGCCAGAGTCCTTGAGCTGATGCGCTAATTCGCGCGGCGTGTAGAGCGGGTTGACGTTGACCACGATGCAGCCGGCGCGCAGCACCCCGGCAATGGCCACCATATAGGGCAGCACATTGGGCATCATGATGGCCACCCGTGACCCTTTCGTCAGGCCCTTGCTTTGCAGCCAGGCTGCCAGCGCGGTGGCATGGTCATCCAGCTCGCCGTAGCTCAGACGCTGGCCCATGCATTCGGCGGCATCGCGCTTGGCGTATTTGCGAAAGGCCTCGTCCAGCAAATCTACCAGCGACCGATAGGCCCCGAAGTCGATCTCTGCTTGCACGCCCGGTGGGTAGCTTTTCAACCAGGGCTTGGCACTTGCTATGCCGTCTGATTCAGGCATTAGGCAATGGATGTCGGCGGTCGCTGTAGGCACGGGCAAAACTCCAAAGTGATTGGCGCCCATGGTGCGGGCAGCGGCCCGCTCCCGGCTAGGGTAATTGCCCTAGGGGCTCGTCACCTGCGAGACAGCGGTTGCCCTCCAGCCTTTGCACGGCCGACTCATCGAATAGCAAGGCAAGCAAGCTGAGCTCTCTCTGCCGGACGATGGCCAAAAAATCGCTGGCGCCGCGCATGGCTTTGAAGGTGTCAAAGCCCTGTTCCAAAAAGCTCTGCAGCTCGGCCAGGCCGGCGGCCGCAGCGGGCCCACGCATCAGCCGCAAGGCCTGGCGCAGCAAAGGCTTGCGGGTCAGCTCGTCCAGCGAGCGGCCAACCTCCAGCGTCAATTCGACCTGCAGGCGCCGGTTCGCTTCATCGCCGCAGTTGAACCAGGCGCGGGCATAGCGGGGCGCAGTCAATGCATCTTCGCCCAGCAAGGTGGCCATGCGGGTGTCAAAGCTCTCCGACAAGGCATGCAACTGGGCCAGCCGGGCCACGGTGGCCACCACTTCGTTGGGAAACAGCTTCACCATCGCCGGCACCACGCGGGCGAACTGGGCGTCCCGCCGAGAAAAGTCGGCTGGGCCGTAGAGATCTTCCAGAAAAAAGCGGGCGGGCTGGGCGTAGCGGCTGGAGTTCAGCAGATCGGTGTAGCTGCGCGCAAAGCGTTGCTGCTGATAGTGCTTGAGTGCCTCCACCTGGCGCGACAAGGCGGGGTCGCCGTTGCGCAGGCTGCGGTGGCGTTCAACGTCTTGCAAATGGGCCAGGATGCTGGTGACGGAGGTTTCTGAATCCATGTGCGCCCGGGGCAGTGGTTTGCACCCGATTGTGCCTGGGCCGGCTTTTACACTGCAGGCATGAATGCATGGATACAGCGGCTGCAATTCTTCTTGCGCCTCAGCCTGGGCCTAGGGCTTGTGGCTTATTTCGGTGAGCAAGGGCGGCTCGGTCTGGGCCTTGGTCTGGCGGTGCTGGCGGTCTTTGCCCATGTCTGGGCATCCTTGCCCTTGTTTGCTGCGCTGGCCTGGGTCAACCGGCGGCCGGCCGGGCGTGGGCCTAGTGCCTGGGCCTTGTTGCAAGCCTGGTGGCGGGAGTTGCCGGCGTTGGAGTTGGTTTTTTCTTGGCGCCAACCTTTTGCGGCAGCTGCATTGCCGCAGTTTTTGCCCCTTGCCGCCTCGCCTGATCAGCCGCCGCCTCGTCGCACCGGCGTTTTGCTGGTGCATGGCTTTTGCTGCAATCGCGGTTTGTGGAACGGCTGGATGCGGCGCTTGCAGGCCGATGGCCATCCGTATCTTGCGTTGACGCTAGAGCCTGCGTTTGGCTCGATCGATGCTTATGCCGATGCCATCGACGCTGCCCTGCGGCAGTTGATCCAAGCCTGTGGCGGCGCGCCACCGGTGATCGTGGCGCACAGCATGGGCGGCCTGGCCGTTAGGGCTTGGTGGCGGCGCTATGGCGCGGGGGCTGTGCCAGGGGCCAGTCGGGTAAGGCGCGTGCTGACCCTGGGTACGCCGCATGCAGGCACTTGGTCTGCCTATATGGCCGCAGCGCGCAATGCCCAGCAAATGCGCTGCGGCAGCCCCTGGCTGGCGCAACTGGCGGCGCAGGAGCCCGCCGATCTGGGCGCCCAGTTCGACTGCTATTTCAGCCACTGCGATCAGATCGTGTTTCCCTCCAGCTCCGCCGTGTTGCCCGGCTCGCGCGCCATCGAAATGGCCGCCGTTGGGCATCTGGGCCTGGTGTTCGCGCCGCGTGTGTTGGCGGACTTGCTGCAATTGCTCGGCCAAGCCCCTGCCGACGCCGCCACAACACCCCCAGCGCCCACAGCGCCAACAAAAAAGCCCTGAGGCGCGGCCACCGAAGTGGCGCACATCAGGGCTTGGCATGGACGGCGCGCTCCCGCGCCGGGTTGGCCTTGTTTACTTGACGGCTTCGTCGACCTTCAAGACACCGCGGCGGATTTGGTCCAGCTCGATGCTTTCGAACAGGGCTTTGAAGTTGCCTTCGCCGAAGCCCTCATTGCCCTTGCGCTGAATCAGCTCGAAGAAGATTGGGCCGATGACTTCCTTGGAGAAGATCTGCAGCAGCAGCTCGTTCGGTGCGTCCAGGTGGGCGGCGCCGTCGATCAGGATGCGCAGGCGGCGCAGCTCATCCACATTCTCGCCATGGCCGGGCAGGCGCTTGTCGATCAGGTCGAAATAAGTCTCGATGGTGTCTTGGAACTCAACACCGGTGGCCTTCATGCCTTCCACCGTGGCGTAGATATTGTCCGTGCCCATGGCCACGTGTTGGATGCCTTCGCCGCTGTAGAGGTCCAGGTACTCGGCGATCTGGCTCTTGTCGTCGCTGCTCTCGTTGATCGGGATGCGGATCTTGCCGCAGGGGCTGGTCATGGCCTTGCTCTTCAGGCCGGTCAGCTTGCCTTCGATGTCGAAGTAGCGCACTTCGCGGAAGTTGAAGAATCGCTCGTAGAACTCGGCCCATTCCTTCATGCGGCCACGGAAGACGTTGTGCGTCAGGTGGTCGATATAGGTCAGGCCATGGCCCACTGGGTTGGCTGGCACCGCTTTGCCCTCGGCGTCGAGCAGGGGCACGAAGTCGACGTCGTAGATGCTGATATTGCCGATGGCGCCTTGCGGAGCGTCATCCTTGCCTTGCCAGCGGTCAACGAAATAGATCAGCGAATCGCCAATGCCCTTGATGGCCGGGATGTTCAGCTCCATCGGACCGGCCTTGTTGTCAAAGCCCCAGGCGCCCAGTTCCAGCGCGCGCTTGTAGGCCTGAGCCGCATCGTTGACGCGGAAGGCAATGGCGCAGATCGAGGGGCCGTGCAAGCGCGCGAAGCGCTGAGCAAAGGAGTCGGCCTCGGCGTTGATGATGAAGTTCACCCCGCCTTGGCGGTACAGCGTGACGTTCTTGTGGCGGTGCTTGGCCACGGCGGTGAAGCCCATGGTTTCAAACAGCTTGCCCAGTTGGGCGGGTTCGGGGGCGGCGAATTCGATGAACTCAAAGCCGTCGGTGCCCATCGGGTTGTCCCAGGGGGTGAATGCCATGTCTTGCTCCTAGATGTTTTGCGCTTGCAGAACTCGCCCCGTGACCGTCTTGACAATCGATCAAGCCAAGCTTGGCGGCGGCCCTGCGAAAGACTTGTGACTGTAGGGTCGGAGCTGCGCAGGATTCATGCGAACTCAGGCGTGCGCCAGCGCTGCTGCGCAGGAATCCTGCGACACTTTGCGGAATGGGAAATGAAATACAGCTCGACGCGATTGATCGGCGCATTCTGAGAGCGTTGCAGCTTGACGGCCGCGTCACTTACGACGCCTTGGCTGAGCAAGTCAGCCTCTCCGCCTCGGCGGTGCTGCGCCGCGTGCGGCGCTTGGAAGAAAGCGGCGCCATCTCCGCCTATGTAGCTTTGGTGGCGCCCGCCAAGGTTGGCCTCGGGCTGACGGCCTACATCAATGTGCGCCTGGAAAAACACACCGAGAGCCATAAGCGCAACCCGATGGACTTGTTCCGCGCGGCGGTGCAGACCTGGCCGGAGGTGGTGGAGTGCGCGGCGCTGACCGGCGAGATGGACTATTTGCTGCGCGTGGTGGTGCAGGACATGGCGCATTACGCCCGCTTCATCACCGACACCTTGCTCAAGCACCCCAGCGTGCAAGACTGCAAAACCAGCTTTGTGCTGGACCATCTGAAGAACACCACCGCCGTGCCGGTGTGAGGGTGCGTGCTTCCCTGGGCGTGGCTTCGCTGGGAATAGCTGGGCTTAGCGCTTGCGCAGCTGCACCGCCAGCTCGAACCAGCCTTGGTTGTGGGCCTGTGAGGCATAAGGCGGCGCGGGCCAATCCCAGAGTGTGGCCGGGAACAGGGCCCGCATCGCGTTGATGTCGCAGTGATAGGGCGGGCCCTCCACCACGCCCTCGCTGGCGTTGTCGCGCCGCGCTTGCATGAACAAGGCCAGCAAGTAGCCGCCGGGCTTGAGCCAGCGGTGAATCTGCGCGGCATAGGTCTGCCAATGATCCGGGTGCAGGGCGCACAAGCAGGTCTGTTCGTAGACCCGGTCAAGCTGCTCCGGCGCCTGCCACTGCAGCACATCGGCCAGCTCTACGCTGCCCGGCAGATCGCCCAGCTTGGCGCGCGCAATCTCCACGGCGGCAGGGGTGTAGTCCAACCCGATGGCGGCCACGCTGGCCTCGCCCAGTGCCACCAGCTCATGGCCGCGGCCGCAGCCCGGCACCACCATGCTCATGCCGGGGCGAATGACACCGGCCGTCAGCCATTGCAGCAGTTGCGGATGCGGTGCGCCGCGGTCCCAGGCGGTCTGGCCGCTGGCGAAACGTTCTTTCCAAAATTCGGGGCTGGGGCCGGCCATGGAGGGTCTTTCAGTCAAATTCATGCAGGAGATTCAGGGTGGCTTGGTTGCCGAGTTTTAGCAGGTCGGCAATCTCGCAGATGTCATCGGGCACGGCCTCGTTGTCCCAACCGTCCGCCGTGTGCCGCGCCACGCGGATGGCGAGCTTGACGCATTGCACCTGCGGGTCGTGATCGCGGGTGTCGTCGATGATGTTTTGCAGCAGTTCGGGCAAATGCCACTCGCGCAGCAAGGCACGCTCCAGATCGGCCAGCTCGATATTGAGCACCTGGCGCTGCACCTCGGCGCTGCGCAGCTGCGGGTCGGCCAATTGGCGGCGGCGCATCTCTTGCGCCAGTTCGGGCGCATGCACCCACATCAGCATTTCGGCGAAGTCATGCAAAAGCGCGGCGCTGTGGATCACCGGCGCATCCGGGTCAAGCCGGTGTACCGCAAAGCTCAGGGCCATGTGGGCGGCACGATCGGCGCGGCGCAGCACACGCTGCAAGCCTTCCAGCGCCCAAGGCTTGTGGGCCAGGCGCTCCTCCACCACCGCTTGCGGGCCGAAGGCGCGGAAGAAGGGCGTGATGCCCATCAGCACCAGCGCCGCGATGACGGTCTCGGCATCGGTCTGTGCATGGCTTGATGTCTGCGCGGCGCGCTGCTGCGCCACATGGGCCAGCACCTTCAAGCTCATCAGCGGGTCGCTGCCCATCATCTCGCCGAGGTTGCTGGCATCGGCCGCGTCCTCATTGGCGCGCATCAGTTCGAGGTGATCGGCGGTGTCGGCCAGCACCGGAATGTCAACAGCGCGGAAAAAAGCCACCCAACTGGCCAGATCCGGCAGGGCCTGGCGTAGGGGGGGCAAAGGCAGAGGGTCTGACATGGCGGTGTGAAGTCCTGGGGGCGATGCTGCGCGTCTTGAATGCGTCATCGTATCGCGGCACACCCCGCGCCGGCTCACGACCGCCAGCTAGAGCTTTTGATGCGCATGGGCCGCCATGGCTTCACGCAAGAAGGTCACCATATTCGGGTGGTAGCGGTTATGGAAGTTGCGCATCTCGGTGTTCTCGGCATAGAACAAGGCCATGCCGATGTAAGCCTTTTTGCTGGGGCGGAAGAAGCGGCTGGCAATGGCGTAGTGCTGGGCCATCAGCGTCTGGACCTCCTCCGCCTGCGCGGGGCTGCGGTCCACCAGCGGGGCCAGCCGCTGGTACAGCGCGTCCCAGTCGGCATGGGCTTGACCCTTGTCGACATGGGACCACTGTGCGGTGCTGGCCAGTGACTGGCTTTGTTCCTCGAACAAGGCCTGGCGGCATTGTTCGAGTTCCTCGGCATAGGAGTTGGGCATCGTCGTGGCCGCTTGGGTTTGTCGGGTTTGATTCACAGCCGTGTCACACCATGCAAGGTGCCTAGCAATTGGCCGTCCACATACAGTGCGCCCTCCGGGGCGGCGGCCTCGCTGTAGAACTCCAGCTCGGGCTTGCCGCGGCCACCGCGGTGCAGGCGCTGCAGCCGACAGGCCAGGCGGGTCAGCAAGGCGCTGGCCCACAACAGCGCGTGCACCAGGCGCAGGCGCCAAGCGTGGTGGGTGATGAGGCAGCTCTCGCGGCTGTCGTGAGCGCCGTGCAAGTCTCTCAATCTCAACATGATTCTTCTCCTGAGGCGGTGAGCGCTGGCCGCACCGCGTGTTTGGCATCAGGGACAGCGGTCGGGCCGGCCCAGGGCTTCAATTTGTTGGCGCAATTCAATCTGCGCACTTTGGCGTTTGGCGGCCTGGCTGCTGCCGTGGCGGCCGGCCTGGCGCATCAGCGCCGGGGCCACCAAGGGATTTCGCGGCTTGCGCAGCTTGAGCAAGGCAGGGCCGCCCTGAGGGCGAGGAGCGGTGAACTGAGGCATGGCAAATTCCTTTTCAGGCAATGCAGCGGCGCAACTGCAGCGCGGCAGCGTGTTTCAAGAGATTAGGACGAGAGAGCGAAAAGCGCAGGCCATGCCGCGGCTGAACCGAGGGTGTCGGCGAGATGGCGTGCGGTCAATGCGGCGCTCAGAACAGAGCGCAGCGGGTGTTGCTGGGATGGCGCGACTTCGTTGCGATGTGCGTCATCACAACTTGCGCAAATGATAAACGTTTGTTTATCTTGCGCAAGTTGTATTTATCACAAAGTGCTGGCGCTGGTTCTGACCTAGCGCTTCTTTGGTTTGAGCGGCGCTATGCCTTGCTGCAAGCGTCGCCACTCGTCCAGTTCGGCGGCACCGCCTGCAGGTGCTGCGGTGCCGGGCGCGGCGATGCCCTTGGCCAGGGCCTTCACAGGCGTTGGCTTGGGCGGCGTTGGGGCAGCCGGCGTGGCTGCGGGCGGCGTCAGTACCTCGCCCAGCAGGTCCAGCAGACGGGTGCGGGCGCGCTGCGGGTGGCGGCGGTAATAGGTCAGGACCAGGCCGACGATAAAGCGTTCATCATCATCCTGGGGCAGGCTGGGCATCTCCTCCTGGGCTGCGCTTTTCCCCGCTGCTGGGCTGGCCTGGGGCTGGTCCATCCAGTAGGGCGGCTTGTGAAACAGCTGCTCGAACTGGCGCGCCAGGCGTTCGCCAATCTGGCGTGAGCGGCTCTTGATCTGGCTCCAGTAGCTGGGTTGGATCTGCAAACGTTCGGCGAAGCGCCGCTCCAGCCCGCGCAGGGTGGCCGGGTCGGGGTGCTTCACGGAGAGGGCAACGAATTCTTCGAATAGGCGCATCGCGTTGTCCAAACGGACTTGCGCGACGTCCACGGGGGAGGAGGTCATGCCCGAATGATAAAGCGAGGACATGCTGCGGCGCTGCGGCAGGTGCTTTCCAGGATGGGGTCAATGAAGAACCAATGCCTGGCGAAGTACCGCAAACGCAAGGGCAGGCCGCCGTGCTGCTTCGCCAATGCGGCGTTGTGTGGGCTCGTGCAGCGCTCGCGCTCTCTGCCTACTCTTCCTCGCTGACCTTGTGCGCCGCCATCAGGGCCGCCTGCGTATTCGGCGGCACGGGCTCGTAATGCGATAGCTCGACGGTGTAGCGGCCCTGGCCGCTGGTCATGGCATTGAGTCGGGTCTGGTAGCTGGACAGCTCCGCCAGCGGTGCCAGGCCTTGCACGATGATGCGATCGGGCACCGGGTTACGTGTGCCATTGACCTGGCCGCGCCGCGCGGCCAGGTCGCCGGTGATGTCGCCAATGGCGGCGGCCGGTGTGGTGATCTCCAGCGTCACCATGGGCTCCAGCACCAGCGGGCGAGCCTCGCGCACGGCCACCATCAGGGCACGTTTTCCCGCGGTGACGAAGGCGATTTCTTTGCTATCGACCGAATGGTGTTTCCCGTCGAACACGGTGACGCGCAAGTCCACCAGCGGGTAGCCCGCCACCACGCCCGCCGCCAAGCCGGCGCGCACGCCTTTCTCCACCGCCGGCATGAACTGGCCGGGAATGGTGCCGCCCTTGACCGCATCCACGAACTCGAAACCACTGCCGCGCGGCAAGGGCTCGATGCGCAGATAGACCTCGCCAAACTGGCCGGCCCCGCCGCTTTGTTTTTTGTGGCGGTAATGGCCTTCGGCGGCCGCGGCGATGGTCTCGCGGTAGGCCACCCGGGGCGGATGGGTGATGACTTCGAAGCGGTAGCTCTCGCGCAGCCGTTCCAGCAGCATGCGCAGATGCAAGTCGCCCAGGCCGAAGATGACGGTCTCGCCGGTCTGGCCGTCGCGATCGATCTTCAGGCAGGGGTCTTCCTCGGCCAGGCGGTGCAGGGTCTCCCACAGGCGCTGCTCGTCGCCATGGCGGGCCGGCGCGATGGCCAGGCCATGCACGGGCTGTGGAAACTCCAGCGGGGCGAGGTGGATGTGCTCGTCCTCGGGGGCGTCATGCAGTACTGCGTCGTAAACCAGCTCGTCGATCTTGGCCACCGCGCACAACTCGCCCGGCAGCACCCGCTCCACCTCGATGTGCTTGGCGCCTTGCAAAATGAAAAGGTGGCCGATGCGCACCGGCTTGCGCGCATGGCCGACGAAGAGCTGGCTGTTGCGGCTCAGCGTGCCCTGATGCACCCGCAACATGCCGAGCTTGCCCAGATAGGGGTCGGAATTGACCTTGAACACATGGGCCAGCACATGGGCGCCAGGCTCGGGGCGCAGCACCAGCGCTTCCGCGTCCGCGCCTTCGCCACGCACAAAGCGGGCCGGGTTGCCCTCGGCCGGGTTGGGCAGCAAGTGGCCGATGATGGCCAGCAATTCCGCCACGCCTGCGCCGCTGCGCGCCGAGGTGAAGCAAACGGGAATTAGATGTCCCTCACGCAAAGCCTGCTCCAGCGGCTCGTGCAGTTCGCGCGGATCCACATCGCCATCGTTGAGGTAGCGGTCAACAAAGGCTGCGTCCACCTCCACCACTTGCTCCACCAGCGCGCGGTGGGCCTCGGCGACGCTGGAGAAATCGGCCGTGCCGCTGCTGGCGAAAAAGCAGTCCTGCACGCGGCGCCCGCCATCGGCCGGTAGATTGAGCGGCAGGCATTCGCGCCCGAACACCTCTTGCAATTGCGTCAGCAAGGCGGGCAGGTCCAAGTCGGCCGCATCGATCTTGTTGATCACAATCAGCCGGCATAGGCCGCGCTGGCCGGCCGCTTCCAGCATGCGTGAGGCCATCAGTTCCAGGCCGTTCTGCGCGTTGATGATGATGACCGCCGAATCCACCGCCTCCAGCGCGGGCAGCGATTGGCCGATGAAGTCCGGCGCGCCGGGGGTGTCGATGGCGTGGATGCGCAGGCCGGCATGGTCCATGTGAACGAGGCTGGCGTAGAGCGAGTGCTGCAAGCGGCGCTCCAGCGCATCGAAGTCGCTGACCGTGTTGCCGCGCTCAACCGTGCCCGCCTGAGCGATCGCGCCGCAGTGCTGCAGCAAAGCCTCCAGCAGCGTGGTCTTGCCCGAGGCTGCCGCCCCGAGCAGGGCCAGACTGCGGATGCCGCTCACATCAGCAGGCGAGGGCGCCTGCGCTGCACTGGAAAGAGGGCTGGGCATGAGCGGCTCCTTTTTGCTGGCGTCACGGTCTTGCGGTCGAACGCCCCAGCGTAAGTGAAGCCTTGCAGGCTTTCAAGCCCAATTTCGCAAGTCACTGCTCGCTCACGGATCTGCTCATTCATCGATTCAGCCCCGGCCTGCTGTGCCGTCTACTTGAGCGGGATGGGGATGGCTCTATCCACCGGCACCGCCGTCACACTGTTTTGCGGCGAGCCTTCGATGACGCGGTCGGAGTAGGTCAGATAAACCAGGGTGTTGCGCTTGGCGTCCACCATGCGAACCACGCGCAGGCGTTTGAAAACCAGCGAGGCGCGCTCGCTGAACACCTCTTCTTGCTTTGGCAAGGGCTTGGCGAAGCTGATTGGCCCGGTCTGCCGGCAGGCGATGGAGGCCTCGGACTTGTCTTCCGCCAGCCCCAGCGCCCCTGAGACACCGCCCGTCTTGGCGCGTGACACATAGCAGGTGACGCCTTGCACCTTGGGGTCGTCGTAGGCGGTGACGACGATTTTGTGATCCGGGCCAATCAGCTTGAAGACGGTGTCGACCTCGCCCACCGGGTCGGCGCGCAGGCTGGTGGCCGCCGTCAGCAGCAGGGCGGCCGTCACGGCAAGCAAGGAGAGGGAGGCATGTTTCATGGGAGGGTAAATCCGGTCGCGATGAGTGGAGGCAGTATCTCCGAGCGGAGGTTATTGTCCTCAGCCTTTATGCTGCGTGCCATGAGCCACCCGTCGCATGCTGTGCTGCGCGCGCCCCTGCGAGGCTGGGCGCTGTTGGGCGCTTTGGGCGTCTTGGGTGTCTCGCTCTTGACGCTTTTTGGGGCGACAGCGGTGCTCGCTGAGCCCGAGCCGCTGCGCATTGGCTCCAAGCGCTTCACCGAGAGTTACATCCTGGCCGAGGTGCTGGCGCAGACCGTGCAGGATGGCCGTGTGGGCAGTCGGGTTGAAATCAAGCAAGGCCTGGGCAACACAGCCATCGTCTACGCGGCCTTGCAGGCCGGCAGCATCGATCTCTACCCCGAGTACCTGGGTACGGTGAACCGAGAGATTCTCAAGAACACCGGGCCCACTGATCTGGCCACCCTGCGCGCCCAACTCAAGCCCCTGGGTTTAGGCCTGGACATTGCCCTGGGTTTCAACAACGGCTATGCCCTGGCCGTGCCCGCGGATCTGGCACAGCGCCTGAGCTTAAGCAAGCTCTCCGATCTGGCTCATCAGCCGCAGCTACGCCTGGGCCTCAGCAATGAGTTCATCGGCCGTGCCGACGGTTGGCCGGGATTGGCGCAGCGCTACGGCTTGAAGCAAAAGCCGCAAGGCCTGGACCACGGCCTGGCCTTCGAAGCCATCGCGGCCGGCCAGGTGGATGTGATCGACATCTACACCACCGACGCCAAAATCGCCCAGCAAGGTCTGCGCCTGCTGCACGACGATGGCGCTTACTTTGCGCGTTATGACGCGATGCTGCTTTATCGGCTGGACCTGCCGCAGCGCCACCCCGAAGCCTGGGCGAAGCTGCAAAGCCTGCGTGGCCGCATCGACGAGGCGACGATGATCCGCATGAACGCCCAAGCGGAATTGCAGGGCAAGGGCTTCGCCGCGATTGCCAAGGAATTCTTGGCGGCCGGGCCGGCGCCGTCCACCTTGCCAGCGTCAACTGTTTCCACCAACAGCTATTGGGCCAAACTCACCGGCCCGGATCTGGCCCGATTGACTTGGCAGCATCTGAGCCTTGTTTTGGGCTCCGTGGGCCTGGCCGCCTTGCTGGGCATTCCGCTGGCAACCTGGGTGGCGCCGCATGCGCGCCTGCGCGGCCTGGTGCTGGGCGCCACGGGCCTGATGCAAACCGTGCCGGCGCTGGCGCTGCTGGCCGTGTTGATCTCGGCCTTCAATCAGATTGGCACCTTGCCCGCCTTGCTGGCGCTGACGCTTTATGCCTTGCTGCCCATCATGCGCAATACCTGCACCGGCTTGGCCGAAGTGCCGGCGGGCCTGCGCTTGGCCGGCATGGCCATGGGTTTCACGACCTGGCAGCGCCTGCGTCTGATTGACTTGCCGCTGGCCGCGCCGGTGATCTTGGCCGGCCTGCGCACCGCCACCAGCATTGCCGTGGGCACGGCCACCATCGCCGCCTTCATTGGCGCGGGTGGCTATGGCGAGCGCATCGTCACCGGACTGGCGCTTAACGACCGCGGCCTGCTGTTGGCCGGCGCCTTGCCCGCCGCGCTGCTGGCGCTGGCGTTCGAGGGCATGTTCGCGCTCTTGGCTCGCCAGCTGCGGCGCCCGGATCAGGCGGACTTCTTGGCCGCACCCAGATAGGTTTCGATCACGCGCGGGTCGCGCGCCAACTCATTGGCCGGGCCCTGCAAACCGATTTCGCCAGTTTCCAGCACATAGCCGTAGTCGGCCACTTCCAGCGCGGCGCGGGCGTTCTGCTCGATCAACAGGATGGACACGCCGGTATCGCGCAGGCGCGCGACGATGCGGAAAATTTCCTTCACCACCAGCGGCGCCAGGCCGAGGCTGGGTTCATCCAGCATCAGCACCCGCGGCTGCGCCATCAGGGCGCGGCCCACGGCCAGCATTTGCCGCTCGCCGCCCGACAAGGTGCCGGCCAATTGCTCACGCCGCTCTTTCAGCCGCGGGAACAGGGCGTAGACCTTGTCCAGGCCCTCGCGCCAGTCCTGCTGGCCCAGGCGCATGGGCCGGTAGCCGCCGAGGATCAGGTTGTCCACCACGCTCATGGTGGTGAAGAGCTCGCGCTTTTCGGGCACCAGGGCCAGGCCCTTCATCACCCGCTCTTCCAGGCCCAGGCTGCTGATGTCCTCGCCGTTCAGCAAGACCTGACCCTTGGCGGGCAGCACGCCCATCAAGGCATTCAGCGTGGTGCTCTTGCCCGCGCCGTTGGGGCCGATCACCGTCACCACCGCGCCTTCGGGCAGGTTCAGGCTGAGATTGCTCAGCACCTCCGCGCGGCCGTAGCCGGCGTGCAGGCCCTTCACATCAAGAAGTAATTTGCTCATCTGACGGTGTCTCTCAATGGTCGGTGCCGAGGTAGGCGGCGCGCACGATGGGGCTGGCCTGGATTTCATCCGGCGTGCCTTCAATCAACTTGGTGCCGAACTCCATCACCACGATGCGGTCGGTCAGGCCCATCACGAATTCCATATCGTGCTCCACCAGCAGCACGCTCATGCCTTCGCGCTTGAGCTGGCGCAGCACCTCGCCCAGGGCTTGTTTTTCCTTGTGGCGCAGGCCGGCGGCGGGTTCGTCAAGCAGCAGCAAGGCCGGGTCCGTGCACAGGGCTCGGGCGATCTCCATCAGGCGCTGCGGCCCCAGGGCCAGGTTGCCGGCCAGCTCAAACATCTGCCCGGCCATGCCGATGCGCTGCAGCTGCTTTTCGGCCTCGGCAAAGAGGCGCTTTTCTTCTGCTTTGTCGAGGCCAAGAATGCCTGCTGCGATGCCCTTGCTGCTGCGCAAGTAACCGCCCAGGGCAACGTTCTCCAGCACCGTCATGTCGGCAATCATCTTGACGTGCTGGAAGGTGCGCGACATGCCGATGCGGGCAATCTCGCGAGAGGGCTTGCCGCCCACCGCCTGGCCGCGGAAGCGCACGCCGCCGCTACTCAGCGGCAAGACGCCCGAGATCAGATTGAAGGTTGTGCTTTTGCCTGCGCCATTGGGGCCTATCAGGCCGATGATCTCGCCCGCATGGATCTGGAAGGACACATCGTTCACCGCCACCAAGCCGCCGAACTGCTTGCGCACCTTGTCAACATCCAGCAGCAATTCCTGTGGCGCCGGCTTGTCGCGGGCTTGCAGGGGTGCTGCGCCTTGCCAATCGCGCGCGCGCGGCTCGGCCGGGAACCAGCGTGACAGGGCCGCGGTCGTGTAAGGCCAGATGCCTTTGGGCGCGTACTTGATGATCAGCACCAGCACGATGCCCAGCACGATGATTTCGAAATTGCCGCTGCTGCCCAGCAGGGCGGGCAGCAATTCCTTCAGCTGGTCTTCAATGATCTTGAACACGCCCGCGCCGATGAAAGCGCCCCAGACCGTGCCCACGCCGCCCACCACGGCCATGAAGAGGTATTCGATGCCCATCTTCAGCGCGAAGGGGCTGGGGTTGACGCTGCGCTGCAGGTGGGCAAACAGCCAGCCCGAGATCGAAGCCAGCAAGGCCGCCAGCACGAAGATGATGACCTTGTAGCGGAAGGTCGACACGCCCATGGCTTCGGCCATGGTGGTGGCGCCGTTCAGGGCGCGGATGGCCCGGCCCGAGCGCGAGTCCAGCAGGTTGAGCAAGCCCCAGGCCGCCAGCAGGGTGATCACCCAGATCAGGTAGTAGATGGCGCGGCCGTCTTGCAGGCTGATATTGAGGAAATGGATGGGCGGCATGCCCTGGATGCCGTCGTATTTGCCCAGGAACTCCATATTCGCCATGGTGTAGTTCAGGCTCAAGGCCCAGGCGATGGTGGCCAGCGGCAGGTAGTGGCCCGACATGCGCAGGGTCAGCAGGCCCAGCACCAGTGCCACGCCGGCCGTGACCACCAAGCCGGCCAACAAGCCTAGCCAGGGCGAGGCGCCAAACTGGGTGCTCAGCAAGGCCGTGGTGTAGGCGCCCAGGCCCACAAAAGCGGCTTGGCCGAAGGAGGTCAGGCCGCCCACGCCGGTCAGCAGCACCAGGCCGGCGCTCACCAGCGCGAACAGGCCGATGTAGTTGAGCTGAGTGATCCAGAACTCAGGCACCGGCAGCAAGGGCAGGGCGAACAGCAGGGCCAGGGCGGCCAGGGAAAAGATTTTTCGCAAGTTCATTTTCTTCGCCAGTTGGGGCAGTGCGTGCCGGCAGCAGCCAGGCTTGCCTGCCCACCGAGTTTTTAGGATTCTTCGTGATGCGGGTTGCGCAGCGAACGCCACAGCAGCACCGGCAAGATGGAGGTGAACACGATCACCTCCTTGAAGGAGCTGGCCCAGAAGGAGCTGAAGGATTCCAGCAGCCCCACCAGCACGGCGCCCAGCGCCGCACCGGGGTAGCTGGCCAAGCCGGCGAAGACGGCGGCGACAAAGCCTTTCAAGCCAATCAGGAAGCCGCTGTCGTAGAAGATGGTGGTGGTCGGGCTGATCAAGACGCCCGACAGCGCGCCGATGAAGGCCGCCATCGTGAAGGACAAGCGCCCGGCCGAGCTGCTGGAAATGCCCATCAGGCGGGCGCCCAGCTGGTTCACTGCCGTGGCCCGCAAAGCCTTGCCGTACAGGCTGCGTTCAAAGAACAGCCACAGCGAGATGATCAGCGCGGCCGACGCCAGGATGATGATCAGCGTCTGCCCCGACACGAGCAGCGGCCCGGCGGAGAAAGACGCGTCCCAGAAGCTCGGGTTGCGTGAGCCCTCGGCGCCGAAAAACACGAGGCCAAGGCCGGTCAAAGCGAAGTGCACACCAACTGACACGATCAGCAGCACCAGCACCGAGGCCTCGGCCAACGATTCATACGCCAGGCGGTACAGCAATGGCCCCATGGCCGTGACAACGGCCAGCGTCAGCAAGACTTGCAGCACCAGCGGCAACTGCTGTGGCGCCGCCCACAAGGCCAGCAGGCCGATGACCGCGGGCGGCAAGAGCGCGCGCAGCACCTGTTTCAGCACCAGACCGGCGGCTTTGCCGGCACGCAGGCCGGCCACCAGATCCAGCACGGCCACCAGGGCGGCCAAGACCAGCAAAAAGGCGATGGTGCCCGGGGTCTTGCCCATTTGCAGGCCTGCCAGGGTGAGGGCGCCGAAAGCCACGAACTCACCTTGTGGGATGAAGATGATGCGAGTGACGGCGAACACGAGCACGATGGCCAGCGCCAACAAGGCGTAAATCGCCCCGTTGGTCAGGCCGTCAAGCATCAAGATGCTGGCGATTGAGAAATCCATAAGGGCGTAGGTCTCCGGAAGGCTTGCGGTGCACTCTACTGAAAAAGCCTGGAATGGCTCTCGGTGCTGTGCCGCATTGACAAAGCGCAAATGTTTCGTCCGACTGGTCGGTCGAATTTGCTTCTTTCTTTTGTGGGTGACTGTGGGGCCGACACTGCCGCAGCTTGATGAGCCAAGGGCGCGGCTCCAGACAGCGAGAGGCGCAGGCCAAGGCGTGCAAAAAAAGCGAGCAACGGCAGGGCAGGGGCCCAACGGGCCAGGCCAAGCCTAGGGTGCTAAGCTTTCGTGGCTATGACTGGACATGCCCCCTCACTCACCATCGACGGCCCCTTGGCCCGCATCACCCTGCGCCGCCCTCGGGTGGCCAACCGTCTGGAAATTGCCGATTTGCAATTGCTGCGGGCGCAACTCGCCCAAGTCAATGAGGCGGAATCGGTGCGGGTGCTGCTGCTGGCCTCTGAGGGCAAACATTTCTGCAGCGGCTTCAATATTGGCGCGGTGCCGGGCGTGGATGCGGGCGCCTTGTTTGAAGCCTTGGCCGATGACTGGGAGGCGGCGCGGCCGGTCACGGTGGCCATGATTCAAGGTGGCATTTACGGCGGCGCCACCGATCTGGCGCTGGCCAGCGACTTCCGGTTGGGCATGCTGGGCTGCGAGATGTTTGTGCCCGCCGCTCGCTTAGGGCTGCATTTCTATCGCGGCGGGCTGGAACGCTATGTCACCCGCCTGGGTCTGCCCTGGGCCAAGCGGGTGCTGCTGCTTTGCGAGACCCTGGATGCCCAGGCCATGCTGAGCAGCGGCTTTCTGGATCGCCTGCTGCCCGATGCGGAGGCCTTGGAGGCGGCCACACAAACCCTGCTGGATCAGTTGCTGGCCATGGCGCCCCTGGCACTCTTGGGCATGAAGAAGCACCTCAATGCCATCGCGCGCGGGCAACTGGATGTGGCGGCGCTGCAGCAAGACCTGGCGCGCTCGGTGGCCTCCGCCGATTTGGCCGAGGGCGTGGCCGCCTGGGGTGAGCGCCGGACACCGGTTTTCCTCGGTCGCTAGACGCAAGAAGGCCTCGAATGGCCTTCAAATAAGGGATATCCCCGTCAACTTGGCCACGAAGTCGGGCGATGCAGGCGCTGAAGTCCGCTCAGAACGTGGGAAAATAGAGGAGTTGGCACATGCGTCCGGCCGAGCTGCACAAGTTTGGATCAGGGCGCATGGGCATTTTCATCCTCATCAACTCACTATCAGGACCGACGTGGCCAAGGACAGTACTAAAACGACCATCGAAGCCGATGGTCTGCGCTACCGCTCTAAAGCACCAGGTTCGCCTTTCGCGGCGACCTCATCCTTTGGTGCAGCAACCATGTCGTGCTTTATGTGCGGCAAACATCGTCCGCGCGCGATGCTCAAGTCCAGGAAGCTCTTGGGCAAATCTCAACCCGTTTGCGCGCCTTCCTGCAAGGAGCTCGACGAGCAACTTACCAAGCCTTGATTCCCTTGTGAATTGAGCAAAAAGAACAGGCCAGATGCTTCGCGCACTGGCCTGTTTTTCTTTTGTGTGAGTGCATTCTGTCCTGCGCTCACGCCCGAGCGCGCTGCCGCGCAAGACTCAAGACTGGCGGAAGCAACGCCCGCAGACCGAGCGGTAACGGCTATTGCCGCCGATCTCCAACTGCTGGCCCTCGGTGACTTTGCGCTGCTGGGCATCCACACGCATATTCATGGTGGCTTTGCGGCCGCAGTCGCAGATGGTCTTCATCTCGTCCATTTCGTCGGCCAGGGCCAAGAGACTGGCCGAACCGCTGAACAGCTCCCCGCGGAAATCCGTGCGCAGGCCGTAGCAAATCACCGGCACATTGTGCAAATGCGCCAGCTCATGCAGGGCCCAGACCTGGTTCTTCAATAGGAACTGAGCTTCGTCGATCAAGATGCAGGCGATCTTGCTTTGTGCTTGTTCGTGCGTGCGCAGAAAGTCAGTGTCGGCGTTGAACAACTCCGCCTCGCGCTGAGGCCCGAGCCGCGAAGTGATCTGGCCGCGGCCATAGCGGTCGTCCAGCTGAGCGGTGAAGAGCCGAACCTGATGGCCGCGCTCCTCGTAATTGTGGGCAACTTGCAGCAAGGCCGTTGATTTACCGGCGTTCATGGCGGCATAGCGAAAGAACAGTTTGGCCATGGAAGGGGGAATTGTTGTGAGGGCGACGATTGCAAGACCACCAAGCCGAGTCTGGACGAGCACCTGAACGGTGCTATCCCCTAGTTCAGTGGTCGCAGGGATGCGAATTGTGACAAAACATGGGGCAAGCGAGGTAGTCAAACGCAAGAAGCTGCGCCTACTATTGAGGCGAGGGAGGCACGCATCCGGTTCAGGCTGTCAATCCAGCCTGGGTCAAAAGTGCTGCAAGTGCCAAAAGTGCCATCAGCGCTACCCGCGACGATGGTCTGTACTTTCGAACCAGCGACAACAATGACCAAAGATACCTACACCGCCGTGAGCGATAACGGCCTGCGTTATGAGTCCAAGCTGGGGGGCTCACCCTTTCTGGGCAGCGGGCATACGCGTTCTTGCTTCAAATGCGGCAAGCACCGCACGCCGAGTAATCTGCAGTCCAAGCGTGTCCTCGGTCGCACCGAGGTGGTTTGCAAGCCGGGTTGCGCCAAGCCCAAAGACAGCGCTTGAGCTTGGGTGTGAGAAGCGCACGGCGGCACAGTTTTTTGCTGTGATCTGATGCGCATTGTGCTGGCTGACTTCGGTCGGCCTGCGTGGGTGGCCTAGACTGCTGAGATGGCACTCACAACCCAATTCCCTCGCGCACGCAATCTGCTGGCAACGCGCTTTTTGCGCGCGGCAGCTTGCGCCCCAGTCAAGCAAAAGCCAGCGCTGCGTTCCCGCCGCGTGCTGGCCGGGCTCGCCCTGTTGGCCCTGCCACTTGGCAGCTTTGCGGCGCCACTGAGTGTGGTGGTCAACCCGGGCGACCAAGGTGAGCAGTCGCGCTTCGCGGCCTTCAGCGAGTGGCGTCAGGTGCTGGAGCAGTCGCTGCGGCGTGAGCGTGCCGCTGGCGGTTTGCAGCTGACTCAATCCAATGACGCCACAGCGGACCTGAGCGCCACACGCTCACGACTGAATGATCTGGTCGTGGGCCCCGCCCATGTGGTGGGCAGCGCCTTGCGTTACGGCTACCAGCCCGTGGCCACCACGGACAAGACGGTGCAGGCCGTGCTGGTGGCGCCACAGAACAGCGGCATCAACAAGCTGGCGGATGCCGCCGGCAAGCGTCTGGGCCTGCCAATGCAGGACAGCGTGGTCACCTATTTGTTGCGCGGCGAAATCAATGCCAGCAACAGCACCATCAAGCAACATTTCGGCGCCGTGCTGGAAAGTCGTTATCAAGATGCCTTGTTGGTCTGCTTGCAGATCCGTCGCTGCGATTTGGTGGCGGTGGAGCGGGCCGTGTTTGAGCGCTGGCAGGCCGCCGGTGAGTCGCTAAAGGTGGTGATGCAAAGCAAGGCCGTGCCGGGTTTGAGTGTGGCCTTGAAGCCCGGTGGCATGCTGACGGCCGAGGGCTTGCGGGCCTCGCTGCAAGGCGCGCAAGCGGGCGGCCTGAAGCTGCAGGCCGTCGGCGCCGATGCCTTCGAGTACGTGTCGACCCTGGGCTATTTCACCCCGCGCGCCTTGCCCGGCGCCACGCAGGTGGACGCCGCCGCAGTGGCGAAGTTGCTGCAAGGTGGCGCGCTTTTCATCGATACCCGCAACGACGCCGAATACAAGGCCGGCCATGCGGCGGGCGCCAAGTCGGTGCCCTATCACGAGAAGAGCGCCAAAGAGGCCGACTTCAAGGCCGAGGACGACAAGTTCGACTTGAGCCAATTGCCGGCAGACAAGGCCGCCGCCTTGGTCTTCGCCTGCAATGGCCCGGAATGCTGGAAGAGCTTCAAGGCCAGCCATGTTGCTATCAAAGCCGGCTACAGCAAGGTCTACTGGTTCCGTGGTGGCTTCCCGGAATGGCGCGCAGCGGGCTACAAGATCGAAGGATCGCCCTGATCCGCGCTTGCAGTCATGCAAACGCCTTGGCCCAAAAAGGCCGAGATGGACGTTGGCTGCAAGGGCGCGCGCACTGCGCGTTCATTGGCGCCTGCGGGCCAGCCCAGCACCTCCTGACAAATCGGCCCGCAGATGCGGCCTTGGCAGGCCCCCATGCCGCAGCGGGTTTGCAGCTTGGCGTCGCGCCAGCTGCGCTGCGCTTTGAGTTCGCCCAGGCTCACATCCTCACAGCGGCAGATGATGGTTTTGGCTTCGGCCAATTGCATCAGCTCCGGGCGCAAAACAAAAATTTTTGCCAGTAGCTGGCCATGGCGGCGCGCTCGGCGCAGGGCCGTGGGTACGCGCTGGCGCTGCTGGCCCAAGATGCTCTGTGCGGCCAGCTCGCCTTCCGCCAAGGCTTTGTCGACCCCGGCAATGCCTGTGCACTCGCCCGCGGCATAAACGCCAGGCAAGCTGGTTTGCTGTTGCCGATCGACCTGAATGGCGCCTGCCTGCAGGGCGCAACCCAGCAGCGCGGCCAGTTCGGTATTGGGTAGCAAGCCGTAGCCCAGGGCCAGTGCATCGCAGGCTTGGGTCCATTCGCGCCGGCCGTCGCTCAGCACCACGGCCTCCAGTTTTTCTTCGCCCACGGCGCGCAGCACCCAGGTCCCGCTTTTGAATGGCACGCGGCGCAGCTGCCAGGCCATTGACGCCGCCTGCGCCCAGAAGCGCGCATCCAGGCGCAACGCGAACTGGCTCAGCTGCATTTTGCTGGCTTGTTCGGCAATCAAGCTGGGCGTGCAGCCATGGCTTTGCAGGGTGCGTGCGGTGGCCAGCAGCAGCGGCCCGCTGCCCGCCACCACCACCCGCTTGCCTTGGAGCGGCCAGCCTTGCTTGACCAAGGCCTGCAGGCCGCCAGCCCCGGTGACACCGGGCAGGGTCCAGCCCGGGAAAGGCAGGAAACGTTCACGCGCACCCGTGGCGATCAGCACATGCGGTGCTTGCACCGCGACTGCCTCCGCGCTGGGCTCTTGCTGGCTTTGTAGCAGCAGCGCGTGCAGGCCGGCCGACGCAGGCAGCGGGCTGACCACAGCATGGCCGGCCAGATGTTGGACTTTGGCCGCAACTCCGCCCAGCCTTGCTTGCCAGCGAGCCGGTAGTTGAGCTCGCCAAATCTGCCCACCGGCATTCGCGCCCGAGTCGATCCAGATGATGGACTTGCCGGCTTCGGCCAGCTGGCAAACAGCCGCGATGCCGGCTGGCCCTGCGCCCACCACCAGCACATCGGCGTTCAGCCGCGTCATGCCGCCACCTCGATGCGCATGCCTTCGCGGGCCGGCGTCAGGCAGGCCAGGCGCTGCGCGATGCCGTCGATGCTGACACGGCATTCCTGGCACACACCCATGCCGCAAAAGGCCGCGCGTGGCTGTCCGGTGGCGGAGCGCCGCGTGGCCTGCACGCCCGCTTGCGCCAAAGCTGCGGCCACCGTGCATGGCCCTTGCACTTGATGGGGTTGGCCATTGATGTGCAGTTGGATCTGTGTGGCGTGAGGGCTGTTCATGCGGCGAAGAAGCGTTGCGGCGCCCAGGGTTCGGGTGACAAGGTGGGCGTGGCTTGCAGGCTCAGCTCGGCCAGCAATTCAGCGCTGGCCAGCGCCGTGCTCACGCCCAGGCCTTCATGGCCGGTGGCCAGCCAGACGCGGGGGTATTCGGGATGGGCGCCGATCAGCGGGCGGCCGTCGCGGCTGGCGGGCCTCTGGCCGGTCCAGCTGCGCAGCAGATTCATGCCTGCCAGGGCGGGCAGATAGCTGCAGGCATGGGCCAGCATGCTTTGTAGCGTCGCCATGTCCATCTGCTCATCCTCCGCCTGGCCGGGCTTGGGGAACTGGCGCGAGGAGCCGATCAAGATCTGCCCACCGGGCCGGGGTTGCACATTGAAGGACACCGAGTCGCTGTCCACCGCATGGGCCTTGCTTTGATAGCCCAGCTCCACCAGCTGATGCGTGATGGTGTTTGGGTACTGCTGGGTGATGGCCAAGTGACCCTTTTTGGCCACCAGGCTGCCGGGCGGCAGCCAGCGCTGGCTGGCCAGGCCGGCGCACAGCACGGTCATGGCGCTCCAGAGCTGGCGGCCATCGGCGAGATGCACGCTGTGGCCGTCGAAGCCGACGACGCGGCCGGGAATGATCTCGGCACGCGCTTGGCTCAACCAGCGCGCCGCCACTTTGGGTGGATAGATCCGCGCATCACCCGGCACCAGCAAGGCGCCGGCAAGGCTGGGCCGCAGCATCGGCTCGGCGCGGGCCAGGTCTGCGGCGCCCAGGACTTCTGCGCCGATGCCACGCTCATTCAACCAAGCGCATTTGCGCAGGGCCAGGCCCAGTTCGGCCTTGTCGGCGGCAATCCACAGCGTGCCGCAGCGGGCGAGTTCGGCGGCTTCGGCATTGCCTTTGTTGGCGCCAGACTCGCCCAGCCACTCGTCCCAGAGCTGCAGGCTGCGGCGGGTCAGCGCATGCTCGGCCTGCGCCGTGGCGCTGCCGTCCAAGGCGTCAGCTAACAGCAGATGACCCATGGCCGCGGCCGTGGCGCCCCCGCCCACCGGCCCGGGCTCGATCACGGCCACACTCAAGCCCTGGCGGGCAAAGGCCCGCGCGCACGCCGCGCCGACGATGCCGCCGCCGACGATCAGCACATCGGCACTGCGCCTGGCCTTCAGGCCAGGAATCAAACGGGGATACCCCAGGCGAACGGGTCGCCCGCTTGCTGCACCACCATGGCGTCCAGCGTCACAAAGGCACGGCCGGTGATGGTGGGCAAGACCTGACCCTCGGCGCCGAGTTGGTAGCTGGCTTCGAAGCTGCTGCCGATCACGCTTTCTTGTTGCCAGAACTCGCCCGGCCGCAGCTTGCCGTCGGCCGCCAGGCAGGCGACCTTGGCGCTGGTGCCGGTGCCGCAGGGGGAGCGGTCGTAGGCCTTGCCGGGGCAAAGCACGAAGTTGCGGGCGCTCTTGGCTGGGTCATGGGCCGGGTTGCGGGAGGCGCCGATCAGCTCGATATGGTCGACCTTTTCATGCCCTGCCGCCGCCAGGCTCTGCCGGATGCGCCAGGCCAGATCGGTCAAGGCCTCGACATTGCCTGCTTCGATCTCCAGGCCATGGTCGTTGCAGAGGTAGAACCAGTTGCCGCCCCAGGCGATATCGCCGTGCACGCGGCCGTGGCCCGCCACATCGACGGCGATGCCGGTGGCCTCGCGGAAGCTGGCCACATTGGCGATGCTGACTGCGCCGTCCTCGGCCAGCCGGGCTTCGATCAAGCCCACCGGTGTTTCGATGCGGTGCAGGCCCGGCTGGATGCGGCCCAGATAGGCCAGGCTGGCGATCAGGCCGATGCTGCCGTGGCCGCACATGCCCAGATAGCCGACGTTGTTGAAGAAGATCACGCCGCAGCAATTGGCGGGGTCTTGCGGGGCGCAGAGCAGAGCGCCCACCAGCACTTCGGAGCCGCGCGGCTCCAGCATCAGGGCGCGGCGCCAGTGGTCGTGCTGCTCGCGCAGAATTTGCAGGCGCTCGGCCATGCTGCCTTGGCCCAGATCGGGGCCGCCATCGATGATCAAGCGGGTGGGTTCGCCGCCGGTGTGGGAGTCAATCAGTCGCATGTGTGGCTCAGTTCGCCCGTGGCCGGGTCAAGGGGAGAGTTGGAGGCAGGGTAAAGGACTCAGTCGATCACGGCCTGGGCGAAGCCGCGCAAATAGTCCATCAGCGCGTCGGCCGCACTCTGGGCGGCCTCGGCCTGTGCTGCGGCAATGGCTTGCGCGAGATCCAGATGCAGCTGCGCACCGCGCAGCAGGTCGCCCTGGTGCTGGTAGGCATACCAGAAGCGCCGGCATTGAATGGCCATGGGTACCACCGCTGCGGCGGCGGCCGGGTTGCGGCAGGCGGCGTGGATGATGCGGTCCAGGGCCTGATCGGCATGCATATAGCCGTGCAGATCGCCGGCCTCGGCCGAGCTGAGCATGGTTTGGGCGCAGGCTAGCAGGTCTTGGCGCTGGGGCGGGGTGGCGCGCCGCGCGGCCATGCTGGCGATCAGGCGCTCCAGAACGCGCCGGGCTTCGATCAGGTCCAGGTGCTCGGCCAGGCGGATTTCACTGACCTGCAGGCCGCGGCGGGCTTGTTGCACGATCAGGCCGCAGCTGACCAGGCGCATCAAGGCTTCGCGCACCGGCGTGCGGCCCAGGCCGGTCTGGCTGATGAGTTCGGCTTCAACAATGGCGGCCCCTGGCTTGAGCTGCAGGGTGGCAATCATGGATTCCAGCGCGTCGTAGGCTTGGTCGGCCTGGCGGCGCTTTTCCGGGTCGGCGGTGCCGAGGTGGTCATCAACGTGGGGCATGGCGGCATCTTCGCATGCTCAAAAGCTGCCCAGCGGGGCTCGACAGGAGCCGCCGCCTGCTGGCTGGATGGCGGCGACCTGAGTGGGCACGGGGCCAAGTGGTCGATGGCAGCTGAGCAAAATCACTATTTATATATGCTAAATATATTTAAAGAGTAGCCTTGCCTTGTGGGCTTGTCAACGCCATATCCAAGCGCGGCCCAAGGCTTGCGTGCGCGGGGCGGCCCGGGCCGACATGGCCGGTCTGCCGCGCGCATACAATCCGCCGTTCACTCGCCCGCGTCCGGCCAATTCATGCGCTGACGGCGCGGCGCCATCATTCCAAAGGGATTCGACGTGTTTATTTCCAATGCTTTCGCTCAAGCCGCACCCGCCGCCGGTGGTGCTGAGTCCAGCCTGCTGAGCATGCTGCCGCTGGTGCTGATGTTTGTGGTGCTGTATTTCGTGATGATTCGTCCGCAGATGAAGCGTCAAAAGGAGCACAAGGCCATGATCGAGGCCATCGTCAAGGGCGACGAAGTCGTCACCTCCGGTGGCCTGCTGGGCAAGGTCAGCAAGGTCGGCGAGAGCTTCCTGAGCCTGGAAGTTTCCAGCGGCGTGGAGTTGCAAGTGCAACGCTCCGCTGTCGTGCAAGTGCTGCCCAAGGGCACGATCAAGTAAACCCAAGTCTGGTCAGGCGGCCCTGCTTTGTTGGGGGCCGCTGCCGCCGAACTTTCATTGACCTAGCCAAGCCAGCGCCCGCCACAGGGCGCCGCCTGACGTCTGCCCGCCGCCGTTCTTTGCAAAAAGGGCGGCTTGTCTCGCGGCGATCCGGGCCGCAGAGGATGCCTCACCATGAATCGTTACCCGCTTTGGAAATACGCGCTGCTGATCGTTGCGCTATTGCTGGGCTTGATCTACACGCTGCCCAACTTCTACGGTGAAGCGCCGGCGGTGCAGGTGTCCAGCGCGAAGGTCACCGTCAAGGTTGACAGCGATGTGCGCGCCCGCGTCGAGCAGGCCTTGAGCGCCGCCCAAATCCAGCCCGACTTCGTGCTGCTGGAAGGCAACTCGATCAAGGCCCGGTTCAAGGATCTGGACACCCAGATCAAGGCCAAGGAAGCGATCAGCAAGACGCTCAACCCCAACGAGGCCGAGCCCACTTATATCGTGGCGCTGAACCTGTTGTCGCGTTCGCCCAAGTGGTTGTCCTCGCTGCATGCCTTCCCCATGTATCTGGGCCTGGACTTGCGCGGTGGTGTGCACTTTCTGATGCAGGTGGACATGAAGTCCGCGCTGACCAAGAAGGCCGAGTCGCTGACCGGCGATGTGCGCAGCTTGCTGCGCGAAAAGAATCTGCGTCACGCCGGCATCAGCCGCGATGGCAATAATGTGGTGATCGCCTTCCGCGATGCCGCCACCCAGCAGCAGGCCGCGGCCTTGCTGGCCGACAAAATCCCCGAAGTGCTGTGGACGCCCAGCAGCGACGCGTCCGAATCGCGCCTGACCGGTGCGCTCAAGCCGGCCTCGATGGTGGCTGTGCAAGAAGCCGCGCTGAAGCAAAACATCACCACCCTGCATAACCGGGTCAACGAGCTCGGTACTTCCGAGCCGGTGATTCAGCAGCAGGGTCTGGACCGCATCATCGTGCAACTGCCCGGTGTGCAAGACACGGCCAAGGCCAAGGACATCATCGGCCGCACCGCCACGCTGGAGTTGCGCATGGTGGACGACAGTGCCGAGGCGCAAGCCGCCCTGGCCGGCAGCGGCCCTGTGCCTTTCGGCACCGAGCGTTTCATGGACCGCGGCTTTGGCCCCATCATCGTCAAGCGCCAGGTGGTGCTGACCGGTGACAACCTCAGCGACGCGCAAGCCGGCTCCGACGAAAACCATCAGCCCGCTGTGGACCTGACCCTGGACGCCAAGGGCGCCCGCATCATGAAGGACATGTCGCGCGAGAACATCGGCAAGCGCATGGCCATCATCTTGTTCGAAAAGGGCAAGGGTGAGGTCGTGACGGCCCCGGTGATCCGTAGCGAATTGAGCGGCGGCCGGGTCAAGATCTCTGGCGCGATGACGCTGCAAGAAGCGGCCGATACCTCGCTGCTGCTGCGCGCCGGCTCGCTGGCCGCGCCGATGGAAATCATCGAAGAGCGCACCGTTGGCCCGAGCCTCGGTAAGGAAAACATCGAGCGCGGCATCTTGAGCGTGACCTGGGGCTTTGCTGCCGTGGCCGTGTTCATGTGCATCTACTACATGCTCTTCGGCGTGTTCTCCTCGCTGGCGCTGGGCTTCAACCTGCTGCTGCTGGTGGCGGTCTTGTCGATGCTGGGGGCGACCATGTCGCTGCCGGGTATCGCGGCGATTGCCCTGGTGCTGGGTATGGCGATTGACTCCAATGTGCTGATCAATGAGCGCATTCGCGAAGAGTTGCGCAATGGCGCCTCGCCGCAAGCGGCCATCAACCTGGGTTACGAGCGCGCTTTCGCCACCATTCTGGACTCCAACGTCACCACGCTGATCGCCGGTCTGGCCTTGCTGGCCTTCGGTTCCGGCCCGGTGCGTGGCTTTGCCATCGTGCACTGCTTGGGCATCTTGACCTCGATGTTCTCGGCCGTGGTGTTCTCGCGTGCCTTGGCCAATCTCTGGTACGGCCGGCAGAAGAAGCTCAAGTCCCTGTCGATCGGGCAGATCTGGAAGCCGCCTGTTGAGGCGGATCCGCAGCAGCCCGCAGCCAAAGTCTGACCCGAACGAACCGAGTAGCGAATCATGGAACTCTTCCGTATCAAGCGCGACCTGCCCTTGATGAAGCATGCGTTGATCTTCAACGTCATCTCCTTCATCACCTTCGCGGCCGCTGTTTTCTTTCTGGTCACCAAGGGCCTGAACTTCTCCATCGAATTCAAGGGCGGTTCGGTCATCGAGGTTGAGTACGCGCAAGCGGCCGATCTTGAAAAGACCCGTCATGTGATCGAAGGCCTGGGCTTTGGCGAGGTGCAAGTCACCAACTTCGGCAGCTCGCATGACGTGATGATGCGTCTGCCCCTGCGCACGGACATCAAGCAGACCGAGCAGGTCGGCCTGGTGTTCAGCGAGCTGTGCAAGGCCGAGTCCGGCACCATCAGCCAGCGCCAGATGGTCAGCGACAAGGGCGAGGCCATCAGCAAGCAGGTTTGCACCACGGCCGCTAATGCCGAGCCCATCAAACTGATGCGCAGCGAGGTGGTGGGCCCGGCTGTGGGTGAGGAGTTGGCGCGCGACGCAGCCAAGGCCTTGGGCGTCACCGTCATCGGCATCATGATCTACTTGGCCATCCGCTTCGAATGGAAGTTCGCGGTGGCCGGCATCATCGCCAACTTGCACGACGTGGTCATCATCCTGGGCTTCTTCGCCTTCTTCCAGTGGGAGTTTTCGCTCTCCGTGCTGGCGGCGGTGCTGGCCGTGCTGGGCTACTCGGTGAACGAGTCGGTGGTGATTTTTGACCGGGTGCGCGAAGGCTTCCGCAAGTTCCGTAAGTTCAGCACCCACGAGGTGATTGACCACGCCATCACCAGCACCATGAGCCGCACCATCATCACCCACGGCAGCACGCAGCTGATGGTGCTGTCTATGCTGATCTTCGGCGGCCCGACCCTGCATTACTTCGCCATTGCCCTGACCATCGGCATCTTGTTCGGCATCTACTCCTCGGTGTTTGTGGCTGCGGCCATCGCCATGTGGCTGGGCGTCAAGCGTGAAGACCTGATCCAGGCCCCAGTCAACCGCGAAGATCCGGACGACCCTAACGCCGGTGCGGTGGTGTAGTAGAGTCAGTCGGAACCTCGTATTTGATCCTTTGACCCACATTCCATGACTGTCGCCGCCCGCAACAAGGCTATGGCAACTCAGGCGCGGCGCATCTATGTCGAAGCGCTGGTGCGTGGCATGTCGACGCTGGGTCAGGCCATCAACGATGCGACCACCCAGCTGCTGGCGCAGAACAGCGGGCAGCCGGTCATGAATGCACGCCGCGACGGCGTGCAAACCTGGCAGCGCTGCAGTCCGGCTTGGTTGAGCGGCGTTGTCAGCGGCCTGCGCCATGCTGCCGTTTACGGTGTGCAAGAAGATGGCCGGCCGCCCGAGCCGCAGTTGGCCGGCATCACCCCGTCCAAGCTGGCGCTGGTGGACGATGACACCATTGAGCGCGAGATCACTGCCTCTCGCCTGGCGCTGGCCATGATGGACCGCGCCAGCTGGGAATTCACTGATCTGCGCACCCGCATCCAGATGCTGGAGCAGCATGAAGACCTGGCCCCGCAAGATCTTTTGCGCGCCAATGTGCTGGCCAAGCTGGTGCTGGATGCTTGGGGCCGCAGCGGCATGGGCGTATCGGAATGGCAGATGCTGCGTCTGCCCCTGCACGAAGAATTCGCCATCCTGCTGGCCGAGGCCTATCACGAGGTCAACCATTGGCTGGTCAAGCAGGCGGTGATGCCCGAGGTCGATCTGCGGCCCTTTATTCGCCGCAGCCTGAATACCGCGCCGCCCGCAGGGGACTGGGGCAGTGGCGGCGGTGCTGCTCCGCGTGGCGGGCCGATTCGCGCGGGCTCTGGCCTTCCTGAGGCGGGCACGGCGCCGGGCCCGATCACGGTGCAAAGCCCCGCCAGCAGCCAGGCTGAAGAAGTCTTGCGCCTTTTGCAGCGTATTGTCGGCAGCCAGGTGCCTGCCTTTGCCGCCACTGCCAAGCAAGGTGCAGGGCCGGCATCGGTGAGCCCGGCGCCGCAGGTCATCGCCGGCCAAGCGCCGCAACGGCTGAGCGCCGCGATCAAGCAGGCCCAAGAGGCCATGCGGCAAGAAGACCCCAGCCTGGACTTGAATCTTTCCAGCGATGTGCTGAGCCTGCCTGACGAAGCCCCTCAGCGGCTGGAGCAATGGCAGCAGCGCCATCAAAGCGTCAAGACGGCGCTCAAGCAGGCAGCGGACACGCCGGCCGAGCGGGCCACCATTGAGTTGGTGGCCATGATGTTCCAGAGCATTTTGATGGAAGACCATATCCCGGCCACGGTGCGGGTGTGGTTTGCACGCCTGCAAATGCCGGTGCTGCGGGTGGCCGTCAGCGAGCCCGATTTCTTCGCCACCACCGACCACCCCGCGCGCCAGCTGATCGACCGCATGGGTGCTTGCGTGATGGGCTTCAACACCAGCGCCAACCATGCCGCCGTCAACGCTGCCGCCGCTCATGTGGGCGGCGACCCGCTGGAGCGCGAGATCAAGCGCGTGGTGCAGGTGGTGGAGGCTTATCCCGACACCGGCCGGCGCGTTTTCCAGACGGTGCTGACCGAGTTCGAGAAATTCCTCGACAACTATTTCGAGAACGAAAACCAGAACACCCGCCGCGGTGTTTCGCTGGCCCAGCAGGTGGAGCAGCGCGAGACGCTGGCGATTCAGTACACCATCGAGCTGCGCAAGATGCTGGCCGAGGTGCCGGTGCAAGACGGTGTGCGTGAATTCCTGTTCCAGACCTGGGCCGATGTGCTCGCTGTTACCGCGGTGCGCAGTGGCGCGCAGTCCGACAGCATCAAGCAGATGAAGCGCGCCGCGGCCGACCTGATTTGGTCCGCCAGCGCCAAGGTCACGCGCGAGGAGCGCGCCGAGGTGATTCGGCGTTTGCCGCCATTGCTGAAGACCCTGCGCGACGGCATGTTGGACGTCGGCCTGCCGGTGGACAAGCAAGACGAGCAGATTCGCCACCTCAATAACGCCCTGGCCGCGGCCTTTACCGCCAAGACCGCTGCCATCCCGCGTGAGCGCCTCGACGAGTTGATGGATCAGCTGGAAACGCTGGAAGCCCTGCTGCCCGAGGGCGGTGAAGAAGGCATGGACGAGGCGCAGATCAACCAGTCGCTGGTGCGCGACTTGTCGGGCCATGAATCAGACGGCCTGGAGGTGGTGGCCGAGGGCGGCAGTGCCCCTAGCGCCACCATGCTGGCCTGGGCGCGCGAGTTGCAAGTCGGCGGCTGGTACATGCTGGACTACCGCAATCGCAATGAAGCGGTGCAACTGGCCTGGCGCGGCAACCGCCGCCAGATGGCCTTGTTCGTCACCACCCATGGCCGCTGCGTGCTGTTCTCGATCAGCCGCATGGCGGCCTTCTTGCAAGCCGGCCTCTTGCTGCCGGCGCAGGATGAAGCCCTGACGGTCAAGGCCACGCGTAATGCCTTGGCCAAGCTGGATGGGGATCCGGGGCGTTTGCTGAATTAATTATTTTGGGCTGTTCGCCTACTGATGGCTTGGGCTGCGCCGAGGGCGGCGCGAGCTGCTCGGCGACTCAAGCGCCGCGGTGGCGCTTGCTCAGTGGATCAGCCGGTCTTCGGGCGCCACGAACAATTCGTCCAGTATCAGCGCATCGGGCTCTTCGCCCAGGCTCCAGAACACCATCAGCACGATGATCTTGAGGTCTTCCAGATCCATGGGGCTGCCGGGGATGGCCATGGCGCGGTCAATGACCATTTCGCGCATGGGCGGCGGCAGCACACCGGCGGCTTCGAGAAAGCTGATGAAGCCGATGGAGGGCTCGCCCAGATGGTCTTGCTCGGCCACCGAGTAGACGCGCAGGCTCAGCGGGCCTTGCGTGCCCTGGTAAGAGGCGGCGCCAGCGGCCAGGCCGTCCAGCCAAGTCAGCGCTTCTTGAATTTCATCGCGCTCGAAACCTACGGCCGAGAGCTTGCGCGTCAGCTGCGCATGATCCGGGCATGCATCTGGGCGCCAATAGGTTTCGTAGAGATAGACGAGCACGTCGAGCATGGGCAGCACTATAACTGAGTGGACTCAGCCGGCCGAATGGGGCGGCTGAGCGAAGCGCTCGCCCCGCCGTGCAGCTCAGGCCTTGGAGCGCCTTTGAAACAGCTGGCCGGGCAGGCGTTCAACATGGCCCTCGAGCTCTAATTCCAGCAAATGGGCGCTGAGTTCATGGGCAGGCCAGCCGCCGCGGGCCATCAGGCTGTCCAGCGAGACTGGGTCGAAACCCATCTGGGCCAGCACCTGCGCGGGCGCGCCGGCGGGCAGGGCATCCGTTTCGCTTGTAGCCATTGCCTGGGCGGCTGTGGCAGGGATGGCGGCCAGCGGCGGCAACTCCTCCAACACATCTTGCGCTGTCTCCACCAGCTTTGCGCCCTGGCGAATCAGCGCGTGGCAGCCCTTGCTGAGCGGCGAATGGATGGAGCCGGGAATGGCGAAGACCTCGCGCCCGGCCTCGCTGGCCAGCCGGGCGGTGATCAGCGAGCCAGAGCGCAGGGCTGCCTCCACGACGAGGCAGCCCAGGCTGAGGCCGGCGATGATGCGATTGCGGCGCGGAAAATTGGGCGGCAGGGCGGGTGTGCCCAGCGAGTATTCGCTGATCAGGAGGCCGTGCTGCAGCATCTCGGCGGCAAGTTCACGGTGCCGGCTGGGGTAAATCTGATCCAACCCGGTGCCCAGTACGCCGATGCTGCTGGCCGCAGCAGCCAAGCCGCCGCGATGGGCGGCGGCATCGATGCCCAGGGCCAGGCCGGAAATGATGGTCAGCCCGGCTTGGCTGAGGGCCTTGGCGAAGTGTTCGGCGTTGTCGCGCCCCTGCGGGGTGGGGCTGCGGCTGCCGACGATGGCCAGGCCGGGGCTGGCCAAAAGCTCGCGGCGCCCGGCCAGATAAAGCAGCAAGGGCGGGTCGGCCGTGGCCAAGAGGGCGGCAGGGTAATCGGGTTCGCCCAGCGTCAGCAGGCTGTGGGCGGGGTTGGCTTCTAGCCAGGCCCAGGTCTTGTCCAGCAAGTCGGGCCACAGCGCCGGCATCTCGCTCAAGGCCTGGCGCTGTTTGGGGGTCAGGAGTTCGCGCTGCACCGCGGCGGGCAATTCCAGCGCGGCCTGAGGCGAGCCGCCGGCCGCCAGCAAGCGCCGCGCGGCCTCTAGCCCGAGGCCCGGGGTCTCCAGCAAGCGCAGCCAAGCACCCAGTTCGCTGCGGTCCATGCTGCCCTTGCTGAGGCTGAGGGGCTAGTCGCTCAAGGCTGGCTGAAGCGGTCGCCAGGCTTGACGGGTTCCTTCACCGAGATGATCAGGGCGTAGGACACGCGGGAATAGACCTGGAACACGAACAGCACACCGTGGCGCTCGTCCGGCAATTGAATGTCTTGGCGGCGCTCTTGTGTCGTGTCGACAGCCGCGCGGCCCTTTTGCCACAGGGCCAGCACATGGCCGCGTTCCATGCCGTCCTGGCTGCCGCGGTTCAGGGCCACGATCTGGTTCTGGCCGGCATTCACGCCGTCACCGTAGATCGACACAATGCGGCCGTGCATTTCCTGGCTAGGTGCGTGGGGCACATAGCGCTGGAAGTTGCGCTGCAAGACGGGGGCCAGGCGATCGCCGACGCCGATCTCCAGGCGGGCGGTCTTGATCAAGAGCGTGGAGGGCACGATCTCGGTCTTGCCCTCGCTATTGGTCTGCTCCGAGCCCTCGCGGATCAGATCGGCCGTGCCCAGGTAGCGGGCTTCATAACCGAGGATTTCACCGGTTACGGGGTCCTTCAAAGGTCGGGTGTTGCGGAACACCCGGTAGTCATTGGCCTTGCTCAGGTCGCCGCGGGCATAGGCGATATGGCCTTTGGCCAGGTTCACATGCCCTTCGGGTGCGGCCACGATGCGCGGCGCGGCGGCCAGGGCGTCGGTGTCGAAGACCACCGCGTCGTTGAGGAAGGGTTCGAGCAGGTTCAGTGGGATGGCCGCGATGTCGGTGCCGTCGTTGGCGGCGCTGCGCACACGCGGCGAGAGTTTGACGGTGTCGCCGGCCACGCCGCTGCCGTAGCCGCTGCGCTCTTGCGCCAACTGCAGGCGGGCCATGCCATCCAGCTTCACCAGCATCAGCGTCTGGCCTGGGTAGATCAGGTGCGGGTTATTGATTTGCTCGCGGTTCATGCCCCACAGCTCGGGCCAGCGCCAGGGGCTCTTGAGGAAGAGTTGGGAGATCGCCCACAGCGTGTCGCCGGTTTTGACCGTGTAGGTGTCGGGTGCGTCAGGGGTCAGTTCCGACAGGGGCACGCCGCTTTGCGCCACGCGCTCGGCCGTGGCGCGCTGGGCATCGCTGATCGGCAGCTTGGCGGCTTGCGCCTGGACTTGTGCGCCGGCGCAAGCCAGCGACAAGGCCAGCAAAGCCAATGCCAGCGGTTGGCGGCGTGAATTGGGCAAGCCGGGGAACATATCGCACTGAGGCAGGAGCTGGGGCATCAATTTCTCTTTCGCAGCCATCGCGGCGAGTTGATTGTTGTGATCGTGGCGCAGCTCGTCGGGGCGTTCTGCGCGGCTTAAATACGTGAGCAAATTGTGGCTGATCGCGGGCGTGACCATGTACTGATCGTATTTCAGCGAAAATCACAGACTTGCGCGGCGATTCTGCCCCCAAAAATGGCTCGTCGCAAAGAGTCAAGCAAAGGGCTTTTCCCTTCTATCTTGACCGCTCAAACCCTCTGGCTTGTTACATGGCAATACTGAATATTCTGCGTTACCCCGATCCCCGTCTGCACACGGTGGCCAAACCCGTGGCACAAATCGATGATCGCATTCGTGCCTTGGTCGACGACATGCTGGAGACCATGTACGACGCCGAAGGCGTGGGCCTGGCCGCGACCCAGGTGGATGTGCATGAGCGGGTGCTGGTGATCGACACCTCGAACGAGCGCGACACGCCCCGCGTGCTGATCAACCCCGAGCTGATCAAGACCAGCGCCGAGTTCACCGAGGGCGAGGAGGGCTGCCTGTCCGTGCCCCAGGTCTACGACAAAGTGCCGCGTTATTCGCGCGTCTCTGTGCGTGCACTCAATCGCGAAGGCGAGACCTACGAGTTCGAGGCCGAAGGCTTGCTGGCCGTGTGCGTGCAGCATGAGATGGATCATCTGATGGGCAAGGTTTTCGTCGAATACCTCAGCCCGCTCAAGCGCGAGCGCATCAAGACTAAGATGATCAAGAAGACGCGCGAAGAGCAGGCGGTGCGCAGCTGATGAGTGCGTCCAGCCCGGCCATGCGCGTTGTTTTCGCCGGTACGCCGGAGTTTGCCGCCAGCGCCTTGCAGGCCTTGCTGGCTGCGGGCTACGAGGTGCCCTTGGTGTTGACCCAGCCTGATCGCCCGGCTGGCCGTGGCATGAAGCTGCAGGCCTCCGCCGTCAAGCAAGTGGCTTTGCAGCATGGCATTGCCGTGGCGCAGCCGCGCAGCCTGCGCCTGGACGGCAAGTTCCCCGAGGAAGCGGCCGCAGCCCGTGAGGCGCTGCTGGCGGCCAAGGCCGATGTGATGGTGGTGGCGGCCTATGGCCTGATCCTGCCGCAATGGGTGCTGGATTTGCCAGCCCGAGGCTGCCTCAATATCCACGCCTCCTTGCTGCCGCGCTGGCGCGGTGCCGCGCCCATCCACCGCGCCATTGAGGCGGGGGATGCGCAAACCGGCATCACCATCATGCAGATGGATGCCGGCCTGGACACCGGCGACATGCTATCGATCGAGCGCCTGGACATTGCTCCGGCCGACACTACCGCCAGTCTGCATGACCGCTTGGCTGTGCTGGGTGGCCGCATGATTGTTGAGGCACTACAGCAGGCTGCCGGGGATAGTCTGCGCCCGGTGCCGCAGCCCGCCGAGGGCGTAACTTACGCGCACAAAATCGAAAAAGCCGAGGCCCAGCTGGATTGGTGCCAGGATGCAGCGCAGTTGGAGCGCCGCTTGCGCGCCTTCGACCCCTTTCCGGGCGGCTTGACCCACCTGGACGGCGAGGCCATCAAGGTCTGGCGCGCCGAGCTGGTGGATGGCAGCGGGCCGCAGGGTCAGGTCTTGCGGGTGGACGAGACGGGCATCACGGTGGCTTGCGGTCAGCAGGCCTTGCGCCTGACCGAGTTGCAGCGCGCCGGTGGAAAGCGCCTGCCCGCTGCCGCGTTTTTGCAGGCTAAACCGATTGCCGTGGGCGCCGTGTTTGCCGCCGCCGACACGCCCGCAGCGTCAGCAACTTGAATTGCTTGGCTTAGGCTCCAACTAGGGCTGAAGTGTTACTCGCTGATTCAACTGCTTTCGCCTGTTTCAACTGATTACCTGTTTGGCCGCGAGTTCGGAGGGAAATGCATATGTTCAATCTGATGAAGACCGCCATTTTGATGGCCGCCATCACGGCGCTGTTCATGGCCATGGGTGCCATGTTGGGTGGGCGCAGCGGCATGATGCTGGCGCTTTTGGTGGCGCTGGGCATGAATTTCTTCAGCTACTGGTTCTCAGACACCATGGTGCTGAAGATGTATCGGGCGCGGGAGGTGGATTCGTCGTCGGCGCCGCAGTTCTACGCCATGGTGGCCGAGCTGGCGCAAAAAGCCCAGCTGCCCATGCCCAAGGTTTATCTGATTGACGAAGACGCGCCCAATGCCTTTGCCACCGGCCGCAACCCTGAGCATGCGGCGGTGGCCGCCACCACAGGCATTTTGCGCACCTTGTCTGAGCGCGAGTTGCGCGGCGTGATGGCGCATGAACTGGCCCATGTGAAGCACCGCGACATCCTGATCAGCACCATCAGCGCCACCATGGCCGGTGCGATTTCCATGCTGGCCAATTTCGCCATGTTCTTCGGCGGGCGCGATAGCGAAGGCCGCAGCAACCCCATCGCGGGCTTGCTGGTGGCAATCCTGGCGCCCATCGCGGCGAGCCTGATCCAGATGTCCATCAGCCGGGCGCGCGAATTTGAGGCCGATCGTGGCGGCGCTGAAATCTCCGGCGACCCGGCCGCACTGGCCTCGGCCCTGGACAAAATCCACCGCATCGCCCAGGGCCTGCCGCTGGAGACCACCGAGCGTCACCCGGAAACGGCGCAGATGATGATCATGAACCCGCTCTCCGGCAAAGGCCTGGCGGGCATGTTCAGCACCCATCCGCCCACCGAAGAGCGCGTGGCGCGCTTGCTGGAAATGGCTCGCGGCCGCTGAGCGCTGGCCAGCCTCAAGGGGCTGGTGTGTGCATCCGCCCGTTCAAGTGTCAGGTCTTGCTGCCGATATCTGCCGCATGAAGCTTCTTATTCGTCTCACTGCCGCGGCCGCTGTTTTGCTGAGCCTGACGGCCTGCGAGCAGCTCGGGATTGAAGATCCCGCCAAGGTGCAGGCCGCCAAAGAGGCCGAGGGCAAGGCGCTGGGCAGTGGCTGCCGCCACGCCATGCGGGCCATTGAGGACTGCTACAACCTCAATCCCAAGGCCAACAAGGCCGCGATGTTTGCGGGCTGGCGCGAGATGGACGAGTACATGCGCGAGAACAAGCTGGAAGGCATTGTTCCGGTGGTGCCGCGCCCGGTGCTGGGCAAGCCCAAGGCCAAAGCCGATGACGAGGCAGAAGCCGAAGACAAGGCTGCCTCCAAGCCGGAAGCCAAGGCGGCAGAGAAGCCTGGCGACAAGGCGGCCGCCAAGCCCAAGGCCGCGCACTGAGGATCGAGCGGCATTGCCCTCATCTAGAACTGAATTGAAAGCGCCGGACTGAAAAGCACCTTGCGATTCAGTCCGGCCTTTTTGCATCTGGCGCCCACAAACTGACGGGCTGTCTTTTTGCGCTACTCAGCCGGTGCCGTGCTCCGGCAAGATGGCGGCATTCCTTGATCGACATCTCTTTCGAAAGCCTCACCATCATGCTGAATCGCCGGTTTTTCGCTGTCGCTGCCTGCAGCCTCCTCATGACTTCCGGCGCTCACGCCTGGAGCTGGGGGTGGGGTTCGGAGACGGTCAATGGCTCGGGTGAAGTCGTGAGCGAGTTGCGCGAGTTGCCGAGCTTTGATGCCATCTCGCTGGCGGGCGGCTTCCAGGTCATCGTGCGCCAAAACCCCAGCTCGCGGGTCGAGGTGCGTACCGACAAAAACCTGCAGCCGCTGCTGGAAACACGCATTGTTGAGGGCGGCAAGGGGCGCACCTTGGAGATCGCCCCCAAGAAAGGCAGCAATCTGAACGGCTCGGTGCGGCCGCAAATCATCATCGACATGGCCCAGTTGCGTGCCCTGGCGATTGGCGGTTCGGGCGATATCAAGGTGGAGACGATGAAGACCGCGAGCGTGGATGCCAACATCGGAGGCTCGGGCGACATCAACTTTGTGAATATCGAAAGCGAAAGCCTGGCCTTCAGCATCGCCGGCAGCGGCGACATCAAGGCCGGCGGTACGACGCAGACCTTGCGCTTGTCGGTGGCCGGCTCTGGTGATGTCCGCGCCCGTGGCCTGCAGGCCGAAGAGGTCAAGGCCAGCATTGCCGGCAGCGGCAGCGCCGAGGTGTTCGCACGCAAGACGCTCAATGTCTCCATCGCGGGCTCTGGCGATGTGGCCTATCTGGGCGCGCCTGAGTTGAAGTTGTCGGTGGCGGGCAACGGCAAAGTCAAGAAACTGCACTGAGCCCGAACGCGCACGTCATCCGGAAGCGGGCCGCCTGGCCCGCAAACAGCCAAAGCCCATAGGACAATGCGCCTATGGGCTTTTCTTCCGTTGATACTCCGGCGCCGCTTTGGCGCCATCCCGAATTCAAGCGCGGCGCAGTCGATATGGCCGCCATCACCCTGGGTATTTCAGCCTGGGGCTTGGTCACCGGCGTGGCCATGGTCAAGAGCGGCCTTGGCGTCGGCCTGTCCCTGCTGATGAGCTTTGTGGTCTTTGCCGGCAGCTCGCAGCTGGCCGCCTTGCCGTTGATTGCCAGCGGCGCGCCGCTGTGGGTGCTGTGGGCCACGGCGTTTTGCGTCAATCTGCGCTTCGTTATTTTCAGCGCGCAATGGCGCATGTTTTTTGGCCATCTGCCCTTGGTGCAAAGGCTGCGCATCGGCTATTTCGCGGCCGATCTCAATTACGTGGCGTTTTTGAAGCGCTGGCCTGACGGCAAGCCCGCGCCCGAGCAGCTGCCCTATTACTGGGGCGGCGTCTGCATGAACTGGACCGCCTGGCAAGTGCCTTCGGTGCTGGGCATCTTGCTGGCCGACCGGGTGCCTACGCAATGGGGCCTGGGGTTTGCCGGCGTCTTGGCCCTGCTGGGCTTGGCGTATTCGTTGCTCAAGGACCGCAATGCCTGGGTCTCAGCGGGCGTGGCCAGCTGCGCGGCGGTGGCCGCTTACGGCCTGCCCTTGCGTCTCAATATCCTGGTGGCAATTGCCGCTGCCGTGGCCATGGGCTTGCTGATGGAACACAGCTTGCCGCAAAGAAAGCTGGTGCCTTGATGCTGTCGAATTGGGAAGTGGCCTTGGGCATCGTCGGCATGGGCTTGATCACCTTGCTGACCCGCGCCTTTTTCATGCTGCCAAAAGAAGAGTTGCCCATGCCCGACTGGGCCAAGCAGGGCCTGCGCTATGCGCCGCTGGCGGCCCTGGCGGCCGTGATCGTGCCCGAGATTGTGATGAGCCAGGGCCAGTTGATCGACACCTGGCGCGATGCGCGGCTCTACGCCACTGCAGTGGCCAGCGCCTACTTTTTCTGGCGCCGCGACATCCTGGGCACCATCCTCAGCGGCACCGCGGTGATGCTGGCCCTGCGCATCGGCCTGGGCTGGTAGCCACCCCCTTTTTTCGTTTTCCTTTTTACTCAAACCAAGAGACTTGCCATGAATGTGATTCGTTTCTCCGATCTGCTCGCATCCGGTCAGCTGGCCGGCAAGCGCGTGTTCATCCGCGCCGACCTGAATGTGCCGCAAGACGATGCCGGCAACATCACCGAAGACACCCGCATCCGTGCCTCGGTGCCTTGCATCGAGCAAGCCCTGAAGGCCGGCGCCGCCGTGATGGTGACCTCGCACCTTGGCCGCCCCACCGAGGGCGAGTTCAAGCCCGCCGATTCGCTGGCGCCGGTGGCCAAGCGCCTGGGTGAGTTGCTGGGCCGCGATGTGCCGGTGATCGCCAACTGGGTGGACGGCGTGAGCGTGGCCCCGGGCCAGTTGGTGCTGCTGGAGAACTGCCGCGTCAACAAGGGCGAGAAGAAGAACGACGAAGCCCTGGCCAAGAAAATGGCTGCCCTGTGCGACATCTACGTCAACGACGCTTTCGGCACCGCCCACCGCGCCGAAGGCACGACCTACGGCATCGCCCAGTTCGCGCCCATCGCCTGCGCCGGCCCGTTGCTGGCCGCTGAAATCGACGCCATCACCCAGGCCCTGAGCGCACCCAAGCGCCCGCTGATCGCCATCGTGGCCGGCTCCAAGGTCTCGACCAAGCTGACCATTCTGAAGGCTTTGTCTGAGAAGGTGGACGGCCTGATCGTCGGTGGCGGCATCGCCAACACCTTCATGCTGGCGGCGGGCCTGAAGATCGGCAAATCCCTGGCTGAACCCGATCTGGTGGCCGAGGCCCGTGCCGTCATCGACGCGATGAAGGCGCGCGGCGCTGCGGTGCCGATCCCGGTCGATGTGGTGGTGGCGCAGAAGTTCGCGGCCGATGCCCCGGCCACGGTGAAGGCGGCCGACGCCGTCGGCGAAGACGACCTGATTCTGGACATCGGCCCCAAGACGGCCGCCATGTTGGCCGAGCAACTCAAGGCCGCCGGCACCATCGTTTGGAACGGCCCGGTTGGTGTGTTCGAGTTTGACGCTTTCGCCCACGGCACCGAAACGATTGCCCGCGCCATCGCGGCCTCCAGCGCTTTCTCGATTGCCGGTGGTGGCGACACCCTGGCTGCCATTGCCAAGTACGGCATCGAGAAGGACGTGGGCTATATCTCCACCGGCGGCGGTGCTTTCCTGGAAATCCTGGAAGGCAAGACCCTGCCGGCCTTGGAAATCCTGAGCGCCCGCGCGCGTTCTTGATCTGAAGCCCTAGCCCGGCGCACCCGCGCGGGCTATGCTGGGTGGTGGCCGGGCAGGGCGCTTGGCCGCCACCTGATTTGGGAGTTATGCCTTTTGCTGCTGCGCCGCCTGCTTCTGCTTTTGCTGGCTTTGACCTTGTTGGCGCTGTACGCGAACGAGCATTGGATGAGCCGCACCCTGCGCGTCGATGCGCGCAGCCACGCACAGTTGGCGATAGCGGTGGACGATCATGCCGAAGGCGGTCACAGCAGCGCGCGGCTTGAGCAGCGCGAGGGCCGGCTGGTGCTGGCCTGCGAGATCCGCCCCGGCTACCAATGGCCCTTCTGCGATTTGCAGCTGCCCCTGGCTGCGGATGGTGCGCTGGTCGACCTGAGTGACTTTGACCGCATGCGCCTGTGGGTGCGCGTCACCGGGCCCGGCGATCGGCATGAGTTGCGCGTCTTCCTGCGCAATGCCGATGCGGCCTATGCCCGCACGGGCGCTTTGCCCGACTTGAAGCCGCATGAGTTGGTGTTTGATGCCAGCAAGGAGCGCATGCCCGTTGATGTGGAGTTGCGCCGCTTCATGGTGGCTTCATGGTGGGTGCAGGCGCACCCGCTGCCGCTCAAAGATTCGGGGCCGGAATTGGACCGCGTCAAGCTGCTGAGTCTGACGACGGGTGGCGCGGTGCCGCCCGGCAGCCACACCATCGAGCTGGAAGCGGCCGAGTTTCACGGCGTTTGGATTGCGCCGGCCACTTTCCGCCTGGGCGTGATCGCGGCCTGGATGCTGGTCATCACGGCCTACTTGCTGTGGGATTGGCGCCGCTCACGCAAGACCCTGGGCCAGCTGCTGCGGCGCAAGAGCGAGTTGCAGCAGGCGAATGCCAAGCTCAAGGCGCGTTCGCAGGAGTTCGAGGCCAAGGCCCATCACGACCCCCTGACCGGCCTGCGCAATCGCCGCGGCCTGCAGCATGATGTGGCCCTGCTGACCCAGGCGCAGGAGGAGTTGTTCTTCCCCCTGACCGTGGTGTTTGTGGACATCGATCATTTCAAGCAGATCAATGACGCGCATGGCCACGATGTGGGGGATGCGGTGCTCAAACAGTTTGCCCAGCTCTTGCAAAGCAATGTGCAACGCGAGGACTTGTTGGCGCGCTGGGGCGGCGAGGAGTTTCTGCTGCTGATGCCGCAAACCGTGGCGGCCGAGGCCTTGGCCGTGGCCGAGCGCTTGAGGCAGTGCGTCGAGCAAGCCACTTGGCCGGCCGGATTGAGGCTGACCGGCAGCTTCGGCGTGGCACAGGCCGATGAGGTCCAGGCCATGGAGGCCGCGCTGAAAGCGGCCGACCTGGCCATGTATCAGGCCAAGCAACAGGGGCGCAACCGGGTGCAGCTCAAGGCGCTGGAGCGCGGCGCGGCGAATGATTGAAGGCTGGGCGCCCTCGCGGATGCGCGGCGCCAGCAAGTGTTCGCCCGGCTCGGCGCGGGTCAGGGTTATAGATTGATTGCATGGGCCTACGTGGTCTGCGCATCAAGTGGGTCCGATCGGCGAGGTAAATTCGGGGACCTGTTTTTGGCGCCGGGGCCTATCCCGCGTCAAGCCACACCACGAAAGAGATGCGATGACCGACATCACCAGCAAGAACACCAAGTCCTTGTCCCCGGCCGAAGCGGCCTTGCGCGAGGCCGCGCTGGACTATCACCGCGCGCCCACGCGCGGCAAGATCTCGGTCACGCCCACCAAGGCCTTGTCGAATCAGCGCGATCTGTCGCTGGCCTATTCGCCCGGTGTGGCCTATGCCTGCCTGGCCATCGAGGAAGACCCCTCGCTGGCGGCGGACTACACCTCGCGCGCCAATCTGGTGGCCGTCATCACCAACGGCACCGCCGTGCTGGGCCTGGGTGATATCGGCCCGCTGGCCTCCAAGCCGGTGATGGAAGGCAAGGGTTGCTTGTTCAAGAAGTTCGCCGGCATCGATGTGTTCGACATCGAACTGGCCGAGCGCGATCCCGACAAGCTGGTGGACATGATTGCCGCCATGGAGCCCACCTTGGGCGGCATCAATTTGGAGGACATCAAGGCGCCCGAGTGTTTCTACATCGAGAAGAAGCTCAAAGAGCGCATGAACATTCCCGTCTTCCACGACGACCAGCACGGCACGGCCATCATCTCGAGCGCCGCTCTGCTCAACGGCCTGGAACTGGTGGGCAAGGACATGGCCAGCGTCAAGCTGGCCGTGTCGGGCGCGGGCGCTGCGGCCACCGCCTGCCTGGACTTGATGGTGGGCCTGGGCGTCAAGCGCGAGAACATTTTTGTCTGCGACTCCAAGGGCGTGATCCAGGATCAGCGCGAGGATGCCAAGGCCGGCAAGCTCGACGAGAGCAAGCAGCGCTACTGCCAGGTCACGGCCAAGCGCACGCTGGCCGATGTGGTCGATGGCGCCGATGTCTTCCTGGGTTGCTCGGCCGCTGGTGTGCTGACGCAGGAGATGGTGGCGACCATGGCGCCCAAGCCCATCATCCTGGCCCTGGCCAATCCCGAGCCGGAGATCCGCCCCGAGCTGGCCAAGGCCGTGCGGCCGGACTGCATCATGGCCACCGGCCGCTCGGACTATCCCAATCAGGTCAACAACGTCCTGTGCTTCCCCTACATCTTCCGCGGCGCGCTGGACTGCGGCGCCAGCAAGATCACCGAAGAAATGAAGCTGGCCTGCGTGCGCGAGATCGCCGCCCTGGCCAAGGCCGAGACCAGCGATGAGGTGGCGGCCGCCTACGCCGGCGAAGAGCTGGCTTTTGGCCCCGACTACCTGATCCCCAAGCCCTTCGATGCGCGCCTGATTCTGCGCATCGCCCCGGCCGTGGCCAAGGCGGCAGAAGCCTCGGGCGTGGCCGCTCGGCCGATCAAGGATCTTGACGCTTATCGCCAGTCGCTGGAGCGCTTTGTCTACCAGACCGGCATGTTCATGCGCCCGGTGTTCACCGCGGCCAAGGCCAATCCCGCACGCGTCATCTACGCCGAGGGCGAAGACGAGCGGGTGCTGCGCGCCGTGCAGGTGGCGCTGGATGAGGGCATCGTCAAGCCCACGTTGATCGGCCGGCCGGAGGTGATTCAGTCGCGTATCGTGCGCGCCGGTTTGCGCCTCAAAGTGGGCGTGGACGTGGCGGTGATCGACCCCGATAACGATGCCCGCTTCCGGCAGTACTGGGAGGCCTATCACCAGGCCATGGGCCGGCAAGGCGTGACCCCCGATATGGCCAAGGCGGCTGTGCGCCGCTCGGCCACCACCATCGGCGCCCTGGCCATCAAGCTGGGCGACGCCGACGCGATGATTTGCGGCATGGTGGGGCGTTATGACTCCCATCTGGACCATGTGCGTGACCTGATCGGCCTGCGCGCCGGCGCCAAGAGCTTCGCCACCATGAATGCCTTGATGCTGGAGCAGCACACCCTGTTCATCACCGACACCTTTGTCAACGATGCCCCCGATGCCGAGCAACTGGCCGAAATCGCCGCCATGGCCGCCGAGGAGGTGCAGCGCTTCGGCCTGCCGCCCAAGCTGGCTTTTGTGTCGCATTCCATGTTCGGTTCCAGCAAACGCCCCTCGGCGCTGAAGATGCGCCAGGCCTATGAGCTGTTCGCCGCCGCCCACCCCGAGATCGAAGCGGACGGTGAGATGCATGGCGACGCGGCCTTGTCGGCCTCGGTGCGCGCGACCTTCTTGCCCGACAGCCGGCTCAAGGGCTCGGCCAATCTGCTGGTGCTGCCCTCGCTGGATGCCGCCAATATCCTCTTCAATGTGCTGAAGATCAGCAGCAGCCATGGTGTGACGGTGGGCCCCATCCTGCTGGGCACGGCGGCGCCGGTGCACATCCTGACGCCTTCGGCCACGGTGCGCCGCATCGTCAATATGACGGCTTTGGCTGTGGCCGACGTGCTGGCCGCGAAAGAGGGTGGCGCGCGCTAAACCGCGTTGGTCGGGGCCGCAAACTTGGTAACCCCATGTAATCCGATTCCAGCCAATTTGCGGCTCATAATTGCTCGCTTGTAACTTTATTTCAGCGAGAGCCTGCCATGTCCCGTGCCACCAAGATCGTTGCCACCCTCGGCCCTGCCTCCTCGTCGCCTGAGGTCTTGGAACGCATGATCCGCGCCGGCGTCGACGTGGTGCGGCTGAACTTCTCGCATGGCAAGGCGCAAGACCATATCGACCGCGCCCGCATGGTGCGCGAGGTGGCCGCAGCCGCCGGTAAGTCGGTGGCCATCATGGCCGACCTGCAAGGCCCCAAGATCCGCGTCGGCAAGTTCGAGAACGGCAAGATCGAGCTGATCAACGGCCGCCCCTTCATCCTCGACGCCGATCGCACCGAGCTGGGCAATGACGACGTGGTGGGCCTTGATTACAAAGAGCTGCCCCGCGATGTGAAGCCCGGTGACACCTTGTTGCTCAACGACGGCCTGCTGGTGCTGACGGTTGAGGCGGTGCGTGGCGCGGCCGTGCACACCATCGTCAAGCAAGGCGGTGAGCTGAGCAATAACAAGGGCATCAACAAGCAAGGCGGTGGCCTGACCGCGCCGGCCCTGACCGGCAAGGACATGGAAGACATCAAGACCGCGATGAGCTTCCAGTGCGAATACCTGGCGGTGAGCTTCCCCAAGAACGCCACCGATATGGAGATGGCGCGCCAACTGGCCAATGTGGCCGGTGAGCCCTATCGCCACAAGCCGGGCATGATTGCGAAGATCGAGCGCTACGAAGCCATCCCGCATCTGGAGGCCATTCTGCGCGCCAGTGACGGCATCATGGTGGCGCGTGGCGATCTGGCGGTGGAGGTCGGCAATGCCGCCGTGCCCGCCCTGCAAAAGCGCATGATCAAACTGGCGCGTGAGCTGGACAAGGTGGCCATCACCGCCACGCAGATGATGGAGTCCATGATCGTCAACCCGGTGCCCACCCGCGCCGAGGTCAGCGATGTGGCCAATGCGGTGCTGGACGGCACCGATGCCGTGATGCTCAGCGCCGAAACCGCGGCGGGCAAGTTCCCGGTCGAGACCATCGAGCAGATGGCCGCCATCGCCCTGGAAGCCGAGCGTGCCGAATTCGTCACCCTGGACACCGACTTTGCTGGCCGCCAGTTTGCCCGCATCGACCAGTCGATCGCCATGGGCGCGCTGTTCACCGCCCACCACCTGGGTTGCAAGGCGATTCTGGCGCTGACCGAGTCGGGCTCGACCGCTTTGTGGATGAGCCGCCACCGCATTCAGGTGCCGATTTTTGCGCTCACCACCACGGACATCAGCCAGCGCAAGATGACGCTGTACCGCAATGTCCAGCCTCTCCTGATGCCTAAGTATGAGGACCGCGATACCGCCTTGGCTGCGGCCGAGAAGATCCTCGTCGACAAGGGTGTGCTGATGCCCGGCGACACCTATGCCATCACCTGCGGCGAGCCCATGGGCTACCCCGGCGGCACGAATATGCTCAAGGTCTGCCGGGTCGCTTGAGCCGGCGGGTGGCCGGCCTGAGTTGAATCAGGTGGGTTCAGCGCTCTGTGCGCTTTACGCGTTTCATGCGCTTTGCGCGCTCTTGATCAAGGCCGCCGTGCGCGCCGTCATATGGGTGGGCAGCAGCTCCACTTGCGGGTGGGCGCGTGCGAAGACACGGAACAACTCATCGGTGAAGCCGTGGCCCACATCGCTGACGCCGTCGAAATTGATCTCAGCCCGCTTGAATTGCGGCAGCCGCGCGGCCACCCGCCGCGCTTGGGCGCGTGAGTCCAGGGCCTGGCCCGGCCCGGCCAGCAGGCGCAGGGCGATGACGGTTTGGTCGAACTCAATGCCGCTGCCGTCCATGCTCCAGGCTTCCAGCACCTGATCCAGGGTGCGCTGGGTGTCCAGCGCAATCGCCATATAGATGGAACTGCCCTGGCGCGGCATGGGGCGGCCGGGCTGCCAGCCGGCGGACTCCCAAGCACGGCGCTGAAAGGCGGTGTTGTTGGCGTGGATGTCGAATACATCGGCCAGCTGTGAGCTGAAGAAGAGGCCGCGGCCGGTGTGCTGCTCGGGCTGGCTGGTCAGGCGGCCCTTGCTCAGCTCCAGCATGGCGTGCTGGGCGTCTTCGATGCCGAAGGCGCGGCAGATATTGGCGAACACGCCGCAGCCATCATCCGAGACCAACAACTGCACATGGCTGGGCGTTTGGCGCAGCGACACCGTCACGCTGCTGCCGCCGCTGTGGTCGGCGGCGTTGTTGACCAGTTCGGTGAAGCCATGCCGGATCATCCGCGCCACGCTGGGCGGCAGGGCGAAATGCGGGGCGAAGTCGCGCTGCCAAGGCAAGTCTTCCTGCAGGCCGTGCAAGGTGTAGGAGCGCGCCACTTGGCGCAGCACGCCGGGCGAATAAACGGGATGGCGGTCGCTGCCGCTGCGGGCGAGCCAGCCGGCATCCACCAAGCGGCGCAGCGCGGCCAGGCTGGCGCGGCGGCTGGCGCCGGTGCGGTCCTCGATATGGCTGGCCAGGTCGAGTGAATGCTCGTTGGCGGCGGCGGTGATCCACAGCGTGAGTTGATCGATGGAAAGTCGAATCGGCATAGCAGTTCGCCCCAGTGGTTGGCGCCGCCAGTGTGCATGAATGTGCCCGGCTGTGCTGGCAAAGATGCGCTGAATTCGCCCGTCAGCCTTGGCGCACGGCAGGCGCGCTGTGCGATTGTCACCTTGGCCTAGACTTGCCTTTTGTCAAACTGGCTGGGCCTAGCGGCCGCTACATTGGGCGCCTTCTAGTGTCCCCAGTTACACCGAGTCACGCCGACATGCCAATCGAACTCTTCAATCAGAACGGGCATATCTGCCTGATGTTTACCGACCTTTGCGTGGAGGGCGGCGAGGCGGTGCAGTCCAACCAGTTCCTGATCATCGATTCCGGCACCGGCGCCATCATCGACCCGGGCGGCAATCTGGCCTATGGCGAGCTGTACCTGTCCATGACCCGGCATTTCGCGCCGCACAAGCTCTCGGCCATTCTGGCCTCGCATGCCGACCCCGACATCATTGCCTCGCTGGACCGTTGGATGACGGCCACCACCGACGCCAAGCTCTATATCTCAAAGATCTGGGAGCGCTTCGTCCCGCACTTCTGCAAGGCCGGCAAGACCACCGGGCGCATCGTGGGCATTCCTGATCAGGGCATGCGCATTCCCCTGGGCGGCAGCGAGTTGATTGCCTTGCCGGCGCATTTCTTGCATTCCGAAGGCAATTTCCAGTTCTTTGACCCAGTCAGCCGCATCCTGTTTTCGGGCGATCTGGGCGCCTCCATGGTGGGCGCGAGTGCCGCGCAAACGGCCATCACCTCGCTGGCGGAGCACATCCCGCGCATGGAGGCCTTCCATCGGCGTTATATGGTTTCCAACAAGGTGCTGCGCCATTGGGTGCAGATGGTGCGCGGCCTGCCCATCAAGATGATCGTGCCCCAGCATGGCGCGCCTTTGCGCGGCGCGGCGGTGCAGGAGTTCATCGCCTGGGTGGAGACCCTGTCTTGCGGGATCGACCTGATGACGGATCGCGACTACGCTGTGCCGAGTTGAGTTCGGCCGAGCCGTCATGGCGCACCGCTAGAATCGCCCGAAGTTACAGCGCGGTTACAGGCGGAGCATGAGTTGGATGTGCGGGCCCGTTCTGAGCAGCGTTTGATTCAAGAACACCAGATTTCAAACTCCCGGAGAACTTCTCATCATGGCTCTCGTTTCAATGCGTCAACTGCTGGACCATGCCGCTGAGCATGGCTACGGCATCCCCGCCTTCAACGTTAACAACCTCGAACAAGTGCAGGCCGTCATGGCCGCGGCCGACGAAGTCGGTGCGCCGGTGATCCTGCAGGCCTCGGCTGGTGCCCGCAAGTACGCCGGTGAAGCCTTCATCAAGCACCTGATCCAGGCCGCTGTTGAGTCCTTCCCGCATATCCCATTGGTGATGCACCAGGATCACGGCCAAACCCCGGCGATCTGCCAGGGCGCCATCGATCTGGGCTTCAGCTCGGTGATGATGGACGGCTCATTGATGGCCGACGGCAAGACGCCCGCCAGCTTTGACTACAACATCGACGTGACCCGCCAGGTCGTCGCTCTGGCGCACAAGGTCGGCGTCACCGTCGAAGGCGAGTTGGGCTGCCTGGGTTCCCTGGAAACCGGCGAAGCGGGTGAGGAAGACGGCATCGGCGCCGTTGGCAAGCTCGACCACAGCCAGATGCTGACCGACCCCGAAGAGGCCGCCCAATTCGTCAAGGCCACCGGCCTGGATGCCCTGGCCATCGCCATCGGCACCAGCCACGGCGCTTACAAATTCACCCGCAAGCCCACGGGCGACATCCTGGCGATCTCGCGCGTCAAGGAAATCCACGCCCGCATCCCCAACACCCACTTGGTCATGCACGGTTCCTCCAGCGTGCCGCAAGAGCTGCTGGAGCAGATCCGCAAATACGGTGGCGCGATGAAAGAGACCTACGGCGTGCCGGTGGAAGAGATCCAGGAAGCCATCAAGTACGGCGTGCGCAAGATCAATATCGACACCGATATCCGTCTGGCCATGACCGGCGCGGTGCGCCAGTTCCTGGTTGAGAACCCCGATAAGTTCGACGCCCGCGAATGGCTCAAGCCCGCGCGCGAAGCCGCCAAGCTGGTGTGCAAGCAGCGTTATCAAGAGTTCGGCTGCGAAGGCCAGGCTGGCAAGATCAAGGCGCGCAGCCTGGTCGATGTGGCCGCTGCCTACGCGCGTGGCGAGCTGAATCAAGTCGTGCAGTAAGCCGGCTCAGCCCCGCTGAAGCCTGCCGACCGCGAGGTCGGCGGGCTTTTTTCATGCCCTTTTGTCCTTAAAATCGGCGACTTCATTTGCCCGCCCCACTCCTCGCCATGACCGCTGCTCTGTTGAATTCCTCGCTGACCTCCTTGCCCCTGATCGCCCGTGGCAAGGTGCGCGAAAACTATGCGGTGGGTGAGGATCGCATCCTGATGGTTGCCAGCGACCGCATTTCGGCCTACGACGTCATCATGGGCGAGCCCATCCCCGGCAAGGGCGCGCTTCTGACGCAAATGGCCCTGTTCTGGTTCGCCAAGCTGGACGGCATCGTGCCTAACCACTTGACCGGCGATGACCCGCTGTCGGTGGTGAGCGAGGCCGACAAGGCTCAAGTGCGCGACCGCTCCATGCTGGTCAAGCGCCTCAAGCCCCTGCCCATCGAGGCGGTGGTGCGCGGCTATCTGGCCGGCAGCGGCTGGGCCGAATACAAGCAAAACGGCGAAGTCTGTGGCGTCAAGCTGCCGGCCGGCCTGCAAAACGCCAGCAAGCTGCCCGCACCCATCTTCACCCCCGCCACCAAGGCCGAGATGGGTGACCACGACGAGAACATCAATTTCGAGCGCTGCGTCGAGATCATCGGCAAAGACCTGGCCGAGCGCGTGCGCGACATCTCCATCCAGCTCTACCAGCGTGCCGCTGATTTCGCGCTGAGCAAGGGCATCATCATTGCCGACACCAAGTTCGAATTCGGCCTGGATGCCGACGGCACGCTGACGCTGATGGACGAGGTGCTGACGCCCGATTCTTCGCGCTACTGGCCGGCCGAGAGCTATGCCGTGGGCAGCAACCCGCCCAGCTATGACAAGCAGTTTCTGCGCGACTGGCTGGAGCAAGCCCAGGTGGACGGCAAGCCCTGGGGCAAGGTGGCCCCCGCACCGGCTCTGCCGGCTGAAGTGATTGAGAACACGGCCGCCAAGTACGGCGAAGCCCTGCAGCGCCTGACGCAGGCATGAAACGCCTCAAGAGCCGGCTGCTGCTCCGCCTGGAGGGGCAAATTGCCGCGTCCAAGAATTTTGCAGCCAGTTCCTGCCTGAAGGCCCAGCGCGCGCTGGTGCTGGCGCGTCACGGCCATATGACCGAGGCGCGCGAGCAACTCACCGAATTGCATCAGCTGGCCTTCCAGCATCCCCATCCCGAGGTCGGCGCCTGGCTGCACTTCGCGGAAGGGCTGATGAGTTACTACACCGACTTCAGCGTGGCCGCGCATGAAAAGATTGCGCATGCCTACGCCATTGCCAAGTCGGCCAACTTGACGCAGCTGCAGGCCTTGAGCGCGGCCTGGCTGGCGCAAATCGCCTATGTGCAGCATCGGCAAGTGGATATGGTGGCTTTTGCGCAGGCCTGTGATGCGGCGGCCGCGCCGGATGATCACGCCGCCCGCTACCGTCTGTGCACGGTGATGGGCTTGGCGCATTTGTACGCCGGGCAAGAGCCCGCCGCACGCGGTTGGTTTGCCCGGGCGCGCGTGCATGCGCAGGCCGATGGTGACGATGCTGCGATCTCCGCCCTGATGTACAACATGGCCGAAATGCGCACCGCCCAGGCCCGGCGCGACTCTTTGCTGAGCCAGTTCTCCGCCAGTGCGGTGGCGAATTCAGGTCTCTTGCTAGGGGCGGATTCGGTCAGCCATTTCGATGCTGCCGTGGGCGGCTCGGTGATGCCGGATCTGACGCCCGTCTTGCGCGCGCAGATCCTCACCGTGGAGGGTGACTTTGCGCAAGCGCGTGCACTCTTCGAGGCACATCTGCCGCAAGCCATGGCCGCAGGCCTGGCACGCCTGGGCAGCAGCTTGCTGGCCGATCTGGCCTGGTGCCGTGTCAACACCGGGCAGGCCGAACAGGGCCTGCGTCAAGCCCAGGAAGCCGAGCTGGAGCTTGATCCGCATTGCGATGTGGATGACCGCGCCATCACCTACAGCCGGCTGGCGCAGATCTATGCCGCCTTGGGCGACACCGCCAATGCCGATCGGCATGCCCAATCGGCCGCTGCGGAGTGGGCGGAATTCGCCAGCCAGCAGGCCGCTTGGGCCGAGGCCTTGGCGGCAGCGGGCTTGCAGGCGCGCTGAAAACGGGGGGGGGCTTGCGGCGCGAAAGAGGCCTGAGGGCACTCTTGCACGCCGTCAGGGCCTCACTTGCGGAGTCCCATCAGGCCTGCGAGCGCGGCCTCAATTCAAGGCCATGCTCAGCTTGCGGCGGTACTGGTCCAGCACCGGGTCGCTGGGGGGCAGCACGGTGTGGCCGGCCAGCTCCAGAGTGGCCTTGACGTCAGCGCCTGGCTTGGTGGCCGCGGGCTTGGGCGCGGGCTTGGTCATCAACTCCAGAATGGCCACATAGGTGATGCGCGCCAAGCCGTTGTTCCAGGCCTTGTCGCGCATGATGATTTCCAGCAACTCATCCATCGCGCCGGTGAAATCATGGCCGGCCATCAGGCCTTGGGCCAAGGCGAAGCGGGCGTCGAAATCGCGCTTGTTGCTGGCGATCGCGGCTTGCAGTTCAGCGGCGTTGAGGCCTTGGGCTGCGCGCTCGCAGGCCGCCAGCCAATGGCCCAGGGCGGCAAAGCGGGCGTGGCGGATGATGGTGTCGGCCGCCTGTGCCGCCACCGGGGCGAAGGCTTGCTGGGCGGCGGGCAGTTCGCCTTGCTCCAGCAGGGCCTTGATCAAATCGAAGCGGGCCACTTCATTGCTGGGGTCGGTTTCGACGGCGGCTTGCAGCTTTTGCAGGGCCGAGCTCACATCACCTTCAGCCAGCAGTTCTTCGGCGGCGGCCAGGTCTTCTTGCGCTTCCAGGGCTTCGCCGCTGGGCACGTATTTGTCGAGGAATTCGCGGATCTGCGCCTCGGGCACCGCGCCCACAAAGCCGTCCACCGGCTGACCGCCAGCAAACATCACGCAAAAGGGGATGCTCTTGACGCCGAACATCTTGCTCAGCTGCGAGGCGATCTCGGGCACTTCGTCGGCATTGAGCTTGGCCAGGGTAAAGCGGCCGGCATAAGCCACTTCCAGCTTCTCCAGCACCGGCCCCAGGCTCTTGCAGGGGCCGCACCAGGGTGCCCAGATGTCCAGCAAAACAGGTTGCTGCATCGAACCCTGAATCAGCTCGGCTTCAAAATTCTGGAGGGTGATATCGATCATGGCAGGCGGTGTTGAGCGGTAACGGGTGTTGGCGAGCGCCGGCGTCTTGCTGGCGTCAAGGTTTGTAAATGCGGCAGTGCGTGCAGGGCAAGTGGCGGCACCCGCCTACAATTCAAGGTTTTCCAGCCCCTGCAAGGTGTAGCGCCTGGGCTGTTCAATTGAGCGGATTTTCCAATGAGTGCAGCATCTCCTTTGGTTGGCGTGGTGATGGGTTCCAGCAGTGACTGGGACACCATGAAGCAGGCCGCCGACATTCTCGCCGAGTTCGGCATCCCCTTTGAGGCCAAGGTGGTCAGTGCGCACCGCATGCCCGACGAGATGTTTGCCTATGCCGAGGCCGCTGCTGGCCGGGGCTTGCAAGCCATCATCGCCGGTGCCGGCGGCGCCGCCCATCTGCCCGGCATGTTGGCCGCCAAGACGGTGGTGCCGGTGCTGGGTGTGCCGGTGGCCAGCCGCCATCTGCAAGGCGTGGATTCGCTGCATTCCATTGTGCAAATGCCCAAGGGCATCCCGGTTGCCACCTTCGCCATCGGCACTGCGGGTGCCGCCAATGCGGCGCTGTTCGCCGTGGCCATGCTGGCCAATCACGATGCAGCCCTGCGCGACAAGCTGCAGGCCTACCGCGTGCGCCAGACCGAAGTCGCCAAGGCGATGAGCAAGGATCTGGTCTGATGCAAGCCACCAAGTTGCCGGGTCAAGCCACCCTGGGCGTGATGGGTGGCGGCCAGTTGGGTCGCATGTTTGTGCATGCGGCGCAGGCCCTGGGCTACCGCACCGTGGTGCTGGACCCCGATGCCGACAGCCCGGCCGGCCTGGTGGCCCATCAGCATATTTGCGCCGATTACGCGGATGCCGCCGGCCTGGCCGAGTTGGCCGCGCAGTGCGATGCCGTCACCACCGAATTTGAGAACGTGCCCGCGCAAGCGTTGCAGCAACTCGCGCAGACCCGCTTTGTGGCGCCCGCTGCCGCGGCTGTCGCGATCTGCCAGGACCGCGCGGACGAGAAGGCCCACTTCCAGGCCAGCGGCGTGGCTTGCGCCCCTTATGCGCAGATTCGCGATGAGGCTGAGTTGGCGGCCGTGAGCGATGCGCTGCTGCCCGGCATTTTGAAAACCGCCCGCATGGGCTATGACGGCAAGGGCCAGATCCGCGTGCGCAACCGCGCCGAGCTGATCGCCGGCTGGGCAGAGCTCAAGCAAGTGCCTTGCGTGCTGGAGCAAATGCTGCCGCTGGCGCTGGAGTTGAGCGTGATCAGCGCCCGCAACGCGGCCGGTCAAATCGTGCAGTTCCCGGTGCAGCAGAACTTGCACCGCGATGGCATTCTGGCCGTCACGCAAGTGCCCGCCCCTGCTGTCAGCGCGGAATTGGCCGCACAGGCTTTGGCCGCGGCCGCGCGCATCGCCACCGAGCTGAACTATGTGGGCGTGCTCTGCGTGGAGTTCTTTGTGCTGCAGGACGGCCGCCTGGTGGTCAACGAGATGGCGCCGCGCCCGCACAACTCCGGCCACTACACCATGAATGCCTGTGATGTCTCGCAGTTCGATTTGCAGGTGCGTGCCATGGCCGGCCTGGCCCTGAATCAGCCGCGCCTGCATTCGCCCACTGTGATGTTGAATTTGCTGGGCGATCTGTGGTTCGATGCCCACGGGCAAGAGCGCACACCCGCGTGGGCCCAGGTGCTGGCACTGCCCGGCACCCATTTGCATCTGTACGGCAAGGCTTCGGCCCGCCCTGGCCGCAAGATGGGCCATCTCAACATCACCGCCGCCACGGCGGCCGAAGCCGAGGCCACGGCGCGTGCCGCCGCCGCGCTGCTCGGCCTGCCCACGCAGTGGTAACAGCGCCCAGCGCCACGCCCATGTTGTTGGACGGACAAGACCCGCAAGCCCTGGCCCAGGCCGCCGCGGCCCTGGCGGCCGGTGAGCTGGTGGCCTTCCCGACCGAAACGGTCTATGGCCTGGGCGCACGCGCCGATGTGGACACGGCCGTGGCCAAGATTTTTGCGGCCAAGGGCCGGCCGGCCGATCACCCCTTGATCGTGCATGTGCTGGACGCTGCCGATGCCGCGCAGTTCGCCCTGGCCTTACCGCCGGCGGCGCAGCGTCTCATGGCCGCTTTCTGGCCTGGCCCGCTGACGGTGATCGTCAAACGCCAGCCCGGCATGGCCACCGCCGCGGCGGGCGGGCAAGACAGCATCGGCCTGCGCTGCCCGGCGCACCCGGTGGCGCGCGCCTTGCTGGCGGCCGCGCGCGAGCGCGGCGTGGCCGGTGTGGCAGCACCCAGCGCCAACCGCTTTGGCCGAGTTAGCCCGACGCAGGCGCAGCATGTGGCGGATGAGTTCGAGCCCGGCTTGCTGGTGCTGGACGGTGGCGACTGCGAGGTGGGCATCGAGTCCAGCATCGTCGACTGCTCGCGCGAGCGGCCGGTCTTGCTGCGCCCCGGCGTGCTGACGCCGCAGCAAATCGAGGCCGCGCTGGGCGAGCCCCTGGCGCCCGCGCATCAGGGCGACCCGGCCGCGCCGCGTGCCTCCGGCACCTTGGTGGCCCACTATGCGCCCCGCGCTGTGGTGCGCTTGATGAGCAGCCCGGCCCTGGCGCAAGCCCTGGCGGGGGAGTGCCCGCAAGGCCTGGCGGTATATTCACGCGTGGCCCTTGCTGAGGCGGCGTCAACTGGCTCAGCTATCCTCTGGCGCCAGATGCCCGCCGAGGCCAAAGCCACGGCACATGAGTTGTTTGCAGTTTTGCGAGAGTTGGACGGCGCTGGCGCCAGCCAGATCTGGATCGAAGCGCCACCTGATGATGCGGCCTGGGATGGGGTCAGAGACCGCCTGTCCCGCGCGGCGGCGGCGTTTGAAGCTTAAGAGCGTCAGCTTGGGGCCTGTGGGCCCGGCTGGCTTGGTTTTTTGGTACGGAGAGTTCATGAAGAGTTTCAAACCTGGCCCGCGTGGCTTTGATGCCCGCTCGAGTCGCCACGGTCTTGCCGGTCTGGCCTTCGCCGCCCTGACGTCCCTGGCCTTGCTGAGTGGCTGCGGCGGTGGCACTTCGCAGATTGAGCCCTTCGCACCCACTCGCATCATCAGCTTTGGCGACGAAAGCAGCCTGATCACCAGCGACGGCAAAAAGTACACCATCAACGGCCTCAGCGCCACCACCAGCGCGCTGGACTGCAGCCTGAATCCGCTGTGGGTGCAGACCCTGGCCACGCATTTCGGCCTGGTGTTCCGCGAATGCAACCCCAACCAGATCGCCACGCCCACCGGCCTGATGTATGCCATGGCGGGTGGCAAGGTGGCCGATATGAAGAACAAGCTGGACGCGCATTTCGCCGTCAGCACCTTCGGCCCCAAGGACATGGTCACCGTGATGGTGGGCGCCAACGACATCCTGGAGCTGTACGCCGCCTACCCGGCGCAGAACCAGGCTTCCTTGCTGGACGAGGTGCGTGCCCGCGCCCGCGTGTTGGCCGACCAGATCAACCGCATCGCCAATGCCAATGGCCGGGTGGTTTTGTCTACCGTGATCGATCAAGGTCAGACCCCGTTCGCGCTGAAAGAGCGTGCGAGCAAGGGCGACATTGACCGCGCCGCCTTCCTGACCGAGTTGACGCGCGAATTCAATCTCGAAATGCGGGTCAACATCCTCAACGACGGTCGCAAGATCGGCCTGGTGCTGGCCGACGAGAGCTTGGAGACCGTGGTCAAGTACCCCTCGTCCTTCGGCTTCAGCAATGTGGTCGATGCCGCCTGCTTGACCACGGTGGCGATCGAGAACTGCACGACCGGCACCCTGATCTCGGACAGCAGTGCCACGACCTGGTTGTGGGCCTCGGACACCTTGATGTCCCCCGGCGGCCAGACGCAGCTGGCCAATATCGCCCTGCGACGCGCGACCAACAACCCCTTCTGATCTTTGGGCAGTTCTGCGGCCCGGCTGCGGCAACGCGGTCGGGCTTTTTCATTGCGCCACCAACGCCTCGCTACACTGCTTCAATGACCGTTCTGCTGGCTCTCGACAGTTCCACCGAAATCATGACCCTGGCGCTCAGCAGCCCGGCGGGTGAGGCCTTGTTCGAGGCCGAAGGCGGGGCCAACGCCTCTGCGCGCCTGGTGCCCGAGGCGCTTGCGCTGCTGGCTGGCGCCGGCCTGCGCCTGGCGGATGTTGACGCAATTGCTTTCGGGCGTGGACCCGGTGCCTTCACCGGCCTGCGGGCGGCTTGCGCCGTCGTGCAAGGCCTGGCTTTCGGTGCGGCCAAGCCGGTGCTGGCGATTGATAGCCTGGCCCTGGTGGCCGAGGATGCGCGTCAGCAAGCCGCCTTGGCCGGAGCGCCGCTGAGCGGCCGGGTCTGGGTGGCCATGGATGCACGCATGGGCGAGATCTACGCCGCCGCCTTCGAGTGCAGTGCCGACGGTGCCTGGCAAACCGAACAAGCCGCCGCACTCTACAAACCGGCTGACTTGGCCGCGCATTGGCTGGCGCAAGACCAGTCGTTTGCGCTGGCGGGCTCGGCCTTGACCCCGTTCGCGGCTGAATTGGCGCCGGCTCAAGGCTTGTTCGAAGGCCGCGCCTGGCCGCAGAGCCGCTCACGCGCCGCGGCCCTGGCCGCCCTGGCGCGCCAGGCCTGGGCGCAGGGAGACTTGCTGGATCCTGCCGAGGCCATGCCTGTTTATGTGCGTGACAAAGTGGCGCAGACCACGCAGGAGCGCATGGCTCTGCGGGCCACCGCCGCTGCGTCGGCGCCGTGAGCCATTCTCTGAGTCCGTCTTTCCCATGAGCGCCTTGCCGAATTCAACGCCCCAGCCGGAAAGCGCAGCTTCTGCGGCAGCTCGCCTGCAATTGCGCGCCCTGAACCCGCTCGACTTGCCCGCCATCATGGCCATTGAGACCCAGGTCTATGCCCAGCCCTGGAGCGAGGGCAATTTCAGAGATTCGCTGGCCTCCGGCTACGAGGCTTTTGGCCTGTGGGGATCGGCGGCATCAGCCGGTGCTGCGCAGGCAGACGAATTGCGCGGCTATTGCCTGGCCATGCCCGGCGTGGACGAAATGCATTTGCTCAATATTTCGGTGCACCCCGCCTACCAAGGCCAGGGCTTGGCGCAAGCCATGTTGAACCACTTGGTGCAGCGCTGCCGCGCCCTGGCTTGCGCCCAGCTGTGGCTGGAAGTGCGCCACAGCAATCAGCGCGCCCGCATGGTCTACCGCCGTTACGGTTTCAGCGAGGTGGGCTTGCGCCGCGCCTATTACCCGGCCCATCTTGGCCTGCGTGAAGACGCGGTGCTGATGAGTTTGCCGATTGCGATTGAGCCAGCCGGCCAGGAGCTACAGCCATGACTTGGGACGAGCGTCAATGCGCCATGCTGGCGGCCATGGGCTTGCGGGTCTGGCCGCGAGCCGAGGCACTGGCCGATGCTGACGAAGCAGTGGCCTCGCAGGCTGAAGCAGAAACTGAGCAGCACTCAGAAGCTGGAGACGATTCGGCGCCAGCGAGAGGCCATGAACGCGACAGCCGCACCGCGCCAGCGCCAGTCTCACGCCCCTCGGCGCCCGCTGTCGCCGCCGTTCAGGCCTTGCCCGCCGCGCTGCGCGGCGAGCCTGCGCCTGCTGCTTTGCCAAGCGGCGCCGCCCCCTTGATCGATGCTGCCGCGCTGGATTGGGCGGGCTTGCAGGCGGCGGCAGAAGCTTGCCGTGCTTGCGCTTTGGGTGAGGGTGGCGCCAAGTTGTTTGGCCAGGGCCAGGCGCCCGGGCCGGGGCCGCGGGTGCATTGCCTGGTGGTGGTGGATGCCGCGGCTGAGTTGGGCGAGGGCGATGGCCAGTCACCGCTGAGCGGCGAAGCCGGCACCTTGCTCGCCAATTTGCTGCGGGCCATGGGGCTGAACCTCAGTCCGTCCGCTGCGGGTGCAGACGCCGGCGACACGCGCCCCTTGGCCTTTGTGACCAGCCCCTTGAAATGCCGGCCCCAGGCGGGCAAGTCTGCCGCGGCGACGGAGTTGCAGCGCTGCCAGCCCTTGCTGGCGCGGCAGATCGAATTGTTGGCGCCTCAGCTGATCCTGGCCCTGGGGCCTTTGTCCATCCAGGCGCTGCTGAGCAATCCCGAGCCCCTGGGCCGCCTGCGTGGCCGCGTGCACAGCTATCGCAATATCCCGGTGGTGGTGAGTTACCACCCCGCCTACCTGCTGCGCCAGCAGGCCGACAAACCGCGCGCCTGGGCCGATCTGTGCCTGGCTCTGGCCAGCCTGGAGGGCCAGCCTTGAAGCCCGGTGACGCTCAGCCAAGGGGCGAAACAAACGTCCTGGCGCATCTGATTCAGCAAGACATTGCCGCCGCCGGTGGCTGGATTGGCTTCGATCGTTTCATGGCCCAAGCCCTGTATGCGCCCGGCCTCGGTTATTACAGCGGCGCACGCCCCAAATTCGGCTTGATGCCAGACGGGCCGCAAGGCAGTTCGGACTTCGTCACCGCGCCCGAAATCTCGCCCCTGTTCGGCCAAGCTTTAGCCGCGCAACTGGCGCAGGCGCTGCAAGTGACCGGCACCCGCACCCTGTGGGAGTTTGGCGCCGGCACCGGCGCCCTGGCCGAGCAATTGCTGCTGGCGCTGGGCGATCGCATTGATCGCTACTGCATCGTCGATCTGTCCGGCAGCCTGGCCGCCGTTCAGGCCCAGCGCCTGGCGCGCTGGCAGGGCAAGGTGGAATGGTTGCAGCAGCTGCCCGCCGAGTTTGAAGGCGTGGTGGTCGGCAACGAAGTGCTGGACGCCATGCCAGTGCAATTGCTGGCCTTTGATGGCCAGGCCTGGGCCGAGCGCGGTGTCGTCTGCCAAGGCGAGGGCTTTGCTTTCGAGGACCGGGCCACGGCCTTGCGTCCGCCCTTGTTGACGCATGTGCCCGGCAGCGTGACCGAGATTCATCCCCAGGCGGAAGCCTTTGTGCGCACCCTGGCCCAGCAGCTCAAGCGCGGCGCGGTGTTTTTGCTCGACTACGGCTTCCCCGAGGCCGAGTACTACCACCCGCAGCGCCACGGCGGCACCCTGATGTGCCACCACCTGCACCGCGCCGACCCCGATCCGCTGCAGCTGGTGGGCGAGAAAGACATCACCAGCCATGTCAACTTCACCGGCATCGCCCTGGCTGGGCAGGAGGCCGGGCTGACGGTGCTGGGTTACTGCAACCAGGCCAATTTCCTCATCAACTGCGGCCTGGCCGAGCTGATGGACGCCGCCACCTTGCCTCAGCGCGCCATGGCCCACCGCCTGATTGCCGAGCATGAGATGGGCGAGCTGTTCAAGGTGATCGGCTTCGCCTCCGGCGAGGAGTTCGAGGCCCTGGGCTTCGCGCGCGGTGACCGTAGCCATACGCTGTAAGGGCTGCAGGCCCTGCGCCTTAGCCGCGCTGGGCTAACCGAAATGAAGGCAATCGCTTAATCGAGCGCAAGCAAGGCCGCCAATCGCGCCTGCTGCACCGCCCGCCCGATGGCCGGGCCGCTCTTGCCCTCGGCCAGGGCCTGGGCGCTGACCGCGCTCAAGTCCAGGGCCAGCAGCTGGCGCAGATCGGCCAGCAGGCGCTCGCGCTGCGGATAGGGCCGGTCCTCGAAGCCAAGGCGCCCGCGCGCATCGCATTCGCATGCCCACAGCATCTGCTCGAAGCGCTCCGGGCGGCGCCAGGCGTCGCAGCGCTCCAGCAGGCGCAGCCGCGCCTCGGCGCCAAAGCTTTGGCTTTGGTGGACATGGGTGTGCTCGCGCGCCACCAAGTCGGCCAGCTCCTTGCAGTCATTCGGCACGCGCCAGCGTTCGCTCAGCTGCTTGGCCAGCTTGGCGCTCAAGCCTTCATGGCCGATATGGCGCGGCAGCAGTTCGGGCGCGGTGAGGCCTTTGCCGAGGTCGTGGCACAGGGCTGCGTAGCGCACCGGCAGCGGGGCCAGGTCTTGCGCGGCATGGTCCAACACCATCAGCACATGCAGGCCGGTATCGATCTCGGGGTGATGGGCGGGCGGCTGCGGCACGCCGAACAGGCGGTCCAGCGCCGGGCAGAGCCTGGCCAGCGCGCCGCAGTCGCGCAGCACCTCGAGCATGCGTGAAGGCTTGGCCTCCATCAAGCCGCGTGAGATTTCTTGCCAGACGCGTTCGGCCACCAGGGCGTCCACCTCGCCGGCGGCCACCATCTCGCGCATCAGTGCGGTGGTTTCCTCGGCGATGCTGAAGTCCGCAAAGCGGGCGGCAAAGCGGGCCAGCCGCAGGATACGCACCGGGTCTTCCGCAAAAGCGGGCGAGACATGGCGCAAGACCTTGTCAGCCAGATCGCGCTGGCCGCCGTAGGGGTCGATGATTTGGCCGTCCGCCGCCTGTGCCATCGCGTTGATGGTCAGGTCGCGGCGGCCGAGGTCTTGCTCCAGCGTGACCTCGGGCGCGGCGTGAAAGGCGAAGCCGCGATAGCCCGGCGCGGTCTTGCGCTCGGTGCGGGCCAGGGCGTACTCCTCATGGGTCTGCGGGTGCAGAAAAACCGGAAAGTCTTGGCCCACGGCCACAAAGCCCGCCGCCAACATGGCCGCAGGGTCGGCACCAATGACCACCCAGTCACGGTCGCTCTGGGGCAGGCCCAGCAAGCTGTCGCGCACCGCGCCGCCCACCAGATAGCTTTGCATCGAACTCATCATTCCTTCAGAAAATTGTTGCCGGCGAAGCCTGTTCGGCCGGCGATGGCTGGTCATGCTGCCCAAACTGGGCCAGCCAGCCCCGGCGCTCACCTTGGCGCGCACGCTGCCATCATAGGGAATGCTGCCCGTCGCCTTGGGGCGCGGCACGCCGGCATTCGCCTGCCGCGGTTCCCGCGGCCCCATATCCAGCGCCGCTCGCCAGAAAGTGCACTGAGGCGAGCGAATCCACGCACTTTGTTCGCAAAGCGAAACGTATGGAACCGATCTTTACAAATTTGCGGGCGTTTTGAAGCCAGAAGCAGGCTCGTTCCCGCAGTTAGGGGGCTGCGCTGCGCTGGCAAGCCGGGTACATTCAAACCAACTCAGCTGAGTTCATGTGTCTGTCGCGCTCAAAGCGCGCTGGATTCACACCAAGATTGGAAGTCGTATGAAGCTCAAACCCATTGCCGTCGCCGCCGTTTTGTCCCTGTCTGCTATTGCCGCTTCGGCCGCTTCGTATGACCTGGGTACGCTGGACAGCACCGGTTTCGATTCCACGGCAGGCATTTCCGGCAAATTCAAGTTGGGCGCAGCCATTGCTGATTCCTGGAGCTTCACGCTGGACACCGCGTCTTACGTGGCATTCGGTGCGCAGCAGTCATTTGCTGTCGGCAGTGGCATCGTCAACCCTGTCGGCGTGCTGGATGGTTATGGCCCGCTGACCTTGTACATCAATCCCACCCTGACCCAGGCCAATCTGAGCTGGACGGGCAAACTGTCCGCCGGCACCTACACCGTGAACCTGAGCGGCATTTCTGGCGCGAATAACACCAGCTATGTCACCACGGTGGCAGCCATCCCGGTGCCTGAGCCTGAGAGCTACGCGCTGCTGATGGCCGGCCTGGGTGTGCTGGGCTTTGTGGCACGCCGCCGTCAAGCCATCTGAGTGGCCCCGCCGCCTTGGGCGGCGCGACACAAAACAAAAAAGCGCCTGAGGGCGCTTTTTGTTTGCCCGTCATTGGGCGTGTGCTTGTGAGCGAGGCTCAGTCTCTGGATTGGCGATAGGGCTCGTCAAAGTCCAGAAAGTCCTTTTCTTCCATGGCATCCGCCACCCAGGCGGCCACGGCCGGCTGGGCTTGGATGAGTTGCGAGTAGGCCGCGGCGGCCGGGCTCAGCGGCAGGCCGTAGCGGGTGACGCGCATCACCATGGGGGCGAAATAGGCATCCGCCGCGCTGAAGGCAGCGCCGAACAGGAAGGGGCCACCGCTGGCCGCCAGCGCGTCGCTCCAGAGTGCGTCCAGGCGCTGCAGGTTTTTCCGCAGGCCTTCGTCCTTGGCGAGCAGGTCTGGGCCGATATGGCTCAGGTCTACCTCAATATTCATCGGGCACAGATTGCGCAGCTTGCCAAAGCCAGCATGCATTTCGGCGCACAGGCTGCGGGCGCGGGCGCGCTGCTTGGCGTCCACCGGCCAGATCGCATGCTCGGGAAAGCGCTCGGCAATCGCTTCGGTGATGGCCAGGGTGTCCCACACGGCAAAACCGTCATCCGCCACCAGCACCGGCACCTGGCCGGTCGGGTTGATCTCGGCCAGCGCGCGGTAGAAGCTTGAGCCCGGCGTGAAGTCGAAGCGCAGCTTCACTTCCTCGAAGGGAATGCCAAAGGCCTTCAGCAGCACCCAGGGGCGCATGGACCAGGAGGAGTAGTTTTTGTTGCCGATGACGAGCTTCATGTGCGGACTGTTGGTTGGGTGATGACAGAGTGCATCAGCTTAAGGGCAGGTGCGCGGGCCATGGGTGAGCAATCGGCATGGCTTTATTGCTCGCCCGGCAAGGATGGGGCGGGAATGCTCTGCTTGGGGCCAATCTGTTGGCCCAGGCGCTTGCGCAGGCTGCTGGCCTCGGGGCCTTCGTTGAGCATCTGGGCGTAGAGGGTGGTGTTGGTCAGCACCTTCTTCACATAGTCGCGGGTTTCGTTGAAGGGGATGTTCTCCACCCAGATGGCTGCGTCCACCGTATTGCCCTCGCGCCAGCGCCGTGGCCGGCCCGGCCCGGCGTTGTAGGCCGCCGCCGCCATGGCCATGGAGCCGCCAAAATCGTCCAGCACCAGCTTCAGGTAGCTGGTGCCGATCAGCACATTGAAGTCGCGGTCATTGAGCAGTTCGGGGCTGAAGGCGATGCCGACCTTCTTGGCCGTCCAGCGCGCGGTGGCCGGCATCACCTGCATCAGGCCGGAGGCGCCGACATGCGAGCGCGCGTCCATCACAAAACGCGATTCCTGGCGGATCAGGCCGTAGACATAGGCCGGGTCCACGCCGACCTGGCGCGCCTTGGCGGTGAGCTCGGGCTTGTGCGGCATGGGGAAGCGCTGGGCCATGTCGATCTCGCGCCGGGTGCGCTCGCTGCTATTGATGCAGCGGTCCCAGATCTCGCGCTCGCAGGCTTCCTGGGCAGCGGCACGCAGCTCGCGCTCGCTCATGCCGCGCAGGCTGAAGTTCCATTCGCGCACGCCTTCGTTGCGTAAATCGCTGGCGATCAGCAGCAGGGCGCGCTTCAGGCCGGGATGCGCCTGCGCTGCCGCGCGCTCACTCGCGACGAGTGCTGTGGGCGTGGCCGGCAGCAGGGGCGGTGCGCCCAGCTCTTCGGCGGCCAGGCGGCCGTAAAACGTCATCGGCGAGGCAATGCCTTGCAGCAATTCACGCGCCTCTTTGTGCAGGGGCTCGCCGGTGGCGCCATCGGCCGCCGTGGCCATCAAGGCGCGGGCGCGCCAGTATTGCCAGGTGGGGTCGCGCTGTTCGGTCTCGCTCAGCAAGGCCATGCTTTTGAGGGCCTGGAACCAGCGGCCATCTCGCAGCGCTGCGCGCGTGGCCCAGGCCAGGGTGTCGTCGCTCCAGTCGGGGCCGCCTTTTTGTTTCTCGCTGAGTTTGAGTGCGCGCTCGAAATAGTCGGGTGCATCGCTGCTGAGCTTGAGGGCGGCTTGGCGCCCCGTTTGCGCCCAGGCCCAGGCGGCCAGCTCGGGTGGCAACTGGCGCTGCCAGCGGCTGCTGAGCTGTTCGGCCGCCACGCCCGCATCATTGGCCGCCATGCGCAGCAAGGCCAAGGTGTTCAGCTCGTCATGGATGCGCGTGCCGGTCTTGGCCTTGCGGGCCAGATAGCGCGTCGGATTGTCAAAAATCTCCGCCAGCGCCAATTCCACCGGCTTGCCCAGCAGGCTCGCCGTCTGCTTGGCCTGGCGCACCTTGTTGTTCTCCACCGCCAGGCGCAGCTTGATCCACAGCTCGGCGCTGCTCAGCAACTTGGCGTCCACCAAATTGCTGGCCAGCAACTGGCAGCCGTCGTCGCCCTCGCGCTGCGCCATCCAGGCGGCGCGCGCGGCGTCCTTGACCTTGCGGCCGGCCAGATGTTCGGTCAGCAAGGCGTAGCAGGCGACTTCGCGGTCATCGCGCATCTGGTAACGCGGGTAGTCGACCGCGAAGTTGCTCCAGTCGCGCCGCCGCCCCAACTCCAGCAGCCAGTCATTGCGCAGCCGGTCTTCCACATAGCTGCCAGGCCAGCGGGCGTAAAAAGCCTCCAACTCCGGCTGGCTGGCTTCAGCCAGGCGCAGGCCCAGCTGCCAATAGTCCATCCAAGGCGCCAGCGGGTGGCGCTGTTCGATGGCCGCGGCCGCCGCGGCGCTGGCGCGCTTTTTGTCCTTCAGGCGCAGGGCTTCGCGGGCTTCGATCAGCAGCGGGTCAGGTCTTGCCTGTTCGGCCTTGTTGGGCGTTGCCGGGCTTTGCGCGTGGCAAAGGCTGAAGCCGGCCAAACTCAGGACCAGGGGCACCAGAGTTGAGAGTCCCAGGCGCTTCCAGGTCTTGGCCAAGGGCTGCGCTTCATATACTGACAAAACTGAGTCCTTCAAAAACAAATCATGGCTGAACATCTGATGGCACCGCACGACCGCAAAGCCCTGCGCACCCAATTGCTGGCGGCCCGCGCCGCCTGGCTGCTGAGCCCCGCCGGCCATGCCGGTGCTGCCGCCCTGGGCCATCACCTGCGCGAGGTGCTGACCCAATTGGAACCGCAATGCCTGGGTGTTTTCTGGCCGCTGGAAGGTGAATTTAACGCAGCCGCGTATTTGCAAGGCTTGGCGCTGCAAGATGCACCTGCTGCGGCCGCGTCCATTGACGACGATGACCCGGCCTATGAGGACTCGAACGACGAAGACGATGCACCCCGCGGCCTGCACTTGCACCGCCTGGATTGGGCCTTGCCCTATGCCTACAAAGCCGGTGAGCGCCGCATGGAATACCGCCGCTGGGATGGCCAGCCGCCCAGCGCCCAAGACGAATGCGGCATTCCCACCAGCACGGGCGCGCCGGTCTTGCCCGATGTGGTGCTGGTGCCCTGCGTGGGCTTCACCCGCGAGGGTTATCGCCTGGGCTATGGCGGCGGCTATTTCGACCGCTGGCTGGCCGCACACCCCGGTGTCATCAGCATCGGCCTGGCCTGGTCGGTCAGCGAGGCGGCTTTCGCGGTCGAGTCGCATGATCAGGCGCTGACCCTGCTGCTGACGGAAAAAGAAGTGATCTCTCCTTGACCGAGCCTTTGCGCCCCGCCGCAGGAATGGCTGTTGCGCCCATCGACCACGCGGTGGCCCGGCTGCGCCACGTCGCCCTGACGCGCGAAACCCGGCCCTATCTCGACCGCAGCGTGCGCCAGGATCGCTGCCCCAACTGCCGCTTGCTGCTCAGCCATTGCATGTGCGCTCTGCGGCCGCCGCCGCAACAGGCGCGCGCCGGGGTCTGCTTGATCATGGCCGAGTTCGAGGCGCTCAAGCCCAGCAACACCGGTTGGTTGATCGCCGATTTGCTGGCCGATACATCGGCCTTCGCCTGGGCTCGCACGGTGCTCGACCCGGCCTTGCCCGCCCTCTTGAATGATCCCCAGTGGCAGCCCTATCTGGTCTTCCCCGGCGAGTTTGCGTCTGCCGAGCGGGTGCGCAGCGATCTACTGCCTGTGCCACCGCTGGCGACCGGCACCGATCTCTGTAGCGAGTGCGTTGACGCGAGCCGGCGCCCACTCTTCGTCTTGCTGGACGGCACCTGGGCCGAGGCCTGCAAGATGTTCCGCAAAAGTCCCTACCTGGACCGCCTGCCGGTGCTGAGTCTGCAGCCCGAGCAGTTATCGCGTTATCGACTGCGCCGCCACATCCACGCCAACCATTTCTGCACTGCCGAAGTGGCCGCGCTGTGCCTGGCCTTGGCCGGCGAGGCGCAACTCGCGCAGCGCCTGGAGGCCTATCTGGATGTGTTCAGCACCCGCTATCTGCAAGCGCGGCAAAGCGTACCTGCCGATCTGACGGATGCAGCGCATCAGCAGTGGCGGGCGCTGTGCGCTAAGTGATTGATTGAGTCCGCGCAAAACTCGAGTCAGCGCAAGAGGAGGGTGCTGCTGGCCCAGCGTCGCGCGCTGCCGTCCAGCCAGACCGGGGTGCTCAAGCTGGCCGAACTCAGCATGCGCGCAAGGGCGGCTTCCTCCAGCACTTGGATGGTGAAGGCGTGATGCCATTGCGCCTGATCGGATTCGTAGCGCAGGCGCATGCTGATGAGTTGACCTTCGCCCTCGCGATCACCTTCGCCGCGAGCAGGGGCTCGGCGTTCAACTGATTCGAGCCATAAGCGCAAGCCATCGAGTTCGCCCATCGGCCCCGGTTTGGCCGTTGCGAGCCAGTAGGGGTCCTGGCGTTCGTAAATGAACTGGCCGTCAGTCCTCAAGTGCTGCGCCGCCACGCGCAGCATGCGGGCTCGCACGGCTGCATCGGCGTGATTGATCAAGCCGCTCGCCAGCAGCACCACATCGAAGCGTTGTGCCAGGGCCAAATCCTCAATGCCACAGAGCACGGGCTGTGCCTCGCTGGGCAGCTCGGCCAGCATGTCGGCGGAGTTGTCTACCGCAGTGACATGGCAGCCGAAGTCCAGCAGCGCGCGCGTCAGGCGCCCGCTGCCGCAGCCGAGTTCCAGCACTGTCAGCCCGGGTGGGAAGCATGCTCGGAAGAGCTCGAATTCGCCCCGGTAGCGGGAATGCCTGTAAACCTCCGCCGAGCAGCCGTCGGGCGCCTGTGCGCCCGGCCCACTGCCGGAGAAATAGCTTAATGTGCTCATCGTCAAACACCTCAGAAAATGCAGCACTTGGCCGCGCTGATGCATGCCCTTTAAGCCTCGCCCACATCCGCCCGCGACAGCGCTGCTTGCGTTTCTATCCATTGCGCGAACTGTTGCACCTCGGGTCGCTGGCGGCCCTGTTCGGTCTGCAGCATCCAGTAGGCAAAGGGGCTGGCCATGCGGGCGCCTGCGCCAAAGGGCTCCACCAAGTCGCCGCGCTGCAATTGTTCTGACACCAGCACCAGCCGGGCCAAGGCCACGGCCTGGCCAGCGAGTGCCGCTTGAATCTGCTGGTAGGTGAAGTTGAGATACATCCAGCGGCGCGGCTGCAATTCGGCCTGGCCTTGGCCGGCCAGCCAGCGGCGCCAGCTGAGGTACTCGGCGCTGGGCCGGTGGTCATCCTCTTCGGCCAGGGTGTACTCGGTCAGGTCGGCGGCCGTGCGCAAGGGCGGGCTGCTGCCTTGCGCGGCCTGCGTCGCCAGCATGCCGCTGACAACCGGCGTTAGCACTTCGCCGAACAGGCGCAGTGCGCCGCTGGGCACGCGATCTGGCGAGGTGTAGCGCAGCGCCAGATCGACCTCGCTGTCTTCCAGCTCCAGCACGCTGTCATTGGCCGAGACGCGGATGTCGATGTCCGGGTGCGCCTGCTGAAACGCCGCCAAGCGCGGGATCAGCCACAGGGACGCGAAGGACGCAAAGGTGGTGACGTTGACCACCTGGCGCCCATGCGCCTGGCGGATTTGGCGCACGCTTTGGTCCAGGCGTTGCAAGACCTGTTCGGCGGTGGGTTTGAGCACGGCGCCGTCGCTGGTCAGCTCCACAAAGCGAGTGCCGCGCAGAAAGAGTGCCGTGCCGATTTCTTCCTCCAGCGCGCGGATCTGGCGGCTGATGGCGGATTGGGTCAGGTGCAGCTCTTCGGCTGCAGCGCGAAAGCTTAAGAGCCGTGCCACCGCCTCGAATGCGCGCAGCGGGCCAATGGCCAGCGGACGTTGGCGAGGCTGCGCTTTAGGGCTTGGCTTGGCGGGTGCTGCAGGCGGGGTGAAGGCTTGATTCATGCTTGAATGGAATTAATCATGGCCGCCGATCTCATTGGACGCTGCCGCTCGTCAACTCTAGCATTCACACCTATTCGATGCGAACAATGCCTCCTAGGGAAAGGCGGTCGCGGCGGATGATGAGGAGAGCAGTCATGAGTAATCAGCAATCATTGTGGCGGCTTGAGCCGGGTCAGGCGCTGAGTTTCAAGATCGGGCCGGGCGCGCGTGAGTTGCAGGTGACGGCGGGGCGGGTCTGGTTGACCGAAGCCAATGGCCAAGTTGCGGACCCAAGCGCTGAGACACCGAGTCAGTGGCCGGGCGACGTTTGGCTGCAAGCTGGCGAGAGCCTGCGCCTGGCCTCCGGCACGCAAGTCTTGCTGGAGGGCTGGCCGACGGCGCAGTTTCAATTGCTGGTGCCGCCTTGCCCTGAACTGGCCGGGCAGCAGCAGCGCCGCCGTGCCAAGGCGGGGCGTGAGCCGCAGGGCGCTATTCGCCGCCTGCTGGCTTCTTCTTGGCGCGGCCTGGCGCGCTTGCCCGGGGCTTGGGGCGCGGTGCGCCCGGCGGCTTGACCTTGGCTGCGGGCTTGGCCGCTCGCTGATTGGCCTTGGCGATTTTTTGCGCCTGTGTGCGCAAAGCTGCCGCCATGGCCAAGCGGGCCCAGGGGGCGAGCAGAGGGGGCGAATCCAGCGCCTCCTCGGGCGGGCGGAAGTAGCCCAGGGTCATGGTTTCGCCCTCGCGTTGATAGCAAAAGGGCTGGCAGCCGGCGGCCTCGAACTGGCCGCGTGTTTGCGCATCGGTTTTCAGGTAAAGCTGCTCGTCAACAATCAGCGCGACGAAGAGGTCGTCCAGATAAATGCCGTGCCCGCCAAACATGCGGCGCAAGCGCACGGGCCCCAGGGGCTGCAGCAGTTCGGCGCAATGCCGGGCGAATTCGTGGCTCATGGCGGGACTCTACCCAACTCAGCGGCGGCACCCGCGAGTGTCAAGGGCCTGTGCGTCAGTTCATGCCCTCACTCAACGCCTCGCTGCGTCAGCGTTAGCCCTGCTAGCGCGTGGCCTGCAGCATCGCGGCCATTTTTTCGTGGATCAGATTGACGGCCTTGAGCGGACGCAGCATCACCTTGAATTCGGTGATTTGCCCGTGCTCGTTCCACTTGATCATGTCCACGCCGTTGATGCTAATGCCGTCGAGTTCAAGCTCGAACTCCAGGATGGCATCTCGATCACCTTTCAGCTCCCGAACGTATCGGAATGAGTCATTGCCAAAGACATGGAAGGCCGCAGCGAGATACATCGTTGTGATGGCCTTGCCGACTTGTGGCTTGTGCACGACCGGTGAATAAAACACGGCGTCATCAGCCAGCAGGGCATCCAGCCCGTGAACATCGCGGTGCTTGAGAAGATTGTGCCAAGTGGCTATGGGGTCGAGTGGCATGGATCACCTTTGTTGCGGAGGAGTCTTGCTGGTTGGTACGTAACTTAAATCCCTTGCGGATTGCCTGGAGCGAATGGCTAGCCAGGACTTCTGCGCTCAACATAGCAAATATGGGTGTGTCCCGGAACCGGTAGCAACCCACGGTATCGCGGCAAGAGGCCATCACTGCCTAAACTCTGCCCATGAGCGACATCCTGACTTTGACCATGAACCCGGCCGTTGATGTGTTCACCTCGGTGGACCGCGTCATCCCGGGGCACAAGCTGCGTTGTGAGCCGGCGCAGATGCATCCCGGCGGCGGGGGCATCAATGTGGCGCGGGTCTTGCACCGGCTGGGGGGCGATGTGCTGGCGCTGTATGCGGCTGGCGGCATCACGGGCGGCCTGCTGGCTGAGTTGCTGGCGCAGGAGCAAACACCCGCGCAGGCGCTGCCGATCGCGGGCGAAACGAGAGAGAGCTTCACGGCCCACGAGCACAGCAGCCAGCAGGACTATCGCTTTGTGCTGCCCGGCCCGAACTTGTCGGCGCTGGAATGCCAAAGCTGCCTCGATGCGCTGAGTCAGCACGGCCGCCCGCGCTTTCTGGTGGCCAGCGGCAGCCTGCCGCCCGGTGTGCCGGAGGACTTTTACGCCCAGGTGGCCGGCCGTGCTCGGCAACTGGGCAGCAAGATGGTGCTCGACACCTCGGGCGCCGCGCTGCTGGCGGCATTGCAAGAGGGCGTCTTTCTGGTCAAGCCCAGCTTGCGTGAGTTGCGTGAACTGACCGGCCTGCCTTTGACTGCCGAGCCTGAATGGCGCGATGCGGCGCGTGCGCTGATTGAGCAAGGGCAGGCGCAAATCGTGGCCTTGTCTTTGGGGGAGGAGGGCGCGCTGCTGGTCTCGGCCCAGCAGGCTTGGCGCGCTCAGGCGCTCCAGGTCGAGGTGGCCAGCACCATTGGTGCGGGTGATAGCTTCCTGGCCGCGCTGGTGTGGTCGCTGGCTCAGCATGATGACTTGGAACTTGCCCTGCGCCACGCCATGGCGGCAGGGGCCGCGGCGCTGCTGAAGTCAGGCACCTCCTTGTGCCAGGCCAGCGATGTGCAGCGGCTTCTGGCGGATGTTCGCCTCTCAAGGGTCTGAGAATCACTGCGCGCTGGGCAAGGCGATCGATGAAGACCACCGGAAACCCGCTCACGCGGGCCGCGCCGGCACTGCACAATGCGCCCAGAAGTGTCTTTGCTGCTGGAGTACCGCGTGGATTTGACCGATGACCGTGCTGCTGAACGCCAGAAATTGCGCCCCAAGCTGATTCGTGAGCGCTTGGACATGCCCGACCGCCTGGAGCGTGCCGAGGTGCTGCAGAGCGTTTTGCGCGCCTGGCTGATTCCGCGCGATGAGTTGACCATAGGCGCTTACTGGCCCATCAAGGGTGAGTTCGACCCGCTGCCGGCGCTGTACCGCTGGAGCGAATCTGACCCGCAGCGCAAGATCGGCCTGCCGGTGGTGGACAAGGTTCACGGCACGCTGAGTTTTCAGGTTTGGTACCCGGGCTGCCCGATGGAGGAGGATGCTTACGGCATCTTGAAGCCCAAGGACACCGAGGTCTTCGAGCCCGGTCTGGTGCTGGTGCCTTGCCTGGGTTACGGGCCTTTTGGCCTGCGCCTGGGCTATGGCGGGGGCTTCATGGACCGCACCTTGGCCTCGCTGAAGCCGCGTCCGGCCACGGCGGGCTTGGCTTATGCCCACGGCTTCCAGCCCTTGCTGAAAGCCTTGCCTCACGACGTGCCGCTGGATGCCATGCTCACCGAAGAGGGCGTGGTGTGGGACAAGAATGGCTGAGTGCGCAGTGCGCAGTGCGCTTTGCCGCGCATTGCAGCGGCGCCGCACCCGCCTGACGCCTCAGTTCGCCTCAGGCCCGCATCGCTGTGATGTATTAATATATTTGCAAAATACAAGTCGAGCGGAATTTCGCTCACAATTCAGTCATGACTAAGACCTACTCCCACCACCTCCATCAGCTGCAAGCCCAGGCCGAACAGGCGCTGGCGCGTTGTGGCTTTGATGCGCTTGTGATCGCCTCGGGCATCGAGAAGTACGCGTTTCTGGACGACCGGCCCTATCTGTTCGCGCCCAATCCGCATTTCAAGCATTGGCTGCCCTTGGTCAATCACCCGCACAGCTGGCTGCTGATTCGCCCCGGCCACAAGCCACGGGTGGTGTACTACCAGCCGGATGATTTCTGGCATGTGCCGCCCAGTGACCCGGCCGGTGAATGGACGGACCTGGTGGAGCTGGTGGTGATCGGCCAGCCCGAAGAGGCGCGCGCCCATCTGCAAGTGCCCGGCCGCCTGGCCATCATTGGCGAGTCGGATGCCGCCTTGGACGGCGTGACGCCCAATAACCCCGCTGATCTGCTCAACATCCTGCACTATCAGCGCGCCAACAAAACCGGCTACGAGCTGGAGCAAATGCGCGCGGCCTCGCGCCGTGCCGTGCCGGCCCATCTGGCGGCCAAAGCCGCCTTTCTGGCCGGCGCCTCCGAGCTGGATATTCACCGCGCTTATCTGGCTGCCTGCGGCCACACCGACCGCGACTTGCCCTACACCAATATCGTGGCACTCAACGAGCATGGCGCGGTGCTGCATTACCAGTACCAAGAGGCGCAGGCCCCGGCCGAATCACGCGCGCTGCTGATCGACGCTGGCGCGCAAGTCAACGGTTATGCCAGCGACATCACCCGCACCTGGAGCGCCGGTGACGCCACCTTTGACGCCTTGCTCTCCCGCATGGAAGCGGCCCAGCTGGCGCTGGTGGACGAGGTGCGCGCGGGCGTGGACTATCGCAGCATCCACCTCAGCACCCACGCCAAGGTGGCGGGCATTTTGCAAGAGCTGGGCGTGGTCAAGCTGAGTGTCGAGGCGCAACTGGCGCAAGGTGTGACCTCCACCTTCTTCCCGCATGGCATCGGCCATCTGATCGGCCTGCAGGTGCACGATGTGGGCGGCTTCATGGCTGACGACAGCGGCACCCTGTCGCCCAAGCCCGAAGGCCACCCCTATCTGCGCCTGACCCGCACGCTGACACCTGGCATGGTGGTGACCATCGAGCCTGGCCTCTACTTCATCCCGACCTTGCTGAACAAGCTCAAGGCCACGTCTGCTGCCGCGGCGGTGGATTGGAGCTTGGTGGCGCACTTGAGCCGCTTCGGTGGCGTGCGCATCGAGGACGATGTGGTCTGCAGCGCCGACGGCGCGCCGGAAAATCTGACGCGGGATGCGTTCGCGGCGCAGGCCTGACCGGCTGTTCTTTTTCGGCAGCTTCTGCCGACTGGCGATCTGACTCCAGGGTGCGGGCTTGGCCAAGCCCGCACCCTGGAGCGCTGGCGCTGATTAGCGCGTGCTCTGGTCGATGGCGCGGTCCATCATGCGCTGACGTAAATCGTTATTGCTGTTCATATCGAGCACTTCGCGCAAGGCCGCCTTTTTGCCCGGCGCCGATGCGGCTCCGCCGGCTGAGGCGGGCGTGCCCGTTGCGCCAGCTTGGCGGCCAGGCTCGGCCACGGTGTTGACCGTGCCGCCCGTCACATCGCCCTGCGCATAGCCTGCCGGGCAGGCCACATCGGTGTAGACCACCTCGCGGCCGCGCAGGCATTTGCGCATCACACCTTGTGGCAGGGGCTTGGCCGCGCCGGGCAAGGGTTTGGCCGGCTCGGGAATCTCGCGGCGGCTGCCGTTGTCGAACTGAATCGGGCGGGCTTTGCCGGCGCCGGGGTTGATCAAGTCGCGCACAAATTCGGTGTTCCGGACATGCCAGCCGGCGGCCAGGGTGAGCAAAGCAAGAGCAATCCAGAGCAAGTAACGCAGAGGCATGGCGGGCAGCGACAAGGGGCTAAACAAGGCCTGTGATTCTGCGTCACAAGTCTGGTTTTAGCCCCTCAAATCCTGCCCCTCCTTTGGGGGAGGGACGGTCGCTGGCCTTGCGCGGCCCGCGCCTTACTTGGCCGTGATCGTGATGGGCATATTGGCGCTGGCCTGGCGGCCGGCCGAGTCCAACACCCGGATGCTCAGCACATAGTTGCCGGTGACGGGTGTGGGCCAGTAGGCCGTCACCGTCATGCCGCTGATCGAGAAGCCCATGCCCAGCGGCGCACCGGCAATGCTGATCGAGAGCCCGCTGACGCCCGGGTCAACAATTCCGATCGAGCCTGTCAGCGGCTTGCCTGCGACGCCGCTGAGGGCGGGGGCGGTGATCTGCGGGCCGCTGACCGGCGGCGTGGTGGCGGCCGCAATCTTGAGGCTGATCACGCCCGTGCCGCTCAGGCCGGTCTTGCTGTCCTTGGCCGTCACGTTCACGCTATAGCTGCCCAGTACGGGCTTGGCCCAGCTCAGCACGCCGCTGGCGCTGATGCTCATGCCGGCCGGGGCGCCGCTGAGGCTGTAGCTCAGCGGGTTGCTGGCCGTGGTGCTCACGGTGTAGTTGAGCGCCACACCGGGCAGGCCGCTGATGCTGGCGCTGGCCACCTTGGGGGCGGCGGGTGCAGTGATGGTGACCGTGTAGACCGCTTGGCCGCTGAGCCCGGTCTTGCTGTCTTTGGCGCTGGCGGTGACGGCATAGCTGCCGGCCACTGGTGCGGGCCAGCTGACGGTGCCGTTCGCTGCGATGCTCATGCCGGCAGGCGCGCCGCTCAGATTGAAGCTCAGCGGGTTGGCGGCTTGCGCTGAGACGGTGAAGCTCAAGGGCGTGCCCACTTGGCCACTGATGCTGGCTGGGGTGAGTACCGGTGCGGTGCTGGCAATGGCGGCGCCCGAAGCCAGGCTCAGCAAGCTGGTGGCATTGGGCGAGCCCAGTCCCGTCGGGGTGTCATAGCCGGTCTTGGCGGCGCAGCTGGCGCAAGTGCCGTTGGCGCCCTTGCTGATGTCGCCAAAAGCGCTGGCGTAGTTGCCGGGCACGCTGGCCACTTGCTGATAGAGCAGGCCATGGGCGGCACCCAGCGGGGCCTTGCCGCTTTGCGCTCGCATCGCATTGGCCACAGCCACCAGGCCGGCCCACTGAGGCGTGGCCAAGCTGGTGCCGCCGGCGCTGATCCAGTTGATGCTGCTGCCCGACTGCACGGCCACGTACTGGCCGGTATTGGGGTCGGCGTTGAAGGCCACATCGGCCACATTGCGGCGCACGGCCAGGCCCATGCCGGGCACAGTGCTGGCTTGGTAGCTGGGCGTGGCGGTGTATGCGCTGACGCCGCCGCCGCTGCCGGACCAGGCGGTTTCGGTACGCGCGCCGCTGCCGCTGTAAGTCAGGCTGCTGCCGCCCACCGCCAAGACATTGGGTGAGACGGCTGGCCAGGACACGCCGACGCCCGAGTCGCCGGTGGCCGCGAGGTAAGTCATCTTGGCTGCGCTGAAAGCGGCATCCACCGAGGCGGTGTAATTGCCTTCGTTGGCGCCAAAGCTCATCGACACCACGCCAGGGCCCATGGCATTGGCCAGCTTGACGGCGCCCAGCAGGCTGTTCAGCGATGCGTCCGCCGCTTCGATCAAAACAATGCGGGCCAGCGGCGCGGTGGCATGCGCCCACTGAACGTCCAGAGTGATTTCGGTGGCCCAACCGGCGTTGTAGGCGGGGACTGCGCTGGTCATGCCGCCGGCGGCGGTGCTGTAGACCTGTGAGAACTCGCAAGCATTGCTGCTGGCTGCGGCCAATGGCAAAGCGCTGGTGCTGGGCAGTGCCTTGGTGGTGCAGCCGGGCAGACCGAACTTGAGGTTGAAGGCGGCCAGCTCGGCCACGACGTAGGGGTCGTGCATGGCATCGACGATGTAAATCGTCTGGCCGGCGCCAAGTTGCGCCGCTTGGGCGGCGCTCAGGACGCTGCCCGCAGCAGGCAGGGGCGGCAAGCCATAGGCCGCGCGGATCTGGGCCGGTGAGTAAGTGGACACGACCGAGGCCGTGGCCATGGGCGTCACGGTCTCGCCGCCCGCCGCCAGTGCGCGGGAGCGCTGGGCCGAGGCCAGTGTTTGTAAGGTCAGGCCACGGCTGGAGAGTTGGCTGAATTCGGCGGGAATGGCTTGTTGCCGGGCATGGCTGCGCGCGGAGCTTGATGGGTCTTGTGCGTCGCGGTCATCGGGCGCGTCCAGCAGCAGCGGCGCGGCATGGAAGCTGGGGCTGGCTTGCAAGGCGGCTGCGGCTTCGGGCAGGGCCTCGGTTGGCAGATCTAGCGTGGTGATGCCGGTGGCCAGTGGTGCGGCGCTGGCGCTGCTGGCTGGCGCCGCGAGTTCTTGCTTGCTGTTGTCGCCACCGCCGCAGGCGCTGAGCAGCAGGCCAAGGCTAGACGTGAGGAGCAAGGCGCTGCTGAGACGGGCGCGGGATCCAGGGTACTGCTGCATGGCCGAGGCACTCCAAAAAAACTGGGCGAGGGCCACGCCGATGCAGTTGAGCTCGCGCTCGCCTGGCAACCCCGCTGCCATGGCGCTTGCGCGCTGTAGGCCGGTGGCTTTGCGTCCCCGCTTTTCAACGGGTTTGCCCTCTGAATCAAATGACTGCTGAGGCCGTGTCGTCGTCTCAGCAGTTCGATGGACTCTAGCCGCTGCTGGGTTTTGTGCGCATGCCGCCCGGCGGGAAGTGCCTTCAGGCGTGACTTAGTCAACAGCGGCGCCGTGGCGAAATGCGCCACACAATAAAAAAAACCGCAGCCTAAGCTGCGGTTTTTATTTGGTGCGTAAGGCTGGCGCGCCTTGCGGCGCGTGCTTCACGCGCAAGCCACTTGGGGCTTAGAAGCGGTAGCCGACGCCAACGCCGATCAGCAGGGGGTCAACCTTGAAGTCGCCAGCCTTGACGCCGTTGGCATAGACCTTGGTGCCGATTTGGACCTTCTTGACGTCCACGTTCAGGTACCAGTTCTTGGCGATCTGCACGTCAGCGCCAGCTTGAATCGACAGGCCGTAGCTGTTGTTGTCGATCGAAGGATTCAGCTTGCCGGTGCCTTCCAGGCTGGGGTCGAACTTCACTTCAGAGAAGTTGGTGTAGTTCACGCCCAGGCCCACATAGGGACGGAAGGTGCCGGTGGGGATGAAGTGGTACTGCAGCGACAGGGTCGGGGGCAGGTGCTTCAGGGAACCGATCTTGGCGCCGCCAGCGCGCAGGTCGTGACCTTGCGGGTAGGTCAGGATCAGTTCAGCAGCGATATTGGGGGTGATGAAGTAGGTGATATCAACTTCAGGGATGACCTTGTTGTTGACGCTCAGGTCCAGGCCGGTCGTGTCTTTGTTGGCCGAGTCGAGGTTGACAGCACGGGCGCGCACCATCCAGTTGCCTTCTTGCTGGGCTTGGGCAGCGAAGGAGGTGCAGGCCAGGGCGATGACGGCGAGGGAAGTAGCGAGCTTTTTCATGATTGCAGCGTTTCCTAGTGATGGGTTTGAGTCCCGATGACGCTATTGAAACGGCCGGCAAGGGGTTAACCCTTGATATTTCGCAAACTCAAAAACGCCCATGCCCGCCTGACCGGGTCTGTTTGAGCTAGCTCAAGAAAGCCGCTAGCTTGCTGCAGCGTTTGCGCAACTGTGGACCACAGCCGGGGTGAACAGGCGTATGGAAGGCGCTGCTGCGCTCAGTCTTGCAGCCAGGCGTGCTGCTGCAACCAGCGGCCCAACTCGTTGTCATTGGCAAAGGCCAGCTTGGCGAAGAGGTGCGCGCGGTGGGTTTCCACCGAGCGTGGGCTGCAAGGGGGATTGAGCAGGCGCGCAATCTCCTTGTTCGGCGTGCCCAGGGCCACATGGCGGGCCACTTCACGCTCACGCGGGGTCAGCAGGCTCCAGCGGGCCAAAGCCTCGGCGCGCGCATGTGCGGCGTCTAGCGCCTGTGGCAGCTTGGCCAGCAGCTCGGCGGTATTGGGCTTGACCACCCAATCGAAAGCGCCTTTTTTGACGGCCTCGATGGCCATGGAAATTTCCCCATGCCCGGACAGAAACAAGACGACCAGCGGGCTGCGCAAGGCCAGCAGGCGATCGAACACCTCCAGGCCGCTGATGCCCTGGCCCATGCGTAGGTCCAGGATCACGCAGCCCGGTTGCAGCGGATTCAGCGCTTCCAGAAAGGCCTCACCCGAGGCAAAAGCCTGCACCGGCTGGCCGCTGGCGAACAGCAGCATCATCAAGGAGCGGCGCACGGCTTCGTCGTCGTCCACCACGTAGAGGCAATGTCGGTGGCTGGCGAGATTCTTCATGAGGCGATGGGCAGGCTGAGGCTGAAACGGGCGCCGGGGGCGTCCTGGCGATTGGCGGCACTGAGCGCGCCACCATGGGCTTCGGCAATGCTGCGGCAGATCTTCAAGCCCAGGCCCAAGCCATCGGGCTTGGTGCTGAAAAAGGGGTCGAAGAGCTGGCCCAGCACCTCGGGCGCGATGCCGGGGCCGCGGTCCAGGACTTGCAGGCTCATGGTCTGCCCCTCGACGCCGGCGTTGACCTCGATCTGGCGGCGTTCCGGCGGCAGATCCTGGCTGGCCTGCAGGGCGTTCATCAGCAGATTGATCATGAGCTGCTCCAGCAGCAAGGGGTCACCGCGAACCGCAGGCAAGTCGCTTGGCAGATGCACATGCAAGCTGGCCTTGCGCAGGCGCAGCTCGGGCTCCAGCAGGGACTGCACGCGCTCCAGCAGGGCGGGGATCTCCACCGGCTCATGCACGCCGCCGCGCTGGCGCACCAGGCCGCGCAGGCGCTTGACGATCTCGGCCGCGCGCTGCGCCTGGGCCACGATCTCGCCCAGGCTTTCGATCAACAAGCCCTGGCTATTCGGCGAAGCCTGCTCGGCGAAAGCCCGCGCCGCCAGGGCGAAGTTGGACAAGGCCATCAGCGGCTGGTTCAACTCATGCGCCAGGGTGGAGGCCATTTCGCCCAGGCCCGCGAGGCGAGCGCTGCGCTGCAACTGGGCGTCTTGCAAGCGCTGGCGCTCCTCGGCTTGCTTTTGCGCGGTGATGTCCACCACCGAGCTCATCCAGCCGCTGTGCTGGCCAGCCGCGTCGATCAAAGGCGCGGTGTAGACCATGGTGTAGACCTCATGGCCGTCCCGGTGGCGCACGCGGGACTCAAAGCCGTGCAGCGCGGCCTGGCCGCTCAGCGCCGCCTCGCTGTCACGCCAGTGCTTGTCCAGATCATCGGGGTGCCAGTAGGGGTAGGGCGGCTTAGCACCCAGCAGCTCCTCGGCGCTGTAGCCCACCATCTCGCACAGGGCGAGGTTGACGTAGATGATGCGGCCGTCTGGCGCCCGCGCGCGCATGCCCACCAGCAGCGAGTCTTCCATGGCCTTGCGGAAGGCGTGCGCCTCTTGCAGCTCGCGGGTGCGCTCCTGCACCCGCTGCTCCAGCTCCAGCCGGGCCTGTCTTTGCTCGGCAAAGCGGCGCTCGCGCAAACGCCAGTACAGGCACGCCAGCAAGGCCAGGCCACCGGCCAAGGCGGCCAGGGCCTGCGCCTGGCTGCGGGCCTGGCGCAGTTCGGCCAGATCGCTCATCACGGTGAGCGTCCAGCCCAGCTCGGGCAGGGCTTGGTCCAGGGCCAGGAACTGGCGAGCCTTGCCGGCGATACTGGTTTGAATGCGGTACTCGGCCCGGTCGGCTTCGCGCGTCTCGGCCCAGGGCATGGGCGCATAGCTGTGTTGCGCGCCGTACTGGCCATGCTGGTCAAGCCAGGCCAGATCGGCCGGGCTGAGTGGGCGGCGGCTGCGGTAATACCAGTCCTTGATCGAGCCCAGAAAAGCGATGCCGCGGGCGTCGTAAAGCAGGACCGGGTCTTGCGCCTTGGCCCAGGTGCGCTCCAGCGCATCGAGGCTGACCTTGACCACCATCACGCCTTGCACCTGCCCCGTCTCGGGTGCATGCACGGGGGTGGCGATGAAGAGGCCAGGTACGCCGGTGGTCAGGCCCACGCCGTAGAACACGCTGCGGCGTCCGCGCATGGCCTCTTCAAAATAGGGACGGCTGGCGTAGTTCTGGTCCACAAAGCTGTCGGCCGTCTCCCAATTGCTGGCGGCCAGGGCCTTGCCCTTCGCATCCAGCAGATAGAGCGCCGCGGCGCCGCTGTGTGCTTGCACCTGCGCCACATAGCGGTTGGCCTGCAGGCGCGCACTGCTGCTTTCCGCTTGCCGCAGCAGGGCCAGGATCAGCGGATGCTGGGCGGCGGTGAAGGGCAGATAGTCGAACTTCTCGGCCGCGCCGCGCAGGCCCAGGGCGTGGACCTCCACCGCCCGTTGCAAGCCCTGCACCTTGATCTGCAGCTCACGTCGCTCGGCCCAAATCCCGGCCGCCCAGGCGGCAGCTGCCAGGGCCAGCGCCGCCAGCATCAGCAAGAAGCTGCGGCGCAGAACGGGAGGCAGGTGGAGGCGGGGCATGGCGATCGGTGGCGGCGGCTGCCGCATTGTCGATGGCGCCCTGCCGCGCCGGCGCTGCGTAGAACTACGCAGGCAGGCGCAGAGAGTCGAACGGATGTGCGAACGCGTTCGCCTTGCGAGACTGCCACCACCTTAAAACAACAGGAGACCGCGCATCATGGACAAGACCCTAACCCAGAATCGCAGCGGCGCCAGCGCGCCCGCTGCAGCGCCTGAGCGCATCGACGCTGGCCGCCTTAAAGCCATTCTGGTGGGCTCGGCCGGTAATCTGGTGGAGTGGTACGACTTCTACTGCTACGCGGCCTTCTCGCTTTACTTCGCCAACTCCTTCTTCCCCGCCCAAGACGCCACGGCGCAGATGATGTCCACCGCGGGCATTTTTGCCCTGGGCTTTTTCGTGCGCCCGCTGGGCGGCTTGCTGTTCGGCAGCATCGGCGACCGCTTGGGCCGCCGCCGAGCTTTGATGACCTCGGTGCTGCTGATGTGCCTGGGCTCCCTCATCATCGCCTGCGCCCCCACCTACGCCATGGTCGGCGCCTGGGCGCCGGCCTTGCTGCTGCTGGCCCGTTTGCTGCAAGGCCTGAGCTTGGGCGGTGAGTACGGCTCCAGCGCCACCTATCTGTCCGAGATGGCCAGCTCCAAGCACCGCGGCTTCTACGCCAGCTTTCAGTACGTGACCCTGATTGGCGGGCAACTGACGGCCTTGCTGGTGCTCTTGCTCTTGCAACACGTTTTCCTCAGCCCCGAGGAGCTGAAGGCATGGGGCTGGCGCATTCCCTTCTTCATCGGCGCCTTGCTGGCCCTGGTGGCCCTGGCCATGCGCCGTGAGATGCCCGAGACCGAGTCCTTCGAGAAGGCCAAGCGGCAAAGCGGCAAAGAGGCCCTGGGTGGTCTGCGCCAACTGGCGCGCTACCCCAAGGAGGTGATGGTGGTGGTGGGCCTGACCATGGGCGGCACCTTGGCCTTCTACGTCTACACCACCTATATGCAGAAGTTCCTGCGCCTCTCGGTGGGTCTGACAGATGCGCAGACCACGGCTGTCTCGGCCGCCTCCCTGGTGTTCGCCATGTGCTTGCAGCCGCTGTACGGCGCGCTGTCAGACCGCATCGGCCGCCGGCCTTTGCTCTTGGGCTTCGCCGTGCTGGGTACCTTGTTCACCGTGCCTTTGCTGACGGCCATCCGCCATGCCCAAGGGCCCTGGGAGGCCTTTGCCCTCATCGCTTGCGCCTGGCTGATCCTGTCCGGCTACACGTCGATCAATGCGGTGGTGAAAGCCGAAATGTTCCCCGCCGCCATCCGCACCACCGGCGTGGGCGTGCCCTATGCCGTGGCGGTGTCGGTGTTCGGCGGCACAGCCGAATACATCGCCCTGTGGTTCAAGCAGGCCGGCAATGAGAGCGGCTTTTACTGGTACGCCACCGCCGTGATTGCCTGCACTTTGCTGGTGTACCTGGGCATGCGGGACACGCAGAAGCATTCGCAGATTGATGCGGAAGAGCGCGCCTAGGCGCTCATCCCTCTGGTGAAAAAGGCCGGACCCTTGAGGGGACCGGCCTTTTGTTTTTTGGTTGGCGCAGGAGCCCTGGGACTTGTTGTTGCTCAGCGACGACGGCATTTGAGGCAACTCAAAAGAGCTTCAAAGACTTGGGCAGATCTCGGATTCGCGATGGCAAGGTCCACGCCTTGCGGCAGACACTCAAATGGACGCGGCTGAGTTGCCCGCGTCAGGCAACCGTGCAGGGGTTCAAAGTCGATTTCTGTAACTATTTGGGGGACTGAGTATGTTCAAGAAGATGCTTGTTGGCTGTGTGTTTGGCGGAGCCGCTGTTGGGGCTTGGGCAGGCACAAGCTGGGATCTCGCTGCAGATTGGAGTGACACCGTCAATCCGAACGGCGCATGGTCCTTGAACCAGGGTGCTTCACCACTGCCGAACGTTGCTAGTTTTACCGCTGCTGGCACCAGTGCGATCCCGGCCCAGCCTGCTTGGGCACCGTCCAATGCGGCAGGAAATTACTTGCCAATGTGGATGAAGGCCCGGGCGACAGTCGCTGACTCCTGGCAAGTTGGCGATGTTCTTGTTCATTCGACCGATAGCTCCAACGGCGTCGGCAATGGCATTGCCAATGTCACTTGGACGAGCCCTTTCTCCGGGACCGCCAAGGTTTCTGGCGCATTGTGGGAAATCAGAGATATCGGCCGCGCCAATGTCTGGACGCTGTTCCACAACGGCGCTGCGCTAGCAACAGGCACTCTTGTAGACGGTGACGGCCATGGGCGACTCAACCCGGAGACATTTTTGTTTTCCGGCTTAGCCGTGAGTGCAGGAGATGTCTTGATGCTCGCGGTGGCGAGCGCATTTCCGCGCGCGGGTGAGCTCGCTGGCGTAAATTTCACCATTGCTCAGGTTTCTGCCGTCCCAGAGCCCGCGACCTACCTGCTGATGCTCGGAGGTATTGCAGCGCTGGCAATAGGCCTTCGCAGGCAAGGCCGCGTTCGCGCGCCCATCTAAGCACGGCTGTGCAAGTGGCGTGAGTCTGGGGCGGGGAGGGAGAAAGTGGCCTGCGCCAACCTTGGTTTGCGAGGCACGAGGACAGAGGAGCGTGTTTGGGCAAGGGTCCTCGCTTAGAGCGTCCACCCTTGCCGCATACCGCTCGCCGCTGACCTTATTTTTTATTCTTCTTCTCTTTGTCGTAATGCCATTTGATGGCGAAGAACATGCCCGTGCCGAGCACGAGAATCTTGAAGGTGAAGAAGACGATAGGGACCCATTCCATGGCTTGGCGGCTTTCTAGGTGATGACTGTTTGAGGCTTGATTCTGTTGTGAGCAGCGCGCTGTTGCAGCGCTGCTCACCGCACGGTAGGTGGGCTTGCGCCGTGGGCGGTGCTCGGCGACCGATTGCCAGCCAGCGATGATTGCTCATCAATGGCCGCCAGCAGCGACGAGCTGACTGAAGGCGTGAATGACGGGCCGAGCGATGGGTTGAATGATTGATGGAGGCCCTGCCGGCCCTCACCGCAGCGGCCGGTCTGGGCTCAGCTCAACTCAATTCAGCCCAACTTCAGCCGCTTGCACAACTCCAGCGTCAGGCCGGATTGGTTCAGGGTGTAGAAGTGAATGCCGGGCGCGCCGCCTTCGATCAGGCGCTCGCAGACGCGGCTCATCACATCCAGGCCGAAGGCGCGGATGGAGGCGGCGTCGTCCATAAAGCCTTCCATCTTCAGCGCGATCCAGCGCGGGATTTCGATGCCGTCACGCGTCGCAAATTGGGCGATGCGGGCGTAGTTGTGGAAGGGCATGATGCCCGGCACGATGGGGGCGTCCACGCCCAGCTTGCGGGCCTCGTCCACGAAGTTGAAGTAGGCATCGGGGTTGAAGAAGAACTGAGTAATCGCAGCGTTAGCACCCGCCTTCATCTTTTCGGCGAAGTGCTGCAAGTCCTTGGCCGCGTAGCGTTGCTGCGGGTGGTACTCGGGGTAGGCGGCGACTTCGATTTGCCAGTCCGGCCCTTGCGTTTCGCGGATGAAACGCACCAGCTCGGCGGCGTAGCGGAACTCACCTGCCGTGGCCGTGCCGCTGGGCAGGTCGCCGCGCAGGGCGACGACGCGGCGGATGTTTTGCGCCCGGTAGGTGGCCAGAATTTCGGCGATATTTTCGCGGGTAGAGCCCACGCAGCTGAGATGCGGTGCGGCTTCATAGCCGCTGGCGGCGATGTCCATCACCGTGGCCAGGGTCTTCTCGCGGGTGGAGCCGCCGGCGCCGTAGGTCACGCTGAAGTAATGCGGATTCAGAACGCTGAGGTCCTTCACCACGGTCTTGAGCTTTTCGGTGCCCACTGGGGTGTTGGGCGGGAAGAATTCGAAGCTGACGGGGGTCTTGTTGGGCGTGCTCATGCTTGTTCCTTGCCCTCGGGCGAGCGCTGCGCCCAGAGGAAAAATTCTTTATTGCCGTCACCGCCGGTGATGGCGCTGTCGAAATAGTCTTTGACCCTCAGCCCCAGGCCGGCGCAAACCTCGCGGCTGCGCGTCTCCAGCAAGGGGTACTGCGCGGCATCCTTGACTAGGCCGCCGCGCGAGACGGCTTTGGGGCCGAGTTCGAACTGCGGTTTGATCAGCAGCAAGACCTGACCCTCAGGCTTGAGCCAAGGCAGCAGCTCGGGTAGCGCGCCCAGCATGGAGATAAAGCTGAGGTCGCCGACGATGAGATCAAAGCCCTCTACCGGCTTGTGTTCGTTCAAGGCGGAGGCCGCCAGTTCGCGCACATGCAGGCCTTCCAGGGCGACGATGCGGGGCTCGTTCTTCAATTGCTCATGCAGCTGGCCATGGCCCACATCCACGCCGACCACCCGGGCTGCGCCGCTTTTCAGCAAGCAGTCCGAAAAGCCGCCGGTGCTCTGGCCCATGTCCAGCACGGTCAAGCCGCTGACCGAGAGCCCGCTGTGCTTGAGCGCGCCTTCGAGCTTGAGACCGCCGCGCGAGACATAGCGCAATTCGGCATCGTCATTGATGCGCAGTTCAACGCCTTCGAGCAAATCCAAGCCCGCCTTGGCCACCGGCGCCCAGCCTTTGGCTGAGTGCCACTCCACCGAGCCCGCCGCAATCAGCCTTTGGGCGATTGAGCGGGTGGTGCAGAGGCCTTGTGAGACCAGGAGTTGATCAGCGCGCATGGAAAAAATAAGAGTCAGGGGAGCAATGCCCCGTGTTCATGGGCCTTGCGGGCGTAGCGAGCGGTGCGCTGGCTAGGCGGGCGGCGCGCAGGAACCGGAGCGACCTGGATGGTCGTGAGGATTCCGAGCACCGCCCAACGACGCCAGCGCGCCGCGCAGTAGCCTCTTAATAACGGTAGGTGTCGGGCTTGTAAGGGCCTTGCTTGGGCACACCAATGTAAGCCGCTTGCTCTTCCGTCAGCTCCGACAACTGCGCATTCAGCGTGGTCAGCTGCAGGCGTGCCACCTTCTCGTCCAGGTGCTTGGGCAGCACATAGACCTTGCCGATGTCATAGGCGTCCTTGTGGGCGAACAACTCGATCTGCGCAATGGTCTGGTTGGCGAACGAAGACGACATCACATAGCTCGGGTGGCCGGTGCCGCAGCCCAGGTTCACCAGGCGGCCCTTGGCCAGCAGGATGATGCGCTTGCCGTCCGGGAAGATCACGTGGTCGACTTGCGGCTTGATCTCTTCCCACTCGTACTTCTCGATCGAGGCGATGTCGATCTCGTTGTCGAAGTGACCGATATTGCAGACGATGGCGTTGTGCTTCATCACAGCCATGTGCTCGTGACGGATCACGCCCTTGTTGCCGGTGGTGGTGACGAAGATGTCGGCCTTGTCAGCGGCGTATTCCATCGTGACAACGCGGTAGCCTTCCATTGCGGCTTGCAGGGCGCAGATGGGGTCGATTTCGGTGACCCACACCTGTGCCGACAGGGCGCGCATGGCTTGGGCCGAGCCCTTGCCCACATCGCCGTAGCCGGCGATGACGGCGATCTTGCCGGCGATCATCACGTCGGTGGCGCGCTTGATGCCGTCCACCAGGGATTCGCGGCAGCCGTAGAGGTTGTCGAACTTGCTCTTGGTGACCGAGTCGTTGACGTTGATGGCGCGGAACAGCAGGCTGCCCTTGGCCGACATTTCCTTCAGGCGATGCACGCCGGTCGTCGTTTCTTCGGTGACGCCGATGATCTCGCTGCTCTTGCGGGTGTACCAGGTCGGGTCGACGGCGATCTTGGCCTTGATGGCGGCGAACAAGATGCGCTCTTCTTCGCTGCCGGGGTTGGCCAGCACCGACAGATCCTTCTCGGCCTTTTGGCCCAGATGCATCAGCAAGGTGGCATCGCCGCCGTCATCCAGAATCATGTTCGGGCCTTCACCGGGGGTGCCGGCGGCGCCGAAGTCGAAGATGCGGTGTGTGTAGTCCCAGTAGTCTTCCAGCGTTTCACCCTTGTAGGCGAACACCGGCGTGCCGGCGGCCACCAGGGCCGCAGCGGCCTGGTCTTGGGTGGAGTAGATATTGCACGAGGCCCAGCGCACTTCCGCGCCAAGTGCTTGCAGGGTCTCGACCAGCACGCCGGTCTGGATGGTCATGTGCAGCGAGCCGGCAATGCGTGCGCCCTTGAGGGGCTGGCTGGCGGCGTATTCCTTGCGGATGGCCATCAGCGCGGGCATTTCGCACTCGGCGATATTGAGTTCCTTGCGGCCCCAGGCGGCAAGCGAGAGGTCAGCGATGAGGAATTGGTCTGGGGACAGGGTGGTGTTGGTGGCAGTCATGGCGAGCGAGCTCCTTCAGGGTTTGAAGCCGCTGTCGCTTGATGCAGGGGAGGTGTGAGCCGCTGGCACTTGGCTTGCTCGTCAACTTACACAAGCAGCTCCGCCTTGGACGCACGATCACCCACAAAAAAACAGCAGCGGGTGAGCGCGGTTGCAATGAATCGGCACAAGAGCTGTTTCGGCTGGAAACGGCGGTGCAAGATTCGATCCCGAGCCTGGCCGCATGTTTGGCATGCGGTTGCAACGCTCCTCGGAATGCCGTGATTCTAGTCGCATTGCCGCGCTTGGTCGCAGGAACAGCGCGTGAATTGAAGACAATCTCGACCCATCATGCTTGCACTTTCTTCCTGCCCTCCCGCCCGTTTGCGCCCGCTCGTCGGCGTGCTCACTGATATCGACGACACCTTGACGGCCGATGGCGCCATTGCCCCCGCTGCGCTGCAAGCCCTGTTTGATCTGCATGCCGCGGGTGTGCCCGTCATTGCCATCACGGGCCGCCCGGCGGGCTGGAGCGAGCCCTTCGCGCTGGCCTGGCCGGTGAAAGCCATCGTGGCCGAAAACGGCGCGGTGATGCTCCGCCGCGCGGCCGATGGCCGCTTGCAGCGCGACTTCACCCAGGACTCTGCGACGCGGGCTGAAAATTTTGAGCGCCTGCAGCGCTGCGCGGCTGAGGTGTTGCTGCGCGTGCCGGGCTGCCAACTGGCCAGCGACAGCGCCGGCCGCCTGACCGATATCGCAGTCGATCACAGCGAGCATGCGCATCTGGCGCCGTCGCAGATTGAGGCCGTCTGCGCCGTGATGCGTGAGCATGGCTTGCAGGCCACGGTCAGCTCTATCCATATCAATGGCTGGATAGGCGCGCACAATAAATGGACGGCGGCCCAGTGGGCCGTGCCCGAACTGACCGGCAGGCCCTTTTTGGCCGAGGACTGGTTGTATGTGGGTGACTCCAGCAACGACCAGATCATGTTCGCCCATATGCCCCACAGCGTGGGCGTGGCCAATATCGCCCGCTTTGTGCCGCAGCTGCAAAGCCTGCCGGACTTTGTCACCGAAGCCGAGCGCGGTGAGGGCTTTGCCGAGCTGGCCCGGGCGGTGTTGCAGGCGAAGCGCGATTGCCCTACAGATTGAAGCGCGGCTGCCGATAGCTCTGGCACGTGTACGAGGCTCCGTCGGGCCCGGGGGATGTGGCGCATGACTGAAACCACCCAACTTGAGGCCAAGGTCTTGTTGCTGGAGCATGACTCGGCCCAGTACCAAGCCTTGAGCGACTTCTGTCTGTCGGTGGGCCTGCTGGCCTTGCCGCGTTCGGCCGTGGATGCCCTGGCCACCTTGGCGCAACACAAAGATCTGGGCGGCGTGCTGCTGGCCGAGGATCTGCCTTGTGAAGAGGGTAGCGACGCCATGCAACTGGCCCGCGCCATTCACAAGCTGCGACCCGAGTTACCGATTTTTCTGCGCCGTTGCAGCGAGCGCCCCTTGACGCCCGAGGAGCAAAACCGCATCCGCCACAGCTGGGCCACCGGCGATCTGGCGCAGCTGCAAGCCGCGGTTGAGCACAATATTTTCAGCCTGCGCTACCCCACGCGCTTGGTCCAGGGCGTGGTCAATCTAACCTGCCAGGCTTTGGGCGCCATGTTCCCCTTTGCCCGTGTGGAGGCCGAGTCGCCCTATGTGGTGCATGACCGCATCATTCACGGCGAGGTGTCCACCTTGATCGCGATTGAGAGCACCTGGTGCCGCGGCTACATGATGCTGCAGACGGAAGAGCGTGCGCTGCGGCAGGGCTTGATCCAGGGTTTCAGCTATGAGGGCATTGGTGGTGATCTGAACTTCCGCGAGCTCAACAATATGCTGGGCGAGACCACCAATTTGATCTGGGGCGCCTTCAAGAACCGCTACATCCCGCCCAAGGCCTTCACCAATCAGCAGACCCAGGTGCCCATCGTCATCAACCATGAGCACAAATACATCTCCTTCGGTTCGCAAGACCCGCAGCTGTGCATTCGCTACCAGCTCTCGGACCCGGCGCGGCCGGGCTTGCCGCCCTTGATGATCGTGCAGCGCTTCATCTTCAATCTGCACTGGTCGCCCGACGAATTCGCTGAATTCGACAGCAATCCACCGGAAGTCGGTCCCACCGGCGAGTTGGAACTATTCTGATCCGCAAGAACGTGATTACGATCTAGGCAATGAGTTCACCGCAGTGACGGTGACGCGAGGAGTTTTTGAAATGGCAAATGTTCTTGTGGTTGACGATTCCAGCACCATGCGGGAGATCGTTGCCAGCTTTCTGAGCAAGAACGGCTTTGAAGTGGCCGTGGCCACGGATGGCCGCGACGGGCTTTTCAAACTGCAGAGCGACCCCGCCATCCGGCTGGTGATCAGCGACGTCAATATGCCCAATATGGATGGCCTGGCGATGGCCGAGCGTATCCGCCAGGACGTCACCGGGCGGGTGGTGCACATCGTCATGCTGACCACCGAAGACAACCCCGCCATGCGTGCGCGCGGCAAGGCCATCGGCGTGACCGGCTGGATCGTCAAGCCCTTCCGCGGCGATGCCGTGCTGGGGCCCTTCCGCAAGCTATGCGAGGTCCAGGCTTAGGAATAAGCGCAGGCGTTCGGTCTCGCGCTGCAGGGCCGTCTCAAAAGCCGGATCGCTCGGTGCGCTGCCGCTCAGGTAGCCGCACTGCAGTTGCAGCTCTCCCGCCACCACGTTGGCATTGGCCCAGCCCAGTACCTCGCCGCGCCACAGCATGGGCAGGGCGTAATAGCCCAGCTTGCGCTTGGGCGCGGGTGTGTAGGCCTCAAAGCGGTAGGCCCAGCCCCAGAAGAGTTCAAAGCGCAGGCGATCCCAGACGATGGGGTCAAAGGGCGCCAGGAAGCGCAACTCCTCATCAAGCTGCCAGCGCCGGCTGCGCGGGTCTTCATCTTCCGGCCAAAACCAGGTGTGACCCGCCACCTGGGTGTGAGCGAAGAGCTTCTTGGCCTGGGCCTGCACGCGCTTGACCTCGGCCTGCAGCTGCGGCGCCCCGTAACGGCTCATGCTGCACAGCTGCCCCAGGCTGCGCGCCGGCAGTGGGGCGTACTTCTGCAGCACCAGCCGCACCAGGGCCTCGGCCTTTTGCTGCGGGCTGCTGCTCTCGTCCGCTTCGTGCTGCACCGTTTCGTAAATACGCTGGCCCTGCTCGCGGCGCTTGACGCGCAGCAGGCCGCGGTAATGCATGCTGTCCAGCAAATGGGTGATGGCATTGCTGCTGCCGCCCCAGGCATTGCGGGTCTGGCCGAGTTGGAACTCGGCCTGCACCTCGCGCGGGTGCGTGGCGCCTCGGCCGTGCACAAAAGCCTGCACTGCTTGCGCCTGTGCCTGGGTCTTGGCATCCCAGCTGCGCCGCGCCACGCGGGGATGCAGCAGGGCCAGATGCTCACGCGGCACAAAGCCGTAGTTGACGAAGCAGTCCTCTTCCACGCCTAAGCGGGCGTAGCGCTGCTCCAGCTCGCCGGCGCGATAGTCTTTGACCCGCAGCCTCAGGGTCAGGTCTTGCGCTCGTGCTGGCGCGCGTATCGGGTCGGCCTGCACAAAGCCCAGGCGCTTGATGGCGGCGGGCAAGGTGGTCGGTTTGAACAGGCTGCGCGCGATGGCGTAGCGGCGCAAATCTTCAAGGCTGGGCTCGGTGGGCTTGCGGCTCATGGCTCGCGGGCTGGGGGCTGTGGCGGGCCCGATTCTGCCGCTGAGCTAGGCGCGGCGCGGCCGGCGGAGCGCTGCTCGCGCGTGTCCATCTGCATCTCGAAGCTGAAAAAACAGTTGCGCCCGCGTGACTTGGCGGCATACAAGGCTTCGTCGGCGCGCCGCACCAGGCCTTCGACCGAGGTGCTGGCGTCAGGGATGCAGGTGGTGATGCCGCCCGACATGGTCAGGTGAGCGGCGACGGCGGATCGCGGGTGGGGCAGGGCCGTCACTTCCAGCGTACGCATCAGCGCGCGCGCAAACGTCATGGCGCCGGAGCGCGGCGTGCAGGGCAGGATGAGGGCAAATTCTTCGCCGCCGTAGCGTGCCGGGTAGTCCCGCGGCCGCCGGCACATGCCTTGCAGCAGGGCGCCGGTGCGCTGCAGGCAGGCGTCGCCCTCGACATGGCCCAGGCTGTCGTTATAGCCCTTGAAGAAGTCGATGTCGCACAGCACCAAGGTCAATGGCTGCTGCTCGCGCTGGGCGGCAACGATTTCGTGCTGCAAGCGGCTGTCAAAGCCGCGCCGGTTGGGCAGGCCGGTGAGGGCGTCTTCCACGCTGATGCGGGTCAGTTGCTCATTGGCGTGGCGCAACTCTTCGGACAGTTCGATCAAGCGGCTTTGCATGCGCCGCAGCCGCTGCATGGCCCTCAGCTTGGCCTGTAGCACGGTGCTGGACACCGGTTTGATGAGGTAGTCATCGCCGCCCGATTCAATCGCTTGCCAAATGCTGTGGTCTTGCGTGACCGAGGACAGAAAGATGATGGGCGTCCAGCCGCCGGCTTCGGTCGCGCGCATCTGGCTGGCGACCCAATAGCCGTCATGGCCGGGCATTTCCACATCCAGCAGCACGAGGTCGGGTTGGTGTTGTTGGAAGCGAGCCAGGGCACTCTCACCTGAGTCCGCCTGCACAACGAGGTGGCCGGCTTCCCGCAATTGCTGGCTCAGCACAAAACGCGTGGCCGCCTGGTCATCGACGACCAAGATGTTCAGCGGCGGCAGGGCAGTGGGCATCAAGGGCAGCTGCATGACGATCCTGCGGTGAGCGAGCGTAAGCGAGGGCGGGGCGCACGGGAGCGGTGCTCAACGATTATGTGCCGCATGGCGCGGGTGGATCTACGTAGTGACCCTGTCTATGCGGCAGGGTGGGGGCTGCCATTCGGCCATGAAAAAAGGCGACCCTGTGGAGGGTCGCCTCGTCAGTCTTTTGGTTTACGCCCACATCCGCTACGCGGATATGAGCGGCGCCCGCGAACGTTCAAGCCGCTTCGCGGTGGTCTTACAGGCCAGCGGCTGCGCGCAGCGCTGCCGCCTTATCCGTTCTCTCCCAAGTGAACTCAGGCTCTTCGCGGCCGAAGTGGCCGTAGGCGGCGGTCTTGCTGTAGATCGGGCGCAGCAGGTCCAGCATCTGGATGATGCCCTTGGGGCGCAGGTCGAAGTGCTCGTTCACCAGGGCGGCGATCTTGTCGTCGCTGATGACGCCGGTGCCTTCGGTGTAGACCGTGACATTCATCGGGCGGGCCACGCCGATGGCGTAGGCCACCTGGATCTGGCACTGGCGTGCCAGGCCGGCGGCGACGATGTTCTTGGCCACATAGCGGGCGGCGTAGGCGGCAGAGCGGTCCACCTTTGTTGGGTCCTTGCCGCTGAAGGCGCCGCCGCCGTGCGGGCAGGCGCCGCCGTAGGTGTCGACGATGATCTTGCGGCCGGTCAGGCCGCAATCACCCTGCGGGCCGCCGATGACGAAGCGGCCGGTGGGGTTGATCAGGTATTTGGTGTCCTCGGTCAGCCATTCCTTGGGCAGCACCGGCTTGATGATCTCTTCGCGGATGGCTTCGTAGAACTCGGGCTTCATCTTGTCGCCCAGGCTCATCTCAGGCGCATGCTGGGTGGACAGGACCACCGTGTCGATGCTGTGCGGCTTGCCGTTGACGTAGCGCAGCGTGACCTGGCTCTTGGCGTCCGGGCGCAGGAAGGGCAGGCGGCCGTCTTTGCGCAGCTGGGCCTGGCGCTCCACCAGACGGTGGGCGTAGTAGATCGGCGCGGGCATCAGCTCGGGCGTTTCATCGCAGGCATAGCCGAACATCAGGCCTTGGTCGCCGGCGCCGGTGTTGAGGTGGTCGTCAGACGCATGGTCAACGCCTTGGGCGATGTCATTGCTCTGCTTGTCATAGGCCACCAGCACGGCGCAGCCCTTGTAGTCGATGCCGTATTCGGTGTTGTCGTAACCGATGCGCTTGATGGTGTCGCGCGCCACCTGGATGTAGTCCACATGGGCGTTGGTGGTGATTTCACCGGCCAGCACCACCAAGCCGGTGTTGCACAGGGTTTCAGCCGCGACGCGGGAAAGCGGGTCTTGGGTGAAGATTGCGTCGAGAATCGCGTCCGAGATCTGATCCGCGACCTTGTCGGGGTGACCTTCGGAAACCGATTCAGACGTAAAAAGAAAATCGTTGTTCGCCACTTTTACACTCCTAATATTTCAACAGTTCATCGGCGTTGCCGTGCTGTCGGGAGACGCGGCGAACGCTTTAGCAGCATTTGTTGAGCAGCATCGCTGCCCGGCGGAAATCTGATCTTGGAATAAGCCCAGGAAAAAACATCCGCATCGCCCCGCAAGTAGTCCAATAACTCGGCGATGGGACAATTATAGAAATATGTTTCTGCTGTTTCGACTACTCGCCAAATTACCCCTGCGCTGGCTGCATGCCTTTGGTGCGATTGCCGGCTGGCTGACCTATTGGGCTTCGCCCACTTACCGGCGCCGCTTCCAGGCCAATGTGCGTGTGGCCGGCCTGACTTGGGCGGCGGCGCGCGGCGGCATTGCCCATGCCGGGCGCATGATTGTGGAGACCCCTTGGTTGTGGATGCGCCCACCGAGCCAGCCCCTGGGCGATGTGGTCCAGTGGCAAGGCGCGGAACTGGTCGAGGCCGCCATGAGCCAGGGTAAGGGCCTGATGGTGCTCACGCCGCATCTGGGCTGTTTTGAGATCTGCGCGCAGGCCATGGCTGAGCGCTTTGGCGCCCAGTCGCCGCTGACCGTGCTGTTTCGCCCGGCCCGCCAGGCCTGGCTGCGCGAAGTTGTGGATGCCTCGCGCGAGCGTCCTTGCTTGAACACCGCGCCCGCCAACTTGGCGGGTGTGCGGCAAATGCTGCGCGCGCTGCGTCAGGGCCACATCATCGGTTTGTTGCCCGACCAGGTGCCGCCACAAGGCCTGGGCGTTTGGGCGCCCTTCTTCGGCGAGCCAGCCTACACCATGACCATGGCGGGCAAGCTGCTGCAACAAACCGGCGCGGCGTCCTTGCTGATGTGGGGCGAGCGCTTGCCCCATGGGCGCGGTTTTGTGGTCCATGTGCGGCCCGGGCCGGTGATTGCGGCGGAGGCCTCTCCGGAGGCGGCTGCCGCCACCATCAACCAAGCCATGGAAGAATTGATTCGTCTGGCGCCCGAGCAGTATCTCTGGGGCTATCACCGCTACAAGCAGCCGCGCGGTCTGGACATCGGCGTGGCGCCGGTGGCCGGCAGCACGGGCTCAAATAAGAACAAGGAAAGCTAAGCGCATGTTGTCGAAATTGGGTGCCTATCTGCTGATCGGCCTGCTGTGGCTCTTGCACTTTTTGCCCTTGGGCATCCTGGCCGCCTTCGGCCGCGGCCTGGGGGCTTTGCTGTGGGTGTTGGCGGGGCGGCGGCGCCGCATTGCGCTGCGCAATTTGGAGCTGTGCTTTCCTGAGAAGACCGCAGCCGAGCGCGAACGCCTGGCGCGTGAGCACTTCGGCTGGATGGGGCGCAGCCTGCTGGAGCGTGGCCTGATCTGGTTTGCCTCGCCCGCCCGGCTGCGCCGCATCTTGCGTGTGAAGGGCGACATCACCTTGTCCGAGCGCGGCTCGGTGATGTGGTACTTGCCGCACTTTGTGGGCCTGGAATGGGTGGGCCCGGCCATCATGTTGAACCAGAAGGCGCCGGGGGTGGACATCTACCAAAGCCAGAGCAATCCGGTGTTCGACAAATACCTGCTGATCGGCCGCCAGCGCTTTGGCAAAACCGCGTTTGTGGACCGCAGCGAGGGCTTTCGCCCGGTGATGCGCTTGATCAAACAGGGCTATTCCTTTTTGAACGCGCCGGACCAAGACTTCGGCATCAAGGACTCTGCTTTTGTGCCTTTCTTCGGGGTCTCGGCCTGCACCTTGCTGGCGCCGTCCAAGGTGGCACGCAGCATGAAAATGCCGGTGCAGCCGCTGGTGGTGACCATGTTGCCAGGCGGCCAAGGCTATGAGGTTGAGGCCTGCGAGCCGCCTGCCGGCTACCCCAGCGAGGACCCTTTGGCCGACGCCCACGCCATGAACGCTTGGCTGGAGGAGCGCATCCGCCGCAACCCGGCCCAGTATCTGTGGGTGCACCGGCGCTTCAAAACCCGGCCGCAGGGCGAGCCCTCGGTGTACTGAGGTGGGCATCGCTGTGCGTCCTTGCGCCGTGAGCGCCAAACACCCAAGGCCATAATCTGCCAATGAAGCTTTCATTCACCAAAATGCAGGGCGCCGGCAATGACTTTGTGGTCATTGACGCCACCCGCGAACCCCTGCAACTCAGCGCCGCGCAAATCCGCGTGCTGGGTGACCGCCGCTTTGGCGTGGGCTGTGATCAGATCCTGGTGATCGAGCGCAGCAGCAACCCCGGTGTGGACTTCCGCTACCGCATCTTCAACGGCAGCTCCGGCGCCGAGGTGGAGCATTGCGGCAATGGCTCGCGCTGCTTTGTGCGCTATGTGGTGGACAAGGGCCTGACTGACAAGACAACCGTGCGGGTTGAAACCGTCAACGCCGTGCTGGAGTTGCAGCTGCGTGAAGACGGCCGCGTCACCGTGGACATGGGCGCACCGGTGTTTGACTTGAGCCGCGTTCCTTTCGACGCGCAAGGCCTGAGCCCGCGTGAGTGCAATGGCTTTGCGCTGTGGCCCTTGGTCGACGCCGATTGCGAAGTGGCCGTGCTGTCCATGGGCAATCCGCATGCGGTGCAACTGGTGGACGATGTGGAAAGCGCCCCGGTGCTGACGCGCGGCCCGCTGGTGGAGGCGCATGCGCGCTTTGCACGCAAGGTCAATGCCGGCTTTATGCAGATCCTCTCTCGCAGCGAGGTGAAGTTGCGGGTGTTCGAGCGCGATGCCGGCGAGACCCTGGCCTGCGGCACCGGCGCTTGCGCGGCGGTGGTTGCGGGCATCCGCTTAGGCCTGTTGGACGAGGCCGTGGAAGTGCATGCGCGCGGCGGAGATTTGAGAATTGAATGGGCCGGCCAGAGCGTTGGCCTGCACGCGCCGGTGTGCATGACCGGGCCGGCGCAAACCGTGTTTGAAGGAGAGATTTCGCTGTGAACAGCAACACCACGCCAGGCATCACCGAACAGGAAATCGCGGATTTCCTGCTCAACACCCCGAGCTTTTTTCAGCGCCATGCCGAACTGCTGGCCACGGTGCAGCTGAGCCACCCGCTGGGTCAGCGCACGGTCTCCCTGCAAGAGCGCCAAGCCGAAATGCTGCGCGACAAGATCAAGGGCCTGGAACAAAAAATCATCGAAATGATCCGCAACGGCCAAGAGAATTTGGCCTTGTCCGACCGCCTGCACCGCTGGACCCGCGGCCTGATGTTGACGGCCGATGCCGCCAGCCTGCCCGAGGTGCTGGTGCAGGAGTTGCGTCACCAGTTCATGATTCCGCAAGCCGGCCTGCGCCTGTGGGGTGTGGATGCGGCGTACGCCGATGCCAGCTACGCCCAGCCCGTCAGCAGCGATGTGAAGAGCTTTGCCAACAGCCTCTCGCAGCCCTACTGCGGCGTCAATTCAGGCTTCGAGGCGGCGCGCTGGTTGCAGCAGGCCGATGAGGCCGGCCAAGCTGCCGGCGCGGTCACCTCGCTGGCGCTGATTCCTTTGACGCTGGCCGAGAGCGGTGACGCTGCCAAGCCCGGCAAGAGCTTCGGCCTGCTGGTGCTGGGCTCGCCGGACCCGACCCGCTACACCGCGGAGATGGGCACTGAGTTCCTGCAGCGTGTGGGCGAGATTGCCAGCGCCGCCTTGGCCCGCTTGCTGGCGCCCGCCGCCGCTGTTGTGGCGGCGCCCGAGAGTGGCCGCCCGGACTGAAACCGACTCGGCCAAGTCCGAGCGTGTCGCTGAGCATGTAGCCGCGCATGTCGGCGAGCTTGCGCCCGAGCCGGAGGCGCTGCCCGCCTTGTTTCAGGACTATCTGCGCCACGCCCGGGTCGAGCGCGGCCTGGCGCCGCGCAGCCTGGTGATCTACACCCAAGCCCTGCGCCGCCTGCATGCCTTCAGCCTAGAGGGCAAGGGCCTGGATTTGCTGCGCTTGCGGCCCAATCAAGCGCGTGGCTTGCTGATGCGCATGCATGGCGAACAAGACCTGGGGCCGCGCAGCATGGCTTTGCAGCTGTCGGTGTGGCGGGGTTTGTATCGCTATCTGGGCGGCTTGCGTTTGGTTGAGCTCAACCCCTTTGACGGCCTGCGTGCGCCCAAGGCCGCCAAACCTCTGCCCAAGGCCTTGGGTGTCGACGATGCGGTGAATTTGGCCGAGCATGCCGACCCCGACGCGGAGCCTGCGGGCGAGGCGCTGGACCGCTGCATTGTTGAGCTGCTTTACGGCTGCGGCCTGCGTGTGTCCGAATTGGAGGGGCTGGACGTGGCCGCCAGCGGCACGGCACGCGGCTGGGTGGATGTGCAGGCGGCCGAGGTGCATGTGCTGGGCAAGGGCAGCAAGCGCCGCAGCGTGCCGGTGGGTCAGGCGGCCTTGCAGGCTTTGCAGGCCTGGCTGGCACTGCGTGGACAATCGGCCCGGCCGGGTGAACCTGCTTTGCTGGTGGGCGCACGCGGCGGGCGCTTGGGGTCAGCGCAGATTCGTGTGCGGCTGAAGGCGCGCGCCCTGGCGGCGGGCAGCCCCAGCCATGTGCATCCGCATATGCTGCGGCATTCTTTTGCTTCGCATCTGCTGCAGTCCAGTGGTGATTTGCGTGCGGTGCAGGAGTTGCTGGGCCACGCGAACATCACCACCACCCAGGTCTATACCCAGCTGGACTACCAGCACCTGGCCAAGATTTACGACGCCGCGCATCCCCGCGCGAAGTTGACGAGAAAAAAGTAGACGAGTTGATATGCCTGTTCGAGTCATGAAATTGAGCGCTTTGAGCCTGGCCCTGCTGGTGCCGCTGTGCGCCTGGGCGGCGACGGGGCCACTGTCGCCAGATGCCCCCGAGCCAGGCGGCAGCGCGACCAAGTCGGCGGACGCCACGCCGGCCCGCCTGACGGCAATCCGCCCCGCGGCGGTGGAGCTGAGCTGGACACCGCTCGACCTGCCCGATGGTGGCAAGACCGCCATGCTGGGTGGCAGCTACCTGATGGCGGTGGACGATAGCTGGGGCTTTGGCCCCAGCGTCTACGGCACAGCCAAGGGCAATTACGGCGGCATCTTCACCCTTGGGCTGACGGCCCAGCGGCGCTGGAATATCGGCAGCAGCACCCACTTCGCGGCCGGCCTCTATGTGGGCGCCGGTGGTGGCCTCAGTTCAGAAAAGCTGCGTTTTGGCGGCGGCCTGATGTTGCGCCCGGAGTTGTCCTTGCGCACCGAGATGGGCGACTGGTACGCGGGCCTGGGCGTGGCGATGATCCGCTTCCCCAGCGGCACGGTCAGCGATACCGCCTACACGGTGATGCTGGGCAAGGCCAGTAGTTTTGCCAGCTTCTCGCCCAGCGATTCGGGCCGACGCGGCCGTGCCGGCACACGCACCGGCCTTGGTTTTGATGAAGTGATGCTTTACGGCGGCGTGGACAAGCCCAGCAGCCGCACCCAAAACCGCAGCGGCGCGCCCAGCACCGGGCGCATGGGCAAGGCTGGCGCCGACCTGCGCCACTACATTGCCGACGGCAGCTGGTGGGGTGTGGAGGCCGCTGGCGCGGCCCAGGGCGGCGCCGACGGCTATATGGAAGTGCTTGCCAATGCCGGCCAGGACTGGGCCATTGGCTCGCCCAAGCTGCGCCTGGGTGGGCAGCTGGGCTTGGGCCTGGGCGGCGGCGGCAATGTGGACACCGGCAATGGCTGGCTCTTGCGCGCTGGCCCCAGCCTGCGCTGGGTCACGCCCTGGGGCCCCAGCCTGCGCCTGGAGGCGGGTTGGACGCAGGCGGTGACGGGGCATTTCTCGGGCAGCTTTGTGCGCCTGGGGCTGGGCTTCCCGCTGGACATCACGCCATCGAGTTCCACCGCCTGGGGCAGCGGCGAGGTGGACCAAGGTGTGGTGCGCACCAGCCAGATCTTCGCCAGTGTCGTGCACTTGCCCGATGTGCTGTTTAAAGACGGAACGCGTGAGGCGATCAGCCAATACAACATGATTCTGACCCGCGAGTTGTCGCCCCATGTGTACGGCGTGGCTCAGGCGGGCAGCGCGGCGGTGGGCCGGGCCGGGGCCTATTCCATCGGCCTGTTTGGTCTGGGTGTGCAAAGCGAGCCTTGGGGTGCGTGGCGCCTGGGCGCCGAAGCCCTGGTGGGTGCGGCCGGCGGCGGCGGTGTGACCGTGGGTGGCGGCGCGGTGGGGCAGGGCGAGTTGTGGGCGCAGTGGGAAGGTGAGCGCCTGCGGCTGCGTGCCGGCCTGGGGCAATGGCGCAGCTTGCGGCATGCCGAGCAGTCCTCGCCCTTGTTCAGCGTGTCGGTGGGCTATGCCTACGGCACGCTGGCCCGTTGATCATTTGAAAAGCGCTTGAGCGCATTGCGGCTCAGCGGCGTTGATGCGAAGTCCAAGAAAGAATTGCCATGAAAAAAATCGTCATACGCGCCGGTAAAGAGCGTTCACTGCAGCGCCGCCACCCTTGGGTGTTTGAAGGCTCGATCGCGCGCGGCGGTGCCGATGCGGGCGAGACGGTGCGGGTGGAGTCGGCCGAAGGCCTGTTCCTGTGCTGGGGTGCCTTCAGCCCCTTGTCGAATATCCGCGTGCGGGCCTGGAGTTTTGACGAAGCCCAGCGCATCGACGCCACCTTCTTCCAGCAGCGCATTGCCAAGGCCTTGGCCATGCGCACGCGCTTGCCGATTGCCTCTGACGCTGTGCGCCTGATTCACGGCGAGGCCGATGGCTTGCCGGGCCTGATCGTGGATCGCTACGGCGACACGCTGGTGGGGCAGTTCCTGTCCGCTGGGGTGGAGCGCTGGAAGGTCGTCATCATCGACGCTTTGATGGCCGCCACCGGCTTGAGTCGCTTGTACGAGCGCTCCGACGTGCAGGTGCGGGAGTTGGAAGGCCTGCCCCAGCAAACCGGCTGGCTGCGCGGCGAGGGCGAGACCGAAATCATCATCCAAGAGCACCAGTGGCGCCTGAGCCTGGATGTGGCCGAGGGCCACAAAACCGGCTACTACCTCGACCAGCGCGACAACCGCAAGAAGTTCGCCGACAGCGTGCGCCAGTACGGTTGCAAGTCGGTGCTGAACTGCTTCAGCTATACCGGCGGCTTTTCGGTGGCGGCCCTGGCGGGCGGCGCCACCGAGGTGATCAGCGTGGACTCCTCCGCGCCGGCCCTGGCGCGAGCCGATGCGCATGTGCGCCTGAACGGCTTTGAGCCCGGCCACCACCGCAGCCTGGATGCTGACGTCAACGCCACCTTGCGCAACTTCCTCAAGGAAGGCCGGACCTTTGACGCCATCGTGCTCGACCCGCCCAAGTTTGCGCCCACCGTGGCGCATGCCGAGCGGGCCGCGCGCGCCTACAAAGACATCAACCGCCTGGGCCTGCGCCTGCTGGCGCCCGGTGGCTTGCTGTTCACCTTTTCCTGTTCCGGCGGCATCAGCCCCGATCTGTTCCACAAGATCGTTGCCGGCGCGGGCCTGGATGCGCAGGTCGATGGCTACATCCTCGACCGTGTCGGCGCCACACCCGACCACCCGCAAACCATCAACTTCCCCGAGGGCGAGTACCTCAAGGGCTTGCTGGTGCTGAAGGCCGCCTGAACCTGAGTTGGCCCGGTGGCTGCGGGGTCGCAGCAGGGCTGTTTTGGCCGGCACTGGTCGGCTGGCCCGATCAGCCCAATCAGCCCAATCAGCCCTGTGGCAGCGCCACGCTGGGCTCGAACTTGGCGCGGAACACGCTGAAAAACGCCTTCACATTGCGCACATTGGCGTCTTGGGTGAAAAGGCGCTGCACCAGGGCGTGATAGGCCGGCATGTCCGCCACTTGCAAGATCAGCACAAAGTCCGGCCCCGGCGAGACGCGGTAGCACTGCTGCACCGCCGCGTCTTGCTGCACCTTGGCCTCGAAGGCGGCCAGGTGCTCGGCGCCTTGGCGGTCCAGGGTGATTTCAACGATGGCGCTCAGGCTGGGCCCCAGCTTTTCGGGTGCCAGCAAGGCGATGCGCCGGGTGATGATGCCGGCATCCACCAAGCGTTTGACGCGCCGCAGGCAAGTGGCGGGCGAGACATGGGCGGCCGCCGCCAGATCCTGGTTGGATTGCGCCGCATCGCGCTGCAGCAGATCGAGGATGCGCAGGTCCGCGGCGTCGATGGTCACTAATTCATTCATATTTAATGTATTTGTGAAATTATTGTTCTTGAAAATTGACTGCTGAATGATTGTTTCAAAAATGCCGATATTTTGAAAGCAAAGATTTCGCCTGACTGCCTACGATGCAAGCCATTCAAGTCAATGCGAGAGCAGCAAATCATGTGTGGAATCGTCGGATCGGTCAGCCAGCGCAATATCGTCCCCATCTTGATCGAAGGCCTCAAGCGCCTGGAATACCGCGGCTATGACTCCTGCGGCGTGGCCGTGCATCAAGACGGTGGCTTGAAGCGCGCCCGCAGCACCTCCCGCGTGGCCGAGTTGATGGGCTTGGCGGCCGAGGATGGCATCGTCTCCGGCACCGGCATCGCCCACACCCGCTGGGCCACCCATGGCGCGCCGGCCGTGCACAACGCCCACCCGCATTTCTCGCAAGGCCCGGGCGCCAGCGCCGACAGTGTCGGTCGCATCGCCCTGGTCCACAACGGCATCATCGAGAACCACGATGAGCTGCGCGCCGAGTTGAAGCTCAAGGGCTACCAGTTCAGCAGCCAGACCGACACCGAGGTGATCGCCCATCTGGTGGACCACCTCTACAACGGCGACCTGCTCGAAGCCGTTCAGCAAGCCCTGCCGCGCCTGAAGGGCGCTTATGCCGTGGCCGTGTTCTGCCGCGATGAACCGCACCGCGTGATCGCAGCCCGCGAGGGCTCGCCCCTGGTGCTGGGCCTGGGCATGGACGCTGCGCACGCCGAGAACTTTGTCGCCTCCGACGCCATGGCCCTGGCTGGCGTGACCGATCAGATCGTCTACCTGGAAGAGGGCGATGTGGTGGACCTGCAGCTGGGCCGTTACTGGATCAGCACGCTGAACGCTGAGACTGGCCGTTATGAGCCCGCCGAGCGCACCGTGCGCACCGTGCATGCCCACAGCGGCGCGGCCGAGCTGGGCCCTTATCGCCACTACATGCAGAAGGAAATCTTCGAGCAGCCCGAGGCCATCGCCAACACCCTGGAAGGCGTGGTGGGCATCAGCCCTGAGCTGTTTGGCGACGGCGCCTACAGCATCTTCAAAGAAATCGACTCGGTGTTGATCTTGGCCTGCGGCACCAGCTTTTACTCCGGCTCCACCGCCAAGTACTGGTTGGAATCTATCGCCAAGATCCCCACCAGCGTGGAGATCGCCAGCGAGTACCGCTACCGCGACAGCGTGCCCAACCCGCGCACCCTGGTCGTCACCATCAGCCAAAGCGGCGAAACGGCCGACACCCTGGCCGCCCTCAAGCATGCCCGCAGCTTGGGCATGAAGCACACGCTGACGGTTTGCAATGTGGCCACCAGCGCCATGGTGCGCGAGTGCGAACTGGCCTACATCACCCGCGCCGGCGCGGAGATCGGCGTGGCCTCCACCAAGGCCTTCACCACCCAGTTGGTGGGCCTGTTCATGTTGACGCTGGCGCTGGCCCAAACCCGTGGCTTCTTGACGGAAGAACAAGAAGCCGAGCACCTGAAGGCACTGCGCCACCTGCCCCTGGCGGTGCAAGCCGTGCTGGCGCTGGAGCCGCAAGTCATCGCCTGGAGCGAAGAATTCGCCCGCAAGGAAAACGCCTTGTTCCTGGGTCGTGGCCTGCACTACCCCATTGCCCTGGAGGGCGCACTCAAGCTCAAGGAAATCAGCTACATCCACGCCGAGGCCTACCCTGCCGGTGAGTTGAAGCACGGCCCCCTGGCCCTGGTGACGGCCGAGATGCCTGTGGTGACGGTGGCCCCCAACGACACCCTGCTGGAAAAACTCAAAAGCAATATGCAAGAAGTGCGCGCACGCGGCGGCCAGCTGTATGTGTTCGCTGACGGCGACACGCAGATTGAAAGCGAACCCGGCCTGCACGTGATCCGCATGCCCGAGCACTACGGTGCGCTCAGCCCCATCCTGCACACCGTGCCGCTGCAGCTGCTGGCGTATCACACCGCTTGCGCACGCGGCACCGATGTGGACAAGCCACGCAACCTGGCGAAGAGTGTCACGGTGGAATAATCGTTAGGTTAATTTTTGGCGCTTGTTGTTCGGCGCCAATAAAGTTGAAAACTGGTCATTGAAGTCGAAAGCAACTTGAGTGGCATTTACAAGGGCGCGCCGTGATGGCGTGCCCTTTTTCTTCGGCGAATAGAGCTATTGCATCAACAACGAGGTAACTCGTTGCAAAGTCGAAAACCCAAAAGAGAGTCCTCGCTCGGACGGCAAAGAGTTATGTCAGTCGCCAGAGGGTGAAGAAGGGTCAGGGCCGTCTTATGTGTTTGGGCGACTTCGTGGTGGCGCAATGCATAGCGGTTTATCTGCTGCTTTGCAGCGGGAGCAGCCATTCGTGCTTGTTGCTTGTGGGGCAGCTTCGTGCCCATACCGGGCAGTCCCGTAGCGTCGAGCGGCATGGGATACGGCTTAGGTTTTTAGACTTGGCGCGCTGGAGGTGAGCGAGGGCCGCGATGAAGGCGTTGGGCACTCCACATCGCTCGGCAACCGGTGTCGGAATTCTTTACAGATCGCACCAGATGATTGCCTCGGGAAACCTCGAGCAATCACTCCTTTCCATAGATAAATTGTGCCGGAGCAGCACCGACTGGCACAAGTTTTGCTTAAATCATAGTTGTCGTTATCAAACTTCTGAAAGCAGTTCCAATCATGAAAAAAGTGTTTTTGGTTGCATCGCTGGTCGCCGCAGCTTCGTTCGCCCAAGCCGGTGTCATCACGAGCTTTGCAAATCCGGCGCTGGCCGGTGCAAAAGTAGACGGATTCTCAGCCTATGCAACTGGCTCGCCGACCACTGTCGGCAATGGCGCTTTTGTGCTGACTCCGAACGGTGGCGGCACGCTTTTAGTGACTGACAGCCTTGCCGGCGCATACGGCGCCGTGGGTCGCAGCGTCGTGAGTTACGCTGGTCAAGGCGTGACTTTCAATTTCACGCAAGCCCTTGATGCCTTTGCAGTGCACATCGGCGGCGCCGACTTCGACTGGAAGATTGAAGCCTTCGGCAATGGTGGCGGCTCTTTGGGCACCGCTACCGTCGCGTACAACGTGAACGGATTCGTCGCGGGCTGGGCCGCTGCCGGCATCCGGTCGATCAAGCTGAGCCCCACGAGCGCTGACGCAGTGCTGTTCGACAACCTCAATTACGTGCAGGCCAGTGCCGCTGTCGTGCCGGAACCCGCTTCGCTTGCCCTGGTTGGCGTGGCCTTGCTGGGATTGGGCCTGAGCCGCCGCCGCGCTTGAGCGCTCCACGCGTTCAGCCTTAAAAAGCCCTGCTACGGCGGGGTTTTTCTTTGCCGAAATTCAGCGCTCAGCGCCGGTAGAGGCGCCGCGCCTCGCAGCAGATGCGCCCTACTTTCGCGTCGCTCAGCCAATGTTAGAAGTGGGAACTGGCTGCTTGGGGCCAACGGGGGCTTCAATTTCTTCGCTAAGAACTTGGCATTCGCTGGTACGCCGGGACATGTTTTTGATCCTGTCTGCCAGGGCCGTTTGTGGCCGCGAGACGCTGGCCTTCGCCGTAGATTTGGAACTTCAGCTTTGGGCACCTTGCAGCCATCCGCAATAGTCAGGATGTGCCTAGCGCCGCGTTTCGATGCCGCCCACCGACTGGCAGTGCACAAACCAAAGGAAAGCAGACGCCGCGACCACAAGTTTGGCGTCTACAAAGCCGGACTTGGTGCGACAAAAGCTTCGACTTCGTCTCAACGAATGGGCCTGACCGCAAGTGCCTTGAACTCCACAGGCCTTTTGGCATTCCTCGCAAGAGCGCCCGATACTGGCGCTTCCAAAACCGGTGCCACTCTGACTGTGAGGCCTCATTCCTGTTACGTGTGCTTGCAACTTCAAGCCATTGGATGCGGGCGGAATAGCGCCTGAAACTTACAATTTGACGCCTTTTCGGCTGGGCCCTCAGCGCCTCCCGATATATGGCGAAAGCGGGTAGAGAACGAGTTCTTGCGTTCTCCCTCCCCGTGAAAACCCATCATCGACGGCTGTCGTCAACCCCAAGCCTTGCACACGCACCCGGGTGACCGGCTGCGCTCAATCGTCCGCGAAACCTCACTATGTTTTCTAGGCTATTCAGTCCTGCCTCACGGCACCGAGCCGCGGGCTTTACCCTGCTGGAATTGTTGGTTGTCCTGCTGATCATCGCCTTGCTGGCGGGCTATGTGGGGCCGCGACTGTTTGGTGAGGTCGGCAAGGCGCGTGTCCAGACCACCCGCAGCCAGATGAAGACATTGGCCGGCGCACTGGACCACTTCCGGCTGGACACTGGGCGCTACCCCAGTACCGAGGAGGGGCTGCAGTCCCTGGTGAAGCAACCAGGGTCACTCGCCAACTGGGCAGGCCCGTATTTGCAGAATGACGTGCCGCCGGATCCCTGGGGCCGCGCCTACATCTATGTCGTACCCGGTGACAAAGGGCGTGAGTTCCGTCTGATGTCTTTCGGCATGGACGGCGCACCCGGCGGTGCCGGTGAAAGTGCCGACATCAGCTATTGGTAATGCAGTTCCAAGTCAAAGCCTTGCATCAAGGCCGCATCCAGCGCTTGGTGCTGGAGGCCGGTAGTCGCGAGGAGCTCCAGTTGCTGCTGCAGCAACGCCAAGCCACGCCGCTGCGCATTCAGCCGGTGCGCAGGAGCCTTTCCCGCATGGGGGAGCAAAGCTTTGACAGCAGCTTGTTCACGCAGGAACTGGTGGCCTTGTTGCAGGCCGGCTTGTCCCTGGTCGAGGCCATCGAGGCCTTGCGCGCCAAGACCGAAGCCGGTTTGACCCGACAGATACTCGAATCCATCGAACAGTCGCTGCGCCAGGGCCAGACCTTGTCGCAAGCGCTGGGCCGTCACCCCGAGCACTTTGCGGCGCTCTACTTGGCGACGGTGCGAGCCTCTGAGCGCACCGGGCATCTGGCGGAAGCCTTGGGCCGCTACAACGCCTATGAAGGCAAAGTTGGCGCCCTGCGTCAGCGCGTGGTGTCCGCACTGGTGTACCCCGCCGTGGTGGTCGCCATCGGCTCGGTCGTGCTGATGTTTTTGATGATGTATGTCATCCCTCGCTTTGTCACCGTGTTTGAGCAGATGCGCAATCCGCCGACCTCCACCCGGCTCTTGTTGGCCTGGGGGCATTTGGTCACCGCACATGGCGAGCTGGTGTTTGGCAGCTTGGTGTTGGCGATGGCGCTGGTGGCGGCGATGTTTCTGTATGCCCCTTGGCGCGAGGCGGGTCTGCAGGCCTTGTTTCGGTTCCCGCGATTGCGCGCCATCCGCCAGGTGTTTGCCTTCAGCCGCTTCTATCGCACCCTGGGCTTGCTGCTGCAGGGCGGCACGCCTTTGATGCAAGCCTTGGCATTGACAGGCGCCCTGCTGCCGACCGAGTTGCAGGCCGGATTTCGCCGTGCCTGCAGTGAAGTGGGTGGCGGCTTGGGGCTGGCTGATGCATTGCGGCGCAACGGCATCACGACCCCCATCTCCGACCGATTGCTGCGGGTCGGTGAGCAGAGCGGCGAGTTGCCGGCCATGGCCGAGCGCGCCGCGCAGTTCCTTGACGAGGAACTCGACCGCGCCATTGAGCTGTTCTCTCGCCTGTTCGAGCCGCTGCTGATGCTGTTTGTTGGCGGTGTGATCGGCATCGTCGTGTTCTTGCTCTATATGCCGATCTTCGAGATCGCGGGGTCGCTCGGATGAAATCCCTGACCCTGGCCCAGTTGCAGGAGCAAAGAGCACTCGTCGATGAGCGCTCTTTGTTGCAGCGCTTGTGTGACTTCACCGGGCTGGATCGCCACGCCAGTCTGGTGGCCATGTGCCGTTTGATTGGTCTGCCCGTGCTGGATGCCGCAGCCATCGAACGCAAGCTGCCACGCCTGGATCTGGTCAGCATCACCGAAGCGCGGCGATTCGGCTGCATGGCGGTCAGCGATGCAGACATCCACCAGGAAGCGGCGCTGCCCATGGTGCTGCTGACCGATCCGCTTGATCCCGTGGCAAGACGCTGGCTCCATGTGCGGCTCGCGGGCCGATACATCGCCGCCTGCGCGCTGCCCGAGGACATCGAAGCGCTGCTCGAGCGCCATGAGCGCCAGCACAAGGCGATGGACCAAATCGCACTGGGTGCCGATGGCGAGCTGCCGGGCAGTGAGGACGTGGCGCTTGAAATATCGCTGCTGACGCTGGCCGCCGAGACCAACCCCGTCATCAAGTTCGTCAATTCGACGCTCTACGACGCACTAGCCGCTCGTGCCAGCGACATCCATTTCGAGAGTTCGCCCCAGGGCATGCAGGTCAAGTACCGCATCGATGGCGTGCTGCAACGCGCCGGCCAGGCCTCCGGCCATCAGATGGCCGAGCAAATTGTCTCTCGCATCAAGGTGCTGGCTGAGCTCGACATTTCCGAACGGCGCGTGCCACAGGATGGCCGTTTCGGAGTCTTGGTCAACCAGCGCGAGGTGGACTTTCGGGTCTCCATCATGCCCAGCATCCACGGTGAGGATGCGGTGCTGCGTATTCTTGACCGGCAGTCGCTGTTGCAAGTCTGGAAGGAGCTCTCCCTGGAGGTTCTGGGGCTGGATGCCGACGCCGTGGCCAGCATCCGCCGCCTCGCCCGCGAGCCCTATGGCCTGCTCCTGGTCACCGGTCCGACCGGCAGCGGCAAGTCAACCACGCTCTACGGCGCGCTGAGCGAGATCAACACGGGCGATGAAAAGATCATCACGATTGAAGACCCGGTCGAGTACCAGTTGCCCGGTGTGCTGCAAATTCCCGTCAACGATCGCAAGGGCTTGACCTTCGCCCGGGGCCTGCGCTCCATCTTGCGCCATGACCCCGACAAAATTTTGGTCGGCGAAATCCGGGATGCCGAGACCGCCCTGATCGCGGTGCAAGCCGCACAGACGGGCCACTTGGTGCTCGCCTCCATCCACGCCAACAGTGTGCTGGCGGTGCTCGACCGATTCGGCCAGATGGGCTTGCCCGGTGGCACGGTGGTTGAAGCCACCATCGGCGTGGTCGCACAGCGACTGATTCGCCGCAACTGCCCCCATTGCTGCTTTCCCACCATGCCGGACCGGGCGACGCGCGAGGCGTCTCAACTGAAGGCGGCAGGTATTGCGCAATGGCGTTTCCGGGCGGGGCGTGGCTGCGACGCCTGCCGTGGCAGCGGCTATCTGGGCCGGATCGCCATCGCCGAGGTGCTGCGACTCAGCCCGGCTTGGCGACAGGCTTACAACGAACGCCGGCCGCCAGCCGCGCTGCTGGCGCTCGCTCGCGAGGAAGGCTTTCGCAGCCTTCGCGAGGCGGCGCTGGGCGCGGTGGCGCGTGGAGAAACCACTTTGCAGGAGGCCAACCGTGTCACCTTTGTGGATTGACCACCAGGTTTGGATTCTTGAGGACGAGTTGCGCCATCTATTGGTGCGCCGCGGCCCTGGCACAGCCGGGCAGCAGAGCGCGCGCATTCATCCGCTCGCCGGTCGTGATCCTGCCACCGCCCTGCAATCGTTGCAGCTGCGGCGGCCCCAAGATGGGGCTTGGTTGCAGCGGCTAAGCGTGCATGTCGGCGAGCCCTGGGTTCGGCATGCCTGTCTGCCCTGGCAGGATGGTCTGGTCAGCGATGCAGACTGGCAGGCCTGGGGGCTTGAGGGGCTGCGCCAACGCTGCGGCCTGGCGGCGGAGGATGCCAGCATCGAGCGTGTGCGTGTGAGCCTGCAGGGCTACGGTCGCCCCGTCTGGGTCGCGGCGCTGGACCAAGCGCTGCACGAGTCGATCCAGGCTCTGGCGCGCCAGCAGCGACTGTGGCTGGGCACGGTCGAGCCTTTGCTGGCCTTGGCTTGCCGGCGCGCTTCGCCCCATCTGAAGGACCGCCAGTCCGGCGTGCTGATGTTGCAGCGCACCCAAGGCAGCGTGGCCTGGTTTGACGGCGGTGTGTGCGTCGAGTCCGTGCCCTTGTCATGGGTGGAGGGCCGAACCGTCAGCCAACTTGCAGCAGAAGGCGCCTTGATGTGCGGCAGCCTGCCACAAGCCGCTGTCCATGTTTACGCCGCCGTGGCGGAGCTTCCCGCTGGCCCGCTCTTGCCGGGTATGAGGCTGCCGACGGTGCCGGATGCGCGCTTTGGCCGAGCCGACTGGCTGCTCATGAGCTCGGAGACCTGATGCGTCGCGAAGTCATGAAGATCGATTTCCAGCGAGCCGGCGCGCGCTGGCGGCTGCTGGGCGTGATGCTGCTCTTGGCCGGCTTGTGCCTGCTGGCCTGGACTGGACTGCAGGCCTGGGTCGGCGAACGTCAAGCCGCCGACCTGGCGGCCTCAAGCCAAAGAGTCGCCGACTTGCAACGACGCCTGGTCGAGATGCGCCAGCAGCGCCGATCTCACGATGCAGATAGCGCGGCGCCCGCTTTGTCGCCGGCCGAGGATGTGCGTTTGCCGATGGCGGCCATCGAACGGGCGTGGACCAAGCAAGTCGCGCTGCGTGATCTGAGCATTCAACAGACCGCCTCGACCGCCCAACTTGAATTCGAAGCCGCCAGTCTGGAAGATGGCCTGGCCTTTGTGCTGGCACTCAGGCAAGTGGGCCTGTTCCGGCAGGTTGACCTGCGCCGGCACACACGCATGGCCGAGGGTGGGAGCGAGCGGCTGGTGATGAGCGTCGCGCTCGACTGGTCAGGGAGTGGCTCATGATCACCCGTCAAGCGGTGTGGTGGCATCTGCGCAGTCTGCCTGCGCGCCTGGGCCGGCTCGGCATGGTGGGCCTGGTGCTGTGCTTGGCCGCTCTGGTGACCCAGCAACACCTGCTGTCGCCACTCCAACAGTTACGCGCCGAAGAAGCACGGGCACTGGATCTTCAAGAAGGACAGCTGAGTGCCGAGTTGCTCGTTCTGGCGCGCAAACGAGAGCAAGAACGTGCCAAGCTGCCGCCCGGCACCGCTCAGGGCCAAGACGACCAGACAAGCGCCATCGGCCGTGTGGTGGCGCTGGGCCAAGAGTGTGAGCTGATGCTGGATGCCGGCGAATATCGCCAGAGCACCGAGCCCGGCAAAGCCATCCCCCGTTTGACGCTGAACTTCGCGACGCGGGGCAGCTACGCGGCTGTTCGTTGCCTGAGCACCGCCTTGACCAGTGAGCCCGGCCTGAGGATCGATGTGTTGAAGCTGTCCCGACCGGATGTCAGCCAAAGCGAGCTGGGCGTGCAAATCCAACTCAGTCTGCCCACGCAGACCAAGTCGCCATGAACCGCGGAGTCCTTTGGGCGCTGGGTCTGACCTTGCTCGCCACCCTCTATGCAGGCTGGAAAGGTGAACCCGCCGAACTGCCTCCGGCCAGCCCCGCCGTGACGGAGAGCCCGAGCGGGGCGCCCGCGCGCCCGCTCGCCGCCCCCGAGGCAGGCGAAGCCGCGAGTGCCCCGGGGCAGCCGACCCAGTGGAGCGCACGCGCACAGGCCAAGGCAGCAGAACTGCTGCAACAGCCCATCGTCGACATGTTTGCGCCAGCGGCCGGGAGCCGACCTGTGCCGCCCCCTCCCACGGCCAGTGCCCCCGCCAGCAAAGCAAGGTCAGCATCGCAGGCTCAGGCGCCAGACACGCTGCCGCCGCTGCCTTTGCAAGAGGCCGGCCTGTGGCGTGATGCCCAACAGCGCATCCTTGCGCTCAACACCCCCGAGGGCTTGATCTACATCTGTGAAGGCTGCCATCAGCCCGGTGCCCTGCGCAAAGGCGACCGTCTGCTGGGCCAGTACCGAATCGACGCCTTCACCGACACCGCCTTGACCCTCACCTACCTGCCGCTCATGCGCAGCCAAATCCTGCCGCTGGGAGCCCGCCCGTGAATCTACCTACTTCGTTTTTCAGCCCTCATCCCCAAGCTCGCTGGCCTTGGCTGGCCGTCTTGCTGCTGATCTCGGCTTGCGCTGGGCGCCCCGAGTTGCGCGAGGTGGACGAACTCTTGGCCCAGGGCCAGCGCGAACGCGCGCTGACCCGGCTCGAACAGGCGCGACGCGCCAACCCCAACGATGCCGACATCGTCGGTCGCGCTGAGCGCGAGACCGAGGCCTGGGTGGTGCAAGTGCTCGCGGAGGCCGAGCAGGCCATACAGAGCGGCGATCTGGAGCGTGCCAACAACCGCTTCGAGGCGGCGCTGCGCTGGGTGCCCAACCAGCCTCGGGCAGTGGCCGGTGTGCAGCGCGTGCGCTTGGCCCGCAAACACGAACAGATTGCTGAACAAGCCGCACGACTGTCTGCAGACAATCCTGCACTGGCCCGAGCGCTGCTGCAGGAGGCCCTGGGAGAAGATCCACGCAATCGCAAGGTGCGTCGTGTGCTCGAGAGCCTTGACGCGGGGCAGACCCGCGACTCGGCGGCGCCACCCCAGTTGGCCGCCGCTTTTCGCAAACCGGTGACCGTGAGCTTTCGCGACCAGCCGCTGCTGCAGGCGCTGGATGTGGTGGCGCACGCCAGCGGCCTGAACTTCGTGTTTGACAAAGATGTGCAAGCGGGTCTCAAAACCACCATCTTCGCGCGCGACCTGCCGGCGCAAGACGTGGTCGACATGATGCTGCGCAGCAACCAGTTGGTGCGTCACACACTCAGCGAGACCACTGTCTTGGTCTACCCACGCACCCCCGAAAAGGAGCGCGAGTACCGCGAACTGACGATGCGGGTGTTCTACCTGTCCAACGCCGAGCCGCGTGCGCTGGCGGCCAGCCTGAAGGCCATGACCCGGGTCAAGGACATCCAGCCCGACGAACGCCTCAACGCCATCATCGTGCGAGATACGCCAGAGGTGCTGCAGGTGATTGAGCGCTTGGTGGCCGCTCAAGACATTGCCCAGTCCGAAGTGGTGCTTGAGTTGCAAGTGCTGGAAGTCAACAGCAGCGATATGCTGGATTTCGGTGTCGGTTTGCCGGCGTCCATTGGCGTGAGCCCCATCGGGGCCACCCGCTCTAGCAACAGCGTGCTGGGCACTCCTCAGGCGGGGGCGCTCACGCTCGACGAGTTGTCGCGACTGAATCGTGGCAGCGTGCTGGTCAATCTTGGCTCCCCAAGTCTGAACTTCAACATCAACCAGACCCGCGGCAACAGCAAGTTGCTGGCCAACCCGCGAATTCGTGTGAAAAACCGGGAGAAGGCGGCTGTCACCATCGGTGACCGCGTGCCGGTGGTCACCACCACCACCAATCTGGGCGTCACTGGCGAAAGCGTGGCTTATCAGGACGTGGGCTTGACGGTGAAGGTTGAGCCCAACCTGACCCAGGACGACGAGATCGGCGTGAAGATCAGTCTGGAGGTCAGCAATATCGTGCGCACCATCACCACCAAGAGCGGCCTGATCGCCTATCAGATCGGCCAGCGCAAGGCCGAGACTGTCATGACCTCGCGCGATGGTGAGACCCAGGTGCTGGCCGGGCTGATCTCCAACAGCAACTCGGTTGACGCCGCGGGCCTGCCCGGCGCGGTGGGCCTGCCCCTGCTTGACCGCTTGATGGGCACGCGCAAGGACAGCAGCAGCCGCTCCGAAGTCGTGTTGTTGGTGACGCCACGCATCGTGCGTTCGCTGCCAACGCCGGCGCCACATTTGCGCAACTTCAATGCCGGCACGGAAAACGAGATGTCGACCCAGCCCTTGCGCCTGCGCCCCAACGGGCAGGTCGATGCCCCCCCGCCATCCTCCGCAGCGCCAGCGGCCGTGCCAAGCCCGCTCACACCGGCAAGCCCCGAGCTCCCAGCCTCGGCGCCCGTAGCGCCCGCAGCCCCCGCTGTCGTCTCGTCGCCCCCCGCCCCTGAAATGCGCATGCGTCGCGCAGGCGCGGAACCAAGCTCGCTTGGGCGCTGACCGCCGGAGCCCTCATTGCCATGACGACGCAGCGCGGTTTCACTTTGGTCGAGTTGATGGTCACATTGACCATCCTCGCCGTGCTGTCCATGGTGGCGCTGCCTTTGGCCCAGATGAGTGCCCAACGCCAGCGCGAGGCGGAGTTACGGCGGGCATTGTGGGAAATCCGCGATGCCATCGACTCCTACAAAAAAGCCTGGGACACCGGCCGCATCCCCCGCAATATCGGTGACAGCGGCTACCCGCCTTCACTGGATCTGCTGGCTCAGGGCATCGTGGACGAGCAGAGCCCGCGTCGCGAACGCTTCTACTTATTGCGCCGGGTGCCGCGCGACCCCTTTTGCGATTGCCCCGAACGCAGCGCTGCGCAGACCTGGGGTTGGCGCAGCTATGCCAGCCCACCGGATGACCCCAAGCCGGGGCGCGACGTCTATGACGTGTACTCCCAGGCGGACGGCCGTGGCCTCAACGGCATCCTCTATCGGCAATGGTGAGCAAGATGTTCAAGCTTAGAAAGCCCCGGCCAGGCCGGGCTCAGCGTGCCTTCACCTTGATTGAGTTGCTGGTGGTGCTGGCCATCATGGCCACCCTGCTCACCTTGGTGGTGCCGCGCTACTTCCAAAAAGTCGACGTGGCTCGGGAGAATGTGCTGCGTCAAAACCTTTATGCGGTGCGAGATGCGATCGACAAGTTCCGCGCCGATACCGGCCGATACCCGGCCACGATGGATGAGTTGGTCAACCGGCGCTATCTGCAGAGCCTGCCACGCGACCCCATCACAGAACGCACCGACAGCTGGCTGCTGAGCCGGCCCACAGAGGGTCAGGGGGTGATCGATCTACACAGCGGCGCAGAGGGAAAGGCACGTGATGGCACGCCTTACCGCAGCTGGTAGTGCCGTGCAGCGCGACCAGGGTGGCTACACCATGGTGGCCCTGTTGGGTGCTTTGGTGTTGATGGGCATCTGGCTGACCCAGGTGGTGCAGGTTCATGCCACCGAGGTGCGGCGGGCCGATGAGCGCGAACTGCTTCGCGTGGGGCTGGCCTATCGCAATGCCCTGCGCCGCTATGCCGAGGCTCAGCCCGCTGGCGCGCCCCGAGCGCCGGCCCGGCTGTCTGACCTGCTGCAAGACCCGGGCGCCCCCATGCCGCGCCGCTTCCTGCGCAAGCTTTATGCCGACCCGGTGGCCCGCAGCCCCAATTGGGGGCTGATTTACAACCCACAGGGGCGCATCATCGGTGTATTCAGCCAGGCGCCTGGTGAGCCGCTCAAACAAGACGGCTTTGACAATGACTTCGCCGGCTTCTCCGGCCAGCGCAGCTACCAGGGCTGGCGCTTTGTTTACAACCCGGACACCGGCCTGGGCCGCGGCGGCGCCCGATAGCCGGCCCGGTGCCGGCACAACAAGGAACATTCCCATGGAGTTCAATCAGGACTGGCGTGATTGGGTGCTGGACAACCTCGCACGCGGCTGCACGCAGGCCTCCATGCTCGAGGTCATGCAAGCCCAGGGCTTTGGCGCGGCCGAGGCCCGCGCGATTGTTTTGCTGTACGCCGAGCGGCGCAGCGAACTGGCCTTGGCTCCCACTGCAGTTGCCGCTGCCGCCAATTACCAGCCGACACCGCTGCCCACCCACAGTTGGCTGGACGGCGGGGATCGACAGATCCGCGTCGCCTGCCGCAGCGAACGGCCGCAGGTGCTGGTGCTCGACGGCGTGCTCAGCAATGAGGAGTGTGATGAGGTGGTACGCCGTGCCGGCGACAAGCTGCGCCGATCCACCATTGTTGACCCTCAGACCGGGCGCGAAGAGGTGATCGCCGCGCGCAGCAGCGAGGGCACGTATTTCAATCTTTGCGAAGATGAGTTCATCACCCGGCTGGACCAACGCATCGCCCGTCTGATGGGGCACCCGCTGGCCCATGGCGAAGGTCTGCAAATCCTGCGTTATGGCGTCGGTGGTGAATACCGCCCCCACCACGACTACTTCCCGCCAGAGGACCCGGGCAGCGCCCCTCATTTGGCGCAGGGCGGCCAGCGCGTGGCCACCCTGGTCGTCTATCTCAACGACGTGCCTGCCGGCGGCGCTACCGCCTTTCCCGATGCCGGCTTGCATGTGCTGCCGCGCAAAGGCAGCGCGGTGATGTTCCGGTACGTGGATGCCTTGGGGCGCCTCGACCCCTTGACCCTGCATGCCGGCGAGCCGGTGACCGAGGGCGAAAAGTGGATCATGACCAAGTGGGTGCGCCAAGCGCCTTATGCCGCCTGAGCAAGCCGGCTGAGCAAGCCGGCTGAAAGAGCCGGGCAGGCGGTAGCCAAGTACCGCCGCCATCCTCCGAGAGGGTGCCGAGGCCGCTTGGGAGCGGCCCGGGCGGGCCCATCGGCCCGCCCGCCAGGCTTACAACCCGTTGGTGGTGGTGGCGGTGAAGCGCGTGCCCAGGCGGGTTTCCAGCGTGGCGATCGCGGTCTCGAGCAGACCGAAGATCTGCGCCCGCTGTGCCGCCTGCGACAGGTCCAGCGTGGCATTGGCCGCCAGCGCGGCCTGGCTCAGCGCCGCCGCATAAGCCGCGTCCGCTTGTGCTGCCGGGATGTAGACGTACTTGCCGCTGCCATCCACATAGGCCAGGGTCTGGAAGACCTTGGAGAACACCTTGCCCAGATCGGTGAGACCGAAGGCCACATGGTTGGCCGGCGTCACCAGGGTGGTGGCGCTGTCGGTCGGGACCGGGTTGCCGTAGAGCTGATCCAGGTAGTAGCGCACCTGATAGGGGTACTGCTCATAGGTGTCGCGCGAGCCCCAGACGCGGCTGTACTGGTTGACCTGGCTGACCGTCGCCGCGGTGGCGGTGGCGGCCAGCTTGCTGTATTCGCTCATCAGCTTGCCGTAGGAGCCCTGGTTGTAGGCCACGTTGAGTAGCACATCCAGGAAGTTGCCCGGCAGGGTCTTGAAGCGCTCCAGTGCGGTGTCGAAGTCCGGCTGCCACGGCGTGGTCCAACCGCTCGGACCCTTGCCGGTCTCGATCAGCGCGACCAGGTCGTTGTAGTGGAAGTAGGCGGTCAGCACCGGGCCGTAGTACTTGTTGTTGAACGAGGCCGGTGTGGCCATGTTCACCTGCAGGCCGGCATTGGCCATCGAGTAGCCGATGTTCTTCTGCAGCGCCACGTAGTTGATCAGCGAGTGCCCGGCCGGCACATAGCCGCCTGACACCATGTCGGCAGCGTAATTGTTGATCTGGTAGGGCCCGCCCTGGCCCACACCCATCACCGCTTGCTGGCTGGCCGCGGGGGCCAGCAGATCACTGCTGGGCAAGTACTCCTGGGTGGCGATGTTCTCCTGCAGCAGCTGGGCAAAGATCGAACCGTAGAGGTAGTCCCTCTGGTACTGCATGCCCGGCAGGCGCTGGCGGATCAGGTGGCCGTACATCACTCCGGCGACCATATTGGACATGATCAGGTCGGTGTAGCGCTCGCTGCTGAGCACCAGCTGGTCCTGGGCCGCGCCGGCGCCCAGCCACAGGTGGAAGTTGATGGTGCCGCTGCTCTGCAGGGCGCCGGGGGTCGGCGCTGGCGTGGGAGCAGGCGTCGGCGCAGGGGCGGGCGCCGGGGTCGGTGCAGGTGTGGGTGCCGGAGCCGGTGCGGGCGCAGGGGTCGGCGTCGGAGTCGGCGTAGGGGCCGGTGCTGGTGCTGGTGTGGGCGCTGGGACAGGCGCAGGCGTCGGCGCAGGGCTGCTGCTGATCAGCTTCCACGGGCCATAGGCGCCAGACATTGCCGGGTTGTCGCCCTGGGTCCACCACTTGCTCTCGTAGACCTTGCCATCGAAGCTGACCTGCAGGCCGGCTGTGGCATAGACCGCGGTGGCGCTCCAGGCAGTGGCGCCAGGTGCTGGGGCGGGTGTCGGAGCCGGGGTCGGCGCGGGCACGGGAGCCGGTGCCGGTGCCGGGCTTGGCGTGGGCGTGGGCGTGGGCGTCGGCGTCGGCGTCGGTGCGCTGCAGCTGCCCCCGCTCGTCCACAGCGTCGGCGAGCTGTTGGGGAACCAGTTCGAGCCGGCATAGCTGATGAAGTTCTGCAGCGCGGTATAGACCGCACCCTGATAGCTCACCGCGTCACCCACCTTGTAGCTGTTGTCGCTCTGCTGCCAGGCGGGGCAGCTGCCGCTGGGTGCGGGCACCGGGGCGGGTGTGGGGGTCGGCGCGGGCGCCGGCGTGGGCGCAGGGGCAGGGGCTGGCGAGGGTGAAGGTGTGGGCGTCGGTGTTGGTGTTGGGATCGGCGTACTGCTGCCCATGCCATTGGCCAGGCCCAGGGCCTGGATGCGCGAGAACAGGTGGCCCTGGTCGTCCAGCGCGCTGGACAGGCCGGCCACCGAGGTGGTCGAGCCGCCGCCCCACAGGATCGAGAAGACGTTGGCGGCCTGGGCCTGGCTCAGGTGGCCGCTGTTCCAGCAGCCGGGCTGGGTCGGCGGGCAGCGCAGATAGTCGCCCACGGTGGCGGCGCTGCTCTGGTAGGTCGGGTTGGTGGCGGCGGCCGGCATGGCCACGCTGGTGATGTAGGGCGCCACATTGGACAGGTCGTCCCTCAGCGCCGGGTTGCCCAGGAAGTAGTCGGCCTCGGTCGAGCCGTGGTTGCCGCGGTTGTCGACATCGCCACTGGCCAGTTGCAGGTGGCCGCCGGGGATCTGCCACAGCATCACCGGCAGGTTGTCGAAGGCGGCCGAGACGCCCTTGACGTACTGCAGCATCACGTCCAGGTCGGCGCTGCTGTAGAGATAGCCGTTGGCCACGCCGGCGCCGCCCAGGCTGGCGTCGAAGACGTCACGCTCCCATTTGTCGAAGGCGACGAAGTGCGGGTTGTAGGCCGCGTTGGCATTGCCCATCACATTGAGCTGGCGCAGGAGGGCCACCGTCTTGTCGATGTGCGGCTGCAGCACGCTGGCGTCCTTGTTGGCCGCCTTGTGGACCCAGCCGTGGCCGGTCTCGTCGCCAGCCCAGACATTGACCTGCCAACCGAAGGGCACGCTGGGCGCGAACTGCCGGCTCATCCAGTTGATGGCGCGGATGTAGTCCTTGATCGTGGTGCCGCTGTCCAGGAACTCGGCCGGGATCAGCTTGCGATCCAACTGCAGGTAGTCGAAGGCCTGGCCCAGGGCGGCGGCCACCGGCACCGCGGTGTCCAGCGAGACCGGGCAGTAGTACTGCTGGCACTGCTTGTGCAGCTCGCCCAGGAAGTCTGGGCTCAGCAGCAGGGTGGCCGGCACCGGGTGGCGGGCGTCCTTGTAGCCTTCGAGCTGACGGGCGATGCTGATGAAGTTGATGATGTGCTTTTGCAGCAGGAAGTCCGGCCCGTCGTTGCGCAGGTCGGCCAGCAGCGGATCGGTGCCGCCGCTGCCGTTGATGTTGTAGAACACCACGGTCAGCATCTGGGTGCTGCCGGTGTTGGCCTCCATGGCCCGCATCTGCTGCACGATCTGGTCGATCTTGCTGTCGCGGGTGATGATGCGGCCCGGGTCGCCGTCACCGCCGATGCCGGCATAGGTGAACACCGAATCCACCGGCCGCTGCTGCAACAGGGGCAGTTCGGTGCCGCCGTTGATCACGCCGCCCTGGGCCACCTTGCCGGTGGGCCAGCCGGGCACGGCAGGGCTAGCCGCCATGGCGTTGGCGGCGAGGGCCGCGGTCAATGCAGCGGCAAGCGCAGAGGCGGTGAAACGGGAGGGTAGACGGGGGAGGTGCATGGCGGTGAGGCACGTGAGGTGCATGGCGGGCTGGCGCCCACGGAGACTGCGCAGGATGCGCGCCGTGGGCTGGCTGGTGGCCCTCGCGCCGCAGGTGGGCGAAGGCACAGTAAACAAAGGTGCCCGGCGTACCGGGCAAAAAAAGGCGGCGCCCTGAAGCGCCGCCTTGGGTCACGCTTAGTTGCGGACCTTGCTCATCGCACCCGTCAGGGTGCCGGCGCTGTCATCGCCATCGATGGACCAGGACATCAGACCACCCAGACCATTGGCCTTCACGTAGTCGACCTTGGTGCCGATGACGGTGGCGTCGTCATAGCTCCACCATTGCATATCAGGCGTGTACAGGTACAGCTGCTTGGTCACCGGATGGATCTTGCGAACACCGGCCAAGTTCTTCAGCACCTTGTAGTCGTTGAAGCCGGCTTCCCAGGTGCCGGGCGCAGCGCCGCCTGCGGCAGACTGGTACAGGCCGTCACCGCCAGCACCGGCCGGTACATTCTTCCAACCGCGGCCATAGAAAGGCACGCCCATCACCAGCTTGTTGGCCGGTGCGCCTGCAGCGATCAGGGTCTTGACGCCCGCGTCCACGGTGTAGGTCGCCAGGTTGCCGCCGGCCTTGATGTTGGGGCTGGCCGGGTCGGCATACAGGTTGGACTGGAAGTCGGTGACGCCGTTCTCCCAGGTGCCGTGGAAGTCATAGGCCATCAGATTGAGCCAGTCCAGGTACTGGATGTACTTGGCGGGTTCGGTCTGCTCGATCTTGTCCTTGCCGATCACGATCGCGGCGCTCAGCGGATAGGCCTTGCCGGTGGTGGCCTTCAGGGCATCCAGCTGGCGACGGAACTCAGCCAGCAGCAAGGTGAAGTTCTGCTTGTCGGCTGGTGACACGGTGTTGTAAGGCTGCGCGCCACCGCCCGGGAATTCCCAGTCGATGTCGATGCCGTCGAACACGCCCGCAGCAGCGCCCGCGCCGCCGCGGCCGTCGATCACCGGCAGGTTGCCCTTGACGTAGACGTCGATGCAGCTCGACACCAGCTGCTTGCGCAGCGCGTCGGTCTGGCTGGCCGCCGAGAACCACTTGGACCAGGTCCAGCCGCCCAGCGAGATCATCACCTTCAGGTTGGGGAACTTGGCCTTCAGGGCTTTGAGCTCACGGAAGTTACCGGCCAGCTGGTCGTCCCATTTGATGGTGTCGGCGGGGTCAACGCGGCGGCTGGAGGTACGACCGAAGTCGGCCCAGGCGTCGCCGCCGGTGCCGGCGTCAACAGCGGTCGGGTTGGTCGCACCCGGCTCGGCCTTGTTGACGATGCCGCACTCGTAACCGCCATTCTTCTGGTACAGATTGCCAAAGGCGTAGTTGACGAAGGTCAGCTTGGCGGCCGAGCCATTGCTCACCATATCCGCGACCTGGAAGTCACGGCCATAAACGCCCCACTGGGTGAAATAGGTGCCGACCTGCTTGCCGCTGGCGCCTGCTGGAGCAGGCGCCGGGACAGGCGCAGGCGCGGGAGCTGGCACCGGCGCTGGTGTGGGCGCTGGTACAGGCGCGGGCGCCGGGGTAGGTGCAGGCACTGGGGCCGGAGCCGGTGCAGGCGCAGGGGCCGGGGCCGGGGTCGGGGTCGGGGTCGGCGCAGGCGTTGGTGCGGGCGTCGGAGTTGGAGTTGGAGTAGGCGTTGGCGTAGGCGTAGGCGTAGGCGTTACGGCACCACCGCTCACCAATTGCCATGCGCCATAGCTGCCAGAGGCCGAGGGCACTTCACCTTGGGTCCACCACTTGTTGGCGTAGACCTTGCCGCCGTAGCTGACCTGGATGCCAGGCGCTGCGTACACGGCTGTGGCGCTCCAGGCTTGCACACCGGTAACCGGCGCGGGCGCGGGCGCTGGGGCAGGCACGGGGGCGGGCACCGGAGCGGGTGCAGGCACAGGAGCCGGGGCCGGCACGGGTGCAGGGGCCGGAGCTGGTGCTGGCGTAGGCGTAGGCGTAGGCGTAGGCGTGGGCGTGGGCGTGGGCGTGGGCGTGGGCGTGGGCACATTGCCGGCACAGGCGCCGCCTTGCTTCCACAACGACGGCGTGCTGTTCGGGTACCAGTTCGCTCCTGCGTAGCTGACAAAGTTCTGGACGGCGGTATAGACCTCGCCCTGGAAGCTCACGACATCGCCGACTCGGTAGGCATTGCCGACCTGTTGCCAGATCGCGCAACTGCCGCTCGGCGCCGGAACTGGGGCCGGCACGGGCGCTGGGGCAGGCACGGGGGGCGGCACCGGCACGGGCACCGGAGTGGGCGTCGGGGTCGGTACGGGCGTCGGAGCCGGTGTAGGCGCCGGTGTCGGGGGGCTTACCGAGCCGCCGGTCTGGGCCGAAGCGAGGGCGGCATGGAACTCAAGATTCTTGGTGTTGACCTGGCTGTAAATACCGAGGTCACCCTTGCCGACTTGGTCGCGCTGCAGCGCCCAATACGACAGCAGGCCGACGCCATTTTGGCGGGCGAAATTGGCCAGGGTTTGCGCATGCGCGGGTGTGAACACCTCGGCGGCCACATCATTGACGCCAATCATCGGCGTGATGCCGATCAGGTCCCACAGCTGGGCTTCGGTGAAGCCAGGGAACAGCGGGCGCAACTGCTCACGGGTACGGATGCCGGCATCGATGGCCAACTGACCCAGGTCGGTACGGCCATTGGTGTAGTACTGGCCATAGTCCATGGCCATGATGTTGACACGGCTCACTTTGACGCCCGCAGCAACGGCCGACTGCACGACCGCCAGCGAGTCCGCCGACAGGCCGCCCGGCTCGGTACCCCAGCTGTAGGTGACCGGAGGGGCCACAGCCAGCGTGAACGAAACCTTGAGGTCGGCATACTTGGCTTGCAAGATCTTGAGAGCCGCCGAGCGGGTGTTGTTGGCCGTTTTGTTGCCGACAGCGCCGCCTTCCACGTCAAAGTCCAGGGTCTTGATCCCCGAGCTGAGGATCAGCTGGTCAATCTGAGCCACCATCTGATCGACCGTGCAAGCTGCCTCCAGATAGGTCCCGTTCGCGCCGCCAAATGAAATGATCAAGTTGCCGCCGGCTTGGCGGTAGGCAGCGATGTCATTTTTCATCGCTCCGGTGATGGCGTTGCTGCTGCCGTCCGTGGTGGCGACGCAGCCGTTGCCAGCAATCACAAAAGCCAGGGTGGCACTGTTCACGCCTTGGGCCTTGGCGGCCGTCAAGGTGTTGACTTGGTATGCCGCATTGCCAAAGCCCCAGGTGTAGAAGTAGGGCGCGACCTCGACGGCCTTGGCACTGGTGGCAGCAAGTACGGACGCGGTCAAAGCGGACAGGACGAGAGGGGTCCGTCGACGGTGGCGAGACTGTTGATTCATGTATGAACGCAATGGAAGAGAGGGTTCTCAGGGCGCCTTGGCCCCAAAGAGCTGCGTAAGTCAACCGGCCCGCCTCATTCGGACAGCCCGGCCGCGGCAATATATGAGAATTGGTACTATGGTGGTACTTGTTTTGTTACAAGGTGTGAAACATTCGCACCCCTAAGAACCGGCTTCATTACGCGCTCAGGTGAATGCGCTTGAAAGTCTAAGTTATTGTTTTAATAGTAGATTTTCAGCTTTGCGCGATTCAATGCATGGGAGGCATCGGCGATCTTGAGCTGATGATTTGCTCACAAATATGCAGACCACTTAGAACATGACGACAGCCATGCAAGTGCTCAGGCCCTGGCCAAGGTCAGCCCACGTCCAAGCTTTTGCCTTGCAGTGAGGCCTGCCAAGACGCTTGCACTGCATGAGTTCGGGGGCGCGAAGCCGCCGTTCACCAAGGTCTGCCTGAAGCCGATCACTGAATTCGGGCGAACTTCAGCGATGGGTCGATAGCGCGAGTTCGAAGCATCGCCCAACGCCGTCATTGGCGCTGTTGTCCGCTCCCTGCTTGCCCCCGGCCAGCTCGGCACCTAACATGCTCCGTCAACGGGAGGCGAATTGGAAGGGGTGGCCATGTCGCCAATGAACTTCTATGCCGGGCAAAGCAAGCTGCTCGAGATGATGGCGCGGGACGTTCCGATGATGGAGACCCTGGAGCATCTGGCCTTGTTGATCGAGGCTCAATCGGAGGGCCTTTACTGCTCGGTGCTGCTTCTGGATGAGGATGGGGTGCATGTGCGCCCCGGCGTTGGGCCACGCCTGCCGGCTGGCTATTTGCAGGCTTTGAACGGCACCCCCATCGGGCCCGATTTCGGCTCTTGCGGCAGCGCGATGAGTCGCAATGAGATGGTGATCGCCAGCGACATCCTGAGCGATCCGCGTTGGACCGGTTACCACGGCTTGATCTCGGGCGAAGGCTTTCGCGCTTGCTGGTTGATGCCCATTGTGTCAACCACCAAGCGCGTACTGGGCAGCTTTGCGATGTACTACAAGGAATCGCGCACGCCCGATAAGGATGAACTAGAGCTGATGGCCGGGGCCACGCAGCTAGCAGCCATCGCGATTGAGCGCCAACGCAAAGACGACGAATTGCAGCGCTATCAGCTCCGGCTGGAGGCGCTGGTCGAGCAGCGTACCGTCGAGCTGGAGCTTACCTTGATGGAGCAACGCGCCATCTTCGACACCGCCACCGTGGCCATTCTGGTGGTGGATGGCGAGCGGCGCATCGCGCGCTGCAACCGGCGCGTGGAGGACATGCTGGGTTACGAGCCCGGGGAGTTGATCGGCTTGTCGACCCGGGTCTACTTTGAGTCGGACGCCGCCTGGGCCGCGTACGGACAAGCCACGCGCGAAGCGCTCATGGCCGGCGAAGGCTTTAACGGCGACATTGTTGCGGTACGCAAGGGGGGGGCAAGCGGATCTGGTGCAGCAGTCATGGCAAGGCGATTGACCCGCAGGACCTGACTAAGGGAACGATCTGGGTCGCCATCGACATCACCGAGCGCCACGAGGCCGAAGCTGCCCGCCAGCAGCTACTGCTCGAATACCAGGCCATCTTGGACAACGCATCATTGGGCATCACCTTCACCCGTGACCGCACTTTTTTGCACTGCAACGAACGCTTCGGTGAAATGTTCGGTTGGGCCGCTCATGACTTGGTGGGGCAGCCCACCGTCGTGGTCTACCCCGACCAAGCTGCTTTCGAGGCCTTGAGCCGCGAGGCCGTGCCGCTCTTGGGGCAGGGCGGACGACTCGATGTCGAGCTGCAGATGAAGCGACGCACGGGCGAGCTGTTCTGGTGCCGCATGCTGGCCAAGGCGATCGACCCGGAGGACAGCCGAAAAGGCAGCATCTTCATCACCGAAGACATTACCGCCCGCAAAGAGGGCGAGCGGGCGCTTGAGCAGGCGCTCACTGAGTTGCAACTCATTTTTGACAACACCAATGCGGGCATTCATCTGGTGCGCGACCGCCAAACCTTGCGCTGCAATCGTTGCACCGAGCAGATGCTGGGTTATGGCCCTGGGGAGCTGACTGGGCTGCCGACCCGCATGATCTTTCCGACGAATGAGGACTTTGAGGCCTTTGGTCGTCAGGCCTATGAGACTTTGAACCGTGGCGAGGTGTGGATGGGCGAAGCCAAGCTCAAGACCAAGGACGGTCGAATCATCGACATCAGCAGCCACGGCAAGCTCATGGACGCCACCGATCCCTCCCAGGGGACGCTCTGGGTGCTGCACGACATCACCGCCCGCAAACAGGCCGAGGCGGCATTGCGCGCCGCCAATGAAAAACTCGAGCACAGCCTGGCGGCGGTTGGCCAGACCTATCGGGAAGTGAGCCAGCTCAGCGAGTTGTCCAGCTTCCTGCAGGCCTGCGAGACGCCCCGTGAGGCCTACGACTGCCTATGCCGCTATGGCCCGCGCCTGTTCCCGCAAAGCAGTGGCGCGCTCTACCTGCTCACGCCAGGCGGCGAGTTGCTGGAGGAGCAAATGAGTTGGGGCGAGCCCGCCGAGGCCGATGCCAGCTTTGGCAGCAACGAATGTTGGGCGCTGCGCCGTGGGCGTCCGCATGTGATGCGTGGTGACGGCGAAGGCGCCGCATTGTGCTGCCCGCATCTTCAGTTACGCACAGCGGGGCATGCCAGTGCTTGTTTGCCGCTGATGGCCCAGGGTGATACCTTTGGCCTGTTGCTGGTGCTGCACCAAGGGCCGGCCTTGGCGCCCGAAAAGGCAGACCTGCGTCAACGCCTGGCTGTGGCCCTGGCCGAGCAGACGGGCCTGGCACTGGCCAATATCCGGCTGCGCGAGACGCTGCGGCTGCAGTCCATTCGAGACCCGCTGACCGGCCTTTACAACCGCCGCTTCCTCGATGAAACACTGCGCCGAGAACTGGCCCGCGCCCGGCGCGGCCAACTGCCACATGCGCTGGCACTGATCGACATCGACCATTTCAAGCAATTCAATGACCAACACGGTCATGACGCCGGCGATCTCGTGCTGCAGCAGGTGGCTTCGGCATTGCTCTCACAGGTGCGCGCGAGTGACGTCGTCTGCCGCTTCGGTGGCGAAGAGTTTGTGGTGCTGCTGATTGATATGGCGGCGGACCTCGCGGTGCACCGCGCGGAAGAGTTGCTGGACGCCGTGCGCCGGCTTCAGCTTTTGCATGGCGGGCGACCACTGGGGCCCTTGAGTGCGTCGCTGGGCTTGGCTTATTTCCCACAGCATGGCGATCAGCCGCAGCGCCTCATTGAAGCCGCTGATACGGCGCTTTATGCCGCCAAGCGCGGTGGCCGCGATCGGCTGATCGTTGCGCCATTGCCTGCACCGCGGCAGTAGGCTTCTTGCCCGGCCAGCGCCGTAATCAATGCCGACCTGCGCTCAAGCGGCGGCTCCCCGCGTCTTGCATCTCGCTTCTGCCCGACCCGGCCAGTTACGCCATCGCGCCTCCAGAGACTGTCATCGATGCTTGATGCAAATACTGTATATTTATACAGCATCATTCTTCCGCACCAGCCAATTCTCTAGGAGGCCTGCCGTGATCTTGAATCTGAACGATCCGAACAGCATCGTCGCGTGGTGGAAAGTATTGCCAGAGCGTCACGGTCCGCAACTGCGCGCCTTTGCTCACCTGCGGCCGCAGTTTGCCTTCGCGATCCGCGCCGCAGTGCGGGCGATCAAATCAGACCCGAAGCTCCGGCCCTTGTATGAGCGCAGCGTCTTGGCTGAGCGCGCGGAACAGAACAGGCGTGACGTTGTCGCCGAAACCATTGAGCCATTCGATCCACGATTGGCGGCATAAAGCCATAGGCGGTGATCGCCGGTGAATGCGCACCAAAGCGTCAAATCGAGACGATCACCGCCATTTGATTGGGGCGGGTCATGCGTCCTGGCCTGCCCCCTTGCAGTGTCGTTCGGGTCAGGGCCGCCCCTCTGTGTCGCTGTGCAGCGCCGCAAGCCGCGCGGCCTCAGTCCCGCGGTGGCGCGAGAGTGGTGAAATGCTTTTCCAATGAACAGGCCCAGACCATGGCTTCGTGAGGCTCGCTCGCTGGGTTGGCGCAGCGAGCTGAACTTGCTCTAGGCCAGGGGGCAAACTCAATCCGTCGCTGTTGGCGGAGCGGGGTTTGCTCACCGACCCCGCGGCTCGCTCCATCCCCAATGGCTCAACACAGGAAACACTCCGAATGATCGACAGCCTTGACCATCTCGTCCTCACGACCGCGCGACCCGAGGCTTGTGTGGACTTCTACACGCGCGTGCTTGGCATGCGCCTTGAATCGTTCATCGGCGGCACGCCTGCGGTTGAGCGACAAGCCTTCATATTCGGTCAACAGAAAATCAATTTGCATGTGCAGGGCCGCGAGTTTGAACCGAAAGCACACCTTCCTGTGCCCGGCGCATTGGACCTGTGCTTCATCGCGGCGATCCCGCTTGAACAGGTGATTGAGCGGCTGCGCGACGTGGCTTGGCCCATCGTCGAGGGGCCGGTGATGCGAACCGGTGCGACGCGGAAGATCCGCTCCGTCTATGTGCGCGACCCTGATTTCAATCTCATCGAGATTTCTGAGTACGCCTGATCGGCAGACCTTGAACTTGGCGCGTAGTGCGGAAATTACGCAACTCGGCGGCCAGGCCTGATGCGGGCATTCGGCTAAGCGGGCGCAGCGCCCGCATTCATTGAGCCGGGCCGATGATCGGGCCGGCGGCGCTGCGGACAGAGAAACAGGCGCGCGGCGTCAGCAGCCGCCCTCGAGAGCTTGGCCCGCCCGCTTGCTCGCGTCACAGACCCAGCACGGCCACCAAGCTGGTCAGGCTGAAACCAATGAACAGGGCAGCCATGCCCAGGCTTTCGGTCAGCTCGCCCAGACCACGCGCCCTGCCATTGGGGATTAGCGCACTCTGAATCAAGTACTGCTCAGATTGGCTCAGGAAATTCGGGATGCTGCTCATGATGTAGGGCCTCTTCAATGACAAAGCGAACGGCTTGTCGATGGCTGAATTCTCGACAAACTCAGTGAAAACCCTATGACAAATTCAAGGGTAAACACTGATCCCGACCCTTTGGGAAAAAGAAATTTCTCAAAGGGTCAGGTCTTGCCTAGCTCGCTGTTGTCAGGGCCCTGATCAGCGATGCAAGGCGAGCGAGCGGCGGCGCGCCAAGGCCAACACCCCAGCCAAGCCACCAAGCATCAGCAAATAGCTGGCCGGCTCAGGGACCGCTGTCGGCGCGGGCATGGCCTCCGCCAAGCCCTCCAATGCCGAGGCATCGCCGCTGAACACATAGCCGGAGCCGCTGGCCGTTCCTGCAGGAATGTCCCAGGTCGCGTACTTGGCTGGGCCTAGCTTGCCTGTGCTGTCTTGCGCCCGGTAGCCGATCTTGATGGTCTTGAAGACGAACTGGCCGGAGAAGTCGACGTTGCCCTCAGATGATCCCTTCATGTCCAGCTTGGTCAAAAAGACGTTGCTGAACTCCATGGTGAAAAATACCTCGGGGCTCTGTGAACCAGTGTTCTTGCTGACATCCAACTTCACCGTGGGCACGGATTTGCCCGTGGCCAATTTGACGAATAGGCTGTTGAACACGCCGTCGTTGGCTTGCGTCCAGAGGAAGGGGCCGGGCTGAGGCTTGCCCACGGCTGGGCCGCCACCTTTGGTCCAGGAGGTATCTGCTTCCAGCGACCACGACCAATTGGCCACTTCGCTCCAGTTCAGGTGTGCCTTTTCAAATGATGATCCCTTGATCTGATCGAACTGGATGAAGGTGTTGTTAGCCGCCAGTGACGGGGTAGCCAACGCGCTTGCGCAAATCACCAGCAAGCCGAATGCGGATTTGTTCATGCTTAGTCCTGTTCAAGAAAGTTGTGGCAAAGCTCGCCTTCCAAGTGTTGGACGGCGAGCCTGTGATGGTGCTTACCCGCCCCCAGGGTGTACATCCCTATCTGAGACGATAAAAAGGCGTTTCATCGCAAGTGCTGGCTCGCCGGGTGGGCCAGGCGAGCGGCAAGATCGGCGCTGGGCTTGATGGCCGCCGCGGCCTGATGAACCCGCCCTGAGCCCGATCCCGCCCACTCTTCCTTGATCGCCATGACACAAGATCTACAAAACGCAGCCCGCCATGCGGCGGAACTCATTGAGCAAGCCGACGCCTTGATCATTGCGGCCGGGGCCGGCATGGGCGTGGACTCCGGCCTGCCGGACTTCCGCGGCAAAGTGGGCTTCTGGCATGCTTACCCCGCCTTGCGCAAAGCTGGCATTGACTTCCAGCGCGCGGCCTCGCCTGCCACCTTTCGTGCCGATGCGGCCTTGGCCTGGGGCTTCTATGGGCATCGCTTGAATCTCTATCGGCAGATTCAGCCCCACCCGGGCTTTGCGTGGCTACGGATGTGGGGTGAGCGCATGCTGCATGGCTGCACGGTGTTCACCAGCAATGTGGATGGGCAATTCCAGACGGCGGGATTCACGCCCGAGCAAATCCATGAATGTCACGGCTCGATTCATCATCTGCAGTGCCTGGGCCCTTGCACGCAGTCCATCTGGTCCGCACAAGACTTTGCGCCGCTGGTCGACGAGGGGCGCTGCCGCTTGTTGAATGCGGCGCCGACTTGCCCGCACTGCGGTGGGCTAGCCCGGCCCAATATCTTGATGTTCGGCGATGGCGCCTGGATCGCCGACCGCGCCCAAGCGCAGGAGTCGCGCCAGGTGAAGTGGCTGCGATCGGTGAGCCGGCCGGTCGTGATTGAACTCGGCGCCGGCACCGCCATTCCCTCGGTGCGCTGGTTCAGCCAGGGCATCATTCATGAGTTCGGCGGGCGGCTGATTCGCATCAATCCCACCGAGTTCAAGGTGCCGACGCCGCAAGACATCGGCTTGCCCGTGGGGGCTTTGCAAGGTCTGTCGGCCATTGCGGCGGAACTGGGCAGCGAGTGGCAATTCCCCCTTTGAGCGTGTGTGATGCGTCTCGGCGGCCCGCACTGAGATGTGCAACTGCCTGCGCTGTTGCTGGCCCTGCACCTCGCCTCGTGTGAACCCAAGCTTGTCGTTCCAGTGCCTCGCGGAAATGCCAGGGGCGATGCGCAGCATTCCTTGTACCGGTCGTCGGCTCACGACCGATTCGCGTCGCTCCTGCCTCGACGTCGATGCGCTGTGAATGGGGCTTGGCCGTTCTCCGCCCCGCCGCTGGGCGCGATGCTCATCATTTCAGTTGAGGCTTTTGAAGGCCGTCCGAATCCTTGCGGATGAGGGCGTCTACATTGGGGCGCCAGGGCAGTTCCCTGGCGCGGCAAGACAGGTGAGCTTCAGGCATCTAGGGTGCATAGCTTGGCGCCTGTCTTGCGCATCGGCCGGGCGCTGGACAAGCGCTCCCGGCCTCGCCTACGATCACTTTTGGGATTCGCGCCTGCGGCCCCAAGGGAGTAGTCAAGATGGGGTGGCATCTGCTGGATCGACGCCTGGGCGACCGGGGCTGGAAATGGCTGATCTGCGGCCTGTGCGGCCTGTGCCTGTTGATGCAGGCGGTCGAGTTCTCCTGCGGCATCAATCCCTTGTTGGAGCGGCGCTACGGCTCGGTGGGCATGGAGGAGTCTTTCGGCATCGACGCTCATCGCATGGGCACGCACCGACTTCCGATTGAACGCCTGGATCCCGGCTCCGAGCTGGCCTTGATGGGCGCGCAACTCGGGGACCAGCTGAGTTTCGATCATCACTTTGATCGCTGGCGCAAGCTCAGCCTGGACGGGCGCTCGGGCCCGGAGCAGTTGCGGGTCACGCTTTGGCATGAAGGGCAGGCTAGGCCGCTGAGCTTGACCGCCGCGCCGCAGAGCTTCTCAGCTATGGAGGTATTCGATTACCTGAGCCGCTTTTTCCTGGCCGTTCAGGCGGTGCTCTTTGCTTTGCTGATTGGCCTCAAGCGGCCGGATCACACCGCCTACCGCGCCCTGGCCTTGTGCTTTGTCTATCTTTCGCTGTCCTTCTTCTTCACCTTCAATTTCATGCCCAAGGGCCCGCTGTTCAGCGCGGCCAAGCTGATGCAGCTGGCAAGCTTTCCTTTGATTTGGTATTGCACGGTGCGCTTCGCCACCATGTACTCGCCACGCCGGGCGAACTGGCTCCAGGCGTTGCTGCGGTTCAGCATGCCGGCCTATACCGGTGTGGTGGCGTGCAGCGTTGCCAGCATGATCTGGTTCGGCCTGGGTTTCGAGGCTCCTTGGCTCGGACCTCTGACCTTGCTCTTGTTGGCGTCCAGCATGGGGCTGACTCTGCTCAGCCTGTTCGGCGGCTACCAATCCAGCGGCGGCGAAATGCGTCAACGCCATGCCTGGCTCTTGGCCTCGTTCTGCATTGGCTCGATTCCCAGCGCGCTGGTCTGGACGCCCGGCACCGATGTGCGCCTGGCCGGCGTGCCGCTGAACATCGTGCTGGCCCTGTGTGGCCAGGGCTTTATGTACATCGGCCTGATGTACGCGGTGCTCAAGCATCGCGTCTTCAATTTCGACTTCGCGGTCAGCCGCGCCGTGGTGTTCAGTGCCATCAGCTTGCTGGTCTTGCTGGCCTTCAGCATTGTCAAATGGCTCACCGGCCATTGGGTGCAAGCGCATGAGCAGGGCAAGAGCATGTTGGTGGACACGGCCATTGCCATGGTCATCATCGTGGTGCTCAGCCGGGTGCAGATCAGCATGGAGACCCGCATCAAGAACCTGCTCTTCAGCCATTGGCATGAAAACGAGCAAGCCTTGCGCCGCTTCGCCAAAGAGGCCGAGCATTACACCGGCACCGAGGGGCTGCTCAGTGGCCTGCACAAAGCGCTGGAGCGCTTCACGGGGCAATCCGGCTGCGTGATCTATTTGCGCCTGGCGGGCGGCGGCTACGCCCAGGCCTTCAACTCCATTCCGCGCTGCGCCCATTTGCTCGACCCGGATGACGGCTTGGTCGCCGCGCTGCGCGGCCGCGCTGGCGCCCAGGCCTTGGCCGAGGTCAATGGCACCGAAGCCAGAGGCGCCCACGCTTTCCCCATGAGCTACCGGGGCCATCTGAACGGCCTGGTGGTGCTGGGTGAAAAGCGGGGCGACACCAGCTACCGGCCCGATGAACTGGCGGTGCTGGAATTCGTCATCAACCGCGTCGGCCTGGACCTGCAGGCCTTGGCGGCGGCCAAGATGGAGCGAGAGCTGATTCGCCTGGCCAAGACCAACGAGGCCCAGCGTGAACAGCTTGCCAAGCTGGAAGGCGGCCACCACGCGTCGCGGAGCTCTTGAGCATGGCGGGGATCAACTGGATTGCCTGGATCGCCCCGAGTGAGCCCAGCGCGCAAGATCCGGCTTGGGTGAGCTTGCGCGAGCAGGGCTGGGCGGTGCGCCACTGCTCGCCGGGTCAGTTGCAGGGCATGCTCAACAGCACGCAGGCGCCGGCCAGTCTGCGCATCTTGCAAGCGCGGCATTTTGCCAGTGCGGACGGGCTGCGCGCGGAGTACGCCGCGAGTGATTTGCCCGCGCTCATCATCACCGACTCGGTGGAGCAGGAGGCGGACCTGCTGGAGCAGATTCGCGGCTGCGACGAAGTGCTTCGCGGCCTCTATCCCAGCCGCTTGCTCTTGGCGCGAATCCGCCGAATGCTGCAGCGGCAAACACCTGCGCCGGCGCTGGTGCCCGGCCACCACACCGCAAGTGCTGGCGGCGAGTTGGCACCGACCTTCAGCCCCGCAGGCCTCGACCCCTTGACCGGCTGCCTGCAACGCGGGGAGTGGGCGGAGCAACTGATTCATCACCTGCGGGAGCGCCAGCTGCATGACTGCTCAGCGGTCCTGCTGCTGGACCTCGATGATTTCAAGCGCATCAATGATCTGCATGGGCATGCTGTCGGCGACGCGGTCTTGGCCCAGCTCGGCCAGGCTCTGCGCGGTGAATTGGCGCCCTCTGACCGACTGGGCCGGTTTGATGGCGATGGCTTCACCGTCCTGATGCAGCGTTATGACCGCGACAGCGTGCTGGCCGATGCCCGCCGCTTGCTGGCGCACATCGAATCCCTGGCCATGCCTGTGCCGCGCCTGCGGTCCGGGCCTGCCTCGGCCGGTGGGCTTTTTTTCAAGCGCTTATTGGGCCACGAGCTGGGTGATGAGGGCGAGCTTCCCCGCCTTGACTTGCGGGCCAGTGCGGGGCTTTGCTTCATCGAGGACGGCGCGGACTTCAATCAATTGCTGAGCCAGGCCGACTTGGCGGTCCAAGCGGCCAAGAACCTGGGAAGGAACCGGCTCGAAATTGCTGCGGGCCCAGCCGGTGCGGCCTGGAGCGAGGCTCAGGCCGCAGCGACAGACCGGCCGGTTGGGCGAGTGCCACTGGTCAATCGCGTGGGGCGGGATCTCGACCCGCTGACCCAGCTGCCTCATCGCCGCTACTTTGACGCGCGCCTGGCGCGTGAACTCAGCAGCGCGCGCAAGCACGGCCGCCCCTTGAGCTTGGCGCTGGTCGACATTCAGCAGATGCATGTGCTGAATCGCCGGCATGGCTTTGCTGCCGGTGATCGCATCTTGCAAGCTGTGGCGGACGTGGTTCGTGGCAGTGTTCGCGTGGTCGATTGGGTGGCGCGAATCGGCGGCAATCAATTCGCTGCGGTGATGCCAGATACCGATCTGGCTGGCGCCGCACCCGTGTTGGCCCGCCTGCAAGCCAGGCTAGAGCAGGCGACGCTGTTCGGTATGGACGGCTCGCCTGCGCCGCAGCAGGTCTCGACGCGCATCGTCTTGCGCCAGCTCGACGCTCAAACGCTCAGCGCTGAGCAATGGCTGGTGGAGTCGCTTGCCGCCTTGCGGGCGGCCTGAACCTGCCGGCCTCCTCAAGCCAACTTGCCCGCGTGGTTTCCCTGGACAGGGCGAAAGCCTCTGGCTGAGAATGCCCGCGAGCCTGGGCGCATCTGCCAATGATTTTGCGCGGGCGGGCGTGCAGGCAAGGGGCGCGGCCTCTTCACCGATTGCGCTGTCGCCGCCATCAACTTCAAGGGGTTGGATATGTTGAAGAATTTGAAAATCGGTCAGCGCCTCGGGCTCGCTTTTGCGGCGCTTCTCGTGGCGATGATGCTGGTGGCGGGGTTTGGGGTCAAAGGCATTCACTCCACCTTTGGGGCGGTCAAAGCGATGTATATGGATTCGGTGGTGCCGCTGGGTGCGATCAGCCGGGTGGAGTACATCGCTTCGCGCAATCGGATCCTGGTGATGGACATGATCATCAACAACACGCCAGAAAACATTGCCGAGCGCAGCAAGGAATTGGCCAAGAACCGCAGCGAACTGGATGCCTCCTGGCAGGCGTATAAGTCCAGCGAATTGCCACCCGATGCGCGGCCCATTGCTAAGGAATTCGATGCGGCTTATGCGGCCTTTCAGAATCAGTTGCTCGGCGCCGCCACCGAGAGTATTCAGGCTGGAAAGTTGGATGAAGCAAAGACCATCTTCATTGAAAAAAGCCGCACCGTCGCGCCGCCCTTGTTCAAGATGATCAGCGGCTTGAAAAGCGTTCAGATCAAGTTTGCCGAATCGGAATACAAGATCGCAGAAGCGGTCAATGGCAAGGTGCTGTTCTACAGCGTTTTGTGGGCGGTCTTGACCGTGGCGCTGGGTGTGCTGATGGCTTGGCGAATCACGCTGTCCATCACCCGCCCGATGAATCGGGCCGTGAACATCGCGCAAGTGGTGGCTGCGGGCGATTTGACGGGCCGTATCGACATTGACTCCAATGACGAAAACGGCCTTTTGTTGCGCGCGCTTGCCGGCATGAAAGACTCTTTGGGCGGCATGGTGCAACAGGTGCGGCACGCCGCGGACAGCATTGCCACGGCCAGCCAGGAAATCGCGTCAGGCAATCAAGACCTGTCCATGCGCACCGAACAGCAAGCCAGTGCGCTTGAGCAAACCGCCTCTTCCATGGAGGAGTTGGGCTCCACGGTGAGGCATAACGCGGATAACGCTCGCACCGCCAATCAACTGGCCCAAAGCGCGTCGAACGTCGCCGTGCAGGGTGGGCAAGTGGTGGCTGAAGTGGTTGAAACCATGAAGGGTATCAACGACAGCTCGAAGCGGATTGCTGACATCATCAGCGTCATTGATGGCATTGCTTTCCAGACCAATATCCTGGCCCTCAATGCCGCCGTTGAAGCCGCCCGCGCTGGCGAGCAAGGCCGAGGCTTTGCGGTCGTGGCCAGCGAGGTTCGCGGTTTGGCCAGCCGCAGTGCTGATGCAGCCAAAGAGATCAAGAACCTGATCAACACCAGCGTTGAGCGCGTGGAGCAGGGCAGCGTCTTGGTCGACAAGGCCGGTTCGACCATGACCGAGGTGGTGGACTCGATTCGTCGCGTTACCGACATCATGGGTGAGATCAGCGCCGCCAGTACCGAGCAAAGCCAAGGGGTCAGCCAGGTCGGCGAGGCGATTCAACACATGGATCAAGCCACTCAGCAGAATGCCGCGATGGTGGAAGAAATGGCTGCGGCCGCCAATGGCTTGAACGGGCAGGCCCAACAACTGGTTGGGGCCGTCGCGGCATTCAAGATCGCCGCGGCGTGATCGATGAGGGCGCCAGTGGCCTAGGGCGTCGCAATAGCAGGCTTGTCCAGCAGCTGAATCAAGCGGCGCCCACCGCCAGCGCTGATCTGCTCGCCGAAGTGGCTGGCGTAAAGACGCTCGAATTCACCGGTCTGCTGCAAGCGCCGCAGGCCCCGCAGGAGCCGCTCGGCCAGCGCTTTGCCGGCGGGCGTGCGCGCGGTGTAGAAGCATTGTTGTGAGGGCAGGCTGATCAGCAACCGGGGCTCCCACGCCAAGTCGGTGGCTTCGCCCAGCAAAAGATTGACCTGTTGTTGATGCAGCAGGCCGGTCATGATCACGTCGCTGCGTTCCAGGCTCAACATCTTGAAAAGTCCGGAAAATGATTCGGTGGCCGCCACCTTGAATCCCAGGCTTTGCAGCATTTGCCGGTCGCTCCAACTGCCCAGCACACCAAAGCGCAGCTCACGCAAATCGTCGGCTGAATGCGCTTGGGCCAGCTTGGGCAGCAAGCTGCGCCGCGTGAGCAGGATGCGCAGGCTGTTCAAGCCTTTGTCGATGGAAAACGGTACGGCAGTGAGTTGGCGACCCAGCTCCGGCGTGGCGAAGCTGTGCACCACGGACAAATGCCCTGCAGCCACCTCCGCCCGGGCCCGCCCCTGGGTCATGGGCTGAGTCGACCACTGCAGCTGATCGGCGGGGGCATCTGCGCGCTGGCTGGCATTCAGGGCCGCTTGCAAGAGCGCGTACTCAAAGCCATAGCGGCTGCGCTCGCCATCAGAGGGCAGTGGAAAGGTGAAGGGCTCTGCGTGTGCCGTGCCGGCAAAGGCGAGGCCCAGCAGTGCAGCAAACAGCAGGCTAAAGAGGGTGCCCTTGAGCCAAGCGGCGGGCAGCGGTGTCATACAGGGGCATCAGCAAAAACCGGAGAGTCCGTGTTTATAGCTGCTGACCCTGTATGTTCGCTGACGCCGGCCGGGCGAAGGCCCGCGAGGGCGCGCCGGCCGCCATGAGCCGTACACGGCCGGTGCCGGGCTGATGACTGCCGGCGAGGCGCTGATTCAGCGAGCTTGGCGGCGACGCTGACCCAGCATCAAACCGGCCAGACCGGCCAGCATCAAGGCCACGCTGCCGGGCTCGGGCACGGCGGCGATGGCCGCTTGGTCTACGCCGTTCAGATGCACGGACCAGTAGCCGCCTTTTTGATCGCCGGTGTTGATGTCGGCGCTGGGTTGCACCCAGTCGGCCAGGGCGACTGGGCTTGTGCCGTCCAGCGTGAAGCCGATGGTCTTGGCGCCGGCGATGGGGTCATTGCCCGCCAGGCTCAGCGTCAGGCGGTAGTGGCCCGCAGCGAAGGCGGGCAGCACGGCGCCGGCGTCGAAATAGCCCGGGCCGGCGAAGCTGCCGTCGTTGTCGTCAATGGTCTGCAGCCAGGCGTGCTGGGCGTCGTAGAGGCCCAGTGTGGGGTCGAAGTTCAGGCCCGACTTCCAGGAATCGGTGAACAAGGTGACGGCTTGACTGTTGTTCAGGCTGAAGTCGATCTGCACGACGTCGGTGTTATGGCTGAACTGGCCGCTGAAGGTGAAGTCGGCGGCTTGGGCGGCCAGGGCGGCGAAGCTCAGGGTGGCGGCGGCAAGGCTGCGCAAAGCGAAGTGGTTTTTCATGAGTTCAATCTCGGTGAAATGAGGGGCGACTCCGGCGAGTGCAGACGCAGCGCAATCAATGCATTGCGCCGGCACTCGCCTCAGCATCAAGGGGCCAGCAGGGGCGGGTTGGCGCGGGACGGGGTCTGTGCCGAGGGGCTCAAGCGCTGGCTGCCGGCCTGCACTTCAAAAGCGGCGCCGAAGCTCTCCAAATTGCTGGGGCTGGCCACGGTATCCACATACCACCACTCGCACACGGCGCGCTGGCGGTTCACGTCCAGCAGCATGTAGCCGCGGCGGTGCAGATTGATGAACTTGAAGTGCGGGTTGAGTGAGCGCAGATAGGCGGCGGTGCCGCCGCTGGTGTCGCTGTCCACGCCGGGCGAGGTGACCGAAGTGCCGACGAATTCAACGGCCTGCGAGCCCTCACCGGTGGCTGGGTTGTAGCCGCCGGTGCTGACATTGGCGTTGTTCGGGTCTTGGGTCAGGTCGGCCGCCCAGGAGCTGTGGATGTCACCGGTCAGCACCACGACATTGTTGACGCGGGCATGCGTGGCATCGCCCTTGATGATGTCGTAGATGCGGTTGCGGGCGGGCTGGTAGCCGTCCCACTGGTCGCTGTTGAGGAAGACACCGCCGCCGGCCGCATTGGCCGCCGCCACGCCCTTGAGCTGGGCGAACATCACGCCCTGGCCCAGCAGCTTCCATTGCGTGCCGCCTTGGCGCAGGCGCTGGGCCAGCCAGGCTTCTTGCTCGTTGCCGAGCAGGGTGCGGCTGGGGTCGGCAAAGGGACCGCTCTGCACAAAGCCCTGGCCCAGTGGCGTGGCGATGCTGCCCTTGATCTGCTGCGAGCGATTGCTCAGGCGCTCTTCCAGCATCAGCAGGTCGACCAGATCGCCGTAGACGAAGTTGCGGTGGTTGTCATTGAGCTTGGCGGTGTTGACCGGGCGCACCGGCATCCACTCGTAGTAGGCCTGCAGGGCGGCGGCCTGGCGCGTGGCCCAGTCGCCCTCGGTGGCGGGCTGGTGGTTTTCCGCGCCGGTCTTGTAGGCGTCGTTGGCGGTTTCGTGGTCGTCCCAGATGGCAATCAGCGGGTGCTGGCGGTGCATGGCTTGGGAGTCGGCGTCGCGCTTGTATTGGGCGTGGCGCTGGCGGTAGTCGCTCAGCGAGACGATCTCATTGGCCGGCTCGGGCGTGCGTGCCGTGCCGTATTGGCCGGTGCCGTATTCGTAGATGTAGTCACCCAGGTGAACCACCAGATCCAGATCGGCGCGTTGGGCGATGCGGGCATAGGCATTGAAATAGCCATAGGCCAGGTTGGAGCAGCTGACCACCGCCATGCGCAGGCTGTTGATGCTGCCCACCGGCAAGGTCTTGGTGCGGCCGATGGGGCTGGTGGAGCCTTCGGCGGTGAACTGGTAATAGTAAGTCGTGCCCGGCTGCAAGCCGATGGCGTCGACCTTGACCGTGTAGTCACGGCCCGGATTGGTTTTGCTGCTGCCGCGCAGCACGACGTTGGTCAATGCGGCATCGGTGGCCACCACATAGCTCACCGGCACGGCGGGCTTGAGGCTTGGCGGCGTGACGCGGGTCCAGAGGATGACGCGATCGCTCAACGGGTCGCCGCTGGCCACGCCGTGTTGGAAGATTTGCACCACTGCCGAGGCCTGCGCTGACAGCGGCAGCAGCATGGGTGTGGCGGCGGCCATGGCCACCGTGCTGGCGCCGGAGCGCTTGAAAAATTCGCGGCGAGTGCTGCCGGTGCGCAGCGGCTTGACTTGTGACGGGCGGCCCATATTCATCTTTCGTTGGCAGCGCGCGAAGGAGGATGCCGGCGCGCATGGCTGCGCAGTCTGGCAGCGCTGTTTGACAAGCTGAATGGGGGCGGGCGAGGCGGCGTAGTCCGTACGGCACTTGCCCCTACGTCACCTCCCAGGCCGATCTGAGCCTAGCGCCGCGGGCGCATCGCCACCGCCGGGCAGTGCTGCCGAATCACCCCGGCCAGGGTCTGAAAGGCCGGGCCGATTCTGTGCTCCGGCACGCAGGCATAGCCCAGCAGCAGGCCACGCTGCAGGCTGGCGGGGCGGCTGTAGTAGCGGCTCAGCGCCCGCACGGCAATGCCTGCGGCAGCGGCGGCGGCTTCCAGCGCGCAGTCGTCGGTGCCGGCGGGCAGTTGCAGCACCAGGTGCAGGCCAGCGTTGTCGCCCAGCACCGGCAGTTGTGCGCCGAATTGTTCATGCACTGCCGCCAGCAAGGCCTCGCGGCGGCGGCCGTAGAGCGTGCGCATGCGCCGCGTGTGGCTGCCCAAATGGCCTTGCTGAATGAAGTCGGCCAGGGTGGCTTGCTGCTGCATTTGGCCCTCGCGGTAGAGCTCGGCCGAGGCCTTGGCAAACAGCGGCGCCAGGCTCGCCGGCACGACCAGATACCCTAAGCGCAGCCCGGGGAACAAGGTCTTGCTGAAGCTGCCGACGTAGAGCACACGGTCGCCACCGTCCAGGCCTTGCAGGCTGGCGATGGGGCGGGTGCCAAAGCGGAACTCGCTGTCGTAATCGTCCTCCACGATCCAACTGCCGTGGCTGCGGCATTGCTCCAGCAAGTGTTGGCGCCGCGCCAGGCTCATCACCATGCCCAAAGGGTATTGATGCGAGGGCGTGGCCAGCACCAGGCGCGGCATGGCGCCGCGCGGGCGGCTGGGCCAGCGCAGGCCTTCGCTGTCTACGGCCTGGGCCACCAGGTTCAGGTCCAGGCTTTGCAAGGTGCTGCGCAGGCCCCAGTAGCAAGGCTCTTCCAGCCAGACGGTGTCACCCGCGTCGGTCAGCAAGCGCGCCACCAAGTCCACCGCCTGGTGGCTGCCGCTGGTGATGATGATTTGCTCTGCCGTGCATTGCACCGAGCGCGCGCCGCGCAAATGCTCGGCCAAAGCCTCGCGCAGCGCGGGCAGGCCGCCGCCGGGGGCGTAGCTCAGGCGCTCCGGCTGGGCCTCGCGCCAGCGCCGGTTGTGCAGGCGTAGCCAGGTGCGTACCGGGAACTCGGTCACATCCGGCACGCCGGGCATGAAGGCGCCCCATTGCCGCGCTGACACGCCGGCCTGATCCAACAAAAGGCGGCCGCGCTTTGACAGGGTAGGCGCCTCCTTGGGTCGGCCCTGCCTTGGTGGCACCTGGGGCACCTCGCGCTCCACCTCGGCCACATAGCTGCCGCTGCCCTGGCGGGTGTCCAGGCAGCCCTGGGCGCGCAGATTCTCGTAAGCGTCGATCACCGTGTTGCGCGACACGCCCAACTGCTGCGCCAGCCAGCGTGAACTCGGCAGCTTGCTGCCGGCGGCCAGGCGGCCTTGCAGCACCGCTTGCAGCAGCAATTCATGCAGCTGGCGGTTGACGGCTTGGCCCTCGCGCAGGTGTTGCTGTAGCCAATCGGCCAGGTCAATCGGAATCACGGCGGCGCCTTTTTGATTTAAAAGTGGTTCTATTAGAAATCACAAACTGGATCTTTTGAAAAGATCCACTTTGACGCACATTGGCGAGCATGGTCAGAGCGACCTAGC